>CAWGSX010000002.1:0-671495 GCA_963825385.1 uncultured Pseudomonadota bacterium | reverse complement strand
GGCGTAGCTGACCTCGACCAGCCGCGATCCTCCAGGACCTTGGCCAGCTCGGCCACGCCGTGCTGGGCCTGCGCCGCGGCCAGGCCGTAGCCGGGCACGATGATCACCTTGGAGGGCGTACGCGAGCTGAATGGCCGCATCGTCCGCCGCGATGGAGCGGACCTGGGCGTCGACCGGCCCGCCGATGGCGAGCGCGGTGTCCCCGGTGCCGAACCCGCCTTCGATGACGTTGACTGGTTCATCGCGTCGGCCATCAGCTTGGTCAGGATGCTACCGGAGGCGTCACCGGGCGCACGCCACCGTTTCCGCTTCATCCGCGCGCGCGCGCAAACTTTACTCGCTCGAGCAGTGGCCCAGACAACGCCGCCGTCGCACCGGCGGCAAGTGAGGTAGTCATGAGATCCGGCATTTCTCTCGTGCTGCTAGCCGCCTTGTCCGTGAGCGCGTGGGCGGATGAGATGAAGGAACCCTGCACGCTCGGCAACACGGCGGTCATGCACCTGTATTACTACGCACCGAAGACCCTCGAGGTGACGTACGTGGATTCGTATCTGTTCAAGGACGAAAGCGCGTGCAAGGAGGCGATCCCCAAGGCGCTGCAGATCGCCACGCCGTTCGCGAGCGAGGGAGACATGGTCAGCGCCTCCTGCGTAGGCATGACCCCGCCGAAGGCGATCACCGACCCTGACCAGGATTTACCGGGCAACAGCAGCGTGCTGTAAGGGCAGCACCGTGCGCGGCGACCGTTAGCGTCGCGGCGCTCTCAGTGTTAGAGCTGAGCCCTCGGCGCGCAGCGTAACCTGTGCCATCATCTGGGGGTGACTCCGGAAATCCGCGCCTTTGAATTTGCCCTCGGGCTGTTCTCGGTCCTGATTGGCCTGTTGGTTGCCGATGTCGCGACCAGCTTCGATCGGCTGGTGCCAATGCGGACCACGTCCGTGGAATCCACTGACGCTCCTCGCCGCGCTGTTCGGCGCTGGTGATGACGGTGGGGATGTGGTTGGACCTGTGGGGCATCCGTAACGCGACCTCGGTGCGCCACTTCCTGCTCTACCTGGCACTGGTCGGGGCCTTCTTCGTGTTGTTCCTCATCGCCGCCTCCAGCCTCCCGGATGAGGCGGCAGGGGACGTCGACCTGCGGGCCTTCTACGCGGGCAACCGCCGCTACTTCTGGCTGCTGGTCACCGTCTTTGAGGTGGTCTATGTGGCACTGGGCGCGTTCTTTTTGTCGGCCCCCCCCGGCACCTCCCCAATCCAATCCTCGCCATGATCGGTACGCAGTGGACGCTCCTGGTCCTGATCCCCGTCACCCTGGCCTGTGTACACGCGCGCTGGGTCCACTACGGGGGCGTAATCGTGCTCTTTGGCGTCGAGTTCTGGCACTACGCCCGCTATTCGATCAATTGATTGCAGCTGCGTCTCACTATCTCTCCTGCAGGATGGGGATGGATCGCCACGAGTCCATAATGGGCGCAACAGGGCCCCATGCAGTCAGCGACCGGGCAGGGCAGCCAGTTCATGTCGGTTAGTGCGCAGACAGATTCGAGCCGCGAGCGCCGCTCTTTGGGGGTGAGCGCACTGATCGCTTTTGCCCGCGCGACGCTGGTGTTCGCGACCATCCTGGCAGTAGGCATGATTGGCGTCGCACCGCCCAACTGGGCCGGCCGGGTTGCCATCTGGATGCTCGGCAGCGGTATCGCTCTGGCAGCCGTCGCACGCTGGGGCACACTGCAGATTCTGCCGGTGTACTGCGCCGAGGTGGTGATCGACGTGCTCTACCGGCGCGCCCCGCTACCGGCGCTCATTGCCGGCGTGGGCCTGCCCGCCGGGGTGCTGTTGTCGCTATGGCTCCTGCGGCGCTGGCGTTTCGACCTGCGCTTCGAGCGCAGCCGGGATATGCCGGTATTCACTGCAGCGGCACTCATCGGGATGGCGATCCCGGCGGCCGTCGGCGTTGCGGTGTATTCCACCTTCTACGCCATCGATCCGATCGACAATACACCCTGGACCTTCATCGACTTCGTCCGCTGGTGGCTTAACGACGTTCTGGGTGTGCTGCTGCTCGGGCCCTTCCTGGTGGCGCTGCGCCGCAAAAGCCTGGAGCCATTGAGCGAGCAACCGCTGTCCGCGCTCGCCTGCGCATTGGTGCTGGTGGGGCTGGTTGCCGCCATGGTTGTCGTTCCGCCGCTGGTGTCTCCTGCAGAGGTCGCGCGTCCGCCGATACAGCTGGCCTCGACGCTGATGGTGGTCATAGTCGTACTGCGCTTCGGACTGGTTCCGGGCAGCGCCGCCGGCCTGCTGCTTTCTGCGACGGCGATGTGCTGTCTCGCCCTGGACATCGGGATCTTTCAAGGTATAGACCGGCTGCGGGGCATCGTCGGACTGTGGACCTACCTTACCGCCGTAAGCCTTCCGCCCCTGCTGCTGACCTGGCTTATCGCCGCGCAACGCCGCCTCGAGCGGCGCTATGTACAGGTTTTCGAGACCTGCCCGCAGCCCCTGTGGGTGCACGACCGTGCAACGCAGCGCTTTCTGATGGTAAACGCCGCTGCCCAGCGCCAATACGGTTACAGCCGCGCGCAATTCCTCGAGTCGACCATCGAGCTGCTCGCCCCGCGAACTGAGGAACTGACTCTCGCCACGATGCTGACGCCGGACGCTGCGCAACCGCTGGCTGTCCGGCATCGGACCTGCGACGGCAGGGACCTCGACGTCGAGGCGTGGGCGCGTCTCATCGATTACGAGGGTCAGCCGGCGTGGCTCGTGTTCGCATTCGATGTTTCGGAGCGCAAGGCGCTCGAAGGCGCACTGGTCAACGCGGTCTCCAGCGAGCAACGCCGCCTCGGTCAGGATCTGCACGATGGCCTCGCTCAGGACCTGACCGTCGCTTCCATCCTCACCGGCGAGGTGTCCATGCAGGTGGAAGAGGGGAAGTTGCCAACCCTCGAGGACCTGGTACAGCTGGGCGAGCGGATCTCCTCCGCGACGCGCAGCGCGCGCGACATCGCGAACGGCCTGTCGCCACTGACGCGCTCACGCGGCGATCTCGGGGCCGCGCTCATTCACCTGGCCAGGTCGAGCACGGTCAATGACACAGCCGTCGAGGTGCAACTGCAACTCGAGGCGGAAATCCGCCTGAGCCTCGAGGCGCGCACGCACCTGTACCGCATCGCGCAGGAGGCCGTGCAGAACGCGCTCAAGCACGCGGGTGCCGCGCACATCGACATTCGTCTCGAGGTGCAGCCGCGCAAGGTCGTGCTGGAGGTCGTCGATGACGGCCGGGGCATCCGCCCCGAGGATGCGAGCGGCTCCGGGTTCGGAACTAACACCATGCGCTACCGCTCCAGCGCCATCGGCGGACAGCTGTCCGTTCGCTCACTGGCCGACGGCGGCACGCTCGTGACCTGCTCGGTACCGCAGTCTGCGGAAGCGGATGCCGCGCTCGCGAGTTGAGCGTTCGCGGACCTACTCGGGCTTACGCTGCCAGCTTTACGGACGTGCCTCGAGCACGATGTTGAACGGAGTCTGTGTCGCCCTGCGCAGCTCCCGGAATCCGCCGCCCTTTACCAGCACCTCGCGCAGGCGCCGCTCGCCAGCCTGAGCGCCCAGGGCCGGCCCGCGCCGCGCCAGCGAGACGGGCACACAGATCAGGGACGAGGCGCCGTAATAGACGCGCCCGACGGGATTGAAGTTGTCCTCGACCACATCCCCCGCCATCGGCTCAACGATCATGCAGCTGCCGTCGGGCCTGAGCGCATCATGCGCATGACGCGCGGCCCCGACCGGGTCCGCCATGTCGTGCAGGCAATCAAAGAATGCTATGAGATCCAGATCCCGCTGCGGGTAGGAGCTCGCATCCGCCGTTTCAAACTTGACGTTACGCACCCCGGCTTCGGCAGCGCGCTGGCGTGCCATTTGAACGGACGGCTCGTGGTAGTCGACGCCAAGAAACTCCGATTGCGGAAACGCCTTGGCCATCAGGATCGTGCTTGCGCCATGACCGCAGCCGACATCCGCCGCGCGCGCGCCGCGGGTCAGCTTATCCACGACCCCTGAAAGGGAAGGCAGCCAGGAGGAGAGGAGATTGGCGTTGTAGCCGGCGCGGAAGAAGCGCTCCGTGCCGTGAAACAGACACGGATGGTGTTCACCCCATTCCATGCCCGCACCGCTGCGAAAATTCTCACGCGCGCGGCTCTTGACGTGGAACAGGTCCTCCACAATGGAATAAGCGCCGGGCAGATCGACCGGACCGTTCGGGTTGGCCAGGCACAGCGCCTGTTCCTCGGTGAGGAAATACTTCCCGGCGGTGCGATCGTACTCGACGTAACCGCCCGCAGCCTGATTGGCGAGCCATTCGCGCACGTAGCGTTCGTTGGTCTGGGTACGCTGCGCCAGCTCCGCGGAGGTCATGGGACTTTTTGCGAGCTCGCGGTACAGCCCGAGCTCATCGCCGAGAGAAATCAGAACCGCGCTGATTGCGGCACCCAGATCGCCCACGGCCTTGCCGAGAAAGGCATTCAGACGTTCTTCGTTGATTGCCATAGTTGCGCCCCCCAAAACCTGTTCGGACACACGCAACGTGAACGTCCCTGATGATACGCCCGATTGCGGAGGCGCTGTAGCGCCCACCGCAGCGGCGGCGGGGCAGAACGGAAACTGGACTAGTGCGCCGCGGCAAAAACACACCAGGGGTCACCGGTACGACGCAACAGCCTGCTGAGGCGATCGCCTCCGCGACTCCATTCCCCAGGCAACGCCCTGAAGCAAGTGCAGCGCCCGTCGCGTCCCTCAGCTCAGAAGCTCCACGCGGCCCCCCTTGAGCCGATACATCGAGCCCACGATCTTGATCTTGTCGGCATCGGCGAGGCCCGCCAGCACCGTGCTCTGCCGGTGTATGGCCTGGACGGTTTGCCGCACGTGCGTGGCCGCCACCAGATCCACGAACTCGGCATTCTTGCCACTGCGGTCGCCGCTATAACTGGTCGCGGCCACGGCAGGACGGATCTTTTCGAGCAGACCCGTCAGATGGCCGAGCTCGACCTTATCAATCGCTCCTTTGACGGCTCCGCACGCGGTGTGGCCCATCACCAGAATCACCTTCGCGCCGGCGGCTGCGCAGGCGAACTCCAGGCTGCCGAGCACATCGTCGTTAGCCACGTTGCCGGCGATTCGGGTGTTGAAGGTGTCGCCAATGCGCGTATCGAGGAGGATCTCGGCCGGGGCACGCGAGTCAATGCAGCTCAGAATCGCCGCAGCGGGATATTGTCCGCCCGCGGTCTGCTGCTTCTGCGCCAGATAGTTGTGCGGGTGCATCTTTCCGGCCCGAAAGCGCTCATTGCCGCGCATGAGCATCGCTATGACCTCATCGGGGGTCATGCTGTCGCGTTGCTCCTTGGTGAAAGCCACGGTTTCTGCCGCCTGCGCCAGCGCGACCCGCCCTGCCAGTGCCAGCGGAACAAGACCAAGGACGGCCGCAAGCATGCTGCGACGTGAGAGGGAAGCATCATGGGGACAAACAACCTGGCTCATGCTCGCGCGCTCCTTATTGATTGGTCTGGGCCGTCTGGCGGGCAGGACGCCGCCTTTCTGAGGCTGACTTTAGCCTCCCGTGCGTCCGATCAGAAGCCGCGCCGGGCAGGGGACAGGCGGGCGCCGCGGCAATCCGAGGATGAGGGCCCAAGGAGCGGCGCACGGCCTGCGGCTGGCACTGCGGCAATGAGCACTTGCCTTCGGAGTGTGACTGTCGCCACATAACAGCGCGTTACCCGCGACGTCCTGCGCATCCGCACGCAAGATAAGTGCGTGATTGGCTGTCCGGGACTTCGGCTCATGCGGCGTATCGACATCGTGCGAATAGTGGCAGTGATCGGACTGACCGTGGTGCAAGCGGGCTGTGCCTCGCACCGTGCCGCGATGTGCCGAAATCCCGCCCGGGTGGTTGGCACCGTGTCCCGCGACACTCAGGAGGGCTGGGTCATCGTGCGCGACGATCGCTCCGCCGAGGACACCGCGGCACGAATTGCCGCGAGCTATCACGTCCGCACGCAACCACTGCGCTACCTGCACGGCTTCACCACTTTCCCCGTGCCGCAGGACCCGAAATTTCTGTGCGATAAGGCGCTCGTCGAAGTTCACTACGCGAGCGACGTCGCCGCACGCTAGCGCACTCGGCGCCACAGACAACTGCTTCGAAAGCCTCCGTACGCCCTGAGCGCGCCATCGGCAACGGGCTCAGGTCCAGCGCGCGCGCCCGTCAGCTCCCCCGTGCTGCCGCAAAATTGTGACCGAGGTCAGAGTTCGCGCGATGCACCGCGCGCTTATGACCAATGGAGCTAAACAGAATACCGCGGCTAATTACCCTCTGCGCCAGGGAAAGAAGGGGAAGCACGTGAGAGCCCTCCTGGCAGTTTCGGTAGTAGTGCTGGCCGGTTGCAGCTTCGGCAGCGAGACCGCTTCGTCAAGCGGGTCGGCCGCTCCCCAATCCGCGACTCACGGCGGCGGCTCATCCGGTTCCGGCGGATCATCAGGAGGAGGGGGAGGGGGCTCGTCGCCTCCACCACCGACGGGAGCTCCGGTAAGCCCGGCCGGCATCTGGAACGTCGTTGACATGATCAACGGCAATCAGGTCAGCGAGGTCGCGTTGATCGCCAACGGAAAATACTACGCCAACGCGACTACGGACGAGTTTGGCTGCGCCGACCTCACCGGCGGCACGTATACAGTCGATGGCAGCATGTTCAAGGGCAGCGGCCTGGCTGAGCTGATGAACAACTGTATGGCACCCAATGGCCAGGGCGGTTATGTGCCCTACACGCTCAGCGGCTACCTTTTGGGCACTGAACTGAATCTTTCCTTCGATCTGGGCGGGGCGCTTATACCCACGCTCGGTGCCACGCTAAACCCGCTCTACAACGAAGCATCCAGCCTTGCCAGGTTGGTCGGTAACTGGACCGACGCGGGCAACACCTTAACCGTCAACGCTGACGGAACGTTTTTCGAACAGCAGGCCAGTGGCTGCGTGATAAATGGCACCTACGCGATCATTGACGCCATGCACAACATGTATGCGGTGTCGTTTGAGATCACTAACTGCAGCTCGAGCACCGCCGGAATCGCTTTCAGTGGTCTTGGTTACTTCGACGACAGCGATCCGGCCACGTCGCACTTCATTGAGTACCTGAGCGGACCGGACCCCGCCAACGGTGGGGCCACCGTCCTGATCTCCGACGACCTCACGCTGCAGTAACCCGCCTTGGCCGCGTAGCGGCAACGACTGGTGCGCCCAGAAGCTTGCCTCATCTTCTCGGCCGCAGCAGATGACTCATCGAATGCGCTGCTAGCTCGCATACTCACGGAGCGCCCGCACAAAGCGAGTACACTGCTGCGATGGCAATTCCGAAAAACAGTTACTTCGTCCGTTTGCGGCCTGATCTGTCAACACAGGTCGCCAGCGAGTTCCGTTCATTCGCCAAGAAGCCGCCGTCCGGCAACGCGCCAAGTGACGTGCGCCTCGTCCTCGCGTGTGTGCGCATCGACCTGAGCCACAGCATCTACGCGAAGTTGACGATCAATCTCGAGGAAGGCGCACCACCGATGGATCTGTGGATTCCTCACGATGTGATCCTGATGATCGGCGATATCAGCGAGATGGGGCGCGCTCCGGTGGTGTTCACGCCGGTAGAGTAAAAGGTGCATCGTCGCGTCTGTCGCTGTGCCGGGCACGGCTGGGAGCACGCGACCCGCTGTATCCGTCCAAGAGTCCCGAGGCTCGGCCTCAAGCCAATCTGACTATTTTCAGCGAACCAATTACGAACGATGCGGATTCGGCACTATCCGGCGACGAAACCGTGAACGAATTTGTGCCATGGAAGCCCGCCCTGGACTGGTAGCGTATCTCCGTTCCGCCCACGAGCTTGCGATCGCAGTTAAAGTGCGCGTCTGCTGACGCGAAGTTCGGGTAATTCTCGCCCTGCGTCATGGAGACTTGGCCATGCCTCGGCGCTTTGATAACGCTGATTTGAGGGTAGTGCAAAACCTGACAGTCGGGTCCAAGGAACGATGTAAATTCGACTACTCGATTCTCCCCGCTCGGCACCCAACGGAACCTGGCATTAGGCGGCGCTACCGCAGTAGCTTGATAAGCCGCTGCACCCGGCGCACACCGAAGCGATGACAAACACGACAGCCGCTATTAGCGAACGAACGCTGCGCACAGCATGAGCCTCAGACGGCACGCAAGGCGGCCGCCTGATGAGTTGCTTGGTTCCCATAGCTGCGAGATTAGCGCCGCTGCTGTTGTATCGCCGTAATGTGCTCAGCGTACCGTAATGGCCATCGCAGCGCCCGCAGTGCTTTCAATGCTTGCAACGGCGTGGAAATCGGTGCTAGCATTGCTAGCACCGTAGCAAATCGAGGTAGCCACCATGGCGCAGCTGATGGTCCGAAACCTGCCAGATGACCTGGTTCGCGCGCTCAAACAGCGAGCCGCCAAGCGCAACCGCAGTGCCGAGCAGGAACACCGTGAGATCCTCAAAGCCGCTCTAAAGGGTCCCCAGCGGAAACCGCTGGCTGACGTGCTCGCTAGCATGCCGAACGTGGGCGCGGATGCGGATTTCGCCCGCGAGCAAGCCGACCGCCGGCGCTGACGTGTACTTGGTCGACACCGACGTGATCAGCGAGGCCCGGAAGGGAGACCAGGGCAACGCGGGCGTTCGTGCATTCTTCTCCCAAGCAAGTCGGGAGGGCGCCGAACTCTACCTTTCGGCCGTAACGATCGGCGAGCTCCGACAAGGGGTCGAGAGAATTCGCCATCGGGGCGATAAGTCTCAGGCGCAGAGGCTGGAGCGATGGCTACTACGAGTGACGTCCGCGTACGCCGATCGAATTCTTCCCCTTGACGAGGAGACCGCACACATCTGGGGCCGTCTTCGCGTCCCGAATCCCGAGAATCCACTCGACAAACAGATCGCCGCGACAGCGTTAATTCACGATCTTGAAGTCATTTCACGCAATGTTGCCCATTACGCGCCAACTGGCGTGCGCGTGAGGAATCCCTTTACCTGAAAGAGGCTCAACGCCGTGACGTCGGACCCCACCGAAACGTTTACTGGGCACAGCCCCGGTGAACATCGCGCGGGGCTAGGAGAAGAAGCGAAATTAGCCCGCCCGATGCACCTCGGGCTTCAATATGCTACTTCGCATAATGTATATTATGTAATATACGAAAGCATCCAGCCAGACCAGGCTCAGTACTGTCGCGACTTCGAATTCTTATCCGCCCCCGCCACCAACTTGCTGCCCTCACTCGCACTGCAAGCCGCGATCAAGTGTCCAGTCGTTGAAGATCGCTGCTATGCCGGGACGTGCGGCGCTTTTGCATCACGCGATCGGCCGCAGCGCTGCCTCGTTTGGCTTGCTGCGTAAACGGGCTCCGGCCGATCGCTAGAGCGACAGGCCGGAGCCTTCTTCAAGGCACTTCGACCTTGATTGTTCGCGTGCGGAACTCGACCCGCTTCGGGATACGCACCGTGAGCAAGCCGTCTTTGAAAGTTGCTGCAATGCGCTCGCTGTCAAGTTCTCCACTGAGTACAAAGGTCCGTCGGTAATGGGTGGTCTGAAGATCGGCATACAGCGCGGACATGCCTGCGGGCATGTCGAGCCCGATTCGACCTTCAAGAAGCAAGCTGTTGCGGTCGGCCTGAATGTTCAGTCCTTCTTTGGATACACCCGGCATCTCCGCCTGGACCGTAATCTGGTGCGCGTCCTCGAAGATGTCGACCCGCGGCAGCATCGGCACATCTCTTTCCTTTGCCGATGATGATTGCTGTTCGGTCGCTACGGAGGACGGCCGAGACTCCTGCTCGACGGTGCTCGACCGCCCAGTCGTGACGTCTTGAAGTGGTGTCATGTTATTTTCCTCCTCGATCAATTCACGGTGATCTGCCGTGGCCGGGCCGAGTCGCGGCGCTGGATTGTGATCTGCAGCACTCCATCGCGGTACTTCGCGTCTACCCGCTCCGGGTCAACGTCATCCGGCAGGCTAATGACACGGCGGAAGTTGCCATTGAAGCGTTCGCGGCGGTAGTAGTCGGCGTCCTCGTTAACCTCCACCGTCCGGGTTCCGGAGATACTGAGCAGGTTTTGCTGGATCGCCAGGTCCACGCTCTTCGGATCCAGTCCCGCAGCGAAAACGTACACATTCACGCACTCGGGCGTCGCTCCGATATTGAGCGGCGGAAAAGTCCCGCGCTGCATGGCTCGAATCTCCGCCGTCGATGAGGGCTGACTGAAGAGTTGGTCGAATTGGTTCTCCAGGCGCCGGAATTCGTCAAAAAAGCCCTCCGGACCGAAACTGGTGAACAGACTTTCGAACATGGTCCATACCTCCCGATTGGTTGACCTTGCTAAGTGCGAAAACTGGGTTTTGCTCCGGTAGTTTCAAGTCGGGTCAGCGGCGCCGCTCCACGCGATCAAATTCGCCTCCACTGCACGGTTCAAGCTTCATGTGCTGGCGGAACCGGTCCGCTGTCTCCCGCTTGCGTCAGGCGGCCAAGCCGTGCGCCGCGGCTGGCGACGGCAGCTCGGCCGTTGCGGCGATCCGCCGCATGTGCTGGGTCCAACGACTCACGGACGGAGCGGTCGAGACCGCAAAGACCGGCAGTCGCCCACACCGATATAGACGTCCCTCAGGACCCGCAAGCCCATATGGCCAGCCGCGCAGTGCCGACGGGGACCGCACGTCATATATGTGCACGTCGAATGGCAACTCGGCCAGCCAGCTGCACACTCCGCGATCCTCGCGACATACTTCGTATGACACTTGAGCCAACGTCTCGCGCTGCGCCCAAATCGCGCGCGCGTCGCGCTGCAGCCCGCGAAGCCACTTATGAAGCTGTCCGCGCTCCGTCGCGCTCTTTAGCTGGCCTGAGAAGACCTTCAGATCGTCGCACACGTAAAGGGTAACCGCAGGATCCGGCAACACGCACCAAACGGGCCCGGGTAGTCCGTGAGCGCGCGATGTCTCGGCAATCCAACGACGACCCTCATCGTCAATCGCCAAGGTAAGACAGGGATGAAACACGCCGATGGGCTCCCTGGGGTGCCAGCGGCTCGTAAAGTCAATGGCTCCGAATTCCGCGGCCGTTAGGCCACAGGTCGTGCCAAGCAGAGAGCGCATGTCAGCCGTGAGTATCCCGGGATACTGCGCTGCGAGCCCCTGTATGGCTTGTGGACTCAAGCCGGGAACTGAGACGAGCTTGGAAAGGCCGCGTGAGAGCGGCTTGACGGGTGCCGGCGAGAAGGGCACCACATTGCCTGCGGTCGACATCATGGTTACCTCCATTGGTTTCAGGGTGTCTGGATCGGTACGTCTCCTGCCTTCGCATCGCTCACCGCCGCAGATGCGCCGGGCGTCGCAGCGAATGGTCCCGCGCGGCTGAACAGATTCGGGGTAAGGTTAGACGGATCTGATCCGCGCGCCCAATGGGCCGAAGTCAGATTGTCTCGTGCGATTGGCTTGTCCCTGCCCGCGATCACGCCGGCCGGGTGGATGCTCACCGCGTGCGCAGGCGGATCAATCGTGTGCACGATCGCGAACATCGCCAGCAACACGCAACCCCGCCAGCGCAGCTCAGCGAGCCGATGAGCAGAGTCATTTCGGTGTCGACGTGTTTTCATCGTACTGTCCTCCACAATTCGATGAGTTAATGACACGACTACATTAAGAAAAATGGCGGGATTACAATGATCCCCTACCTTGTATCAAGCTGATTTATAAGCCTTTTAAACGTGCGCTTAGCACTCTTCGCCAGATAGTGCTAATCATATCCACGGGCCGTCGGCGGTCAAGGGGTGGCCGCGATACCGACGGGATCCAGGGCTCTCATAGCCCGTGGGAGTCGACGGGGGATGATGCCCGCTGGCCACGGTACCCTGCAGACGCTTTCTGTCGCTGGCCGGTGCGAAACGCCGTGCGTCATACCGCTCACCGCTAGGGACCGCCCTTCCCGAACAGGCATCCTGCCTTTACTGTCGCTTCTCGAGCGCCATATTGCCTGCGTGTGCTCGAGCGCGATGCGCGCGCGCTCAAGCACTTTATGCGCACCGGTTAGTCCCCGAGCCACGTCACGGCGGGAGCGAGCGGGTCTGTACTGTGTGCGAATCTCATCCGCCTCGACGCAAGACTCTGGCAACCTCATGGCGATATCCCGGCGGAACTGGCGCGCCGGCCACTCGTTCAATAAAGAGCTCACATGTCGCTTCTGCGCCTCTACCTGCGCGTGCTCGCCCTCCTCGGGCCGGAACGCTGGCTGGCCACCGCACTAGCAGTAGCAAACGTCGCTCTGGCGGCTGTGTTTCTGCTCGAGCCTTGGCTCTTCGGCCGCGTCGTGGACGCGCTGGCCGGGCACACCTCGCGCACGGCATGGTCCTACATTGCCTGGTGGACCGGCGTGGGCTTCTTCGGAGTGGCCGCGAACGTGCTCGTTGCCTTGTATTCAGACCGCCTCGCGCACCGCCGGCAACTGGCCGCCATCGTTGATTTCTTCGAACACGCCCTGGCACTGCCGCTGGCGTTTCACGACCAGCAACATACCGGCCGCCTGTTGCACACCTTGCACGCCGGCAGCGGCAATCTGTTCGTGGTGTGGTTGGCGTTCTTTCGGAGCCACCTGAGCACTCTGATCGCCATCCTGGTGATGATCCCGTTCGCACTGCAGATCAACTGGAAGCTCGCGCTGCTCATGATCGTGCTCATGTTCAGCTTCGTTCTGCTTAACACCATCATCGTGCGCCACACTGCCAAGTCGCAGCGCGAAGTCGAGCAGTTAAATCAGGAAATTGCCGAACGCACCGGCGACGTATTCGGCAACGTCATGGTGGTCCAGAGTTTCTCGCGGATCCTTGCCGAGGTCGCGGCGCTGCGTCAGCTGGTCGGTCAAGTGCTCACGGCCCAATATCCCGTGCTGCGCGGCTGGGCGTGGGTATCGGTCGCGAACCGCGCCGCCAGCACTCTCACCGTGCTCGGGCTGTTCGCTCTGGGCGTGCAGCTGCACGGCAAAGGCGAGATCAGCGTCGGCGCCATAGTCAGCTTCGTCGGCTTTGCCATGATGATGATAGGACGCATGGAGCAGCTCGCAGGTTTCGTCTCGGAGCTGTTCTTTCAGGCGCCGGCGCTCGCGAACTTCTTCGAGGTCCTGGACGTCAAGAGCGCGCTCCAGGATCAGCCTGGCGCGCTGGAGCTGCGCGATGTGAAGGGTAAAGTCTCCTTTGAGGACGTCTCCTTCGGCTACGAGGCCGCCCGCCCGGTACTGAGGAACCTCTCCTTCACTGTAGCGCCCGGCAGTACGGTCGCGATCGTGGGCCCTACCGGCGCCGGCAAAACGACCGCCCTGTCCCTGCTCTACCGCGCTTACGATCCGTCCGCCGGTCGCATTCTCATCGACGGCACCGATATCCGCAGTGTCAGCCTGAGCTCGCTGCGCACGAATATCGCGGTCGTGTTCCAGAATCCGGGGCTTCTCTACCGCTCCATCGCCGAGAACCTGCGCATTGGCAAGCCCGATGCGAGCGACGCCGAGCTTGAGGCGGCCGCGCTCGCAGCCGAAGCACATCAGTTCGTGGCACTGAAGCCCGCCGGCTACGCCTCACTGGTGGCAGAGCACGGCAAGTCGCTCTCGGGCGGCGAGCGCCAGCGCCTGTCGATCGCCCGCGCCATGCTGAAGAACGCCCCGATTCTCATACTCGATGAGGCGACGAGCGCGCTCGATAATACGACCGAGGCGCGCGTGCAGAGGGCTCTGAGCAATCTGGTGAAAGGCCGCACCACTTTCGTCATCGCCCACCGGCTCTCGACGGTCCGCTCCGCGGACATGATCCTGGTGCTGAAGGATGGCCGCTTGGTGGAGCAAGGTCGCTACGAGGAGCTTGTCCGCCTCGGCGGCATCTTCGCCGAGCTCGACGCGCAGGGGCGTTTCGTGGCCGATGCCGTGGGCGCCGGTCCTGCGCTATCGGAGGCAGACCTGTTCGGCGAGCTGGACTGAATAGGATCGTCCCGGCGGCAAATCCCGAGGCTAGCGCGCCCGGGGACTGGACACCGCGGCGTACACCCCCAGCCCGATGAAGCTGCCTGCGCTCAGGTAACGCCCGTAGCGCCCCAGCCCGGATCTGCTCTGCAGGGTGCTGCGCAAGCCGGCCGCCGTCAAAACGTAAAGCGTGTCGGTGCACAACGCGATCGCGACGAAGACGCTGCCGAAGGTCAGATTCTGCAGCAGTGTCGATCCCGCCCGCGGATCCACGAACTGCGGCAGCAGTGCCGCAAAGAAGAGCGCGGTCTTCGGGTTGAGAAAGGCTACCAGCACGGCATCCCGGAACAGGCCCAGCGGAGCGAGCGCCGGCGGTGCCGCGGCGGCGATGGCCGGAGCGCTCTTCAGCGCACGCAGCCCGAGATACACAAGGTATGCCGCCCCCGCGAATTTGATCACGGCGAACGCGGCGGACGAGGTCGCCAGCAGCGCCGCAAGCCCGAAGGAGGCTACGGCAGCGTTCATGAGGTTGCCGACCGCGATGCCGCCAACCGAGGCGAGCCCGGCCATGCGCCCGCGCGCCAGTGTCTGCGTGGTTAGGTAAATGACCGCGGGCCCGGGAATGATCGCGAGGATCAAGCTCGCGACGACGAAGGTGATCAGTCGCGGCGATACCAGAGACAAGATGCACATCACCGCATCTTATCCCGACCTCCCCGGGCGCCTGTCAACGCCCTCCCCTTGGCTTGCCGCGTTGCGCTCGGCTGATTCGGCTCAAGGGTGCAGATCGCGCAGTCGCCCGCCGAGCGCAGCCGAGGCGCTGGCAATGAAAGCCCCGATCAGCATGGACAATGCAACGAAGACCGAGCTCTTCGCGGCCGCCTTGCGGGCCTGGTCGTCCGGGGTGGAGTCATCCGGGTCGGTGCGCTGCAACTTCACCGCAATGTGGCGGGGCTCTGCTTCTGTCCGGGACGGTGTACTGCTCAGGCTGGAGCGCTCGGCGTACTCGTGCGCCGCCGTTGCAGTGTTCAGCGCGGTATCGGCCTCGTGTGTCAGGCCCGCAGCGCCGAAGGCGAAGATGAATGCGGCGGCGAGGGTGGCGACACTCCAGGTGATGAACCCATGCGCCGTGTCACGAAAGAAGACCTCGTGTGTGTGGAGCCCTACCCAACGCGTGCGCAGCCTCCCGGTGATGTACCCGCCGAGGGCCGAAGAGACCCATTGGAGGATGATCAGCGCGATTGAGGCCTCCGCGGCGATTCGTGCCCCCGAGACGTATGGCCAACTCAAGCTCAGATAGCCCAGACCCACCGCAAGGGTGAGGAGTACCAGTGATGAGGCCGCGGCTACGGAGGCGCCCGCGAATATGGCCCCCCAGGAAACGGCTGAGGCATTGCCGCTCTGCGCCGCGACGATCGTCTCCGCTCCGGCCGCGGCCGCGGGGGACGCCATGCTGCTCATCGAGTCATATTCATATACCGCCATGGACAGGCTCCTGATTGCGCCGCAGGGAGTGCTTGAGCGGGAGTGTAGGTACCGGCGGCCGATGAAAAAGATCGTCCGCCGCTTCCTTCCACCGTAGTCTGTGGCTTACGCGCCAAACTCTGCAGCCCGGCCCAAGTTACTGACAGGTGCTTGTCTTTGCTTCGCGTGCGGTCGGCCGGCGAACCCGGGCCCAGAGCGTGACAGTTAGCTGACGCATTTCAGATAATTGCCGGCAGGCGCTGCGGGCGAACCTAAGAATACTTCTGGCCTGTGGTCCTAAGTGCCGAGACGGAAAGGCCTTCCCCGCACATCAGAGGCTATGGAATACTCGCCGCGGCTCTGTAGTCGCGATGTGATTTGTAGCGAAAAAGTGCTATTGCGATGGTGACACGAGAACAACTAAGTCAATGGGAGTCGACACGTGGCCACAAATGTTCTGCCTGCTTCGAGCTTGGGGATCGATAAAGCGCATCGTCAGGTCATTTTCGCATCCAGTCTGGGCACGGTCTTCGAGTGGTATGACTTTTACCTCTACGGCTCCCTGGCCGCGATCATCTCCAAGCAGTTCTTCTCAGGCGTAAACGAAACCACCGGATTCATTTTCGCGCTACTGGCATTCGCGGCGGGCTTCGCCGTCCGGCCCTTCGGAGCGCTGGTTTTCGGGCGGCTCGGCGACCTCGTGGGCCGCAAGCACACCTTCCTCATCACCATCGTGATCATGGGCCTGTCGACCGCGCTGGTCGGCATGCTGCCAAGTTACGCGAGCGCCGGCGTGATCGCCCCGGTCGCTCTCATCGTGCTGCGGCTGCTGCAGGGCCTCGCCCTCGGTGGTGAGTACGGGGGTGCCGCGACCTACGTCGCCGAGCACGCCCCGCCCGGCAGGCGCGGACGCTATACCAGCTGGATCCAGACCACCGCGACGCTGGGGCTGTTCCTGAGCCTGGTGATCATTATGCTGTGCCGCGCGTGGCTGGGATCGGAGTTCGACACCTGGGGATGGCGTATCCCGTTCCTGGTGTCGATCCTGCTGCTGGCGGTCTCGGTATATATCCGGCTGCAGCTGGCCGAGTCGCCGGTGTTCCTGGAAATGAAGGCCGAAGGCACTTCCTCCAAGGCGCCACTGACGGAGTCCTTTGCGCGCTGGGGCAACCTGAAGCTGGTGATTCTCGCGCTCCTTGGTGCCACGGCTGGTCAGGCGGTGGTGTGGTACGGCGGACAGTTCTACGCCCTCTTCTTCCTCACCCAGGTGCTGAAAGTCGAAGCGCAGTCAGCAAATCTGCTGGTGGCGTATGCGCTGCTGGCCGCGACACCGTTCTTCATCGTGTTCGGCATCCTCTCCGACAAGATCGGCCGCAAGCCGGTCATTCTCGCCGGCTGTCTGCTCGCTGCCGTGACCTACACGCCAATCTTCAAGGGGCTCACGCATTACGCCAATCCGGCCATCGAGAGTGCGGCAGCGCAGTCACCCGTAACCGTCGTCGCCGACCCTAACTCCTGCTCATTCCAGTTCGATCCGGTCGGCAAGAAGAAATTCGTGCAGTCATGCGACGTAGCCAAGGCGGCACTGGCCAAGGCTGGCGTGCCCTATACGAACGAAGCCGCTGCGGTCGGCAGCGTCGCCCTGGTGCGCATCGGCTCGGCGGCGCCGATCCCATCCGTTGAGGGCGCGACCATGTCGGGCGCCGACTTCAAGGCGGCGACCGACAAGTTCTCCAAGGCGCTAGGCGGCGCCCTGAAGGAGGCCGGTTACCCGGCCAAAGCGGACCCGGCGCAGGTCAACTCGGTCATGGTGTGGCTGTTGCTGTTCGTCCTGGTGATCTACGTCACCATGGTGTACGGACCGATCGCCGCGTGGCTCGTGGAGCTATTCCCGGCGCGTATCCGCTACACCTCGATGTCGCTGCCCTATCACATAGGCAACGGCTGGTTCGGCGGGTTCCTGCCCACGGTGTCCTTCGCCCTGGTGGCCCTAACCGGCAACATCTATTACGGCCTGCGCTATCCGATCATCGTGGCGCTCATGACCGTCGTGGTTGGTCTGCTGTTCCTGCCGGAGACCAAGGACCGCGACATCCGGTGAGTACCGGCCACCGCCCTGTTGATCCGGCGCTGCGCACGAGGCTCGTGCAGTTACTCGTGCGCAGTGCCCGCATCATCGTCCCTGGCTGGCGTGTGGGCAGTCACGCACGCGGAGGTCAAAGATCCGCTGCCTGACCACCGTCTGCCGCTCAGCGGTCTTGAATACCCGGCATTTACCAAGACACGAAACCTCTCGACCGGGCGGAGAGTGGACCCGAGCATCATGGGCAGCTTTCGCGTTAAGGCCGGGCCGCAACCACGGCGAGCCGGGCCGCGCCTTCCGGCGCGCAGACGACCCGGTCGGCGCGCTAGACTGCGAAAAGTTCTGTGCCTAGGATCGGGTTCGCAACGGACCCTTGCGCCCTGCGCCCCTACCCGGGGGCGTGCGGCTGCGCTTCGGCCGCCGCCCTTTACGCCCGACACCGGAGGCCACCGATGAACGACATGCAGCACAGACGCCGCACCTGGAGCTGGTGGTATCTGCTGTTCCTCGCGCAGTTTGTCGCCGTGCTCTGGCCGCCGTTCTACAACAGCGTCGCGCCCGCCTGGATGGGGATCCCCTACTTCTACTGGTATCAGATGCTCTGGGTACTGATCAGCGCGGTGCTAACTGCGATCGTGTACTTCGCCACCCGCGACTGACCCAGGAGAAGCCCATGCACGGTATCAACTGGGTCGCGCTGGTCGTCTTCGTCGTCCTGTTCCTGTTCGTCAGTGTGCTGGGCTTCGCCGCCGCGCGCTGGCGCAAGGGCGATCTGGATCTGCTGCATGAGTGGGGGCTTGGCGGACGGCGTTTTGGCACCCTGATCACCTGGTTTCTGGTGGGCGGCGATCTGTATACCGCCTACACGTTCGTCGCGGTGCCGGCGCTTGCTTTTGGCGCCGGTGCCATCGCCTTCTTTGCCGTGCCCTACACGATCGTCATCTACCCGGTGCTCTTCCTGGTGTTCCCGCGGCTCTGGTACGTGTGCCACAAGAAGAACTACATCACGGCAGGTGACTTCGTGAAAGGTCGCTTCGGTAACCGCTGGCTCGCCCTCGCCGTAACCATCACCGGCATCGTGGCCACGATGCCCTATATCGCGCTGCAGCTGGTCGGCATCCAGGTGGTCATCGGCGCGCTGGGAATCTCCGGTACCGGATTCGCCGCGGAGCTGCCTTTGCTGATCGCCTTCCTCGTGCTCGCCGCCTTTACCTATTCGAGCGGCCTGCGCGCGCCGGCCTCGATCGCGATCGTCAAGGACATCCTCATCTACATAACGGCCTTCGCCGCTGTGATCGTGATTCCCGCGCAGCTGGGCGGCTTAGGCAAGGTATTTGCCGCCATACCCCCCGCGAAGCTCATCCTTGCGACCCCGGGCCCACATTCCACTGGCGCCTACAGCGCCTACGCGACGCTCGCGCTGGGCTCGGCGCTCGCCTTGTTCCTGTACCCGCACTCCCTCACCGGCATCCTCAGCGCCAGCAGCGGACGCGCCATCCGCCGCAATGCCGCGATGCTGCCCGGCTACACCTTCATGCTGGGACTGCTGGCGCTGATCGGCTTCTTCGCGATCGCCGCGGGGGTCGAGAAGATGCCCGAGTACGCGGAAGGGTTCCGTCAGTTCAAGAACAACTTCGCAGTGCCCGCCCTGCTCCTGCACAGCTTCCCGTCCTGGTTCGTTGGCGTCGCCTTCGCTGCGATCGGTATCGGTGCCCTGGTGCCGGCGGCGATCATGTCGATCGCCGCCGCTAATCTCTACACGCGCAACATCCACCGCGAGTTCATCAACCGCAATCCGACCGACAAGCAGGAATCGCAGATCGCCAAGTGGGTGTCCCTCATCGTCAAGGTCGGTGCCCTGGCGTTCATTCTGTTCGTCCCCACCAAGTTCGCCATCCAGCTGCAGCTGCTGGGCGGCATCTGGATCATCCAGACCTTGCCCGCGGTTCTGTTCGGGGCGTACACGCGCTGGTTCAATTCCTGGGCGCTGCTGATCGGCTGGGCGGCGGGGACACTCGTCGGCACCTGGATGGCGGTGGCAGCCAATCTGCAATCCACTTACCCTCTGGCGGTCGGCGGCTGGAGCTTCCCCGGCTACGCCGCCTTCTATACCGTGCTGCTCAACCTCCTGCTCACGGTGATCCTGACACCCGTGTGTAACGCGCTCTCGGCTCACCGCGGCGGCGTTGATGAGACGGCTGCGGCCGATTACTACGCCTGACGGCGGGACATTGCCGCGAGCCTCTGCCGCGGCGGTCAACCGCAGCCGGATCGCGGCGTTGACGCTGCAGCGTGGAAGGCATGTAAGGAACACCCTGCGGTGAGCAGCTTGAGCCGAGTGGCGTTAAGTGCCGCGTGCATTCTGGCGCTGGGGCTCGCCTGGACCGCGCCGGCGCGCACTCAGGATCCGGGCCCACCACCGGCACCGGACTATGCGCAGCCCGACACCTGGGCAGCGTGGCCCGGTCGCCCGAGCGGCGCTGACAGCGTTGCCCCGGGGCTTGTGGCTGCCTCCCTCCCGGAGGATGAGAAAGTCGACGTGTTCTTCATTCATCCCACCACGTACCTGACCGGCCGCGCGGCCAACGCACGCTACGATGAGCCTGGAAGCACCGCGACGCGCATCGACGGCGGCGTGCTGCGCTTCCAGGCCAGCGTCTTCAACGCCTGTTGCCGCATCTACGCGCCCCATTACCGCCAGGCCGAAATCCGCGCCTTCAGCGGTGGCGACGACGACGCGTCGCGCGCCGCCTTCGAGCTCGCCTACGGCGATGTGCGCCGCGCCTTCGACTACTACCTCGAGCACGAGAATCGCGGACGCCCCTTCATCATCGCCAGCCACAGTCAGGGCTCACTGCACGCCATGCGCCTGCTGCAGGAGCGCATCGCCGGCCAGCCTGTGCAGCGCCGGCTCGTGGTCGCCTACGTGATCGGCTATGACATCCCGCTGGATATCGAGCACGCCGGGCTGCCGGTGTGCCGTACCGGTACGCAGAACGGATGCATCATCAGCTGGAACACGATGAAGGAAGGCGTAAGCGACAGCGCGCGGCAGCAGAAGCGCTTGATCTGGCTCGAAGGCAGCTACCAGCATCTGCACGGGCGCCCGCTTCTGTGCGTGAACCCTCTGAACTGGAGCTTGGATGGCGCAGCCCCGGCGACGGCCAATCTCGGGGCCCTTCCCGGGGAGCGTCCGACACAGGAACTCGCCGCTCCCGTCCCGGAACTGACCGGCGCACGCTGCGATGAGGGCATCCTGCACGTGCAGATTCCGCTCAGCAAACGCCACGGCTTCGCCGATGCGCTGACGCTCCTGGGCAGTTACCACGTCTTTGACTACAACCTCTTCTACAGCAACATCCGCGTGAACGTACGCGACCGGATCGCGGTATTCGGCTCGCTTCCCGAGCGCGGCAACGGCGGAACCCTGTAAGCTGCTGCGCCACCGGGCCGGTGCGGCCGCAAGACAGGATCAGCTCTTGAATCAACCTGGCCAGCCCGGCGAGGCGCCGCGCGTGCCTCTGTACAGTCTCTACGTCCTGTGCGTCCTGCTGCTCGCCTATACTCTGAATTTCGTCGACCGCGTCGTCATCGGCATCCTCGCCGTACCCATCAAGTCCGAGCTCGCCCTCAGCAACACTCAGCTCGGGCTGCTCGGCGGCAGCGCCTTCGTCGTCTTCTACACCACCCTCGGCATACCCATCGGTCGCGTCGCGGACCGCGTGAACCGCGTCGGCATCCTCACCGTGGCGCTGGGGCTGTGGAGCGCGTTTACGGCGCTGTGCGGGCTTGCCGGTACCTTCACGGTGCTGTTCCTGAGCCGGCTCGGCGTGGGCGTCGGCGAGGCTGGCGGCGTGGCGCCAGCGTATGCGCTCCTGTCGGACTATTTCGCGCCGCGCACGCGGGCGCGGGCGCTCGCGGTCTTCTCACTCGGCATCCCCGTCGGCAGCGCGCTCGGGTTCCTCCTCGGGGCGCACATCGCGGCGCTCCACGGCTGGCGCATGGCGTTCATCGTGCTCGGGATCTCCGGGCTGGTACTGGCACCGCTGCTTGCCGTCTCCGTGCGCGATCCGCGACGCGGACGCACTCCGGCAGGAATCGCGCCGCCGCCGCCGCTGCGGCTGGTGGTCGCGCTGCTGGCTGCGAAGCCGAGCTTCTGGTTCCTCGCCCTTGGTGCCGCGTTCTCCTCATTGATCGGCTACGGCCTGTTGTTCTGGCTGCCGTCGTTCTTTCATACGAGCTACGGCATGGCGCTCATCGACATCGGTCGGCTGCTCGCGACGATCACCTTTCTCGGCGGCGTACTCGGCATGTTCCTGGGCGGCGTCGTCGCCGATCGTTTGGGCCCGCGCGACCCGCGCTGGTACGCCTGGGTACCGGCCGCCGCATCCCTCGTGATCGTGCCGTGCTACGCGCTCGCGCTGCGACTGCCGCCGGGCGGCCTGACCTGGATCCTCTACACCGTGCCGGCTGCCTTGCAGCTGGTCTGGTTCGGCCCGGTGCTAAGCGCCATCCAGCAGCTCGTGCCGGCCACGATGCGGGCGCTCGCCTCGTCGGTTTTCCTGTTCGTTCTCAATGTCATCGGCCTCGGCCTCGGATCCTTCGTGCTCGGCTATGTCTCCGACCGCCTGCACGCCCGCTACGGGGTCGATGCGCTGCGATACGCGATCCTGTGGGGCACGGGCTGCTACGTGATCGCGGCGGCCTTTCTGCTGCTCGCCGCGCCCAGAATCGGCCCCGACACCGAGCGCACCTAGGCAGCCGGTCCCGCCTCGGACTGGGTGAAGTCATCCGCCGGCGCCACCATTGCCGTGCGCGTGCGCCTGTCGAACAGACACAGCTCGCGTCCTCGCGCCCCGTGTAGGTGTGGCGGCTGGCGCAGCGAGCTCGCCGCGCTGCAGGCGCGCCGCACCTCCTGCCCGTAAGCCCCCCATGCCTGGGGTGTCGAGGCACGCGTCACCGGAAGCACGGCCAGAGCCAGCGCCGCAGCAGCGCGAAGCGACGCCGCCAGGCCCGGTCTCATTGCGGCCGCAGCATCCCCTGGTTCTGCATCTCCCGAGCGGTCGCCTCGGCGACCTCGTTGATGAGCGCATCGAGATTACGCGGGTTGGTGGTGCGGCTGGTGCTCGCCCACAAGAGCTTGTCCTGCGTCAGGGAGTACACCAGCGTCTCCACCGATACCACGGTGTCGGTCGTGAGGTAGCCCGGCTCGTAGGCCATGCCCCAGCCGTAGCCCCAGTAGGGCCCAAAGCCGTTGTAGTACATAGGCACGGCCATCCCGGGGCTGTAGTTGATCTGCTGGTCGTGGCCGACCACTCGCATGACCACCGCGCCGTTCGCGCCGGCGGCCTTCAGAGCGGCCCGCGCCTGCTCGCCGTTCCCGCGCATGGCATCGGGCACCAGGGTGTAGGCGGGGACGCCGGTCGCCCCGCGCCGGGTGAGATCCGCGGCCAGCGCATCCTCGCCGGCGCGCCGCTTGGCCTCGTCCCGGGAGACGAATACGGCCGCCACGGTCTTGCCGACCGGGTTCAGAGGCGCGGTTCCCGGTGCTTTCCAGGTCGAGGTGAAGGTGGTGGTGGCGCAGGCCGCCAGGGCGGCCATGGCCAGCAATACGGCATTCTTCAGCGTCTTGTGCATTTTTCCCTCCGCCAGAGACGCAGCCTACTCCGGCGCTGTGGCAGCAGCCATCGCCGGGCGGTGCGCGGCGCCCGTCAGGGGTTTATGGCAATGATTTTAATGCGCCGCTCCTGGCAGCGCTCGTCGGCGCACACACCGCTGAACCAGAGCTCCCCGCGCCCGATCATGACCCCTTCGCTGTTGGCGAACAGGCTCTCATAGGACTGCTGCGCGATCACGGTCTGCGTGGCGGGCGGCAGCAGCGCGTCGAAGCGCTGCATGAACTCCCGCGGGGTACGCACGCTGACCTCGCGGCCCTCGATGTGGGTCTTCAGCGGGTAGCTCACCATCGCGGCGATCCGCTCGCGCGCATTCGCGCGCACCGCCGCCTGCAGGTCCTGCAGAAAATTACGATAGCTCTCGTGCTCGCCGAACAGCGTGTCGAGCCGGCTGTCCACGGCCGCCGCCCCTTCAGGGGCCGGTGCCTGCGCCACCGCACCGACGCTGAGCAGAAGTCCCGTAAGTGCCAGCCCTACCCCCGCCCTGCGCAGGGCGCGGCGCAGCCCCCACCTACCAACCCGCTCTCTTCGGCCGCCACACATCGCCTGTCGTCCCATTCTCACGCGCCCATGCTGACGTGGAGACCTACAAATGTCATCACGATGTGCATGTGCGTCTCGGGACCATGGGGCGGCGGGGCTGCAGCTTGGCCGAGCGGGGAACGTTTCGCGTTCCAGAGGTTAAATCCGGTCTTGACGCAAAGCGATGCACCCCATAGCGTCTACGCCCATACGCGCGCACTCCTCTAACAATCGCGCGCTCAGGGAGATGAAGTAATGCGTACCTTTCGCTACGTAAGCGCGGTCGTTTCGGCTGCGCTTTGCATGATCGGCAGTGCCTTGGCGACGACAGCGCGCGCTGACAGCGCCGCGCTTGGCTCGGGGCTGCGGGAAATGTCGGCCGCTTACGACGGCAACAGCGCCAAACTGCCGGCAATCATGAAGCTGCACCTGACCGATCGCGCGGGCGCCCCGCTGGTGCGCGCGCAGATCATGCCCGGGGTCAGCGTCGATGCGGTGCTCGCCAAGCTCACCGCGGCCGGCTTCCAGGTCAAGGCCCGCAGCACCATCAACCCCGCCCTGGTCGAGGGCTACCTGCCCCTGTCCCAGGTGCACGCCGCGGCTGCCATTCCCGGTATCCGTGCGCTGACCGCCCAGCACCGCCCGGCGCGGCGCGTGGGGCTGGTGACCAGTCAGGCGGTCGCGCTCGAGAAGGCGGATCTCGCCCAGGCGAGCGGTTACGACGGCACCGGTATCCGCATCGGCGCACTGTCCGACAGCTACAACGGCTGCGGCAGCGTCTGCTCGACGACTGCCCCGCAGGACATCGCCACCGGGGACCTGCCGGCCAATGGCGTCACGGTCATTGAGGACCTGCCGGTCGGCGCCGGCGGTGAGGATGAGGGCCGCGCGATGCTGCAGCTCGTGCACGACATCGCCCCCGGGGCACAACTGGGCTTCGCGACCGCGTTCGTCAGCGAGATCGATTTCGCCAACAACATCCTCGCGCTGCGCGCCCAGTTCAACGCCGACGTCATCGTCGATGACGTGTTCTACTACGACGAGCCGTTCTACTCCGACGGCCTGCTGGCCCAGGCGGTGAACATCGTCAGCCAGTCGGGTGCGGCCTACTTCTCCTCGGCCGGCAACGACGGCCTGGAGGCGTGGGAGGACACCTATCACCCGATCTCCTTTGCCGATGCGCAGAAGCTCATGGCGCACGGCGGCGGCAATCTGCAGCTGAACCAGATCCCGGCGAGCCTGCGCCCGGTCAGCTTCGAGAACTTCAACGGCGAGGACGGCCGACCGAGCATCACCCAGCACATCACCGTCGCCGGGGACTCCGTGCTCGATCTGCAGTGGGACGAGCCGTTCAACCTCGGCAAGGTGCAGACCGACTATTACATCTACATCTTCGACATGAACGGCAACTGGCTGGACCCGAACACCTCGCCGACCACGTTCAATACCTTCGACGATAACGTCGCCACCGATCAGGCGCTGCAGCTGGCAGAGATGCTGCCCTACGCCACGGTCGGCGGCGCCTCGGTGGGCGACTACCAGATCGTGATCGGTAAGGTGAACAACGGTCCGGCGCGTCGTCTGAAGTACATCATGGAGAACACCCTGGCGGTCAGCGAGCGCCAGAACGCGCCCTCGGTTTCCGGCCATGCGGCAGCCAGCGGCGCGCTCGGCGTCGCGGCGACCTACTACGCCATCCCGAGCTTCCCCGAGGACTTCAGCTCTCACGGCCCGGTGACGATCCTGTTCGACACCGAGGGCAACCGCCTGTGGTTCCCGCAGACCCGTCAGGTGCCGCAGATCACGGCCGCGGACGGCGTCGATACGACCTTCTTCCCGCCGGGCGGCTCCGACCCGGACGGCACCGGGTTCCCGAACTTCTTCGGCACCAGCGCCGCAGCGCCGGATGCGGCCGCGGTGGGTGCCCTGGTGCTCGAGGCCGCCGGCGGCTCGGGAAGCCTCGCCCCGCAGCGCGTCTACTCGATCCTGGAGAACACCGCCTCGCCCATCCGCGTGCCGAACGTGCGCTGGGTCGCCGGCACCCTCGCCGGCCCGGTGGCGTTCTCGATCAACGCCGACTGGACGCGCTGGACCAGTGACTTCAGTCTCGCTGTGGAAGGTCCCAGGCAGAAGAAGGTGGCCTCGATCACCTTCGATGCCACCCCGACCGGACTCACCTGGAACCCGAACCCGAACCGCTTCAGCGTCAGCAACGCCTCGGGGGTATCCCAGTCCGACATGACCATCTCGGTGAGCCCGGACGCCACGCAGTTCACCATCGCCTTCGCCAAGGGCACCTTCTCCGGCGGCGACTCCTTTGACTTCGGCGAGTCGATCTTCGCGCCCGTCCAGGGCTCGACGCAGGAAGATCCGGATCGCTTCCGCGGCATGAAGGTGACGGTGACCTTCGAGGACGGCTCGCACACCACCGGCTCGGTGGTCGCGTTCCCGAAGCTGCCCTTCAATAATTTCACCGGCGCCGGGCTGGTGAATGCGCAGGCCGCGACCCAGGCTGCGGCGCGGCATCACTGACGACATCGCGGCCGCCATCGGACAAGCCGGTGGCGGCCGCGGCGCTGCCTTACGAGGGCTCCCCTACCGGCGCGGCCCGGGCCGACGCTCCGGCGCCGGCCAGGGCGGCCGCCAGGGCCGCCCCGAGCTCTGCTGCTTTCAGGGGCTTGCTCAGTATGGAACTCACCCCGACCGCGGCCGCCTGCGCCTGCAGATCCGGGCCGCCGTAGCCGCTGACAAGGAGCGCCGGCAGATCCGGGCGCAGTGTGCGTATCTGGGCGAGGAGCTCGGTGCCGGAGATATCCGGCATCAGCACGTCACTGACGATGGCATCGAAGCGCTGCGGGGTCGCCCGGAACACCCGTAGCGCCTGCGCTGCGCCCACACAGCCCACCGGCTCGTAGCCCAGGCCGGCGAGCACCTCCTCGGCGAGATGCACCAGACTCTCCTCGTCATCGACCACGAGCACCGTCTGCCCGTGCCCGGGCGGGAACTGCGGCGCTATCGGCTCGGGCGCGGGCAGCCCGCTCGCAAGCCTCAGGTAGACCGAGAAGGTCGTCCCCTCGCCCGGCCGGCTGTCCAGATCGAGCGCGGCGCCATGGTCGAGCACGGTGCCATGCACCAGCGACAGGCCCAGCCCCGTACCCTCGCCCACCGGCTTGGTGGTGAAGAACGGGTCGAAAATCCGCTCTACCTGGGCGGCGCTCATGCCCACGCCGCTGTCACTCACCTCCACGCAGGCGTAGCTGCCCCGATGCAGCCGTCCCACCATGCAGCTGCGCTCAGCCTCCACCAGGGTGCGCGTGGCGCGGATGCGCACGGTGCCGGCGCCGTTCAGGGCCTGGACGGCGTTGGTAACGAGGTTCGCGAACAGCTGATGCAGCTGCGCTGCATCGCCGGCGACGATGAGCGGCTCGCTGGCCGTGAGCTCCAGCTGCACCTGCGGCGGCAGTGCCGCGGCGCTCAGGTTACGCACTTCGGTGAGCAGGGGCTGCAGCGCGAGCGCCGCGGCGCTGCCTACCCCGGGGCGGCTGAAGGCGAGGATGCGTGCCACCAGATCGCGGGCGCGGTTGGCGGCCACGACAATGTTGTCGAGATAGCGCCGCAGCGGCGTGCCGGGCTCACTGTGCTCGATACCGAGCTCGCCGTAGCCGAGGATCGCACCGAGCACGTTGTTGAAATCGTGCGCGATGCCCCCGGCGAGGGTGCCGAGTGCTTCGAGCTTCTGCGACTGATGCAGCTGCGCGGTGACGCGCTCGTGCCGGCTCAGCTGGCGCAGGAATGCCACCAGCAGCAGCGCGGCGAGCGCAGTGATCACGGCCGTGCGCAGCACGTTGGTCCAGGTCTTGGCACGCCAGTCCCTGAGGATGGCCCGCTCGCTGCGCCCGACCGCTACCACTACCGGATAGCCCGGCACCCGCCGCAGGCTCACGCGCGCAGCCCCCGCGCCCGGCTCGTCGATGACCCGGTGCACGGCACCCAGGCTGCCGAGCTGCGCCACCGCCTGCGCCCAGTAGGGCGTGGCCTGGGGACTCACCCCCGCGTGGGCGCGGCTGACGAGGGTCATGCCGTCGGCGCGCAAGAGCTCGATGTTGCTGCCGGCGCCCAGATCGAGCGCCTGGTAGAGCCGGCGGATATAACCCACATCCACCGCCGCGCCGGCGATACCGCGGAAGCCCTCGCCGGGCAGACGGCGCGACAGGACGAAGGTCGGATCGCCGGTGACGCGGCTCACGAAGGTCTCACTGACGAAGAGCCCGAGCTTCGGGTCGTCGCGCTGTGCAAGAAAGTAGGTTCGGTCGCTGAGGTCGGTGCTCGCGCTCGGGGAGTTCGAGGAGCTGACGTGGAGGTTTCTCACCGGATCGAACAGAAAGAGGTTGCGTACCTGCGGCACCCCGCTCATGTGCCGGCGCAGCAGGTCGGCGAGACCTGCGCGGCTGACCGGCGCCCCCGGCAGGTCCGGATCGAGCAACGCCGCCTGCTGCAGAATGAGATCGGTAGCCTGCAGGGCCCGGGCGGTCTGCTCGGCGAGCGCGACCGCGACGTTGTCGTACTGCCGCTCGGCCTCGGCCAGCGTAGCCGCGCGGTCATGCAGGGCGTCGAACAGCGCCGAGAGCCACACCGCCGCGCAGACTGCCACCACCACCAGGATCAGGCGCAGCCGCAGCGCACGCCCGCGTGCCCGGTCGCGCCCGGAGGGTGCGCCTAGCGGTGGGGCGTAGCGGGGACCAGCGGGGGGTGAAGTCCCAGGGCTGCCCATAGGTCGGCACGCGTAAAAGGCTTAGCGAGGATCCGCGTCACGCCCAGGCGGGTGGCCATGGCATCATTGGCCATGTCGCCGGCGGAGAAGCGTCCGGAGGCGAGCACGATCGCGGCGCGCGGATAGGCGCGCCGCCAGCCCTCAAGGGTCGCATGAGCCTGCTGCTGACACGAAACATCGACGAGCACCGCATCGACCTCCCCGGGTGCCTGCGTCAACGATTCCGCGTAGACCGCCTGCACCCCGCCCTCCTCGAGCCACTCGCGGATGAGATCACGATGCAGCCTATCACGCTCGACTACGAGCACGCGCTTCACGGCGTGCTCCCGTGAACAGCCTGCCGGTCCCACACCTCGTGGTGGTCGATGACGACGCCGCGGTGCGCGCACTGGTGCAGGAATACCTCGGCCAGCACGATTTCCGGGTCACCGGGCTTGCCACCGGAGCGGCCCTGATGGAGGCGTTCCGCGCCGGTGTGGTCGATCTGGTGCTGCTTGACCTGCGCCTGAAGGGCGAGGATGGGATGCAGCTGCTGCGCCAGCTGCGCGCCGAATCGCAGATCCCGGTCATCATCCTCACCGGCCGCATCGAGGAGGCCGACCGGGTCATGGGACTCGAGCTCGGCGCCGACGACTACCTCACCAAGCCGTTCAGTCCGCGTGAGCTCCTGGCGCGCATCCGCACGGTGCTGCGGCGCACGCAGGCGGGCGCCGAGGGGCGCGAGGCACGCGTGTGCCGCGCCTACCGTATGCCGGGGTGGGAACTGAACCTGCGCACGCGGCGGCTGAGCGCGGCTGACGGCCGCGATGTGCCGCTCAGCAACGGCGAGTTCAATCTGCTGGCGGCGCTGCTTGCCACGGCGAACCGCGTGGTCAGCCGCGACCAGCTGATCGAGATGAGTCGCCGCTACGACAACGAGGTCTACGACCGCGCCATCGACGTGCAGATCCTGCGGCTGCGCCGCAAGATCGAGGTGAACCCGGCCGAGCCGCACATCATCCTGACCGAGCGCGGCGTCGGCTACCGCATCGCGGTGCCCGTCGAAGCCGTGTACTGACAAAGACGCCGCCACCTGGTTTGCTGCTCCCGCACGCCCCGGCAAGGGACGAAATCCACGCCTTGCGCTCCTGCGCCCCGGCACTGTCGGGGCGCCGTGTCGCAGGGGTCTTGCGGAGCGTGTTTCAGCTGTAACACACCGCTGGGCGCGCGTAATCGTCGCTTCCCACGCTTCAGGTACCTTTCGGGGTCAAATGTGGATCGTCAAACTGGCGCTCAGGCGCCCGTACACCTTTCTGGTGCTCGCCATCCTGATCACGCTGCTCGGGGTGTATTCCATCCTGCGCACGCCGACGGATATCTTTCCGAACATCCGCATCCCGGTCGTCGCGGTGATCTGGCGCTACACCGGGTTGTCTCCGGATGAGATGGCAACGCGCCTGGTGCTCGCCAGCGAGCGCACCGCGCAGACCACGGTCAACGATGTCGAACACACCGAGTCGCAGTCCCTGAGCGGTACCTCGGTCGTAAAGTATTTCTTCCAGCCCAACGTCAACGAAGAACTCTCATTCGCCCAGATCACCGGTGTATCCCAGACCGGACTGCGCCAGGCCCCGCCGGGCACCACTCCACCCTTTATCCTCGCATACAACGCCTCATCGGTACCGGTGCTGCAGCTGGCCCTCTCGGGCGAAAACCTCTCCGAAGCACAGCTCTTCGACCTCGGTAACAGCATCATCCGCACCGCGCTGGCGACCGTCCCTGGGGCGTCAATGCCTTACCCGTACGGAGGGTTGCAGCGGCAGGTGCAGGTCGACCTCGACCCGGACGCGCTGCGCGCGCAGGGACTTTCGGGCAACGATGTAACCAACGCTATCGGCAACCAGAACTCGATCCTGCCCGCCGGTACGCAGAAGATCGGTGACCGGGAGTATTTCGTCTCGGTCAATGCCAATCCCAAAACCGTCGCCGAGCTCAATGACCTGCCGGTGACGATGCGCAACGGCGCGGTGATCTACGTGCGCGACGTGGCGCACGTGCGTGACGGCTATCCGCCGCAGACCAATATGGTGCGCCGCGACGGGCGCCGTGGTGTGCTCATGAGCGTGCTGAAGACCGGCAGCGCCTCCACCCTCGACATCATCAAGGAGATCAAGGCACGCATACCCGGAGTGCTGTCGCAGCTGCCGCCGGGATTCAAGATCGACTTGGTAGGCGATCAATCGATCTTCGTGCGCGGCGCCATCGAGGGCGTGGTGCGCGAGGCGGTCATTGCCGCAGCGCTGACCGCACTCATGATTCTGCTGTTCCTGGGCAGCTGGCGCAGCACGCTCATCATCGCCATCTCCATCCCGTTATCGATCCTGAGCTCGATCATCTGCCTATCCGCCCTCGGGGAGACGATCAACATCATGACTCTCGGCGGTCTCGCGCTCGCAGTCGGCATCCTGGTCGATGACGCCACCGTGACCATCGAGAACATCAACTACCACCTCGAGCACGGTGAGGATGTCGAGGAGGCGATCCTCAACGGTGCGCACGAGATCGCGGTTCCGGCCTTCGTCTCCACACTCGCCATCTGCATCGTGTTCGTGCCGATGTTCATGCTCGCCGGCATCGCCCGCTACCTGTTCGTGCCGCTCGCCGAGGCGGTGGTATTTGCGATGCTTGCCTCGTACGTGCTGTCGCGCACCCTGGTGCCGACCCTGGCGCGCTATTGGCTCTCCAAGCACGACCCGCAGGCGCACGAGAAGGCCACGGGCTTCTTCCAGCGCTTCCAGCACGGCTTCGAGCACCACTTTGCCCGCTTCCGCGACCGCTACCACCAGCTGCTCGAGCGTGCCCTGTCCGCGCGCCGCCACTTCGCCCTGCCCTTCCTCGGCGCCATGGCGCTCACCGCGTTCCTGGCCTTCCCGATGGGACGCTTCCTGCCCGGCCTCGGCCAGGATTTCTTCCCGAGCGTTGATGCCGGCCAGATCAAGCTGCACGTGCGCGCCTATACCGGCGCGCGCATCGACGAGACCGCGACGCTGTGCGACAAAGTCGAGGCCACTATCCGCGAGGTCATTCCGGCCAACGAGATCGACACGATCGTCGACAACATCGGCGTGCCATACAGCGGCATCAACACCGCGTACTCAACCTCCGCGCCTGTTGGCTCCGGGGATGCCGATATCCTCGTCAATCTCAAGGCGCATCATCACGCCACGGCCGATTATGTGCGTAAGCTGCGCGCACGGCTGAACGCGCTGTATCCGTCGACGAGTTTTGCCTTCCTGCCCGCCGACATGGTCAGCCAGATACTCAATTTTGGCTTGCCCGCACCGCTCGATATCCAGGTGTCCGGCTTCAATGTCGACGCCAATCGGGCTTACGCCAACGAGCTGCTCGCACGCCTGCATCGTATTCCCGGCGTCGCGGACCTGCGTATCCAGCAGGCCTACGATTATCCGACCCTCAACGTCGATGTCGATCGCAGCAAGGCTGCACTGCTCGGGCTGACCGAAACCGACGTCGCCGGCGATCTGCTCACTTCGCTATCCGGCTCGGGTCAGACGCTACTGTCGTACTGGATCGACCCCAGGACCGGCACACAGTACCCAGTCGTTGCGCAGACACCCCAGTTCCGTCTCGCCTCACTCACCGACCTGACGACCACGCCCGTGACCGGACCGGCGTCTAACACCTCGCAGATGCTAGCGAACCTCGCCAGCTTCCACCGCAGCGCCACCCCGGCCGTCGTGAGTCACTACGATGCCACCCCGGTGATCGACATCTATGGCAGTGCCGACGGGGTGGATCTCGGCTTTGTCTCCAGCCAGATCAACCGGATCGTTGCCGAAACCAAGCACTCACTGGCGCGCGGCTCGAAGGTCATCGTGCGCGGGCAGATCAAGACCATGGGCGACTCGTTCGAAGGCCTGCTGATCGGTCTCGCCGGCGCCATCATCCTCGTCTACCTGCTCATCGTCGTGAACTTCCAGTCCTGGCTGGACCCGTTCATCATCATCACGGCGCTGCCAGCCGCACTGGCCGGAATCGTGTGGATGCTGTTTCTAACCCACACCCCGGTGAGCGTGCCGGCGCTGACTGGTGCGATCATGTGCATGGGCGTGGCGACCGCGAACAGCGTGCTCGTCATCAGCTTCGCGCGTGACCGCATGGCGGCCGGCGATGACGCCTACCACGCCGCGCTGCAGGCCGGTGCGACGCGCTTCCGCCCGGTTCTGATGACGGCATTTGCCATGATCATCGGCATGGTGCCTATGGCGCTCGGATTGGGCGAGGGCGGCGAGCAGAATGCCCCCCTCGGCCGCGCCGTTATCGGTGGACTTGTATTCGCCACCGTCGCCACGCTGTTCTTTGTGCCCACTGTGTTCGCCATGATCCATTCCCGCCGGAGCCAGAGCCATGTCCGAGCCGCCTGACCACGCAGCCCCCGCCCGTACGGCCGATCCGCACACGCGCCGCTACGTGCTCGTGCTGGTGGTTAGCGCGCTGCTCGTTGCTGCCTGGGGGATCGTGACGCGCCTGAGTGCGCGCACTTCGCTGGAGAAGCTCGCCGCTAGCGCCGCGATCGCCACGGTCACTACCACCAGACCCCACCCGGGGCCGGCTTCGGACACGCTGGTGCTGCCCGGCAGCGTGCAGGCCTTCTACGAAGCACCCATCTACGCGCGTACCAACGGGTATCTGAAGATCTGGTACACCGACATCGGCACGCCGGTAAAAAAGGGCCAGCTCTTGGCCGAAATCGAGACCCCGGAAGTGGACCAAGAGCTGCGCCAGGCCCAGGCTGATCTCGGCACCGCGCAGGCGAACTACCAGCTGGCCAAGACCACGAACGATCGCTGGCAGGGACTGCTCGCCACCGAGTCGGTCTCGCAGCAGGATGCCGACCAGCGCGCCGGAGACGCCGCGGCTAAGTCTGCAGCACGCCAGTCGGCAGCCGCGAACGTCGCCCGCTTGCAGGAGCTGGAGGGCTTCAAGCGTGTCCTCGCCCCCTTCACCGGTATCGTCACGCAGCGCAATACGGACATTGGCGCGCTGATCAACTCCGGGCAGAGCCCCGGCAACGCTCTGTTCCGCGTTGCCGACACGCACCGCCTACGCATTTACGTCTCGGTTCCGCAGCTGTACGCCGCCGCCATACACCAGGGCCTTAAGGCTGGGTTGGTTTTTGCCGATCATCCGGGCAGACGCTACGAGGGTGAGGTGGCCAATACCGCCCACGCGCTCGATGCCAACTCGCGCACTCTGCAGGTGGAGCTGCAGATCGACAACGCCAGCGGTGAGCTGTTGCCCGGGTCTTATGCGCAGGTGTACTTCAAGCTCACTGGTGCGGATAACTCCTTGCGCATCCCGGTCAACACGGTGCTGTTCCGTACCGACGGGCTGAAGGTGGCCGTGCTCGATCAGCAGCACCGCGTGCACCTGCAGACCATCACCGAGGGGCGCGATTTCGGTACCGAGATCGAGGTGCTCTCCGGGGTCAGTCTCGATGACGTACTGGTCGCCAATCCGCCCGACTCGATCACCGACGGCGCGCAGGTGCGCCTGGCGCCCCCGCCCCCACCCGGCGCTCAGCCCCCGGGCAGCCCCGCGGCCTCCGGTAAGTCGTGATGCGCGCGCGCCGTGACCTCCTGGCAGCGGCGCTCGCGGCGGCCCTTGCCGGCTGCTCGCTCGCGCCCCATTACGAGCGGCCGCCGATGCCCACCCCGGCCGCGCAGTACAAGGAGAGCGGCGACTGGAAGCTCGCGGCGCCGGCGGACGCGCAGCCGCGCGGCCAGTGGTGGCTCGCCTTCCAGGATGCGGACCTGAACGAGCTCGAAGCCCAGGTCAGCCAGGCCAACCAGAGCCTGAAAGCGGCGCTGGCCCGGCTGGAGGAGGCCCAGGCGCAGACCCGGATCGCCCGCTCCAGTTATTTCCCGAGCGTGGATGCGAACGCCTCGGCGACCCGCGAGCGCGTTTCCTACAACTCCCCGAGTTACGTGGCCGGGAAACCGGCGACGGGTAACTTCTACAGTACCGGCGCGAGCCTCTCCTACGAGCTCGACCTCTTCGGCCGTGTGCGCAACACCGTCGCCAACGCCCGCTACACCGAACAGGCAACCGCCGGTGACCTGGCGAGCATGGACCTTGCCCTGCACGCCGAGCTCGCCACCGATTACTACACGCTGCGCGGCCTCGACGTGGAGCAGCAGCTGCTCGACCAGACCGTGGCCGACTACGACCGCGCGCTTACGCTGACGCAGAATCTCTACCACGGGGGCGCCTCACCGATTTCGGACGTGCAGCAGGCGCAAGCGCAGCTGGAAAGCGCGCGCACCCAGGCGGAGGACACGCGGCTGCGACGTGCGCAGACCGAGCACGCCATCGCCGTGCTCATCGGGCGCGAGCCCTCGGGGTTCAGCCTCGCGCCCCGCGCCCACGATCGCATGCCGCAGCTGCCGGGCATCGAGCCGGGACTGCCTTCGGAGCTGCTCGAGCGGCGGCCCGACGTCGCGGCGGCGGAGCGGCGCGTGGCGGCGGCCAACGCCAGCATCGGTGTCGCGCGTGCCGCCTACTTCCCGGTATTCAGCCTGCTCGGCACCGCGGGCTTCCAGAGCGGGGCGACCTCCAACTGGCTTACCGCGCCCAGCCAGTACTGGTCGCTCGGGCCGCAGGCCGTGCTCAACCTCTTCGACGCTGGACTGCGCCGCGCCCAGTCAGCCCAGGCGCACGCGGTCTACGACGAGCAGGTCGCGAACTACCGCAACACCGTGCTCACCGCCTACCAGGATGTCGAGGACAATCTCGCGGCGCTGCGGCAGCTGCAGCGCGAAGGCGTGAGTGAGGCGGCCGCGGTGCAGGCCACGCAGGGCGCGCTCGATCAGGCGAACCTGCGCTACAAGGGCGGCATCGTCACCTATCTCGAAGTCGTCTCCACCGAGAACGCCGCGCTCGCCGCCCGGCTGACCGCGGTCGACATCGAGATCCGGCGCGCGAGCGCCACGGTGCTCCTGGTACGCGCACTCGGCGGTGACTGGCACCAGCCGCTGCAGGCCGCGCCGGCCCCTACGCCCGCACCGCCACCCTCCTGAGCAGGCGGCGGCAGCGAGCCCCCGGAAACTGCCTTAGAATCCGCCCGGCGCACCCGCGCGGCCGGCTCTTGAGGATGCGTCTGCTTGTCGAAGCCAGCTCCCTGGGCCCGCGCCTGGCTCTGCGTCCTGACGCTGCTCGCCTGGCTCGGGATCCTCCTGCAGCTGTGGATTGCCGGCACCGCCGCCGCGCGCCGCGGCGAACCGTTCTGGCACGGCGTGGGCCTAGCCCTGTGCTACTTCACCGTGCTGACCAACATCTGGGTGGCGCTCGTCAGCACGCGCCTAGCCAGCGGCGGCGGGGGCCTGCTCAGCGCCCCGGGGACGCTCGCCGCCAGCGCCGTGTACATCGCCGTGGTTGGCCTCATCTACTCGCTGCTGCTGCGCCAGCTGTGGGCGCCGGTGGGCTTGCACCGCCTCGCCGACCAGATCCTGCACTACGTGACACCGCTGTTGTTCGTGAGCTGGTGGCTGGTGTGTGCGCCGAAGAGCGGCCTGCGCTTCGCCGATGCGCTCAAGTGGCTGCTCTACCCGCTCGCCTACTTCGCCTTCTCGCTCCTGCTCGGCGCCGCGAGCGGACGCTATCTGTACCCCTTCGCTGATACTGGCGCCCACGGCCTGGCGACCGTGCTGCGCAACGGGGTATTGCTGCTGGGTCTGTTCCTCGGGCTCGGCGTGGTTGCGGTAGCCGCAGGCCGGCTGCGGGCGCGCTGAGGGTACCGCAAAAGGCAGCGGGGGCCCCGAAGGCCCCCGCCACCTGCTGCAGAACTGCTGCGTGTCAGCCCTGCGGGCCGCGGAAGTCAGCCCTCGCCTGCTGCTGCGCGCGGTCGGCCTCCGCCCGTGCGTCCACCGAAGGCTTCAGGGTATGAATCGCCGGCTCAAGGCGCTCGCCGTTCGCCACTTTGCGCTTGAGGTCGGTGAAGTTGATGTTGAGGTTCTGGGCCGCGTGCAGAGCCGCACCACACTGTTCCAGGCTGTTGAAGCCCGCGCAGGCGGCCTCGGAGCTCACTCCGGCAGGCAGCAGCGCCGCGAGGCGGCTGTTGTCATCGACATTGCTGCCGGTATCGGGCGCCGTGTTGTATGCCCCGCTCGCCACGCGGGAAGTGTTGGTTCCCACCCCGCCGGTCGGGCCGGTCGGACTGCGATTCTCCGAAGGACTCGGGGGCGGGGTGGGTTCGACCGGCTGCGCGAGCGTGGCGCCGGCAAAGAGCGCGCCGGCAATGGCGGCGAACAGGGCTGAGGACGTGCGCTGCATAGAAACCTCCGTTGTTCTTCCCGGATGCGGCGGCCCTGGCGGTCGCGCTCCGGCGACCGCGGCAGGAACCCGCACCTCGCCGCGAAGGAAACCGCCGCACGTCCGTTTGCAGCGGCTCCCAGCGCGGGAAGTAGCCGTATCAGAGCATGAACGCGGCCGGGCGGGTGTCGGCTGCACGCGCCCGGCGCACGTCAGTGAAATCCCACAGCTGCCCTGAGCTAGGCGCCCCCGACGCGCGCGAAATCGATGAAGCCGCGCTCGACATCGGTGTGCTTGAGCTGCACGCGCACCTTGTCACCGACATCCAGACCTGCCGCGCCCTGGATGAGCTTGCCTTCTGCGAGCGGCTGCATGATGCGTACCCAGGTGCCTTTCTCGGAGGCGCCGGTCACCATGGCGTCGAATTGCTGACCGATGCGTCCCTGCAGCAAAAGCGCCGCGGCGGACTTGCGCACCAGGCGCTCCACCTTCGCCGCGTTACCCTCCTGCACGGTGCAGTGCGCGGCCAGATCGCGCAGCTCAGGGTCGCTATAGGGCTGGGGCCGCCCGGCCAACGCGGCCTTGAGCAGACGCTGCGTGAGGATGTCCGGGAAACGCCGGTTCGGTGCGGTCGCGTGCGTGTAGTCACTCACCGCAAGGCCGAAGTGCCCCTCCGCGGGCTGCCCGCAGCGCTTGAGCACGTATTCGCCCGCGCCGAGCAGCTTGACCACCGCCAGCGACAGGTCAGGGAAGCTCGCCGCAGCTGCGGCCCGGCGCCGCACCAGAAACTCGCTGAGCGCCTTCGGGTCGGCATCCGGCGGCAAGGTCTCCCCGAAGGAGCGCGCGAGCTCGACGATGCGTGGCCAGCGCGCGGGCTTGCGCAGCACGCGCCGCAGCGAGGAGTAGCCATGGGCCTCCAGGTACCGGGCGACGACGCCGTTGGCGGCGATCATGAAATACTGGATGAGCTCCTTGGCCCGGTTGTCCTCGTCCGGCTTCAGATCCTCGAGCTGCGCACCCTCGTAGACCGCCTGTGCCTCGAGCGTGGTCAGGCCCAGGGCGCCCTGGCTCTGGTGCACCGCTTTCAATGCCTGAGCGACCTTGTCCTGGATGCGCAGCTGCTCGTCCATGCCACGCACCGCGCTCACCGGCGGCGGCGCCGGCGCGCGCTTCTCGAGCCATGCGGCCACGCTATCGTAGGCGAGCTTGGCACGGTTCACGACCAGCGCCCGGTAAATGTCCGAGGCGCTGAGCTCGCCTTGCGCGCTCACGGTCATATCGATGACCAGGCTCAGGCGCGCCTGATCGGCAGCCAACGAGGTGAGATCGGTCGACAGCCGCTCGGGCAGCATGGGAAAGATCTGCGCGGCGGTATACACCGAGGTGGTGTTGCGACGCGCGTGCTCGTCCACCGCCGAGCCGGGGTTGACCACCGCGTCCACATCGGCGACGGCGACGAGTATGCGTACCCGGCCATCCGCGAGCGGCGCTGCGACCGAGAGCTGATCGAGGTCACGCGAATCATCGTTGTCGATCGAGCACCACAGCAGCGTGCGCAGATCGCGTACGCCCGTGCCGGGAGCGCTCGCGGCGTGCGTGATGCCCTGGAGCTGCGCGTTTACCGCGGGCGGGAAGTCCGGCTCGAGGCTGTGATCGAGCATCGCCTGGTGGGCGATGTCGCGCAGCGCGCTTTGCGGGACGGGGGTGAGGGGCTTGGAGTTATCGTTGGGCATCCACACATCATAAACGCGCGCCATGTCCGCTGCAGGGCCCGGTCAGCGCGAAAAAATGCGAAGGGCGGTGCGGCGAAGCCCGCACCGCCCTCCTCCTCGGACGCTCACGTCCTGCGTGCGTCCGATTTCCCCTTACTGTGTCGGCAGCATGCCGGTGTAGTAGGCGAGCACGTAGGCCTTGAGTATCCCGTCGGAATCGGGTACGCCGTAGACCTTCACCGGCACGCCGGCCACCAGGCTCGCGGTGAGCGTTGCAAGCCCGCTCTGGGTCGTGACGTCGATGGGGCTGACGGTGATGACGCCGTTGCTGCGGTCGATCTGGTAGACCAGGGTCGCCGACTGCATCGCGGTGGAGACATCCACCGTGACCGGCAGCGAGCCCCCGATCACGCTCATGGCGAACGTGCTGCCCGCGAAGGCGCTCGTCACGGTGCCGAGCGGCACCGGCGTCGGCATGAGGATCGCGTTGCGCACCGACCAGCCGCTGAGGTTGCTCGGGTCACCCCAGGTCGCCGCGCTCACCCCGAAGGCGTTGAGCGTGCCGACCGTGCCGCCGAAGTTCACCCCACCATTGGTGGCGGTGACGAACTCGCTGGCGGCATTGGTGCCGCTGGTGAGCAGGGTCGGATAGGTGAAATCCCACCACTTGAAGCCGCTCACCGCGTTGCCGCTGCCATCGTAGCCGTTGGGGGTCGCCTGGGCGATGTAGGTGAGATTCACGGCGTAGTCGTCGGTGGCGCGGGCAAAGTTACGCGTGTAGGTAAAGCCGGTCGCAGAGGCATTGGAGATGCGCCCGGCGTAAACCGCGTTTTCGATGTCGACCGACTGCGCCACCAGCGGCGTGGCGAGCGGATCGACCGCGCTTACGTGCACCTTGAAGCCGCGCACCAGTTCCTGGTTGGCGAGCAGGGCGGTGCCGGTGCTGATCGGGCTGGCGTCGGCCTGCGCGTCGGCGGGAGTGCGGAAGAAGAACTGCGTATTGTCGTTGATCGTCACGGGCACGGAGGCGCCCTGCTCGTTGGCGACGTAGATGAGGTCGTTGGCAGCGTCGACGTGGTCGACGTGCCCCTCGGGGCTCAGCCATACGCTGTTGAACTGGCTGCTCGCCCACACGCGCACCGCCACCAGTGAGCCGTTCTCCTGGTAGCGGGCCGCGACGCGCACGTACTTGCCGGTGAGCGTGCCGGCCTCGGCCGAGAAATCCTTGACGACGGTGCGCGTCTGGGCATCGACGTCGTAGAAGATCGTGCCGTTGCTCGCATCCGCCTGGACGGTGAGCGCGATCGGGCTCGACACCGCCGTCTCGGGATTGGTGATGGGCAGCGCCGGGAAGTCCTTGTTCATGGTGAAGGAGCTGTCGTCGGCGGACAGGCCCGTCACCGTGCCGTAGCTGTGGCGCAGCACCAGGTGCGCGATGTCGTAGATCGGATGATGGCGCACCGGGCCCTTGAAGTTGACGGCCCACAAGGTCGCCCCCATGGCCGCCGGCGGGGTGTGGCCGACGATGAAGGCCGGGTTACCGAGGTCGAACTCCAGATCGAGCGCGGTCACGGCGCTGGTGGTCACCACCAGCGCGGAGCTGAAATTCACATTGACCGGTACGGTCAGACTGCCGCTGCTGCCCTGGGCGTGCAGGATCTGGATCTGGCTCGCCGGAATCGGGGTACCGCCGGCCAGCGGAAAGCCGCTCTCGGGGTTATCCGCAACCGTGAGCAGCACATCGCCCGGATTCGCCGCCACCGTGAGCACAGCTGCGGTGTAGGTGCCGGCCGGAACCATGACGTTGCCGATCAGCTCGCCCAGATCGTCGAGCTGCTCGAGGTTGATGTACGGCGCAGGACTCGGGGCTGTCCACACGGTGACAGCGCTGCCGCCGCCCTGCGGCACGAGCGCGATGCTCAGCACCTTGACGCCAATCAGCGCCCAATCCTCGGAGGAGGCGTCACTGACGGTGAGGGGCATCTGCACCTGGGCCGGCGGCGGCGAGCCCGAACTCGCATCGCCCCCGCCACCGCACGCCGCAAGACCCGTGGCGAGACCTGTGACCAGCGCGCTGTAGACCGCGCTTTGCAACATATTCCGGCGCATATCCAATTCCCTCTGTTAGCTCAGTGCCGCATGAGTCGGCATGTGAGCCGTAAGCGGTCGAGCGAGGGATCGGTTGACGGGCTGGCGGAAAGTTGTGTCTGTGTCGCCTGCAACCGACAGCGGTTCAGGCTAAGGCGCGCGCCTGCCACAACGTGGTCACGAAGGCCTTCGCCTCCTGACAGGCGGAGGCGAGCGGCACGCCGCGCGCGCGCAGCGCTGCGATGGCGGCGGCGAGCGCGCAACCGCTGCCGCGCAGGGTTGTCGCGAGGCGCGGCGCGCTGAAGCGGCGCGCCTCAGCTCCGGCACTCAGCAGCAGGTCGACGCATTCGGCGCCGGCGGCATGGCCGCCTTTGAGCAGCACGGCACGCGCGCCGCGCTGCACCAGGGCAAAGGCCGCGCGGCGCTGCGCCTCCTCGCCCTCACCTACCTCGTCGCCGAGGAGCGCGGCGAGCTCGGGCAGGTTCGGCGTCACCAGCTCGGCGAGCGGCAGGAGCTCCTCGAGGAGCGCACGGCGGCCCGCAGCATCCAGCAGCGCTGTGCCGGAGCTCGAGACCAACACCGGATCGAGCACCACGGGCAGCGCCGCCTGAGCGGTGAGCGCGCGGGCTACCGCGCTCACCGTCGCCGCGGTCGCCAGCATGCCGATCTTCACCGCTGCCACGGTGCCACCGGCGAGTGCCGTCTCGATCTGCGCGCCCACCAGCGCCGCCGGCATCACTTCGACCGCGCGCACCGCCGTATCGCTCTGCGCAGTCACCGCGGTCACGGCGCAGCACGCCGCCATCTGCAATGCGCTCACGGTTGCGACATCGCGCACCAGCCCCGCCCCGCCGCTCGAGTCGGTGCCGCCGATGAGCAGGACGCGCCTCACTCGTACAGCGCCACGAGCGCGAGGCGGGTGAGCCCGCGGCGCTCGAGAGCACGGGCACCACGCCAGGCGCGCACCCCGCTGCGACAGCACAGCACGATGCGGCGCTGCGGATCCAGCGGCGGCGGCGCGCGCTCCAACGACTCCACATCCGTGCGCAGCGCTTGCGGGAAGGGCGAGCGCGGTGCCTCGCTCACGGAGCGCAGGTCGATGACGAGGTCGGCGGCGTTCACCTCCGCGGGCACTATGAAGCGCAGCGGCGCCTCGGGCTCGCGGGCGCTGAGGAAGGCAAAGCCGCCGAAGTGCAGCGTGCGAAAGTCCACCGACAGCAGTTGCCCGAGCGGGCTCGGCTCAAGACCCAGAAGCAGCGCCAGCGTCAGGTGCGCCTGCAGCGTGCCGATGACGCCCACGGCGCTGCCGAGCACGCCGCTCGCCGTGCAGCCCGCCGCCGTCCGTGGCATGTCGGGAAACACGGCGCGATAACTCGGTGCGCCACCACAGAAAGCCCCGGCGTAGCCGGACAGGCCGAGCACCGAGGCGCTCACCAGCGGCCGGCCGGCCGCGCGGCAGGCATCGCTCAGCGTGTAAGTGAGCGCCAGACTGTCGGCCGCATCGACCATGACGTCCGCCGCGGCGACGTATGCCGCGGCATTCGCGGGCGTCACGCGCTGCACATGGCCCTCGATGCCGATGTCGGGGTTGAGCTTGCGCAGCTGCGCGCACGCCGCCTGCGCCTTGGGCTGCCCCACATCCTGAGGGCCGTACAGCACCTGGCGGTGAAGGTTGGATTCCTCGATGCGATCGTGATCGACGATGCTCAGGCGGCCGACCCCGGCCGCCGCCAGATAGGGCAGGAGCGCGCAGCCCAGTCCGCCCGCGCCGACGACACACACATGCGCGGCGCTGAGCCGCGCCTGGCCCGCGGCGCCGATCTGCGGCAGCGCCTGCTGTGGCGCGTAGCGGGCGCTCACGCGGCGCTCGAGTGCGGCGCGCGTGCCGCGCAGGCGAGCCAGGTGCGGGCACGCGCGAGGGGATCGGCGGCGCGCACGATGTCGCTGACCACCGCCGCCACGTCGGCACCGGCGGCAAACACCCCCGGCAGGCGCTCGGCGGTAAGACCGCCGATCGCGACCAGCGGCCGTGAGCCGCAGCGACGCTTCCACTCCCCGATACGCGCCAGGCCCTGCGGCGCCCAGGGCATCGCCTTCAGCGTCGTCGGGTAGATCGGGCCGAGCGCCACGTAGTGGGGCTCGAGCGCGAGCGCGCGCTCGAGCTCGGCCTCATCGTGGGTGCTGATGCCGATGCGCACGCCGGCCTGGCGCAGCGCCTTGAGGTCCGCGCCGTCGAGGTCCCCCTGGCCGAGGTGCACGAAATCGCAGCCGCTCGCCAGCGCCTCGCGCCAGTGGTCGTTGATGACCAGCTGCACGCCCAGGGACACGGCCAGGCGCCGCGCCGCGCCGATCTCGGCGGCTAGCTCCGCCGCGGCCAGGTCCTTGATGCGCAGCTGCACCAGCCGCACGCCGGCTGAGGCCAGCAGCGCGAGCCACGCCGCGCGCTCGACGATCGGGTAGACCCGCGGCAGTTTCATCCGCGGAACGCCGTGCCGATGACCGGGGTCGAGGGCACCGCCAGATCGCGCGCCTCGATGGGACCTGCCTCGAAAGCGGCGCGGCCCGCGGCCACCGCCTGCGCGAAGGCCGCCGCCATGGCCACCGGATCGCGCGCCTGGGCGATGGCGGTGTTCAGAAGCACGGCGTCGTAACCAAGCTCGAGCGCCTGGGCGGCGTGCGATGGCACTCCGAGCCCGGCATCGATGACCAGCGGCACGTCGGGAAAATGCGCGCGCAGCGCCTTAAGGCCAAAGAGATTATTGAGCCCGCGCCCGGAACCGATGGGCGCGCCCCACGGCATGAGCACGCGGCAGCCGGCCCGAAGCAGCTGCTCGGCGACCACCAGGTCCTCGGTCGTGTAGGGAAAGACCTCGAAGCCTTCCGCGCACAGGATGCGCGCGGCCTCGGTGAGACCGAACACGTCGGGCTGCAGCGTGTCGTCCTCACCGATGACTTCGAGTTTCAGCCACGGCGTCCCGAACACCTCGCGCGCCATGTGCGCCGTCGTGACGGCCTCCTTCACCGAGTGGCAGCCCGCGGTGTTGGGCAGCACGCGCGCGCCGAGCTCGCGCATGAGCGCCCAGAAACCCTGGCCGGCACGCTCACCGCCGCTCTCGCGGCGCAGTGACACGGTGACGACCTCGGCGCCCGCCGCGCGCACCGCCTGCGCGAGCAGCGCCGGTGAGGGATAGCGCGCCGTGCCCAGGAGCAGGCGCGAGCTGAGTGCGGTGCCGTAGAACTGCAGCATCAGCCCCCCTGCATCGGCGCCAGCACCTCGAGGCGGTCGCCCTCGCGCAGCGCAGTGGCCGCGCGCGCCCCGCAGGCGACGAACTCCCCGTTCACCGCGGTGCTCACCACCGTGCCGCCGTAGCCGAGCGCCTCGAGAGCGCCGGCGAGCTCGGCCGCCTCGACCTCACGCCAGGCGCCGTTGACCTGAATCCGCATGCATGACCTCGGGAAAATGCCGCCCCTCGAGCAGCAGCTGCGCCGCCCGGCGCGCGAGCGCCGGCGCCAGGAGAAAGCCGTGCCGGTAGAGGCCGTTGACGTAGAGCGTGTTGCCCTGCCACATGAGGCGCGGCAGATTGTCCGGGAAGGCCGCCCGCACGCCGGTGCCGATCTCGACGAGCTCGGCCTCTCCGAACAGGGGATGCAGCGCGTACGCGGCCGAGAGCAGCTCGAGCAGCGAGCGCGCGCTGATGCGCGTGTCCTGGGCGCTCTCGAGCATGGTCGCGCCCACCATGTACAGGTCAGGTCCGCGCGGCACGACGTACACCGGCAGGCGCGGGTGCAGGAGCCGCACCGGGCGGGTGAGTGCGATCTCGCGCGTGCGCAGGACCAGCATCTCGCCCTTCACGCCGCGCAGCGCCGGCAGCGCGGTACGCGCGGCAAGTCCGGTGCAGTCGAGCACCGTGCGCCCCGCGCGCGGGGGCTCCCCGCGCGTACCGTAGCGCAACGGCACGCCGCGTGCGCGCAGCCGCGCCACCAAGGCGCTGAGCGCCGCGCGCGGATCCAGGTGCCCCTCGGCGGCGAAGTACAGCCCGGTTGCGAAGCGCCCGGCGAGCTCGGGCTCCAGAGCGGCGAGCGCGGCCCCATCCAGCTGCGCGAACCCCTCGGTGCGGCGCGCGAACTGGCTGAGCTCGGCGCGGTCGCGGCCATGGGCGACGACGAGCGTGCCGCGCAGCACGGTCTGCGGGCAGTGCTCGCGCCACCACGCAAGGCCCTCCGCTCCGAGCCGCCCGACGAGCTCGCCGGAATTCTCCTGCTCGCAGCGCGGCGCCAGCATGCCGCCGGCGAACCAGGAGCAGCCGCGCGCGGCGCCTTCCGGCTCGCGCTCGAGCACCTCCACCTCCGCGCCGCGCTCACTGAGCTCGAGCGCGCAGGCGAGTCCGGCAACTCCGGCGCCGAGAACCGAGACGCGCACGTCTAGCCTCCGCGCACCTTGGGCGCGGGCACGTAGATCTCCCCGCCCTGGGCGCGGAACTTCGCCGCCATGTCGGCCATGCCTGCCGCCTGCGCCTGCGCCTCGGCGCGTACCTCGTGCGAGATGCGCATCGAGCAGAACTTAGGCCCGCACATCGAGCAGAAGTGCGCCACCTTGTGGCCCTCCTTCGGCAAGGTGGCGTCGTGGAAGGCGCAGGCCGTATCGGGGTCGAGGGAGAGGTTGAACTGGTCCTCCCAGCGGAAGTCGAAGCGCGCGCGCGACAGCGCATCGTCGCGCTCCTGCGCCCCGGGGTGCCCCTTGGCGAGATCCGCGGCGTGCGCGGCGATCTTGTAGGTGATGACTCCGGTCTTGACGTCGTTGCGATCCGGCAGGCCCAGGTGTTCCTTGGGGGTCACGTAACAGAGCATGGCCGTGCCGTACCAGCCGATCATGGCGGCGCCGATCGCCGAGGTGATGTGGTCGTAGCCGGGAGCGATGTCGGTGGTGAGGGGCCCGAGGGTGTAGAACGGCGCCTCACCGCAGCTCGCCAGCTGCTTGTCCATGTTGGCCTTGATCTTGTGCATCGGCACGTGACCGGGCCCCTCGATCATCACCTGGCAGTCGCGCTCCCAGGCCAGCTGCGTGAGCTCCCCCAGGGTCTCGAGCTCGGCGAACTGCGCGGCGTCGTTGGCATCGGCGATCGAGCCGGGCCGCAGCCCGTCCCCCAGCGAGAAGCTCACGTCGTAGGCGCGCGCGATCTCACAGATCTCCTGGAAATGCTCGTAGAGGAAGCTCTCGCGATGGTGGGCGAGGCACCACTTGGCCATGATCGAGCCCCCGCGCGAGACGATGCCGGTGACGCGGTTCACCGTCAGCGGTATGTAGGCCAGACGCACGCCGGCGTGGATGGTGAAGTAGTCAACGCCCTGCTCGGCCTGCTCGATCAGGGTGTCGCGGAACACCTCCCAGCTGAGCTCCTCGGCCACGCCGCCGACCTTCTCGAGCGCCTGATAGATCGGCACCGTGCCGATCGGCACCGGGGAGTTGCGCAGGATCCACTCACGGATGGTGTGGATGTTGCGTCCGGTGGAGAGGTCCATGACAGTGTCGGCGCCCCAGCGGATCGCCCACACCATCTTGTCCACCTCCTCGGCGGTGGAGGAAGTCACCGCGGAGTTGCCGATGTTGGCGTTGATCTTCACCAGGAAGTTGCGGCCGATGATCATCGGCTCGGATTCGGGATGATTGATGTTGGCGGGGATGATGGCGCGGCCGCGCGCCACCTCATCGCGCACGAACTCCGGGGTGACGAACGGCGGCAGGCAGGCGCCGAAGGCCTCCCCGTCGCGCGCCTGTGCGCCGCGCGCCTCGCGTCCGAGGTTCTCGCGGATGGCGATGTACTCCATCTCCGGGGTGACGATGCCGGCGCGCGCGTAGGCGAGCTGGGTCACCGCGCGCCCGCCGCGGGCACGCAGCGGCGGCCGGCGCTCGGGAAATTCCGGCGCCGCACGGCCGCCCTCGGCGAGGCCGTTGTCTACCGGCTGCACCTTGCGACCCGGGTAGGCCTCGGTATCGCCGCGCGCGCTGATCCAGGGGCTGCGCAGGCGCGCCAGTCCGCGCTCGATGTCGATGCGCACTGCGGGGTCGGTGTACGGACCCGAGGAATCGTAGACCGTAAGCGGCGGCTCACTGGCACTGGGGTTGAGCGTGATCTCGCGCATCGGCACCTGCACGCCCGCGTGCAGCCGGCCGCTCCTGTAGACCTTACGCGAGGCGGGAAAGGACTCGGATACCACGTGGATCAGCTGGGCGTTCATGCGAAAAGCTCCTCAACGGCCGGTGTCAGGACCCAGCCGATGCGCGCGGGAGCTCGCGAAGAAGGACCGAATGGTCCCCGGCGTGACCGCCGGTTCTTACGCCACTTTCCTACGCCAGCATGAACTGGATCAGGTTCGAAGGGTCGCCATGCCGCGCTTATCCTCCAAGCGCCCGCTGGCCTCTCAGCCCCCTGCCGGGGCTCCCCTAGCGCTCGCGAAAGTAGCCCCCGGGGGCGCTGCGGTCAATGCCAGGCGTGACCTATGCGGCATCGCATGTGACACTGCTGCCCATGGCGTCCTGGCAAATGTGGGCTCTGGCGTCGGCGCTGTTCGCTGCACTGACGGCGGTGTTCGCCAAGGTGGGTGTGGCGCAGGTCAGTCCCGACGTCGCCACGCTGATCCGCACCGGGGTGATACTCGTGGCGCTGCTGCTCCTGGTGAGCGCGACGCGCCAGTGGCCCGGCCTCGCCCGTGCCTCGGGGCGCGCCTGGACGTTCCTCGTCCTGTCGGGACTGGCCACCGGGGCATCCTGGTGGTGCTATTTCCGCGCGCTGCAGCTGGGCGATGCGGCGCGCGTGGCGCCGATCGACAAGCTGAGCGTGGTGCTGGTCGCCCTGCTCGGGGTGAGCTTCCTCGGCGAGAAGCTCGCATGGCTCAACTGGATGGGGATCGCCTTCGTCGCATTGGGCGCGTGGCTCGTGACGCTGCGCGCCTGAGCGGGCGCGCGCAACCTCTCGGCTGCGCGCGCCGCCGTGCGAATCAACAGTCCGGCGGCGACCCTGCGCCAGCCGGGCTGCGCTTACTGGGGACGGCTGCCCCCTCCGTGGCTGGCCTGGCCGCCCTTGCGGCCGGCTTCGGCAGCCAGCTCCGGATGCTGCGAGAAACTGCGCTTCTCATCCGGGACGCTCTGCCCGCCCTTGCGCCCGGCGGTCGCCGCCAGCGTGCGGTCCTGACTGAAGCTGCGCTTCGCGCCCGGGACGCTCTGTCCGCCCTTGCGCCCGGCCTCGGCGGCCAGACGGCGGTTCTGGGAAAAGCTGCGTTTCTCATCGGGCACGGCCTTGCCGCCCATGCTCGCAATCTGCCGCTGCCGCTCCGCGTTCATGGAGGCAAAGCCGCGGTGCGACGTGCGCCCTTCATCAGTTCCTTGTGCCATCACTCATGCTCCTTAAGCCGCCTGAGACACCTGCGGGGCTGCGGGGCTGCTCAGCGCGGATGCGTGGATTAAGTCCTACCGAGTCAGCATACGCCCTGATCTTGACCGTTCAAATAAGCCAAATCCGACACAACCGTGTCGGACAGGCAAGCGCCGAGGATTCTTAAGGCGTTATTCGGTCGATGACCAGGCTGATGAGACCGTCCTGTCCCACACGGTAGGTAACCTCGCCATACGGATCGCCGCTTGCGGCAGTGGGGGCGCCGGAGCGGGCGATCCGCGCGACAACCTGTACCGATTGTCCGGAGCCAAAGGCACCACCCATGGGCGAATCGGCGGCGGTGAGGGTCACCGCCTGTGGGAAATGGCTCTCCAGACGCTTCACCGCGAGCGGTGGGCCGCCCCCGCCGGGGCGGCGCACAAACACAAACAGCGGCCCCTGGCCGGCTCCGGCGCTTAAGGAGGGTGCCAGCGTGATGTTTACCCGCACTGCGGCATCCGCGCCGGTTCCCGCCGGGCTCACCGGCGCTGCGGCGAGGCGCTCGTCAAGGGCGCGGATCTGCTGCTCGATCAGGGGACGCACGGTCTCGGGCGGGTTCATCGCCAGGAGCTTCGCGAAACGCTCACGCGCGAGCGGCAGGTTGCCGCGGCGTGCCGCGACCGTTGCACCGAAGAAGAGAGCCTTGCCGGAGTTCGGATCGAGCTCCAGCGAGCGCTCGATGAGTCGCCCGGCGCGGCCCTCGAGCTCCGAGGGGTCCTGCAGCGCCAGCCCCTCCGCCTCGCCGAGCAGGGCCTCGGGATTTTTCCCACCGCTCAGACGGTCGGCGCGCTGGTAGGCGCGCACGGCCAGCGGAAACTCCTGCAGCACGATGTAGGAGCGTCCGAGCAGCAGCCAGCCATCGAGATCCTGGGGATTGCTCTCGAGCCGCCGCGCCAGCTGCGCCACCATGGTCTGGGGGGCATTGGCGGCCGGTACGGCCCGCCAGGACCAGTTGCTCCACAGGGCATAGAGGATGGCCCCGCCGAGAATGAGCACGCCGGCGGAGGCCGCGGCCGCCACGAGCGCCGGAGCGCCGGCGCCGTTGCGGCGCAGGAGCGGGCGCAGCACGGCCAGCACGACGGCCACGGTGCATACCGCGGCGAGGACGAGGAACGTGATCAACGCGCGTCCTCGTCCAGCGGTTCCTGGTCCTGCGGCAAAAGCGCGCTGCGGGCACGCACGATGCGCACGCAGGCCACCGCGCCGATCAGCAGCAGCACCACCGGCGCGCCCCACAGCCACGCATTGCCCCAGGTATAGCGCGGTCGGAAGAGGATGAAGTCCCCGTAGCGCGCCGCCATCCAGTTGCGGATCTCCTGATCGCTCCGGCCGGCGAGCAGCTGCTCGCGCACCTGGGCGCGCAGGTCAGCGGCCAGGTCCACCGGCGAGTCCGCGATCGACTCGTTCTGGCACTGCATGCAGCGCAGCTCGTGGGTGAGCGCCACGTAGCGCGCCTGCAGCGCCGGGTCTGCAAGCACGGTGGTATCGAGCCCGGCGGCCGTGGCGGCCCACAGCAGCAACAGCAGCGCCGCGGCACAGCCCGGGAACGCGCGCATCAGAATTTCCCTCCGCTCACGCGCGGCAGGATCTCACGCGTCCAGGCCTCGTCGGTGAGCTCGCCCACCTGCTTGTAGACCACGATGCCTGCCGGGCTGATGAGAAAGGTCTCGGGCGCACCGTAAACCCCGTAGTCGATCGCGGTGCGACCGCTGCGGTCGACCGCCACCACCTGGTACGGATTGCCGGCCTGGGCGAGGAAGGCCTGCGCGGTGGCCTCGTCATCCTTCCAGTCGAGCCCGACGAGCGGTACGGCTCCGGACTGCTTCACCTTCAGAAGCATCGCATGCTCCTCGCGGCAGCCCGCGCACCAGGTGCCCCAGACGTTCAGCAGATACCAGTGACCGCGGAAGTCCTGGCTGCGCACGGTGCGGGCGGGCTCGAGCAGCGCCGGCAGCGCGAACGCCGGCGCGGGCTTGTTGAGCAGCGGGGAGGTGATGACGCCCTTGTCCGGTGAATGCACGATGCCCACGGCCAGCACGACCGCGAGCAGCGCAAACGCCGCCAGGGGCACGAGAAACTTGAGCACCTTAGGCGCGCTCCGCCCCGGCCGGCACGGGCTGCGGCGCCGCGGCGGCGCGGTAGCGCCGATCGGAGGCGGCCACGCAGCCGCCGATGGCCATGATGAGCGCGGCGAGCCACACCAGGGTAACGAGCGGGCGGATCTGGATGCGCACGCTCCAGCGCCCGGCGCCCAGGTCCTCCCCCAGGGCAAGCAGCACGTTGTTGCCGCGACTGAGGGTGATCGCGGTCTCGGAGGTGACCTGATGCTGCACCCAGAACTGGCGCTTCTGCGGGGTGAGAACCGCAACCGTGCGCCCGGCGCGCGAGAGAGTGAAGGTGCCGGCGACCGCGTCGTAGTTCGGGCCCTCGACGCTCTTTACCCCCTCAAAGCGCAGCACGTAGTCATCCACGGCGGCACTCTGGCCCGGCGCGAGTGCCAGATCGCGCTCGAAGGTAAAGGAGCCGACGGTGGTGAGCGCAATCACCGCGATGCCAAGTCCGAGGTGCGCGATGGTCATGCCGAGCACGGCGCGCGGCAGCGACAGCCCGCGCCGCCAGCGATCCAGCGGGTCAAGCAGCGAGGAGATGAGAATCCAGATCCCGAGCGTCGCGCCCACCAGACTCAGCACGTGACCGTGCCGATAGATGCCGAAGACCACACCGCTGCCCAGCACGAGCGCGCCGAGGAAGCTCAACGCGAGCGTGCGCGCCTTGTCGCTCAGCCGCCCGCGCTTCCAGTTGGCGTGGATGCCCACCGACAGCAGCGCCGTGAGCGGTAACATCGACAGCAGGAACGTCGGGTTGAAATACGGCGGACCCACCGACAGGGTCCCCAGGTGCAGCGCATCGGAGATGAGCGGCGCCAGCGTACCGGCGAACACCGTCGCCGCGGCGGTCACCAGCAGCACGTTGTTGAACAGCAGGAACGACTCGCGCGCGCCGAGCTCGAAGCCGGCGGTGGATTTAAGGCGCGGCGCACGCCAGGCATACAGCGTGAGCGCGCCGCCGATCATGATGATGAGGAAGATGAGGATGAACGTGCCGCGGCTCGGATCGGCGGCGAAGGAGTGCACCGACACCAGGACCCCGGAGCGCACCAGGAAGGTACCGAGCATGCTCAGGGAAAAAGCCAGGATCGCCAAAAGCAGCGTCCAGCTCTTGAATAAGCCGCGCTTGTCGGTGACCGCAAGGGAGTGCACCAGTGCGGTGCCCACCAGCCAGGGCATGAATGAGGCGTTCTCAACCGGATCCCAGAACCAGAAGCCCCCCCAGCCAAGCTCGTAGTAGGCCCAGAAGCTGCCGAGCGCGATGCCGCAGCTCAGGAACGCCCAGGCCCACGTGGTCCAGGGCCGGGTCCAGCGCGCCCAGGCCTGGTCCAGGCGTCCCTCGAGCATGGCCGCGCACGCGAAGGCGAACGCCACCGCGAAGCCGACGTAGCCGGTATAAAGAATCGGCGGATGCACCGCGAGCCCCGGGTCCTGGAGGATCGGGTTGAGATCCCGGCCGTCGGGGGCCGGGGGATCCAGGCGCAGGAACGGATTGGAAGTCGCCAGCGTGAAGAGCAGGAACCCGAAGCTCACCAGCCCCAGCACCCCGAGCACGCGCGCGGCGAAGTTCTCCGGCAGGCTCTGGGCGCGCAGCGCCACCGCCACGCTCCACAGCGCCAGCAGCAAGATCCACAGCACGAGCGAGCCCTCGTGCGCGCCCCACAGCGCCGTGATGCGGTAGAACAGCGGCAGCGCGCTGTTGGAATTCTCCGCCACGTACAGCACCGAGAAGTCGTTGGTGATGAAGGCGTGCTCCAGACACGCCACCGCCGTGATGACCATGACCGCCTGCCCGGCCAGTGCCGCGGTGACCGCGCGGATCCAGCGCTCGCGCCCATACGCCGGCCCGGCGATGCCGAAAAAGGCCTGCAGGAGCGCCAGCAGCAGCGCGAGTATCAGCGCAAAATGACCGAGTTCGGGCAGCATGTCAGGATCCGGTGCTCGGGGGTGGCGCCACAGCCGGCGGTGCTGCCGCGGGCGCCTCGGCGCGGGATTCGCCGTGGCGGCGCTTGAGCGAGCGCGCTACCTCCGGTGGCATGTACTTCTCGTCGTGTTTGGCGAGAACCTCGTCGGCGACGAAGGTGCCGCTGGCGTTGAGGTGCCCGTGCGCCACCACCCCTGCGCCCTCACGGAACAGATCCGGCAGCACGTGATCGTAGCTGACCGGCACGTCATGGCTGAAATCGGTGACCACAAAACGCACCTCGAGGCTGCCGGGCGCGCGCGCGAGACTGCCCTCCTTCACCATGCCGCCCAGGCGAAACGCCTGGCCCGCGTGCACCTCTCCTTGGACTACCTGCGTGGGGTCGAAGAAGAAGGTGACGTTGCGACGGAAGGCGTTGAGGGCCAGCGCGCCGGCAAGACTGACGCCGGCGAGGATGCCGGCGACCAGGATGAGGCGCCGCCGCCGTGTCGGCGTCATGGCTCGCCCCGTGCCGCAAGGCGGCGGCGCGCCTGTTGCTGCGCGCGCCGCAGGGCGGTGCGCGCCCACAGCACATTCAGCACCACCGCGCCCAGGGTGACCGCGTAGGCCGGCCAGACGAAGGCTGCGTAGCCGCCCATATCGAGGAATTCTCTCATACGTTGAGCGCCTCGCGGATCCAGGGATTGGCGCGCTCGCGCGTGAGCACCTCGGCGCGCAGCCGCACGCACAGCACCGCGCCAAAAAGCAGCGTGAAGCCCAGCAGCATCAGCATCAGCGGCGCCAGCATGCTGAGCGGCAGTGCGGGCTTGTCCAGGCGCATGACGGAAGGGGCCTGGTGGAGTGAATTCCACCAGGTCACCGAATAATGAATGATCGGCACGTTCACCAGTCCCACCACCGCGAGCACGCCGCTGGCACGATCCGCCCGCGACACCTCCTCGATCCCGGCACGCAGTCCCATATATCCCAGATATAAGAAGAACAGCACGAGTTCCGAGGTGAGGCGCGGATCCCACTCCCAGAACGTTCCCCACATCGGCTCGCCCCACAGCGCACCGGTAACGAGCGCCGCGAGGGTGAAGGAGGCGCCGATCGGGGCGCAACTGGCGGCGACTGCATGCGCGACCTTGATGCGCCAGATGAGCCCGACCGCGGCCGCCCCTCCCATGAGCGTATACACCATCAGCGACAGCCACGCGCTCGGGGCGTGTACGTAGATGATGCGAAAGCCGTCGCCCTGCTGGTAGTCCGGGGGGGCGAGCACCAGCCCGCCGTACAGGCCGGCGAGGATTAGTAGAGCGGCCGGCCAGGCCAACCAGGGGGTGAGGCGCTGCGCCAGCCGGTACACGTACGGCGGGGAGCCGAGGCGATGAAACCAGGTGAAACTCATCCCTTACTCCAGGCTGATCCGCACCGCGGCGGCGGCGGCGAGCGGCGCGAGCGTTACGGCGAGCACCATCAGCGCGGCCAGCAGCTCCAGGGGTGCGAGCACCGCGCCACCGGCGATCGCCACCTGGGTGGCGCGCGCGCCGAAGATCAAAACCGGCAAAGCAAGCGGCAGTGTCAGCAGCGACAGAAGCACGCTGCTGCGCTTGATGGTGAGCGTCAGTGCCGCACCGATCGCGCCGATCAGGCTGAGCGTCACGGTACCGAGCACGATCGCGGCGACGATCGCCCCGAGCGCGCCCACCGGCGCGCCGAGCGAGAGCGCCGCCATGGGCGCCATCAGCCCGAGCGGCAGGCCGGTGAGCAGCCAGTGCGCGGCGGTCTTGGCGCCGATGAGCGCGGTGAGGGACTGGCCGGAGAGTGCGTACTGCTCGAGCGTGCCGTCCTGCACGTCGTCGCGGAACAGAAACTCCAGCGCCAGGAGCGAGGCGAGCAGCGCCGCCGCCCACAGCGCACCTGGCGCCACCTGGCGCAGCTGCGCGAGCTCAGGGGAGATGGCCAACGGAAAGAGCATCGTGACCAGGGCAAAAAAGGCGAGCGGCTGGATCAGCTGCGCGGGCTTGCGGAAGGCGAGCGTAAGGTCGCGGCGCAGGGCGAGCGCGGCCGCCCCGAGCGGTGGGACCGCGGTGCCGGGCGAGTGGGCCAGCGTCTCAAAAACCGGCGGGGCTGCCGGGGCGCTCACGCGGCCAGCTCCAGCTGCCGCAGCTCCCCGAAGGCCGGCGCGAGCTCGTGGTGGAGCGCGGCGATGACGAGCCCGCCGCGCGCGAGCTGCTCGGCGATCAGCTCACTCACCAGGCGCTGTCCGGCCGCATCGAGATTGGTGGTGGGCTCATCCAGCAGCCACACCGGCACCGCGCACAAAAGCAGGCCGGCCAGGGCCACCCGCCGCCGCTGCCCGGCGGAGAGGGTGCGCACGAGGCGTTGTGCGAAAGCGCCGGCCCCCACGCGCTCCAGCGCCGCATGGCACTGCGCGCGCGGCACCCGCCGGCGGGTGCCGATCCAGAACTCGAGGTTCTCGGTGGCGGAGAGGTCGGCCTTGAGGGGCGGTTCATGCCCGAGATAGGCCAGGGCGCCCTGAAAGCCGGGCAGGTCTTCGCGCACGTCCCTGCCCTGGAAGCGGATCTGTCCCTCGTCGGGGTAGATGAGGCCTGCCACGGCCCGCAGCAGCGTGGTCTTTCCGGCCCCGTTTGCCCCGGTGAGCTTCAGGCACTGGCCGCCGAGGAGGCTGAACGCGATCCCGCGCAGCACGTGCCGCTCACCGCGCCACAGGTGCAGGTTTTCAGCCTCGAGGGAGCACGGCGACATGGGGGTGGCGGGCCTGTGACGGGCTTACCCGGCGGGTGCGGGGTTACGGCGCGCGAGTCTCGCAAATTCATCGGGTTAGCGCGAGTGTCGGCAGAGTGCGTCGTCGGCGGGGTCACATTTTGTAGAATCCGCCCCTTGGATCGAGCCGGCCGCCCGGGTGGCGAAATCGGTAGACGCAAGGGACTTAAAATCCCTCGGAGGCAACTCCATGCCGGTTCGAGTCCGGCCCCGGGCACGAACGAAAAACAAGCACTTGCGCATTACGGTGCCAGCCGATCTGGTCACCAAATCTGCGCTCGACCCGTAAATGACCTGCTAATTGCGCGTAGGTGCTCTGCAAAAAAGGCACGGAGAGTCGGTCCTTGCCGGGGGGCCCGACAGGGACCTGAATGACTCAAGGCGATCCCCACATCGGTCATAGGTTCGCAGCCGCTCAGGACACAGCGCATCCAAGAACGTCTGCTGCAGAGCGCCGCTTTCCCTCGAGAGGCGCTAGCCCTTTTGCGGCGCGATCCCGCGTCGGTGCCTACGTCCGGCGCTATCAGTGGCATCATCTCCCGATGACCCGTCGCTACGCTCATTGTTTGGGGATCACCCTAGCCGCTGTGCTGCTGAATGGCTGCGGCACATCGGGTAACTTTCGCAACGACGACGAGCACAGGGCGCTGCTCGCGACACTGCGCGAATGCTTGGTGGCGATCCCGGTCAGCGGCCAGAAAAACCAGGATTTCGTTTCCCCGTGTGTGGGGAAAGACGTCTCGTCCCTGAACGGGATCAGCCGCAGCCGGCTGAGCGACGCGCTCGGGCCGCCGCGCTTTTGCGTTAGTCAGACAGATACGAGCTTCCCGGAGAAGGACGAATGTCCGTCATCCATGAATCCCTTGTGGAGCTTCTATCGCCTCGCGGACACGTTGTCGATGGGCGGCGGGCCTGAGCTGGTGTGCGTGTCCGACGGCCGCATGCATTGCACTACGCTGGAATGGCGCCGTTCGAAGTAAACATCAAAAGAGCTGGCCCTCGCAGCCAAGGCAGCCGCGCCCGCCAAAGCCGCGCGGCGATTTGCACTTTGATTTGCACTGACCATCGCAACGCGGCGATTCGCGGAGTTTGGCGCGTTTTCGCACCTTGAGGGCATCATGCGTTTACGTGCGTCTGCTAAGCACGAAAGCGCGGACTCGACGTCTTAAATCCCCCGGAGGCGAGTCCGGGGTGGTTCGAGTCGGGCCCCGGGGCACCACAACCATACACCCCGCCGGCGTGCACCGCGGTCCCCCGGCCGGCGCTTGCGCGGCGCTTAGTCCGCCGGCAGCTTGATGCACAGAAGCTCGGCGAGCGAATTGCACTCGAGCTTCTCCATGACGCGCGCCTTGTGCACCTCGACCGTGCGCGGGGAGATACCCAGCTGTGCGCCGATCTCGCGGTTCTGATAGCCAGCGGCAATGAGCCGCATGATCTCGCGCTCGCGCGCCGTGAGGCGCTGCAGACGCGCATCGGCCTGCGAGCGTGCCGCCGAGGCGGCGCGCCGCTCGTGATCGACGCGCAGCGCGTTGTGCAGCACATCGAGGAGCATGGCGTCGTCGATCGGCTTCTCGAGGAAGTCGAAGGCACCGTTCTTCAGCGCGTTGCGGGCGGTGGCGACGTCGCCGTGCGCGGTGAGCACCACGAGCGGCACCTCGATGCGCCGCGCCTTGAGCGCGTGCTGCAGCTCGAGCCCGGTCATGCCCGGCATGCGCAGGTCCGTGAGCACACAGCCGGCCCAGTCCGGCTGGTAGGTCTCCATGAAGGACTCGGCGTTGGCAAACAGCTGCGTCCGCACCCCCTTCAGCGACAGCAACAGGCTCAGCGAGTCGCGCACCCCCGCGTCATCGTCGATCAGAAATACCGTGCCGTGGTTTTCCACGTCAGTCACCATAGCCGAAGCTGCGATCATAGGCCGTTGTGCCCCGCTGGTTGTGTCTTCAGGCGCAGCACGAAGCGCGCCCCCCCAAGCGGGCTGGGCTCGTACTGCAGGTCGCCGCCCTGGTGGCGCATGAAGGTGCGGCTCAGGGACAGGCCCAGACCCATGCCGCTCATTTTACTGGTCACGAACGGCTCGAACAGTCTCTCGCTCACATCCCGGGCGATTCCGGGCCCGGAATCGTCCACCGTGATCAGCACATCCGCCCCCACCCGGCGCGCGCCGATCTCCAGACGCCGCGGGGCGCGCGCCCGCGGCCCCTGCGCCTCGAACGCCTCGAGCGAGTTAACGGCGAGATTGTGGACCACGATTTCCAGCTGCGCACGGTCGACCATGACCTGCGGCAGACCCCCCGGGTCAGTGAGACGAAACTCGATGGCACCGCGGCGCATGCGCTCCTGCAGACCCTCAGCCACGCGCGCGCACACCTCCAGTACCCGCGTGGGCTCAAGCCGCGCGCCTTCGCCGCGATAGAAATCACGCAGCCGGCGCAGAACCCCCGCCGCCCGTGTGGCCTCGGCACCGGCCTTGTGGAGCGTCGCCGAGAGGCGCGGATCGGCGGTGGTCACCGGCTCGGCCATCAGCTCCGCCGCCCGCACGTAGGAGACCAGCGCCGTCATCGGCTGGTTCAGTTCGTGGGCGAGCGCCGAGGCGAGCTGGCTGGCGGCCGCGAAGCGCATCGTGCGCTGCAGACTCGCGTCGCTGTCGCGCAGCTGACGCAGCGTGCGGTCGCGGTCGGTGGCGAGCGCGCCGATGAAGAGCGCAGTCAGCCCGAGCGACAAGAGCGGAAACTGCACGTCGAAAAGCGGAATCGAGCCGGGCGTGAGCTCCAGGGCCGCCACCAGCGCCGCCTGCACGAGCGACACGCTGATCATGGCGCCGGGCACCCCGCGGCGCAGCGCGATCCAGGTGACCGGCACGAACAGCGGGTAGAACACGCGCACATCGCGCGCCGCTGCGAGCGCAAAGGCGAGGCCGACGCCGAGCACGGCACCGAGCACCTGCATGAGCAGCTCGCGCTTATCGCGCAATGCTTTCCAGAGCCGGGCGCGGTCCACGCGCAGCAACAGCACCGGCGTGAGCGCGATGATGCCGCTGAACTCGCCGATCCAATAGCGCGCGACGGCGGCACCGACCTCCTCTGGGCGCAGCTGCTCGGCACCGGCGAGGATCAGCACGTAGCCCAGTGCCGCAATGCCAGTGGCAAGCCCGGTGATGCCGGCAAACCATGTGGCCGCGCGCGCCGAGTCGATCCGGCGCTGCACCCCGCGGCGGCGCATGGCCCACGTCGCCAGCGCGTACACGGCAGCAAGATAGACCGAGGTAAGCGCGAGCACCGGCCACGGCGGCGGCACGATGTCGATGAGCATCTCGCCGCTGAAAATACCGAGCGCCACCAGCGGGGCCCAGCGCAGACCGCGCGACAGCAGCAGCGCCACTACCACGCCCGTGTTCGGGTTCCAGGGCGTGATGCTCGTGTGAGGCAGCGGCTCGACGTAGCTCGCCCAGTCAAGCAGCAGGTAGAGCGCGAGGTACCCGGCCCCGTAAAGCCACGGCTCAAGCGGGTTTGCACGCGCGGGTACAGCCAGCGGGGCGACGGCGTCACTCACGCCTGCACTCCTCGGCAATCCGCCGCCGCGACCGGCGGGCACGGTGCTCACGTTTCGACATGCGCATCGAGTATACGAGGCCGACGCACGCGGCAGAAAACGGCGTCGGCCCTACGCGAAACGATGAATCTAGCCCGCCGTGGGGCGCCTGAGGTGCGCCGGCCAAAGTGCCAGGCCGATGCAGGCGGCGATCACGAGCGAGAAGTACAACGGCAGGGCGAAGATAAAGCGCGCCGCAATTGTGCCGACCACGAGGAAGCCGACGAGATGCGTAAGGGCGAGTGGCTTGAAGTGCGCTCCGGCACGGGCCAGCGCCGCAAGCTGCCACAGCAGCACCGCCTCCAGGGCCAGAAACGCGCTGAGGGTGAGGCCAAAACCCTCGTAGAAGTCGAAGTAGCTGCGCCGCTGGCCCGCGGCCAGGAAGCTCACCGCGCGCATGGTACTCACCACGCTCTGGGCGGCTGGATCGGAGACCGGCGTCCATGGGCGGCCGAGCGTGTGCAAGGCGGCGAACGTGCCGGCCATGAGTGCCGCGGCGCGCAAGGCGAGGTGCGGCCGCATGTTATGGGCCGCCGCCTGCGCACTGATCCGCAAAGAGCTCGAGGATGCGCGGCCAGCCGTTGTCGACCGCATTGCGCATGATCTCGCCCTCCTTCGCGCCCATGCGCTCGAAGTCGCGATGCTCGATCTCGACGCGCGTCGCCGCCGGAGGGCTGGGCAGGAAGCGCACCTCGACCTCGGAGGCGAGCGCGATGCGCGCCTCCGGCTGCCACTGGGCGCTTATCTCCCAGCCAACGACGAAGCGCACGCCCGGTTCCCAGGCGCGCACGTGCCCGATGGTCACCTGCGAGCCGTCGGTGAGGTCGTTGTACCAGCGTCCGCCCACGAAGGGCTCCAGCGCGCAGCGCTTGATCGGCGCACGCCCGATGCCGTGGGTCTTAGGCCACCAGCGATCAATTCCGGCCGTGAACACCTCAAACGCCCGCGCTGGCGTCGCCTGCACGATGATGGACTTGCGCACGTTTGCGATCTGAATAGTGGCATTCATGTCGGTTCCTCGCGTGCGGATGCGGCGCTCTCGACCTCGTCCTTGAATGCTGCCAGCGCCTCACCCCAGAACTCATCGAGCCAGCGCCGCAGCTGCCCGAGCCCGTTCGGGTCGATGTAATAGATGCGGCGGGTTCCTTCGGCACGGTCGAAAACCAGACCGGCCTCCTTCAGCGCCTTCAGATGCTGGGACACCGCCGGGCGGCTGACCGGCAAGCCACGGGCGAGCGCTGCGACCGATTTCGGCCCCGCACGCAGGCGCTCGAAGACGCGGCGGCGCGTCGGGTCACTGAGACATGCGAGCGTCTTTCCGTAAGCCATTACTTACCGTAAGTTATAACTTACCAAATGTCAAGAATGCCCCACCGGCTGTGCACCGGCGCATTCCGGATGCGTTAAGGGAGTGAACCGCACACTCAGGGCCTGCGCTTAAGGTCTCACCCGTTGAAATTGCCAAATTCGTGACGCGGCGCTCTTTTGTGTGTGAGGTCGCGCGCCTACGCTTCGCCCGCACTCTTTCTATTAGGTGTATCCATGTCAAAGCCTCGGTCGGCTCCGCTTCCTAAAGTCTCGCTCCTGCATTGCGGCCTACTCGCTGCGGCGGCACTTGCCAGTGGCTGTACGGTCGCCGTGCGCCCTGCTCTGCCACCGCCGGTGTACGTGGCGCCCGCGCCGGTCGCCGCGGTCGCCCCCGCACCTGCGGTCGAGATCCAGGCCAACGAGGCACCTCCTCCGCTGCCGGTCTACGAGCAGCCGCCCTGCCCCGAAGTGGGTTACATCTGGACTCCCGGCTACTGGGCGTTCGCACCGGCGGGCTACTACTGGGTGCCGGGCACCTGGGTCGCGCCGCCGCGCGTCGGGCTGCTGTGGACTCCGGGCTATTGGGGATTCGTCGGTGGCGTATACGCCTTCCATGCCGGCTACTGGGGTCCGCACGTCGGCTTTTACGGCGGCGTCAACTACGGCTTCGGCTACGTCGGCAACGGCTATGCCGGCGGCCGCTGGGTCGGCAATTCCTTCGCTTACAACACCAACGTGACCAATGTGAATACCACGGTGGTTCACAACACCTACAACGAGACGGTGATCAATAACGTCACCGTCAACCGCGTCAGCTATAACGGCGGCGCGGGCGGTATGGCCGCCGTGCCGACCGCACAGGAGCGCGCGGCGGCGAGCGAACCCCACGTCGCACCGACGCCTCTGCAGCAGCAGCACGTGCAGCAGGCTGCGACCAATCCCGCTCTCGCGGCCCGCGCCAATGGCGGGCACCCGGCAATCGCCGCCACCACGCACCCGGCCGTGTTCAGCGGTGCCGGTGTGGTAGCGGCGAAGGCCGCTGCGCATCCGGCGCCGGCCCCGCAAGTGGCGCACAATCCGGCCCCGGCGCCGCATGGCCCGGCCGGCGTGGCGCCGCAGGCCCCGAGGACCACCGGCTACGGCATGCAGCCGAAGCCTGCCGTCGCTGCCACCGGTGCGCCGAAGCAGCAGCCCAAGGCACCAAACAAGCCGCCGCACGAGAAGCGTCCCGAGGGCGAGAAGAGCTGAGAGAGTTCCGCGCCTGAACCTCGCCGCACACAGGCCGCCTCAGCGCGGCCTGTGTGCTCATGAGCATGCTTCAGTACTCGAGGTGCACGCGCAGGCCGTAGAAGCGCACCGGACCGCGATCCGCATTGAAGCCCGGATTGCGGATGAACTGGAAGTCCGGACTGAGCTGCAGACGCACCGGCAATCCGCCGAGCGCATCGAAGAGCTGCAAGCGGTAGTAGGCTTCAAGAATCTGCTCGTGGGCGTAGTTGAGGCGTCCGTCCCCGAGCAGAAACCCCGCGCCGCCGGCGGCGAGATAATCTCGGTGGGCGCCGGCCAGTCCCTCGTACACCACCCCCACACCCAGGCGATCCTGCGGCCGCTGCCAGTGCACACCGGCGAGCTGACCTCCGCTGCTCACCTCGCGGTCGACCTCGGTGAACACAAACGATTCGGTAGTGCCGTCGTTCCAGCCGGCCCGCACGAACAGCCCGGTATCCCCGTCATCGGCGAGGGGCAGCTCGCCGTTGAGTCCGAAGCCATACTTGTGCCGGCCGTTCTGCCGCGTGGCGATGATGTCCGGGACCGTGTCCATGGCGGCGGCCTGCGCGAGGGCGTCGCGGTAATTCCCCATCGCCGCGGTGTTGCGGAAGGCAAGAACGCGCACGATGAGGCCATCCGCCCAGGGCGAGAGGGTGAGCTCGAGGTTCTGGCCCTGCGCACGGTTCAAGGTCTCCAGCGTCTGCCCGTTGGCCTCGGTGGGCATGCGGTAGATGCCATAGCGCAACGCCCACGCCGGCGACAGATAGGCGAGAAGAAATCCGTCGGTATAACCGCGGGTGTTGGCTGCGTAATCCCACGGGGTGTTCGCCCACAGCGACCAGTTCATGAACTCGGTGCGGGTGGAAGCTGCGTACCGGTTGTGGTCGAAGTCATCATTCACCGCGAAGCGGCCGGCCTTGAACTCGAAGCGCCGCACGGCCTCGAAGCCGGCGATCTGATCCTGGGCACGCTCGAGGTGGGCAGCCTGCGCCCCCAGGGGCACCATGAAACGCAGGTAAGCGCGCGCGATGTAGAAGGTCTTCTTCAGCCCCACGGCGCCCTCGCGCACCACATCGCCGTTGGTGAGACCGCCGAGCCCGGTCGCCCCGCTCACCCCGGCCCCCATGAATTTCTCGGTATCCAGATACAGCTGACCCCACGACAGCGGCGCCCAGCCCCCGTAGAAGCCGATGGTGTTGGTCGGCTGCGTATCGCCGTCCGCATAGAGGCTGTGCACGCCCGCATACGGGGAGTCGAGCGCGGTCTGATGTTGCAAAACGTAGGTGTACTGCGCCCCGAGGAGCGCCGGCCAGTGCGAGTCCGGTCCGGCCTCCCCCGCCGGCGGCGGCGCTTCCGCGGCGAGCACCGCGCCGGCGGCGCCCGCGAGCCCCGCACACACGAGCCATGCCAGCCACCCCCGGCGCAGGGTCGCGTTCATCTTTAAGGGACGCGGACGGCCCAAATAGCGGGCCTCACCGGCGCTCAGGCGCGATGCGTGCCACGCACGTGCGCCGCCGCACGACGGCCTCGGCCGCCCTCGGCGTGGCTGAGTTCGCCCAGGATCCCGCAGGCCTGGTCGGCGCGCGCCGGCTGACACTGGCGCTGCAGGGCCTGCAGCTGCCGCTTCAGCTGCTGCAGCTCCGCGATGCGCGCGGCGACGTGCGCGACGTGCTCATCGAGTAGCGCGTGGGCGGCGTGACAGCCGTCCTGGGGAAGGTCACGGAACCGCAGTAATTGTCTGATCTCATCCAGAGTCATGTCCAAGGCCCGGCAGTTGCGGATAAAGGCCAGCCGCTCGATGTGCGCGCGGCCGTAGAGCCGGTAGTTGCCCGCGGTCCGGGTCGGTGCCGGCAGCAGGCGCTCGCGCTCGTAGAAGCGGATGGTCTCGGTCTGACACTGCGTGCGGCGGGCCAGTTCACCGATGCGGAGCGGGCGGTCCATAGAATCCTTGACCTTAAAGTGACTTTAGGGTTTCCACTATACGCCAGCCGGCACCGCATGTGCAGCCGACCATGGCCCCACGGGGCCGGGATTCCCCAGCGCGCCCCGGGGCGCGCCGCGGATCGCCCGGCTACGCGGCGCGTGGCGGCTGCCGTTCGCGCTGGCGCATCACGAGCCGCGACCCACACCATGAGCCACCGCCACGATCACCATCATCACGAGCACGGCCACAGCCATCACCACGGCCGCGGAGCCCACGCGCACGAGTCGGGCGCGGCCTCTGACCGAGGCGCGCGGCGCCTGCTGATCGCGTTGGCCATCCTCGGCACCTTCACTGTCGTCGAGGCGATCGGCGGCTACCTCGCCAATTCCATCGCGCTGCTCGCCGAGAGCGCGCACATGCTGGCCGACTCCGGCTCGCTCCTGCTCGCGATCTTTGCCATCCGCGTGGGCCAGCGCCCCGCCAACCCCCGCCGCACCTACGGCCACCGCCGCTACCAGCCGCTCGCCGCGTTCGTGAACGGCCAACTGCTCGCCGTGCTGACCGTGTGGGTGGTGTATGAGGCGGTGCTGCGGCTCATGCACCCGCCGCAGGTCGACGCGCCGCTGATGCTCCTGATCGCCCTGATCGGTGGCATCGCCAACCTCGCAGCCTTCATCGCCCTCACCGGCGCGGGCTCTCTCAACGAGCGCGGCGCCCGTGCCCACGTGCTCAGTGATCTTCTGGGCTCGGTGGCCGCGTGTATCGCGGCGCTGCTCATCATGTGGCGCGGCTGGGCCATCGCCGACCCGGTGCTGTCGCTTTTGGTGTCGCTGCTCATCCTGCGCTCGGCGTGGTCTTTGCTGCGTGAGTCGGCCGATGTGCTGCTGGAGAGCGCCCCGGCGCGCTTCGACATCTCACGCGTGGAGACGGTGCTGCGCGGCCACGTGCCCGGACTGCTCGGCGTCCACCACGTGCACGTGTGGTCGATGACCGGCGAGCGCCCCACCGTGACCCTGCACGCCGACCTTGAGCCCGGTACCCAGCACCACCTGGCCATCACCGCAATCCATGCGCGCCTCGCCGCCGAGCTGCACGTTGAACACTGCACCGTGCAGATCGAGGAAGGTGCCTGCGCCACCCCCGACTGTGCCCCCGAGGCTGCACCACGGCGCTGAGCGGCACCGGCAAGGCCTCTCCTCACCCGGACCGAGAATCGTTATGGCAGACGAGAACCACAGCGACGCGCCCGGCGCCGCAGGCGTACCGGGCGACCCCAGCGCTGATCACAGCGCCACCGCACGCGGCCGCGCGTTCCTGATCGGTGGCGCGCTGCTCGGGGTGCTCCTGATCGTGCTGCTGTACACCCATGGCCTCGGGCTGTGGGCTGATCGCGGCGAAGCACCCGAGCCGCTCCTGCTCGAGCACCGCGGCGCGGCGCTCTACGTGCCGGAGGGCTCGGCGCTGCGTCAGCGCCTCAGCGTGGAGCCGGCGGCGGCGGTCGCGGTGAGCGGCCGACTGCTCGTGCCCGGCTCGGTTGAGTCCGATCCGGCGCGTACCGCGCCGGTGTTAAGTCCCCTCGGCGGGCGCGTCGCGGCCATCAAGGTGCACATCGGCGAGCGCGTGCAGGCCGGCCAGGTGCTGGCGCTGATCGACTCCCCGGACCTGGCCCAGGCCTATGCGGACTTCCGCAAGGCCGCCGACACCCTGCGCCTCGCCGGCAAGAACCTCGAGCGCCAGCAGGGGCAGGCCAAGATCGGCGCCCTCTCCGAGCGCGATCTCGACCAGGCGCGCAGCGACCACAACCAGGCGCGTGCGGAGTACCAGCGCACCGTGGCACGCCTGAAGGCCATCGACGCGCCACTGGAACCGCAGGCTGCCACGCGCCTGCTGACCGTGCGCGCCCCCTTCTCCGGCAGCGTGACCACCCTCGGCATGGCCACCGGCAACATGATCAACGATCCGACGCAGCCGATCCTGACGCTGGTGCATCTGGGCACGGTATGGGTCACGGGTCTGGTCGCGGAAAAGGACGTGCCACAGGTCAGCGTCGGCCAGGAGGCGGAAGTGACCCTCGCCGCCGCACCCGGCCGGGTGCTCAGGGGCAAGGTGCTCTACGTCGGGGACGTGCTCGAGAGCGATTCGCACCGCGCCAAGGTACGCATCGCCTTCGACAATCCCGACGCAACCCTCAAGCCCAACATGTATGCGAGCGTGACGCTCCTCGGGGCCGCGCACGAGGAGGTGGTAGTGCCCACATCCGCGCTGCTCATGAACAACGACCGCACCAGCGTCTTCGTGGCGACTGCGCCCTGGACCTTCGTGCGGCGTATGGTGGAACCGGATCTGCAGGAGGGCGATCGCGTGCCGATCCTGAGCGGCCTCAGGGGCGGCGAGCAGGTCGTGGTCAAGGGCGGAATCCTCCTCAATGATTGACCAGTTTGTCGGGTTCTGCCTCAAGCACCGCATCCCGGTGATGGTGCTGGCAGCGCTGCTGGCCTGCTTTGGCATCTACGCCTGGGAGACGCTCTCGGTGGAGGCGTATCCGGAGCTCGGCGACGTCGCCGCTCAGGTGACCACGCAGATGCCCGGGCTCGCCGCGGAGGAGGTCGAGCAGCTGATCACCGTGCCGCTCGAGCGGCAGATCAATGGCACGCCCGGGCTGCTGCTGATGCGCTCCTCGAGCACGTTCGGCCTGTCGCTCATCACCGTGCTGTTCCGCGACGGCTACGAGGACTACTGGGCGCGCCAGCGCCTGCTGGAGCGCATCAACCAGGCCGTGCTGCCGGCTGGAGCGAGCCCCTCCCTCGACCCGGTGGCCGGCCCCGGCGGGGAGATCTACCGCTACACCCTCGAGTCGACCAGCAAGAACCTGCAGGAGCTGTCGGAGATTCAGCGCTGGACCGTGATACCCGCACTCAAGTCGGTGCCGGGCGTGGTCGATGACACCAACTTCGGCGGCTTCACCACCGAGTATCAGCTCGACCTCGACCCGAAGCAGCTCGATCACTACGGTCTCGGCATCAATGACGTCATCAGTGCGATAAACAACAACAACGCCAACGCCGGCGGCGGGCGTGTCTCGCGCGGGGATCAGAGCTACGTGATCCGCGGCGTCGGTCTCATGCGCAGCCTCGAGGACATCGGCGCCACCGTGGTCACGCAGGTGAACGGCACGCCGGTGCTGGTGCGCGATCTGGGGCGCACCACACTGAGCCACCAGGAGCGCGAGGGCATCCTCGGCAAGGACACCAATCCCGACACCATCGAGGGGATCGTGCTGATGCTGAAGTATCAGAACCCCTCGCAGACGCTGCGCGGTATCCACCAGAAGGTGACGCAACTGAACCGCCAGCTCGCCACGCAGGGCGTGCACATCGTGCCCTACATCGACCGCGACAACCTGGTGCACGCCACGGTGAGCAAGGTCGGGCGCACCATTGCCGAAGGTATCGGGCTGGTATTTCTGGTGCTGATCATCTTCCTCGGCAGTCCGCGCAGCGCCTTCGTCGTGGCGGTGGCGATCCCGATGGCCCTGGTCTCGGTGTTCTCGTTTCTGAATCTCACCAAGGTCTCGGCCAACCTCCTCTCCCTGGGCGCACTGGACTTCGGCATCCTCGTGGACGGGGCCATCGTGGTCACCGAGGCGGTGCTGCGGCGGCGCGAGGCGACGCCGCAGGAGGAGCTGTCCGAGAGCGAGGTCAAGGCGGCGGCGCTGCAGGTGACGCGGCCGATCTTCTTCGCCAGCCTCATCATCATCACGACCTATCTGCCGCTGTTCAGCTTCGAGCGCGCCGAGGCGAAGCTCTTCACCCCCATGGCCTACACCATGGGCTACGCCCTGTTCGGGGCGCTGCTCACCAGCCTCGCCCTGGTGCCGGGACTGGCGTACTACGCCTTCCGCAAGCCCGGCCGCGTCTACCATAACCGCTGGCTCGAGCGGCTGACGGTGCGCTATGACCGGATGCTTGCCGCCTGCCTGCGCGAGCCGCGCATCATCTACGGCATCTCTCTGTTCGCCCTGCTTGCGGTCATCGGCCTCGGCGTCACCATCGGGCGCGATTTTCTGCCTGATCTCGATGAGGGTGCGCTGTGGCTGCAGGTGCAGCTGCCCACCGGACTCGCGCTCAACCAGGCCAGCGACATGGCGAGCGATCTGCGCCGGCGCGTCCTCAAATACCCCGAAGTGTCCTACGTGGTGACCCAGACCGGGCGCAATGACGACGGCACCGACCCCTGGACCATGTCGCACATCGAAGCCCCGGTGGGACTGCGGCCGTATGACAGCTGGCCCGCGCACGAGTCGAAGAAGGCCTTCGTCGACCGTCTCGCCGCCGACCTTGGCCGCGAACTGCCCGGCTACTCGATCGGCATCAGCCAGCCGATCATCGATGGCGTCAATGACATGATCGGCGGGGCGCACAGCCCGCTCGTGGCCAAGATCTACGGCGACGATCTCAACGAGCTGCGCGACATCGGGCGCCAGATCGTCGCCGTCCTCTACAGCATCCAGGGCACCTCCAGCGCCTCGATCTTCCAGGAGCCGCCGATCCCCCAGGTCGAGATCAAGCTCGACCGCGCGAAGGCCGCCCGCTACGGCATCAACATGAGCGATGTAGAGAACGTCATCCAGACCGGTGTCGGACAGTCACCGGTCTCGACGGTGTACGTCGGGGAGCGAACTTACCCGCTCACGGTGCGCTATGTGCACGCGGCGCGCGACAATCCCGATGTACTTGCCAATCTCACCGTGCGCACCGCGAGTGGCCTCCTCGTGCCGCTGGCGCAGATCGCCGACATCCGCGTGCGCTCCGGGGAAAGCACGGTGACGCGTGAGAACGGACAGCGCAATCTCACCATCCGCATCGACAACCGCGACCGCGACCTCACTTCCTATCTGAATGAAGCGCAGGCGAAGATTGCCCGCCAGGTGCACTTCGACCCGAACCGCATCCGCCTGGAATGGGGCGGCCAGTTCGAGAACCAGCGCCGCGCCGAGTCGCGCCTGCTGGTGATCCTGGGCATGGTCATGGGACTGATGCTGATCCTTCTGACGGTGGGCATCGGCTCGGTGCGCCAGGCGGCGCTCATCCTCGGAGTCGTGCCGCTTGCGACCCTTGGCGGGCTGGTGTCGCTGCATCTGACCGGCCAGACGCTCAACGTCGCCACCGGGGTGGGGTTTATCGCGCTCTTTGGCGTCGCGGTGCAAAACGGCATCATCATGGTCGCGAACCTCAACCGCATGCGTAAATCCGGGTTCGACCTGCACGAGGCCATCATGAAAGGCGCCACCGAGCGGCTGCGTCCGGTGCTGATGACCGCCACCGTCGCCACCCTGGGCATGCTGCCGGCGGCACTGCACACCGGAGTCGGGAGCGACGTGCAGCGCGGCATCGCGACCGTGGTCGTCGGGGGCCTGGCGATCGCGACGCTGCTGACGCTCTTCGTGCTGCCCTCGATGTACCACGTGATCGAGCACTGGGCGGAAGCGCGCGGCGGCACGCCGCTCGCGGGGCGCGCGTGAGAGCAGCTGCTACTGCGCTTATGGGACTCAGCCTCGCCGCCTGTGCGGTCGGGCCGAACTTCCACAGCCCGACGCCGCCCAGGGACAGCGATTACGGCCGCGCGCCGGGGAGCGGGGAGACGGCGGCCGCCGCGGGCCCGGCGGGCGTGGCGCAGCATTTCGACACCGGTCTCGACATCCCGGCTGACTGGTGGACGCTGTTTCAGTCCGCGGCGCTGAACACTCTCGTCACGCAGGCGCTGCTGGGCAACCCCGACGTCGCCGCCGCACAGGCGGCGCTGCGGCAGGCGAACGAGCTGTACGCGGCGCAGCGCGCGAGCCTGTTTCCGAGCCTCGACGGCGGCTTCAGCGCGCAGCGCGCCAAGAACGCGCTCGGCAGCATCGCCAACCCCACGAGCCTTCCGCAGTCGAACCCCTACTACAACCTCTTCACCGCGCAGCTGAGTGTGAACTACCTGCCGGATGTCTTCGGTGGACAGCGCCGCGCGCTGGAGGCCAGCCGCGCGCAGGCCTCCGCCACCGGCTTCCAGCTGGAGGCCACCTACCTCACCTTGAGCAGCAACGTGGTCGTCACCGCGGTTCAGGAAGGATCGCTGCGCGCGCAGATCGAGGCGACGCAGCGGCTCCTGGCCGTGCAGCGCGAGCTCACCCATACCGTGCAGGGGCAGCAGGCGCTGGGTACGGCAAGCCGGCTCGATCTTCTTTCGCAGCAGGCGGCCGAGGCGCAGACGGAGGCCTCCCTGCCGCCACTCAACAAGCAGCTCGCGCAGACGCGCGATGCGCTCACGGCGCTCCTCGGGCGTCTGCCGGCCGCCGAGCCGGCCGAGACCTTCCGCCTGGAGGATCTGACCTTGCCCGCCGAGCTTCCGCTCAGCGTGCCCGGGCGCCTGGTCGGCCAGCGTCCCGACGTGCGCGTTGCGGAAGCCAACCTGCACGCTGCCACGGCGCAAGTGGGGGTCGCGATCGCGGACATGCTGCCGCAGTTTGCCATCACCGCGCAGACCGGCTCCTCGGCCCTGGCCATCGGCCAGCTGTTCGGCGCCTATACCGGCTTCTGGAGCGCCGGTGCCTCGCTCAGCCAGACGCTGTTCGATGCCGGACAGCTGCTGCACAAGAAGCGCGCCGCCGATGCCGCCCTCGATCAGGCGGCCGCGCAATACCGCGCCGCGGTGATTCTCGCCTGTCAGAATGTGGCAGATACCCTGCACGCCCTCGTTGCCGACGCCGACGCCCTGGCGGCGAGCGAGCGGGCCGCCGCCGCCGCCCAGGATGCCTTCGAGATCGCGCGCCAACAGCATAGTCTCGGTACGATCAGCACCGTGGCCCTCCTCAACTCCGAGCAGACCTATCAGCAGGCGGTCCTCGCCGTGGTGCAGGCGCGCGCCAACCGCTTCGCCGACACCGCGGCGCTCTACCAGGCGCTCGGCGGCGGCTGGTGGAACCGATCGCAAGGAGAATCCCGATGAGCGAGCTGGTGCTGCGCCAGGACCGCGGCGGTGCGGCCATTCTCACCCTGAACCGCCCGGAAAAGATGAACGCGCTCACCAAGGACGTCTTCGAGGCGCTCGAGGTGCACGTAGATGCGCTCGCGCGGCAGGGGCGCAAGATCGCGCTGGTGATCCTGCGCGGCGCGGGCGGCAATTTCTCCTCCGGCTACGACATGCAGGAGGTGCTCGCCTACGTGCGCGCCCACGCCAAGCCGCATTTCAACTCCGAGGTCATCGACAAGGTGGCGGCGCTGCCGCAGCCGGTCATCTCGGCCATCGAAGGTCACTGCTCGACCGGCGCCCTCGAGCTCGCCCTCGCCGCCGACCTCATCGTCGCCGCGCAGTCGGCGCGCTTTTGCGACGCCTACGGGCGCTGGGGCCTCACCCCCGTGTGGGGGCTGAGCCTGCGCCTGCCGCACCGCGTCGGCCGCGCCAAGGCGAGCGAGATGATGTTCACCTGCCGCAGCTACAGCGGCACGGAAGCTCAGGAGATGCATCTGGCCAACTTCGTCTACCCGGACGGCGAATTCGAGGCGCGCCTGCAGGCACTCACCGACAACATCCTCGCCAACTCCTCGTACGCCAATCAGCTGAGCAAGCGCGCGCTCATCGAAAGCGACGGGCTCAGCCTCAGGGACTCCCACACGCTCGAGATCTTCAAGAACGAGGGCCTCGCCCCCGATGCGGTGCAGCGCGTCGAGGCGTTCTTCAAGCGCGCCAAGCCCTGAGCGTCAGGCAGTCTCCCGCAGGTCTCATACCCTGCGCTCCCGGCGTATAGTGGTGCAGGTTTGCCATGCGCCGCAGAACCCACATTGTCGTGATCGATGGCGAGGGGCTCGCCCGGGACGGGCTGTGCGCCTTGCTGCAGCGCGAGGCGGGACTGCAGCTGTGCGCCAGTTTCGACAGCCCGCGCGAGGCGGTGCGCGCCGACGCGGATCTCGCCGCGGACATCATCCTGATTGATTTTGCCCTCGCCATGCGCAACGGGCCGCACACGCTCGCGCACCTGAAGCGCCGCTGGCCGCAGGCCCGCGTGCTGGTGCTGTCCTTAAGCGGCGAAGGCGCGAAAATTGAGGCCGCACGCCGTGCCGGGGCCGACGGGTTCATCCTGCGCAATGACCGCCGCCAGGAGCTGACCTGCGCCCTGGAAGCCCTTGCCGAGCGGCGCCATTACATCAGTACCTCGGTGCTTAAGAGCCGCGCCGCCGCCCCGGCGGCGCGCTCGCTCGCCCCACTCGCCCCGCACGGCCCCGCCATGCTCACCGACCGCGAGCAGGAAGTGGTGGCCCTCATCGCTGAGGGCTACCGCACCCGCGAGATGGCGCAGCTCCTGGCGGTGAGCCACAAGACCGTGGAGCGCCACCGCACCAACCTCATGCGCAAGCTCGGCGTGCGCTCGGCGACCGGGGTGGTTGCCTACGCGCTGACGCACCGCTACACCGGCTTCTAGCCACCCCTTGCGCGCACCTCCGCGCGCCGGCGTTCCCGCCACGCCGCAGCGCGCGCACTGCTCGCTTCGCCGCAGGCGGGGATTTAAACCGCGCGAGCGGGGTTAGCATCCAAGCTCGCATGGGGCACATCCCCGCCGCGCGCGGCTGAGCCATGGAAACCCTGCAGTGGTCGAGCAAGAGCCCGGTCGGCGTGATCGTGGTCGCGATCTTCGTCGTCCTGCTCGGGCTGATGAGCCTCAGCCACCTGCCGTTACAGCTCTTCCCTGACATCAAGCGCCCCGAGCTGCAGATCCGTACCGGCTGGCGCAGCGCCTCCCCCGAGGAGGTCGAATCCGAGCTCCTGGAGCCGCTCGAGAACGTCATGCAGGGGCTGCCGGGGGTTGAGGAGATCGACGGGAACGCCTTCGTCGGCGGGGCGAACCTCAGCCTGCGCTTCGCCATCGGCACGGACATGAAGAATGCGCTGGTCGAGGCCATCGGACGGCTGAACCGCCTGCCGCCGTTGCCTCGCGATGCGGACCGGCCCGAGGTCTCCCTGGGCGGCAACGGCGACACCAACGAAACGCTGTCGTGGTTCTTCGTGCAGCTGCTGCCGGGAACGCCCGGACCGATCGAGAAGCAGCGCCGCTACATCGAGGACACCGTGCGCGCGCGCCTGGAGGCCATCCCGGGGGTGGCGGCGGTGGACGTCAACGACGGGCCGCCGGATGAGGTCCACATCACCCTCGACCTGGCGCGCGCCGCGGCGCTCGGCATCGCCATCCCCGACATCGCCAGCCGCGCCGCGGCCGCCAACAACGTCTCCGGCGGCCAGCTCTCGGTCGGGCGCCGCCAGTACACCCTGCGCTTCACCGGCCGCTTCTCCCCGCAGGACCTGGGGCAGTTGGTGCTCAGCTGGCGCGACGGGCGGCCGGTGCGCCTGGCCGACATCGCCACCATCGAGGTCGGCCCGCCGCCACGCACCTTCTTCGCCTACCAGAATGGCAACCCCGCCATCGGCATCCAGGTCTTCCGCGCCAACGGCGCCAACGTGCTGCAGACCCTCGATGCGGTGAAGGCCGCGGTCGCCGAGCTGCGCGACGGGCCGCTCAAGGCGCACGGGCTCGGGATCGAGCAGTCCTTCGATGCCGCGCTGTTCATCCGCCGCGCCGTGCATCTGCTCACCGAGAACCTGCTCGTCGGCGCGCTGCTCGCCCTGATCGTGGTGTGGTGGTTCATGCGCGAGTGGCGCGTCACGCTGCTGATCGCGGCGACCATCCCGGTGTGCCTGTGCGCTACGTTCGTGGCGCTCGAGCTCATGGGCCGCAGCCTGAACGTCATCTCCCTCGCCGGCCTCGCCTTCGCCGTCGGCATGGTCGTCGAGGGTGCCATCGTCGTGTCCGGCAATGTCGTGCGGCTGCGCGAGAACGGCATGCCCCTGGGAGAAGCGACGACCCGGGGTGCACGCCAGGTGGCCGGTGCACTGATCGCCTCCACCGCAACCACGGTGGCGGTCTTTGTGCCGGTCCTTTTTCTCAAGGACGTAGAGGGGCAGTTGTTCGGCGACCTCGCGCTCACCATCTCGATCGCGGTCGCGATCTCCATCATCGCAGCTCTCACCCTGCTGCCGCAGGCGCTCGGCTTCGCGCTCGACCGCCCCCTCGCCCGCAGCGGCTACGGGGAAGGCTGGCCACGGCTCGGGGAGTGGATCCTGCGCGTCACCGACAGCCGCGCCAAGCAGCTCGGCTGGGTCGCAGCACTGCTGCTCGGGCCGCTCGTTTTGTGCTGGTGGCTGCTGCCGCCCCTGGACTATCTGCCGCCGGTCAAGCGCGCCGCCATCGATTCCTTCTTCGAGTTCCCGCCGGGGATGAGCCCGGAGGCGGTCAACCGCGAGCTGCTGCCGGTGCTGCTCGAGCGCATGGCGCCCTACATGCGTGGCGAGCGCGAGCCGCGCCTGAAGAACTGGTACATCCAGGCGTGGCCGGGCGGCGGCACGATCGGCGCCCGCGTCGTCGATGAGCGGCGCATCGGGGAGCTCGAGACCCTGATCCGCGACAAGATCACGGTCGGGCTGCCCGACACGCGCGTGTTCACCAGCGAGGGGGAGCTGTTCGGCGGCATCGGCGGCTCGGCGCGCTCGGTGGGCATTCACCTGCAGAGCGAAGATACCGCGGCGCTGAACCGCGTGGCGCTCGCCGGCCGCACACTCCTGGAGAAAGTGTTTCCGGGGGCGACCGTGCTGTCCTTTCCGAACCCCGAGGATGCCGGGCTCGAGCTGCACGCCGATCCCGATGATCGGCGTATCGCCGAGCTCGGCTGGGACCGCGCGGCGGTCGGCACCCTGGTGAGCACCGTCGGCCAGGGCGCCTGGCTCGGGGAGTATTTCGACGGCAAGTCGCGCCTGCCGATCATCCTGCGCTCCAGCCAGGGCGAGACGCCCGAGCAGATCGCCGATGCGCCGCTGGCCACCCCGACCGGGCTCACCGTGCGCCTGGGCGATCTGGTGCGGCTCTCGACCGTGCTCGGGCCCCCGGCGATCCGCCGCCTGAACCATCGCCGTACCGTCACGCTCACCGTCGATCCGCCCGCGGCGCTCTCGCTGGAGAAGGTGCTGCAGATCATCGACACCCAGGTGCTGCCGCAGCTGCGCGCGCAGCTGCCGCCGGACGGCTCGCTGCGGCTCGCCGGCAGCGCCGACAGCCTGAGTCAGACGCTCGCCGCCATGAGCCGCGTGTTCGGCATGGCGCTGGTGGTGCTGCTGCTTCTGATGACCGTGCTGTTCCGCTCGCTGCGCGATGCACTGATCGTGCTGCTCACCGTGCCGCTGGCACTGATCGGCGGCGTGTTCGGGCTGCGCCTGCTCGATGTGGTGAAGTTCCAGGCACTCGATCTTTTGTCGATGATCGGGTTCGTGATGATGATCGGCGTCATCATCAACCACGCCATCCTGCTCGTGGCCGCGGTGCGTACGGTCGAGGGCGAGGGTGTGGGCCTCGAGGAAGCCATCCGCGCCGGGCTCAAGCAGCGCCTGCGGGCGATCCTCGCCAGCACGCTCACCGGCGCCCTGGGGGCGCTGCCGATGGCCATCAATCCCGGGCCCGGGAGCGTCATCTACCGCGGCCTCGCCGCCGTCAATATCGGCGGCGTGGTCGTGAGCCTGATCTTCAGCCTGGTTCTGATCCCGGCGCTGATGCGCCTGTCGCAGCCCGAAGCCCTGAGGCGCCGCGTGCCGGCGCCGCGCGCCGCGCCCGCCGCCACTTAGCGCGCGAAGGAAGTTCCATGCCACGCCCGCACGTGCTGTTCCTGCTTGCCAGCGCCACCGCGGCGCTGCCGCTGGCCGCCGCCGAGTCCGGCGAACGCGTCGCGGTGGAGGTGGGCACGGTGAGCGTGCGCCCGGTGACTCCCGAGAGCTGGATACCCGGCTCGGTGGTCAGCCGTGCCGACGCCCGCATCGCCAGCGTGATCGCCGGGCGCGTGACCTGGATCGCGGAGGTCGGCTCGCGGGTCAAGGAAGGCGAGCCGATCGCGCGCCTCGATGACACCCTGCCGCGCCTGCGGCTGGAGGATCTGAAGGCGCAGCTGGCGCGCGCCCGTGCACAGCACGAGGTGGCGCGCTCGCAGCTCGACCGCTTCAACCGCCTGGCGGCGACGCAGGCCTTGAGTGCCAGCCAGCTCGATGACGCGCGCGCCCAGGGCGAGGTGTCGAACGACGATGTCGAGCGCGCCGATGCCCAGCTGCGCCAGGCACAGTACGAGATCGATCAGTCGGTCATCCGCACGCCCTTCCCGGGCGTAGTGACCGAGCGCTTCATCCAGCGCGGTGAGTTCGTGCAGGTCGGCGCAGCGACCGCGCGGGTGGTGAATACTCAGGATGTCGAGGCGCGCGCCACCGCCTCGCTCGATCTCGCCGCCAATGTGCATCCCGGCCAGACGGTCGGGGTGCGCGAGCGCGGCGGGGAGCGGCGCGGCACCGTGCGCACCGTGGTGCCGGTGGGCGATGAACGCTCGCGGCAGTTCGAGGTGCGGGTGCGCCTCGAGGGCGCGGACTGGCTGGTAGGGGCGCCCGTGGAGGTGAGCCTGCCGCTCGGAGCCGAGCGCAGCGTCGTCACCGTGCCGCGCGATGCCCTGGTCATCCGCCAGAACCGCTCTTATGTACTGCGCGTGACGCGCGCCAACACCGTCGAGCAGCTGGACGTCACCCCGGGAGCGGGCGTCGCCGATGCGGTGGAGGTGCGCGGCCCTCTGGCCGCGGGCGACCGCCTCGTGGTGCGCGGCGCGGAGCGGCTCGCCGCCGGCCAGGCCGTGCGTGTGATCGCGGCCGAGGCCCCTGCACCGAAGCCGTCAAATCACGGCTGAGGCGGCGGCCACAGGCGCGGAAACAGCGCGTGCTCGAGCGGCGCACCCGCCGGCAGCTCGCGCTCGAGCCCGGGGAACTCGGGCGAGGTGGCCCAGCCGCGCGGCGCGTGCCGCACGTCATCGCCGGTGAGCCGCACCGAGAACACGCGCCGCCTGCGCCCGGGAGCCACCCCGCCCGCGGCGTGCAGCGTCAGCATGTGAAAGCACACCGCATCCCCCGGCTCGAGCTCCCAGCCGAGGATGCGGTACTCCCCACGGCGACCCTCGACATCGGGCAGCTCGCTCAGTGAGCCTTCCGGGAACCACCGCGCCTGATCGTCCATGAAGGAGCGCGGCATGAGCCAGGGCCCGCGGTGCGAGCCGGCGACGAACTCGAGCGTTGTGGCCCGGTCAACCGGATCGACCGGGATCCAGAAGCTGCAGTTCTGGCGACCCTCGATGTTGTAGTACGGCTGGTCCTGATGCCAGGGCGTGCGCGCCTGCGTGCCCGGCTCCTTGGTCAGCATGTGATCGTGATAGAGGCGCGCCTCGCGACTGCCCATGAGGGCGGCCCCCACCTCACCGAGCGCGGAGCCGAAAATAAAGGCGCGGTAACGCGCATTCTCGCTCCAGCAGCAGAAGTCCTCCACGAAGTAGCCCGGATCCTCGCGCCGGCTCGCCACCTTGGCACGCACACTGGGCGTGGCGAGGTTCGCATCGATCCCGGCGCGCAGCAGTTCGACCTCGGCGGCACTCAAGAGCCCGCGCAGCACTACCGCGCCGTCGGCCTGGAAGGCCTGAACGAGCTCAGGAGAAGTCAGGTTGCGCGTTGCGGACATCGGGCCGTGAGTCTACGGCATCGCGCCCGCTCATGTGGCTGGCGCGCCACGCCAGGCACGCGACGTCAGACGAGGCCGACGCCGCTCATGTGTGCTGCGCGGCTCCGGCAGCGGTCTGCGCCGACACCCGCACCACCCCTGGCACCGCCATGATGTAGCTGAACCGACACACCCTACGAAACGGGAAGGATCCCATCATGAGGCACCGGATTGTGCTGGCCGCCGCCGCGGCCCTGACCGCCGCCGCGCTGAGTGGCTGCGCCGATGAGGGCGCGCCGCCGCGCGAGGAAATGGCGCGCGCCCATACCTTGGTTAGCCAGGCCGACAAGTCCAGCGCGCAGCGCTACGCCGCGGACGACCTGCAGCGCGCGCACAGCGAGCTCGATGCTGCCGAGCGCGCTTATGGCGAGAAGCATTACCTGAACGCGCGCACGGACGCAGAGAACGCCGCCGTGGATGCCGACCTCGCCAGCGCCCGTGCCGCGGCGGGCGAGGCCGAGCATGCCGCCAACCAGGTGGCGCGCGACAACTCGACGCTGCAGCGCGAGACCGAGCGCGCGGCGGACGCCAGCAGCCCGCCGCCACCGCCGCCCCCGCCGCCGCCTCCGCAGCCGTAAGCCGTGCGCCCAAGGAGTCCGTCATGAAGCAACTCGTCATCATCACCGCAGGCGCACTGCTGCTGAGCGCGTGCGCCTCGACACCGCCTACCAGTGACCGCCTGGAGCGCGCCCGCGCCGAAGTGCAGGCGCTCGGCCAGCAGCCCCTGGCGCAGCAGGCGGCCGCGCAGGATCTGCAGGAGGCGCGTGCGCGCCTGCAGGACGCGGAAACTGCGCTCCAGCAGAAGCGTCCGATGGAGGTGATTGACCACCTCGCCTATCTCGCCGAGCGGCACGCCCAGGCCGGCGAGGCGCGCGTCGCGGCGCTGCAGGCGCGCGAGGAGGCGGCGCGTGCCGATCAGGAGCGCAACCGCATCCTGCTCGCGCAACGGGCGCGCGAGGCCGAGGCAGCCCAGGCGCAACTGGCGGCGACCCAGGCGGAGCTGGCGGCACTGCAGGCCAAGCAGACCGACCGCGGCATGGTCGTGACCTTGGGCGACGTGCTGTTCGACACCGGCCGCGCCACCTTGAAACCGGGCGCGGATCTGACGCTCGACCGCCTCGCCGGCGTCATGAAGGAGAACCCGCAGGCGCGCGTGGTGATCGAGGGGCATACCGACAGCCGCGGCTCGGATGAGTACAACGACGCCCTCTCGCAGCGACGCGCGGATGCGGTGGCCGCGGCCCTGATCAGCCGCGGCGTGCCGGCCGACAGCGTGCGGGCCATCGGCCGCGGCAAGGGCTACCCCGTCGCCACCAACGACACCGCCGCGGGGCGCCAGCAGAACCGGCGCGTGGAGATCGTCTTCTCGGATGCCTCCGGACGCTTCGCCAGCTCCGACCTGAACGAGCCCCTGCGGCGCTGAGTGGCTCCCCGCTCCGGGACCGCAGGGCTGCTGCGGTCCCGCCGGCGCGCATTCGACAAGCGCTCCCCGGCTTGCGTAGCATCTGGCGGCTTGGCCTTGCGGCCGCTGCGCGGCTGCGGAGTGTGAATGAGCGAGCCCCCTGTCTCCCGCCGTCGCGAGCGCGGCCGCGCCCCGCGCACGACCGGGCCGTCGTTTGCGCCGCTGCCGCGCCTTACCCCGCCATGGCCGCCGCTTGAGGTCCTGAGCGCCGAGCAGCTCGAGCGCATCCTCAACGCGGCCTTTCAGGTCCTGGAGGAAGCGGGTCTGGAGATCCGCAGCCCCGCCGCACGGGCGGTGTACGCCGCCGCCGGCGCTCCGGTCGATGAGTCGACGCAGATGGTGCGGCTCGGTCGCGATCTGATCGAGGCCCAGCTCAGCTGCGCCCCCGAGCGCTTCGTCCTGCGCGCCCGTAATGCGGCGCGCGACCTGCACGTCGGCGACAGCGTCGTCAACTTCGGTCCCGTCAACGGGGCCCCGAACATCCGCGACGAGGAGGGCGGCCGCCGCTACGGCGATCTGGAGGCCTTCCGCAACATTCTGAAGCTCACCCACGCCCTGGGGGTCCTGCACTGGCAGGGCGGCATCGTGGTGGAGCCCGTGGACGTGCCGGTCGCGGTGCGCCACCTCGCGACCTACCAGGCGCACATCGAGTGCGCCGACATCGTCTGGGCGGCGCGCGGCATCGGCGGCATCCAGGCCGAGGATGCCATCGCCATGTCGGCGCTCGAGCACGGCTGCACGGTGGAGGATCTCGCCCTGCGCCCGACCCTCATGACGGTGACCAACGTCAACTCGCCGCGCCGTGTCGATGAGGAAATCCTCGACAACATCATGGTCATGGCGCGCCACGGGCAGTGCGTGGTGATCACCCCCTTCACGCTGATGGGCGCGATGGCCCCGGTCACCCTCGCCGGCGCACTCGTACAGCAGACCGCCGAGGCGCTCGCGGTGGTGGCCCTGTGCCAGCTGATCCGCCCGGGCACGCCGTGCGTCATGGGCGGCTTCACCTCCAACGTCGACATGCGCACCGGCTCGCCGGCCTTCGGCACGCCCGAGTACGTGCATGCCGTGATCGCCGGCGCGCAGATCGGGCGGCGCCTGAAGCTGCCGGTACGCACCAGCGCGGTGAACGCCTCGCCGATGGTGGATGCGCAGTCGACCTACGAGACGGCCTTCTCGCTGCAGGCCGCGATCCTCAGCCACAGTCACCTGATCAACCACGCCGCCGGCTGGCTCGAGGGCGGGCTGTCGGCCTCACTGGAGAAGATCATCGTGGATGCGGAGCTGCTGCGGAACTGGGCGGAGATCCTGAAGAAGGTGAGTTTCAGCGACGATGACCTCGCGGTGGAGGCCATCAAGGGGATCGCAGCCGGCGGACACTTCTTCGGCGCCTCGCACACCCTCGCCCGCTACGAGTCCGCCTTCTACCGGCCGCTCCTCTCGGACTGGTCGAACTTCGAGAACTGGCGCGACGCCGGCGCGCGCAATGCCACCGCGCGGGCCACGGGTATCTGGAAGAAGATGCTCGCCGAGTACACGCCGCCGCCATTGGATGCCGCGGTGCGCGAGGCGATCAGCGATTACGTCGCCCGCCGCAGCGCCGAGCTCTCGAGCGCCGCCTGAGTCGCCGCAAGCGAGCGTAAGCTGTGAGCGAGTGGATCGCCAACGCGCGCATGTACTCGGTGACCCCGGAAGTTGAGGCCGCCTGGCGCGCGCTGCTGGCGCACATCGCCGCCGATGCGGACGTGGCACTCAACTACCTGCCGTATCCGGCGCCGCAGCCGCTCGAGCGGCTGTGGAGCCGCGCCGATCTCGGCGCGGTGTTCATGTGCGGCTACCCGCTGGCACTGCAGATGGCCGACGTCGTGCCGCTCGCCGCTCCCGTGCCGCGCGCGGGCTGGGCGCAGGGTCGGGCGGTGTACCGCAGCGACCTCATCGTGCGCAGCGACAGCCCGTACCGCTCTCTGGAAGACAGCTTCGGCGGCCGCGCCGGCTGGACCGTCGCGCACTCGCAGTCCGGATTCAACGCCTTCCGGCACGAGCTGCTGCCTCACCTAAGCGCGCAGCGCCGCACCCTCTATGCTCACGTCGCGGGCGAACTCATCACCGCGCGCGCGGTGCTCGATGCGGTGCGCGACGGGCGCATCGACATCGGCCCGCTGGATGCCTACTGGCACCTGCTGATCGCGCGCCATGCACCCGCGCTCACCGCCGGGGTACGCGTGCTCGCCTCGACCCCGCTCACTCCGATCCCGGGCTTCGTCGCCGCCGCCGCCCTGCCCCGGCCGGCGCTGAAGCGGCTGCGTGCGGCGTTCGCCGCGGCGCGCACGCAGAGCTGGTTCGCCGCGCTCGCCGAGCCGTTGCTGATCGAGGGATTTGCGCCGCTGAGCGCGGCCGACTATGCCGTGCTCCTGCAGTGGGACCGTGAGGCGCGCGCTGCCGGCTATCTCACGCCGGCCTGAGTGGACCCGCTTAGGCGGAAGTGAGCGGCACGCGCCCGGTCGGGTGCAGCAGCACGTCGTGCGAGCGGAACAGATAGCGCCGCGCGACGTCGAAATAGGTCCGGTAGACCAGGCCGCCGTTGGCGGCGATCAGGCGCTCGCGGATCACGCGGTAGCGCGCCGGGTACTCGTACCAGGGCACCAGCGGCGACTCGTGATGCAGGGAGTGCAGATTGTTGAACAGGAACAGCGGCCCGAGGATCCAGGAGTCCTCGACGATGGCGACGCGCTCGGGCGTGCCGGGCCGCGCGCGATGCTCGGCGAAGGAGCGGATCAGCTGCACCCCGTTTGCCGGCACCACCACCGCGAGGAAATACAGCCACAGCGGGAAGCCGCATACGAACTTCAGCCACACGATGACCGGCACACACCACAGGAGGTGCTCGAGCCACACGCCGCGCAGCCCCTCGGTGCCGCGCCACACGCCGCGAACCTCGGCGTAGAGGAAGGCGCCGATGCGCCAGAAGGCGCCGATCAGGATGCGCCCAGCGAGAGTCTGCTGGATGCGCAGCACCAGGCGGCTGAAACTGCTCAGGCGCTCCCACTCCTTCGGATGCCAGTAGAACGACTCCGGGTCATCGAGCGGATCGGTCAGCCGTTCGTCGTTGTGATGAGTGCGATGCAGAGTGCGGTAGCGATCGTACGGCAGCCACAGGGTGAGCGGCGCCATGCCGAGCAGGCGGTTGACGCGAAACCAGCGTGTGGGATGGCCGTGCACGATCTCGTGCTGCAGTGAGCTGTAGAGGGTGACGGCGAGCGCCACGGCCGGCACGACGATCCAGTGCGACCAGTGTGCGTAGTGGGCGGTGAAGGTGAACCAGGTGCCGTACACCACTGCGAGCAGCAGCAGCGTCTGCCACTCCAGAGTGCGCCGCGTGGGGCGCTCGGTCAGGGTGGCGGCGGGGGCGGTCATCGTCTGCGGGTCCTCAGGCGGCGGAAGAACAGGCCCCGTCCGGTGCTACGGAACATGGGGACTCAGCCACTTCCACTATGTACCCGCACCGCAGGGCTATTGAGGTGGATTCTACCTAGTCCGTGGCCGTGGCAAAGGGCAGCGCGTGGAATCGCGAGGCCGGTCTCAGTCGGTTTGGACCGCGCGGCACACCCGGCGTTCGAAGGCGGCCATGGCGTCGTAGAGCAGCACCGCCATGAGCGCGGTCACCAGCCCCCCCTGCAGGATGAAGGCGGTGTTGTTTGACAGAAGCCCGGCGATGATGACCTCCCCCAGTCCCTTCGCGGCCACGGTCGAGCCGATGGTAGCCGTGCCCACATTGATCACCAGTGACAGTCTTACTCCCTCTAAAATCAATGGCATAGCCAGGGGAAGCTCGACGGAGACGAGGCGCTGGAAGGCACTCATGCCGACGCCCTGCGCCGCCTCCAGAACGGCCGGCGGGGTGGTCTGCAGCGCGATGATGGTGTTCTCGAAGATCGGCAGCAGTCCGTAGGCAAAAAGCGCGATCAGGGTGGGCTTCTCCCCGAAGCCGACCAGGGGCACCGCCACGGCCAGCACCGCCACCGGCGGGAAGGTCTGCCCGATGTTCACCAGCGTCCTCGACAGGGGCAGGAACTCGCGCCCGCTCGGCCGGGTAACGAAAATCCCCAGCCCCACCGCCACCAGCGCGCTCGCTGCGGCCGCCGCACACACCGTGCCGAGGTGCGCGAGGGCGAGCGACAGGAGGTTCCCCTGGTCGTAGATCGGCGGGACGCCGGGCTCATTGAGCGGCGCAAACAGCGGCGCAAAGCGCTGCGGGACCACAAGAAAGCTGACCAGCAGGGCGAGCGCCGCTAGCCGCAGCACGGTCGCCGCGCGCATCAGCCCGGCCGCCCGTGCGCAAGCACCGCCGCAACCGTCACACGACCGCGCAGGTGCCCCTGCGCATCCACGATGCGGGCCGAGTCTGCACCGCGCCACAGCATCTCCGAGAGTGCCTCGCGCAGCGAGGCGCTCGCGGAGATCTGCGGGCCGGAAGACTCCCCGGGCTCGGCCACCTCCCCGGCCGTGGTGAGCGAGAGCAGGCGGATCGCCCGGTCGGCGAGCCCGGTCAGGCGCGACACGAACGGGTCGGCCGGACGGGTAAGCAGCACCGCCGGCCGGTCGTACTGCAGAAGACGCCCCTGACTCATGACCGCGACGCGGTCGCCCAGGAGGAAGGCCTCGTCCATGTCGTGGGTGACCAGCACCACCGTAGTGCCGAAGCGGCGCTGGATGTCGCGCAGGTCCTCCTGCGCCTTGGCGCGGATGATCGGGTCGAGAGCGCCGAAGGGCTCGTCCATGAGCAACACCGCCGGCTCCGCGGCGAGGGCGCGCGCCACGCCGACGCGCTGCTGCTGGCCACCGGAGAGCTGATGCGGGAAGACGCCGGCGTACTGCGCCGGGTCGAGCTGGAACACCTCGAGCAGCTCGCGCACCCGTGCGCTCACGCGCGCGGCATCCCACTTCAAGAGCTTCGGCACCGTGGCGATGTTCTCGGCGACGGTGCGGTGCGGGAACAGGCCGTGACCCTGAATGGCATAACCGATGCGGCGGCGCAGCAGGTGCGCCGGCTCCGCGCGCGTATCGCGCCCCTCGAGCAGCACGCGGCCGCCGCTCGGCTCGACCAGACGATTGATCATGCGCAGCAGGGTCGACTTGCCCGACCCGGAGGTGCCGACGATCACGGTGATGGAGTTGCTCTCGATCTGCATCGAGACCTCATCGACCACGGTGGTGGCGCCGTAGCGCTTGCTCAGGTTCTCGATCTTGATCATGCGTGTGTCCGGTCCAGCGCTTCCACGAGCGCCCCGAGCGTCACCGAGGCGCAAAAGGCCAGCACCACGATCGGGATGGCGCCGAGGAGCACTAGGTCCATCGCCGTCTGGCCGATTCCCTGGAAGACGAAGGTGCCGAGGCCCCCGCCGCCGATCAGCGCCGCCACCGTCACCATGCCGATGTTCTGCACCAGTACGACGCGTATGCCGGTGAGGATGACCGGCAGGGCGAGCGGCAGCTCGACGCGCCACAGTACCTGCGCCGGTGTCATGCCCATGCCGCGCGCCGCCTCGACCGCGGCGCGCGAGACGCGCTTCAAGCCCAGCACCGTATTGGCGACGATCGGCAGGAGCGAATACAGGAACAGCGCCAGCGCCGCCGGCGCCGCGCCGATGCCGCGGATCCCCAGCTGCGCCGCCAGCGGCACCGCGGCGGCGAGCGCGCCGAGCGGCGCCATGAGGATGCCGAACAGCGCGATCGCCGGCACGGTCTGGATCACATTCAGCGTGCCGAGGATCCCCTCGCGCACGCGCGGCACGCGGTGGCAGAAGATCCCCAGCGGCAGGCCAACCAGCGCCGCCGCCAGAAGCGAGCCGAGCGCGAGCTGCACGTGCCGGCGCAGCTCGTGCCAGAAGCGCGCCGCGTTGATGGCGTACTCGCGCATGATCGACAGGTGCTCGAACGCCCCGGACGCCAGCACCAGCACCAGCGCGGCGAGCGCCAGCGCAAGGTACAGCACGCGCGCGGCCGGCCTGGGCCGGAGCCGCGTGAGCGCATCGGTAGCCAGCAGCCCCAGACAGATCAGCGGCAGCCAGAATCCGGCGCCGGGGGCGATGCGCACGACCCGGTTACCCGGGGGCGTGAGCGCATCGGCGGCGAGGGCGAGCGCTGCACCGAGCAGCGCGAGCGCGATGAGCGCGACGACCAGGCGCAGGTGCGGATTGCGCGAGGCCACGGCGACGGCCGCCGCCACCGCCAGTGCGGCGATGCTGGCCCAGATGACCGGCAGCGGCAGGAGCGCCCCGAGGCTCAGGGGGTCCCCGGGCATGATGCGGTTTGACTTCACCAGCACGAACGGGCCGGCGAGCACCGCCGCGGCACCCGCAACGCTCAGCAGCGCTCCCAGCCGGTCGAGATGGGCAAGGAGCGTGCGGCGGTTCCTCGACTTCGATTCCAGAGTCCATCGCTCGGGCGCTACTTCAAGAGGCCCTGGACCACCAGGTAGGCGCGCGCCACCTCCTGGTCAGACTCGCCATCGATCTGCACGCGCTCGTTCAGGTGGCGCAACACTTCCGTGGTCAGCGAGCGCATGAGTGGCGCCACGATGGTGCCGATCTGCGGATAGCTCTTGAGCACGCTCGCCCGCACCAGGATCACCGGCGCGTAAACCGGCTGCTCGTGCTTGTCGTCCTCGAGCACCACGAGGTCGGCGGCCTCGATGCCGCCGTCGGTGCTGTATACCATCGCAACATTGGTGCCGTTGGTGCGCGCGGCGGCGGCGCGGATGGTGGCCGCGGTCTCACCGCCGGCGAGCACGATCTTCTGTGCGGGCTGCAGGCTGAAGCCGTAGGTGCGCTCGAGCGCGCGCAGCGTGCCGCCATTGGCGAACTCCGCCGAGCAGGCGAGCACCACCTCCCCGCCGCGCGCCACGTAGCGCCCGAAGTCACTCATGCTGTGCAAACCGTGCGCCTGCGCCACGTCGCGGCGGATGGCGAGCGCCCAGGTATTGTCGGCGCGCGCCGGCGGCAGCCACACGATCTGGTTCCTCTGTGCATCCAGGCGCGCACCGAGCGCATAGCCGGCGGCGAGATCCTTCCATGCGGGGTCGGCGCTGTCGTTGAAGAAGAAGGCGCCATTGCCGGTGTACTCGACGTACAGGTCCACCTCCCCGGTGAGCAGCGCCCTGCGCACCACGGGGGTCGCACCGATGCGGGTGCGGTCGATGGTGGCGACCCCGTGAGCCTCGAGCAGCAGGCGCACCATCTGGCTGAGCATGGTGGCTTCGCTGTCGAGCTTGGAGGACACGACGACGGAGGCGTGCGCGAGCGTGCCGAGCAGCAGCAGCGCGATTGCGCCCCACAGGGCCCGTCGGCGCGGCTGGCTCACTCGGTCATCTTCCGGCGATGCTTCCCGTACAACAGCGGCGTCGGACCCGTACAAGACCTGCGCTCCGCAGAGCGCCGTGCGGCCGTTGCGGACACGTTGTCCTGTGCCGACGCGCCCGTCAAGCGGGCCGCGCCACACGTGTGCCGGCGCGGCCGCGGCCTTATCATGCGCGGCACATGAGCGCACCGCCTGCGGCCGGCCCGGCCGCTCCCCGCCCCAAAAGTGGCCGCTATTCCGCGCTGCGCCTGCTGCGCGAGGGCCTGAGCGGCCAGCGCGGCTGGACGCACGCCTGGGCGAAGCCCGAACCCAGGGACGCCTACCGCGTGGTGATCGTGGGCGGCGGCGGCCACGGCCTCGCCACCGCGTACTACCTGGCGCGCAACCACGGCATCACCGATGTCGCCGTGCTCGAGCGCGGCCCGCTCGGGCTCGGCAACGTGGGCCGCAATACCACCATCGTGCGCTCGAACTACTTCCACCCGGCGAACATCGCCTTCTACGAATTCTCGCTCAAGCTGTGGGAGGGGCTGGAGCAGAGCCTGAACTTCAACGCCATGGTGAGTCAGCGCGGCACCCTGAACCTGTTCCATACCGAGGCGCAGCGCGACCTGTTCACGCGCCGCGCCAACCAGATGCGCCTGCTGGGCGTGGATGCCGTGGAGCTCTCGCGCGCGCAGGTGCGCGCGCGCGTGCCGCTGGTGGATCTGGACAATGGCCGCTACCCGGTGCTGGGCGGATTTCTGCAGCCGCGCGGCGGCACGGTACGCCACGACGCCGTCGCCTGGGGCTACGCGCGGGCCGCCTCTGATCTCGGCGTCGACATCATCGAACAGTGCGAGGTCACAGGTTTCGAGCGCAACGGGGAAGGCGTTAGCGCTGTGCTCACCAGCCGCGGCCGCATAGGCGCGGATTGCGTGTGTCTGGCCGTCGCCGGCAGCAGCTCGCGCCTCGCCGCGCTCGCCGGACTCACCCTGCCGATCGAGAGCCACGTGCTGCAGGCCTTCGTCACCGAGGCCCTGAAACCGGTGCTCGATGTCGTGCTCACCTACGGCGCCGGACATTTCTACATCAGCCAGTCCGACAAGGGAGGCCTGGTCTTCGGCGGCGCGATCGACGGCTACAACACCTACGGCCAGCGCGGCACGCTGCCCATGGCCGAGGAAGTGGCTGCCGCGGCGGTGACGCTGCTGCCGGGACTGGCGCGCGTGAAGGTGCTGCGCCAGTGGGGCGGCGTCATGGACATGTCCATGGACGGCTCCCCCATCATCTCCAGGACCCCGGTCCCGGGCCTGATCCTGAACGGCGGCTGGTGCTACGGCGGCTTCAAGGCCATACCGGCCGGCGGCTACACCACCGCACACCTGATCGCAACCGGGGAAGCGCATCCGCTCGCCGCACACCTGGATCTGCAGCGTTTCGCGCAGGGCCGCACGCTCGATGAGCGCGGCGCCGGGCCGTTCCCGTTCGCACACTGAGCCATGCTGCGGATCCCCTGCCCCTGGTGCGGCGTGCGCGATGAAACGGAATTCCGTTACCGCGGCGACGCCACGCCGCCCGCGTCCCGATCCGCACGCGCCGCTCGAGGCCTTCGTCAGCTACGTGTACGCGCGCAGCAACCCGCACGGCTGGCACACCGAGTGGTGGCTGCACGTCGGTGGCTGCCGGCGCCTGCTCAAGGTCGTGCGTCACACCGTGACCCACGAGATCCATGCCGTGGCCGCCGCCCAGGAAACCGTGTCCGTGCCGCAGGATGGACCGTGAGCGGCGCGTCCCGGCTCACGGCAGGAGTGCTCACCGCGGGCGGCCGCGAGATCCGCTTCCGCTTCGATGGCCGCAGCTACGCCGGCCTCGAGGGCGACACGCTCGCCTCGGCGCTGCTCGCGAACGGCGTGCGCGTCCTCGGCCGCAGCTTCAAATACCACCGCCCGCGCGGGGTCATCACCTGCGGGGCAGACGAGCCGTGCGCGCTCATCGATCTGATGACCGCCGCCGGGCGCGAGCCCAACGTGCTCGCGACGCTGTTGCCGCTGCACGAGGGCCTGCAGGCGCTGAGCCAGAATGGCGTGCCGTCGCTGCGCTTCGATGTGCTGGCGGTGAACAATCTCCTCGGCCGCTTCCTGCCGGCCGGCTTTTACTACAAGACCTTCATGAGGCCGGCCTGGGCCTGGGAGAAGGTGTATGAGCCGCTCATCCGCCGCGCGGCGGGCCTCGGGCGCTTGGTACCCATCGTGCCCGCGCACGCTGCCCCGGCCGAGACCCGCCACGCACATGCGGACGTGCTCATCGTCGGCGCCGGTGCCGCCGGGCTTACGGCGGCGCAGGCCCTCGGCGCTGCCGGCCTGCGGGTGCTGCTCGCCGAGCAGGACGCGGTGCTCGGCGGCGGCACGCTGCTCGATGCGCGCTGGGACGCCTGGCGCGCGAGCTGCGCGGCCGCCCTCGCCGCGCTGCCGAACGTGCAGGTGCTCACCCGCACGGCGGTGGTGGGCGCCTACGGTCACGGTGTATTTGCAGCGCTCGAGACGCTCGCACCGAGCGCGCGGGCTGCGGCCACCGGGCTGCGCGAGCGGCTGCACGTCATACGCGCCCGCCGCGTGCTCATCGCCACGGGGGCCACCGAGCGGCTGGTCGCCTTTGCCGGCAACGACCGTCCCGGGGTCATGCTCGCCGGGGCGGCGCACGCGTACCTGCGTCGCTACGGCGTCGCCTGCGCGCAGCGCCCGGTGCTGTTCACCTCAAGCGACGAGGCCTACGAGAGCGTGTTCGCGCTCCAGGCAGCCGGCGGCGCCTGCGCCGCCGTCATCGACATACGCCCGCGCTCGGCCGCGCAGGAGCGCGCCCGCGCCCTCGGCATCCCCGTGCACGCGGGCGCGGTGGTCAGCGCCGTGCACGGCGAGGATGCGGTGCACGCGGTACACATCGCCCCGCAGGCGGGCGGCGCCGGCACCGAGCTGGCGACCGACGGGGTGTGGGTGTGCGGCGGGTTCTCCCCCGCGGTGCAGCTGGCTACGCAGCTCGGCGCGAGCGCGCAGTGGGACGAGGCACGCATCGGCTTCCTGAGTGAGCTGCCGGCCGCGCTCGGCACGCTCTGCGGCGCCGCCGCCGGCGGCAGCGGCCTCGCCGCCGCTTGCGCCGATGGCCACGCGGCCGCGGTGAGTCTCGCCGCGAGCCTCGCGCGCGCACCGCTGCCGCACGCGCTGCGCCCGCCGGCGGACGATCCGGCGCGCAGTGCCGCCGCCCCCCTGTGGGAAGTGCGCGGCACCGGCAAGGCCTTCGTCGACCTGCAGAACGATGTCACGAGCGATGACGTGCGCCTGGCGCAGCGCGAGGGCTATGAGCACCTCGAGCACATGAAGCGCTACACCACCCACGGCATGGCCACCGACCAGGGCCGCATCGGCGGACTGACCGGGAGCGCGGTGCTCGCCGCGGCACGCGGCGTGAGCGTCGCGGCGGTGGGGGTGCCGAAGCCGCGGCCCTTCCTCCAGCCGCTGCCCTTCGCCGCGCTGGCGGGCGCTGAGGTGCGCGAGCACTTCAAGCCCAAGCGGCGCCTGCCGCTGCACGAGTGGCACGCGCAGGCCGGGGCAAGTTTCGTGAGCACGGGGCTGTGGCTGCGGCCGCTGGTGTACTCGCGCGAGCGCGGCTGGGATCCGGTGCTCGCGGAGGCGCGCAACGTGCGCACCCATGTGGGCATCACGGATGTCTCGACGCTCGGTAAGCTCGACCTGCAGGGCCCGGATGTCGCGACCTTCCTCGACTTCGTCTACGCCAACACCTTCTCGACCCTGCCGGTCGGCCGGGCGCGCTACGGGATCATGCTGCGCGAGGACGGCATGCTCCTTGATGACGGCACTACCACGCGCCTGGGACCCGAGCACTTCCTCGTGACCACGACCACGGCCAACGCCGGCGCCGTCCTCGAGCACCTGGAGTTCCAGCTGCAGGCCAACTGCGCGCAGCTGCGCGTGAACATCACCGACGTCGCGGACCAGTGGGCGCAGTTCGCAGTCGCAGGTCCGCGCGCCCGCGACGTCATCGCCGCCGTGGTCAGCGGGCTCGATGTCAGCAGCGCCGCCTTCCCGTTCATGGCCGCCGCGGCGGCGGAGATCGCCGGCATCGCCGGGCGAGTGTTCCGCATCTCCTTCTCCGGCGAGCTCGCCTACGAACTCGCCGTTCCGGCCCGCCACGCGCGCAGCGCATGGCTGGCCCTGCTTCAGGCCGGTGAGCCGCTCGGCATCCGCCCCTACGGGCTCGACGCCCTGAACACGCTGCGCATCGAGAAGGGGCACGTCACCACCGCCGAGCTCAACGGCAACACCAGCGCCGAGGATCTGGGTTTCGCACGCATGCTGAAGAAGCAGGGTGACTTCATCGGCCGGCGCCTGAGCGAGCGCCCGGGTCTCACCGACCCCGCGCGCCTGCAGCTGGTGGGCGTGCGGCCGCGCGACCGCGCCCGCCGCCTGCGCAACGGCATGCAGCTGGTGAGCGCCGAGTCGCCGCAGACGAGCCTCGGCTACCTGACCTCCTCCACCCCCTCGGTCGAGCTCGAAGGCTGGGTGGCACTCGCGCTCGTGGCGGGCGGACGCCAGCGCACCGGTGCGCACCTGAACGCGGTCTCGCCGGTGCACGGCGAGAGTCTCGAAGTCGAGCTCTCGAGCCCGCATTTCATCGACCCGGAGAACCTGCGTGTCCGTGCCTGAGGGGGCTCTGCGGCTCGGCTCCTGCGCCGCCGACGTGGTCGAGATCGGCGTCTTCGGCACCCTGAGCGCCGATGCGCGCCGCCGCATCGCCGGGGTCGACCTGCCCTTCTTCGGGCGCATCCTGCAGACCCCGGGACAGCTGCTGCTGAGCGTGCGTCCGGGGCGCTGGCTCATCCTCGCAGCGCCGGCGGCAGCGGGCGCCACCGCGGCGCGCTGGGCGCGCGCCTGTCACGGCCAGGGCTCGGTGGTCGATCTGTCCTCGGCGCTCGCGGTGTTCTTCCTTGCCGGCGCACCGGCGCGCACACTGCTCGGCGCCGGGTGCCGGCTGGATCTGGAGCCGCGCGTATTCGCAGCCGGCATGGCCGCCGCGACCCAGATCGCACAGGTCGCGGTGACACTCGCGGCATTGCCCGATGGCCTGCTGCTGCTGACGCCTTCGAGCACCGCGCAGCACGTGCGCGAGTGGCTGCTCGCGGCGGCCGCCCCGGGCATCACGGTTCAGTCCCTGAGCTTCAGTTTCTCAGACATGGGTGAAGAGGGAGCGACATGAAGTCTTCCGCGCGCGCCGTGGTCATCGGCGGGGGTGTGGTCGGTGCGAGCGTGCTGTATCACCTGGCGAAAATAGGCTGGAGCGACGTGCTGCTGCTGGAAAAGAGCGAGCTCACCTCCGGCTCGACCTGGCATGCCGCCGGCGGCATGCACACCTTCAACGGCGAGGCCAACATCTCGCGGCTGCAGAAGTACACGATCGATCTGTACCGGGAGATCGAGGCCCTCTCGGGCCAGTCCTGTGGCCTGCACCCGAACGGCGGCCTGATGCTGGCGGCAACACAGGGCGAGCTCGACAGCCTGCGGCTGATCTGCTCGCGCGCCCGCTACCTCGGCATGGAAACCGAGATGATCACGCTCGCGCAGGCGCTCGAGTTCAATCCGCTCATCGACACCTCGCATTTCATCGGCGCGCTGTGGCGCGCCGATGGCGGCCACTGCGACCCTTCCGGTACGACGCAGGCCTACGTGAAGGCGGCGCGCAAGCTCGGCGCCGGGGTCGAGCGCTTCACGCGCGTCACCGCCCTCAACCCGCGGCGCGATGGCTCCTGGGAGGTCATCACCGACAAGGGCACGGTGCACGCCGAGCACGTGGTGAACTGCGCGGGGCTGTGGGCACGCGAGGTCGGCCACCTGGTGGGAATCGAGCTGCCGGTACTGGCGATGGAGCACCATTACCTGCTCACCGAGGATGTGCCCGAGCTCAGGGGCCGCGAGCGTGAGATCGTCAACACCACCGACTACCAGGGCGAGATCTACATGCGCCAGGAGCGCGGCGGCTGCCTGATCGGCACCTACGAGCCGCACGGCATCGTGTGGTCGCCCGTGAAGACGCCGGATGATTTCTCCATGCAGCTGCTGCCGGAGGACTTCGAGCGGCTCGCGCCCTACTTCGAGGTCGGCTTCCGGCATTTTCCGGCGCTCGGCCGCGTCGGCATCCGCAAGGCCGTCAACGGCCCCTTCACCTTCGCCCCGGACGGCAATCCGCTCGTCGGTCCGGTGCGCGGGGTGCCGAACTACTGGGTGGCGTGCGCGGTGATGGCCGGCTTCAGCCAGGGGGGTGGCATCGGGCTGGTGCTGTCGCGCTGGATGGCACAGAACGATCCGGGGCAGGACATCATCTCCATGGACGTCGCCCGCTTCGGCGCCTTCGCCACGCCCAAGTACACCTCGATCAAGGTGCCGGAGAATTATGCACGCCGCTTCCGCCTCGCTTATCCGAACGAGGAGCTGCCGGCGGCCCGTCCGGTGCGGCGCTCGCCGCTGTACGCGCGTCTGAAGGCGGCCGGCGCGGTGATGGGAGCGAACTTCGGCCTGGAGCACGCCCTGTGGTTCGCCCCGGGCGGCACCGCGCCGGTGGAGACCCCGAGCTACCGCCGCTCGGAGGCCTTCCCCGTGGTGCGCAGCGAATGCCTGGCGGTGCGCAGCGCCGTGGGCCTCTACGAGACCACCAACTACGGCAAGTACGAGGTCACCGGAGCCGGGGCGCGCGCCTGGCTCGACCGCGTGTTCGCCTGCCGCATCCCCCGCCCCGGCCGGCTGGGCCTCGCGCCGATGCTGAACGCGGCCGGACGGATCATGGGTGACCTGTCCATCGCCGCCCTGAGCGAGGATCGCTATCTCATCGTCGGCTCCGGTTTCGCCGAGGAATTTCATCTGCGCTGGTTTGCGCAGGCGCAGCCGCCGGCGGACGTGCAGGTGCGCTCGGCGGCCTCCACCCTGTGCGGCTTTTCGCTCGCCGGCCCGCGCGCCCGGGCGCTGCTCGAGCCGCTGGTGCGCATCGATCTGTCCCAGGGCGCATTCAAGCTCTTCAGCGTGGCGCAGACCGCGGTCGGCTTCGCCCCCGCGATCCTCACCCGCGCCGGATTTACCGGCGAGCTCGGCTACGAGATCTGGACGACCCCGGACTATTTCGAGACGCTGTACGAGGATCTGTGGGAGGCCGGCGGCCGGCTCGGGCTCGTTCATTTCGGCGGCCGGGCGCTCTCGGCGCTGCGCCTGGAGAAGGGCTACGGCTCATTCAATAAGGACTTCCGGCCCGACTACACCCCGGGCGAGACCGGCCTTGACCGCTTCGTCGACTTCACCAAGGGCGAATTCACCGGCCGCGCCGCAGCGCAAGCCGAGCGCGACGCCGGGCCGAAGCGCCGCTTCGTGGTCATGGAGGTGGCCGAGGCCGACACCGAGGTCATCGGCTACGAATCGATCATGAAGGACGGCAACGCCGTCGGCTACGTGACCTCGGGTGCCTACGGACACTGCATCGGCAAGAGTCTCGCAGCCGGCTACGTTCCAAGCGCGCTGGCACGCGAGGGGGAGCAGTTCCAGATCGACATCCTCGGGGATGTGCGCACCGCGACGGTGCGCATCGAGCCGCTGTACGACCCGCAGGGCGTGCGGCTGCGCAGCTGACCGCCGCGGTCCGACAAGGCAAGCCGCCGTGAACCAACCGGTCGGCCGCACGGTGCGCCGGTGAGCCCGCCCGTCGCGGCGGCGGGGGGCCCTGCGGCCCCTCCCTCTCTGGCTCATCCTGGCCGGGTGCTGGCGGCGACCATACTCGCCTCCAGCCTCGCCTTCGTCGACGGCTCGGTCGTCAATGTCGCGCTGCCGGCCATCGGGCGCGCGCTGCGCGCCGATGCGGCACAGCTGCAGTGGATCATCAATGCCTATCTGCTGCCGCTCACCGCACTGCTGCTGCTGGGCGGTGCCGCCGGAGACCGCTTCGGACGCCGGCGCCTGCTCCTGATCGGCACGACGCTGTTCGGCCTGACCTCGCTCGCCTGCGCGCTCGCGCCGGCGGTGTCGGCGCTGCTCGTCGCGCGCTTCCTGCAGGGCGTAAGCGCAGCACTGCTCATGCCCAACAGCCTCGCCATACTCGGCGCCTCCTTCAGCGGGGCCGCCAAGGGGCGCGCGGTGGGCGTTTGGGCCGCAACCGGCGCTGCACTCGGTGCCGCAGGTCCGGTGCTGGGGGGCTGGCTGGTCGACCTCGGCAGCTGGCGCGGCATCTTCCTCATCAACCTGCCGCTCGCGGCAGCGGCGATCGCCCTCGCGGCCCGCGACGTCCCGCCCGACCTGCGCGAGCCCGGGCCGCGCCTGGATCTGGCCGGGGCCCTGTGGGCGACCGCCGGGCTGGGCGCGCTCACCTGGACACTCACCAGCGCTGCCGGGCGGAGCGGCTTCGGCCGCGCGGACCTGATCTCGGCGCTCGCCGCGCTCGCCGCGCTCGTCCTGTTCATCCGCACCGAGCGGCGCTGCGGTGAGCGCGCCATGATGCCGCTGGCGCTGTTTGCCGCCCCGGGTTTCATCGGGCTCACGCTGTTCACGGTCTTTCTGTACGCAGCGCTCGGGGCGCTGTCGGTGGTGCTGCCCTTTGTGCTCATCGCCGCGGCGCACTACCCGGCAGCGGCGGCCGGAGCGGCGCTTCTGCCCCTGCCGCTGCTTCTGGCCGCCGCCTCACCATCCTTCGGGGCACTCGCCGGCCGCATCGGCGCACGTGTGCCGCTCACCGCGGGCGCCCTCGCCGTGGCAGCCGGTTTTGTATGGATGGCGGCCTTGAGTGCGCAGGCGCACTACCTCACCGAGGTGCTGCCGCCGCTGCTTCTGATCGCGTTGGGCCTGAGCGCCGCAGTCGCTCCGCTCACCACCGCCGTACTCGACGCGGTGGATCGGGCGCACACGGGGGCGGCCTCGGGCATCAACAATGCGGTCGCCCGCGGCGGCGGCCTGGTCGCCACCGCACTTTTGGGCGCCGTGCTCGCTGCGCGGGGGCCGGCACTGCTTGCGGCCTACCGCATCGCGCTGTGGGTGTGCGCGGGCGCCTGCGCGCTCGCGGCAGCCAGCAGCGCCCTGCTCCTGCCGCGGGCGCGGCACGAGGACCGATGATGAGAGCGGCGCTGTTCAGCGCAGCTGGCTGTCCTTGCTGCCGCGGCGGTTGTAGCCGGAGAACGCCGCCGCCTCGCGGTCTTCGGCTTCCTGGCAGCGGATGCACAGGCGCACGCCGGGGACGGCGGCGCGCCGCGCCTCGGGGATCTGCGCGCCGCAGCTGGCACAATGGCTCAGTGACGGTCCCTGCGGCAGACGGCTCTGGGCGCGGCGGATGCCGTCCTTTACCGTCGCGTCAATCTGCTCGTTTACGGCGTTATCGCCGGCCCACCCGGTTGCCACGGCTGCGCTCCTCCTGGGATCTCATGTTGCGGCAACTGACAATCTGGTGGCAAATGCGCGCCTCACAAGCGCGGCCGGGCGAGGGGCCGCCATGAGCGGGCCGCCGTGGACGGCGGCCCGTTTCGGCTGGGAGACCGCCCAGCTCGCCGGCGCCGTGGGCGTGGTCGCAGCGCTGGTGTTGCTGCTGAAGCCGGTGCGCCCGCGCACCCTGCGGCCGGCGCCAATGACCCTGGCCCGCCATGAGCTGATCGGCTGGGTGGTGCTGGGGGCGAGCGCTCTGCACGTGCTCTTGGTCCTCAGCAGCGACCGCACGGCGCGCGAGCATCTGAAGCCCACCCTGCCACTCTACGAGGCGGCCGGTGCGCTTGCGCTGTGCGCGCTTCTGTTCCTGACCGTCTTCGCCGTGCCAGCCGTGCGGGTGCGCCTGTGGCCCCGGCACCGCCTGTTCCAGGGGCTGCACGTCAGTGTCGCCGCAGTGCTGATCGCGCTTTTGGCCATGCACGTGCTCACGACGGCGCGCTACGTGCGCGGCCTGCCCGCGGTGATGGGCTACATCGCCGTCTCGGCCGCGGCGCTCCTCGGACTTTTGCGCCCGCGCCCGCGGGCGCCGCCGCGCGGCGGCTTCAGCACGCGGCTCGTGTTCGGCCGCTATGCGCTCCCGGTCATGCTCGCCACCCTCACGACGGCCGCCGTGAGCGCGGCGCTTGTGAGCGCTCCGCTGCGGCTACGGCTGCGCGAATCCCTGGCGGTGCGCGCGGCGCGGCTGCCGCTCGAATTCCCGCACGAGCGGCACCGTGCCGTGAACTGCCTCACCTGCCACCACAACTTCGCCGACGACACCGGCGCTGAGGCCTGCGTGACCTGCCACCGCCGCAGCACGCCTGCCCTTCAGGTGCAGGCGGAGGCGCGCTTCCATGACTTCTGCCTCGGCTGCCATCGAGATCCGCCGCCGCCTCTGACTCGTCACGGCCCGGTGACCGGCTGTGACAGCTGTCATGAGCCGAAGGCGGCGGCCGCCGTTCCCGCCGGCTGAGCCCTCAGCCGCGGGCCGGCTCGATGCGCTCGGCCACGGACTCGAGAGCCTGGGCGGTCGCATCCCCGGCGCTGTGTGCGGCGCTCTGTACGCCGTGGGCCACGGTGCGGGTGCCGCCGGCGGCGACGCGGCGACCGGCCTCGGCCGCTCGCGCAGCTCCGGCACGCGCCAGGGCGCGCGCCGTGCGGCCGGCGCTGCGCAGCACGCGCTTCGCCGCAGCCTTCACGCTGCCGGTGCGCCGCGGTTTCGCGGCGCGAGTCGTGCGGCTCGCGGCGCGCTTGACGCGCTTCGCGCCCTTCACCGTCGCGCGGCGCACCGCCTTGCCGCGGGCGACGACGCGTCGCGTCGCCTTCTTCGCCGCAGCCTTCTTCCCCCCTCGCATCCTTCGTGCCATGTCTTTCCTCCTTAAGTCCCGACGCCTGCTTCCTGCGCACAGCGGCGCTGTGAGCGTGAGCGCCATCCTAGGCGCAATACCTCAGCCGTGGCAGCGCGGCCCCGGAGGCATCGCGCGCCAGAGAATGCCTACAGCGCAACGCGTTGCGGTGACGCACGCCTTTCGCTTTGCGCCTGCCCGTCCGGCGGGCGCGACACGGCATGCTGCGCGCGGGCCGATCGAGCGGTCCGGACCAGGAGACACACATGAAAGATCCGCGCACGGAAAAGCAGCCGCCGCGCAAGCAGCCCACGGACGACGCAGTCCAGGGCGAGGGCGACTACGAGTCGGCGCGCCGCTATGACCATGACGTGGAAGAGTTCGTCGCCCACACCGATGTCGAGGCTGCGGCGCGCGCGGCCGCGCCGCGCAGCGAGGCGGAAGCGCGGGAGATGGCCGAGGCGGAAACCGCCGGGCGCCGTGGCAAAGTGAGCGGGACCGGCGCCGGCCACCCGTCGCCGCGCAAGCCTTGAGCCTGCGGCGCCACCGTCTGCTGCTGGGAAGCGCGGTGGCGCTGGCCGCGCTCATCGCGCTTTTGGGCAGTGCCTCGTTCTGGGCCAAGCGGCCGCTGCTGCACCTCATTGCCGCGCGCACCGGGCACGAGGTGCGCCTGAATGGCTTCACGCTGCGGCTGCTCACGGTGCACCCGCACCTGACCGCCCTCGACGTAAGCATCGCTAACCCGCCCTGGAGCCCGCCCGGGCAGCTCGGCGAGATATCCCGGGTCCAGCTCGAGCTCGCGTGGCAATGGTCCCTGCTCCCGCTGCGCATCGAGCGCCTGATCCTCGAGGGAGCGCGCTGGCACCTGCGCCGCGACGCGCAGGACCGGGCCAACTGGCGCGCACACGAGCAGGTGGGCGCCGGCCCGCCGCTCATCGGCGCGCTCGAGATGCCGGATGCGCAGGTGGACCTGCGCGATGAGCGCCGGCACCTGGAGTTCACCGGCACGGTCTCGGCGGGGGAGGCCGCCGCCGCATCGGGCCCGCCCACGCTGCACGTTGCCGGCCAGGGCCTGCTCAACGGCCGGCGCGCGAGCCTCGTGATCGATGGCGATGCGCTCGCCGGCGCAGCCCGCGGGCACCCCTACCACTACACGCTGCTCGAGCGCTCCGGCGCGAGCGAGCTGCGCGGCGCAGGCTACTTCGAGCAGCCGTTTGATTTTCGACGGATGCAGACCCGCTTCGAGATTCACGGCCCGAACATGCAGGAGCTCTACTACCTCGTCGGCCTGCGTCTGATCCCCACGGGAGCGTATCGACTGAGCGGCACCCTGGAGCGCAGTGACGCACTGTTCAGTTACCACGAGCTCTCGGCCGTATCCGGCGACAGCGACCTCGGGGGCGAGCTTCAGGTGGACAGCTCGAGCGGTCGCACGCAGGTGCGCGGTGCGCTGCATTCGCAGCGCCTGCGCCTGAAGGATCTGGGCGAGCGTGCAGCCGGCCAGCCACAGGCGGCGACCGTGGTGCCCGGACTGCCCGCCACCCCTTTCCGGCTTGCCGGACTGCGCCGCTCGGACTGGCGCGTGACGTATCGCGCCGCGGCGCTCGAGGCCGGTGCGCGGTCCCTCGGGCAGCTGAGCGCCACGATGAGTGTCGAGCAGGGCATTCTCGAGGTTCGCGACCTCCACGCCGAACTCGCCGGCGGCAGCCTCGAGGGCAGCGGCCGCTTCGATGCGCACGCGGCCATCCCGCGCGCCGTGCTGCATCTGTCGGCGAGCGGGCTCGAGCTGCAGGCGCTGCTGCCGGGCCACGCCGGCCCACCGCCCTGGTCCGGCGAGCTCGACGCGCGGGCCGAGCTGTCGGCCCGCGGACGCTCGGCGCAGGAGATGGCGGCGGACGCCAACGGCACCGTCGCGGCGGTGCTTGAGAACGCGCGCCTGCGCCGTGACTGGGCCCAGGCCGCCGGCGGAGAGCTGAGCGGCGTGCTCGGCCTTATCACCCACAGTCAGCGCGAGACGCCGGTGCGTTGCGGGGTAGCCCGTCTGGAAGCAGACGCGGGCGCGGTCTCCGTCAAGACACTGGTGCTCGACACCGATCCGACCCTCATCACCGGGGCGGGGTCCGTGCAGCTCGGGGCGGGAACCGTGGATCTCACGCTCGAGGGTCACCCCAAGCACCCCGGACTCGGCGTGCGCACCGCAATGGCGGTGCACGGCACTTTGGCGCATCCTCAGGTACACGTTGAGGGCGGCAAGCTTGCCGCGCAGAGCGCCGCGGCGGTCGCCCTGGGTGCGGTGCTTACCCCGGCCGCAGCGGTGCTCGGTTTCGTGCGCCTCGGCCGGGCCCACAGCCCCGATTGCGCGGAGCTCACCCGCATGGCGCAAAGCGGCACCAACTAGAACGCGGAGGCCTCATGGACGTCGGATTCATCGGCACCGGGCAGATGGGCAGCGCGATGGCACGCAGTCTGCTGCGCGCCGGACACCGCGTGACCGTCTACAACCGCACCGCCGAGCGCGCGCGGGCGCTCGAGCCGGCCGGCGCGCGCGTGGCGGCGAGCATCGCCGAGGCCTGCGACCGCGAGGCCGTGTTCTCCATGCTGGCGGACGATGCCGCCGTCGAGCGCACGACGCTCGGCGAGGGAGGCATCCTCGCGGCGCTGCCGGAGGCCGCCGTGCACCTCGCCTGCAGCACCATCAGTGTTGCCCTCGCCGAGCGCCTCAGCGAGGCGCACCGCGCGCGGCGGCGCAGTTATGTGGCCGCGCCGGTCTTTGGCCGCCCGGAGGCCGCGGCGGCGGGGAAGCTGTTCGTCATCGCCGCCGGTGAGGACGCAGCTGTTGAGCGCGTCACTCCCGTGCTGAGCGCCATCGGCCAGAGAACCTTCCGGGTCGCCCGTGACCCCTCGCGCGCCAACCTCATCAAGCTCAGCGGCAATTTCATGATTGCCGCGGTAATCGAGATCCTCGGGGAGGCCATGGCGCTGGCTGCCCGCGGCGGCATCGACCGCCAGGCCTATCTTGAGATTCTCACCTCGACGCTCTTTGGCGCCCCCGTCTTCAAGACCTACGGCGCGCTCATCGCGTCCGGCCAGTTCCGCCCGGCCGGTTTTGCCGCGCCGCTCGGGCAGAAGGACATACGTCTCACGCTCGCGGCGGCCGAGACCCTCGCCGTTCCCATGCCGGTCGCCAGCCTGCTGCGCGATCGCTTTCTCACGCTGGCCGCGCACGGCGGCCAGGAACTCGACTGGGCGGCGATTGGCCACCTCGCGGCCGTGGATGCCGGAGCAGACTATCCCTGACCTCGCGCGCCGCCTCCCAGGAGCGCCAAGTCCACCTGCTATGCTCGGCCCGAGGGCTCGGGCGAGACAGTCATGTCCCGAATTGCGTTTCTCGGTCTCGGCAACATGGGCCGCGGCATGGCTGCGCGCCTGCTCGCGGCCGGACACCAGCTGACCGTCCACAACCGCACCCCGGCACGCGCCGCGGGGCTGCTCGAGCGCGGTGCGCGCTGGGCGGATACGCCGGCGCAGGCATGCGCGGGTGCGGAGGCGGTGATCTGCATGACCGCCGACGAGCCGGCTTCACGGGCCATGTGGTGCGGAGCCGCCGGGGCGCTGACGGCTGCCACCGCGCCCGGCGCACTGGCGCTGGAGTGCGCGACGCTGCCGCTGGGATGGGTGCGGGAGCTGGCCGCGGCCGTGCGCGGCCGCGCACTGCGCTACCTCGACGCACCGGTTACCGGGCTCCCCGAGCACGCAGCAGCCGGCACGCTCACCTTCCTGGTGGGTGCCGAGCCTGCCGAGCTCAGTGCCGCACGTCCGCTGCTTGAGTGTATGGGGGAGCGCATCGTGCACTTTGGTCCGGTCGGCAGCGGCACGACCTACAAGCTCCTGGTCAACCTCATGGGTGCGGTGCAGATCGGCTCGCTGGCCGAAGGTCTGGCGCTCGCCGAGCGCGCCGGGCTCGATCTGAGGCAGGTCAGCGCCGCGCTCGCCGCCGGTCAGGCCGCAAGTCCGCAGGTCGTGCGTAACGCCGCGCGCATGGCCGCCGGCAATCACGACGCGCCCGTCATCTTCACCCCGCGCCTGCGCCTGAAGGATGTGGAGTACGCCCTGGGCCTCGCGGCCGAGCTTGGCGCCACGAGCCCGTACGGGGAGCTGGCCGCGACGCAGCTGCGCGAGCTCATCCGCCGCGGCTTCGGCGCCCACAACGAGAGCCAGATCATCGACGTCGCGCGCCACCCGGCCCAACCCGGCGAGAACACGCCGTGACGTTCGACTTCATCGTCATCGGTGCGGGCATCGCCGGCAGCAGCGTCGCGGCCGCCTTGAGCGCGCACAGCCGCGTCGCCCTCATCGAGGCGGAGGCGCAACCCGGCTATCACGCCACGGGGCGGTCGGCCGCCCTGTTCGCACCCAGCTACGGCAATGCACTGTTCACCGCGCTCACGCGCGCCAGCGGCCCCTTCCTGAGCGCACCGCCGCCGCATTTCGCTTCCCGACCCGTGCTTACGCCGCGCGGCGCTCTTTATCTGGCGCGCCCGGATCAGCTCGCCCTGCTGCGCGCCGAAGTCGACGCCATGCGCGGCGGCGGCGCCCGCATCGACTGGCTCAGCCCCGATCAGGCGCGCGCGCTCGTCCCCGCCCTGCGCCCGGGCTATCTGGCCGCTGCGGCACACGAGCCCGACGTGCGTGATATCGACGTCGAGGTGCTGCTGCGTGGCTATCTGCGCCAGGCCTTGCAGAACGGCACGCGTCTGATCACCGCGGCCCCGGTTGCCGGCGGCACCCTGCGCGCGGGCCGCTGGCAGCTCGCCCTGCCCGAGGAGCAGATCAGCGGCCGGATCGTCATCAACGCCGCCGGCGCCTGGGCCGATGAGATGGCTGCGCGTCTCGGGGCGCGGCCGCTCGGCCTGCGTCCGCTGCGCCGCTCCGCGGCGATCATCGATGCACCACCCGGGGCCAATGTCAGTGGCTGGCCCGCGGTCTTTGCCGTCGATGAGGCGTTTTACTGCAAGCCCGATGCCGGGCGGCTGCTCATCTCTCCGGCGGACGAGGAGCCGGCAACCGCAGGCGATGCGTGGGCCGAGGATCTGGCCATCGCGGTGGCGGTGGAGCGCATCGAGAGCGCGCTCACCCTGGAGGTGGGACGCGTGCAGCGCAGCTGGGCCGGCCTGCGCACATTCGCGCCCGACCGCGGTCCGGTGATCGGCTTTGATGCGCAGGTACCCGGATTCTTCTGGTATGCGGGCCAGGGCGGTTACGGCATCCAGAGCTCCCCTGCCGGCGCAGCGCTCGCCGCCGCGCTCGCCTGCTACGAACCCGTTCCCGGCCACATCGCCGCGCAGGGCGTCACCGCCGAGGCGGTGTCGCCGCGCCGCTTCGCCTGAGGCGTGGCGTCGCTCAGTTGGCGGCACGACCCTCCGGCGGGCCGCGGTGCAGAATATCCGGCAGCGGCTGTCCGGCATCAACGAAGGACAGCGCCACCGAGTTCAGACAGTGGCGCTCGCCGGTAGGCGGCGGCCCGTCCGGGAAGACATGGCCGAGATGGCTGCCGCAGCGCGCGCATACTTCCTCGATGCGCACCATGCCGTAACTCGTATCGCGCAGGCGGCTTATGTGTGCCGGATCGTAGGGCTGGAAGAAGCTCGGCCAGCCGGTGCCGGAATCGAACTTGGCGCTGGAGCGGAACAGCGGCAGCCCGCAGAATCGGCACACGTAGATGCCGTCACGATGATTGTCGAGAAACACCCCGCAGAAGGCGGCCTCGGTACCGTGCTCGAGCAGCACGCGGCGCTCATCGGGCCTGAGCCCCTGGATAATCTGCGCACGCTGCTCCGCACTCGGCGGACGCAGGTCAAACTGACTCATGGCCTCTCCTCATCGGCGCCCCGGGGAACTTATTGTAGATCCCCGCGCCGACGCTAGGACATCGCGCCCGCCGCCGGCGGCGGGTCCGGGGGTAGTGGAATGAATTCCTGGTTGTCAGCATCGGGGAGCTTCAGGCGCCCCGCGCGCCAGTCGGCCTTGGCCTGCTCGATCCGCGCGCGCGAGGAGGAGACGAAGTTCCACTCCAGAAAGCGCGGACCCACCGGCTCACCGCCGAGCAGCATGACCACACTCGGGAGCGCGGCGCGCAGCGCCGGTGCCGGATCCTCGCCGTTGATGACCAGCATCTGACCGGTGCGCACCGCAAGCGCACCGGCCTCGAGCGCCCCCGCCACCACATACAGTGCGCTCTCGCCGGCTGCGGGCGGCCAGGGCAGCGCCGTGCCGGCGGCAACCGCGGCATGCACGTAGAAAAGCGGCGACAGCGTGGGCACCGGCGCGGACAGGCCATACGCCTCACCGGCGAGCAGCCGCAGCTTAAGGCCAGGCTCATCGGCCTGCGGCAGGTCCGCGGCCCCGTAGTGCGCGAAGGCCGGCGCAACCTCTTCGCGCTCACGCGGCAGCGCCACCCAGGACTGGATGGCATGCATGGGTCCGCCCTCGCGGCGCGCCTGCTCGAAGCGCTCCGAGTGCGTGATGCCACGGCCGGCGGTCATCCAGTTCACCTCGCCCGGACGGATGGCCTGGGTTATGCCGGTGGAGTCGCGGTGCACGATCTCGCCTTCAAACAGATAGGTCACGGTCGCGAGCCCGATGTGCGGATGCGGGCGCACATCCGCCTCACGCGACAGCCCGCGCTCGAGCTGTACCGGACCCAGGTGGTCGAAGAAGACAAACGGCCCGACCATGTGACGCGCCGCGGATGGCAGCACGCGTCCCACCTCGAAACGGCCGAGGTTGCGGCGGCGCGGTTCAAGCAGCGTCACGGTCACGGCGGTGTCCTCGAATGAGTGCACTTATTGAACCACAGCGCGCGCCTCCGGGGCGCGCGGGCAGCCCAGACTGTGCGCGGCGCTCTACAATGCCGCTCCGCAATACCGCACCGACCTTAAGCTGCACCTCAAGGAGATGGCGATGACCGAAATCGTTTATCAGATCGTCCGCCACGATGGCGGCTGGGCCTACCGGGTCAACGAGACCTATTCGGAGCCTTTCCGCACCCACGACGAGGCGCGCCGTGCTGCGGCCCTCGCCGCGCGCGAGCAGGAGGAGCCCGGCTCGGCCACGCTCATCACTTGGGAGGACGAGCAGGGGCACTGGCACCGCGAGCTCGCCGGCGGCACGGACCGTCCGCACACCAAAGTCAGGGGCTAGGCTGCGGTGCGGGGGCTGGCGGGCGCGCGTCCTCCCCGCCGGCGCGCTCGAGCTCGGCGTTGATCTCCGCGCCGAGTACGACGATGAAACTCGAGATATAGAACCACAGGACCAGCGCCACCATGCCGCCGAGCGCCCCGTAGCCGCGACCGGCGGCGCCGACGCTACGCACATACAGGCCGAACAGCGCACTCGCTGCGATCCAGGCGGTGGCCGCGAGCGCCGACCCCCAGCTCACCCAGCGCCAGTGCGCGCGGTGCCGCGCCGGTGCGTAGCGGTACACCACCGCGAGCGCGGCGGCCGCCGCACACCACAGAAGCAGCAGGCGCGCCACCTCCAGTGCGAGGCGCAGGCTCACCGACACGCCGAGCGAGCGCAGCAGCACCGGCAGACCGACACTGAGCAGCAGCATGAGCAGGAAACCCGCAATGGCGCCGCTGGTGAAGCCGATCGACAGCAGGAGCTTGTGCAAGAAGCTGCGCCGCTCACGTTCGTTGTACGCAATGTTGGTGGCGGTCATCAGCGAGAACATCGCTGCGCGGGCGCTGTAGAGCGAGATCAGCACGCTGATCGCGGCGGTTGTGGACAGTGCCATGGGCGCATAGCCGAGCGTCAGCTGCATCTCGGACAGGAACAGATCCCAGACCCCGGGCGGCAGGACGGCCATGAAGGCGCGATGGTGATGCTCGAGGCCACCGCGCCCGGCGAGGAGCGCGTAGATGGACAGAACTGCGGTGAGCCCGGGGAAGACGGACAGGAATGAGTACAGGGCCACCCCCGCAGACACCAGCGGGGCGTGATCGCGCGGCAGACGCTGGGCTACGCGGCGCGCGACTGCCAGCCACGCCCCGAACCGCAGTCCCCCCGGTGAGTGCGCCGCCGGCCGCTGCGCGTCGGCGCCCATGACAGGACCCGGCGATGTGAGCGTGCCCATCGGGGCTGCGCCGCCGTGCTCAGGAGGGCTTGGCGCGCCGCCGGCCGACCTGTTCTGCGGCCGCCATCTCCAGCGCTTCAGCGACCGACTTCGGCGCCGCCTCGTGCGCCGCACGCTCGACGTCGGCCGAGCGCACGTAAGCACTCACATCCTCAGCGTAGCGGCGCGCCGCTTCGTAATCGCCCTCGCCCTGCACGTGGCCGTTACCGGTGCGTGCCCGCCGTCGCCGCAGACGCTCGCGCACCTGGGGCACGGCCGTCGCCACCGCTTCAGTCACGCGTGCCGCCGCGATGCCCAGCAGCGCCGCCTGCACTTCATCCCACACGGCACGCAGGTGTGAGCGCGCAGCGGGCGACGCACCGCGGCCCGCGCCGGAGGGGCGGCTCGTATCAGTCAGGCGGCTCGCGCGCCGCCCGCCGCGGGTATTGAGGGCGGCGCTCAGCACCAAGCCGGCACCGAAGGCCAGTCCGAGCATGAGGCCGGTGTTGCTGCGCACCTGCTGGCGCCAGTCAGTCACCGCACGCACCTTGCCCTCGAGCTCCGCGAGGTTCTCGCGCAGCCGCTCGCGCTTGCGGCGGATGCGCGCCGCTATTTCGTCTGCCGATTCAGCCATTCCACATTCTCCTTGGCCTCGCGGCCGGGACCCGGGACGCGCTCGCGCAGCCCCGCGGCCGCGCTGCGCAGCAGGATGAGCGCAGTCACGCCGACCGCCATGCCGATGCACACGGCGGCGAGCCACGGTGCGATAAGGTGGCTGAGCGCCGCGTACGCGCCCAGCAGCAGAAACCAGGCGCTGAGCAGCCCCGCGAGCGCCCCGGCGAGCAGCACCAGCAGCGGCTTGCGCGCGCCGCTCAGCCGCTCGCTCATCTCGGCCCGTGCGAGACGAATCTCGCAACGCACAATGTCCTGCATGTTGCCGACGATGTCGGTCAGCACCTCGGACACCGGCCGTGCGGCCGCAAGGCGCAGCGGGCGCACGTTCAATCGCGCGACAGTGCGCGGCCGACGAGGAAGCCCAGAGTCGCAGCCCCGACGAGCGCAGGACCGGGGTGGTTGCGCACCACATCCAGAAGATCGCCCATCATCTCGCGCACGTCGTGATCGCGCACGTAGTCCGCGCCGGAGGCGAGGGCGTCGGCCTTGTTGTGAACGGCCTGAGCGGCGCCATCGAGCCGGTCGGCGGTCGCCGCGCGCAGCTCATCAGCCTTCTGCCCGGCACGGCGGCCCAGTTCGGCCGCTCGCGCACGCATGTCGGCCGAAGCTTCGCGCACCTCATCGTTCAGGGTGTCGGATGCGGACTCGGGGGGATTGCTCTCGATATTCATGGGTCTGACTCCTGCGCGGTGCGTGAGGGGGTATTTAGTCCGGTCGGGGGACAAAACGCAGTCGGACGGCGCCGCACTCGCGGCGGTATGTGTGCGCGTTTGGCCTGCCGTCCCCGCGAGACCGCGCCAGCTGAGCCTGGAACGCGGCGAAACCCACACGCCAGTCGCGGCTCCGCGCCTCACGGCGCGGCCCCGCGGGGACGCCGCGCACTAGTTCTTCGGATCGGTGTCCGCGCGGGCTTGTTTGGCCTGCGCAACCGCGACGTCGTAGTCGGCCTGCGCCCGATCCTTGCACGCCTTCTGCGCATCCCCGCTCAGAGCCTCGCACTTGGCCAGTGCGATCTTGCGGTCACCGGCGGCATCGGTGTCGGCCAGCTTCTGCTCCTGCACGGCCGCGACGTGCTGCGCATCGCGCTGCTCGTTACGCATGTCGTTGCGCGCGTCTGCAACCCGCTGGGCGGCGCGCTCCTCGGCCTTGGCATTGCTCTCGGCAGCGGCCTGGCTGGCCGCGTTGACGTCCTTGGCAACCTCCGCCGGGCCTTTGGCCTTATTGCAGCCAACCAGCAGGCCGGCCGCGATCGCCACCGCCATCAGCATAACTGTGCTTCGCATATGAACTCCCACCCTCACCATCCTTGATTCGACTAACCATCCATCAGCCGCTCACGCTCGGCGTAGATAAACGCGCCGAGCACGGCCCCAGCCAGGGCTGCGACGCCGACCGATACCCACGGACGCGCCCGCACCAGGGCATTCCCGGCGCGCGCCGCGCGCAGGGATGGCGCGGAAAGCCGCCGGGCACCGTGCATCACGCGCGTGCCCAGGTACCCCTTCTGCAGCCAGCGGCGCCGCGGACGCTGCGCCTGCGCGACGCGCTCCAGGCGGATGAGCAGCTCATCGATGTCGGTGAGCAGGCTCTCCACCTGCGGCGCGGCGGTCGCCCGCCCGCGGCGCGCGGCATCCCTGACCGCTTGCGCAGCTTCCCTTGCTGCCGCGCCGGGGCGCGAGTCTTGCGCCATGGTGAGCATTGCGCCCTGAAACTAGACCCGCGAGCGGCCCACCAGGAGCGTAACGATCGCACCGATCAGAAATACCACGAACAGGACCTTGGCGATCCCGGCTGCGCCGGCGGCGATGCCGCCGAAGCCGAAGACCGCGGCGATGATCGCGATGATGAAGAACACGACGGCATAATGAAGCATGGGACCTCCGCTGGTTGGGACGCACGCCCGTGGACGGCACGCCCCGCGACTGTTGAATGAGACTGCTCGACTGGGGCGCACTGTGCATCCGAAACTTGAGCGCGTCGGTCGGGGGGCCTGCAGAAGCGGTGTCAGATGTTGACTACCGTGAGTGCGGGCAGGACCGCCAGCGGTGCCCGGCCGGCTGAAACAGCTACCATGGGGCAATGAGCGAGAACGGCACCGGCGGTGACGCGGGCGCAGCCGCGGCGGGCCTGCCCGCGCACATCAGCCAGAACATCGCCGAGATCGTCGAGCTGCAGCGGCGCGAGAGCGCCGACCTGAGTGACGCGCAGCGGCGCCTGGAGCGCGTGAGCGACCACATTGCGCGCCCCGCGTACTTCCTCGTGCTGTTCGCGCTGGTGGCCGGCTGGATCGCTTTCAACCTGCTTGCCGGACGGCTGTCCCTGCGCTCGCCCGACCCGCCGCCGTTTGCGTGGCTGCAGGGGCTGCTCACCTTCGTCGCGCTGCTGACGAGCACGATCGTGCTGATTGCACAGCGGCGGCTGGACCAGCTGTCGGTGCAGCGGGCACACCTTGACCTGCAGATCAACCTGCTCACCGAGCAGAAGGTGACCAAGCTGATCCACATGCTCGAGGAGCTGCGCCAGGATTCCCCCTCGCTCCGTGACCGCGACGATCCGCACGCCGCCGCGCTGAAGGAGCGCACCGATGCCGGCCAGGTGCTCTCGGCCTTGAAGACCAGCGAGCTGGGTAGCGCGGAGACGCCGCCGCGCGGGCGCTGAGGGCTCGCTACGACATCCGCAAGCGCGCCTCGGTGCCGGCGAGCTCGCGTTTCGGATCGGCCCCGAGCAGGATCTTCACTCCGGAGAGCACCCCGACATCATTGAGCCAGATCTGCACGTCAGAGACCTCCAGGCGCAGCAAGGCGAGATTGGGGTCATCCTTGCCGTCCGGATACCAGGCCGCGACGAAGCGGTTCCACAGCCGATCGATGGCACTGCGGTCATCGCTCAGCAGCAGCGGGCCTTCCACGGTGGCGAAGAGGTCGTGACCCTTAGCTACAAAGGCCGCGACGGCGTGATTGCCGGCCTTCATGCCCTGCACCAGGGTGCTGTCCTTGCTACTGAAGAACCACAGGGGTCCGCACGCGTTCTCCAGCTGCGCAGTCATCGGCCGCGAGCGGCCTTTCTCATGATCCAGGCCCAACATCACCAGCGGATGGGCCTCCAGCTCGGACCAGAAGGTCTTCTCCAGCTCCTGGGGTGTATGCATAGCGCGATCTCCGTGTGGTTAATCCCACCCTAGCCGGGCCGGCCGCGCCATTCTGTAAGACGCCGGCTCGCCCCAGCATCCGAAGATGCGGGCATTTGACCGCTTGCGCGCACGGCACTTACAGTCAGGCGGATGGATCCCATACTCGATGCCATCCGCAGATTGGCCTCGGCGGCGACCTTCGATGAACTCACCGCGCTCATGCGCAGTATGGCGCGACGCCTGATCGGTTCTGATGGCGTGACCTTCGTGCTGCGCGCAGGCGAGAACTGTTACTACGCCGACGAGGACGCCATCACCCCCTTGTGGAAGGGACGCCGCTTTCCGCTGAACTCGTGCATCTCCGGCTGGGTGATGCGGCACGGCCAGATCGCCCTCATCCGCGATATCTACGCCGACGCGCGCATTCCCCACGAGGCTTATCGCGCGACATTCGTCAGAAGCCTGGCCATGGTGCCGGTGATCCAGTCTGCCCCCATCGCCGCCATCGGCGCCTATTGGGCCGCACTGCACGAGGCCACATGGTCCGAGCAGCACACTCTGCAATCGCTCGCCAATGCCTGTGGCATCGCGCTCACACGCATGGGACCTGTGGCCTACGAGCCCTACGCGCAGCGGGCCGCTTCCTAGCGGGCGCGTACTTCCGCCCTTTCGATGGCGGATTTCGCTTGCCGGATCCGATCTATGTGCATGGAAGGTGCGGCCACTGCCGGTCGCTCCGGGGAGCCGTGCCATGGAAAGATCCACACTCAAGGCCCGCGAGGTCGAAGCACTCACCTTTGTTTATCAAGACCCTCCCGCACCGTCCGGCCTGCGCGCAGAGCCCGCCCCGGCGGGCCGCCGCGCGCGCACACGCCTGCTGGCCGTATCGGGCGCGCTGGTTGCCTGCGCGGTCCTGCTCGCGCTGCTCGTAACCAGACCGTGATCCTCGGCGCGCGGCGGGAGCGGACCGGATTCCGGAGAGGCGCGCACGACACCGCTTGAGGATGCGCCGCCGCGGTGCGGCCGACGCATTTGGCGGCTGGCTGCGGTGCCGCCGGGTACCACTGTCGGGATTCCTCGCCGCTTTCCGATCTAGGCAGTGGAGACACAGCACGCCGTCCCTTCAGGGTGGACATAATGAATATAAGCATTCGCGGCGCACGTGCGCGGCAGCGCTATCAGTTCGCAACAATCCTCGCCCTTGCCGCGATGACGGCCAGCGCCGCGGAACCCCCGGGCCCCCCACCCGTGCTGCAGTCCTTTGCGGACGCGAGCGGTGTGATCAGCACTCTGAGTGTCCATGGGCCGGTAAACCCGCAGGGGGCGTTCTTCCAGAGCCTCGGCACGAACGGGCGCAGCTGCGCCACCTGCCACGTATCCAGTCAGGCGATGAGCATCAGCGCCCGTGAGGTGCGGCGGCGCTTTTATGAGACCCAGGGCCGCGATCCGCTCTTTGCGGCGGTCGATGGCGCGAACTGTCCCACGGCGCGACGCGCGGATGATGCCGCGGCACACAGCCTGCTGCTGCGCAGCGGGCTGATCCGTATCTTCCTGCCGCTGCCTGCCAACGCGCAGTTCACCCTCACCGTCATCCATGACCCCTACGGCTGTGCGCTGGTTGCCGATGCCAGCGGCATACCCTATGTGTCAGTCTATCGGCGGCCCCTGCCAACGACCAACCTCGGGCTTCTGAGCACCATCATGTTCGACGGGCGGGAAACCAAAGCGCCGCTCAATGCCGAGCCCAGCTTCCTTACCAACCTCACGACCGATCTCACTCAGCAGGCGATCGATGCCATCACCATCCACGCCCAGGCGACGCAGCCCCCCACTGCCAGCCAGATCCAGGACATCCTGGCGTTCGAGCTCGGCCTGTACACGGCGCAGAGCCGCGATGAGGCGGCGGGGGACCTGAGCAGCGGGGGTGCAAGCGGTGGCCCCGCGGCCGTAGGTGCGCTCGCTTCTGCATACTATCCGGGCATCAATGACTCACTCGGCGCCGACCCGCACGGGCAGGCCTTCAACGCCGTGTCGATGACGCTCTTCAGTGCCTGGGTGGCCGCCAGTGAGGGCTCCGGCGACTACCGCGCCTGGCAAACTGCCGAGGCCCGCCGTGCCATCGCCGCCGGAGAGACGCTGTTCGACAGCGCCCCCGTGCAGATCTCCAACGTTCGCGGACTGAATGACAACCCGGCGCTCGGCTCGCCCGCCTCCTTTACCGGCACCTGCACTACCTGCCATGACAACCCCAACGCCGGGGACCATTCGCTGCCGCTGCCGCTGGACATCGGCACCGGGCACGCCGCGCTGCCCAGCCTCGAGCCCGACGCGAACATCGCCGCCGCCCTGGCGGAGTTGTCCACGCCGGACCTGCCGGTGTACCTCGTCGGCGGCTGTCCGAACCCCTTCCGTCCCGGCGAGCCGGAGTCCTTCTATACGACCGACCCGGGCAAGGCCCTCATCAGCGGCCAGTGCGGCGACTTCAATCGCGGGAAGGGCCCTACCCTGCGCGGGCTCGCAGCGCGCGCCCCCTACTTCCACAATGGCGCCGCAGCCAGCCTCGATGAGCTCGTGAACTTCTACAACCAGCGCTTTCAGATGAACCTGACCAGCCAGCAGAAGCACGATCTCGTTGCCTTCCTCAACTCTCTTTGAGCCGCGGCGCGGCGCAAAGTCCAGCGTCGGTGCCAGGCGCGAGGTGATGTAGGCGCTTGCCGACGTGGCGTGGGACGACAGGCGCCCGCCGCCCGCGGCTGGAATCAGGATCCAGTCGACGGCAAACTAGCCGCCGGTCTCTCCAATTGATGCGCGCCCCACCGTGACCCGCCCCCACTCCGGATCGCTCCTTCGCGAGCTCGCGCACGAGCTGCGCGATTCGCTGAGTCCCGTGCGCGCCGGCAGCGCCTTGCTGCGTGCGACGCAGCTCGAGCCGCAACAGCTGGCCGCCGCGGCGCTCAAGATCGACCGCGCTCTCGACCGCACCCTCGCCGTCCTGGACGCGTTCATGCTGGCCGAGTCGTGTGACAACCGCACTCTGGAGCTCAACATGGCCCCCGTGTCGCTGGCGCAGATCCTCGACCATGCGCGCGACCTCGCCGGACAAGCCGCCGCGCAGGTGCAATTCCGTTTTCCCGGTAAGGCCAGCCCCGTGCAGGCGGATCTCGCGCGCTCGGCACTCGTGGTCGCCTCGATGATCGACCAGGGGCTCGCCTGCGCGGCGCGCACGCAGCCGGTGGAAGTCAGTGGCGGTGCCGATGAGCAGGCGGAGATCCTGGTGCGCTTCGTACCCGGCTCCGTCTCAGCGGCGGCCCGCATGTTCGAGACCTATCGCAGCACGATTGGCGTGAGCTTCATGCCATTGCGTACGGCGCGCGCGCTGATGGAGCTGCAGCAGGGGACCCTCACGCTCGACACCGGCGATCAACGGGCCTGGGCGCTGCGTGCGCGCTTCGCCGCGTTCGTGCCGGTGTCAGCCTAGACCTACAGCTCGCCGCGGACGACTCCGACTTCGCGCGCCGAGGCCCTGCGCGGGCGGATGTTAAGATGAGGGCTGCGGTTACCCCGCGCCTCACCGCGAGAGTTCATGCCTGCATCAAATGCGTCCAAGGAGGAGTCCTCCTTTGGATTTCGCCTGCCGCTGCTGAGTTCTGTTGGCTTTGCGATCGCGTTCATCGCAGTCATCGCCATGGCCGCCGCCTCGTACCGCACCCTGGAGAACCGCAGCCGCACAGCCCGTTACCTCACCGAGGCGATCGAGCAGCTCAACCGCGTTGAATCGCTCGTTTCCGTGATCAAGGATGCCGAGACCGGCCAGCGCGGTTACCTGCTGACCGGCGAGGACCGCTATCTCCAGCCCTACAACGACGCGCAGGCGGCCGTGGACACCCGCCTCAACGCACTGCAGGCCCTGGCCGCGAGTGACCCGGCGGCGCGGCCGCACGTGGCGCTCATCGACAGTCTCGTGGCGCAGAAGCTCGCGGAACTGCAGCACACGATCGATCTGCGCCGCGCCGGGGATATGAAAGGCGCCATGAGCGTCGTCATGAGTGACCGCGGCAAGAGTCTCATGGACCGCATTCGCGCCGAGGCCGGTGCACTCGAGGACAACCTGCGCGCCGCGGTGGCCCGCGAGACCGAGGCCAGCGCGCGCGCGGCCAATGAGGCGCTCGCGGTCATCTGGGTTGGAGCGGCGCTACTGCTGTTCCTCATCGGCGCAGCGACCCTGGCGGCGGCGCGTGATTTCGGCACGCTGCAGCAGGAGAGCTGGCTGCGCAACGCGCAGGCTGACCTGGCGGCCGCCGCGCAGAGCGACACCCGCCTCGAGCCCCTGAGCGAGAACCTGCTGGCGTTTCTCGCCAACACGCTCGGGGCCCAGGTCGGCGCTTTCTACGTGGCCGACTCCGACGGCACGCTGCGTCGCACGGCCGGCTTTGCGCTCGACCCCCAGGCCGCGCGCATCCCCCAGGTCGTCCCCCCGGGGATGGGTCTGCTCGGGCAGGCGGCCAAGGAGCGCCGCATCCTCGCAGTCAGCGACGTACCGCCCGGCTATCTGCAAGTGAACTCCGCACTCGGTGCGAGTGAGGCGCGCAGCCTGCTGATCGTGCCGGCCATCGAGGCCCGGCAGCTGCGCGCCGTCTACGAGCTCGGATTCATGCGTGCCCCGCGCGCGCTTGACCTGACGCTGGCCGAGCGGCTGCAGGAGCCGGTGGGCGTGGCCGTGCGATCGGCCATCGATCGCGCGCGCCTGGAGGATCTGCTCGAGGAGACCCAGCGGCAGGCGGAGGAGCTGCAGACGCAGCAGGAGGAGCTGCGCGTCTCCAACGAAGAGCTCGAGGAGCACGGCCGCGTACTGCGCGAATCGCAGGCGCGGCTCGAGAATCAGCACGCCGAGCTGGAGCAGACCAATGCCCAGCTGGAGGAGCAGACCACGCAGCTCGAGCATCAGAAGCTCGAACTCCAGGAGGCCCAGCAGGCACTGGGACAGAAGGCGCAGGAGCTCGCGCGCCTGAACACCTACAAGTCCGAATTTCTCGCCAACATGAGCCACGAGCTGCGCACGCCGCTCAACTCCTCCCTCATCCTGGCGCGGCTCCTGGCCGAGAACAAACCCGGCAACCTCAGCGAGGAGCAGGTCCGGTTCGCGCGCACCATCGAGTCCGCCGGCATGGACCTGCTCGACCTGATCAACGACGTGCTCGACCTGTCCAAGATCGACGCAGGCCGGGCCGACATCCAGCCCGACAGCTTCCAGATCCGCCCCGTGATGGATGCGCTGCGCAAGACTTTCGAGCCCGTCACGGCCCAGAAGGGGCTGACGCTCGCCGTGACTGTGGGCGCCGACGTGCCCGAGCGCATGACCACCGATCCGAAGCGCCTGGCGCAGATTCTGCGCAACCTGCTCTCGAACGCCTGCAAGTTCACCGAGCGCGGCCAGGTCACGCTCAGGGTAGGCGGCGGCCCCGACGGCATGCTCAGCTTCGCGGTCAGCGATACCGGCATCGGCATCGCTCCCCACCAGCAGGGCGTGATTTTCGATGCCTTCCGTCAGGCCGACGGCAGCATCCACCGCAAGTACGGCGGCACCGGGCTCGGCTTGTCGATCTCCCGGGATCTGGCACGCCTGCTGGGCGGCGATATCGCCGTGGAAAGCACCGCGGGTCGCGGCAGCACCTTCACCCTGCGCCTGCCGCTGCATTACGTGGCCGCCCCGCCGCCGAGTGCGGTGGCCGTGACCCTGGCGCCAGCGGAGGCCGGCGAGTTTCTGCCCGAGCTCACCGCGCGCCCCAGCCGGCCGCGCGGCCTGAGCGCCGCCGAGGTTGCCGACGACCGCGACCAGATCGCCCGAGATTCGCGCACCCTGTTGATCGTCGAGGATGACGCCGCCTTCGCCTCGATCCTGCGCGATCTCGCCCGCGAGATGGGCTTTCTGTGCGTCATCGTCGGCACGGCGGAAGATGCGCTGCGCGCGGCCAGCCTGTACGCGGTGCGCGCCGCCGTGCTCGATGTGCATCTGCCCGATGGCTCAGGACTCATGGTCCTCGAGCGGCTGAAGAGCAATCCCGCGACCCGCCACATTCCCGTGCACGTGCTCTCGGTTGCTGACTACAGCCGCCAGGCGCTGAGCCTCGGCGCCATCGCCTACGCGCTCAAACCGGTCGAGCGCGAGGCGCTGGCGGAGGCGCTGCGCAAGCTCGAGGCCAAAATACCCGCCGCCGGGCGCCGCATCCTTCTGGTCGAGGACGATCCGCGTCAGCGCGACAGCATGCGCAGCCTTCTCGCCTCCGACGATGTCGAGATCGTCGGCGCCGCCACCGCGGCACAAGCGCTGCGGCTGCTGGAAACTCAGAGCTTCGACTGCATGGTCCTGGACCTGGCGCTCCCGGATGCCACCGGTTACGAGCTGCTCAAGTCGGTGGAGGGGCGCGGCGATGTCACCCTGCCACCGGTCATCGTCTACACCGGCCGCCGCGTCAGCCGCGACGAGGAGCAGGCCCTCAAGCGCTTCTCCAAGTCGATCATCATCAAGGACGCTCGCTCGCCGGAGCGGCTGCTCGATGAGGTGACACTGTTCCTGCATCAGGTCGAAGAGCGCCTCCCGCAGGACCGCAAGCAGTTGTTGCAGCAGGCCCGCGATCGCGAGGCCATCTTCGAGGGCCGTACCATCCTCCTGGTCGAGGACGACGTGCGCAACATCTTCGCCGTATCGAAGATCTTCGAACCCAAGGGGGCGAAGATCGAGATCGCGCGCAACGGCCTCGAGGCCCTGGCGGTTCTCGATCGTCACGCGAGCGCAGATGTGGGAATCGACCTGGTGCTGATGGACATCATGATGCCGGAGATGGACGGGCTGACCGCGACGCGCGAGATCCGCAAGCGCGCGCGCTGGAGCAAGCTGCCAATCATCGCCTTGACAGCCAAGGCGATGAAGGACGACCACGACGCCTGCATCAGCGCGGGCGCGAACGACTACATCGCCAAGCCGCTCGACATCGAGAAACTCCTGTCGCTTGCGCGTGTGTGGATGTCTGCTTGAATCAATCCGAAGACGATGTCGTGACCCGCGAGCTTCTGGAGGGCGTCTATTCCCGGTACCACTATGACTTCCGCGCCTACGCGCCGACCTCGCTGCGGCGCCGGCTCGAGGCCGCGCGCCTGCAGCGCGGCCTGAGCAGCCTCGCGCAGCTGCGCGACGAGGTGCTGGGCGATCCGGCGGTATTTACCGGGCTGCTCGAATCACTCACCGTCCAGCTCAGCGACCTGTTCCGCGATCCGGAGTACTTCCGCGCCATCCGTGAGCAAGTCGTACCGCTGCTGCGCACCTATCCCTCCATCAAGCTGTGGGTGGCGGGCTGCAGCTCCGGTGAGGAGGTCTACTCCTACGCGATACTGCTGCACGAGGCGGGGCTGCTCGAGCGGACGCTGATCTATGCCACCGACATCAATCCGGGCGCTCTGCGCAAGGCGGAAGCCGGGGTCTATGAGCTCAGCCGCGTGGCGCGCTTTACGGAAAACCATCAGCGCTCCGGCGCCGCCACCTCGCTGGCGGATTACTACACTGCCGGCCTACGGCAGCGCCCTGTTCGCGAAATGGCTGCGCGCTAATGTAGTTTTTGCCGACCACAGCCTGGCAACTGACAGCGTCTTCTCCGAGGTGCAGCTGGTTTCCTGCCGCAATGTGCTCATTTACTTCGACAAGACCCTGCAGAACCGCGCCCTCGGCCTCTTCGCCGAGGCCCTGTGCCGCAAGGGGTTCCTCGGGCTCGGTACCAAGGAGTCGCTGCGCTTCTCGGCATGTTCGGCGCTGTTCGCGGACTTCGATGCCAATCTACGCATCTACCAGAAGCGCACCTGATGGCGGTGCACTTGCCCGAGCGCCTCGACGTACTGGCCATCGGCGCCTCCGCCGGCGGGGTCGAGGCGCTCAGCATCGTCCTGCAGGGCCTGCGCGCGAGAGCGCGCACCACAACCCTCATCGTCATGCACCGTTTGCGCGATCAGACCAGCGTCCTCCCGCAGATCTTCGCCTCCAGCTGTGCTGTCCCGGCCGTTGAGGCCGAGGACAAGGCCCCGGTACGGCCCGGGAACGTTTATTTCGCCCCGCCGGACTACCACATGCTGATTGATCCGGGCCCAGCGATCGCCCTGTCGTGCGACGAGCCCGTGCACTACTCCCGCCCCGCCATAGATGTGCTGTTCGAGTCCGCTGCGCACACCTTCGGGGCGCGCGTGCTCGGTATGCTGCTGTCCGGTGCCAACGAGGACGGCGCGGCCGGCCTGCAGGCGATCCGGCGCGCCGGTGGTGCCGCCGCCGTGCAGGATCCGCGGCACGCCTTTGCCCCGGCGATGCCGGCGGCCGGCCTGCGCGCCGGGCCTGTTGACTATGTCCTTGATCTGCCGCAACTGAAGGAACTTGTGCACGCGCTGCCGTGAAGACCATGCCAACCGCACCCGCCATCAAATGCCTGATCGTCGACGATCTCGAGGAAAACCTCCTGGCACTGTCAGCCCTGCTGCGGCGCGAGGGTGTCGAGGTCCTGTGTGCCCGCTCCGGGCGCGAGGCTCTCGAGATGCTCCTCGCGAACGAGGTGGCTCTGGCGATCCTCGATGTCAACATGCCGGAGATGAGCGGCTTCGAGCTCGCCGAGCTGATGCGCGGCAGCGACCGCACGCGTGAGGTGCCGATCATTTTCGTCACCGCGGCACCGAGCGACGTGTACCGCATGTTCCGCGGCTACGAGACCGGGGCGGTCGACTTCCTGCATAAGCCGGTCGAATCGCACATTCTGCGCAGCAAGGCGGAGATCTTCTTCGATCTCTACCGCCAGCGGCAGCAGATTGCACAGCAGCTGTCCGAGACCGCCGAGACGCTGCATCTCAACGAGCTGTTCATCGCCGCGCTCGGCCACGATCTGCGCAATCCGCTGAACGCCATTCTCAACTCCGCGGTACTTATTGAGCGCACCGGGGACGCGGACACGGTGCGGCGCTCCGCGCAGCTGATACAGCGCAGCGGTCAGCGCATGTCACGCATGATCTCGCAGCTTCTGGACCTCGCGCGCGTGCGCGTTGGCAACGGGCTGCCAATCGAGCGCAAGCCGATTCATCTGGGCGAGCTGACGCGCCGGGTGCTAACCGAGTGCGAAGCCTCATTCCCTCAGCGCGAGGTGCAGTTACAGTCGCATGGGGATGCCAGTGGTCGCGGGGACGCCGACCGGCTGGTGCAGGCGATCTCCAACCTGGTCAGCAACGCCCTGCAACACGGACAAGACGGGGACCCGGTACGGGTGGAGATCGATGGCAGCGACCCGCAAAGCCTGCGCCTGCGTGTCATCAACACCGGCGAGATCACCGCGGACAACCTGGGCCAGCTATTTGAGCCTTTCCAGCGCGCGCGCAGCAGTGAGTCGCGGGACGGGCTGGGCCTTGGCCTGTTCATCGTGCGCCAGATTGCCGAGGCACACGGTGGCGCTGTCAGCGTACGCTCCGACTCCGGTCGCACGGCCTTTGAGCTCGCCCTGCCGCGCCTCGCCCGGACCGCCGACTAGTACGAGGGCGGTCCCAGATTACGGGTCCGACGGCGCGGCCTGCCGCAGCAGTTTACTGTGGCGCCCTGATGCGCCGCAGCGGCCGGCCGGATCAGGGGATTCTGACTGTGGCATGAGCGCTGCGCTTTCACGGGGGGCTTGCGAAAAGCGGAGGCAGTCAGGACACTGACATGCTCAGGCTGTACAAGAGACAGCCACGGTCAGGATCCGACGCTCAGAGGAATTCGTATGGCACAGTCAGGCAACTTTCTGAAGGATGTCGAGGAGCTCCGGCGACGCGCCCGCGCCAATCTCACGGCGGGAGCGGTGACGGACAACTACCAAGGCACAGCTTCGCAGACGATCGAGCTGTTAAATCACGCCGTGGCGACCGAAATCGTCTGCGTGCTGCGTTATAAATTCCACGCCATCACGGCGACCGGAATTTCGAGTGACTCGGTGCGCGCCGAGTTCGCGCAGCACGCCAAGGAGGAGGAGGAACACCTCGACCGCCTCTGTGAGCGCATCAACCAGCTGGGTGGCAAACCGAACCTGAGCCCCGAGGGCCTCCTGTCACGCGCCGCCTCCCAGTACGTCGAGGGCGAAAACCTGGTCGACATGATCAAGGAAAACCTGGTCGCGGAGCGCATCGCCATCGAGACCTACCGTGACATGGTGCGGCATTTCGCCGACAAGGATCCGACGACCCGGGTCATGTTGGAGTGGATTCTCGGGCAGGAAGAGGAACACGCCAACGATATGCATGATCTGCTGGTGGCGCATGAGGGGCGCCCGATGCTCGGGAAGTAGCCAGGAGGCGCACGCGGATAGCGCGTCGGCCGAGGATCTGCCTCACGCCAGCCGGCGGCTCCCGAGAAGCCGCCGGCTTTTTCTTGGGCGCTGCTGCGCTCAGAAGGTCAGAGTCGCACCCACGAGGAAGAAGCGACCGACCGCGCCGTCCTGGTCAAGCGTGCTGTAGCGATACAGCGCACCGCCCCCGTAGGTCTCCAGATCAACCGGGGGCTGCTGGTTGAACAGGTTGGTAATCGCGCCGTGCACGGAGACGTGATCAGTGATGTCGTAGCGGCCATACAGATTGAAGCTCGTGAAATGATGGACCGAGCAATACTGATTCCAAGCCGGCGGGAGCACGGTGACGGACGAGGATAATGTCGCCCCGTAGCCGTCGCCAGAGGTCTGCAGCGCCTGCAGGCAGGTGTACCAGCCGGTCGAGGGGTCGGTGATCTTGAAGGCACCGATATAGTTTGCCGTGAGGGTCGCGGTCACTGGTCCCTTGTCCCAGGTCAGTGAGGCAACCGCCCGCTGCTTCGGGTTGCCGGTGTCGCCCGAGACGCCCGACGGCCCATGCGTGCCGTCGACGTCGTAAGTCACCCCAGCCACCGTGATCTCGTACTGGCTGATGTAGGTGTAGTTGATGCGGCCGGTCAGCCGGCCGAACTGCCCGATGTCGAAGCGGCTCTGCAGCTCGATGTCGATACCGGAAGTCTTGGTCGAACCGGCATTGAGATACGGGAAGTTCAGGTACACGGGGTAGCCGACCGGCGTCAGCTGGTTAACAGTATTACAGGGGGTACCGTTCGTCGTGGTGTTGGTGCACACCGGCAGGCTCTCCTGCGCACCGCGCACCAGGGAAGCGTAATTTGACAGCCCACCGACGGTGGCCGAGAGAATGTCGTTATTCAGCTGAATGCGGTACCAGTCCACCGAGATGTTGAACTGCTGCAGCGGCTCGAAGATCACGCCAATCGTGGCATTGGTCGATGTGACCGCCTTCAGGTTCGGATTGCCGGGCTCGACACCGGTGATCGGGTACGAACACAGGGCATTATACGTGCCCTTGACGTTGGTGACGCCTCCGGGACACAGCACCGGGTCATAGGCGTTGCCTTCGCCGAAGGCGATACCTGATGTGCCGGACTCGGAAATAGATGGTGCACGGAAACCCTTACCCCAGGTGCCGCGCACCGTCAGCATGTCGATCGGACTGAACTTGATTCCAAACTTCGGGGTCGCCGAGCCGCCGTAAGTATCGTAGTGGTCATAGCGCACCGCGGCGTTGACTTCCAGCTGGCGTACGGGCTTGCCGCCGATCTCGATGAATCCGGCGGTGTCATCCTGTGAGCCGACCGTGAAGTTGGTGATGCCCTCCTGTATGCCCTGCGCAATCAGGGGCGGATCCTGATCATTGACCGCCTTGTGGAAATACTGCACGCCGACGCCGAGCGTCAGCGGTCCGCCCGGCATCTCGAACAGGCTACGGGTGCCGTGCAGGTCGATCAGGTCCAGCGAGCTGGTCGGGGTCGAGGACGCCTGCGGGGCGATGTCGTTGATGTTGTTGTTCGGCTGCCCCGGCACATAGCTGCCATCATTGAGCGCGGCCTGGGTCGCAGTCGGAATCAGTCCCCCGTCGAACTGCAGGTTCATCTTGGCGTACATGATGCCGACCGCGGCATCGAGGTCCCAGCCCGCAGCACTGCCTTTGAGATCGCCGAACAGACGGTAGGTCTGCGTGTCGGTATTGATGACCCACGGGCCGACGTCGGGGAAACTGTACACGAGCTCAGAGGTCGCCGGGGGCGCCAGTGGATTCACCACCGAGTTCCCCGGGAGCATCAACACCGGATAGTTATTGATATGAATCGGTATCGACGGACCCCAGGCAATTAGCGGGATGGAGCCCTGTTCGGCACCGGTGTTCTGCAGCAGGTGTCCGAAAGCGGGTTCCGAGGGCGGTGCGGTCTGCTGCGCCACGCTGCTGAAGATTGAGGCTGTGAGCACGAAGCGCCAGTCGTTGGCCAGAGCCTTGGTGAACTTAGCGAGGAAGTTTGTCTGTTCCGTCGGCGGCTGAATCTGCCCGGGGAACGAGAACGTGCACTTATCGGCCGCCTGCAGCTGCGCGTTACAGCCGGGCAGGTAGCCGGTGATAGCGCCGGTGGCGGGATTGATCGTGTAACCGGTGGTGCTGTCCGGATAGACCAGACCCTGGGCGCCGATCGCGCCGGGTGTGGTGTTAACGCCCCCTGGCAAGAAGCTCCAGTTGAGGTTGGTCCAGTCACCACTGCGGCTGCTGCCCCAGATCAGCCCCTGACGGTGCCAGTCCAGCGCCGCGTAGAAGTTGTAGCCATCGCTGGCCAGGTCACCGGTGCCGATGATGGCGGCGGCATGCCAGGTCCAGCCATCGTTGGATTGTGTTGCCCCACCCTCGGCGGTGACCTGCGCGCCGACATAAGTCGGCTTGAGCTTGATATTGACCACCCCGGCAATGGCGTCCGCGCCGTACAGCGCCGACGCGCCATCTTTCAGCACCTCGACGGTCTCGATGGCGTTAAACGGGATCGCGGTCACGTCCACGAAGCTGCGTTCGCCATCGTCGGCGAGCGGGTAGGAAACCATCCGCTCGCTATCGATCAAAGTCAGCGTGTCTCCAACGGTCAGACCACGCAACGCGATACCGCTTGCACCGGAAGCAAACGCCTGCCCGAACCCCTGGCTGAGCGTGCCGGCGCCGTTGGCGGAAAGATTGCGCAGGACGTCAGAAACCTGGGTGAAACCGCTGTTGACTATCTGCTCGCCGGTGATGATCTGCACCGGACTTGGGGTTTCCGCATCGGTACGCTTGAATAGTGATCCGGTAACGACCACTTCCTGCAGCGGCGGCGAAGAACTCGCAGAGGTGGAGCTGCCGGATGCCTGCTGCGCGCCGACCGAGCCACAACAGAACATGGCAAGGATTCCGCCGGCAGCAACACATGCAGCAAGAGCTGGTCTTAGGTGCCTGGCCCGTGGGTTGCGATTCATGGCGATCTCCCGATTGATTTGCCTTGTTATGCGTGTTGCATTGCTGCAGCAATCTAGGCGGGAGTGCGCGTGTTGTGCAGTCAAGAAACGTGAGTTTCAATTTGTGACCGTGTCTCCTGAGCGCTACAGCGGATTGCGCCAAAGCGTGCTGCCGTGGCGATTAAGGCTGCAGTCGTGGCCGAAAATGGCGCGCCCTCCTTGAGCGTTTCTGCTAACAGGCACGGCCGCAAGCGCGGCCGTGCCGTGCGGGAGCTTCGGTAGCCGGCGAGGACAACAATTCCCGGGCTCGACCGGCGGCCCCTCTTGTGGACAAATGCGGCCTTGATACCGAGGACGGAATGTTAGAGGCGCTGCTCAAAGACGGCTGCAAGTACCACGACGCGGAGAGCATACGCCTGGCGTGCGCGCTCGAAGCGGCAGCCGAAGGCAAGCGCGTTCTAGAAGGCCAGGGGCCCGCAGGGGAAACACTGCCGGCCTGGCACAGACTCTACGTCGCTGCCGCCCTGTCCAGCGATGCGGTTTACGCCGTGGAGATTGAACTCTCCTGCCTCAAGGTCGGGGGGGCAATGCCTTCATCATGCTGCTCGAGTTGCGGTGCATGCTGGCCAACGCTCTGATCGGCTCAAGGCGTGTCGATGAAGCCGCGCGGCTTTTCCGTAGTTCGCTTGACTTCGCCGGAGGGATCGAACTTCGCCGCAACTGGATCGCAGTATCGCGGTTGCCGGTAACAACCTCGCCTGGGCGCTGTACTAGGCGCCCTACGTTCCATGGACACGGACCTGACCATGCAGCCCGCGGCCGATACCACCTACGTAGCTTGGCCCACTGCGGCACTTGGGTGAACCAGGAGCGCGCCCTTTATCTCCGAGCGCTGGTTGCCCTGGCGACCGGACGTGCCGAAGTCGCGCTGCAGTTTGCTGATGACGCTCTTGCGCTGATCGCCGCGAATGGCACACGCCCACTCGACTCGCTCGCCGGGCTCGACGCAGCGGATGTCAAGTTCAGAGCCGCCCTCGCGGCAGCCGATAGCGCGGCAGACGGGCTAACTCGGGCAAGTTACGGCAACAGTTCGTGGCGGAGCCTGCCAAGGTTGCTCGTTTGGCGTGCCACGCGCGAATGCGCAGGACAGTAGCGCCTTTCTAGCGAAGCGGCGGCAAGCCGCAGTGAGCCATACGGGAACAGCGCCGCCCGGATGCGGCGCTCATCGGCTAATCAGCCCATCCACTGCGACCGCCCTGCGCGGCACTATTCGCCAGTCTGTACCTATCTGGCGATTTTGCTGATCTTCGCGCCCTGCAGCGAAGCATCGCCTATCAGGCCTTTCTCCCCGAAAATGAAGGCGAGCACCGGCTTTTTCAGCGTTTGACTGTCGTAATCTCCGCCGGCGCCCTTCTTCATAACGGCTACCGACGCGTCCGCGCCGATCGACCAGTCACCGCCGTTGACGAACTTGTCGCGCGCCTCCGGCGTGTTGAACAGGATCACTTCACTGTGACGCGACACGCCAAGGGTTAAGCCGATCGACGCTCCTGAAATCGCGTAATAGCCGACGGTCTTGCCGTTCTGCTGCAAGGCCCCATCGCCGTGCTCGCCGCCCACTCCAGCCCCGGCCTTGGTGATGCGCGGGAAGACCAGCACTGCGGCCGCATTCTGTGCCAGGAACTTGTTGTTGGGGGCCAGCGCGTAAAAGCGATCCAGGGTTGCAGAGACCTGGCTATCGATCGCCGCTTTGTCTGCCGCCAGCGCCGTGGTGCCAACGCACGCGACGCCGGCGGCGATGATCCCCATGAATATGAACGACTTTAGAGCTCTGGCTTTCATTGTCTGAATCTCCAAGGCTAACAAGGCACCAGAAACTGACACCGGCATCCTCAGATTGCTCAGCAAAGTCCTTCGGGCATGAACTCGAGGCGCATCCGGTACATACGGCGCTTTGAATTGCACAACCGCTTTTCGCGGCTAACGCTTACCGAGCTTCTTGTCCGCTCTGGAGTCGATCCGCGCCAATGTGGCCTTGCTGATGCGTCCTTTGTCGTATTGCTGCCTCGCCCGGCCCTTTGCATCCACGGCGTGCGCTTTGTCCTCGATCGGATAACTGCGACCCGGGCCGGCGAAATCTTTATCAGGGATTTTCTTTCGTACCTTGGACGTTAACTTAGCCACAGCTGCCGCCTCAGGTTGACATCGGTCCGCGCCAACGCGGATGCGGGTTTTCGAAGGACCGACCGTTAGGTTAAAGCGTAGCGGATATCAGCTCTGCGCAGCCTGCATCCGCCATGCATACTCGATGTAGGACCTTTCCGACCGCTTTGAGAACACTCAAGATCACGCCATAGCGCGCGGGTAGACCCCCACCCAGCTTCACTAAAACGCTCGCGTCCACTCCCCACTCCCGCCTGCCACTTAGGTTAATGATATGCGTCTGCAATGCTGCTTTGACTGGAGGTCTGGGGCCGCCGGCTCTATCCACGGTCATAAATGCAGACTAACCCTTCTTCTCTATTTCGAACTGCCGGATGATTCGTCATGAGCATGTCCTTACGCGATCAATTGCTACAGGCGGGCGTGGCCAACGAAAGGCAGGCCAAGGAAGCCGAGCTGCAACTGCGCCAGCAGGAGCGGGAGCGTCAGCAGTTGCCGAAGGACAAGCGTGACAGCGTCCAGTGGGCAACTCGACGCCCGGCACGCCCAATTGGCCAAGGCCGCGCGCGATCAGCAACTGAGCCGCCAAAGAATTCAACGGGCGGACAGGAAAGCGCGCCAGGCGCAGATCGCACCTGATCCTTCGGCGCGGCGGCGTGTAGCTGCTCCAAGACCAACTCTGCAGTTTTCTTCGGCGCTTGTGATTGCGTAATCGCCACACCAGTGGCGCGCCTCTCCATCACTTGTCTTTCAGCCGTTCCCCTGTCAGCCGCACAGGCCCATCCTCAATTCCGGAGTCTGTGGTTTCTCGCCCGGCCAGATCGATAGGAACGCCTTCGCAAAATCGTCGTCCATTGGCAGCCAATCACGAGGGGCAGCGGCTTCCTAAGCCTCTATGATCACCTTCAGGGCTCGCGTATTTGCCGCGTGAGCGAAGGTATCGTAAGCGTCATGAATGCGGTCAAGCTTGAAGCGATGCGTAATGAGGCATTTCGCGTCGAGCTTGTGAGACCGAAGGCTATTCAAGAGCATGGAGGTGCTGACAGTATCGACTAACCGCGTCGTGATAGTGATGTTTCGGTCCCACAGACTCTCCAGATGGAGATCCACTTTCGTGCCGTGGACTCCCACGTTGGCGAGGTGCCCGCCTGCACCGATGAGCTTCTCGCATAAAGCGAAGGTAAGCGGAATGCCGACCGCCTCGATGGCAGTGTCAACGCCGCGGTCGTCCGTCAACTTCATAACCCTTTCCACGACGTCGCCGTCCGCGCTGTTAATCGTTGCCGTGGCCCCAAACCGGCTGGCCGCTTCGAGGCGGTTGTCGTCAAGATCGATCACTATGATTTGCGCCGGCGCGAATAACTGGGCGGTTAGCAATGCGGCAAGCCCAATCGGTCCAGCGCCCACGATCGCCACAGTCGCCCCCGGTTGCACCTCACCGTTAAGCACGCCGCACTCGAACCCGGTCGGCAGGACGTCGCTCAGCATGACCAGCGCCTCCTCATCCGCTCCCTCGGGGATCGGATAGAGACTGGTGTCCGCGTGAGGGATGCGCACGAACTCCGCCTGAGTGCCATCGATGCGGTTGCCCAGAATCCATCCGCCGGTTGTGCAGTGCGAGTACATGAGTTTGCGGCAGTAAAAGCACTTACCGCAGGCGCTAATGCACGAGATGAGCACCCGATCCGATGCTTTGAAAGTCGTCACTGCTGGCCCGACCTGCTCGATGATTCCCACACCCTCATGACCCAGGATCTGGCCTGGCTTGCAACTGGGAACGTCGCCCTTGAGGATATGCAAATCGGTCCCGCAGATGGTCGTTTTGGTGAGCCTGACAATAGCATCCGTGGGTGCGCCGATGGTCGGCCGTGGACGCTCCTGCAAAGCAATCCTATCCAGACCCAGATAAACGAGAGCTTTCATCCCTTATACCTTTATTTGCTTCAGGTGCAGAACGCGTTGCGCGCCATGCCGAAGGAGTCGCTGCGGCCGCGGATAGTCAGTTCGCAGATGGATCGGTTTGCCTGGATGGCGCACAGAGCGCTGATGTGGTGTGTTCATTACAATCTTTTGGTTGAACGATCGACGGGCTGCATCGCCGGCCTGAAGTCAATATAGTGGCCGCAATGACCCTTCTGATCGGTTCGCTGCAACACATACGCCGACCGCTCGTGTCTTGATGCCGCTGATTCAAGGAGTGCCCTATCGCGCGAGATACGAACGCTCCTCATCAAGGAGAGCCGGGAATCCAAAGCAGCAAGCAACAGACGCTGACGCGGGGAGCGCTGCATGAAGAACGGTGTCGCAGTGGTGACCGGCGCGAGCCGGGGCGCGGGTCAGGGCATCGCGCGGGCACTGGGGGCCGCGGGATACACCGTCTATGTCACCGGACGCAGCCAGACGGCGGATGCATCGCCCTTGGGTGGCACAATCCATGAAACGGCGGCGGAGGTGACCGCCGCCGGCGGACGCGGCGTTGCGTACGCCTGCGATCACGCCGACGACGAAGCGGTGCGCGGCCTGTTCGCGACCGTTGCGCGCGATGAAGGTCGCCTGGACATTCTGGTCAACAACGCCGCGGCCATCAGCAGCGATCTGATCCAGCGCGGCGGATTTTGGACTAGACCGGTGGCACTGGCAGACATTATCACCGTCGGCCTTCGATCGAGCTATATCGCGGCCCACGCGGCAGCACCCCTGCTCGTCGCCAAACCCGGCGGTCTGCTGGTCTTCACGTCCGCGCCGGGCGCGGTGAACTACGCCCACGGCCCCGCCTATGGCGCGCAGAAAGCCGGGACCGACAAGATGTCGGCCGACATGGCAGTGGACCTGCGCCCCTTCGGTGTCGCGTCGGTCAGCATCTGGATGGGCTTGCTGAAGACTGCGCGGTCGGCATCTTCGATGGCGGAAAGGCCGGGTCAGTTCGATTTTTTGTTGCCGTATATGGAAACGCCAGACTTTACTGGACGCGTTATTGTGGCGATCCACAACGATCCGGACATGATGGCGCTGTCGGGCCGCACCATAATCGGCGCGGAGCAGGCCAAGGAATATGGCGTGCTTGATCTGGACGGCAACCGTCCGAATTCTCTACGACCCGTCACCGGCGGTCCGTTCAAATATGACGACCTCATCATCGACTGACGAGTGAAGTAGGGGAAACGCTTCACACGACTCGAGAACGGCCGGGCCGTTTCCATGCATCATGTACAGCTATGATATTTGGTAAAAGGCTAGGGTCGGAATCGAACCGGCGTAGACGGCTTTGCAGGCCGCTGCATGACCACTCTGCCACCTAGCCAAGGTGCGGAACGAGGCGACGAGAGCCGCGTCTTACAGAATTACGCCCGCTATGGGTAAGCCCCGGGGCGCCGCTCGTTGCGGTGGAGGAAGAGTAGCAAAAAGGTCACAATCGGTCGATCACCTGAGGCGGGCATGGGTGTCGCGTCAGGTGTGCCGACAGCTGCGCAAATAAAAGAAGGAGGGCCGCATGTCCGCCGCCAATGTGCCTGTTGCCACCGGTCTTTTGGATCGCGAACGCATCGTTGCACGACCGGGCTTCAACCGCTGGCTCGTTCCGCCCGCCGCCTTGGCCATTCACCTGTGTATCGGCATGGCCTATGGCTTTTCGGTGTTCTGGCTGCCGATGAGCAAGCTGATCCCCGGTGCACCAGCGTGCACAAATGGGTTCATCGCCGAACTGACCGCGACCGGCTGTAACTGGTCCGTGGCCGACGTCACGCACATCTTTGAGACCTTCATCGCGATGCTGGGCATCTCGGCCGCCATCTGGGGCGCTTGGCTCGAGCACGCCGGACCGCGCAAGTCCGGGATGATCGCTGCGCTGTGCTGGGGTGGCGGACTCGTTCTCGGCGGCTACGGCGTCTCCATTCATCAGTTGTGGCTGGTGTATCTGGGCTGCGGTCTGATCGGCGGCATCGGACAGGGCCTGGGTTACATCACGCCGGTCTCTACCCTGATTAAGTGGTTCCCGGACCGCCGCGGCATGGCCACCGGCTTCGCCATCATGGGTTACGGGGGCGGAGCCATGATCGGCTCGCCGCTGGCCGTGTGGCTGATGGCCCATTTCTCCCGCGCGGGCGTCGCTGGCGTCGCCACCACCCTCATGGTCATGGGTGTCATCTATTTCGTGGCAATGAGCCTGGGCGCATTCGGCTTCCGGGTGATTCCGGCCGGATGGCAACCACGGGGCTGGACGCCGCCGAGCATGGCGGCCGGCGGCATGATTACCGCTCATAACGTGCATCTGGACATGGCTTGGCGCACGCCGCAGTTCTGGCTGATCTGGGGTGTGTTATGCCTGAACGTGACCGCGGGCATCGCGGTGATCGCCATGGCAAGCCCGATGCTGCAGGAGGTCTTCGGCGCGAAGCTGCTAGGGCTCGATGCCGGTACGGTCCTGAGTGATGCGCAAAAGGCCGCCGTGGTGGCCGCGGCGGCCGGACTGGTCGGTCTCATCAGTCTCTTTAACAGCCTCGGCCGTATCTTCTGGGCCTCCGCCTCGGACTACCTCGGGCGCAAGAACACCTATTTCATCTTCTTCCTGCTGGGCATAATCCTCTATGCACTCCTGCCCACCTGGGGCCACCTCGGGCTGGCGGGACTGTTCGTCGCCTCGGTCTGCATCATTCTGACCATGTACGGCGGTGGCTTCGCCACCGTGCCAGCTTACCTTGCGGACATCTTCGGGACGCAGATGGTGGGGGCGATCCACGGGCGCCTCATCACGGCGTGGTCGGTGGCTGGCGTCGTCGGGCCGGCCCTTATCGCGAAGCTGCGCGAAACACAGCTCGCAAGTGGTATCGCGAAGAACCTCGTCTACGACCGTACGCTCTACATCATGGCAGGACTGCTGTTTGTCGGCTTCCTCTGCAATCTGTTCGTGCGCCCGGTAAACGAGAAGCACTACATGAACGCGGAACAGCTGGCGACGGAGCGCTCGCTGCAGCGCGAGCTTCGCGACACCTCCGCGGCTGCGGTGACCGAAGCCTCCAGCGGAGGGCTGCTCGTCATCGGCGCGTGGGTCGCGGTCGGGGCACCATTCCTGATCGGGCTGTACATCGCGCTGCAGAAGGCTGCGGCGCTGCTGTAGCGCGGCGGCGCGGCGAGACCAATGCCGCGCCGCATCCGCTGGCCCGGAGCAGCCTAGACCCGCTGGTGCGCGCGAGCGTCGATCTGCCAGATGCGCTGGACGTGCGCATAGAGAAATGCCGTCGTCAGCCCGAACAGCAGTAATCCGTTGAGCGCCTCCAGCGCCCCCATCAGCCGCCAGTGCGGCTGCAGGTACAGCTCGGCGTGGCCGTAGGTCGTGATCGCACTCAGGGAATAAAGCAGCGCGAGCCGCATGCTCGGCAGCGCACCGAGTTCGTGATAGGCCCCGGCCCAGATCGCCGCTTCGCTCGCGTGCAGGAGCGTGGCGAGCAAGGTGGTCACTCCCATCACCACCATGAACAGGAGCGTGAAATTGTGGTACGCGTGGAAGCGGCGCAGCGCTGCGACGACTCGGGCATTGATCGCCCCCAGGACCACCACGTGCAGCACGACGGTGCAGACGATCAGCGGCAGGGCCCACAGCCAGTTGTTGTCCCAGATCGCGTTGTCCATTCGGGCTATCCGTCCGCGTGAGGCGAAGACCGCTCAAGTTTAAGGTTAAGCGCGCATGAGCCATGCGCTAAGCGTGACGGTGCAGCAACGCCTGCGCGGCCCTCTCTCTGGGTGGCAGAGAGATTAGACTGCGCCTCGGGACCGCTCACATGCTCTCATTGCAGCAACTCGGACGACTGGCGCGTCGATCCCCCCGCGAGCACTTCTGGGCCGCTCATCGGGCGATGCTGCGGCAATCGTCCGCCGCACAGGCGCTCGTTCAACATCGTCTGATCGGATATCTCGCGCGGCGCGGCTGGGACGTCGAATACCAAGGCGAGGATCGCACCACCTACATCATCGGCTTGTTTGGCTCAGGCAGATGGTACCTCAACGCCCTGCTGCTTCAGCACATGGCCGAGCGATCCCAGTATTTCACCGACGCGATCCGTTGCCATCCCGGTCCCACGCCGATGATTTACAGCGGGCACGCCACGCTGCGGCACCCTTCACGCGCTCAAGAGCGGCCGGAGTTGATGCAACATGTCCTGCATTCGGCGCGCTGCGGATTCGCTGATGTGATTTTCATCTATCGCCATCCGCTCGATTCGCTGCTGACCAATTGGGTTTGGTGGCGAAACTTTCTGCGCGACCGGCGCATGATTACGGGCATCGCGCAGATTTACCCTGATGACACCGCCTTGTGTGCGGACCTGGAGCAAGATTTCGCAAGTTTTAAGGCCTTCGCCGATGGCGATCCGGGGTTTTTCAGCGCCTCACCCGGGCCACCGTTCCTGTCATTTTCGCAGTTTGTCGAAGAGACGAGCCTGTTTATTCGTGCCGCCTCGCTGTCCGTACGTCTTGAAGAGTTCAGCGTTGATGCCCCAGGACAGTTCCTGCGCGTCGCGCACACCATGTCCGCTGAGGTTGACCTGGAATGCACGCAGGTCAGCCCGCCCCGCAGCCAGCCCTATCGACATCGCTGCATCGCCGAGAGAGTTGCGCGCTTCCGTGATTACATTGAGCACATAGACCCGCAAAGCAGAGCACTCATCGAGGCAATGGGCTACGACTGCGGGAGACGGCCCTATCCGAGATCAAGGAATTGAACGAACCGGCAGGGAAAGCTTCGACCTTTCGCCAGCGCGCGAGCGTAGCAGCACTTGCTGGCTGGCCCGCCTCCATCTGCCACAGCACAGCTAACTTCCGGTCCGGCCTGCCCGCGCAGGGATGCGTCCGTAGACCGGTGCGCAGGCAGCGCGCACGCCCAGGACGTGCGCGAAGGATGCTCGAAGGGCTTTGTGTCCGCTCGACCCAAGACACAGCGCCTTCGGATTAACCGGAGCCTCCGGTCGCCGAGGTCTTTTACGCGCCGACGCAATGAGCCTCTGCAATGCCCCCCGGGGTTGGCGACGTCCACCGCCGGCTCTGGTGAGGCCGCGAGCTGCGGAGGCCCCCATAAGGGGTCTTAGAAGGGGATGGAGCGGGAAACGAGACTCGAACTCGCGACCCCGACCTTGGCAAGGTCGTGCTCTACCAACTGAGCTATTCCCGCATACGGAATCGAGGAGCGCGAGATTCTATGTGCACCCCCCCGGAAGTCAAGGAAATTACGGCCAACCCGTCCCCTCGAATCGACGAGAAGTATAACTTATTTTTAGCATATTTATCAATGCTATACAGAACATTACTAGCGCCGAAGCTCCGGCCACGCGGCGCGCAGATACATGGCCATGGACAGAAGCGTCGCAGCGGCCGCGACCTCGGTAAGGATCACCCCGAGGCGGTAGATCGGGATACCCCACAGTGCCTGGCGGTACAGCATCATGGACAGACCGGTGATCTGCAGGATGGTCTTGTACTTGCCCAGGGCGGACACCGCGACCTTGCGGCGCTGTCCGATCTCGGCCATCCACTCGCGCAGCGCCGAGATGGTGATCTCCCGCCCGATGATGACCGCGGCCGTCAGGACGATCAGGGCCCGGGGATCTCGGCTCACCAGCAGCACCAGCGCCACCGCGACCACGAGCTTGTCGGCGACCGGGTCCAGAAAAGCGCCGAGCCGGGAGATCTGGCCCAGGCGGCGTGCGAAGTAGCCATCCAGCGAGTCGGTGATGCCGGCGATGGCGAAAAGCACGCCTGCCGCCGGGTCCGCCCACGGATAAGGCATGTAAAAAAGCAGCACAATGAGCGGAATCGCGCAGATCCGTGCCCAGGTGAGCGTGTTCGGAACACTCCAGCGCATCAGCAGCGCCCCGCCTCCATATGGGCGACGATCATAAAGAGTTCGCGCCCGTTGTGCGCCGCTTCGGGTAAAGTCCTGCCCTCACCGTATCTGGGATGGCGTCAACACCTGTACAGAACGTCAGAGTTGCCTCCGCAATCTTGAGATTCGTTAATGGTGTTACAGGATACAGTGACGCGGATTAATTTAAGCGTGAGCCTGAGTACGAACACGGAGCCGGTCGTGCCGATTTTCCGATGCGGCCTCCGTGAATTTTCATGAACGACGTCCACAGCAACCATTCCCCGCTCGTAACCGAAACGCCCCACCAGACCGACCCGGAAACCGCGACGGGCTGGCGGCGCCTGCTGACCCGACGCACGCTGATTGTCGTGGGCGTATTGCTCGCGCTGGTGGTGCTCGCGCTCCTGGTCAAGCCCCACGTCACCAAGCCCGCCGGCCGCTTCGGGCCGGCCGGCGCACCAATGCCAGTCGCCACAGCGGCCGTCACCACCGGAACCATGCCGATTGTCGTCAACGGCCTCGGCACCGTGACTCCGATATCGACCGTGACCGTGCAGAGTCAGATCAGCGGCCAGATTGTGCAGATCGCCTTCCGCGAGGGCCAGACGGTCAAGAAGGGCGATCTGCTTATGCTGATCGACCCGCGGCCTTACCAGGTTGCGCTCGAGCAGGCTGAAGGCGCCCTGGCGCGCGACCGGGCGCTGCTGGCCAACGCCCGCACCGACCTCGAGCGCTACACCACCCTGTTCGCGCAGGATTCGATCGCCGAGCAGCAGCTCGCCACGCAGAAGTCGCTGGTGGCGCAGGACGAAGGCACGGTCAAGACCGACCAGGCGGCCATCGATGCCGCGAAGCTGAACCTCACCTACTGTCACATCACCTCCCCCGTGGACGGCCGCGCCGGCTTGCAGCAGGTGACCTTGGGCAACTACGTGACGCCGGCTGAGCCTAACGGCCTGGTGGTGGTAACGCAGATGCAGCCGATCACCGTGGTATTTGCGCTCCCCGAGGACTCGATTCCGCCGATCCTCGAGCAGATGCACGCGGGAAAGACCCTGAGCGTGACCGCTTACGACCGCAACCACGTCGCGCAGATCGCGACGGGAGCCCTGCAGAGCGTCGACAGCCAGATCGACACCACCACCGGCACGGTGAAACTCAAGGCCTCCTTCGCCAATCCTGACGAGAAGCTCTTCCCCAACCAGTTTGTGAATGTGGACCTGCTGGTCAACACGGTGCAGAACGCGCTGCTCGTGCCCCAGGCCGCCATCCAGCGCGGCGCCCCGGGCACCTACGTCTATGTGGTGAACGCCGATCAGACCGTCAGCATGCGCAAGGTCACCCTCGGCCCCGGCGATGCCAACAACATATCCATCCAGCAGGGACTGAAGGCCGGGGAGATCGTCATCGTCGATGGCGCGGACCGACTCAAGGACGGCGCCAAGATCATGGTGCGGCAGGGGGCCGGTGCGCATGCGGCGCCCGGTGCCAGCGCGACCAAGCCCGGGCAGGCGCAGGGTCAGACCGGGGATCAGGGACAAGGACAACATCAACACCGGCGAGGCAAGAACGGGTCGCAGACTGGCCAGAGCGGTCAGTCCACCTCACAGTAGGCGCGGCCGTGAATCCGTCGCGGATCTTCATCCTCCGGCCCGTCGGCACCTCGCTCCTGATGGTGGCGATCCTCCTGGTGGGCGTGGTGGCCTTCGGCTTCCTGCCACTCTCGGCGCTGCCCGAGGTCGACTACCCGACGATTCAGGTGCAGACCTTCTATCCGGGCGCGAGCCCGGAAGTGATGACCTCCTCGGTCACGGCGCCCCTGGAAGTGCAGTTCGGGCAGATGCCGGGACTGAACCAGATGTCCTCGACGAGCTCCGGCGGCGCCTCGGTCATCACGCTGCAGTTCAGCCTGGATCTCAGCCTCGACATTGCCGAGCAGGAAGTGCAGGCGGCCATCAACGCCGCCGGGAACCTCCTGCCCTCGGATCTGCCCGCGCCGCCGATCTACGCCAAGGTGAACCCGGCGGATGCGCCGATCCTCACCCTCGGCATCACCTCCAAGACGCTGCCGCTGACCCAGCTGGAGGATCTCGCCGACACCCGCATGGCGCAGAAGATCTCCCAGGTCGAGGGCGTGGGACTGGTCAGCGTGAGCGGCGGCCAGCGGCCCGCGGTGCGCGTGGTCGCCAACGTGCGCGCCCTCGCCGCCTACGGCCTGAACATCGATGACCTGCGCACCACCATCGCCAACGCCAACGTGAACGCGCCCAAGGGCACGCTGGATGGCCCGGCACGCTCCTGGACGATCAACGCGAACGACCAGATCCAGGATCCGAACGACTACAAGAACATCATCGTCGCCTACAAGAGCGGCAACCCGGTGCGCCTGTCCGACGTCGCCGACGTCATCTCCGGTCCGGAGAACAACTATCTGGCGGGCTGGGTGAACAACAGCCCCGGCATCATTCTCAACATCCAGCGCCAGCCGGGGGCGAACGTCATCCAGGTTGTCGACCGCATCAAGGCGCTGATGCCCTCGCTCACCAGCGCCCTGCCGGCGGCGGTCGATGTCAACGTGCTGACCGACCGCACCAACACCATCCGCGCCTCGGTGCACGACGTGGAGTTCGAGCTCGGCCTCGCGGTCGCCCTCGTGGTGATGGTCATCTTCCTGTTCCTGCGCAGTATCCCCGCCACCGTGATCCCGAGCATGAGTGTGCCGCTCTCGCTCGTCGGCACGCTGGCCGTCATGTATCTGCTCGGCTACAGCCTGGACAATCTCTCGCTCATGGCGCTCACCATCGCCACGGGCTTCGTCGTCGACGACGCCATCGTCATGATCGAGAACATCTCGCGCTACATCGAGCAGGGCGAGCCGCCGCTGCAGGCAGCCCTCAAGGGCGCCGGCGAGATCGGCTTCACGATCGTCTCACTCACGGTGTCACTGATCGCAGTGCTGATCCCGCTGCTGTTCATGGGCGATGTGGTCGGACGGCTGTTCCACGAGTTCGCCAACACCCTGGCCGTGACCATCGTCATCTCCGCGGTGGTCTCGCTCACCCTCGTGCCGATGATGTGCGCGAAACTGCTGCACCATGTTCCTGCAGGCAGCGAGTCGCGCATCGCGCGCTGGTCGAACGAGAAGTTCCAGGCGCTCATCGACGCCTACGGGCGCGCTCTTGCATGGGTGCTCGAGCGCCAGCCGCTGACGCTGGCCGTGGCCATCGGCACACTCGTGGTCACGGTTCTCCTGTATATCTTCATCCCCAAGGGCTTCTTCCCGGTGCAGGACACCGGGGTCATCCAGGCGATCACCGAGGCGCCGCAGTCGGTGTCGTTTGCCGACATGGCGCGCCGCCAGGCCCAGCTCGCGAGCGTCATCCTGAAGGACCCCGACGTCGTCAGCCTGTCCTCCTTCATCGGCGTCGATGGCACCAACATCACCCTCAACAGCGGCCGCATGCTGATCAACCTGAAGCCGGTCGATGACCGCAAGGACAACGCCAGCGCGGTCATCCGCCGCCTGCAGCGCCAAACTGCGGACGTGACCGGCATCTCCCTCTTCATGCAGCCGGTGCAGGACCTCTCCATCAGCGACACCGTGAGCCGTACGCAATACCAGTTCGTGCTCGAGGACGCGAACCCGGACGAGTTCAATACCTGGGTACCGAAGCTGGTGCAGAAGCTGCAGACGCTGCCGCAACTCGAGGACGTCGCCAGCGACCAGGAGAACCAGGGCCTGTCCGCCTACCTCACCATCGATCGCGACACGGCCGGGCGCTTCGGCATCACCCCGGCTACCGTGGACAACGCGCTGTACGACGCGTTCGGGCAGCGCATCGTCTCGACCATCTTCACCCAGTCGAACCAGTACCGCGTCATCCTGCAGGCCGATGACTCGCTCATGGCCTCGCTCGATGCGCTCGGCAGTATCTACCTGCCCTCCTCCACCGCCATCGGCGGCGAGGTGCCGCTGTCGGCGCTGGTCAAGGTCGAAGAGCGCACCGCGCCACTGTCGATCGATCATCTCGGCCAGTTCCCCGCCACCACGGTGTCGTTCAACCTCGCCGCCGGGGCGGCGCTCGGTGAGGCGGTGGACGCCATCACCAAGGCCGAGAAGGCGATCAACCTGCCGCCGAGCCTCATGACGACGTTCCAGGGCGCGGCGCTGGCCTTCCAGGCGACCCTGGGCAACGAGCTCTTTCTGATCCTCGCCGCGCTCATTACCGTGTACATCGTGCTCGGCGTGCTGTACGAGAGCTTCATCCACCCGATCACCATTCTCTCCACGCTGCCCTCGGCGGGCGTGGGTGCGCTGGTCGCCCTGCTCATTGCCGGCAGCGACCTCGGGGTGATCGGCATCATCGGCATCGTGCTCCTGATCGGCATCGTCAAGAAGAATGCGATCATGATGATCGACTTTGCGCTCGTGGCCGAGCGTGAGCAGGGCATGAGCCCGCACGATGCCATCTATCACGCCTCGCTGCTGCGCTTCCGGCCGATTCTCATGACGACGATGGCGGCGCTGTTGGGGGCACTGCCGCTGATGCTCGGCACCGGGACGGGCTCGGAGCTGCGCCATCCGCTCGGTATCACCATCGTCGGCGGCCTGATCGTCTCGCAGATGCTGACCTTGTTTACGACCCCGGTGATCTACCTGTACTTCGACCGCCTGGAGCGCCGCATCACCGGCCGCACCGGTCCTGCGGCGCTGCCCAGCGGAGCGGCCAGCCGGTGAACCTGTCCGAGCCCTTCATCCGCCGCCCGGTGGCGACCACGCTTCTCACCCTGGGCATTGCGCTCGCCGGCGCGCTCGCCTACTTCCGCCTGCCGGTCTCGCCGCTGCCGCAGGTCGATCTGCCCACCATCTCCGTCGGTGCCACGATGGCCGGCGCGAGCCCGGATGTCATGGCGGCGACGGTCGCAACCCCGCTCGAGCGCCACCTCGGCCAGATCGCCGATGTGACCGAGATGACCTCCTCGAGCTCGACTGGCTCGAGCCGCGTCACGCTGCAGTTCGGCCTCGATCGCAACATCGACGGGGCGGCGCGCGATGTCGAGGCAGCGATCAACGCCGCGCGCGCCGACCTGCCGACGGCGCTGCGCAGCAACCCGACCTACCACAAGGTCAACCCGGCGGACGCGCCGATCCTCATCCTGACGCTCACCTCCTCGACCTTGAGCACCGGGCAGCTCTACGATTCCGCCGACACCATCCTGTCGCAGAAGCTCTCGCAGGTTGCCGGCATCGGCCAGGTGCAGATCGGCGGCAGCTCGCTCCCGGCGGTGCGGGTGGAGCTCAATCCGAGCGCGCTGTTTAAATACGGCATCGGGCTCGAGGATGTGCGCGCCGCCCTCGCCTCGGCGAATGCCAATACCCCCAAGGGCTCGATGGACGTCAACGGCCATCGCTACCAGCTCTACACCAACGACCAGGCCAGCAAGGCGGCGCAATACACCAACCTGATCGTCGCCTACCGCAACAACGCCCCGGTCCGGCTCGCCGACGTCGCCGAGGTGCAGGACTCGGTCGAAAACATCCGCAACCTCGGCCTGGCCACCATCAAGCCCGACGTGCTGCTCAGGCCCGCGGTGCTGGTCATTCTCTACCGCCAGCCGGGCGCGAATATCATCGCCACCGTCGACCGGGTAAAGGCGCTGCTGCCGGCACTGAAGGCCTCTATTCCGAGCGCCATCGAGCTCAACGTCGCGGTCGACCGCACCACCACCATCCGCGGCTCGCTCCTGGCCGTCGAGCAGACCCTCCTCATCGCCATCGCGCTCGTGGTCCTGGTGGTGTTCTTGTTCCTGCGCAACTGGCGCGCGACGTTCGTGCCGGCGATGGCCGTGCCGATCTCGCTCCTCGGCACCTTCGGGGCGATGTACCTGCTCAACTACAGCCTGGACAACCTCTCGCTCATGGCGCTCATCATCGCCACCGGGTTCGTGGTCGACGATGCCATCGTGGTGCTCGAGAACATCACCCGGCACATCGAGGCCGGGGTACCGCGTTTCGAGGCCGCGCTGCGCGGCGCCCGCGAGGTGGGTTTCACGGTGCTGTCGATGAGCCTGTCGCTGGTCGCGGTGTTCATTCCCCTGCTGCTCATGGGCGGCCTGGTCGGCCGCTTGTTCCGCGAATTCTCGATCACGCTGTCGGTGGCGGTGCTGATCTCGCTGCTGATCTCCCTCACCACCACCCCGATGCTCTGCTCGCGCCTGATCAAGCCCGTCAAGCCCGAGGAGCGCGGCCGCTGGTTCCACGCGAGCGAGCACGCCTTCACCACGGTGCTGCGCGGCTATGGCCGGGCGCTGCACTGGGCGCTGCGCAACGGGCCGCTCATCATGCTGCTGCTGCTCGCCACGGTCGTCTTCAACGTCTACCTGTACATCGTCATCCCGCATGGCTTCTTCCCGCAGCAGGATACCGGGCGCATCGTCGGCGGCATCCAGGCCGACCAGGCCGTCTCCTTCCAGGCGATGGAGAAGAAGCTGCGCCAGTTCATCGCGATCGTGCAGGCCGACCCGGCCGTCGCCACGGTGGTCGGATTCACCGGCGGGGGCTCGCAGGGCGGGGGCCAGACCAACGGCGGATTCGTGTTCATGTCGCTCACGCCCAAGAAGGAGCGCAAGCTCTCGGCCGATGAGGTGATCGCGCGCCTGCGTCCGAAGCTCAGCCAGGTCGCCGGGGCGCGACTGTTCCTGCAGGCGGTACAGGATATCCGCGTCGGCGGTCGCCAGAGCAACGCCCAGTATCAGTACACGCTGCAGGGCAACAACGTGCAGGAGCTGTACAAATGGGCCCCGAAGCTCGCCGACGCGCTCGCCCACGTACCGGCGCTCACCGACGTCAACTCCGACCAGCAGCAGAACGGTCAGGAGATCGATCTGCGCGTCAACCGCGACACGGCCGCCCGCCTGCAGCTCAATCCGGCCTCGATCGACAACACCCTCTATGACGCCTTCGGCCAGCGCGACGTCTCGACCATCTACAATCCGCTCAACCAGTATCACGTGGTCATGGAGGTGGCTCCGCAATACTGGCAAAGTCCCGAGACGCTGCAGAACCTGTGGATCAGCACCGCGGGGGGCACGGTGAACGGCACGCAGTCGACCAACGCGGTGGCTGGCACCGTCACCTCCGCGCAGACCGCGAGCACGACCACGGCAGCTACGCTGGCAGCGGACACCGCCATCAATCAGGCGACCAACTCGCTCGCCAACACCGGCCACGGCACGGTCTCGACCGGCTCCGCCGACAGCACGGCGGTGGAGACCATGGTGCCGCTCGCGACGCTGGCTGCCCACGCCCCCGGCACTACGCCCCTGGCGGTGAATCATCAGGGGACCTTCGTCGCCACGACGATCTCCTTCAACGTGGCCCCCAACGCCTCGCTCAGCGATGCGACGCAGGCCATCAAGCAGGCCTCGGCGCAGATCGGCATGCCGGCCGACATCCACGGCAGCTTTGCCGGCACCGCGGCCACCTATCAGTCCTCGCTCAGCAGCGAGCCGGTCCTGATCGTGACGGCGCTTGCCGCCGTCTATATCGTCCTCGGCATCCTCTACGAGAGCTACATCCACCCGGTGACCATCCTCTCGACCATCCCGTCCGCCGGCACCGGGGCGGTGCTGGCTTTGATCCTGTTCAAGACCGAGTTCGACATCATCGGACTGATCGGCGTGATCCTGCTGATCGGCATCGTGAAGAAGAATGCGATCATGATGATCGACTTCGCCCTCGAGCGGCAGCGCACGCAGCAGCTCTCGCCGCGCGAGGCCATCTTCGAGGCCTGCCTGATGCGCTTCCGTCCCATCATGATGACCACCATGGCGGCGATGCTGGGCGCGCTGCCGCTCGCGTTCGGCAGCGGCGATGGCGCCGAGATCCGCCGGCCGCTCGGGATCTCCATCGTCGGCGGCCTGATCGTGAGCCAGGTTCTCACGCTGTTCACAACGCCGGTGATGTACCTGTACCTCGACCGCTTCGGCCGCTGGTGCAGCGCGCTGTGGACGCGCCTGTACCTCAACCGGGGCGCGACCCCGACCTCCCTCACCCCGGCCGCGGAGCCGCCGTGATGCCTTTACGCAAAGCCCTGCCCTGCCTCGGTGCCGCGCTCGTGACTGCCTGCGCGGTCGGACCGAACTATCACCGCCCGTCCGCTCCCGTGCCGGCGCACTTCAAGGAGGCCGAGGGCTGGAAGCCCGCCGAGCCGCGCGAGGCGGCCAGCGGCACGGAGTGGTGGGCGGTCTATGAGGATCAGACACTCGCCGAGCTCGAGAAACAGGTCAACGTCTCCAACCAGACGCTCAAGGCCTCCGAGGCTGCGTGGCGCGAGGCCATCGCGGTGGCGCAGGCCGCGGGCGCGCAGATCTATCCGACGGTGGGTGTGACCGGCAGCGCCACGCGCTCGCGCGGCGCCATCAACACCTTCCAGACCACCGGCAGCGGCGGCACGACCACGACCAGCAGCCGCCCGAGCGCCGTCAACCAGTTCGCAGTCACCGGCAACGCCTCCTGGGACATCGACCTGTGGGGCAAGATCCGCCGCACCATCGAGAGCGATGTGGCGAGTGCCAAGGCGAGCCAGGCGGACCTGGCCGGCGCCCGCCTGTCGGCGCAGGCCACACTGGCGATGGACTACGTGGAGCTGCGCGTCACCGATGAGCAGATCCAGCTGCTCGCCGACACCATCAAAGGCTACCAGCGCTCGCTCGAGATCACGCAGAACCAGTACAAGGTTGGTGTCGCCGCCAAGGCGGACGTCATCACCGCGCAGACGCAGCTCGACGGCGCACAGTCCCAGCAGATCGGCCTCGGCGTCATGCGCGCGCAGCTCGAGCATGCGATCGCGGTGCTGATCGGCAAGCCCCCGGCCGACTTCTCGCTCCCCGCGGCCACCCTCGCGGCGACGATCCCGGTGCTGCCCGCGGGTATGCCCTCCGCGCTCCTCGAGCGGCGCCCGGACATCGCCTCGGCCGAGCGCAAGATGGCCGCGGCCAATGCCACCATCGGGGTCGCGGTGGCGGCCTATTTCCCCGATCTCACCCTGACGGGCACCTACGGCTTCGCCAGCGAAGTGGCCTCCGGTCTGCTGCGCGCTCCGAACAACGTCTGGTCGGTCGGGGCGAGCGCCAGTGACGCGCTGCTGGACTTCGGCGCGCGGCGCTACCAGGTGCAGGCGGCCCGCGCCGCCTACGACGGCACCGTCGCCACCTACCGCCAGACGGTGCTCGCGGCATTTCAGCAGGTGGAGGACGAACTCGCCGCGCTGCGCATCCTCGAGCAGCAGTACCAGGTCGCCGACCAGACCGTGAAGGATGCCAACCTCGCGGTGACCATCACCCTCAACCAGTACCGCCAGGGAATCGTGGCCTACACCGCCGTGGTCACCGCGCAGGCGATTGCGCTGGCCGACGCGCAGTCGCTCCTGACCATCCGGCAAAGCCGCCTGGTGGCGAGCATCACGCTGATCGAGGCGCTCGGCGGGGGCTGGAGCACCCAGGACCTGTCCGCGGTGCACGTGGCGCTGCCGACGCCCCTGTAGCACTCAGGCGCCCGGGTGCAGGTGCTCGTAGACGCTGCGTGCCAGGGTCGCGCCGATTCCTGATACCTGCGTGAGATCGGCGATGCCCGCCTTCATGATCCCCTGCAGGCCGCCGAAGTGCCGCAGCAGCGCGCGCCGCTTCGCGGGACCGAGCCCCGGGACGGCCTCGAGCACCGACTCGTTGTAGCGCTTGGCGCGGCGGCGGCGGTGCCCGGTGATGGCGAAGCGGTGCGCCTCGTCGCGGATGCGCTGGATCAGGCGCGAGGCCGGACCGTGCGCTTCGGGTGTGATGACCGTCGGACTGCCATAGACGAAGAGCCGCTCCGCGCCGGCGCGCCGCTCCGGTCCCTTGGCGACACCGACCAGGGTCAGGTCCGCAAAACCCATCGCGGCCAGGACCCCGTGCACCTCGCTGATCTGCCCCAGGCCGCCGTCGATGAGGAGTACGTCCGGCTCGGGTACCTCCCCGTCACGCACGTGCCGGTAGCGCCGCTCGAGCGCCTGGCGCAGTGCGCCGTAGTCATCCCCGGGAGTGATGCCGGTGATGTTGAAGCGCCGGTACTCCTTCTTTAGCGCCCCCTCGGGGCCAAAGACCACGCAGGACGCCACGGTGCCCTCACCCCCCGTGTGGCTGATGTCGAAGCATTCCAGGCGCTGCGGCGGCTCGGGCAGGTCGAGCTCGCGGGCGAGGTCTGCGAGCATCTCATCCATCCCCTGGCGCTGCTGGAAGCGCATGCGCAGCGCCTGGGTGGCGTTCTCGCGCGTCAGCTCCACCCAGCGCGCCGCCAGCCCGCGCAGCGGATGGCGCACCTGCACCGGGTGGCCGCTGCGCGCACTCAGGACTTCCGCGAGCGGAACCTCGTCCTCCAGACGGGCGCCGAGCAGCACCTCCGGCGGCACGTCCGTCCCGTAGTACTGCAGGACGAAGGAGGCCAGTGCCTCGTGCGGCTCGGCCAGCGCGGCGCGCGGGAAGTAGCTGGTGGTGCCGAGGTTGCGTCCGCCGCGCACCAGCATCACGCTGACCGCGAACTCCCCGCCCTCCCCGGCGAGGGCGAACACGTCGACGTCGCGCTCGCCTTCGGCGGTGATCACCTGCTGGGCCTGCACGCGCTGCAGGGCGGCAAGCTGGTCGCGGATCTGCGCGGCGCGCTCGAACTCGAGCCGCGCGGCGGCCTCCTCCATGCGTCCCTGCAGCTCGCGCGTGACCTCCTCGCTGCGTCCCTCGAGGACCTTGACGGCCGCGGCGACATCCTGCGCGTAGGCCTCGCGCGTGATCAGTCCAACGCAGGGGGCCGAGCAGCGTCCGATCTGATGCTGCAGGCAGGGGCGGCTGCGGTTGGCGAAAAAGGTGTCGCGGCAGTTGCGGATGCGAAACAGCTTCTGCAGCTGGTTCAGGGTGTCGCGCACCGCGCCGGCGTTGGGAAAGGGCCCGAAGTAGCGCTGGCCCGCGGTGCGCGGCCCGCGGTAGAAGGCGAGCCGCGGGAAGCGGTGATCGGCGCACAGCTGGATGTAGGGAAAGCTCTTGTCGTCCTTCAGGACGATGTTGAAGCGCGGCTTGTGCGCCTTTATTAGGTTGTACTCGAGCAGCAGCGCCTCGGTCTCCGAGTTGGTGACGGTCACCTCGATGGCGCTCACCTGCTGCACCAGAGCCTGCACCTTCGGATCGACGTTGCTCGCGGCGAAGTAGTGGCTGACACGGTCCTTGAGACTGCGCGCCTTGCCGACGTACAGCAGCTCCTGGTCGCGGCCGAACATGCGATAGACCCCGGGCCGGCGCGGCAGCGCGGCGAGGAAGGGCTTGTACTCGAAGCCCGCCACCGGTTCAGTCCACCGCCGCCGCGAGCGCGGCCGGCACCGGGAGTGCGGCCAGCACGAGCGCGCGCGCCACGACGGCGCGGAACATCGCCGCGGTCAGGCGCCGGGTCTGCGTGTTGTAGCGGCTGCAGTGATAGGAATCGAGCAGGGTGCGCCCCGCCTCGAGTGCGTGCTCGCGCGCGTGCGCGAAGGCATGACGGCCCGCGGCGAGGCCGTGCGCCTGCAGTACCGCCTCGTGCGCGACACGCCCGAGGGCGAGATAGACGCGTACGTCTGGCAGCTCGCGCATCTCGCGCGCCAGGTAGGCGTTGCAGGTGCGCACCTCGGCGGGCAGGGGCTTGTTCTGCGGCGGCACGCACTTGACGGCATTGGCAATGCGCGCGCCCCTGAGCTCAAGCCCGTCCTCGGTATGCACCGAGGTGGGCGCACTCGCCAGCCCCGCCTGCCACAGCGTCTGGTAGAGCAGGATCCCGGCATGATCCCCGGTGAAGGGGCGGCCGCTGCGATTCGCGCCGTGCATCCCGGGAGCAAGACCCACAATCAGGATGCGCGCCGACGGATCGCCGAAGGACGGTACCGGGTGGGCCCAGTACTCGGGGTAGCGCGCCCGGGTCTCTTCCAGGAACTGCGCCAGGCGCGAGCAGCGCGTGCAGTCCGGATCGTAGGCTTCCTTAATCATCCATGTGCCGGATGACCGCGCCGGCGAAGCCCGAGGTGCTCATCAGGGTCGCCCCGGGAACCAGGCGCTGCAGGTCCTCCTCGACGTTCTTGCGCGCGGCGAGCTCGCGCTTGGGGGTCCTGATCGCCTCGCGCAGCCGCGCCAGGTCGTAGGTGAGCTCCTTGTGCGCGATGGTGCTGGTGACGCCCTTGATGATCAGGTCGGCCGCCTCGCGCCACTTGAGGTAGCGCAGCATCATCTCGGCCGACAGGATCAGCGAGCCGGGGTTGACCCGGTCCTTGCCGGCAAACCCCGGCGCGGTGCCGTGCGTGGCCTCGAACACCGCCAGCCCGTCGCCGATGTTGCCGCCCGGGGCGATACCGATGCCGCCGACCTGGGCGGCGAGTGCATCGGAGATGTAGTCCCCGTTCAAATTCAGTGTCGCGATGACGTCGTATTCCTCCGGGCGCAGCAGCACCTGCTGCAGGAAGTTGTCGGCGATCACGTCCTTGATGACGATGTCCGTGCCGATGAGCGGATTTTTGAACTTCAGCCACGGCCCCTCGCCGATCGGGCGGGCGCCGAACTCCTCGCGCGCCAGCTGATAGCCCCAGTTGCGGAAGGCCCCTTCCGTGAACTTCATGATGTTGCCCTTGTGCACCAGGGTCACCGAGACGCGGTCCTGCTCGATCGCGTACTGGATCGCCTTGCGGATCAGGCGCTGGCTGCCCTCCTTCGAGACCGGTTTGATGCCGATACCGGAGCTGGAGGGAAAGCGGATGCCGGTGACGTTTAGATCCCTCTGCAGATAGGCGATGAGGCGGTGGACCTCCGCCGAGCCTGCCGGCCACTCGATGCCGGCGTAGATGTCCTCGGTGTTCTCGCGGAACACCACCATGTCGGTGAGGCTGGCATCGGCCATCGGGCTGGCGACGCCGGGAAAATAGCGGATCGGGCGCACGCAGGCGTAGAGATCGAGATTCTGGCGCATGGCGACATTGAGCGAGCGCATGCCGCCGCCGACCGGGGTGCCGAGCGGCCCCTTGATCGAGACCACAAACTCGCGCAGGGCCTGCAGCGTCTCCTCGGGGAACCAGCTGCCATAGCGCTCGTTGGCTTTCTCTCCCGAGTAGACCTCCATCCACTCGATGCGGCGCGCGCTGCCGTAGGCCTTGGCGACCGCCGCATCCACCACCCGCTGCATGGCCGGCGTCACGTCGATGCCGATCCCGTCGCCTTCGATGTAGGGAATGATCGGCCGGTCCGGGACACTCAGGGAAAAGTCGGTATTGATCCGGATCCGTGCGCCCGCGGCGGGAACCTGGATGTGCTCGTACTGCATGGGTCTTGGGATTATAAGCTCATGGGTTGAGGTCTGATCGCAACGATGCGTAGAGCGCGACAGCCATTGCCGGCACCAGGCGCGATCGCGTGACGGTTATTGAGCAGAAGACCCGATGGTGAGGCAGCGAGAGTGCACTTAAGCCGGTTTTTTGCCGGAGCCCGGCGGCTGGTAATCGCGCACCGTGAATCCGTGGATCTCGGTTCCGACCTCAGACACGTCTACGTCTATTCCCGGGCCCACCTCGCGGCCGTGGGCCGTATTTCTAATGGCCTCAGGCGTGCCCAACCGCTTGGACCGCACGAGCTGATCGTTGATGGGGTCCCATACCTCAAATGGGTACACGGTAACTTTGGTCATGGTGTCGCCTCACACGTTCGTTGCGTTGCGCACAGCGACCACTTCACCCATTGCGCTGCGGATGTCGCTCAGGGCGGTGGCTTTGGTTCGCGCCGTTCCGTCTGGTCTGCTCGCCCGTTCGAACCGCGGCTCGCGGCTTGAGTCCACGGCGGGAAGTGTTGGGGAGGTGGCCAAACCTGCTGCTGCTGCGTGGCGCCGCCTGCGCGCGATGCCCGCAAGCGCCGCGAGTGGGAGTTTAATGCTTCCCGAGGGCGGCGCGCTGGTCCGCGCGACGCGCCTGACTGCGTTCGGCGATCAGCATGGCAAGCTCGAGCGCCTGCTCGTGGTTGAGACGCGGGTCGACCGAGGAGCGGTAGGCGCGGGCGAGGTCCGCATCCCTGAGTCCACGCGCCCCGCCGGTGCATTCGGTGACGTCATCGCCGGTGAGCTCGATGTGCACGCCGCCCAGGTAGGAGCCCATCTCGGCGTGGATGCGGAAGGCCAGATCGAGCTCCTTGAGGATGTTCTCGAAGCGGCGGGTCTTCAGTCCCCCCGTCGTCGTCTCGGTATTGCCGTGCATCGGATCGCAGATCCACAGCACCGTCTGTCCGGTCTGGCGCACCGCCTCGATGGCCTTGGGCAGCGCCTGCGCCACGTCCTTGGCGCCGAAGCGGTGGATGAAGGTGAGACGGCCCGGCTGGTTCTGGGGGTTGAGGGTCGCCACCAGCCCCTGCAGCCATGCCGCATCCATCGCCGAGCCGACTTTGACCGCGACCGGGTTGGAAATGCCACGGAAGAACTCGACGTGCGCCCCGTCCAGTGCCGCCGTGCGCATGCCGATCCACGGCATGTGCGTGGAGAGGTTGTACCAGCGGTTCTGGCGCGGGATGAAGCGGGTCTGCGCCTGCTCGTAGTGCAGGTGCAGTCCCTCGTGGCTGGCGTAGAAGTCGACCAGCGAGGCCTCGTGCACGCGCCGCCCGCTGATGCCCTCGAAGAAATCGAGCGCATCGCCGATCGCGCGCACGATGCGCTCGTAGGCATCCTTCAGCGGCGCGTGGTGCACGAACCCCAAGTCCCAGTACTCCGGGTGATGCAGGTCGGCAAAGCCGCCCTCGACCAGGGCGCGCACGAAGTTCAGGGTGAGCGCGGCGCGCTCGTAGCCGCGCAGCAGCAGCTCCGGGTCGGCCGCGCGCGCGGCAGCGGTAAACTCGGGCCGGTTCACCAGGTCGCCCCGGTACGAGGGCAGCGTCACCCCATCGCGGCTCTCGGTGTCGGTGGAGCGCGGCTTGGCGTACTGACCGGCCATGCGGCCGATGCGCACGATCGGTTTCTTCAGCCCGTGCAGCAGCACGAGGCTCATCTGCAGAAGGATCTTCAGCTTCTTGGTGATGACATCCGACTCGCAGTCGGCGAAGGTTTCCGCGCAGTCACCGCCCTGCAGCACGAAGGCCTCGCCGCGCTGCGCGGCGGCGAGCCGCCCGCGCAGGGCCTCGATTTCCCAGGACACCACGATCGGGGGCAGGCGCGAGATCTGGGCCACGATGCGCTCGAGCGCCTTCGGGTCGCCGTAAACCGGCTGCTGCTGGGCCTGGCGGCCTTGCCAGCTGGCGCTGTGCCAGGTGGTGGTCTCGGGAGAACGCATGAGGGCATCCTAGCATGGCCCGTGGCGGGGTCTTTTGGGCCGCCGTCGGGACCGTTTTCGCGCCAGTTTCGGGTCTTTTGCGGCCCATCCGCAGCTCTCTGGCGCGCCGGCCCCATCAGGGGCAGAATGCGCCCCTTTTCGAGGGGACCGTATGCATCGAGTACTCATTCTGGGCGCCGGCAAGATCGGCGCGCTCATCTCCGGTTTGCTAGCCGAATCCGGCAGTTATCGGGTGCACCTGGCGGACGTGGACGGCGCGGCGGCGGAAGCGGTGGTACGCGCGCACGGCAGCGGCAATCTGCAGAGTTTCGCGCTCGATGCGACCGATGCGGCCGCCCTCGCCAAGCACCTCGCCGAGCACCCGGTCGATGCGGTCATCTCGGGGCTGCCCTATTACTGCAACGTGAAGGTGGCGGAAGCCGCGCGCAAAGCCCGCACCCACTACTTCGACCTCACGGAGGATGTGGAAGTCACCCGCGCGGTGCGCACCATTGCGGTCGGCGCCAGCGAGGCCTTCGTGCCGCAATGCGGACTCGCCCCCGGGTTCATCAGCATCGCCGCCGCCGAGCTGATCACGCACTTTGACGAGCTGCGCGCCGTGAAGCTGCGCGTCGGCGCCCTGCCCCAGCATCCGAACAACGTCCTGAAGTACTCCCTCACCTGGTCGACCGACGGCCTGATAAACGAGTACGGCAATCCCTGCCAGGCGATCAGTGAGGGGCGCCTGGTCGATGTGGCGCCGCTCGAGGGGCTCGAGGAGATCGAGCTCGACGGCACGCTGTATGAGGCATTCAACACCTCCGGTGGCCTGGGGTCGCTCGCCGAGACGCACGGCAAGCACATCGAGTCGATGAACTACAAGACCATCCGCTACCCCGGCCATTGTGAGCAGATGCGCCTGCTGATGAATGACCTCAAGCTCAACCACGATCGCGCCACGCTCAAGCGCGTGCTCGAGAACGCCGTGCCGCAGACGCTGCAGGACGTCGTCATCGTCTACGCCGCGGTCACCGGCACGCAGGACGGGGAGCTGCGCGAGGAGAACTACGTCAACAAGATCTACCCCCAGGTCATCGCCGGACGGCTGTGGTCGGCGATCCAGGTGACCACCGCCGCCGGCATCACCGCGGTGGTCGACCTCGTGCTGGAGAAGAAGGGCCGCTACCAGGGCTTCATCGCCCAGGAGCAGTTCCGCCTCACCGACATCCTCGCCAACCGCTTTGGACGCTACTACGCTCCGGGCGGCACCAAGCACCTGTCCGGCGAGGTCGTCGTGGCCGGCAAGACCGGCCACCAGCGGCGTCGCAAGGCAGTCAACGCATGAGCCAGATCGATCTGAACGCCGTGCTCGGCCGGCTGGGACTTAAGTCCGTGAACCCCGGCGCCTGGTCCGGCGCGCAGGGCTGGTCGAAGGCTTCCGCGGATGCGCTCATCAACGTGCGCAATCCCGCCGACGGCTCGCTGCTCGCCCAGGTGCGCCCCGCCAACACCCAGGACTACGAGGCAGTGCTCGGCTGCGCGGTGGCCGCCGCCGCCCAGTGGCGCGAGGTTCCGGCGCCGAAGCGCGGGGAAGCGGTGCGCCTCATCGGCGAGGAGCTGCGCCGCCATAAGGATGACCTCGGTACCCTGGTTTCACTCGAGAACGGCAAGATCCTGGCCGAAGGCCTGGGCGAAGTGCAGGAGATGATCGACATCGCCGACTTCGCGGTCGGCCAGTCGCGCATGCTCTACGGCCTGAGCATGCACTCGGAGCGCTCGCAGCACCGCATGTTCGAACAGTGGCACCCCCTAGGGGTGGTCGGCATCATCTCGGCCTTCAATTTCCCGGTCGCGGTGTGGTCCTGGAACGCCTTCCTCGGCGCCATCTGCGGCAACGCCTGCGTCTGGAAACCCTCACCCAAGACCCCACTCACCGCACTTGCCGTCCAGCACCTGTGCAACAAGGTCATGGAGCGCGAGCGCCTGCCGGCGGTGTTCCAGCTGTTCATCGACTTCGGCACCGAGCTGGCGACACGTTTCGTCGAAGACCGTCGCGTCGCCCTCGTATCCTTCACCGGCTCCACCGAGGTCGGGCGCCGCGTGGGGGAGCGCGTCGCCGCGCGCCTCGGCAAGAGCCTGCTGGAACTCGGCGGGAACAATGCCGTGATCGTGGATGAGACCGCGAATCTGGATCTGGCGGTGCCGGCGATCGTGTTCGGCGCGGTCGGGACCGCCGGCCAGCGCTGCACCACCACGCGCCGCGTATTTGCCCACCAGGCGATCGCCGCCGAACTCGAGCGTCGTCTCGTGCACGCCTACAAGCAGGTGCGCATCGGCGATCCGCTCGAGAGCGGCACGCTCATGGGCCCGCTGATCGATGCGGCCGCGGTGGAGCGCTACAGCACCGCGATCGGACTTGCGCGCCAGGCCGGCGGCGAAATCCTGTGCGGCGGCGCGGTGCTGAAGCGCGCCGGCAATTTCGTGGAGCCGGCGATCGTGCGGGCCCGCAACGAGTGGCCTATCGTCCAGAGCGAGACCTTCGCGCCGATCCTGTATCTGATCACGGTCGACTCTCTGGAGGAGGCGATCGCTCTGCAGAACGCCTCCCACCACGGCCTCTCGAGCGCGCTCTTCACCGACCGGCTGCAGCACGCCGAGACCTTCCTGTCCGACTCCGGCAGCGACTGCGGCATCGCCAACATCAACCTCGGCACCTCGGGGGCGGAGATTGGCGGGGCCTTCGGCGGCGAGAAGGATACCGGCGGCGGCCGCGAGTCGGGCTCGGACGCCTGGAAGGCCTACATGCGCCGTCAGACCAACACGGTGAACTGGAGTCGCTCGCTGCCGCTCGCGCAGGGCATCGAGTTCGACATTCCGGCGCAGTAGCGCTTGCCGCCGCGCCGCAGGGGCAGGCGGCTGGTTAGCTCAGCGCCCCGGCAGACGCAGGGTGATGCGCGCCCCGCCCAAGGGGGCGGCGTCGATGCCGAGCGTGCCGCCGTAGAGATCGACGGTGTCCTGCACCATGGCAAGTCCGATGCCATGGCCGGGCACCTTCTCGTCGGCACGCTCACCGCGCTGCAGGACCCGCGCGCGATCGGCCCCGGAGATACCTGGTCCGTCGTCCTCGATCGTCAGGCGCAGCCGCAGCCGCGCCTCCACCCCCTCCTCCGCGCTGGCACTCAGCCGTACGCGGCTGCGGCACCATTTGCAGGCGTTGTCGAGCAGGTTGCCGAGCAGCTCCGTGAGATCGCCGCGGTCGCCGATGAATGCGCTCCCGGGCGCGATGGCCAGCTCGAGCGCAAGATCCTTGCGCGCGTACACCTTCAGCAACGCCGCGCGCAGCTCGGTGGCCACCTGGGCGATCTCGACCGGTGCTGCGCCCAGCAGCGCCCCGCCGGAAGCCGCGGCGCGCTTCAGCTGATGCTCGATGATGCCGGTCATGCGGTCGATCTCGGCCGAGAACACCTCGTTGCCGGAGGCGCCCGGCAGGCTCGCGCGCATCACGGCCAGCGGGGTCTTCAGGCTGTGGGCCAGGTTGCCGAGCGTATCGCGGTAGCGGCCAACGCGCTTGCGCTCCCCGAGCAGCAGCGCGTTCAGATTCTCGGCCACGCCGGCGAGCTCGCGCGGGTAGCCGCCGCCGAGCTTCTCGCTGCGGCCCTCCTCCACCTGGTGGATCTCGCGCTCCATGCGCCGCAGCGGCGCCAGCACCCAGTGCAGGAGCGCGGCCAGCGTGATCAGCAGTCCCAGCATCAGCGTGCCGAACCACCCCAGGAGCTTGCGGCGGAACTCCCACAACTGCTCCTCGTACGGGCTCAGCGACACCGCAACACTGAAGGTGTAGGTGCCGGCGCCGCTGTCGGTGTCCTCGAACTGGATGGCGCGGCTCTCGATCGCCACGCGGTCGTGATCGAAGGTGGCATAGCGCAGGTCGCGCTCGCCGTGACGCAGCAGGGGCCCGAAGTTCGCGGCCAGTCCCACCGTCGAGGGCGAGCGCCACTGGTGCTCGCTCGAGCGGATCTCGGCGTAAAGACCCGAATGCGGAGTGTCCAGACGCGTCTCCAGGCTCTGCGGTGCGGGCGCGTAGCCACCGCCGGGCTGCGGGTCGGCGCCGGCGATGAGCGAGACCATCTGGGCATCGAGCAGCTCGAGGAGTGAGCGCTCCGAGAGCGCGCGAAAGCCGCTGTCGAGTACCCACATCATGATGCCCGAGAACAGCGCGAGCGGGAGTGCGACCGAGACCAGCAGTCGGCGGCTTAAGGAATGCACGGCCGCGCCGGGCGGTGTGCTTAACTGCCCGCCTCGCGCGCGAGCGCGAAGCGGTAGCCGCGGCCGCGTAGCGTCTCGATCGGCTGCAGCTGCTCCTCCGGATCGAGCTTGCGGCGCAGGCGCCCGACCAGCACCTCGATGACGTTGCTGTCGCGCTCGTAGTCCTGATCGTAGAGCCGCTCGGTCAGTTCCGCCTTGGAGATGACTTCTCCGGCGCGCAGCATCAGGTGCTCGAGGATGCGGTACTCGAACGTGGTCAGCTCGACCGCGGTGCCGCGCACGGTGACGGTCTGCGCGCGGGTATCGAGCACCACCGCTCCGCACTTCAGCTGCGGGCTGGCCCAGCCCCCGGCGCGGCGCAGCAGCGCCTGCACCCGCGCCAGCACCTCCTCGAAGTGAAAGGGCTTGGCGACATAGTCATCGGCGCCGGCCTGCAGTCCCTCGACCTTGTCCTGCCAGTTGTCACGCGCGGTGAGGATGAGAATGGGGTAAGTCTTGCCGCGCAGCGCGCAGGCGCCGGATGACATCGAGTCCGGAGACCTCCGGCAGGCCCAGGTCGATGATGGCCACATCGAGCGGAAACTCCTGCCCGGCGAACAAGCCTTCGTTACCGTCGCGGGCCACATCGACCGTGAAGCCCGCATCGGCGAGACGCGCCTTCAGCGTGTCGCGCAGCGCCGCCTCGTCCTCCACCACCAGGATACGCATGCCCCCTCCTAGTTCACCGCCCCAGTTGCGGCATCCACGTGCACCGTCCACACCTTGCCGGACTCATCGAGCAGCTTGAGCACATACGTCGCGTGTGTGCCGCTCTTGAGCGCCTCGGCCTTGACCACGCGCGCGCGGTACTGCTGCTCGACCCGCTTGACCGCTTCCTCCATGGTGAGCTCATGCGCCGGTGGCGGCGTCGCCGCGGCGTGCGTCACGGGCGCGCCGCCGGCGAGCGCGGCGGACAGAACGAGAAGGACGGCAGCGGTCCGCGACACTTGCATGGCAGCGCAAGCGTAGCGCATCACCGTGTTAGGTGGCGAACCGCCGCACGGCGCGCGTATTTTTCAGGTCTCGTTCAGCTTGGCCTCGCACCACAGCGCATCCCACTCCGCGGCGCTCAGTTGCGCCAGCGTGAGTTCCCGCTCACGAGCCAGCTGCTCCATGCGCTCGAAGCGGTGCGCGAACTTGCGGTTCGCGGCCCGCAGCGCATCCTCCGGATCGACCTCCAGATGCCGACTCCAGTTGGCGAGCGCGAACAGCGCATCCCCGATCTCTTCGGCAATCGCGGCGCGCCGGCCCTGCTGTGCCTTGACCGCCGCGATGGCACCCTGAACCTCGTGCAGCTCCTCCATCACCTTGGCGTGCACCTGGCGCTCTTCGGGCCAGTCAAAGCCGACACGGGCCGCGCGCTTGCCGAGCTTGGCCGCGCGCGTCAGGGCCGGCAGTGCCAGCGGAACTCCGGCGAGCACCCCGTCCGCCTGCTCACCGCCGCGCGCGGCGCGCTCCTGCGCTTTCTGCTCCTCCCATACGCGTACCAGATCCTCCGGGGCGAGCTGCGCCCCGGCGAAGAGGTGCGGGTGGCGCCGGGTGAGCTTGTCGGTGATGCCCGCCGCCACGTCGGCAAAGTCGAACCAGCCGCGCTCCGCGGCGAGGCGCGCATGGAATACCACCTGAAACAGCAGATCGCCCAGTTCATCCCTGAGCTGCACGGCATCGCCGCGCTCGATGGCGTCGGCGACCTCGTAGGCCTCCTCGATGGTGTAGGGGGCGATGGTGCTGAAGGTCTGCTTCAAGTCCCACGGACAGCCGCGCTCGGGATCGCGCAGCCGCGCCATCAGCGCGAGGAGCGCCTGCAGGGCCTGTTGCGGGTCGCTCACGCCGCATCCTCCGCGACGCACATGCGATAGAGCGTGAGCAGCATGCCCGCGGTTGCGCCCCAGATGTTGCGCTCGCCGTAGGGAATGTCGCAGAACTCGACCTCCTCGCCGGTGAAGCCCGAGCGGCGCAGGCGCATGAGGTGATTGGCGGGGTCGAAGACGAAATCGAGCGGCACTTCGAAGGTGTCCTCGACTTCCTCGGAGTCCAGCAGCAGCTCGAAGCCGGGGCGCACGAAGGCCACGACCGGTGTGACCCGGAAGCCGGTCATGACGATGTGATCGGGCAGGTAGCCGACCACGGAGACGAAATCCGCGGCCAGCCCGATCTCTTCGTGCGCCTCGCGCAGCGCGGCGGCGCGCGCGTCCGCATCGTAGGGTTCGATGCGTCCGCCGGGAAAGCTGATCTGGCCGGCGTGATTGCGCAGCTGCGTGGCGCGCTGCGTAAGCAACACCGTGAGCCGGCTGCGCTCCACCAGCGGCACGAGCACGGCCGCGGGCCTGGGGTCTTGGGGAAAGTGCGCACGGAACTGCTGACTCTGCTGCGCCGTGAGGCCCGGAACGCGCCACTCCTCTATGCGGTGGTGGGGCACCGTGCCGGCCAGGCGCTTGCGGATGACGGTCGCCCAGTCGCGCGGTGACGCCGCGGCGGCCGGCGCGTCCTGCCTGTGCTCCGGGCCCGCCAATCCCCTTACCCTCCGCCGCTGCTGCCGCCCTTGATACCCCCGCGCGTGAGCTCGGCCGGGTCGAGCAGGCGCTTGAGCTCAGAGGCAGACAGATCGGTCATCTTCTGCGCCATCTCGAGGATGGGACGCCCCTCGGCGTAGGCCTTCTTGGCGATCGCCGCGCCCTGCTCGTAGCCGATCACCGGATTGAGCGCGGTGACCAGGATCGGGTTCTTGTCCAGCGCCTCGGCCAGCCGCGCCTTGTTCACCGTGAAGCCGGCAATCGCACGGTCGGCGAGCGCGCGGGCGGCGTTACCGAGGATCTCGATGCTCTGCAGCAGGTTGTAGGCGATCACCGGGAGCATGACGTTGAGCTGGAAATTGCCCGACTGACCCGCGACCGTGATGGTCGTGTCGTTGCCGATGACCTGGGCGACCACCATGGCGGTGGCCTCGGGGATCACCGGGTTCACCTTGCCGGGCATGATGCTGCTGCCGGGCTGCAGCGCCGGCAGGGCGATCTCCCCCAGGCCCGCGAGCGGTCCGCTGTTCATCCAGCGCAGATCGTTCGCGATCTTCATCAGGCTGACCGCCACGACCTTCAGCTGCCCCGACAGCTCCACGGCGGTGTCCTGGGCCGACATCGCCTCGAAGTAGTTGCGCGCCGGGCGGAACGCAATTCCGGTAATGGCGGCGAGCTCGTGGCTGAAGCGCTCGGCGAAGTCCGGATGCGCGTTGATTCCCGTGCCCACCGCAGTGCCGCCCTGGGCGAGCTCGTACAGGCGCGGCTCGACCGAGTGCACCCGTGCCAGGCCGTTCTCGATCTGCGTGCGCCAGCCGGAGATCTCCTGCGACAGCGTCACGGGCATCGCATCCATCAGATGCGTGCGCCCGGTCTTGACGATGCCCGCCACCTCGCGCTCCTTGGCGGCGAGCACGTCGCGCAGGTGCTCGAGCGCGGGCACCAGGGTGCGGCGCAGAGTGAGCGCGGCGCTGACGTGCACCGCGGTGGGGATCGCATCGTTGCTGCTTTGCCCCATGTTCACATGGTCATTGGGATGCACGGCGGCACCCAGGCGCCGGCTGGCGAGCGCGCCGATCACCTCGTTGGCGTTCATGTTGGTGCTCGTGCCCGAGCCGGTCTGAAACACATCCAGGGGGAAATGCGCAGCGTGGCTGCCGCTGGCCACCTCGGCGGCGGCTGCCTCCACGGCCTGGGCCAGGGGTGCCTCGAGAAGTCCCAGCCCGGCGTTGGCGCGCGCGGCCGCCTGCTTGACGAGGCCGAGCGCACTGATGAAGGCGCGCGGCATCTTCAGGTCGCTGATGGGAAAGTTCTGCACTGCGCGCTGGGTCTGCGCGCCCCACAGGGCATCGGCGGGCACTTTGAGCTCGCCCATACTGTCGTGCTCGACCCGGAAGGAACTCGTCATGCCGCTACTCCGCAATGGCTGCGCGCCCGGCCGGACGACCGGTTGCGTTATGATGTAAATCCTAGCACTTCAAGGGCCTGCGCAAACGCATGTCTGGGGACGAATCACTGTCTGCACTCGAGGCCCTCTCGCCGGTCGACGGCCGCTATCGCAGTGCCGCGGCGCCGCTGCGCGCGCAGCTGTCCGAAGCGGGGCTGATCCGTGAGCGCATCCGTATCGAGGCGCAGTGGCTCCTGCACCTGAGCGGTGCCGCGCCGACTCTGCCCGGGGCGCAGCTGCCGCCGGCCGTGCGCGCCCGGGCGCAAGCTCTGGCGGTGAAACCCGACGCGGCCGCGGCGGCGGCGGTCAAGGCCATCGAGGCGCGCATCAACCACGACGTGAAGGCGGTGGAGTACTACGTGCGCGCGGAGCTTAAGGCCGCCGGCGCCACGGACGCGACCCTCGAGCTCGTGCACTTCGGCTGCACTTCGGAGGACATCAACAATCTCAGCTACGCGCGCCTGCTCCAGGCCGCGCGCGGCACGCTCCTCGGCGTGCTCGATCAGCGCAGCGGCGAGCTCACCGCACTCGCCCAGCGCTACGCGGCGACGCCGATGCCGGCGCGCACCCACGGGCAGCCTGCCAGCCCGACCACGCTCGGCAAGGAGCTCGCCAACTTCGTCGCGCGCCTCAGGCGCGCGCGCCGGCGCTGGGAGGCGGTGGCGATCCTCGGCAAATGGAACGGCGCGGTCGGCAACTTCAACGCGCACCGCAGCGCACTGCCGGGGATCGACTGGCCCAAGGTGGCCGCAGCCTTCGTGAGCTCGCTCGGACTTGAGTACAACCCCTTCACGACGCAGATCGAGCCGCACGACTGGATCGCGGAGTACTGCGATGCGCTGGCCGCCGTCAACGTGATCGTCACCGACCTGTGCCGCGACCTCTGGGGCTACATCTCCCTCGGCTACCTGCGCCAGCGCGCCGTGGCGGATGAGGTCGGTTCCTCGACCATGCCGCACAAGGTGAACCCGATCGACTTCGAGAATGCGGAAGGTAACTGCGGCATCGCCAACGCGCTGCTGCGCCACTTTTCCGAGAAGCTGCCGATCTCGCGCTGGCAGCGCGATCTCACCGACTCCACGGTGCTGCGCAATCTCGGCGTGGCGCTGGCGCACACGCTGATCGCCTGGAGCGCGCTCGGCCGCGGACTTGGCAAGGTGGAAGCCGACGCCGCGCGCATGGCGCGCGATCTGGATACGCTCTGGGAAGTGCTCGGTGAGGCGGTGCAGACGGTGCTGCGCGCGGCCGGTGTTCCCGATGGCTACGAGCGCCTGAAGGAATTCACCCGCGGCCGCGCCATCGATGCGGCAACACTGGCCGCATTCATTGAGGCACTGCCCATCGGCGCGGAGGAGAAAAAGCGCCTGCGCAGCCTCACTCCGGCCGGCTATACGGGCCTGGCCGCCGAACTGACCCGCAGCCTGTAGCGCGCGCAGCTGTTGCGCTCCTTTATTTAACATTCGGCGCCCGGGGCGGCGGCCGCTCTGCGCCAGCACGAGCTTGGCAGCAGCCGCAAAGTGCGAACTGCGCCGCGCTTTTGACTTACTCCCCACCCGGGGCGGCCGCAAACCGTGAACCGCTCCGCACCGGCTTCTCAACTGTCGTTACTAAGATCCCAGCCAGCCTGCCTTTAGTGCCGGCTTTACGAAGGCGCCACGTGGCAATAACCGGGGAAATCGACGTTACCAGTGCCTTGGCCCAGCTCGCCAATGCACGCTATGCCTCCGACCCGGGCGGTTCGGGCAACCCGGGGCTGAACCGCAATTCCGGTGAGACCCTTGCGGTGCTGACCTCCCTGGCCGAAGTACGCGCCGCCGTGAACGAGGTGGCAGCGACCGCGCAGCGCCTGATCTCGATCTACACCCCCGATCTCGAGCCGGACCTCTACGACCAGACCGCGTTCCTCGAGGTGATCAAGCACTTCGTGCTCACGCGCAGTTTCGCCAAGGTGCGGGTGCTGCTCGCCGAGCCCTCGCGCGTCATGCGCGACAGCAACCGCTTCGTGGCGATGGGCCGCCGCCTCTCCAGCTGCATCGACATCCGCTATGTCGCCGCGCAGGCGCCGCAGCGCGCCTCGACCTACCTGATCGCCGATGACCGCGCGATCGTGTACCGCATGCGCGCCGACACCTGGGACGGAGTCGCGGATATCAACAATCCCGTCGCCGCCCGCTTGTACCTGCAGGAGTTCGACCAGGTGTGGAACGCCAGCGCAGCCGAGCACGGCCTGCGCGCCGCCCGTCGCGGCTGAGCAACTCTCCGACTCTCGCCCAAGGCCGGTTACAATCGGCCGCATGCCCCGTACTCCTGACATCACCGTCGCCGCCGTGGCCCACACGGACGGAAAGTTCCTGTTCGTCGAAGAGCGCATCAACCAGCGCCTGGTCATCAATCAGCCGGCCGGCCACGTCGAGCGCGGCGAGTCACTCGTCGAGGCGGTCATCCGCGAGGTGCGCGAGGAAACGGCGTGGCGCTTCGAGCCGCACGCGCTGCTCGGGGTCTACCTGTGGCGGCGCCCCACGGCGCGCCGCGCCACCCTGCGCTTCGCCTTCACCGGTGCGGTGAGCGATCACGACGCGCGCCAGCCGCTAGATCGCGGCATCGTGCGCACGCACTGGCTCTCGCGCGAGCAGATCCAGGCCCAGGAAGGGCGGCTGCGCAGTCCCCTCGTCCTGCGCTGCGTGGATGACTATCTGAGCGGGGTGCGTGACAGCCTCGCGGCCGTCGCGGAGCTCGATCTGGAGAGCGCCGCCGCGGTGGCACCGACCGCCCGGCTGTGAGGCACGGCCGGACAGCCGCGGTGCGATAGAATCGCACCATGTCCGTCCCTGTCCTGCCCCCGCCACCCTCCGGCGCGCGCGTCATCGTCGGCCTCTCCGGCGGCGTCGACTCGGCCGTCGCAGCCCTGCTGCTGCGCCAGGCCGGCTGGGAGGTGCAGGGGCTCTTCATGAGCAACTGGGAGGAGGACGACGCCGAGTGCAGCGCCGCCCAGGACTTCCAGGACGCGCGTGCCGTGGCCGCGGAGCTCGGTGTGCCGCTCCACCGGGTGAGCTTCGCCGCTGAGTACCGGGCCCGGGTCTTTGCCCATTTCCTGGCCGAGCTCGCCTGCGGCCGCACTCCGAATCCGGATGTGCTGTGCAACCGCGAGATCAAATTCGGCGTCTGCGCCCACTGGGCGCGGCGCCTCGGGGCGAGCCACTTCGCCACCGGCCACTATGCGCGTCTGGAGCGCGCCGCGGACGGCGTGGCGCTCTGCAAGGCACACGATGCCCAGAAGGACCAGAGCTACTTCCTCGCCGAAGTGCCGCGCCGCGAGCTCGAGCGGACGCTCATGCCGCTGGGCACTCTGGACAAGCCTGAGGTGCGCGCGCGGGCGCGCCGCGCCGGCTTGCCCGTGTACGACAAGCCCGACAGCACCGGGATCTGCTTCATCGGCGAGCGGCCGTTCCGTGAGTTCCTCGCGCGCTACCTGGCGCGCACCCCGGGTGCGATCGAGTCTGCCGACGGCGAAGTCCTCGGCCTGCACGAAGGCCTGGCGTTCTACACCCTGGGGCAGCGCGCCGGACTCAGGATTGGCGGCCAGGCCGGGCATGCGGAGACACCCTGGTACGTGGCGGCGAAAGACGGCGCACGCAATACGCTCGTTGTCGTGCAGGGGCATGACCACCCGGCGCTCCTGAGCAGCGCGCTGAGCACGAGCGGCTGGCACTGGCTGGCGCCGGTGCCGGCACAGCCGCTCATGGCCGCCGTCAAAGTGCGTTACCGCCAGAGCGAGCAGCCGGCGCGGCTCGAGCCGTGCACCGCCGCGGTGCGCATCGAGTTCGAGAGCGCGCAGCGCGCGGTCACGCCGGGGCAGTATGCGGTCGCGTACCTGGGCGAGCGCTGCCTGGGTGGCGGCGTGATCGAGAGCGTGGTGCCGCACGCTGCGCGTGCCCAAGCCGCCTGAGCTTGAGGCAGCACCCGCCCGGTGCTTGCCGATATAATGACGGGCTCACGGCGGAGGTAAGCATGACGAACAGTTTCCGGGCGCGCTCGACTCTCAAAGTGGGCGATCGCTCCTACGAGATCTGGAGCCTGGCGGCGCTGCCGCAGGACAAGCTGGCCCGGTTGCCCTACTCCCTCAAGGTGCTGCTCGAGAACCTGCTGCGCTTCGAGGACGGCGTCAGCGTCACGCGCGCGGACGTCGAGGCTCTGCTCGAGTGGGATCCGGCCGCGACGCCCTCGCACGAGATCGCCTTCACCCCCGCGCGCGTCATCCTCCAGGACTTCACCGGCGTCCCCTGCGTGGTGGACCTCGCGGCGATGCGCGATGCGATCGTGCGCCTAGGCGGCAATCCCGAGCGGGTCAATCCGCTGAACCCCGCCGAGCTCGTCATCGATCACTCCGTGCAGGTCGACGAGTATGGGTTCCCCGGCGCGCTCGCCGCCAACACCACCATCGAGTTCGCTCGTAACAAGGAGCGCTATGCGTTCCTGCGCTGGGGCCAGACCGCATTCCGCAACTTCGCCGTGGTGCCGCCCAATACCGGCATCGTGCACCAGGTGAACCTCGAGTATCTCGGCCGCGTGATCTTCGATACCGAGAGCGACGGCGTGCGCCGCGCCTACCCCGACACCCTGGTGGGCACCGACTCGCACACCACCATGATCAACGGGCTCGGTGTGCTCGGCTGGGGCGTCGGCGGCATCGAGGCCGAGGCGGCCATGCTCGGCCAGCCGGTCACCATGCTCATCCCGCAGGTCATCGGCTTTCGCCTGGAGGGCAAGCTCCAGCCCGGTGCCACCGCCACCGACCTCGTGCTCACCGTCACCGAAATGCTGCGCAAGAAGGGGGTCGTCGACAAGTTCGTGGAGTTCTTCGGCGACGGACTGACGAACCTGCCGCTCGCCGATCGCGCCACCATCGCCAATATGGCACCCGAGTACGGCAGCACCTGTGGCCTCTTTCCGATCGACACCGAAACGGTGCGCTATCTGGAGCTGTCCGGGCGGCCACGCGAGCGCATCGAGCTCGTCACGAACTACGCCAAGGCGCAGGGCATGTGGCGCGAACAGGGCGCCAAGGCCGCACGCTACACCGATGAGCTCGAGCTAGATCTCGGTAAGGTCGAGCCGAGCCTGGCGGGCCCGCGTCGTCCGCAGGACCGCGTGCCGCTGCGCACCGCCAAGACCGTCTACGAGACCAATGCGAAGAAGACCGCGGAGGAGCGCACTGCGCGCAAGAGCACCGGCCAGGGCGTGGCGAGCGCAACGCTCGAGGGCAAGCCGGTGGAGCTCAAGGACGGCGCGGTGCTGATCGCCGCCATCACCAGCTGCACCAACACCTCGAACCCCTCGGTAATGCTCGGCGCGGGACTTCTGGCACGCAAGGCGCGCGAGAAGGGACTGAGGTCGAAGCCGTGGGTGAAGACGAGTCTCGCTCCGGGCTCGCGCGTGGTCACGGACTACTTCAAAAGGGCGGGCGTGCTCGAGGATCTCGCACAGCTGGGCTTTGACCTCGTCGGCTACGGCTGCACCACCTGCCTGGCAGCCGGTACACCCGTGCTCATGGGTAACGGCACCGCGCAGCGGATCGAGCAGCTCCCCGATGCCGGCGGGCGGGTGGTGTTCGCCCCGAGCGGGCCGCGGCAGATCGCGCGCGCGGTACAGGCCGAACTCATCAACCGGGGCGAGCGCGAGTGTGTATCGCTCGCGCTTCAGGATGGCCGCACGCTGGTGTGCACCCCGGACCACGAGATCCTGTGCAGCGACGGACGCTGGGTGCGCGCCGATGCGCTGCGCCTGGGCGTGGACCGGGTCGTCATGGGACCCGAGGCGCCGCTCGACGTGCCCGGTGCGGATGAGAGCGGCTACCGGCTGCGCGCCGGAGACCGGGAGTTCTCCTGCAGCGACGAGCACGAGCGGCTGCGCCTGCTCGCCTTCGCGCGTCTGCTCGGCCATCTGCTGAGCGGCGGCTCCATCAGCGCGGCGGGCGAGGCGCGACTGAATGTCGGGCAGGCACTGGACCGCGAGGCCGTGCTCGCCGACCTCGAGCTGTTAACCGGCAAACGTCCGGTCGCGAACGCCTACGATGAGCGCAGGTGGTCGATCGTCCTGCCGCAGCCGCTCACGCAGGCCATCCAGGCGCTGCCGGGCGTGCGCCGCAGGCGGCGTATCGATCAGGCACCGGCTTTGCCGGCCTTCGTCGTGGAGGATCGCTGTCCGCTCGCCGTGGTGCGCGAGTTCCTGGGCGGCCTGTTCGGCGGCGACGGGCATGCGCCACAGCTGCACCGTTTCGGACCGGGCCTGCAGCAGGCGAGCCTCGAGCCGCCCGCCTATTCGCAAAGCGCGAAACCGGAATTCGTGGCCGCGACGCGCGCCATGATGCGTGAGATCGTCGGACTCCTGGTGCGTTGCGGCGTCAAGGCACGCGGCGCATCCATCCGCGAGTATCCGACCCGCCCTGCGCCCTCCAGCTACCCGGCCGCACAGGATGGCGTGCAGCGCACCGAAGTCCGCCTCGAGCTACCCGAGGGGCTTTCCTTCGTGGAACGCGTCGGCTATCGCTACTGCATCGACAAGATGCTGCGCGCCAGTGCCGCGGCGGTCTACTGGCGCACCATCGATACGATCAACCGGCAGCGGCTGTGGATGGCTGACCGGCTCGAGGAGCTGCACGCGCTCGACCCCCGGTGCTCCTTTGCGCAGACCCGCGCCCTGGCGGCGGCCGAGCTCGCCGAACGCGAGACCCCCGTATTCCCGCACTACTCCCTGCCTGAGGGCCGGCCGCTGCACCGGGATAGCTGCGGCTTCCCCTCCCCCGCGCAGCTGTTCGAACAGATGGGTGTGCGCGAGTGGTTCGCCACGCCGGCCGCGGCCCTCGAGGATCCCCAGCGCTACTGCGCCGCGCAGGATGCCCTCTCGCTGCCGACCTTCAGCCTGCTGGTCAACGAGCGGCGCGCGGCCGGAACGCGCCCGGTATTCGATCTGGCGGTGCAAGAGCTGCACGCCTTCATCGCGAGCGGCGTCGCGGTACACAACTGTATCGGCAACTCCGGGCCGCTGAAGCCGGAGATCTCCGCCGCCGTGAAGGCCGGGGACCTGACGGCGTGCTCGGTGCTCTCCGGCAACCGCAACTTCGAGGGCCGCGTGCACCCGGAAGTGCGCATGAACTTCCTGGCCTCCCCGCCCTTGGTGGTGGCCTACGCGCTCGCCGGCACGCTCGACATCGACCTCACCAAGGAGCCGCTCGGCACCGCTACCGACGGCAAGCCCGTCTACCTCGCCGACATCTGGCCGAGCGATGCGGAGGTGCAGGAGACTCTCAAGCGCTCCATCGATTCGCAGATGTTCCGCGACAGCTACGCGAGCGTCTTCAAGGGGGACGACAACTGGGCCAACATCAGGGTGCCGGCCGGCAAGCTCTACAGCTGGGATCCGAAGTCGACCTACGTCAAGGACCCGCCCTACTTCGAGGGCATGACCATGACGCCGCCGCCGCTCGCCGACGTCAAGGGTGCACGCGCGCTCGCCGTGCTCGGCGACTCGGTGACGACGGACCATATCTCCCCCGCCGGCAACATCTCCAAGTCCAGCCCCGCCGCCCGCTATCTCATCGAGCAGGGCGTGGAGCCGAAGGATTTCAACTCCTACGGCGCGCGGCGCGGCAACCACGAGGTCATGATGCGCGGCACGTTCGCCAACATCCGGCTGCGCAACCTCATGGTGCCGGGCGTCGAGGGCGGGGTCAGCATTCACCTGCCCGACGGCACGCAGGGCTCGATCTACGACGTCGCCATGCGCTACAAGGCCGAAGGCACCGCGCTGGTCGTGATCGCCGGCCGCGAGTACGGCACCGGCTCCTCGCGTGACTGGGCCGCCAAGGGCACGATGCTGCTTGGCGTCAAGGCAGTCCTCGCCGAGAGCTTCGAGCGCATCCACCGCTCCAACCTCATCGGCATGGGGGTGGCGCCCCTGCAGTTCCTCCCGGGCCAGAACGCGAGCTCCCTCGGGCTCACCGGACGCGAGCTCTACAGCATCGAGGGGCTGAGGGAGGGCGATGCGCGCGAGGTCAAGGTGACCGCGACCCCGGAGAACGGCAAACCGGTCGTCTTCAGTGCACGGCTGCGCATCGATACGCCCAAGGAACGCGAGTACTACCGTCACGGCGGCATCCTGCAGTACGTGCTGCGCCAGCTCGCCGCCGCGGGCAGCGCCGCCTGAGCGAGGCGGCCGCGGCGGCATCGCCCCTAGCGCTCGTCGCCGTCTTTGACCTGGACGGCACGATCACGCGGCACGACACGCTCGTGCCCTACGCGCTCGGCCACCTGCTGCGGCGCCGTCCCTGGCGGCTGCCGTGCCTGCTCGGGGTCGTGCCGGTGTGCGTGCGCTTCCTGCTCGGGCGCGCCGATCACGGCGCGGTGAAATCGGTGTTCATCCGCATGACCCTCGGCGGTCTGTCGCGCGCGGAACTTGCCGCCTGGACCGAAACCTTCGTGCCGCGGCTCGTGACCGCGGGCACCTTCGCCGCGGCGCGCGAGCGCATCGCCATGCACCGCGCGCACGGGGACTACCTGGTGCTGCTCAGTGCCAGCACCGAGCTGTACGTGCCGCAGATTGCAGCGGCGCTCGGCTTTGCCGAGTCGGTCTGCACCGGGCTTACCTGGCAGGCCGATCACCTGGAAGGCCGCCTCGCAACGCCGAACCGCCGCGGCGAGGAGAAGGCGCGCTGCCTCGAGCGGCTGCGCGCCGCGCACGCAGGAAAAACCTTCGCCGCCTACGGCAACACGCTGAGTGACATCGCGCACCTGCGCCTGGCGCAGCGGCCGCTCCTGGTGAATGGTAACCGCGCGGCGCGCGCCTGCGCGCAGCGCTACGGCATCCCGAGCGCGACCTGGCACTGACTCACATCGAGGTGCGGATCTGCCACAGCTCCGGGAAGAACTTCAGCTCGAGGGCCTTGGCGAGGTAGGCCACGCCGCTCGTGCCGCCGGTGCCGGGCTTGTAGCCGATGATGCGCTCGACCGTCTTCAGGTGATGGCAGCGCCACAGCTGGAAGTTGTGGTCGAGATCGACCAGGCGCTCAGCGAGCTCATACAGGTCCCAGCCGGTCTCGGCATTGTGATAGACCCCGAGCCAGGCACCGGCGACCTGCTTGCTGGCACGGTACGGCTCGCTGAAGTCGCGCTCGACATACCCGGGCGGGATCTCGTAGCCGCGCCGGCTTAGCAGGCGCAGCACCTCGTCGTAGAGCGACGGCGCCTTGAGCGCACGGTCCAGGATCTCGAACGCGCGCGGATCGCGCTGGTGCACCTTCACCATATCGGCGTTCTTGTTGCCGAACAGGAACTCCAGCAGCCGGTACTGCACCGACTGAAACCCGGAGGAGCGGCCGAGCGCATTGCGGAAGGCGGAGTATTCGAACGGCGTCAGGGTCGAGAGCACCTCCCAGACCGAGATCAGCTGGGTCTGGGTGCGCGAGATGCGCGCCAGCATCTTCAGTGCCGGGTCGAGATCATCCCTGCGCACGCAGGCGAGCGCCGCGGTGAGCTCGTGCAGCATCAGGCGCATCCACAGCTCCGAGACCTGATGCACGATGATGAACAGCATCTCGTTGTGCTCGGCGGACACCGGGTTCTGCGCCGCCAGCAGCTTATCCAGATGCAGATACTCCCCATAGGAGAGCGAGGTGCCGAGATCCCAGTGCACCGCCTCGTCGGCGAGCTCGACGCGCTGGGCCTTGTCGAAAGGTCCGGTGTTCATGACCGTGATGGTACACCGGCGGGCGCCCGGGCAAGCGCCGCCGCCGGCCGAACAGGCGGCGGCCAGGGGAATCCGTTAGGATCGCGCGCCAGTGTTTACACCCGGACAGCCCGACACCGTGAGCCAGGCGATTCTCGAGGTACGTGACCTCGTCAAACAGTACCCCGCGACCACCGCCGTGGCCGGCGTGTCCTTTGAGGTGCCCGAGGGGATCTGCTTCGGTCTGCTGGGCCCCAATGGCGCCGGCAAGACCACGACCATCGAGATCATGGAGGGGATTCTGCCGCCGACGGCCGGCGAGGTGCGCTACCGCGGCGAGCCGCTCGGGCGGCGCTTCCGCGAGGAGGCCGGGATCCTCTTCCAGAAGACCGCGCTGCAGGACTTTCTCACCGTGCGCCAGAGCATCGCGCTGTTCCGCGGTCTCTACAGCCGCGGCCTTGCGGTCGAGGACGTCATCCGTCTGTGCGCGCTGGAGAAGCTCGCCGACCGCGACGCGCGCAAGCTCTCCGGCGGCCAGCAGCAGCGCCTGCTGCTCGCCATCGCCCTGGTCAACGACCCCTCCGTCCTGTTCCTCGATGAGCCCACCACGGGCCTCGATCCCCAGGCGCGGCGCAGCTTCTGGGAGCTGGTAGCCTCGATCAAGGCACGCCGCAAGACCATCCTCCTCACCACGCACTACATGGAGGAAGCGGAGCTGCTGTGCGATCGCATCGCCATCATGGACAAGGGGCGCATCGTCGCCATGGGCTCACCGCGCGCGCTCCTGCAGGAGCACTTCGCGGACGTGCTGCTCGAGCTGCCGCGGAGCGATTTCCCCGACTCGGCACGCGCGCTCAAGCTGAACCTCATCGAGGGCCCGGAGCGCGTGGAGATCAGCACCTCCGATCTCGAAGGCACGCTGCGCACGCTCATCGCGGCCCACGTGCCGCTTAATCACCTGCGTATCCGCCCCGCCAATCTCGAGGACCTGTTCCTCGAGCTCACCGGCACGGAGCTGCGGCCATGATCCGCCGCCTGCTCGCCATCCTCCATGGCCGCAACCTCGAGTTCCTGCGCGACCGCGGCACGCTGCTGTTCAGCACGCTGCTGCCGCTCGGCATCGTCGTCGGCATGGGCTTCGTGTTCGGCGGCCCGCAGCGGCCGCTGTTCAAGGTCGGCGTGATCACCGCGCAGATCGAGCAGCAGGCCGACCCCTTCCTAAACGAGCGCTACGTGGAGTTCGTCGCCGAGCCGGACGAGCCGACTGGCGTGCACAAGCTCACGCACCAGCAGGTCGATCTGCTGCTGGACCTCAAGTCCCCGCTGCGCTACTGGGTGAACAGCGACTCGCCCAAGGGCTACATCGTCGAGAAGCTGCTGCTCGCCGCTCACCCCGAGGCGCAGCGCCAGGTGGTCAGCGGCGCGGCGGTGCGTTACGTCGACTGGCTGTTCCCGGGCATCCTCGGCATGAACATGATGTTCAGCTGCCTGTTCGGCGTCGGCTACGTGGTGGTGCGTTATCGCAAGAGCGGGTTCCTCAAGCGCCTGCATGCCACCCCGCTCAGCGCCTTCGAGTTCCTGAGCGCGCAGGTGCTCTCGCGCCTGCTGCTGATCCTGTTCATCACCGTCGTGCTCTACCTCGGCATCAGCACCATCATCGGCTTCCACAACGCCGGCAGTACGCTCACGCTGCTTCTGGTAGCGGTGCTGGCGGCGCTGTCGATGATCGCACTCGGCCTCACCATCGCGGCGCGCTTCTCCAGCGAGGAGCTGGTCGGGGGGCTGCTGAACCTGCTCACCTGGCCGATGATGCTGCTGTCGGGCATCTGGTTCTCGCTCGAGGGCTCGCCGCGCTGGGTGCAGTGGATCGCCCACATCTTTCCGCTCACCCACGCGCTCGATGCGGCGCGGGCGGTGATGCTCGACGGCGCCGGCCTCGGCGCCATCAGCCTGCACCTGCTGTATCTCGCCGCGACCGCCCTCGCCTTCCTCGCCTTCGGCGCCTGGTCGTTCCGCTGGCGCATCGACTGAGACGGCCACCCTCAAGGAGTTTTCCGTGCAGTTCCTGAGCGACAACACCGGCAGCGCCGCGCCCGAGATCCTCGAGGCCCTCGCCCAGGCCAACCACGGGCGCGTCCACAGCTACGGCGAGGACCCCTGGACGCAGCGACTCGACCGGGTCCTGGGCGACTACTTCGGGACCGAGGTGCGCGCCTTCGCGGTCGCTACCGGCACCGCGGCCAACAGCCTGAGCCTCGCCACCCTCAGCCCGCCGTACGGGGCGATCTTTGCGCACCGTGAGGCGCACATCGAGACCGACGAGTGCGGCGCCCCGGCCTTCTTCTCCGGCGGCGCGCAGCTCGCCCTCATCGAAGGCGAGCACGCGCGCATCGCTCCGGCGGCCTTCGCCCAGGCCCTGGCCGAGCACCCTTCCGTGAACGTGGGCCTGCACAGCACCCAGCCCGCCGCGCTCTCGCTCACCCAGCTGACCGAGCTTGGCACCGCCTACCGGGCCGAGGACCTGCGCCAGCTCGCCGAGCTTGCGCACGGCCGCGGGCTTAAGGTGCAGATGGACGGGGCGCGCTTCGCCAATGCGGTCGTCTTCCTCGGCTGCCATCCCGGGGACATCACCTGGCGCGCCGGCATCGACGTGCTCTCCTTCGGTGCCACCAAGAACGGCGCCCTCGGCGCCGAAGCGGTGGTGTTCTTCGAGCCCGCGCTGGTGCGCGATTTCGAGCTGCGCCGCAAGCGCGCCGGCCACCTTTTCTCCAAATCCCGCTACATCGCCGCCCAGCTCCTCGCCTACGTCGAGACCGGCCTGTGGCGGCGCAACGCCGAGCGCACCAACGCGCTCGCGCAGCGCCTGGCGGCGGCCGCGGCGGGGGCGCTGCTGCACCCGGTGGAGGGGAATGAGCTGTTCCTCAGGCTCGGCGTCGAGCGGCGCGAGCGGCTGCGCGCCGCCGGCTTCGAGTTCTACGACTGGGGCCCGCCGCAGCGCGGCGAGGCGCGCCTGGTGGTCTCCTGGGACCAGCTCGAGAGCGAGGTCGAGGCGCTGAGCAGCGCGCTCACGCGGCTGTAGGCCTCACAGCTCGCGCAGGCTGGTCGTCACCGGCAGCCGCGCGGCGCGGATGGCCGGCATCAGTCCGCCGATCATGCCGATGAGGAGCGCGATCACGAGGCCGCGGATCACCAGCTGCGGCGTCACCTTGAAGTCGAACACCACCTGGGTGAAGTTCTGGCCGAGGGTCGCGACCGAGACGTTGTTGAACAGCACATAGGCGATCAGCGCCCCGAGCACCCCGCCGACCAGCGCCAGCAACAGCGACTCGATCATCACCGAGACCACCACCGCCACCCCGCCAAAACCGATGGCGCGCAGCGTCGCGATCTCCTTGCCGCGCGCCGCGACCGCGGCGTACATGCTGTTGAGCGCGGCGAACACCGCTCCCAGACCCATGATGAGTGTGACGATGCCGGCGAGGAGCCCGATGGTGGCGCGGAACTGCTTGGTCTGCCCGTTGAAGTAATCGCGCTCGCGCACCACATCGACCGTGACGCGCGGGTCGGCGGCGAGCGTGCTCTTGAGCTTGTCGAAGCCGCCCGGGCCATCGAGGGCGGCCAGTATCGAGCTCGAGCCGGTGCGTCCGAAGGTGGTACGCGCCACGTTGATGTCCGTCCACAGCTCGCTGTCGTGCGCATCCCCGGAGCTGAACTCCCCGACCACCGTCCAGTCCGAGCCGCGCATGCGCACGGTCTTGCCGATCTCGGCCCCCTGGAACTGCTTGAGCACTCCGGCGCCGACGATCAGCTCGCGCAGCCCGGGGGTGAAGTTGCGGCCGGCGATGATCTTGAGGTTGGGACGCAGCGCAAAGGCCGGCGCCTCGACCCCGCGCACGGTGATGTTGGCGCCGTTGGCCTTGTCGTCCTTGCGCACCAGCTCGGCGATCACGACCATCTCGGCGGAGGCCTCCGGCCGGCCGTCGGCACCCGGGGCGATGCCCGCGGCCTGCTTGATGATGTCGGTCTGCTCGCGGTCGAGGCCGGAATTGAGCTCGGCATCCGAGCCGCCGCGCATGATGACCACCGCGTCCTCACGGCCGGTCGCCCTGAGTGTGCTCTCGAAGCCTCCGGCCATGGCGAGGAGCGCGCAGAACACCGCCACGACTCCCGCAAGACCGATGACGATGACGAGCGAGGACGCCCAGCGCTCCGGGATGCTGCGCACGTTGATGCCGGTGATGGCGAATGCCTGTGCAAACACTTCGGTCTCCTTGCCGCCTTCAGTGCCCGGCGAGCGCGTCCACGATCTTCAGGCGCCGCGCGCGCAGCGCCGGCATGAGGCCCACGGCGATGCTCATCAGCACGATGGCGGCGAGCCCGATCAGCCACACGGTGCGATCGACGTTCAGCTGGAACTGATTACCGGTGGCCTTGGTGACCATGGAGCCGGCAACGGTGGCGAGCACCAGCCCGATAAGGCCGCCGCACAGGCACAGCGCGAAGGATTCGGCCAGCACGAATCCGAGCACCTGGCCGTCCCCGAAGCCGAGCGTCTTCAAGACGGCGAGCTCCGGGATGCGCTCGCGCACGCTCTGCGCCATGGTGTTGCCGACCACCAGCAGCAAGGTGAAGAACACCGCGAACAGGATCCAGCGCACGATCAGGCCGATATCACCGATCTGCTTGACGAAGCTGACGTTGAACTCCTTCTCGGTCTGCGTCTTGGTCTCGTCCGGGGAGTTCTCGAACATCGCATCGACGGTCTTGGCCACCCCGGCCGCCTTGTCGCTGTCGGTGAGCTTGAGGATGAAGAAGTTGGTGCGGCCGCGGCCGAACTGGTTGGCCTCATCGAAATAGTCGTAGTTGATGAAGGCCTGGTTGGTGCGCTTCTTGGCATCCTCGTCCTTGCCATCGTAGATCCCGACGAGGTCGAACACCCACGCCTTGGTGCCGCCCTTCTGCGGGTAGATATTGGAGGACATCGGCACCTTCTGCCCGACCTTCCAGCCGTACTGCTCGGCCATCTGCCGGCCGGCGATCATGCTGGTGCGGATCTTGGCGAAGGCCTGCCACTGCTCATCGGGCATGATCCACTCCGGATACACCTCGCGCTGGCGCACCGGGTCCACGGCAAACACGATCAGCGGGGTGTTCTCCTGCCATACCCCGCCGAACCACATCCAGTAATCCACGCGCGCCACCCCGGGCACCGCCTCGAGCTTGGGCAGCATGCTGATCGGCAGCGGCTGGGTGAATGAGACGCGCGCCTGGGTGATGAGGCGCGTGGCGCCCACGTAGTCCTGGCCGGCGTTGAACATGGAGTTCACCGACTGCAGCAGTCCGAAGAGCAGGAACGCCATGATCACCGACAGGAGCGTCAGGATCGTGCGGCTGCGCTTGCGGAACAGGTTGGCGATGACAAAGCTGCTCTTGGTCATGGCAAAGCTCTCCTGCGGCGTAGCTCAGGCCGCCTGCTCGAGCAGCTGACCCTTCTCCAGGTGCAGGGTGCGGCGCGCAAACTCGGCCGCCTTGGGGTCGTGCGTGACCATGACGATCGTCTTGCCGTGCTCGCGGTTGAGCACCTGCAGCAGGCCGAGGATCTCATCGGCGGTCTTGCGGTCAAGATCCCCGGTAGGCTCATCGCACACCAGCAGCTGCGGATCCGAGACCAGTGCGCGCGCGATGGCCACGCGCTGCTCCTGACCGCCCGAGAGCTCGCGCGGCTTGTGCTTGGCGCGGTCGGCCAGGCCCACGACCTGCAGGGCCACGGCGGCGTTCTTCTTGCGCTGCGCGGCGGAGAGCTTGGTGAGCAGCAGCGGCAGCTCCACGTTGCCTTCGGCGGTGAGCACGGGCATGAGGTTGTAGAACTGGAACACGAAGCCGACGTTATGGGCGCGCCATTTGGCGAGCTCGGCGCCGGAGAGCTGATCGATGCGCCGGCCGCCGACGGTGACTTCCCCCGAGCTCGGCTGGTCGAGGCCGCCGATCAGGTTCAAAAGCGTCGTCTTGCCCGAGCCCGAAGGCCCCATGAGGGCAACGAAGTCCCCCTTGGGGATATCGAGGGTGAGGCCGTGCAGCACCTCGACCTTCTGCTTGCCGCGCTCGTACACCTTGGTGACGTTGCGGATCTGGACCATGTTGTCGGCCATGGGGACCTCGTTGTGACTGGGCATGCCGCTAGTAAAACGCAGGAACCTTACGACTTGGCGATGCTGACGCTGGCGCCGTTCTGGAGCTTTTCGGGCGGATCGACGATGACCGTCTCCCCGGGGGACAGGCCATTCAACACCTGGCGCTCAGCGCCGTTGACACCACCGAGGGTCACGGCGCGGCGCTGGGCGCGCCGGTCGGTGACCACGAAGACGACACTCTGCGTGCCCTCGGTGCGCACCGCGGTGGCGGGCACCAGCACGCCGCGCGCTGCGGCCGTCACCGGCGCGGCGGCGGCGTCCTTGTCCTTACCCTCCAGGAACGAGACCCGCACGCCCATGTCCGGCACGATGCGCTCGTCCTTGAGGTCGAGCCCGATGCGCACCTTCACGGTGGCCTTGGAGCGGTCGGCCGTGGGGATGATGGCGATGACGTGCGAGGGGATGCGCCAGTCGGGGTACGCATTGAGCACCGACTCCACCGGCTGCCCGGGCTTGACGCGGTTGATATACGCCTCGTTGACGTCGACCTCGATCTCCAGAGAATCCATGTCGACGATGGTGCCGATGCCGGTGCGCGTGAAGCCCCCGCCCGCCGACAGCGGCGAGATGATCTCCCCGACCTGGGCGGCCTTGGCGATCACGACGCCGGTGAAAGGCGCGCGTACCGTGCAGTAGTCGAGCTGCACCTGCGCCGAGCGCACGTTGGCGCCGGCCAGATCGATCTGTTTTTTCTGCGCCAGCACCTGTGCGGATTGGGTATCCACCTGAGTGCGCGCCTGCTCCAGTGCCTGTTCGGAGACCAGGTTGCGCTTGACCAGGTCTTCGTTGCGCTTCAGGTCGCGCACGTTCTGCTCAAGCTGCGCCTGGTACTCGGTGAGCAGCGCCTGCGCGGAGTGCAGCGCCGCCTCGGCCTGCGCGAGCGCGGCGCGCTGCGCGGTGTCATCGAGGCGCCCGAGCACCTGGCCCTCCTGCACGTGATCGCCCTCCTCGATCAGCACCGCGGTGATGGTGCCGGTGATCTGCGCCGACACGGTGGCCTCGCGCCGCGCGGTGACGTAGCCGGTGGCATCGAGCACGGAGGCGCTCAGCGCCGCAGCGTCGGGGATGGCGCGGGCCTCGGCCACGTGCACCGGCTGGGCTGTGGCGCTGCCGAGCAGCCACCACGCGGCCGCGCCCACGAGCAGCAGGCCGAGTGCCCCGGCGGCGATGCCGTAGCGGCGCGCGGCCGGTGGCCGCTCCCCGCCCTCGGTGCGATCGATGCGCAGCTGCGCGAGCAGCGCCTTGTTGTCATTCTCCGCCGACATCGTCCTACCCGCGCCCGAAGGCGCGCCAAGATAACACAGGGAATCGGATGTGCCGCGCCTGCCGCCGCATACAGCGATCGCTCCGCCGTGCCACTGTACGGACCGGGCTTCAGCCGTGGGCGATCTTGGCCATCAGACGCCGCGCCTCGGCATAGTCCGGCGCCAGCAACAGCGCGCGCTCCAGCGCGTCACGGGCGCCGACGGCGTCCCCGTGCAGCAGGAGCGCGCGCCCGAGCTCGCAGTACGCCTCAGCCGCGCCCCATCCGGGCAGCGGCTCGGTGCCGGCGCGCTCGAGCTCGAAGGCCGCGACCGCCTGGCGCAGCTTCGGCAGCTCGTTCTGGTTCGCAGGCGGCTTGGCCGCGCCGGCATCCAGCGCGTCGATGAACAGCACGCGCGCGTTCCGGGGCGCCAGCTGCAGGGCGCGGTCGAGATCGCGGCGCGGACGGTGGGCAAAGGGCATACGCAGCGCGCCGGTCGGCAGCTGCGCGCACGCGGCCCGCAACGCCAGCGCCTCGGCAAAATCGCCCTGGGAGTCGATGAGGGCATCGAGCTGCTGCAGACAGCGCTGCACGAAGGGCGCACTCGCGCCGCCGCGGCGCTGGGCGAGCTGCGCCTGGCGCCAGGCCGCGAGCGCGCCGTAATAGCCGTGCAGGCGGTCGTGGGATTCGTCCTGGGCGACCGCCGCGGCCACGACCTCGAGCGCGCGGCCATCCTCGACGTAGTAGGCGTACTGGATGCGGCTCTCGAAGTCGCGCCAGTCGGCCGGCTCGGCCCGCACACCGGCCGCGCAGCACAGCAACGCCGCGGCCGCCCCCGCCCCAAGCCGCGCGCGCGCGCGTGCCCCGCCAGGTGCGCCTTCGATGCTCCGCTGCACGCTCCACTCCGTTCAGTAAAATGTCCGACTGCAATGACCGACCATAACACAGCCTCCGCTGCCGCCAGCGTCGGCCCTGCTGCGCCCGAACTGATCGACATCGGCATCAATCTGGCGCACGACAGCTACGATGCCGACCGCGAGGCGGTGATCGCGCGCGCCGCGCACGCCGGAGTGGTGCAGCTGATCGTCACCGGCTCGACGCTCGAAAGCACGCGGCGCGCCATCGCGCTCGCCGCGCAGCATCCGGGGCGGCTGTTCGCCACGGCGGGGGTGCATCCCCACCATGCGCACGAACTCACCGCAGAGCCCCTCGCGCAGCTGCACGAGCTTGCGCGCGAGCCCGCGGTCGTTGCCGTCGGGGAATGCGGGCTCGACTACTTCCGCGACTACTCCCCGCGCGCCGCGCAGCGCGCCGCTTTCGCCCGGCAGCTGGCGCTCGCGGTCGAGACCGGCAAGCCCGTGTTCCTGCACCAGCGCGAGGCGCACGCGGACTTCCTTGCGATACTGCGCGAGCACGGCAGCCAGTGGCGCGGCGTCGCGCACTGCTTCACCGGCGGGAGTGCCGAGCTCGAGGCCTATCTCGAGCTCGGGCTTGCGATCGGCATCACCGGATGGATCAACGACGAGCGGCGCGGCACGCACCTTACGCCCCTGGCCGCCGCCATCCCGGCGCAGCGGCTGCTGCTGGAGAGCGACGGACCGTACCTGCTGCCCCGGGACCTCAGGCCCCGGCCGCCCTCACGACGCAACGAACCGGCGTATCTTCCCTGGGTGGCCGCGGCGGTCGCGCGCGCCCGCGGCGAGCCGCTCGCGGTGCTGGCCCGCTCGAGCACCGCCGGCGCACGGGCGCTCTTCGGGCTGCCCGCACTGCCGCAATCTTGAAACGACTGACACAGTATCCGATAACCCACTGTTATTAAACACAACGGAAACCCCCATGGACGTTAACCGCCTCACGAGCACGATCAACCAGACCTGGGACGGCTCCATCCTCGATCGGCTGATCGCCTACGTGCGCATCCCCAACAAGTCCCCGATGTTCGACCCGCAGTGGGAAGAGCACGGCTACATGGAGGCGGCCGTCACTCTCATGGCCGAGTGGTGCCGCGCGCAGCCCCTGCCGGGAGCGCGCGTGGAAGTGCGCCGTCTGCCGGGCAAGACGCCGCTGCTGCTGATCGACATCCCCGGGGAGCTCGATGACTGCGTGCTGCTCTACGGTCACCTGGACAAGCAGCCGGAGTTCACCGGCTGGCTGCCGGGCCTGGGTCCCTGGCAGCCGGTGGTGCGCGAGGGCAAGCTCTACGGGCGCGGCGCCGCCGATGACGGTTACGCGGTGTTCAGCTCACTCACCGCGGTGGCGGCGCTCAAGGCCCAGGGCGTGCGGCTGCCGCGCTGCGTGGTACTGATCGAGGCGTGCGAGGAGTCCGGCAGCGTCGACCTGCCGGCGCACCTCGCGGCGCTCGGCGCCGCCCTGGGTGAGCCCTCGCTGGTGGTGTGCCTGGATGCCGAGTGCGGCAACTATGACCAGGTGTGGTGCACCACGTCCTTGCGCGGCAACCTCACCGGCAACCTGCGCGTGCGCGTGCTCACCGAAGGGGTGCACTCGGGGATGGCCACCGGCATCGCCCCCACGCCGTTTCGCATCCTCGAGCAGCTGCTCGCGCGCCTGGAGAACCCGGTGACCGGGGAGCTGCTGCTCGATGAGCTGCACGTGACGCTGCCGGCCGACCGGCGCGCCCAGGCGCGGGCCGCCGCACGCGTGCTCGGGGCGGAGGTGGCCGGCAAGATCCCCTGGGCGCAAGGGGTGCACGCCCTCTCCAACGATCCCACCGAGCTCATCATCAACAACACCTGGCGCGCCACCCTCGCCGTCACCGGCGCGGAAGGCCTGCCGCCGCTGCAGTCGGCCGGCAACGTGCTCCTGCCCGAGGTCGCCTGCAAGCTGTCGCTGCGGCTGCCGCCGACCTGCGATGCCGGGCGCGCCACGCAGGCGGTGATCGCGGCGCTCGAGCACGACCCGCCCTACGGAGCCCAGGTGAGCTTTGATTCGGCCGCGGCCACCGGCGGCTGGAACGCGCCGGCGTTTGCGCCCTGGCTGGAGGAGTCGATCACCAAGGCCTCGCGCACGGTGTACGGACGCGAGGCGGTGCACATCGGCTGCGGGGGCACGATCCCCTTCATGGGCATGCTCGGTGAGCAGTTCCCGAAGACGCAGTTCTTCATCACCGGGGTGCTCGGCCCCCATGCCAACGCGCACGGCCCGAACGAGTTCCTGCACCTGGACTATGCGAAGAAGCTGACCGCGTGCGTATCGCTGGTGCTCGCCGACCACGCCCGCACCCTCGCCTAGGGGCGCCGCCGTGGCCCTGGTCCTCTACGGCCATCCCTTCTCCTCTTACATGCAGAAGGTGCTCGTCGCGCTCTACGAGAACGGCACGCCCTTTGAGGCGCGCGCCCTCGGCACGCAGTACCCGCAGCACAACGCCGAGTGGCTGCGGCGCTGGCCGCTGGGCAAGTTCCCGCTCTTGGTGGACGGCGAGCACAACGTCGCCGAAACCAGCATCATCATCGAGTACCTGCAGCTGCGGCATCCGGGGCCGGTGCGCCTGCTGCCCGCAGAGCCGCTCGCCGCGCTCGAGGTGCGCTTCCTCGACCGCTTCTTTGACCTGCACGTGATGAGCATGATGCAGCACGCGGTCGCGGGCGCACTCACCGGCGATGCCGTGAAACGCCGCGAGGCAGTGGCGTTCGCGGTGCAGAAGCTCGAGCTCGCGTACGCGTGGCTGGAGGGGGCGATGGCCGGACGCAGCTGGGCGGCCGGTGAGGCGTTCACGCTCGCCGACTGCGCCGCCGCGCCCGCACTCTTCTTCGCCGACTGGACCCATCCGATCGCGGCGGCCTACCCGACGCTGCGTGCCTACCGCGCGCGCCTGCTCGCACGCCCCTCATTCCACCGCGCGGTCGAGGAAGCCCGCCCCTACCGGGCCCTTTTCCCGCTCGGTGCCCCGGACCGCGACTGAGAGCGCGCGGCAAGCGCCTCTAGCGCATGTCGACCATGTAGCTCGGCTTCAGCTGCTCCTGCAGGCGGCGCCAGCCCTCCTGGTACTGGGCAGAGCCGTCGGCGGGAGCGGTGAAGTCGCTCGAGGAGGCGAATTCACCGCGCAGCGCATCGAGCATCACGGTCCACTTCGGCAGCCCCTTGGGGAATTTGCCGCGCCGCGTGAAGACGATGCGGCCCTCCACCGGCACGTCCCCGGCGACCGCCTTCACGGCCGCGATGCGGTCGTAGAGCGCGCTCTGCGGATTGGTGAAGGTCGAGCGCTGCGCCCCGTCCATCACCGTCCACTCCGCCATCTGGTCGCCGCCGAAGATGTTGCCCGCGACGTCGCGCAGGTCGATGACCATGACCCCGCGTACGGTGAGGAGCAGGTAATCGACGTGATAGCCCCCGCCCATGCCATCGGGCACGAGCATGTCCATCAGGTGTGCGCTCGCCCCGCCGATTACGGCCGCGCGCAGCGCCTTGCGTGCCCGGTAGTGCCGGTACCAGCGCCACGCCCACGACAGACCGAAACCCGCCGCGGCAGCCACGGCGATGAGAACCCAGGCGGTCGGGGTCAGTTTGCTCAGCTCGTCCACGTCAGCGGGTCTCCTCCAAGAGCGCCTCAAGCGCAGGCAGCGTCGCCTCGATCTCCATGCTCGAGCTCGCGCGGGCGAACAGCGCCGCGAGCGCCGGCGGCACCGGTACCGCCCGTCCGATCAGCGGCTCGACGATTTCCGGAAACTTGGCCGGGTGGGCGGTGGCCACCAGCACCCAGCGCCCGCGCGAGCGGCGGGCCTGCGGCAGGCGCGCGTAGGCCTCGGCGGCCGTGGCCGTGTGCGGGCACCAGATCTGTCCGTAGCGCTCGTACCCGAAACGGATGCGCTCGCGGATCTGCGCATCGCTCACCGAGATCGCGCTCACCGCGGCGCGCAGCCCCGCGAGATCCGGGAACAGCGCGCGCAGGCGCTCGAGGTTCGAGGGGTTGCCGACGTCCATGGCCGAGGCCAGCGTCGCGATGCTCGCGCGCGGCTCCCAGTTGCCGGTGTCGAGGAAGTCCGGCACGGTGCGGTTGGCGTTGTGCGCGAGCACCACATCGGCGATCGGCAGCCCGACACGCCGCGCCCACAGGCACGCGAGCGCGTTACCGAGGTTGCCGCTGGGAATGATGAACGAGGCGGCCTCGCCGTGCGCGCGCCAGACCTCGAGACTGCTCGCCGCGTAGTACACGGCCTGGGGGAGCAGGCGCCCGAGGTTGATACTGTTGGCCGAGGACAGCTGGGTGCGCGCGCTGAGCGCGGCATCCACGAAGGCCTGCTTCACCAGGCGCTGGCAGTCATCGAAGGTGCCGCGCACCGCCAGCGCGCGCACGTTGTCCCCCCAGCAGGTGAGCTGCCGCTCCTGCGTCGGTGAGACCAGACCCTTGGGGAAGAGCACCACCACCCCGATGCCGGCGCGGCGGTGGAAGGCCGCGGCCACCGCGCCGCCGGTATCCCCCGAGGTCGCCACGAGGATGGTGAGCGGCCGCTGCGCCCCATCGCGCAGCCGGCTGAACGCCCCGGCGAGGAAGCGCGCGCCGAAGTCCTTGAACGCCGCAGTCGGCCCGTGAAAGAGCTCGAGCACCGACAGACGCTCATCCGCATCGAGCGCCACGCGCGGGGCGGGAAAGTTGAACGCCTCGGTCACAAGCGCACGCAGCTTCGGGGCGAGCGCATCGCCGGCCACGAAGGGAGTGAGGAGGCGCTCAGCCACCTCCGGCAGCTCGCGCGCGCCGGCGAAATCGGCCGGGGTGAGGGCGGGCCAGGCCTGCGGCACATACAGGCCGCCGTCGGGCGCCAGCCCCTGCAGGAGCGCGGCGCTGAAGCCCAAGGCCGCTGCCCCGCCGCGGGAGCTGCCATAGGTGAGCGGCGCGCCCGTGCTCATGGCAAAAGATGCGCCCCCGTCGCGCCGATCTCCACGCACCAGGCGTCACTTTGCAGCTCGCGCCGTGCAAATGCCTCCTGCATCGCCTGCGCGACCGCCGGCGCATGGGCGAGCATCGCCCAGGCAAACATCGACGGTCCCGCCCCGGAGATCGAGCAGCCGAGCGCGCCCGCGGCCATTGCCGCCTGGCGCACCTCGGTGAAGCCCGGAATCAGCGCCTGGCGCTGCGGCTCGATCACCACGTCCTGAAGCGAGGCGCGGATCATGTCGAGGTCATTGGTATAACAGCCGGAGATAAAGCCGGCGAGGTTGGCGGTCTGCCACACGAAGTCCGACAGCTCGACGCTGCGCTTGAGGATCGCGCGCGCCTTGGCCGTGGCCAGGAACATATGCGGGTGCACGATGACCGCGCGGATCTGTGCCGGCACCGGGATCTGCTTGACGCGCGGATGATCGATGCCGACGGTGAGCACCAGTCCGCCAAAGAGCGAGGGGGCGATGTTGTCGACGTGGCGCCCGCCGCTCGCCACCGCCTCCCCGGCCATGGCGAATGCCAGAAGCTCCAGCGGCGCACGGGGCCGCTCGAGCAGGGCGTTGGCGGCGACCACGGCGGCGACCGCCGAGGCGGCCGAGCCCCCGAGCCCGGAACCGAGCGGAATGCCCTTCTCGATCGCCACCTCGAAGCCGCAGTCCCCGCCGACCGCCTCCTGCAGCGCGAGCAGCGCGCGCCCGGCGGTGTTGTGCTGCGGCTCGCGCGTGATGTCCTGCACCACGCCGCTGACCGGCAGGATCGACACGCCCGGCTCGCGGCGGCGGCTGACGGTGACCTTGTCCCCGAGCGCGCTGACCGCAAAGCCCAGGATGTCAAAGCCGATGGCGACGTTGCCCACCGAGGCCGGCGCGAACGCCGTCGCGCGCACGCGGCCGGTGCTCAAAGCCGCGCTCCGAGATAAGCCGCCAGGCGCAGGATGTCGGCAAACACCCCGCCGGCGGTGACCTCCGGACCCGCGCCCGGGCCCTGCACGATCAGCGGGTTGTCGCAGTAGCGCTGCGTGGCGAAGCGCACCACGTTGTCGGTGAGCGCGATGTGGGCGAAGGGGTGGTCGCGCTCGAGCTCGGCGAGCCCGACGGTCGCCTCACCGGCGGCGGTGATGCGGCCGGTGTAGCGCAGCACCTTGCCGCGCGCGCGCGCGGCGGCGAAGCGCTCCTGCATCGCGGCGTCGTAGCGCGGCAGCTGCGCCATGAACTCCTCGATGCTGCCGGAGGCGAGCTCGGCGGGCACCAGGCTCTCCACCGCGACGTCCTTGAGCTCCAGCGCGAGTCCCATCTCGCGCCCGAGGATGATGAGCTTGCGCGCCACGTCCATGCCGGAGAGGTCATCGCGCGGGTCGGGCTCGGTGTAGCCGCGCTGGCGCGCATCCGCCACGATCGCCGAGAAGGCCTTGGTGCCGTCGTAGACGTTGAAAAGATAGGCCAGCGTGCCGGAGAAGATGCCCTCGATGCTGGTGATGTCATCGCCGGTCTCGCGCAGGTCGCGCAGCGTCTGCACCACCGGCAGCCCCGCCCCCACCGTGGCCTCGTAGAGATAATGCGTGCCGCCGGCGCGGCGCGCGCTGCGCAGTTTCTGGTAGGCGGCGTAATCGCCGCTGTTCGCCTTCTTGTTGGGCGTGACGATGTGGATGCCCGAGCCGAGCCACTCGGCGTAGCGGTTGGCCACGGCCTGGCTCGCGGTGCAGTCCACGATCACCGTGTGCGGCAGGTAATCGACGCGCACGTGCTCGAGGAAGCGGGTCAGATCGGCATCCGTACCGCGCGCGGCCAGCTGCGCGCGCCAGTCACCGAGGGCGATGCCCGGGTCCCCGAGCAGCATGCGCGTGGAGCTCAGGAGGCCCCGCACCCGCAGGTCGAGCCGGAACTGCTGCGCCAGGCGCTCGCTCTGCGAGGCGAGCTGGTCGAGCAGGACGCGCCCGACGGCGCCGGGGCCGATGATGCCGATCGACAGGGTGTGGGGCGAGAGGTACAGACCGGCGTGCACCGCGCGCAGCGCGCGCGTGGCGTTGCGGCCCTCGACTACGGCGGAGATGTTGCGCTCGGAGGCACCCTGCGCGATGGCGCGCACGTTCACCCCGGCAGCCCCGAGGGAGGTGAACACCTTGCCGGCGATCCCCGGGGTGCCGGCCATGCCATCGCCTACCACCGCGAGGATGGCGAGGTCCGGATCCACGTCCACGCTCTGGATCTGCCCCTCCTTCAGCTCGCGCTCGAAGGCGCGCGTGATGCAGGCGGCGGCACGCTCGGCCTGCTCCTGCGGGATCGCGCAGCAGATCGAGTGCTCGGAGCTGCCCTGCGAGATGAGGATCACCGAGATCCCCTCCTCGCGCAGCGCGCCGAAGAGCCGGTAAGCGGTGCCCGGCACGCCGATCATGCCGGTGCCCTCCAGGTTCACCAGCGCCACCCGGTCGATGCTGGTGATGCCCTTGACCGGCAGGAGCGAGTCGGGCTGCGCGCAGATCAGGGTGCCGACCTTCTGCGGCGCGAAGGTGTTGCGGATCCAGATCGGAATGCTGTCCTTGACCGCCGGTGCCATGGTCTTGGGGTGGATGACCTTGGCGCCGAAGTAGGCCAGCTCCATCGCCTCGTTGTAGGAGAGCGAATCGATCACCGTGGCGTCGGGCACGCGGCGCGGGTCGGCCGAGAGCACCCCGTCCACGTCGGTCCAGATGTGGATCTCGGAGGCATCCAGCAGCGCCCCGAAGATCGAGGCCGAGAAGTCGCTGCCGTTGCGGCCGAGCGTGGTGCGCACGCCGCGGCGATCGGCGGCGATGAAGCCGGTGATGATCAGGGTGCCATTGAAGTCCTTGGGCACCTGGGCGGCGAGGTTGGCGCGCGACTCGGCCCACTGGATCCCCGGGCCCCAGGCGCCCCAGTCGACCAGGACCACGCGGCTCGCGTCCACCCACTGCACCGGGCCGGCGCGGCCGTGCCGCTCCTCGAAGAACCGCTGGAACAGGCGCGAGGACCAGATCTCCCCGTAGCCGGCGATGAGGTCGCTCACGGTGCTCGCGGCCGAGCGCGTCAGCTCCACCGCGTGCAGGATGCCGATGAGATCCTGACAGTCGCGGTCGAAGCCGGCGAGGTAGGCCTGCGCCGCCGCGGCGCTCAGCAGCTCCTGGGCGATGGCGGCATGGCGCGAGCGCAGCTGGGCGAGCTCGTTGCGGTACGCGGCGTCCTGGCGCTCGGCGAGTGCCACCAGGCGCAGCAGCGCATCGGTGACGCCCTTGCAGGCGGACAGCACGACGGCCAGTCGGGCGGGCGGGGCGGCTTCGAGTATGGCCGCCACTTTGCGGAAGCAGTCGGCGTCGGCGACGCTGGACCCCCCGAACTTGTGCACGACCCAGGGATCGGGCTGGCTCATCGCAATGGGATTTTTTAAGACCTTAGGATCAGGCCGTGCGACTCTACTGACGCGCCGCCGCGGGTGCAACGACGCCGTAAGCGCTGCGGCGCAGAGCATTTGGGATGTGGAGTCGGTCCTTGCAAGTCGCTGCGGCTTAGTGCCTCTTTGGACTGAGGGCCGCCACCGCCCTGACACGCAGCTGGCATAATCGAGGGCACGTGCAAGTCAGCCTAGCTCCCCTCTTACCGCTGTTGGAACGCGAGCGCCGCGCCGGGCGCGCGCTCGCCCTCGGCGTGCTCGTGCACACCAGCGGCTCGACCTACCAGAAGCCGGGCGCCCTGATCCTCATCGCCGCCAATGGCGACTTTGCCGGCCTGCTCTCCGGTGGCTGCCTGGAGGGCGACCTGCGCGAGCATGCTCAAGGGGTGATCGCCACGGGCCGCGCCCACACGGTGCAGTACGACCTGCGCGGGCCGGAAGAGCTCCTGTGGGGTCTGGGTCTGGGCTGTGAGGGCGCCATGCGCATCCTGCTGCTGCGCGTGGGACCTGAAAACGCCTGGCAGCCGCTCGCCACCCTGGAGGCGGCGCTGCGCGAGCACCGCAGCACCGCGGTGGGTATCGTCGCGGAGTCGCGCCGCGCGGATCTGCCGGCCGGGAGCGTCGCGCTGCCTGCCGGTGCGGGGACGAGCGTGGCCCCGCTCGGCAGCCCCTTCGTGCAGGCCGCGCTCAGCCGTGCCGCGCTGAGCCTGCAGAGCGTCTGGGTCGGAAGCGAGTCGGGTGACTTCGAGCTGTTCGTGCTGCCGCTCACGCTGCCGCCGCGCGTGCTCCTGCTCGGTGCCGGGCCCGACGCCCTGCCGGTCGTGGATCTGGCCGCGCGCCTGGGCTGGAAGGTGTCACTGTACGATCACCGCGCCGCCTACGCCGACCCGGCACATTTCCCGCTGGCCGCGGCGGTCGTGCACGGACCGGCCGAGGAGCTCGCCGCACGGATCGAGCTTCTGGGCTTCGGCGCGGCGGTCATCATGAGCCACCACCTGATCTCGGACCTCGCCTACCTGCGGGCGCTCGCCCGCACCCCGCTTCCGTACGTGGGCCTGCTCGGCCCGGCTGCCCGCCGCGAGAAGCTGCTCGCGGACCTGGGCGCTGAGGCCGCCGCGCTGCGCGGCCGGCTGCACGCCCCGGTTGGGCTGCCCCTGGGCGGGCGCACCCCGGAAGCCATCGCGCTCGCCATCGTCGCCGAGCTGCACGCCTTCTTCTATGCGCGCAACGCCGCCCCCGCTGCGGCGCCGCGGCGGGCCGCGACCGAGCAGGCCTAAGGCCCCGGGGTGAACGAGATCGCCCTCATCCGCGCCCAGCTCGATCAGGAGCGCCAGCACGCGCACGCGGTCGCCAACGCCGCCGCGGCAGCCCTGGACCGCGCCGCCGCCGCGCAGCTCGCCGAAGGCACCCCGCTCGCGGGGTTCCGCCAGGCCTGCGTCGACTACCTCGTATGCGTGCTCGCCTGGTTCGAGGAGCGCGACCGGCGCCTGCAGGCCCTCATCAACCAGCTCGGCGCCGAGCACGCCACGCGCGACGCGCTCGATGAGGCGCTGGCGCGTCGCGGCCGCAGCCGCGACGCGCTGGAGCGGCTCGAGGCTGCTTTCGTGCAGAAGGCCGACGGTGGCGGCAAGCTCTGGCAGGAGTTCGCCCACTACCTCACCGGTGCCTGGCACGAGCGGCGCGAGGTGATCGACGGGCTGATGGCTGCCAACAACCGCCCGGGCGACTGGCGCGTGTACGGCGGCATCGATGCCGACGGGGTGCTCGAGGAGCGCACCCGCTTCCTGCGCGTGCAGAAGACCCTGCCGCCCAAGGCCCCCGCCCTTACGGAGCCGGTCAAGCGGCGCAGCCGCTGAGCCGCACTCATGCGCGCGAGAAGCGCCTCAGGCAGCGCCGATTCGCTCTTCGCGGTGGTCCTCGCCGCGGGCGCCTCGACCCGCTTCGGCTCCCCGAAGCAGCTGGTGCGCATCGCCGGCCGGCCGCTGCTGCACACCGCCGTCACGCGCGCCTCCGAGGTGGTGGGCAGCGCCCTCATCGTCGTGCTCGGCTGCGGCGCGGCTGAGCTCGGCGCGCTGCTGAAGCACTCCCCGGGCTCGGTGGTCGTCAATCAGGACTGGCGCGAGGGCCTGGGGAGCTCGATCCGGGCCGGGGTCGCCCGGCTGCCGCTCACCTGCGCCGGAGTGATGCTGCTCCTGGCCGATCAGCCGGCCGTGAGCGCCGATGATCTGAAGCGCCTGGCGGGCACCTGGCGCCGCCAGCCGCTCTACAGTGCGGCGGCGCTCTACGCCGGCACCCTCGGGGTGCCGGCCATCTTCCCGCGCACGCTGTTTCCCGAGCTCGCCAAGCTGCGCGGCGATCAGGGTGCCCGGGTGCTCCTGCGCCGCAACGCCGACCGCGTCGCGCGGGTGCCGATGCCCGGTGCGGCGATCGATATCGACACCCCCGAGGATCTGCTCGCCGTGGAGGCGGCCCGCTCCTAGCAGCTCTTGCCGCTCGCGGACTCGGGGTGCGGGAAGTTGTCCGACTCGTCCTCATCGGCGCGCGGCTTGAGACACGCAAAGTCCTTCTCGAGCGTGATCTCGAGCGTGCCCTCGGGCACCGCGGCGCGCTCGGCCAGCGTGACCGTCTCGCTCGTACACCACTCCTGTGCGAGCTTTTCGGGGATGCGCACCTCGAGCAGGTGGTTACTGAGGCTCGCCTGGATCTTCGGCACACGCGCATCACGCGCCAGGCGATAGGTGAGCGCGCCGGCCGGGAATGGCACCCGCTCCTCGATGGCCGCGCCCTCTCCCAGCGAACGCACTTCCTTCTGAGTCAGGCGCAGCCGCAGCGATGCGCCCTTGATGCGCAGTTTCATGCGCCGATTCTATCCCTGGGGGCGGCGAGGATGCGCTGCGCGAGCAGCAGGTGCGGGCGATCGATCATCTGCCCGTCGAGGCTCACGACACCGGCACCGTGCGCATCGGCGAACGCCGCCACCACGCGCTGGGCGTGTTCGAGCTCGGCGGGGCTCGGGGTGAAAGCGGCGTTGATGGCCGCGAGCTGGTCCGGGTGGACGGCGAGCTTGCCGCTGAAGCCGTCGCGGCGTGCCTCGCCGAGCTCGTGGTCGAGCGCGGCGCTGTTGCGCAGGTCGGTGTGCACCGTGTCGATGGCCTGCACCCCGAGTGCGGCGGCGGCCAGGAGGCAGCTGGCGCGTGCCAGCTGGAAGGTGAAGGTGAAGGCGCCGCTCGCGTCGCGTTTGGCGCTCGCGCCCAGCGCGGCGCTCAGGTCCTCGGCACCCCAGGTGAGCCCCGTGAGCCGCGCCATCGCGGCGCGCGATGCGCGCAGCTTGGCCGGATACTCCGGCAGCGCCAGCAATCCCTCGGGTGTCTCGGTCACCAGGGCCACCAGGCGGATGAGCCGGTGCTCGGGGCCGGCGCCCGACTCCACCGCCAGGATGCGCTCGGCGGCGCTGATGATCTGCTGCGCCGAGCTCACCTTCGGCAGCACGATCCCGGCCGGCAGGCACGTCTTGCAGCAGTGCTTGAGGTCCGCCTCCAGATCAACGCCACCCGGGCCGCTCACCCGCACCCACAGCTGCGGGTGGGTGCGGCCGCGCTCGGCGGACAAAAGCGCCGCCACACGCTCGCGCGCGGCCGCGCGCTGGGGCGGGGCGACGGAGTCCTCGAGATCGAGGATGAGGGCGTCCGCCGCGCTCTCGAGCGCGCGGGCCTGCTTGCGCTCGCTGTCCCCGGGAACGAACAGCCAGGAGCGCAGCGGCGGGGCCGGAGTGTCCAGGCTCATCGGGGCGGCCGCTTCATCATCAGCGCACTGCGGCGGCAGGAAGCCACCTCCTCGTCGTGCTGGTTGAAGGCGCGGTGCTCGAAGACGACGATGCCGCGGTCCTGGCGCGACTGGCTCTCGCGCACCGACAGCACCGTGCTCACGGCCCGCAGCGTGTCGCCGATCTTCACGGGCCGCGGAAAGCGCACCTCGTCCCAGCCGAGGTTGCCGAGGGTCGTGCCGTAGGTCGTGTCGTAGACGGACAGGCCGGTCAGCAGGCCCAGGGTGAAGACGCTGTTGACGATGCGCTCGCCGAAGGGGGTGCCCTTGGCCGCCTCGGCGTCCAGGTGCAGCGCCGCCGGATTCATGGTGAGGGCGCTGAAGAGCAGATTGTCCGTCTCGGTCACCGTGCGGCGCACCAGGTGCTCGAAACGCTGACCCACCGCGAATTCCTCTAAATAAAGCCCGGGCACAGACTCTTCCTCGGCAGCTGAAAGGTGAGGGATGCAGTGTTGCACAGGCTCATAACCCCAGAAAGGGTACACCCAACCAGACGGTATTTAGCCCCCGGCGGGCGCCCCCCTATAGTCGGTCCATGTACCGCTACGACGAGCTCGACCAGGCCTTCGTGGATGAGCGGGTGGCGGAGTTCCGCGACCAGACCCGGCGCTTTCTTGCCGGGGAGCTCTCCGAGGACGAGTTCAAGCCGCTGCGGCTGCGTAACGGGCTGTATATCCAGCGCCACGCGCCGATGCTGCGCATCGCCATTCCCTACGGCCTGCTCGCGGCCGGCCAGCTGCGCAAGCTCGCCGATATCACGCGCCGCTACGACCGCGGCTTCGGTCATTTCACCACGCGGCAGAACCTGCAGCTCAACTGGCCGCGGCTCGAGGACGTTCCGGACATCCTCGCCGAGCTCGCCACGGTGCAGATGCACGCCATCCAGACCAGCGGCAACTGCATCCGCAATGTCACCGCCGACCATCTCGCCGGGATCGCCCCGGATGAGGTCGATGACCCGCGTCCCTACTGCGAGATCATCCGCCAGTGGGCGACGCTGCACCCCGAGTTCACCTACCTGCCGCGCAAGTTCAAGATCGCGGTGACCGGGGCACTCGAGGACCGCGCGGCCTCGGAGGTGCACGATGTCGGGCTGCACCTCAGGCGCGGGGCCGACGGGCAGCTCGGCTTGCGCGTGCTGGTCGGGGGCGGACTCGGGCGCGCGCCGATGATCGGCCAGGTGATCCGCGAGTTTCTGCCGGTGGCGGACCTGCTCGCCTATCTCGAGGCCATCGTACGCGTCTACAACCGCCAGGGACGCCGCGACAACATCCACAAGGCGCGCATCAAGATTCTGGTCAAGGCGCTCGGCATCGAGCGATTCCGCGAGCTGGTCGAGGAGGAGTGGCAGGCCAACCGCTCGAGCGCCGCCGTGCTGCCGCCGCAGGAGCTCGCGCGCATGCGCGATTTCTTCCGGCCCCCGCCCTACGCGCAGCTTGCCGACATCGACGTGCTGGCGGGGCGCGAGGCGGCGTTCCGCGCCTGGCACCGCTACAACACCCGCGCGCACCGGGTCGCGGGCTACCGTGCCGTGTTCGTGTCCCTGAAGCGCCACGGCGCCGCCCCGGGCGATATGAGCGCCGCGCAGATGGAGGCGGTGGCGGCGCTCGCCGAGCGGCTGAGCTTTGGACTCGTACGCGTCACGCACACGCAGAACCTGGTGCTGGCGGATGTGCCGCAGCAGGCGCTCTATGCGCTGTGGCGCGAGCTGCACGAGCTCGGGCTCGCCACGCCCAACATCGGCACCCTCACCGACATCATCGCCTGCCCGGGCCTGGACTTCTGCTCGCTTGCCAACGCGGGCACCCTCGATGTCGCCCGCCAGATCCAGGCGCGGTTCGATGACTTCGACTACCTCTACGATCTGGGCGAGATCGAGCTGAAGATGTCCGGCTGCATGAACGCCTGCGGCCATCACCACGTCGGCCACATCGGCATCCTGGGCGTCGACAAGCACGGGGAGGAGTGGTACCAGATCACCCTCGGCGGCTCGGCGAGCGGTGTCACCGCGCTCGGCGAGGTCATCGGCCCCTCGGTGCCCAAGGCAGAGGTCGCCGCAACGCTCGAGCGCATCCTTGCGGTGTACTTGCGCCTGCGCCACGGGGACGAGCGCTTCGTGGACACCGTTGAGCGCATCGGCCTCGTGCCATTCAAGGAGAGCGCCTATGCGCCACATTCTGCGGCAGCGTGAGTGGGTCACAGATCACTGGCGCTACCTCGGGGAGCCGCACGCCCCGGGCGATGCGCTGATCGTGCCGGCCGGCGAGCTCGTGCGCGAGCGCGAGCGCTGGTGGGCCTGGGAGGGCCGCCTCGGGGCGCGCCTAACACCGGTCGATCCCATCGAGGCCCTCGCCGAGGAGCTGCCGCGCCTGGATCTGCTCGCGGTGGAGTTCCCGAACCCGGGCGACGGGCGCGGCTACTCGAGTGGCCGGCTCCTGCGCACCCGTTACGGGTTTCGCGGCGAGCTGCGCGCGGTCGGCGCCGGCGTGCGCCAGGACCAGGTGTTTCTGCTGGCGCGCTGCGGCTTCGACGCGCTCGAGCTCGCCCGGCCCGAGGAAGCCCCCGCCGCACAGCTCGCCTTCATCCGCTATGACGTCGCCTACCAGCCCGGCGCGCATCAGGTACCGCTGCGGCGGCAGCGCTTTCGCGCACCCTAACGCTGCGGCAGCTCCACGTCCTTGAACATCTGCCGCGCCTCCTCGGCGGATGCGGCCCGGTGAGCGCGCTCGATCAGGCGGCGGTCCAGATGCGGCGCGAGCAGCTGCGCGAAGTCGTACATGTACTTGCGCAGGAGCGTCCCGCGCCGGAAGCCGATCCAGGTGGTGTGCGCCGCAAAGAGGTGCGAGGCGTCGATCGCCTTCAGGTCCGGGTCCTCATCGCTGATGGCCATGTGCGCGACGATCCCGACCCCGAGTCCCAGGCGCACGTAGGTCTCGATGACGTCCGCATCGCGCGCCGTGATCGCGACGTTCGGCACCAGCCCCACCTTGGCGAACGCCTCGTGGAGCGAGGATGGGCCGGTGAAGCTGAAGGTGTAGGTGATCAGCGGATAGGCGGCGAGCGCCTTGAAGGTCAGCCGACCGCCCTCGGCGAGGGGGTGGTTGCGCGGCACGATGACGCTGCGGTGCCAGCGGTAGCACGGCAGCAGCGTGAGGTCCTCGAACAGCTGCTCGGAGCCTGTGGCGATGGCACAGTCGATGCGGTCGCCGGCGACCATCTCGGCGATCTGCTCGGAGGTGCCCTGGTGCAGGTTCAGGCGCACCTGCGGGTAGCGGCCGCGGAAGGTCTGGATCACCGAGGGCAAGACATAGCGCGCCTGGGTGTGGGTGGTGCCGATCGAGAGGCTGCCGCGCCCCTCATCGCGCAGCTCCGTCGACAGGTCGCGGATGCTCTGCGCCTCCTGCAGGATGCGCAGCGCGCGCTCGATCACCTGCTGGCCCACGGGGGTGATGCGCGTGAGGTTACGTCCCTCGCGCACGAAGATCTGGAAGCCGAGCTCGTCCTCGAGCAGCTTGATCTGTTTGCTCACCCCGGGCTGCGAGGTGTGCAGCTTCTGCGCCGCGGCGGTGATGTTGAGGCCGCTCTGCGCGACCGCGGCGAGGTAACGTAGCTGGTGCAGTTTCATAGGCGCGCTAAGCCTAACCCAAGCGCTAGCGACTTGTGACCGTCCTATAACCACCGCGCAGAGGGTCAGAAGCAATCATTCGTTCTGTGAGCCGCGGCCCCCCCGCTATATTCGGCCCCAACATGGGAGCCCTGCTGAGCACCGAGATCGCACTGAAGGCTGCCGGCGTGCGCGGCCGGCTCGCCGCCGCGCTCGCACGCTTCGGGAGCCTGACCTACGCCAACAGCCTGGGCGCCGAGGCCATCGTCCTCACCGACCTGATCTGGACGCACTTCCCGCAGATCGATGTCTTCAGCATCGATACCGGCCGCCTGCACGAGGAGACCTACGCGCTCATGGAGCGGCTGCAGCGCCGCTACGGACGCTCGCTGCGCCTGATCTACCCCGACGCCCAGGGCCTCGAGCGCCTGGTGGCGCGCCAGGGCGTGAACGGCTTTTACGGCAGCGTGGAGGCGCGCCTGGAGTGCTGCCGGGTACGCAAGGTCGAGCCGTTCCGGCGCGCCGTTGCGGACTTTCCCGCCTGGGTGACCGGTGTGCGCCGCGAGCAGTCGGCGAGCCGCGCACAGCTTCAGACCGAGGCCTGGGATGCCGAGCACGGGCTCTACAAGGTGAGCCCGCTCCTTGACTGGAGCGAGGCCGAGGTATGGCAATACGTTCACGCCCACGGCCTGCCGTACAATGTTCTGCATGACCGTCACTACCCGAGCATCGGCTGCTCGCCGTGCACGCGGGCGATCCAGCCCGGTGAAGCACGGCGTGCCGGGCGTTGGTGGTGGGAGCAGAGCGAGGCGCGCGAATGCGGCCTGCATCCGCGCACGCTGAGGCCCGCGGCGGCCGCGGCCGCCCTGTAGGAGCGCGCATGGACTACCTGCCGGTGTTCCTGCGCCTGGAGGACCGGCCCGTCGTGGTGGTCGGCGGCGGGGAGATCGCGCTGCGCAAGGCGCAGTGGCTGCTCAAGGCCGGCGCGCAGGTGACGGTGCTCGCCCCCGAGCTGCACGAGGAGCTGCGCCTGTGCGCCGTCAACGCCCGGCTGAGTCACCGTGCGCAAAGCTTCGCACCCGAGGCGCTCGCCGGCGCCGCTGCGGTGGTCGCCGCCACCGGTGATGCTGCGGTGAATGCCGCGGTCTCGGCGGCCGCGCAGGCGCGCGGCATCCCCGTCAACGTGGTCGACGATGCAGCCCTCTCGACCTTCATCTTCCCGGCCATCATCGACCGCTCGCCGCTGATCGTCGCGGTCAGTTCCGCCGGCCATGCCCCGGTGCTCGCGCGCAGCGTGCGCGAGCAGATCGAGGCCCTGCTGCCGGCGCGCCTGGGGGCACTGGCGCGCTTCATGGGCCGGCATCGCGCGCGCATCCGGCAGGCCCTCGGCCGGGGCGGCCGCCGCGCTTTCTGGGAGCGCATCGTACGCGGCCCGGTCGGCGCCGCCGTGCTGCGCGGCGCGCCCGAGCGCGCCGCGCACGGCCTCGCCCGGGAGCTGGCCGCCGCACAGCTCACCTCCCCGCCCGGCCAGCTCGCCCCGGCGCTCGGTGAGGTCTATCTGATCGGCGCCGGCCCCGGAGATGCGGACCTTCTGACGCTGCGCGCGCTGCAGCTGCTGCAGCAGGCCGATGTGATCCTCTACGACCGCCTGGTCAGTGATGCCGTGCTCGAGCGCGCGCGCCGCGACGCGCAGCGCATCTTCGTCGGCAAGGAGTCCGGCGAGCGCGGCCGGCAGGAGCGCATCAACGCGCTGCTGCTCGAGCTGGCGCAGGCCGGCAAGCGCGTGGCGCGCCTGAAGGGCGGCGATCCGTTCGTTTTCGGGCGCGGCGGCGAGGAGCTGGAGCTGTTGCAGGCGCACGGCATCCCCTGCAGCGTAGTTCCGGGCATCACCGCCGCCCTGGGGGCTGCGGCCTCGGCCGGCCTGCCGCTGACGCAACGGCGCCTGGCGCGCAGTGTCACCTTCGTCACCGGGCACACGAGCGAGGCCGAGCTGCCGCAGTGGCGCTACTTCGCCGACCCGCGCCACACCGTGGTGTTCTACATGGGCGTCGCGCAGCTGCCGGCCATCATCGCGCACCTGCGCGGCGGCGGCGCCGAGGCCAGCCATCCGGTGGCGCTCATCGAGCGCGCCACGCTGCCGGCACAGCGCATGCTGCGCGGCACGCTCGGGGACATCCTCGCGCGCGCCGAGGAGCTGCGCATCGAGCCGCCCGCGCTCTTCATCGTCGGCGCGGTGGCGGCGCTGGCCTCCAACGAGGCCCTCACCGAGCTCGCCGCCCCTGCCGTCAGCGGTGCCCCGGCGTGAACGCCGTGGCGGGCTTCCTCGGGGCGGTGGGCCATACACCGCTCATCCGCCTCAAGCGCCTGAGCGAGGCGACCGGCTGCGAGATTCTCGGCAAGGCGGAGTTCATGAATCCCGGCGGCTCGGTCAAGGACCGCGCCGCGCGCGCCATCGTCGAGCGCGCCGAGGCGCGCGGGGAGCTGCCGCCCGGTGGCACCGTGGTCGAGGGCACCGCCGGTAACACCGGCATCGGACTGGCGCACGTGTGCAAGGCGCGCGGCTACCGCTGCGTGATCGTGATGCCGGACAACCAGTCGGCCGAGAAGTACCGGCTGCTGGAGATGCTCGGCGCCGAGGTGCACCAGGTGCCGGCCGTGCCCTACAGCAACCCCAACCAGTACCAGAAGGTGGCGCAGCGCCTGGCCGCGGCACTGCCCAACGCCGTGTGGTCGAACCAGTTCGACAACACCGCCAACCGCGACGCGCACCTTGCCACCACCGGACCTGAGATCTGGCAGCAGACCGAGGGTCGCCTGCATGCCTTCGTGTGCGCGAGCGGCACCGGCGGCACCTATGCCGGAGTCGCCGCTTACCTCAAATCCCGCAACCCACAGGTGCGCTGCGTGCTCGCCGACCCCCCGGGCAGCAGCCTGTACGCCTACGTGCGCACCGGCACCCTGGCCGCCACCGGCAGCGGCTCGATTACCGAGGGCATCGGCATCGGCCGCATCACCGCCAATCTCCAGGACGCCCCGATTGATGATGCCGTGCACATCGAGGACAGCGAGACGGTGCGCTGGGTGTACCGGCTGCTGAACGAGGAGGGACTGTTCCTCGGCAGCACGAGCGGCATCAACGTCGCGGCCGCCGAACGCGTGGCGCGCGAGCTCGGGCCCGGACACACCGTGGTGACGGTGTTGTGCGACGGCGGGGCCAAGTACCAGTCGCGGCTTTTCAACCGCGCCTGGCTCGAGCAGAAGGGCCTCGCCCACTGTGCCCCGGAGCACTCCCGTGCGCCGCCGGGACTGCTGGCGCGGGCGCTGGTGGCCTGAGCGGGCGTGCTGGCGCCTCGCGCGCCCGGCGTGCGACAGTCGCGCCGTGAGCGCTGCCGGATTTCTCGCCCCCGCGGTCCTTGAGGCCCTGCGCCTGAGCCTCCTCGTGGCGCTGCGCAGCGTCGCCTGCGCGCTGCCGCTGGCGCTCGGGATCGCCTGGCTCCTCGCCCGGGTGCGCTTCCCCGGGCGCACGCTGTTTGATGCTTTCGTGCATCTGCCGCTGGTCTTGCCGCCGGTGGCCATCGGCTATGTGCTGCTGCTGGTATTCGGCTCGCGCGGTGTTCTCGGCGCCTACCTCGAGCGTGCCTTCGGCATCCACCTCGCCTTCACCACCGCCGGCGCCGCGCTCGCCACCGCGGTCATGATCTTTCCGCTGCTGGTACGCACCATGCGCATTGCGCTCGATGGCGTCGACCGCGGGCTCGAGGACGTGGCACGCACCCTCGGCGCAGGTCCCCTCGATCGCTTCGCAAGCGTGACGCTGCCCTTGATGCTGCCGGGACTCCTGGCCGGGGCGGTGACGGCCTTCGCGGCGGGCCTGGGCGAGTTCGGCGCCGTCATCACCTTCGCCTCCAACGTCCCGGGCGTGACGCGCACGCTGCCGCTGGCGCTGTACACCGCCATGCAGTCACCCAGCGGCGATGCCCTGGCGCTGCATCTGGCGCTGTGGTCCTTTGCGCTCGGCCTCGGCGGCCTTTTGGGCGCGGAAGTGCTGCTGCGGCGCATGCGCCGCGCGCTCGGGCGCAGCTGAGGCGCTATATCCGGCAGCGCCGCTCGCTTGTCTCACCCGCCCCGGCCGCGCACTATGGCAACATCGCCTCACCACGCCACCGCACCGATCCTGTGAGCCGGCCTGCCACCGAAGCGCGCGCGAGCGCATGCTGGAGATAGCCGCCCGGCGCGTGCTGCCGGGCTTTACCCTGGAGGTGGACTGCGCCGCGCCGACCCCGGGGGTGGTGGCGCTCTTTGGCCGCTCCGGCAGCGGCAAGACCACGCTGGTGAATCTGCTCGCCGGACTTATCGCCCCCGACAGCGGGCGCATCGCCCTCGATGGGGTGGTGCTCACCGACACCGCCGCCGGCATCGCCGTGGCCCCCGAGCGGCGCGCCGTCGGCTACGTCTTTCAGGACGCGCGGCTGTTCCCGCACCTCTCGGTCGCGGCCAACCTGCGCTACGGACTTGCGCGCGCGCACGGGCGCAGGGCGTTCATCGACCTTGGCGAGGTGAGCGAGCTTCTGGGTCTTCAGGCCCTGCTGCGGCGCCGGCCGCACGAGCTCTCCGGCGGGGAACGCCAGCGCGTTGCGCTCGGACGGGCGCTGCTGTCGCAGCCGCGACTGCTGCTCCTGGATGAGCCGCTCGCCGCGCTCGACCAGGCGAGGCGCGAGGAGGTGCTGCCCTACCTCGAGGCGCTGCGCGACCGCCTGGCGCTGCCCATCGTGTACGTGAGCCACCAGTTCGAGGAGGTGTTGCGCCTGGCGACCTACCTTGTGCTGCTGGAGAAGGGCGCGATGCTCGCCTGCGGCACGGTGAACGAGCTCAGCCTGTCAGCTGCGCTGCAGCGCGTGGTGGGGCCGGACGCCACCGGTGCGGTGCTGGAGGGCGTCGTGACCCGCGTCGACCCGGCGCAGGGCAGCGCCGAGCTGCGGGTCGGCTCAGGCTCCCTGCAGGTGAGTCTGCCGCAGGCCCGCGTCGGTGCCCGCGTGCGCCTGCAGGTGCTGGCCCGCGATGTGATCCTGGCGGTGCAGCCGGTCCAGGGGCTGAGTGTGCGCAACGCGCTGCCCGGGGTGGTGCAGGCGGTGACCCAGGACGAGTTCGGGGCGCTGGTCACCCTGGACCTCGGCGGGGCACGCGTGCTGTCGCGCATCTCGCTGGCGGCCCTTGCGGCGCTGCGCCTGAAGCCCGGCGATGCCGCCTGGACCCTCTTCAAGGTCATCGGCACGCGCGGGCACACTTTCCGGCTGCCGGATGCGCCGGCGGGCCGGTGAGGCCTCCGGCACCGGCGGATTGCGTTCGGCGCCGCAGTGACCCTAGAGTTCCGCGCCAACCGCTGTGGACTTGAGGAGATCCGGTGACCCGTGCGCTTGCCTCCCTGCCTCTGTGGCTCGGCGCGCTCCTGATCGTCGTCCTGCCCACCGCGCTCGCCATGTGTGGGCCGCTTTTGGTGCGGCGCCGGGTGAGTCTGGAGCGCCTCGTCACCAACAACGAGATCGCTGGCTTCAAGTTCGCCACCGTCGGGGTGATCTATGCGGTGATGCTGGCGTTCGCCGTCATCATCGTCTGGGAGCGCTTCAGCGATGCCGAGGCTGCGGTGACGCAGGAAGCCGGCGCGGCAGCGACCATCTATCGCCTCGCAGTCGGCGATGCCCCCGAGGCGGTGGCCACGCGCCACGCGCTCGACCACTACCTCGAGGAGGTGATCGCGAAGGACTGGCCAGCGATGTGGCAGGAGCGGAACAACCGCGAGGTGACCCAGGATCTCACTGACCTGTATGCCGCCACGCTGCGTCTGGCACAGGGCGGCACGCGGCAGCAGTCCGAGCTGGTGGAGCTGTTCCACCAGCTCGATGAGCTCACCCAGGCGCGGCGTGCGCGGCTGCATTTTGCCAGCGGCATCGTGCCGGGGATGGTGTGGCTGGTGCTGGTGCTGGGCGCGGTGCTGACGGTCAGCTTCACCTTCTTCTTCGGTACGCGCAACCTCAGCGCCCAGGTGATGATGACCGGCATCCTCGCGACCATCGTCTTCATGGGCCTGTTTGTCATCGTCTCGGTCAACCACCCCTTCACCGGCCCGGTGCACATTGATCCTGAGCCGCTGCGCGCGGTGCTCGAGGATTTCGCCCGGCCCTGAACCCTAGGGCTGATCGGGCACGGCCCGGGCGCTGACCATGGTGAGCACGTCGTACTGCGCCACCGGCTCATTGGCCTGGTTCCAGATGGTGGCGTCCCAGCGCACTTCGCCGTAATCGGCGCCGAGGCGCCAGGACTTCTCCTTGCAGGTCAGGCGCACGCGGATGCGGTCGCCGGGCTTGACCGGCTTGACGAAGCGCAGCGCGTCGATGCCGTAGTTGGCGAGCACCGGGCCGTAGGGCGGATCGACGAACAGACCCGCCGCCGCCGCGATCAGGAAGTAGCCGTGCGCCACGCGGCCGCCGAACAGCGGGTTGCGCCCCGCCTCGCGCTCATCCATGTGGGCGTAGAAGCGGTCGCCGGTGAGCTCGGCGAAGCGCTCGATATCCTCGACCGTGACCTCACGCTCGCCCGAGCGGAACGTGTCGCCGATCAGGAGCGCGCCGAAGGGCTTGCGGAAGGGGTGCGTGCCCGGATCGAGCTCGTGCGCCCCCGCGGTCCAGCGCTGCGTCACGGCGGTGAGCAGCTGCGGGCTGCCCTGCACGGCGGTGCGCTGCATGTAGTGCAGCACGGCGCGGATGCCACCGAGCTCCTCCCCGCCTCCGGCGCGGCCCGGTCCGCCATGGATCAGATGCGGAAGCGGCGAGCCGTGGCCGGTGGATTCCTTGGCGCAGTCGCGGTTCACCACGATGACGCGCCCGTGGTAGGGCGCAAGCCCGAGCACCAGGCGCGCGGCGAGGGAGTCATCGGCGCTGAACACCGAGGCGGCGAGACTGCCGCCGCCGCGGCGCCCGAGCTCCAGCGCCTCATCCAGTGAGCCGTAAGGCAAGAGCGTACACACCGGTCCGAAGGCCTCCACGGTGTGCACCGCGCGGGCCGCGGCGCTGTCGCGGCAGTAAAGCAGCGTCGGCGCCAGGAACGCGCCGCGCTGCGCATCGGCCCCTTCGGTGCGCAGCCCCTGGCCCTCCCCGAAGACCACCTCGGCCTCGCGCCGCAGGCGGCCGAGCTGCTCGAGCACCTCGCGGCGCTGCGCCAGGGAGGCCACCGGCCCCATGCGCACGCTCTCCAGGCGCGGGTCGCCCACCACCACGCGCGCCAGCGCCGCCCGCAGTGCCTCGGTAACCTCGGCGGCGCGTGCCGCCGGCACCAGTGCGCGGCGGATGGCGGTGCACTTCTGCCCCGCCTTCACGGTCATCTCGCGCACCACCTCGCGCACGAACAGGTCGAACTCCGGGGTACCGGGGGCGGCATCGCTGCCCAGCACCGAGCAGTTGAGCGAGTCGGTCTCGGCCGTGAAGCGCACGGCATTGGCGAGCACCACCGGGTGCGCGCGCAGCTTCAGTGCCGTGCTGGCAGAGCCGGTGAAGGCGACCGCGTCCTGGCAGGTGAGCCGCTCGAACAGGTCGCCGACGCCGCCGACGATCAGCTGTACCGCCCCGGCGGGCAGGATTGCCGCCTCGATGATGCGGCGAAATACGCACGCGGTCAGATAGCTCGTCTGGGTCGCGGGCTTGACGATCGCCGGCATGCCGGCGAGCAGCGTCGGGGCGAGCTTCTCGAGCATGCCCCAGACCGGGAAATTGAAGGCGTTGATGTGCACGGCCGCGCCCTCGAGCGGCACGCACACGTGCTGGCCGAGAAACGTACCGCCCTTGGACAGTTGCTCCACCGCACCGTCGAGGTAGACCCGCCCGGCCGGCAGCTCGCGGGCGCCCTTGCTGGCGTAGACGAAGAGCGTGCTGATGCCGCCGTCGATGTCGATCCACGAGTCGTTCTTGGTGGCGCCGGTGGCGTAGGAGAGCGCGTAGAACTCCTCCTTGTGCGCCGTCAGCGCCTTGGCGAGCGCCTTCAGCTGCGCGGCGCGCTCGTGGAAACTCAGGCGCCGCAGCGCCGGTCCCCCGACCTCGCGCGCGTGGCGCAGCAGCGCCGGCACGTCGGGGGCGGTGGCCGCGGCGTGCGCGACCACCTCGCCGGTGGTCGCATCACGCAGTGCCACGCCCTCCCCGCCCGTACGCCACTGTCCGGCGATGTAACTGGCCAGTTCCATGGAACTACTCCGTCGCTGCCACCGCTCCGTCGATGCGGTAGGAGCGGCCACGCAGCAGCGCAATGCGCTGCCCGTGCTGGTTGAAGACCGTGATCTCGTACAGGCCATTGCGGCGCGTGCGCCACAGCTCGCGCGCCTCCGCGGTGAGCTCATCCCCGGCGCGCGCCGGGTTGAGGAAATCGATGCTGGCCGCGGCCGCGACGGTGGCCTCGTTGTAGCTGTTGCAGGCGAAGGCAAAGGCGCTGTCACCGAGGGCGAACACCAGCCCGCCATGACACACCCCGTGACCGTTCACCATGTCCTCGCGCACCCTCATGGTGAGCTGCGCGAATCCCGGGCGCACCGCGCTCACGCTCATGCCGAGGGCCTGGCTGGCGCGGTCGCGGTCGTACATTGCGGCCGCGGCCCGCTCGGCCAGAAGCTGCGCCTCGTTGGCGGCGGCGGAGTCGGCCATGCTCAGCGCCCGGTGAAGCGCGGCGGGCGCTTGGCAGAAAAGGCGGCGACGCCTTCGGCGTAGTCGGCGGAGCGACCGAGCTCGCCCTGGTAGTCGCGCTCGATGTCGAGCTGCGCGGCGAGGTCGCGCGTCAGGCCCTCGTAGATCGCCTGCTTGGTACGGGCCAGCCCGCGCGTCGGCGCGGCGGCCAGCTGCTGCGCCATATCCGCCACCACGCCGGCAAACTCCGCATCCTCCACGCAGCGCCAGATCAGTCCCCACTCGGCCGCCTGCTGCGCCGCGAGCTTGTCGCCGAGAAAAGCCAGTCCGATGGCGCGCGCGGTGCCCACCAGCCGCGGCAGGAACCAGGTGCCGCCCGAATCGGGCACGAGCCCGAGCTTGGCGAAGGCCTGCACGAAGACCGCGGAGCGGGCAGCGATCACGAGATCACAGGCGAGCGCCAGGTTGGCACCCGCACCGGCCGCCACGCCGTTCACCGCGCCGATTACCGGCATGGGCAGCGCGCGCAGTGTCAGCACCAGCGGCTTGTAGTGCTGCTCGATGGAGGCAGCGAGATCCGGCGCGGCCGCGCCTGGTGCGACGGCGCGATCGTTCAGGTCCTGACCGGCGCAGAAGCCGCGCCCGGCCCCGCTCAGCACCAGCACGCGCGCACCGGCATCGCCCTTGAGGGTCGCGAGCGCGGCGCGCACCTCGCCATGCATCTCGGTGTTGAAGCTGTTCAGGCGCTCCGGACGGTTGAGCGTCAGGCGCGCAACCCCGTCACGCACTTCGAAAAGAATGGTCTGGTAGCTCACCGCGATCTCCTTGAGATCATTTCTCGTCGTAGTCGAGCTCGAGCGGCGCCTCGCTGATGTGCGCCTGGCAGGCGAGCACGTAGCCCTGCTCGAGTTCCCAGTCCTCCAGCGCATAGTTCTGCGTCATCTCGACCTTACCGCGCACGACCTTGGTGCGGCAGGTCGAGCACACCCCGGCGCGGCAGGAGAAGGGCAGCTCGATGCCGGCCGCGCGCCGCGCCGTCGAGCACGCTCTCGGTGCCGAGCGGCATGCTGAAGCGGCGCCGGCGGCCGTCCATGAGGATCGTCACCTCGGCAGCGTCTGTGGCCGCGGCCGGGCTCGCCACCGGCGCCGGCTGCGCCCCGGCCGCCGTGGTGGCGAGGCTGAAGTGCTCGGCATGGATCGGCGCGGCCGCACCCAGGCCCCGCAGCGCCTCGCTCACAGCCTCGATCATGTCCCCCGGACCGCACACGAAGTACTCGCGCACCGCGCGCGGCTCGAACAGCCAGCGCGCGAAGGCGCGCACGCGCGCCCCATCCAGCCGCCCGTTGTAGAGCTCGACCTCCTGGGGCTCGCGGCTCATCACAAAGTGCAGGGCGAGGCGCTCGAGGAAGCGGTCCTTCAGTCCCTGCAGCTCCTCCAGGCACATGGTGCGGGCCGTGCCGGTATTGCCGTAGAAGAGCAGCACCGCCGCCGCGCCGCGCTCGAGCAGCTCGCGCACCACGGCGAGCACCGGGGTGATGCCGCAGCCGGCGGCGAAGGCCACATAGGTGCCCCCGGCAGGCTCGGTGCGCACGCTGAAGCTGCCGTTGGGCGGCAACACCTCCAGGCACTCCCCCGGCCGCACCGCGCGGCCGAGGTAGCCCGAGAGCTGCCCGTGCTCATGCACGCGCGGCACGATGCGCAGCACCGGCTCCGCGGGTGCGTTCACGAGCGAGTAGGTGCGGCGCACCTCCGCACCGTCAAGCATGGCGCGCACCACCACGTGCTGGCCGCTGACGCCGCGGAAGCTGCCGCGCAGCGCCTCGGGCACCTCGAGGGTGAGTGCGACCGCGTCCTCGGCGTCGGCCTCCACTGCGAGCACTTTCAGGGGATGGAACTTCAGCATGTTCACAGGCACTTGAAATAGTCGAACGGCTCGGCACAGGCGCGGCAGCGATAGTGCGCCTTGCAGGGTGTCGAGCCGAACTCGCTCACCCGCTCGGTGTCGGCGCTGTGACAGCGCGGGCAGGGCACCTGCGCTGCGGCAAACAGCGCGCGCGGCGTCGCCACCGGCTGCTGCGGCGGGGCGATTCCGTAGGCGAGCAGCTTTGCGCGGCCGCTGGCGCTCAGATCGGCGCTGCTCCAGGGCGGGAACAGCACCTCCTCGAGCACCGCATCCGCAAAGCCGTGAGCGTGCAGCTGCGCGCGCACGCTCGCGCGGATCACCTCCGTGGCCGGACAGCCCGAGTAGGTGGGCGTGAGCCCCACGTGGATGCAGCCGGAGGGGTCGGCGCGCACGTGACGCACGATGCCCAGATCGACGATGCTCAGCACCGGGATCTCCGGATCGGGTACCTGCGCAAGCAGCGCCCGCACGCGCCGCCTCGCGCTGCGGGCCGCTGGCAGGCACTGCGGCGGATGAGCCCATGGCTACCAGCGCGCGCCCGGGTAGGCGCGCTGCAGCTGCTGCATCTCCGCCAGCAGGTGCCGACAGATGCTCGGTATGCACGCCGCGCTTGCCGTGCCAGGGATAGGGCCGGGCCGGCGGGCCGACCAGTGTCGCCGCCTTGAGGTCCGCATCGACGCGCGCGCACCAGGCCGGCTCGAGGGCGGCCAGATCCGGGGCGATGCCCTGCGCCTGCGATCTCACGTATCGGTCTCATCGGCACTGAACAGCTCGCGCGTGTAAGCGCCACAGCGAATCGAGCGCCTCCTGCACGCGGGCATGGCTCTCGCTCGGTGCCGTCGCCCAGGCGAACCAGCCAGCCGCTGCTGAAGCGCAGGTGATAGCGCGTCTCCTTGAGCGCCTTGGCGGCGATCTGCGCCAGGCGCTCATCGCTGGAAGCGGTCAGGCGCTCGTAAAGCTCGAGCTGCCAGGCATCGAGCAGGAACTGCCGCACGATGGTATGGCCGAAGTCGCCGTTGGGCTGCTCGGCGAGCGTCGCGTTCACGAACTCGGGCCTCGCGCCAGAAACGCGAGCGCGTCCTCGTCCCGCCCCCGGCCCTCGAGCTCGCCGGCGTAGGACTGAGCAGCAGCCGCGCCTGGCCGATCAGGTCCAGCGAGAGGTTCGCGAGCCCCAGATCCTCCTCGAGCGCCGGCGCGTGGCCGATCCATTCGCCGAGCCGCTGCCCGAGCACGAGGCTGGTGTCGCCGAGACGCAGCAGGTGACGCAGCCGCGCCGCGTGCCAGCTCCGGCGCGGCGCTGAGTGCGGCGTTCACAGGTTCTTCGACCTCTTCGGGAATCTCGTAGAAGGTCGGATGACGGTAGATCTTGTCGCGCGCCGGCTCGAACAGCGCGTCCGCCTCCGCCGGGTCCGAGGCGATGATGTCGCTCGACGGCACCACCCAGATGCTGACGCCCTCCTGCCGGCGGGTGTAGACGTCGCGCGCGTGCTCGATCGCCATGCGCGCATCGGCGGCGTGCACGCTGCCGACGTGCTTGTGGTCGAGGCCGCCGCGCGCGCGGATGAAGACTTCGTAGAGCGGCCAGTCGGCTGTCATCGGTGCATCGCGCATGCTCCTTCGATCAGGCGGCGCTGCGGCGCGCGCGGCGCTGCTTGGCGGCGTGGGCCGCGGCGGCCTCGCGGACCCAGCGACCGTCGTCGTGGGCCGCGCGGCGCGCGGCCAGGCGCTCGCGGTTGCACGGACCGTTGCCCTTGAGCACCTCGTGGAACTCGCGCCAATCGATGGCGCCGAAGCTGGTGCTGGCCGGCTGCCTCGTCCCAGCGCAGCAGCGGGTCCGGAACGGTCAGGCCGAGAAACTTCGCCTGCGGCACCGTGATGTCGACGAACTTCTGCCGCAGCTCGTCGTTGGTGAAGCGCTTGATCTTCCAGCGCATCGACTGCGCGGTGTGCTGTCGACTCGCCGTCCGGCGGCCCGAACATCATCAGCGACGGCCACCACCAGCGATTGAGCGCGTCCTGCGCCATGCGCTGCTGCGCGGCGGTGCCGCGCGCCAGCTGCAGCATGATCTCGTAGCCCTGGCGCTGGTGAAAGCTCTCCTCCTTGCAGATGCGCACCATCGCGCGCGCGTACGGACCGTAGGAGCAGCGGCACAGCGGGATCTGGTTCATGATCGCCGCGCCATCGACCAGCCAGCCGATCGCGCCGATGTCCGCCCAGGTCAGCGTCGGGTAGTTGAAGATGCTCGAGTACTTGGCCTTGCCGGCCAGCAGCTGCTCGATCAGCTCGTCGCGCGCGATGCCGAGCGTCTCGGCGGCGCTGTAGAGGTAGGCGCCGTGCCCGCCCTCGTCCTGCACCTTGGCCACCAGGATCGCCTTGCGCCGCAGCGTCGGCGCGCGGGTGATCCAGTTGCCCTCGGGCAGCATGCCGACGATCTCGGAGTGCGCGTGCTGCGAGATCTGCCGGATCAGCGTCTGCCGGTACGCTCCGGCATCCAGTCCTTCGGCTCGATCTTCTCCTCGGCGTCGATGCGCGCCTGGAAGCGCTGCAGCGCGCCGCCTCGCGGCCGCGTCCGGCGGGCGTGGCCTTGCCCTGGTGCTCGAGCAGCCCTGCGTGTACATGGAAGCGGACTCCCCCGGGGAGCCGGGTGCACAATGTGACACAAGATTACCACGCCAGATCGATTTCTGTGTCACAATTTTCCGAGCCGCTGCGCACCCGTGCCCCGCCCTACCCGGCCGCCGCTTACGCGCCTGCTCGCGCGATTCCGCGCGCAGCGCCCGCTGCGCGGCGGCTCGCTGCTGATCACCGTCTTCGGCGACGCGATCGCCCCGCGCGGCGGCGCCGTGACGCTCGGCAGCCTGATCGAGCTGGCCGCGCCCTTCGGCCTCACCGAGCGCCTGGTGCGCACCTCCGTCGCGCGCCTGGCGCGCGACGACTGGCTCCTAGCCCGCCGCGCCGGCCGCCGCAGCGAGTATCGCCTGTGCCGAAGCGGCCGGCCGCTTCGCCGGGGCCACGCGGCGCATCTACGCCCCGCCCGGGCGGCACTGGGACGGATGGTGGACCTTGCTCGCCGTGGCGCCCGGCAGCGCCCGCCCGGCGGTGCTGCGCGAGGAGCTGCGCTGGCTCGGCTTCGGGCCTATCGGGGCACTCCTGTACGCGCACCCCTCCGGGGCTGCGGAGACGCGCGCCGCGCTCGCCGCACTGCCCGGCGCGAAACAGGCGCTGCTGTTCAAAAGCCGCATCGTCGGCGGGGCCGGTGCGCAGGCACTCGCCGCGCGCGCCTGGGACCTGGAGGGACTGGCGGCGCGCTATGCGCGCTTCACGCGTCGCTTTGCGCCGCTGCTGCGCGCACGGCCCGGCGCGCTCACCCCGCAGGCGGCCTTTCTGGCGCGCACGCTGCTCGTGCACGAGTACCGCAAGATCCACCTGCAGGATCCGCTGCTGCCGGCGCGCCTGCTGCCGGCGCGCTGGGCCGGCGCGCGCGCCTACCGCGTCGCGGCCGCGATCTACGCACAGACCTTCAAGGCGGCGGAGGCGTTCCTGTCCGCCACCGCGCAGCGCCTGGACGGACCCCTGCCGCCGCCGGCACCGGAGCTGCGGCGGCGCTTCGGCCGCGCGCCGCGCTAGCGGCGGCGGTTATCGAGCACGCGCCGCGCCTTGCCGGCGGAGCGCTCGAGCGTTCCGGGCGGCTCGACCACCACCTGCGCACTGAGGCCGATGCGGGCCTTGAGCGCCTCAGCCAGCAGGCCTGCCAGCGCGCCGCGCTCCCCGAGCGCACCGAGCACGCACTCGACGCGCACCGTGAGCTCATCGAGGTGCTGCGGACGGCTTACCTCGAGCTGGTAGTGCGGGGCCAGTCCGCGCAGCTCCAGCAGCACCGTCTCGACCTGGCTCGGGAACAGGTTCACGCCGCGCACGATCAGCATGTCATCGGTACGCGCCGCAATGCGTGCCATGCGGCGCATGCTGCCTGAGGTCGGCGGCAAAAGCGCGCTCAGGTCGCGGGTGCGGAAGCGCATGAGCGGCAGCGCCTCCTTGGTGAGGGTCGTGAGCACCAGTTCCCCGCGCGCGCCCTCGGGCAGCACCGCGCCGCTGTCCGGATCGATGATCTCCGGATAGAAATGATCCTCCCAGAGCACCGGGCCGTCCTTGGTTGCCACGCTCTCGCTCGCCACACCCGGCCCCATCACTTCCGACAGGCCGTAGATATCCAGCGCCTCGATGTTGAAGCGCGCCTCGATCTCATCCCGCATGCCCTCGGTCCAGGGTTCGGCGCCGAAGAGGCCCACGCGCAGCGAGGTGGCCGCGGGGTCAAAGCCCTGGCGCTCGAACTCCTCGGCGATCGCCAGCATGTAGGAAGGCGTCACCATGATCACCTCGGGGCGCAGCTCGCGGATCAGCTGCACCTGCCGCGCGGTCTGGCCACCGGAGGCCGGCACCACGGTGCAGCCGAGGGCTTCCGCGCCGTAGTGCGCGCCGAGCCCGCCGGTAAAGAGCCCGTAGCCATAGGCGATGTGCACCATCTCGCCCGGGCGCACGCCGGCGGCGCGCAGCGAGCGCGCCACGAGCGCGGACCAGACCTCGAGGTCGCCGCGCGTGTACGCGACCACGGTGGCGCGCCCGGTGGTGCCGCTCGAGGCATGCACGCGCGCCAGCGCGTGGCGCGGCACGGCGAGGAGGCCGAAAGGGTAATGCTCGCGCAGGTCGTCCTTCGCGGTGAACGGGAAGCGGCCGAGGTCCGCAAACGTGCGCAGCTCGCGCGGATGCACGGCCGCGGCCTCGCAGCGCGCGCGGTAAGGGGCCACCCGCTCATAGACGCGCTCGAGCGCTGCGCGCAGGCGCTCCAGCTGCAGCGTGCGCAGCTCCCCAAGGCTCGCCCGCTCGATCGGCTCTGATTCCGCGGCGACGCGCACCACGCGCGCCTCCCCTAAGCGTCCCAGCGCGCCAGGCGCGCGACGAAGGTGGACATGAAGCGATTGGCCTGGTGACCGTCCATGACGCGGTGATCGAGGGTCAGGGTCACGTAGCAGCGCGGGCGCACCCGGATCGCCTCCGCGCCGTTCTCCTCCACCGCCGCCACGCGCCGCTCGAGCTTGCCGATGCCGAGGATCGCCGACTGCGGCTGGTTGATGATGATCGGCGCGGCGAGCAGGCTCCCGCTGACGCCGTGGTTGGAGATGGTGAAAGTGCCGCCGCGCACGTCCGCCGGTACGAGCCGTGCCTCGCGCGCGCGCCGCACCAGGTCATCGAGTCCGCGCGCGGTGTCGAGCAGATCGCGCCGGTGCGCATCGTGCAGCACCGGCACCACAAGACCGGTGCCCTCCACCGCGGTCGCGATGCCGATGTGCACGGCGTCATAGATCTCGAGCGCCTCCTCGGTCCAGCGCGCGTTGGCCTCGGGCACCGCGGCAATCGCCGCCACCGTCGCCTGCACGAAATACGCCGTCAGCGTGAGCGGCACGCCCGCCTCGGCAAAGGCCGCGCGCCGGCGCTCGCGGTCGGCGAGCACCGCGGCGAGGTCGGCCTCGAAGACGGTGGTGACGTGCGGCGCAGAGTGCAAAAGCGACTGCACCATGTGCTCGGCGATGCGGCGCCGCACCGCGGTATGCGGCACGCGCCGTACCCCGCCCAGCCCTGCAGCCGGTGCCGCAGCCGCAGCAGGCGCTGCGGCGGCCGCGGCGGGCCCCCGCGCGGCCGCCGCGTTCAGGACATCCTCGACCATGATGCGCCCGGAGGGACCGCTGCCGCGCACCTGGGCGGCATCCAGGCCGTGCTCGGCCAGCAGACGGCGCACCGCGGGGCTCAGCTGCCCGCCGCTGAGTGCGGCCGGGGCGGCTGAGCGGGGCGCGGCGGCGGCCGGAGCGGCCGCGACGGTGGCGCGCGGCGCGCTCGCCGCAAGGCCGGTGCGGATGCGGCCAAGAAGCTCCCCGGGGGCGATCTCCTCCTGTGCCTGCTTGAGGATCTCGGCGAGCACGCCCGCCCCCGGCGCGGCCACCTCGACGGTGACCTTGTCGGTCTCGATCTCAATCAGCGGCTCGTCGCGCTCGACCGGCTGGCCGACCTCCTTCAGCCAGCGCAGCAGCTGCGAGCGCGTGCCTTCGGTCTGCTCCTCCGGCGCGCGCACCTCGACCGTCTCGCTCATCGCGCGCTCCTCACAGGCTCGAGAGGTATTGCAGGCGGCGCGTTATCAGCGCGACGTCCGGCACCGCCGCCTCGAGCAGCACCGGACTGTGGGGACTGGGGATGTCGGGCATGGCGAGCCTCTCAATCGGCGCCTCGAGTGAGTAGAAGCATTCCTGCGCGAGCACCGCGGCGATCTCGGCGCCGAAGCCGGCGGTGACATTATCCTCGTGCACGATCAGACAGCGGCGGGTCTTCTGCACCGAGGCGATGACGGCGGCGCGGTCCCACGGGGACAGGGTGCGCAGATCGAGCACCTCGGCCTCCACCTGCGAGGCGGCGGCCGCCTGCTCGCAGCGCTCCACCATCGCGCCCCACGTCACCACCGTGATCTCGCTCCCGGCGCGCACCACGCTCGCCTGGCCGAAGGGCAGCATGAACTGATCTCCGGGGTAAGGCCGGCGCGCCCAGGCGCCATCGAGCATGGCGCGGTGCTCGAAGAAGATCACCGGATCGTTGCCGCGCAGCGCCGAGCGCAGGAGCCCGACCGCATCCTGCGCGTTGGAGGGCACCGCGACCTGCCAGCCGACCCCGTGCACCCAGGCGACCTCGTTGGTCTGGCTGTGCCAGGGATCACCGCACTTGAAGAAGCCGCCCGGCATGCGCACCACTACGGGGGCGGCGAAGCGGTTGTGCGTGCGCCAGCGCAGCGTGCCGAGGTCATTCAGCTGCTCGGCCGCCGGATCGGCGTACTTGCGGAACTGGATCTCGGCCACGGGCAAAAGGCCCGCGAGCGCCATGCCCACGGCGCGGCCGATGATGCCCTCCTCCGACAGCGAGGTGTCGAACACGCGTCCGGCGCCGTACTTCTCCTGCAGACCGAGCGTCGCCCCGTGCACGCCACCCTTCGGCCCCACGTCCTCGCCGAAGACCACCAGGCGCGGATTCGCGGCGAGTTCGACATCGAGCGTGCGGCGGATGGCGGTGAGCATGTTGATGCGCGTGCCGGATGGCTGCGCGATGGGGCTCCCGGCCGGAAAGTCGATGCCCTCGGGCCTGAGCCCGCCCTGCTCCTGCAGCCGCGCCGGGCTCGGAGAACACGTAACGGGTGAGCTCGGCCGGATCCGGATGCGGGCGCGCGAGCGCCTGCGCCACGGCCTGCTCGACGTCGGCCCGTGCGCCCTGCGCCAGCTGCTGCCACTGCTCGTCGCTCAGGTGCTGGGGTACCAGGTACTGGCGCAGGCGCGTGAGCGGATCGCGCGCACGCTCGGCTGACAACAGCTCGCGCGACTTGTAGGCCTGGGTGTCCTGGCCGGAGTGACCGGACAGGCGCGGCACGGTCAGGCGCAGCAGCAGCGGCGCGCGCTCGCGGCGCACGAAGCCGACCGCCTCGCGCGTGAGCGCTGCGGCGGCCTGCGGATCGCTGCCGTCGCCCTCGAGCAGCTTAAGTCCGCTGAAAGAGGCGAGGTTGGCCGCGATGTTGCCGCCGGGGGTCTGCAGGTGCGCGGGCACGGAAATCCCGAAGGCGTTGTCCTCGATGTAGAACAAGAGCGGCAGGCGCAGGGTCGTGGCGATGTTGAGCGCGGACCAGAACCCGTTCGTGGCGGTGGAGGCATCACCGCCGAGCACCACCGCGATGCCGTGCGCATAGGCGCTGTCGCCGAGGGTCTGCGAGCGGTAGCACAGTGCCTGCGCCCAGCCCGCCGCGGGGGTGTACTGCGCGCCAACACCGCCGCAGGCCGGCAGCACGCTCGCCGCGCCGTGGCCGGGGCGGTTGAACACCACGCCGATGTCGCGCCCGCCGCTGAAGGAGCCCACGCGTGCCAGAGGCCCGGCGGCGGCCTCCTCGAGCGGCACGCCGAGCGCGAGCATCAGGGGGCGCGAGCGGTAGTAGACCGTCGCTGCATCGTGCGCATCGGTGAGCTGCAGCCCGAGGAGTATCTGCGCCAGGTCATGGCCGCGCGCGGAGAACTGGTAGAGCACCTGGCGCTGCGGCACGAGCCGGCCTTCCTCGATGTCATCCAGGGCGCGCGAGGCGTGCACGAGATAAGCAACCCGGCGCCAGTCGGTGGCGGCGGCGGGGCCCGGGGCGGGGGCGGCGAGCGGGGCACGTGCGGCCATGGCGGCTCCGGTCAGGCAGCGGGAGTGCTGGCGCGCAGTCTATGTCGCGCCAGGCGAAATTATCTTGCCGCTATTGCTGAATTACAGGCTATTTTGGCAATCTTATTGCTCAAACGCCGGAGACCCGTGGCATGGCCCGTACCCTGGATCGCCTCGACCGCCGCATCCTCGATGAGCTGCAGAAGGATGCGCGCATCGCCAACCAGGAGCTGGCCCGGCGCGTGGGCCTCTCCCCGGCGCCGTGCTGGCGGCGGCTGCGGCGTCTGGAAGCGGCCGGCTTCATCGCAGGCTACGCGACGCTTTTGAACGCGAGCGCCATCGGCCTGCCGATCCTCGCCTACGCGGTGATCTCGCTCGAGAACCATCACCCGGAGTCGGTGCGCCAGTTCGACCAGACGGTGAAGGAGTGCCCCGAGGTGCTCGAGTGTCACTCGATGTCCGGCGCCAACGACTATCTGTTGCGCATCGTGGCCGCGAGCATGGAGGCGTACGAGCACTTCCTGTCGGCCAAGCTCCTGCAGCTCGCCGCGGTGCGCTCAGTGAACACCAGCTTCGTGCTGCGCACCAAGAAGCACACCACGCGTCTGCCGGTCGGCTGAGGGGAAGTGCTGGCACTCGCACGCGGCCTCATCCGGTCCCGCGTACCAGAATGCCGAGGCCGGCAGGCGCACGTCGGCGTGCACCCAGGCACGCGCCTGGGCGCGCTCGGTGCGCGCGGCGGCCGCACTGTGGCCCTGCGCCCGCTCCGACTGGGCGAGCCCGAGCAGCGCCCAGCCGTTGTCGGGATTGCGCCGCAGGTCCTCGCGGTAGACCGCCTCGGCCCGCACCGGCTCGCCCCCGTTCAGAAGCTCCGCCCCGAGCAGGTGGCGCACCGGGAAGAACCAGTCAGCCGGCTCGTCGTAGGCGAGGCGGTCTTCGGCGGCCACCGCCTGCTCGAGCAGCGCCACGCTCTCGGCATGACGATGGCCGGAGGCCGCGATGCGCGCGGCCAGGACCGGCTCGGCCACCGCCGCGAGGTCGACCAGGCGGTTCTGGCCTCCGATGCGCTCGGTCCCGAGGGTCGCGGCGAGCTCGTGCAGCTCTGCGAGCGCCGCCTGCGCCTGGGCGAGCTGGCCGCGTGCGGCGAGCCCGATACCGTGCCCGTAGAGGTAGGCCAGCCGTGCGCCCGGCAGACGCTCATCGGGCGGCTCGAGCGCGATCAGCTCGTCCCACAGCCCGAAGCGCACGAGGGCTGCGTACACCGAGGCGCGGTGCCAGCCCGACTCCTGCATCGCGACCAGCTGCGGCTCGGGCATGACGCCGGCGAGTTCCTGTACGGCCGCCAGCGTCTCCGCCTTGCGGCCTTCCATGGCGGCCGAGTAGGCGAGGAAGGCCAGGTTGTGCGTGAAGTATGCCGGGTAGTAGTCCGGCGGCTGAGTGCTCGCCAGATACTCGCGGTCGGCACGCGCCCCCTGGCGGTTCGCCTCGGCCGCATCCTCGTAGCGCCCCACGCGCTGCAGGATGTGCGCGGGCATGTGCTCCAGGTGCCCGGCCGCGGGCATCATGCCGCGCAGCCGCTCGGCGGCGGCGAGCGCCTTCTCCGGAGTCGGGGACTCCTCCATCACGTGCACGTAATAGTGGTTGGCGCCCGGGTGCAGCGGATTGCGCGCAAGAACGCGCTCGAGGCGCTGCTCGATCTCGAGCGTCCCGGCCACCGGCGCGCCCGCGCTCGTCCACAGCTTCCAGGCGTGCACGGTCATCTGCGCCTCCGCGGTCAGCGTCTGTACGTCGTCGTCCGCGGGAAAGCGTGCCGCGAGCTCCACCATGGCCTCGGCATAGGCGGCGAGCAGCCGCGCACGCTCATCGCCTGTGGGGGCCTCGGCCGCAGGATGGCGTGCGGCGAGCGCGCTGATGAGCCCGCGCTCGACGGCGGTGGCGTCAGCGGCCTCGGCACGGGCGCGCTCGAGCGCGCTGAAGGCCAGCCGCACGCGCACGGGGGCGAAATCGGTGACGTTGTAGTTGGGACCGACGGTGAGCGCGACGCCCCAGTAGCAGGCAGCGCAGTGCGGATCGAGCTCGGCCGCCCTGGCAAAGGAGCGCGTCGCCTCGTCGTGATTGAAGGCCCACATGAGGCGCATGCCCTGATCGAAATAGGCCTGGGCCTGGGGCGAGGTCGTGCTGATGGCGCGGTGGAAGCTGCCGAGCCCGGCATACAGCTGCGCCCCCTGCGCCCAGGCCGCGAGTGTCTGGGGCGGCTCGCCGTGGACGTGCGCGGCCAGGGCGGACCCGCGCGGCAAAGCGGCCACAAGCAGCGCGAGCAGCAGCGCCGCGCCGGCCCTGTGCCTCAGGCCGGCCACGGTCCCCCGCTCTCGGCCAGGCGCCGCAGGAGCGGTGTCGGGCCCCAGCGCCTGCCGTGTGTCGGTGCGAGGCCCTCGAGCGTGCGCACCGCGCGCGTGAGCCCCGCCTGCTGCGCCCAGAACATCGGTCCGCCGCGCCAGGCCGGAAACCCATAACCGTGCACGTAGACGAGGTCGATATCCGAGGCGCGCAGCGCGATGCCCTCCTCGAGTATGCGCGTGCCCTCGTTGATCAGCGGATGCAGCAGCCGATCACGGATCTCCTCATCGCTGAGCTCGCGGCGGCGGATGCCGAGCTCGCGCGAGACCGCCTCGATGAGCGTCATGACCTCAGGGTCAGGATGGCGCGTGCGTCCCTCGTAGCGGTAGAAACCGCGGCCGCTCTTCTGGCCCAGCCGACCTGCGCTCACCAGCCGCTCCAGGATCGGTGAGAAGCGCTCGTCGGCGGGCAGCTTGCGGCGCTTGCGGATCGCCCAGCCGACATCGTTGCCGGCCAGGTCGCGCACCGCCAGAGGGCCCATGGCAAAGCCGAACTCCTCCATCACGCGGTCGATCTGCTGCGGGGTGGCGCCCTCCTCCAGCAGAAACTCCGCCTCGAGTCCGTAGAAGCCGAGCATGCGGTTGCCGATGAAGCCGTCGCAGTTGCCGGCGAGCACGGGGATCTTGCCGAGGGTGCGCCCGAGCGCCATGACGCTCGCGATCACCTCCGGCGCGGTGGCCGCGCCGCGCACGTTTTCAAGCAGGCGCATGACGTTTGCGGGGCTGAAGAAGTGGGTACCGACCACCGACTCGGGCCGGCGCGTGGCCGCGGCGATGGCGTCGATGTCGAGCGTCGAGGTGTTGGTGGCGAGGATCGCCCCGGGGCGCATGACGGCATCGAGCCGGGCGAACACGCCGCGCTTCACCTCCAGATCCTCGAACACGGCCTCGATCACGATGTCCGCCGCGGCCAGCGCCTCATACGCGGTGGTGCCGCTGATCAGCGCGCGCCGCTGCGCGGCGGCCGGTGCGCTCAGGCTCCCGCGGGTCACCGAGGCGGCGTAGGTACGCTCGATCGCGGCGAAGCCCTTGGCGAGCGCCTCCGGCGACAGCTCAAGGAGCGTCACCGGCAGTCCCGCGTTGGCGAAGGTCATCGCAATACCGCCGCCCATGGTGCCGGCGCCGATCACCGCGGCGCGCCTGATGGGGCGCGGCGCGAGGTGCGCGGGGACACCGGGGATGTGGCGCGCCGCGCGCTCGGCGTGGAACAGGTGCAGCAGCGCGCGATGCGCCGCGCTGTCGCGGCAGGCGAGGAAGGCGGCGCGCTCGAGTGCGAGCGCCTCATCGGCGCTGCGCACCGTCGCCGCCTCGATGCACTCGAGGATGTGCAGCGGCGCACTCTGGCCGCGCGTCTTGGCCGCAAGACGTGCCCGCTCGCGCTCAAAGAGCTGCGGGTCGGTGGCCGGCGCAGGCCGCTCGCGCGCCACCGGCAGCGCGCCGCCGGCGGCACGCTGGGCAAGCGCAGCCGCTGCGGCCACCGCATCCTCAGCGAGCTCGTCGATGAGTTTCAGCTCCTGCGCGCGCGCAGCACTCACGGGGTTGCCCGAGATGATCAGATCGAGCGCGGCCGCAGCTCCGGCGAGGCGCGTGACGCGCAGCGTGCCCCCCGCCCCCGGCAGGAGGCCGAGCTTCACCTCCGGCAGCCCCACGCGGCTCGCCGGCGTGGCGATGCGGAAATGACAGGCGAGCGCGAGCTCGAACCCGCCACCGAGGGCTGTGCCACTGATCGCGGCGACGACGGGCTTGCTGGCCCGCTCCAGCTGCTGCTGCAGCGCGGCGGCCTCGGGCGGCGCGAGCGCGGCGCCGGAGCCGAGCTCGCCCAGGTCGGCGCCGGCGCTGAAGGTGCCCGCGCCGCTCAGCACCACTCCCCTGACGGCCGGGTCGGTGAGCGCGCGCTCCAGGCCTAGGGCCAGCGCTGCGCGCAGCGGCTGGCTCAGGGCGTTGACCGGGGGGTTATCGAGGGTGAGTACGGCGATGCCGTCGCGGATCTGATAGCTGACCTCGGTCACGAACTCTCCTGCCGGCCTGCAAGCGCTGGGAAGCGCATTGTACGGCCTGCCACGGGCGGGCCCCGCCGCCGTTACACTGCACAGGCTGCCATGGAAGAAGTCGACGCTGTCGTCATCGGAGCGGGGGTCATCGGACTCGCGATCGCGCGCGAGCTGGCGCTGGCCGGGCGTGACACGCTCATTCTGGAGGCGGCCGAGCGTCACGGCACCGGGATCAGCGCCCGCAACAGCGAGGTGGTGCACGCCGGCATCTATTACCCGGCCGGCTCACTGAAGGCGCGCCTGTGCGTGAGCGGCCGCGAGCGGCTCTATGCCTTCTGCGCCAAGCGCGGCGTGGAACACCGCCGCCTCGGCAAGCTCATCGTCGCCACGCACGAATCGCAGCTCGCGGCGCTGGCCGCGCTCGCGCAGAGCGCGCGCGGCAACGGCGTCGACCTCGTGCCGCTGGATGGCGCCGCGGCCCGCGCACTCGAGCCCGAGCTCGCCTGCCTGCAGGCGCTGCACTCACCCGCGACCGGCATCGTCGACGTGCGGGCGCTGATGCTGGCGCTGCTCGCCGAGGCCGAGGCGCACGGTGCCACGCTCGCCACGCGCAGCCAGGTGACGCGCGTGGTGCTCGAAAGCCGCGGGGCCGGCATCGCGGTGAACGGCCTGGAACCCTCGCTCCACACGCGCGTGCTGGTGAACGCCTGCGGCCTGAACGCCCCGGACCTCGCCGGCCGCATGGAGCACCTGCCCAACGCCGCCAGCCTGCCGCAACCGCACTACGCGCGCGGCAACTACTTCGCCCTGAACGCGCGCGCGCCGTTTCGGCACCTGATCTACCCGCTGCCCGAGCCCGGCGGCGCCGGCATCCATCTCACCCTGGATCTGGCCGGACAGGCGCGCTTCGGCCCGGATGTGGAATGGCTCGCAGCGCCCGACTATCAGGTGAATGTCAGCCGCACGGCGCGCTTCGTGGCGGCGATCCGCGCCTACTGGCCGCAGCTTCCGGAAGGCGCGCTCACGCCGGCCTACGCGGGCGTGCGGCCGAAGATCACCGGCCCCGGCGAGCCGGCCGCGGACTTCCGCATCGATGACCCCTCGCACCACGGCGTGCCGGGTCTGGTGAACCTGTTCGGGATCGAGTCGCCGGGGCTCACGGCCGCGCTGGCACTCGCCAGCGAGGTCGTGGGCCGCCTGCGCTGACGGGCCTCAGTTGGCGCGGATCGCCTCGACCTGGATGGCGAGCTTCACGTCCATCTTGAAGCCGTACTTCGCGCCGTAGTCGATACCGTAATCGGCGCGGTTGAGCGTCGCTGTGGCATCCGCGCCGCAGTGCTCCTTCTTGTCCATCGGCACGATGACGCACTTGAAGGAATCGATGGTGAGGGTGAGCGGCTTGGTCACGCCGTGCAGCGTGAAGGTGCCGTCGACCTCGGTCGGCGCACCGCTCTTGAAGCCGTTGAGGCGGCCCTTGAACACCGCCGTCGGATACTTCTCGACGTCGAACATCTCGGCGCTCTTGGCGTGCTCGTTGAGCTTCGGATGCCCGAAGTCGATGGAGCTGGTATCGACGGTGATCTCCACCGAGCCGGTGCCCCGGTCCTTGTCCAGGACGATGGTGCCGGAGGTCTTGTCGAACTTGCCGCGCCACACCGAAAGCCCGCCGAAGTGATCGGCCGCGAAGCTCGGATAGGTGTGGCCCGGGTCGACCTGGTAGGTCACCGGATCGGCACTGGCCACGCCCGCGATCAGGGCGAGCATGCTGGCAGGCAGGGCAATCTTCATCACGACAACCTCCGGGTCAGGGAATTGGGGACGTAGCCTAGCCGCAGCCTCTGACCGCGGCCACCTCCCTTTGTGGGGACGGCGGCCTTCAGGGGTGATACGGGCGCACCGGCAGGCCCAGGGCCTTCGCCACGACCTCGTGCGTGATGGCGCCGGCGTGCACATTCAGGCCCGCGGCGAGTCCCGGGTCGCGCTTGAGCGCGGCCTGCCAGCCATGGTCGGCGAGCGCGCGCACGTAGGGCAGCGTCGCATTGGTGAGCGCGAGCGTCGAGGTGCGCGGCACGGCGCCGGGCATGTTGGCGACACAGTAGTGAATCACGCCATCGACGACGAAGGTCGGGTCGGCGTGCGTGGTCGCCTTGCTGGTCTCGAAGCACCCGCCCTGATCGATGGAGATGTCCACCAGCACCGCTCCGGGCTTCATGGTCTTCACCATCGCGCGCGTGAGCAGCTTGGGCGCTGCAGCTCCGGCCACGAGCACCGCCCCGACCACGAGGTCGGCCTCGCGCACCAGCCGCTCGATGGTCTCGGTGGTCGAGTACGCGGTGCGCAGCGCCGAGCCGAAAATCGCCGACAGCTCGCGCAGGCGGTTCACGGAACGGTCGACCACGGTGACGTCCGCGCGCAGGCCGACGGCCATCTCGGCCGCATGCGTGCCGGAGACCCCGCCGCCCAGAATCACCACTTTGGCCGGGGCCACCCCGGGCACCCCGCCGAGCAGCACGCCAAAGCCACCGTTGGCTTTCTGCAGACTCGCCGCACCGACCTGGATCGACATGCGTCCGGCGACCTCACTCATCGGGGTCAGCAGCGGCAGCGAGCCGTTCGGGGCCGTGACCGTCTCGTAGGCGATCGCGGTGGCTCCGGACCTGATCAGCCCCTGCGCCTGCTCGGGATCTGCGGCCAGGTGCAGGTAGGTGAACAGCACCTGGTCCCGGCGCAGCATCGCGCACTCCTTGGGCTGCGGCTCCTTCACCTTCACGACCATGTCGGCCTTCTGGAACACCTCGGCCGCGGCGGCAGCGATCGTGGCTCCCGCGGCGCGGTATTCGGCGTCATCCACGCCGATGCCGGCGCCGGCCTGCGTCTCGATGAGCACCTGGTGACCGGCCGCGGTGAGCTCGCGCACGCCCGCGGGCACCAGGCCGACGCGGTACTCGTGAACCTTGATCTCCTTCGGGACGCCGACACGCATGGGAACCCCCTTGGTATGCAATGCCGGCAAGTTAGCCGCGATGCGGCGGCGGCGGCTTGCAAATGACCACCGGCGCGCCGTCCGCCGTGGCAGAATATGCCGAATATTCTTCTTTTATAGAGGGAAAATTGCGCCGATGGAGCTGGACCGCTACGATCGTGCCATCCTGAAGCTCCTGCAGCAGGATGCGCGCATCACCAACGCGCTGCTCGCCTCCAAGGTGAGCCTGTCGGAGTCGGCCTGCCTGCGCCGCGTCCGGGCGCTCGAGGAGTCGGGGCTGATCCAGGGCTACACCGCGCTCATCGATCAGAACAAGGCCGGCTTCCCGGTCAACGTCTTCGTCAGCATCACGCTCGACCGTCAGAGCCAGGCGGGGCTCGAGGCCTTCGAGAGCGCGGTGCGCAAGGTGCCCGAGATCATGGAGTGCTACCTGATGACTGGCGAGCACGATTACCTGCTGCGGCTCGTGGTGGCGGACATGGCCGACTTCGAGCGCGTCCACAATCAGCACCTGACGCGCCTGCCGAGTGTGGCGCGCGTGCACTCGAGCTTCGCGGTGCGCACGGTGACGCGCGCGACCGCACTGCCCACCCGAGCCTAGGCGCCGCCCGCGGGCAGCCGCCGCGCGAACTCGGCGAGCGCCACGATGCCGCTCGCCTCGGCGGTGCGACACCAGGCGTGGAGCTGCACGAGCGCGCGCCTGGGGTTGGCAGCGGCTTCGTTCCACAGTGTCTGCAGAGCATCGCGGTGCGCCACCACGTGGCGCAGCACCTCGTAGCGGGCCAGGAGCTCCGGCAGACGGCGCCGCGCCTCCTCGGCCAGCAGGGCCGGGTGGCGGATGAGCAGCTGCGAGGTATTGGCGGGCACTGCTCCCTGGCCCTCGCGCCGTGCCAGCTCCCGGCACACCGGCCGCACCACCTGCTGCGCGTAGGCACGCAGCACGTGCAGACGGCGCACGAACAGCGACTGCAGCGCGCGCTCATCGAGCGCGCCGCCGGCGCCACGCCCGGCCCGCGGCGCCACCCAGCGCACGCGCGCCAGCCCGAGCGCCCTGAAGGCGCAGATCCACAGCCAGCCGATGTCGAGCTCCCAGGGCTGCACCGCGAAGCAGGCCGAGCGCGGGAAGGCATGATGGTTGTTGTGCAGCTCCTCCCCACCCAGCAGCACTGCCCAGGGGAGGATATTGGTCGCGCGCGCCGGCATCTCGAAGCTGCGGTAGCCGACCGCATGCCCCAGGCCGTTGATGACGCCCGCGGCGAAGAAGGGCTGCGCCATCAGGTGCACGGCGATCATGATGATGCCGATGACGCCGAAGCACAGCAGATGCAGCGCCACAAACAGTGTGATACCGGCGTAGGGATGGGCGCTGTAGAGGCGCCGCTCGAGCCAGTCATCGGGTGTGCCGCGCCCGTAGGTGCTCAGGGTGTGCGGATCGCGCGCCGCGGCACCGTAGAGCTCGTAGCCCTCTAAAAGCACGCGGCGCAGGCCATACACCGCCGGGCTGTGCGGATCGCGCGGCCCATCAGCATGCGCGTGATGGCGCCGGTGCACGGCCACCCACTCGCGGGTATTGGCCGCGGAGGAGAACCACAGCCAGAAGCGGAACAGGTGGCGCAGCAGCGGATGCAGGATCAGGCCGCCGTGCGACTGGTCGCGGTGCAGATAGAGCGTGACCCCGAGGAACATGCTCTGGATCGTGAGGCCGGTGAGAAGCGCGTAGCCCCACCACGGCAGCACGAACAGGCCGTACGGCGAGAAACTCATCGGCACGTCCCCCCAGGCACCTCGGTGGACGCGCAGCCTACGGGGAAACCGGCGGCCGCTGTCATCGCACCGCCCTCAGGCGATCAGCACGATCTTGCCGATGTGATTGCCCGACTCCATGAGCTTGTGCGCGCCGGCTGCGTCCGTGAGCGGAAAGCGGGCGTGGATCAGGGGCTTCAGGGCGCGCGTGGCGAACAGCGGCCAGACCTTCTCGCGCAGCGCCTGGGCAATGCGCCCCTTCACCTCGACCGTCTGCGGCCGCAGCATGCAGGCGCTGATCATCAGGCGCTTGTGCATGAGCGCACGCAGGTCGAGCTCCGCCTTGGTCCCGCCCTGGGTGGCGATGAGCGCGATGCGCCCGTCCATGGCGGCGGCGGTGACGTTGCGCGCCAGGTAGTCCCCGCCGACCATGTCGAGCACGACGTTCGCGCCCTTGCCGTCGGTGGCGCGCAGCGTCGCCTCGACGAAATCCGTCTCGCGGTAGTTGATCGCCACATCGGCACCGAGCTCGCGGCAGGCGGCGCATTTGGCGGCACTGCCGGCGGTGACGATGACGCGTGCCCCGCACGCCTTGGCCAGCATGATCGCCGTCGTGCCGATGCCGCTCGAGCCCCCGTGCACCAGCAGCGTCTCCCCGTGGCGCAGCCGCGCACGCTCGAACACGTTCATCCACACCGTGAAAAAAGTCTCCGGCAGCGCCGCGGCCTCCTCGAGGGTGAGATTGCCCGGTACCGGCAGGCACTGCACCGCGGGCACGTTGACGTACTGCGCATAGCCGCCTCCGGCCACCAGCGCGCACACCTTCGCGCCGAGCTGCGGCTCGCGCACCTCGGGGCTGGCGGCGACGACGGTGCCGGCGACCTCGAGGCCGGGAAGGTCGCTCGCCCCCGGTGGCGGGGCGTAGTTGCCCTTGCGTTGCATGACGTCCGGGCGGTTCACGCCCGCGGCGGCGACGTGCACCAGCACCTCGCCGGGTCCAACCGCGGGCACCGCTCGCTGTACGGCGCGCAGCACCTGCGGGGCGCCCGGCTCACGGATCTCCACTGCGGTCATGGTCTCGGGAACGGCGAAAACCGGCGCGGACGACACCTCCATGCCGCCTCAGCGCGTCGCCACGGCGACGGCTGCCCCGGCGAGCACCACGCCGGTGCCGCGCTGCAGCCAGCGCACGGTACCCGGGCGCGCCAGACGCGCGCGGGCGCGCGCAGCCCCGATGGTGTAGGCACCAAGGACTGCCGGCAGCACGACCAGGATGACGAGCGCGATCATCAGGAAGCCGCCGAGGCGCAAGTGCCCGAGGTCAACGACCGTGGGCAGCACGGCCAGAAAGAACACCATGGTCTTGGGATTGCCGAGCGTGAGGGCAAGTGAGCCCAGGAACACCTGCAGGCCGGGCTCGCGCCGCGGCGGCGCCGCGGCAGCCAGTGTGCCGGCCGGGGCACGCCACAGCCGCCAGGCGAGGTAGAGGAGGTAAAGAGCGCCGGCAAAACGCACCAGCACGAACACCGTGTGCGCCTGCTGCGCGAGCACCGCGAGCCCGAGGGCAGCGCAGCTGAACCACACCAGATCCCCGGCGACGAAGCCGCCGATGAAGGCGGCTGCGCCCTCGTGTCCGCGGCCCAGTGCGCGCGCGATGACCGCGGCCACACCCGGTCCGGGCGTCGCCACGGCGAGCGCGTAGATGAGGCAGAACAGCAGCAGACCCGAGGCCGACATGCAGGAAGTGTAGCGGCGGCCGGCGCGCGCCGCACCCTCTCTAGGGCGCCTGGACCGCCAGCGTCCCGGCGCGCCCGGCGACCGTGCCGGCGACGATGCGCGCCGCGGGCAGCGTCTTCAGATGCAGCCGACCGGCGTAGGTGCCGAGATCGCCGAGCTCGAAGCCGCGCTGCTGCCAGGCGCGCAGCAGGCGCTCGAACGCCGGCAGGTATGCACCGCCCTCCAGCTCCGCGTGCAGCGTGAACACCTGATCCCGCCCGGGTTGCGCTGCGGTGAGTCCGAGCAGGTGGTCCACCGGGTCGGCGCCCTTGAGGTCGGGGCGGCCGATGAGCTCATCCAGTGTCGGCAGCGTCGTGGGCAGCTGCGGCACGGCCCCCGCGCCCTGCTCGGTCAGTGGCAGAAAGGGCGCCCGCCCGCGGGTGTCGGAGGCGTAGCGGAAGCCGAGCTCCTTCTCCAGAGACGGCACAAACGGGTTCATCTGCCAGCCGGCCGCGCCGTGCACGACGGGCATGCGCCCGAACACTTCGGCGAACTCATCGCGCGCGAGGCGCAGCTCGCGGCGTGTCCAGGCCTCATCCGCGCTGCTGACGTGGTCCTGCCAGCGCACGTGATCCCAGGTGTGCACGCCCACCTCGAACTCGCGCGCGGCGATGCCGCGCATGGCCTCGGCGGCGCGTTGGCCGATGCGCGGCCCGGGCAGCAGCACCCCGTAGAGGAGCGTCTTCAAACCGTAGTGCTGCAGCACCGAGGTACGCTGCACCTTGCCGAGAAAGCCGCGCCGGAACACGCGCCGTATTGCCCGCCCGGTGTGATCGGGCCCGAGGCTGAACAGAAACGTCGCCCGCACCTCGAGCCGCTCGAGCAGCTCGCTCAGGCGCACCGCCCCCTCGCGCGTGCCGCGGAAAGTGTCGACGTCGATCTTCAGGGCGATGAGCGGCACGGGAAAGCTCAGTGCAGCTTCACCGGGCGCTGCGCCAGCTTCCCGGACAGCTGCGGCAGGTCAAGCAACCCGTGCGCATCAGCGGCCTCGAGCACGCGCAGCACGCGCCCGTCAGCGCACACGATGCGGCACTCCCCCTCGGCACCGTACAGGCGTGGCAGCGGACCGGCCGGCGCCGGCTGCGCATGCATGCGCGTGCGGTAGATGTGCCAGCGCTCATCGCCGACGGTGCCGAACGCGCCGGGAAACGGCGGGGCGACCGCACGCACCAGGTCGTGGATCTGCTGCGCCGGCCAGCGCCAGTCGATGCGGCCGTCCTGCGGCGTGCGCCGTCCGAAGTACTGGCCCGGCTCGATCGGCTGCGCACGCCGCGGTGCGCTGCCTGCGATGAGCCCGGGGAGCGAGCGGGCGAGCACCATCTCGGCCGCCACGGTGACCTTGCCGAAGACCGTGCGGGCGTCGTCGTCATCGAGAATCGGCACCGCCTGCTGATCGACGATGTCCCCGGCATCGGCGCGCTCGACCATGTAGTGCAGCGTGGCACCGCTCTCGCGCGCACCGGTGAGGATCGCCCAGTTGACCGGGGCGCGACCGCGGAACTTCGGCAGCAGTGAGCCGTGCATGTTGAGCGCGCCGCGGCGCGCGGCGCGCAGCAGCGGCGCCTTAAGAAGCGAGCGATAGTAGAAGGAGAACAGGAAATCCGGCGCGAGCTGCGCCACGGTGCGCTCGAGCTCGGGGCTGTTGGCGTGCTCGGGGGTTACCACCTTAAGCCCGTAGTCGGCCGCCGCGGCGGCGACGCTCTGGTACCACTGCGTCTCGGCCGGGTCGTCCGCCACCGTCACCACCAGCGCCACCTCGATGCCGCCGGAGAGCAGGGTCTTCAGGCAGCGTACGCCGACGTCGTGGTAGGCGAAGACGACCGCGCGGGGTCGACTCACTCGGGTGCTCCGACCACAGAGTGGCCGGGCAGGCGTGCGGGCACGGCGGCCGCGCTGACCTGCGGCATGAGCTGGGTGTTGCCGTCGGCATCCTCGGCGCCGAGCACGGCGGCGACGGTGTAGCGCGGCCGCTGACGCACCTGCTCGTAGATGCGCCCGACGTACTCGCCGACGACACCGAGCCCGAGCAAGGTCACCCCGATCAGGAAGAAGGCAACCGCGAACAGCGTGAACACACCCTGGACTTCCGGACCGAGGAACAGGCGCCGCAGCAGCAGGTACACCACCAGGCCGAGCGAGATCAGTGCGATCACCCCGCCGGCCATGGAGAAGAACTGCAGTGGCGCGACCGAAAAGCCGGTCATGAGATCGAAGTTCAGGCGGATCAGCCGATAGAGCGAGTACTTCGACTGCCCGACGGTGCGCTCGGCGTGACTGACCTCGATCTCGACCGGATGGCGCGCGAAGGTGTAGGCGAGCGCGGGCACGTAGGTGCTCACCTCGGTGCAGTGGTTCACCGCGTCGATGACGCTGCGGTGATAGCCGCGCAGCATGCAGCCCTGATCGGTGATGCGGATCGAGGTCGTGCCTTCGCGGATGCGGTTCATCAGACGCGAGGCGGCCTTGCGCCACATGAGGTCCTGGCGGCTCATGCGGATGGTGCCGACGTAGTCCGCGCCCGCGTCCATCGCCGCAACCAGCCGCGCGATCTCCTCCGGCGGGTTCTGCAGGTCGGCATCGAGGGTGATCACGTAGGTGCCGCGGGTTTGCGCAAAGGCGGCCAGGATCGCCATGTGCTGCCCGGCATTGCGCGCCAGCACCACCACGCGCGTGACATCGGGGCGCACCTGGAACTGCTCGCGCAGCACCGCCACGGAGCGGTCGGAGCTGCCGTCATCGACGAAGACGACCTCGTAGGGGCGCCGCAGCGCATCCAGGGCCGGGTAGAGCCGCGCAAAGAGCTGCGGCAGCCCCTCCTCCTCGTTGTAGACCGGGATGACGACGGAGATGTCGGGGCTCATCGCTGCGCCTTGCCGAGGATGTCATCGACGGTATCCACCACGCGGTCGACATCGGCGAGACTCATCGCCGGAAACAGCGGCAGCGTCACCGTCTCGCGGCCGATGCGCTCGGCATTGGGGAACTGCCCGTCGCGATAACCGAGCGCGCGGTAGCAGGTAAAGAGGTGGATGGCCGGATAGTGCACGCCCACCCCGATGCCGCGCTCCTTCATCGCCTCGATAAACTGCGCTCGCGAGATCCCGAGGCGCGGCAGCGGCAAAAGCGGGGTAAACACATGCCAGCTGTGACCGGCGTCGCCGCGCTCGGGCAGCCGCACCGGGGCGCGCTCGCCCCAGCGCTCAAAGTAGCGCGCAACCAGGGCGCGCCGTCGCGCGTTGAACTCCTCGAGGCGGCGCAGCTGACCCAGGCCCACCGCGGCGGCAACGTCAGAGAGGTTGCATTTGCCCCCCGGCAGCAGCGTGTCGAAGCCGTCCACGCCGCTCTTCACCTGCCCGTGCCAGCGCTGCAGCTCGATTGACTGCAGCTCCGCGGCGGAGCCGCCGGAGATCGCGCCACCCTCGATGGTGGTCATGTTCTTGTTGGGGTGGAAACTGAATACGACCAGGTCGCCGAAGCTGCCGATCCGGCGTCCCTGATACAGCGAGCCGATCGCGTGCGCGGCATCCTCGATGACGCGCAGTCCGTGTTGCCGGGCGATGGCGTACAGGCGCTCCATGTCCACCGGCTGGCCGGCAAAGTGCACCGGCATGATGGCGCGCGTGCGCGGGGTGATCGCCGCGGCCACCTGCTCGAGGTCAATGTTGCGCGAATCGAGCCCCACATCGACGAACACGGGTCGGGCGCCGACCCGCATGATGACATTGGCCGTGGCGACGAAGCTCAGGGCCGGGGTGATGACCTCATCGCCGGCGCCGATCCCGCAGGCGAGCAGCGCCATCTCCAGCCCCGCGGTCGCCGAGGTCTGCGAACGTATCGGACGACCGCCGAGGTAGCGCGACAGCTCCGCCTCGAGCTGCGCCACTTTCGGTCCGGTGGCGAGCCATCCGGAGCGCAGCACTTCGGCAACTGCGGCGATGGTCTCCTCGTCGATGCTCGGACGGGTGAAGGGCAGAAAGGTCTGCGCAGGCTTATGCACGGCATTCATGAGCGGGCCACCAGAATAACGCCAATGACGATGACAGCGATGCCGGCGACGCGCTGCGCGTTGGGCACTTCACCCAAAAGCCACCAGGCGAGGCCGATGTTGAGGACATACCCTAAGGACAGCAAGGGATAGGCCTGGCTCACCGGTACGCGCGAGAGCCCGACCAGCCAGACGATGACCGAAAGCCCGTAGGCGAACAGCGCATACCACAGGGGCGGCACGGTGAGCAGCTGCAGCCCACGCTGCCACACGCCCGCATCCCCGGCCAGGAGCGGCCCGGTTACCCGCGTGGCAGCCTTAAGTCCCAGCTGCGCGAGCGCATTCAGCAGCACCCCGCAGCACAGAATCGCAAAGTCGGTCAGTTTCACATTCGGCTCACGGCAACGGTGTGATAGTCGGCGGCGATGACGCGGCCCGGCAGACCGCGCCGGCGCCACTCATCCCAGACGTCCGGCTCGAAGAATGCCACGGCCTCGCCTCCCTGGCGCCAGCGCTTCGCGAACTCCTCCAGCGACAGGCGCCGGCCGGGTTCCTCGGCGAGTCCGAAGGCGAGCTCGCCCTCGTAACCGGCCAGCTGCAGGGTGCGGCCCAGATAGGGAGAAATGGTCTCGCGGTACTGGCCGACACTGTACAGGGGGGTGGATGCGCTGATCACCGGCCGCACCGCCGCCACGAGGTCGCGCGCCGAGCGCTCCGGCGGCACCGCGCCGTAGGCCGATAGCAGACACTGCCAGGCGAGGATGGCGCCCAGCGAGGCAACGAGCGCCGCCGTGCTGGGCCTAAGCGCGCGGCCGAGTGCGATGAGGAGCCACGCCACCCACAGAAGGCCCAACGCGCCACCCGTCCAGCCAAGGGCCGCCGCGGGCACATAACCACTGTGGCGCGCACAGTAGATGATGAGCCCCGGACCTACGATGCTCGCCAGGACCGCACCGGTGAGTGCGGCGCGCCGCACGAGCCTGCGCAGATCCGCAGTCGCTGCGCCGGCGAGGATGGCGAGCGGCGGCACCAGCGGCAGGATGTAGGGGGCGAGCTTGGAGCCCGAGGCGGAGAAGAACACCAGGATGAATGCGCTGTAGATGAAAAGAAACCGCAGCGGACGGAAGGTCGGAGCCGAGCGGCACCTGATGCTCCGGCGAGCCGCCCCGATGCACGCTGCGCACGAAGACCGCGAGCCAGGGCAGCACCGCCAGCAGCAGCAGCGGCAGGAAGAACCACCACGGCTCCACGCGGCTGTGCACGGTGGTGAGAAAGCGCGCGAGATGCTCATGCACGAAGAAGAAGCCGGGGAAGCTGGGGTTGCGCAGGCTCACCAGCACAAACCAGGGCGCGGCGATCGCGAGGAACAGCGGCACCCCGAAGCGCAGGTGCAGGCGGCGCCACGGCAGCGTGTCGCGCTCGATGAGCGAGTAGAGGCCGAGCGCGCCACCGGCGAGTACGCCGACGACGATGCCCTTGGAAAGCACCGCCAGCGCCGCCGCGCTCCAGGCTAGCAGCATGGCGTCGCGCTCGGCGCGCGAGCCGAGCGGCTGCAGCTGCGCCCACACAAAGCTGAGCACAGCCCCGCTCAGCCAGAACGTGAAAGCCTGATCGAGCAGGTTCAAGTGCCCGAGGACGACGAAGTAGGGGCTGACGGCGAGGGCCGTCAGCGCTGCCACACCGGCCGTGCGCCCATACCAGCGCGCGGTAAAGCCGAACACCAGCGGCAGGCAGGCCAGGGCGAGCGCGGTTGCCCACAGGCGCGAAGTCCAGGGCTCAACACCGGCGGCCTCGTAAGCCACCGCGGTCGCCCAGTACTGCAGGGGCGGCTTCTCGAAATACTTGAGCGCGTCGAAGCGTGGCGTGACCCAGTCGCCGCTCACGACCATCTCGCGCGGAATCTCCGCGTAGCGGCCCTCGTCCGGATCGAACAGTGGCCGCGCCGGCATGGTGGCAAACCACGCGAGCGCCAGCAGCGCCCACGCCAGCCAGCCGAGCCGCGTTTCGCGCGGCCTGTGCCCCGGGTCGGTGCTCATGGCAGGCGGGCCGCTGGAGCGGGCTATTTCCCCGCCAGGCCCGCCGCGCGCGCGCTGAATCCCTCCTGATTCACATAGAACGCGATGGTCTTGCGGATTGCGCTGTCCATGTCCGTCGTCGGCTTCCAGCCGAGGTCGCGCCGTGCCGCCTCGATGTTGGGCACGCGCACCTGGATGTCCTGGTAGTACTTGCCGTAGTACTCCCCGGCGGAGATGTCGACGATCTCGGTGGCCTTGGCGTTGTCGCGCAGCACCGGGAATTCCTGGGCGATGCGCTTGGTGCGCTCAGCCAGATCACGGATGGAGATGCAGTTGCCGGGGTTGCCGATATTGAAGATACGGCGCGTGGCGCACTGGTTCTTGTTCTCGAGAATAGTCAGCAGGCACTCGATGGCATCGTCGATGTAAGTGAAGGAGCGCTTCTGGCTGCCGCCGTCGACCAGCTTGATCGGGCGCTTGTAGAGCAGGTTGGAAAGGAACTGCGTGAACACGCGCGAGCTGCCCTCCTTGGGCTCCTCGACGTTATCCAGGTTCGGACCGATGAAGTTGAAGGGCCGGAACAGGGTGTAGTCCAGATTGTCACGGACACCGTAGGCGTAGATGACGCGGTCGAGCAGCTGCTTGGAGGCAGCGTAGATCCAGCGCTGCTTGTTGATCGGACCGTAAACGAGGTTACTGGTCTCCTCATCCAGCACCGCATCGGGTGACATGCCGTAGATCTCAGAGGTCGAGGGGAAGATCAGGCGCTTGTTGTACTTGACGCAGTGCCGCACGATGTCGACGTTGGCTTCGAAGTCGAGCTCGAACACGCGCAGCGGATGCGTGACGTACTGGGCCGGGTTGGCGATTGCGACCAGGGGCACCACCACGTCGCACTTCTTGACGTGATACTCCACCCACTCCTTGTTGATCGTGATGTCACCCTCGACGAAGTGGAAGCGGTCGTTCGTGGGCAGATCCCCGAGCTTGTTATCGGAGAGGTCGATGCCGTAGACCTCCCAGTCGCGCGCCTTGAGGATGGCCGCCGTGAGCGCACTGCCGATGAAGCCGTTGGCGCCGAGAATCATGATTTTCAGTGACATGGTAGGTACCTTCCCGCGGGGCGACACTCCAGGCGCCCCTTCGACCAAGCCGATTATCTTAACATTTTCCGCGCTCTGCGCGCCGCTGACCGGCGTGAGCTTCCCGCGCGGCCGTCCGGCCTAACAGCAGCGGCTGACGCCGCTCCATTTGCGCGCCTGTTCGGCCGCGTAGAATTCACGCGGATTCATCAGCGGCGCCTGCGGATGGTGGCCGGCGCGATGCACGCAATAGCGCTCATAGGCATCGTCCCCGGACACACGCCGCACCCAGGCCCAGGCTTGGCGCAGCGCCTGCCCGAGACGGCCAGGACGCAGGCCCCTCATGAGGACACTCCCGCGACCGGGTTGAGCCGCGTCGGCGTGTACGGCGACTCCGAGCTAGCCGGTACCGGCTGCCCGCGCAGCCGCCGGGCGCAGATGCGCGCCATGTCCAGAATGACGAACCAAAGGATCGCGGTGAACAACATCGCGAGATAGGCATCCAGGCGCTGGTTGAATATCAGCTGCGGGGCCACGGCGGCCCGCTCGGGGCTGAGCGCCCCGGTACTGAGTTTCGCGGCCAGGTCGGCGGCGGCCGCGAACAGGCCGATGTGCACATCCGGGCTCGTGATCTTCTGCCACGCGGCCGTGGTGGTGACAATCGCCAGCCAGCCCAGCGGCACCAGGGTCACCAGTGCGTAGCGCGCCTTGCCCGACTTCACCAGGATCCCGGTGGCGATGGACAGAGCGATCGCGGCCAGCATCTGGTTGGAGATGCCGAACAGGGGCCACAGTATGTTGACGCCGCCGTTCGGATCGATCACGCCTACGTAGAGGAAGTAGCCCCAGGCACCGACGATGACGGCGCTGGAGAAGATCACCGAGGGGTACCAGGAAGTGCGGCCGAGCGGCTCCCAGGCGCGCCCGAACAGGTCCTGCACCATGAAGCGCCCGACGCGCGTCCCGGCATCGAGCGTGGCCAGAAGGAACACCGCCTCGAACATGACGGCGAAGTGGTACCACACCGCGAGCAGCCCCTGGCCGAAGGTGGTGCCGAAGATGCTCGCCATGCCCACCGCGAGCGAGGGTGCGCCGCCGGTACGCGCAAACAGCGTCTGCTCGCCCATCGCGTGCGCGAGGTCGCGCATCTGCGCGACGGTGACGGGGAAGCCCCAGCCGCTGATGGTCTGTACGGCGGCCTCCGGCGTCGCCCCCACGACGCCCGCGCCACTGTTGATCGCGAAGAACACGCCAGGATCGAGCAGCGTCGCCGCGATGAGCGCCATGATGGCGACGAAGGACTCAAGTGCCATGCTCCCATAGCCCACCAGACGCACATCGCGCTCGTTGCTGATGAGTTTGGGCGTCGTGCCACTGGCGATCAGGGCATGAAAGCCGGAGATCGCGCCGCAGGCGATGGTGATGAACACGAACGGGAACACCTTGCCGCCGAAGAGCGGGCCGCTGCCATCGACGAAGCGCGTGACCGCGGGCATCTTGATGGTCGGGTGTGCGATCACGACCGCGACAGCCAGCAGGATCACGGTGCCGAGCTTGAGGAAGGTGGAGAGATAATCGCGTGGTGCGAGCAGCAGCCACACCGGCAGGATCGCCGCGCAGAACCCGTACACGATCACGAAGCCGGCGAGCGCCAGCCCCGCGTAGTCGAAATAGCCGCGCAGTGCCGGCTGATGGTCGAGCCAGCCGCCGCCAAGCAGAGCCACGAAGATGAGCACCACGCCGAGCGCGGTGGCCTCGAGCACCCTGCCCGGCCGCCATACCTTGAGATACAGGCCCACCAGCACCGCCGCCGGAATCGTCGCAAACACCGTGGAGGTGGCCCAGGGGCTGTGCTTCATGACGTTGACGATCACGAGACTCAGCACCGCGCACAGGATCACCATGATCAGCAAGGTGCCGACCAGCGCGGCGAAGCCACCGAGCGGACCGAATTCGTCGCGCGCCATCTGCCCGAGGCTGCGGCCATCGCGGCGGGTCGAAAGAAGCAGCACGACCATATCCTGCACGCAGCCGCCGAACACGGCGCCGACCAGGATCCACAGAGTTCCGGGAAGGTAGCCGAACTGCGCAGCGAGGGTGGGACCGACCAGGGGTCCGGGACCAGCAATGGCGGCGAAGTGGTGCCCAAAAACGATGGCGCGGTGCGTGGGCACGAAGTCGCGCCCATTACTCAGCCGTTCGGCGGGGGTGGCGCGGGTGGCATCGACCGCCAGCACGCGCGTGGCGATCCAGGCCGCGTAGAAGCGGTAGCCCAGGAGGTAAACGCATACCGCCGCGGTGATGATCCACAACGCGTTGATAGGCTCGTTGCGGTGCACGGCGATGCCACCGAGCGCGAAGGCCGCGATCACGGCGAGCACGACACCCGCAGACCTCTTCAGCATGATTCCCCCTCGAGTCTGGGCAGATTTGCGGATCCTACGACAGCAGACGCCCGAGCGCCTGTGCGTAACGCGCCAGCACCGCGCTGCGCGCACGGTGCACCCCGTCGCTGACCACGCGCTCGCCGGCACGCCACACGCAGTCGATCGCCGCGCGGCCACCGCAGAAGATCCAGCTGTCGAGCACCTCATCGCCGCGGCGGCCCATGAGCGCGGCGCACGTGCTCTTCAGGCTCACCAGGTTGAGCCACGTCCCGACCACCAGGCCGGCAGCGGCCTGCGGCGCCTGCAGCGCCTGAGTGCCGCCGGCGAGCGCGGCGTCAAAGAGCGCACGCCCGGTCGAGGCCGTATCGCTGGCCGCCAGCACGTTGCGCGCCTGGTGCGCGAGGCGCTGCGAGTACTCAAGCAGGCGCAGCTCCTCCGCCGCATCCAGACGCACGTTGGAATCGCTACCGATCCCGTAGCGACCCTGCTGCTGACTGAAGGCCAGGGCCGGAAAAGTGCCGTCGCCCAGATTGGCTTCCGTCATCGGACACAGTCCCACCACCGCGGCGCGCCGCGCGATCTCGGCGAGTTCCGCAGGAGTGGCGTGCGTGGCGTGTACCAGGCACCAGCGCGCATCGACCGGTGCGTGCTCGAGCAGCCACTCGAGCGGCCGCCGCCCGCTCCAGGCGAGGCAGTCCTGCACCTCCTTGAGCTGCTCGGCGATGTGGATATGGACCGGTGCTGCCGGCGCGAGCGCCGTCACCAGGCGCAGCTCCTGCGGGGTCACCGCCCGCAGGCTGTGCGGTGCGATGCCCACGCTCGCTCCGGCGAGCGGGCGCACCGCCAAGGAGCTGGCCTCGAGAATGCGCGCAAAACCTTCCGGATCGTTGAGGAAACGCTGCTGGCGCGCGCTGGCCGGGGCGCCGCCGAAGCCGCCGTGGGCATAGAACACCGGCAGCAGCGTAAGTCCAATGCCCGTCTCCGCCGCCGCTGCCGCGATGCGCCGGGCGAGCTCGCCGGGCTCGGCATAGGGCACGCCGCCGCGGTCGTGATGCAGGTAGTGGAACTCGCCGACGTGCGTGAACCCGCCCTCGAGCATCTCGAGGAAGGCAAGTGCGCTGACCGCCTGCAGGTCTTCGGGGCTCATGCGCTCGACGAACTGGTACATGAGCTCGCGCCAGCTCCAGAAGCTGTCGGCCTGCGTGCCGCGCCGTTCCGTGAGCCCGGCGAGCCCACGCTGAAAGGCGTGACTGTGCAGGTTCGGCAGGCCCGGAATCCCCAGGGCGTGGCGCTCGTCGGCGGGCGCCGGCTCGACCCCGGCGTCGATGGCGGCGATGCGGCCGTCACGGATGGAGAAGCGCACCCGCTCGGACCACCCGCCCGGCAGCAGCACGGACTCAAACCACAGATCCGCCATGGCTTACATTATTGATGATTGGCAGAATCGGCGCAGCCCCAAGGAGCTTGGCACAGACGATGAGCGCAGGTACGCAGTCGGCGTGGCTCACGGTACGGCGTGGCACAGCGCCGCTCATTCTGAGCATGCCGCACACCGGGACCGAGATCCCCGCGGAGCTCGCCGGCGGCTTCATCTGCGGGTGGCGCGCACGGCGCGACACCGACTGGCATATCGAGCAGCTGTACGACTTCGCGGCCGAACTCGACGCCACCGTGGTACGCACCACGCTGTCGCGCTCGGTCATCGATCCCAACCGCGATCCGTCCGGGGCCTCGCTGTATCCGGGCCAGGCGACCACCGAGCTGTGCCCCACCACCACTTTCGACGGCGAGCCCCTCTATCGCCCCGGCCACGAGCCCGACGCGGCGGGCATTGCCGCGCGCCGCGCGCGCTACTTCGCCCCCTATCATCAGGCCCTCGAGGCCGAGCTCGCCCGGCTCCGGGCCGCACACGCGCGCGTGGTGCTCTACGACTGCCACTCGATCCGCTCGCGCATCCCACGCCTGTTCGCGGGCGAGCTGCCCAACTTCAATATCGGCACTTTCGGGGGGGCGAGCTGCGCACCCGAGCTCACCGCGGCGGTGGCCGCAGCCTGCGCTCAGGCCGGCTACTCCCAGACCATCAACGGCCGCTTCAAAGGCGGCTACACCACCCGCCACTACGGGCGGCCGGCCACGGGTGTGCACGCGCTGCAGATGGAGCTCGCCTGCCGCGGCTATCTGCGCGAGCCTGCCGAGGTGAGCGAGGGCAACTGGCCGGCCGCCTACGATCGCGCCTTTGCCGCGCCCCTGCAGCGCATCCTCGCCGAGGTTCTCGCCGCCTGCCTTACGTTCGCGCGTGCGCCCTGAACTCTAGCCGCGCCGCCTCACGCGCCGCCGCAGCGCCGCGAGCATCTCGTGCACCTCGGTGATACCGAGCAGGTTGGCGCAGGCGAAAAACGCTGTGCCGCTGACCGCGATGACTGCGAGGAGCTCGAGCAGCTTGGGCCAGAAGCGCTGCTGCGCCCAGTCAGCGAGCAGGTAGTGAGCACCCAGCCACGAGCAGGCGAAGAGCACCGCCGAGGCGAGTGCCAGCCTGCCGAGCAGCACGGCCATCGCCCGTGACTCCAGCCGGCCGAGGTGCGAGCGCATCAGCAGATAGAGAATCAGGAAATTGCTGGTAGCCACGCAGGCGGTCGAGAATGCCAGGCCGCGGTGCCCCCAGCCGAGCTCGCGCGTGAAGATGAAATTGAGCAGCAGATTCAGGGCCACCGCCACGAAGCTCACGACCATGGGGGTCTTGCGCCGGTCGATGGCGTAAAAGGCGTTCACGAGCACCTTGAGCGCCGCGTACCCGCACAGACCGAGCGCGTAGAAGCGCAGCGCCCCGGCCGACTCGACCGTCTCATGCACGCCGAAGCGCCCGTGCTGGTAGAGCACGGACATGATCGGCTCGGCGAGCACGATCAGCCCGACGCTGCACGGTATGGTGAGGAGAAATGCCAGGCGCATGCCACGCGCGAGTTCGCTGCGGAAGACCGGCATGTTGTTAGCCGCCGCCATGCGCGCGAGCAGCGGCAGAGCCACGGTGCCGAGCGCCACCCCGAAGATCCCGAGCGGCAGCTGCATGAGGCGGAAGGCGATCGTGAGCCAGAAGGTCGGACCGTCGCCGAGTTCAGAGGCGAACACCGAGTTGATGAGCACGTTCACCTGGGTGGTGCTGGCCGCAATCACCGAGGGCCCCATCAGCCGCAGCAGCGCGCGTACCCCCGGGTCACGCCAGCCGAAGTCGGGCCGGTAGTGGTAGCCCTCGCCGCGCAGCGACGGCAGCTGCACCAGCAGCTGCAGCGCCCCGCCGACCAGCGTGCCGACGGCAAGCCCGAGAATCGCCCGCCCGCCGAAGTGCGGGTCGAGCCAGTAGCCGATCACCACCCCGGTGATGATCGAGCCGAGATTGAAGAAGCTCGAGGCCATCGCCGGGACGCCAAACACGCCGCGCGCGTTCAGCATGCCCATGACCAGCGCGGCGAGCGAGACCAGCAGGATGAAGGGGTACATGACGCGGGTCAGCGTCACGGTGAGCTCCGCCTTTGAGGCATCGAAGCCCGGGGCGAGCGCGGCCACCAGCCACGGGGCGGAGGCGATGCCGATGACGGTGATCAGGCTTAAGGTGACCGCCGCCAAGGTTGTGACCTTGTTCGCGAGCTGCCAGGCGGTACGCTCGTTGGCGGTCACCGCGGTGCGCGTGAAAACGGTGACGAAAGCGGTCGAGAGCGCGCCTTCGGCGAACAGGTCGCGCAGCAGGTTGGGGATGCGGAAGGCGATGGTGAAGGCATCCATCACCCGCCCACCGCCAAAGAGCGCCGCGAAGATCTGCTCGCGTGCGAGACCCAGGATGCGGCTGCACAGCACCGCCAGCCCGACGACGCCGGCGGCCCGGGTGTTCAGCCTCTCTTCGCGTCCCTTTGCCCCGGTCGCGTCCGCCGGTGTCTGGCCTGATGGCATGCCGCCATCAAGCTATCATCCGGCGGTGCGCGGTGCGAGCCTTCAGTGGCCGCGCCAGGTCAGCGTGACTCCCACGGTACGCGGCCGGAACGTGTAGGCGTTCTGCTGCGGTGTGAAGGTGCCGTCGGTCTGCCCGAGCGCGTAGTTGGTTACTGTGTGCGAATCGAAGAGGTTGTCGCAGAACGCCGCAACCTGCCAGTCGCCCAGGCTCACGCCGGCCCGAACCGAGGTGAAACTGGTCGAGGGCAGCGAATACGAGTAGCCGAGGTTGTACTGCGCGTCGTTGTGCGGGTCCTGGACCGCGGCGAGCCACGGATTGCGGGCCTCGTACTCCCAGTCGGCGCGCACGAAGGCGTCGCGCTGCACCAGCCTGAAGTTGTACTGCACTCCCAATGCCACGGTAAACGGCGCGTTCGTGCCCGGCGAGTAATTGATCGCCGCCTGGCCTGAAATCGCATCCCCGTTGCTGGCCTTGCAAGGCACGTACAGGGGCGCGGTCTGGCAGCCATCCGGTGAGTCCTTGGTATAGCGTGCGCTCGTATAACCGGTGGCCAGATTGATGTCGAAGGCCCCGAGCTTGGCTTCCGCCTGCAGATCCCCGCCCCAGGCTGCTGCCTGCCCAAGATTGTCGGTGAACTGCAGTCCGCAGGCGCCGGCCACGTAGATCGATCTGCTGGATCTGGTTCCACTTGATGTAGTAGACGCTGGTGGCGATCTTCAGCCAGTCGCCGAACCCGTTCTTGGAGCCGATCTCGTAGTTCTGGGTCGATTCGGACTTATAGGTAAGCGGTGCACCGTTGGGATAGCCGGCCGCCGTGAGATCGGCATCGCAATACGAGGGCAGCGGTGCATTGCCGCCACCTACGCGAAAGCCCTTGGCGTAGGTGACGTAGAAGAGGTCCTTCGGATCGACCTGAAACGACATGGTCGCCTTGGGCGTGTTCGGCGTCTCCTGCTGGCTCGCCTGTGCCGGGCCCGGACCGTAGTTCTCGTAGCCGTCGGCGTAGTGATTGAGCGAGAAGGAGGTGCGCGCGTACGCGCTCGCCGAGGGTGATCTTCCACCAGTCGAAAATGGCAAAGCTCACCTCACCGAAACCGGCGATCTGGCGGTCGAAGGTGGTGTTGGTGTTGTAATAGATGTCGCAAGCCGGAATGAGCGGGTAGGCCGCGCTGGTCGGGCAGGAATAAAAGGTCCCGCCGTAGAAGGTACTCGGGGACAGCCCGAAAAGGTAATTGAACACCTGGTTGATGTTGTTGGACTTCAGCTCCTCGATGCTGCCCTCTTTCGCGAGCTGCCAGAAGACGCCGGCGGTCCAGCTCCAGCGCGAGCTCGGATTATTTGACTGCCAGCGCAGCTCCTGGGTATAGCTGTCCTGGGTGTTGGTCATCGTGTTGGGAGTCTGCGTTCCTGCCAGCGCAGCCGGCAGGTGGATGCCATTGCCATCGATGAGCGGGAACCAGGAACAGCTGGTCTCATCGTCCGGCGCCGTACACTTCGGGCGGCGACGGGAATGAGTCGTTCGGCCCACCCATGCTGGCGGGTATGGTGTTCCAGTAGCTGAGATCGTAGACCGTGCCCTGGTAGGCGGTGATCTGCTTGCGATGGAAGTAGGAGGTGCTCGAGATCAGCTGCGTGCTGCCGAGATCCCACTGAATCTTGAGCGCAGGCAGGTAGTACGTGTCCGGGCCACCGACGCGCTCCGGCGTGGCGGTATTGAACTGCCCCTGCCCGGGATTCGAATAGGCTGGCCAGTACGTCGAGTCGTCATGGGTGTCCTGGCGCTGGTACAGGATGCTCGGGATGACCGAGAAGCTCGCCGCTGGCTGCCAGATGGCGGCCAGGCGGCCCAACGATGGTGTTGGCGTAATTGACGTTGTGGTTGATGACCGCATCGGTCGAGTCATCGACGCGGTCGATCCAGCCACCGTCGTAGCGGTACCAGATGCTGCCGCGCACGCCGAAGGTGCCATCGACGATCGGCTGGCCGCGCGCGATGCCGAACTCCGCGCTCGGCTGGCCGTACTGCGTATAGGACAATTCGCTGCGGATATAGGTGTCCGCGGTCGTCGTGCTCGGCTGAGTCAGGATGTAGCGCACCGCCCCACCCTCGGCGCCGGCGCCGAACAGCGTGCCCTGCGGGCCGCGCAGCACCTCGACGCGCTGCAGGTCGAAGGTCTTCGGCAGCGTGTCGTCCGGGATTGAAGCCGACCGAACGCATCTGGATCGGCGTGTCGTCGATGTAGATTCCGGTCGTGCCGGCGCCGCCCGAGGAGGAGATGCCGCGGATCGAGATGGCGTTGGTGCCGGAATTGTCGATGGTGACTCCCGGGGTGAAGCGCGCCACGTCCTGGAAGTCCTTGATACCGAGCTGGTCCATATTGTCCTGCGTAAGCGCAGTTACGCTGATCGGCACCTTGCTCAGAGACTCCTCGTGGCGCGTCGCCGTCACCACCACTTCCTGAAGTCCGGGCGCATGGCTCGTCTCGGCCGAATTTCCTTCCGTCGGCACGGTCTGCTCCTCCGCAGCCATCGAAGCGAGCGGCAGTGCGGCCAGACACAGCAGACCCACCAGCCTCGCCGCCGCGATCGCGCTCTTTCCCAGCGTCATAGTCATGGCATTACCCCCTGAAACTCACCAAAGCTTTTCTTCAGGACTGCAGCAGCACCGCCGCATCCGCACCCCAGCTTACGAATACCTCATCGCTCCAGTCGATCACGGCCTCTGAGGTGCGCCGTTCGTTCTGGGCGAACACCGTCACCAGTTTGCCCGTCGCCGTGCGGATCCGGTAGGTCGAGCGGTTACCGAGGTAGCCGAGCTCCCACACCGTGCCCTTCAACTGATTGGTGCGCACTCCGTTGGACGGTTCCTTGCCGAGCCGCACCTTTTCGGGGCGCAGCGCCACCCACACGCGCTGCCCGACGCTGAACACCCCGGTCTCGTCGACCAGAAGCTCGCCGCCGGTCTCGGCGCACTGCACGCGCACCAGTCCCGGTTCGCAGGCACTCACCGTGCCCTCGAAGAAATTGGTCGTCCCGACAAAGTCGGCGACGAAGCGGCTACGGGGAAACTCGTAGATCTCGGCGGGCGTGCCGACCTGCACCGCGCGGCCCTTGTCCATTACGGCGATGCGGCTGGCGAGCGCCATCGCCTCATCCTGATCGTGGGTGACGACGATGAAGGTGATCCCCAGCTTGTACTGCAGGTCCATGAGCTCGAACTGGGTCTGCTCGCGCAGCTTTTTGTCGAGCGCGGACAGCGGCTCATCGAGCAGCAGCACCTTGGGCCGCCGGATCAGCGCCCGCGCCAGCGCCACACGCTGCCGCTGGCCACCGGAGAGCTGATGCGGCTTGCGCTTGCCGAGGCCCCCGAGCTGCACCATGTCGAGGGCTTCCTGGATACGCTGTTTCTTGGTGGCCTCATCCAGAGGCAGGCGCCGCAGGCCGTAACCCACGTTGCTCTCCACGGTCATGTGCGGGAACAGCGCGTACGACTGGAACATCATGTTCACCGGCCGCTCATGCGGGGGGACGCTGCTCATGTCGACGCCGTCGATGAGGATGCGACCGCTGGTCGGATGGGCGAAGCCGGCCAGCATGCGCAGCAGCGTCGTCTTACCGCAGCCCGATGCTCCGACCAGGGCGAACATCTCGCCCTTGAAGATACTCAGACTGATGTTGTCGACGGCCGTGTGGCTGCCATAGGTCTTGCTGACCCCGTCGATGAGGATCTGCGCCTTGGCGGCAGGATCGAGCCATGGCCGGTCGGCAAGGGGTTTGGCTTGCGTTGCGATCATCGGCCGGTACCAGGCTGCTTCAGTATTCGGCGGGCGGCGTCACGCGCCGCCGCGGCGGGTTGAAGAAGGGTCGCTCGACAACGCGTGCGCGCACCATGCGTCGCTCCCACACCAGTTCGCGATTGAGGTAGACCTCCGCCCACAGCGTCGAGCCGGTGCCGATGTAAGGTGCCTCCACCACGGCGAGTGCCAGATTGCGCTTGCAGGTGGGTGACCAGGTGGCCGAGGTCACGCTGCCGGCCTCTTTCTTGCCGGAGCGCTGCGTGTACAGAAGCGCGTTGTGCGCCGGCTTGGTGCCTTCGATGTCCAGGCCGACGAGCTGACGGCGCGGACCCCGGGCAACTTCCGCGAGCAGCGCGCGCCGCCCGGTAAAGTGACCCTTCTTGAAGTCGACCAGCCAGGCGAGCCCGAGCTCGATCGGCGAACGCTCCGTGCCCAGATACAGCGTATGGGCCGCCGAGACAAAATCCAGGTGCGGCAGGATGAACCCCGCCTCGATGCGCGCCATGTTGAGGGCCTTGGAGCCGATCGGCCGCACCGCGCGGGTGCGCCCGGCATCCATCAGCGCATCCCACACAGCCTCCGCGTCCGCCGGCTGCATCCACAGCTCGTAACCGAGATCGCCGGTGAAGCCGGTGCGCGAGACCATGAGCGGCGCGGTACCCGCGGCGTGCACCAGCGAGAACTCCCCGTGCTCAAAAGGCTTGAGCCGCTCGACACCGCTCAGTCCGGCGAGGCGCAGCAGGCGTGCCGACAACGGACCCTGCACGGCGAGCGCGGCCACCTCCTCGGTGACCTCGCGTATTTCGACATCGAAACCGACGGCCGAGGCGCCGAACCAGTCGAGCTGTCGCTCGGCGGTGCAGATGCGGTACTCGTTGGGAGCGAGACAAAAGACGGTGCCGTCATCGATCAGCTTGCCCGCATCGTCGCACCACACCGTATAGGCGACCTTGCCGGGGCCGAGCTTGCGCACATCGCGCGTGACGAGCCGGTTGAGGAAAGCGAGCGCATCGGGGCCGCTGATGCGGTACTTGACCATCGGCGTCAGGTCATACAGCGAGCTCGCATTGCGGATCGCGAAGTACTCCTGCTCGACGCTGGTGAAGACATCGACGGTCGTATAGCCGGCCCACGGCACGAAGCTGTCGAGCTGGCTCAAGGCCCGCTGCCGCTCGTGGAACGGAGTCTTCAGCAGCGGCTGACGGTAATGCGGTTCGCTCTCGGTGAGCATGCTCAGGCCGCCTCTTTCAGGACCGTACGCGCGGCGTTGCGTCCGGCCAGCCCCATGACGCCACCGCCCGGGTGGGCACCGGCGCCGCACAGGAACAGACCCGCCACCGGGGTATGGTACTGCGCCGCACCGGGGACCGGGCGCACCATCAAGAGCTGATCGAGCGCCAGCTCGGCATGATGCCAGTGACCGCCGCTGATACGGAATTCGCGCTCGATGTCCTCGGGCGTCAAAAGCTCGCTGGCGCGCACCGCTCCCGGCAGCTCCGGAGCGTACGCGGCGAGGGTCTCGAGGATGCGGGCGGTGAAGGGCGCACGCTGCGCGGCCCAGCCGCCCTGCACCGCATAGGGCGCGTACTGCACGATGATCGACATGACGTGCTGCCCGGCGGGTGCCAGACCCGGATCGGTGAGCGAAGGAATCGTGACCTCGAGCATCGGCCGCGCGGAATATTCGCGGTACTTGGCATGATTGTAGGCGCGCTCGATGTAGTCCGAGGTCGGTGCCACGAGCAAGCGCGAGCGCAGCTCCGCGGGGCTCAAGCCCGGGAACTGCGGCAGCCGCTCGAGCGCCAGATGCAGCTTCGCCGTCAGGCCCTGCGAGCGCACGTGCGTCACGCGCCGCACGAACCCCGCATCCAGGTGCTGCGCACCCAGAAGCTTGAGGAAAGTGCTCTTGGGGTCCGCGCTGGAAACCACCGCCGCAGCCCCGATCTCCTCTCCGGAGCTGAGCACGACACCGGCGGCGCGGTCCTCGCGCACGAGGATGCGCTCGACGGCCGCCCCCGTGCGCACCTGCACGCCGGCGGCGCTGGCGGCATTGCCGAGTGCCTGGGCGAGTGCGCCCAGTCCGCCCTGCGGCAGAGCAAGCGCATCGGCGCCCTGGGAGGCGGCATGGCGGTACAGAAGCGACAGCACGGTCCCGGGCGAGCGCGGCCCGTAGTTGGTGCCAAGTACGGCATCCAGTGCCAGCGCGCCCTTCAAGAGCGGGGAGCTGAAGCGGTCGTTCAGGAGGTCATGCACGCACATGCCGCCGATGCGCAGCAGCTCGCGCATGTCGTGCCGGCCGAGACGGCGGATGCGCCAGCCCATGCCCAGAAGCGCCAGCTGGTCGCGCCACGCATCCGTCCCCAGCCGCGGCGGGGTCTGCGCGAGCAGCGGGTGCAGCGTGCGCGCAAAGCGCGCGAGCACCGCGCGCCACTCCCGCAGTGCCTGCGCATCCGGGGCCGGGAGCGAGGCTTCGCGTCCCGCGGCCAGATTGAGGTGCTGGGCATCGGTGGCGAGCGCCACGGTGGCCAGATTGCTCGCCGCAAGCTTCAGCCCATGATTCTCCAGCGCGAGCTCGCGCTGCAGCGCGGCGGGCATGAGGTGCAGCAGGTGGGCGCACGCGGAGACGCGGAAGCCGGGCGCAAACTCGCGGGTGACCGCCGCGCCGCCGAGGCGGTCGGCGGCCTCGAGCACGAGCACGCGCCTTCCGCCGCGCGCAAGATAGGTGGCACAGACCAGGCCGTTGTGGCCGCCGCCGATGACGATGACGTCGTAGGCGCTCACTGCAGCCGCCCGAGGTCGCGCAGGATGGCGCGCGCGGAATTGGCGCCCGGCGCGCCCATGACGCCGCCGCCCGGGTGCGTGCTCGAGCCGCACATGTACATGCCGCGCAGCGGCGCGCGGTACTGCGCGTACCCGGGGATGGGCCGGTTGAACAGCAGCTGATCGAATGTGAGCTCACCCTGGAAGATATTTCCCTCGGTGAGCCCCACCTCGTTCTCAATATCGCGCGGGGTGCGGATCTCGGCGTGCAGGATCAGCTTCTTGAAGTCCGGGCTGTGGCGCGCGATCGCATCGATCACGGTCTGTCCGAAGGCCTGACGCTTCTCGCTCGTCCACTCCCCATCGGCGAGCTCGTAGGGGCAGTACTGTACGAACACCGACATGTAGTGCTTGCCGTCGGGGGTCATGGTCGGGTCGATCTGCGTCGGAATGAGCATGTCGACGTAGGGCTCGCGCGACCAGCGCCCCTCCTTCCAGTCATCGTAGGCCCGCTCGACCATATCGAGCGTATCGGTGATGTGCATGTCGCCACGGGTCGAGGGCGAGCCCTGCGGGATTGCCGGAAAGTGCGGCAGACCGTCGAGGGCGATGTTGAGCTTCCCCGAGGAGCCGCGGATCTTGAACTTGCGCACCTGGTCGAGAAATTCCGGCGGCAGGTGCTCGCTCGCGACGGTCTTCAGGAAGGTGCGCTTGACGTCGAGATTCGAGACCACCACCGGCGCATGCAGCTCCTCCCCGCCCTCGAGCACCACCCCGACCGCCCGGCTACCGCGCACCAGTACCTGCGCGACGGGTGCGCCAACGCGGATCGAGCCGCCACTGGCGCGCAGCGACGCACCGAGCGCCTGGGTGATCGCGCCCATGCCGCCGCGCGCGAAGCCCCACGCGCCCACCGCGCCGTCGATGCTGCCCATGTAATGGTGCAGCAGCACGTAGGCGGAGCCCGGCGAGCGCGGGCCGAGCGCCGTGCCGATGATCGAGCTGCCGGACAGATGTGCCTTGACGATCTCGCTCTCGAAGTACTCCTCGAGCATGTCGGCGCAGCTCATGGTGAAGAAGCGCAGCGTGTCATACATGCGCGCCTCGCCGAGCTTGTGGAAGTGCTTGCCGAGGAACAGCAGCTCCTGCAGATCGCGGGGCCGGAACGAGGTCGGATCCGGCGGCTCACGCAGCAAGAGCGGCTTGATGAAGCGGCAGTGGCGCAGCATGTCGCGCACGTAGCGGTCGTAGGCCTCGGCATCGTGGCGCGAGTGGCGTGCGATCTCGCGCCGCATGGCGTCGTGATTGTCGTAGACGGCGAGGTGGCCACCGTCGCGCATCATCGTGCAGCCGCCCTCGTAGGGAATGATCTGCAGCCCGTGCGCGGGCAGCTCCAGGCCGCGGATGATCTCAGTGCGCAGCAGGCTGCACACGTACGAGCAGTTCGAGTAGGTGAAGCCCTCGTACAGGCTGCGGCTGACGGCGGCGCCGCCGATGAACGGATTGCGCTCGAGCACGACCACGTTGAGGCCGGCGCGCGCCAGGTAGCAGGCATTGACGAGCCCGTTGTGGCCCGCGCCGACGACGATCGCGTCGTAGCGGTTTGCGCCCCCGTTCATGCCCGGCTCGCCCTCCCGCGCCGGGCGGCTCAGGCCGGTACCCGACGCGGCGTACCCATGGCATTCAGGGTCTGGTCGACCGCGATCTCGAAGCCGCGCAGCGTGTCCTTCAGGCACGAGTCATCGTGTGCCGCGGAGATGAACCACGGCTCGCGCGAGTCCGGCTCGCACAGCACCAGCTCATCGTGCAGCACCTTGGCCACGGCATCGTAGAAGCTGTAATCGCTGCCCTTCCAGTCGCGGTACGTGCGCGGCGGGTTGGCCGCGAAGTACAGCCCGGTCATCGAGGGATGGCCGACGAAGCTGTGGGCGATGCCGCGTGCCTTGAGAATGGCGCTCTTGCCCGCGCGCAGCCGTGTGCCGTAGCCGGCGATACGCTCGAGTGCGTCGGTCTCATCGAGGATCTCCAGGGTCTTCTCCGCGGCGGCCAGGGACACCGGGTGCGCCGTGTACGTGCCACCGTGCGCCACGCCCTTGCCGAGCTTGCGCATGATCTCCTCGCGCCCGGCGAGCACCGAGATCGGGTAGCCGTTGGCCACGGCCTTGGCGAAGGTGCACAGATCCGCGCGCACGCCGTAGAGTTCCTGCACGCCGCCACGGGCGACGCGGAAGCCGGTCTTGACCTCATCGATGATCAGCACCACCCCGTAACGGTCACACAGCTCGCGCGCGGCCCGCACGTACGCCGGGTCCGCCGCGATGCCCAGACAGTTGCCCATGATCGGCTCGATCAGCAGACAGGCAATCGAGTGCCCGTGGCGCTTGAGCACATCCTCGAGCTGGTTGGCGTCGTTCGCCTGTACGAAATGCGCGAAGTTGCGGGTGGCCAGCGGTACGCCCTCGCTGTAGGGGACGACCTGGGGGTCACCCACCTGCGACCATTTCTCCATCGGCGTGTACCACATCGCCGCATCGAAGAGGCCGTGGTAGCTGCCTTCGAGGATGACGTAGTTGTCCTTTTTGGTGTAGGCGCGCGCGAGGCGCAGCGCCGCCATCACCGCTTCGGTGCCGGAGTTGGAGTAGCGCACCAGTTCGGCCGCCGGCACCATCTTGGCGATGCGCTCGGCGACGGTGTACTCCCGCTCGGTGGAGAGTGCGAATACGCCGCCGACCTCCATGCCGCGCTTGGCCGCCTCATCCACGCGCGGGTCGGCATAGCCGAGGATCGCCGGGCCGTACCCCATGCGATAGTCGACGTAGACGTTGTCGTCCAGGTCGGTCACGCGGGCGCCGCGCCCGTGTTTGACATAAATCGTGCGATCCTCGCCCCAGAAGCGGAAATTAGAGGCGACACCTAAGGGCAGGCGCTTCAGCGCCTTCCGGTAATGTTCGTGATTCCGGGTGAGGTTTCTGGCCATGGGAGCGCTCTCTTGGGAATGCGAAAAAAGGCAGCTTGTGCGGCAACTTACCACCACTGCCGGGCGCCGTCTATATGATCATATAGTTTTTTAGGGTAAAATTATATGATCGTATACACCCACGCCGGAGCCGCTCCCATGAATGCCAACGCCGCCGCCGTTGAACAGCTTGCGCCTCCGCTGATCCGCGCCCTGCCGGCCTGGGTCTACAACCATCCGGAAATGACGCGTCTTGAGTACGAGCGCATCCTGCGCCCGGCCTGGCAGATCGTGTGCCACGTGAGCGCGCTGAAGAAGCCGGGGGATTACGTCACCATGGACCTCGGCGGCATCGACAGCGTGGTGGCACTGCGCGATTCACAAGGTGAGATCCGCGCCTTCCACAACGTCTGCCGTCATCGCGGTGCGCGTCTTCTCGATGCCAGCGGCAGCTGCCCCGGCGCACTCGTTTGCCCCTACCACGGCTGGTCGTACAAGCTCTCCGGCGAGCTGCTCGCCATCAGCGCGCGCGACACCTTCCCGCCGCTGGACCGCACGCAGCTCGGACTGAAGCCGGTGCGCATGCAGGTGCTGTTCGGGTTCGTATTCGTGTGCCTGACCGGCGAGCCGCGCCCGCTCGAGGAGATCTTCGCCGGCGTCGCCGCGGAGTTCGCCCCGCATCGCTTCGAGGAAATGGAGCAGATTGGTCCTACCTACATCGAGCACTGGGACTGTGACTGGAAAGTCGCCATGGACAACTACCTCGAGTCCTATCACGTGCCGATCGGACACCCCGGTCTGTATCGCATGTTCACGCCCGACTACGACGACCAGAAGAACTTCACCGGCGTGGCGCGTGGCATCAGCTGGATACGCGAGCGGCCCTCGGCGCGCTGGAGCGAGCGCATGTATCAGGAACTGATCGGCAAGGTCGCCACCGATCTGCCCGAGGCGCATCGGCGGCGCTGGAGCTTCTACAGCTCGCTCCCCAACCTCGGCATCGATGTCTTCCCGGACCAGATGGACTTTTTCCAGGTGCTGCCGCGCGGACCGGGCAAGTGCACCATCCGCGGCGCCTGCTTTGGGCTGAAGGACGAGCGGCGCGAGATGCGCATCGCGCGCTACCTGTGCGCGCGCATCAACCGCCAGGTGCAGCGCGAGGACGAGGCGCTGTGCCGCCGCGTGCAGCAGGGCCTCGCCTCCCCGAGCTACGAGCCCGGGCCCCTGTCACGCCTCGAGAACTGCATGGTGGAGTTCCACGACCTGCTGCGGGCGCGTATCCCGGAGGCGCGTCTGAGCGCGCCGCCGGCGCGTTTCGCCTGACACGCCGAGCGTCGGACTGACTACTTAGCTGACACCGCGTGCAGCAGGGGGGTGATCGCGCCGCGGAAGTGCGCGAGGTCTGCGTTTATCGGGCCTGCATCGCCCGGTTCGTGCACCGCCCCGAGAAAGCCGCTCTGCGTCGACTCGGCGAGGGAGACCTGGGCTGCGAGCCAGGCGTCGATCTCGCGTTTCCATGCCTCGCGGCTGCCGCGGCCGCTGCGTCCCTCCGGAACGTAGTCGAATCGGCGCAGGCGCGTGCGGCCAGGCGCGATCGGGGTGACCTGCAGGATCACGGCGCCCTCGGGGCGCACGTCAAAGAGCTGATTCGGAGCGAGGAAGTGCTGCTGCGGATGCGCGGCCTCGAGCCACTGCTCCACCAGCACCTTCCAGTCCGCCGCCACCTCCTGGTCGGTGACCGTGCGCGGCACGAGCCGCGCGAACGAGTCCCAGGGGAGCGTTGTGGGCAGCGGCTGGCTGCCCGGCTGCGCGGCGCGGGCAAGCACGATGCGCTCGCGCCGCGTGAGCTCAACCGGCGTCAGATCTCCCGGCGTCTTGCCCTGCACCAGCTGCCCGTCGAAGGTATAGGTCAGATCGTGGGTGGCGCAGCGGATCGCACTGTGCAGCTGCCCCGCGCGCTCGGTAACCAGCGCGTGTGGCGTGCGCCGGCAGGTATTGCGAAAGGCACGCAGCCGGTCGCGCTCACCGCGCACCACCAGCACGCGCTCCCCGCCCAGATCCCCGCTGAGATAATCGCCCGGGACGTGCAGCTCGGCCTCGTGCCCGAGCACCTGCCACGCCGGCCGCAGCAGCTGCTCGCGCTCGGCCGCGAGCAGCACCGGATCGGTGTAGGCGCGGGCCGGAAGGCGCGAGGCACCCGCGCCTTCGGCGGGCAGCGCCAGCGGGGCGGTGTTCGGGGCAAACTCGCCCGGAAACACCGAACGCAGATAGGCGAGTGCCCGATTCACCGCCTCGCGGCGGTCGATATTGGCCTCGCTCTGGAATGCGATAGTCTGCCAGAGGACCTCGAGCACACCGATCAGTCCGAGCGCCACCCCGTCCGCATCCAGATGCGCCGCATCGCTTTCGGCAATCAGCCGCTCCATGAGCTCGTGCACGAGCACGGCGAAGTCCTCGTCCTTCTTACCGCAGATGTCGAGATACTCCTGGCGCGAGCTGGCCTCGCCCCAGAACGAGTACCACACGGACACCTTGCGGGGGCTGGCGATGTCGGCATCGAGGTAGAGCTCCACCAGCAGCCGCAGGGCCTGCACGGGGGTCTCGCGCAGCTGCGCCACGGGTGCCATGACGCGCTCCTCGAACTCGCGCGCCAGGTAGTCGAGCGAGGCGACCAGCATGGCGGCCTTGGACTCGAAATAGAAGCGCACGATGCCCGGCGAGAGATCGGCCAGCGCCACCACCTTCTCGACGGTGGTGCGCGAGGGCCCGTAAATGTGCAGCGCCGAGATACAGGCATCGATCAGCCGCTGGCGCTGGCGCTGGCGGATGCGCGAGCCACCGCCGGCAGGGGGGACCGGGATCTGCGAAGTGCTGCGCTGGACCGCCACAATACCTACCGTTTTCTGGGCGCGCCGCGGCGCGCCACGAGCCTGAGCTTCACTCCCGCTGAGCTTATCGCGCACAATAGCGCGCGGGCAGCGGTAAAGCACACAACATGAAACCTTCCTGGCGACCGGGCCGCTGGCTCATCATCCTGCCGCCGCTGATCTTTCTGCTGGTGTTCTTTCTCGTACCGTTCGCCTTCGCCTTCAAGATCAGCTTCGCCGAAGCGATTCCGCACGTACCGCCCTTCTCCGACGTCATCTCCTTCACGCCCGACCACCGCCTGCAGCTGGCGATCCACCTGGGCAACTACAAGTATCTGCTGACCGATGAGGTCTACGGCGTCGCCTACCTGTACTCGCTGCGCACGGCGTTCTTCTCCACCGTGATCTGCCTGCTGATCGGCTACCCGATGGCCTATGCCATCGCGCGCAGCCCCAAGTCCGCGCAGAACCTGCTGCTGCTGATCATCATGCTGCCGTTCTGGACCTCGTTCCTGCTGCGCGTCTACGCGCTCGAGGGCATCATCCGCGACAACGGCTTCCTCAACACCCTGCTCGAGCATCTGGGCCTGATCCAGCAGCCGCTGCACATCATGCGCACCGGCGTCGCCGTCTACATCGGCATCATCTACTCCTACCTGCCCTTCATGGTGCTGCCGCTGTTCGCCACCCTGGAGAAGCTCGACCCGACGCTGCTCGAAGCCGCGGCCGACCTCGGCAGCACCCCGCTGCGCGCCTTTGCGGATGTGACGCTGCCGCTGTCGCTACCCGGGGTGATCGCCGGCTCCATGCTGGTGTTCATCCCCGCGGTGGGCGAGTTCGTCATTCCCTCGCTGCTGGGCGGACCGAACAACCTCATGATCGGCCGGGTGCTGTGGGATGAGTTCTTCGGCAACCACGACTGGCCGGTAGCCGCGGCCGTCGCGATCGCGTTCCTGCTGCTGCTCGCCGGGCCGATCGCCATCTACCAGTACTACAACGTGCGCCAGATCGAGGCCTGAGGGCATGGAACGACGCTCTTCCGCGTTCCTGACCACGGTGCTGTTCGGCGGCATCGGGGCGCTGTACCTGCCCATCCTGGTGCTCATCGCCTATTCGTTCAACAGCTCCCCCTGGTCAATGTCTGGAGCGGCTTCTCCACGCGCTGGTACACGGAACTGGTGCACAACCGGCAGCTGCTGGAAGCGGCGCTGCTGTCGCTCGAAGTTGCGGTCGCAGCCTCCACCGGGGCGGTGATCCTCGGCACGCTCGCCTCGGTCGCCCTGGTGCGCTTTGCGCGCTTCCCCGGACGACTGCTGTTGACCGGCATGGTGAATGCGCCGCTGGTGATGCCCGAGATCATCACCGGCATCACGCAGCTGCTGCTGTTTGTCTCGATGGTGCAGATGCTCGGCTGGCCGCATCGCGGCTTCACCACCATCGTCCTCTCCCATGTCACCTTCTGCACGGCGTACGTCACCGTGACGGTGCAGTCACGCCTCGCCGCCGCCGACCGCTCCCTCGAGGAGGCGGCCATGGACCTGGGAGCAAGTCCGGCGCGGGCGTTCATGGAGATCACGCTGCCGATCATCGCCCCCGCGATAATCTCCAGCTGGCTCTTATGCTTCACCCTCTCGCTCGATGATCTGGTCATCTCGAGCTTCGTCGCGGGCCCCGGGGCGAGCACGCTGCCGATGGTGATCTATTCCAAGGTAAAGCTCGGCGTCAGTCCCGAGGTCAACGCGCTGGCGAGCGTCATCGTGTGCAGCGTCGGGGTGTGCGTGCTGGCGGCCAGCTATCTGATGGTGCGCAGCGACCGCCGCCGCACGCTCGAGACGCAGCTCGCCGCCAAGGGCGCCTGAGCGCCCGTCTCTCTCACAAGCCGGTCTTGACCCGCGTCCAGGTCCGGGTGCGCAGACGCTCGAGCGTCGGTGAGGCTTCCTCGGCGATGTACAGCCGCGCCTCCACGGTGGGCGGCGGATAGAGCGCAGGGTCGTGGAGGATCTGCGGCTCTACGTAGGCATCGGCTGCCTGGTTGTCGTTGGCGTAATGGATCTCGTTGGTGATCGCGGCGATCACCTTCGGCTCGAGGATGTAGTTGAGGAAGGCGTGCGCGGCGAGCGGGTGCGGTGCGTCGGCGGGAATGAGCAGCGCATCGAAGGCGAAGTTCGAGCCTTCCTTCGGAATTGTGAAGGCGAGCGGCACATCCAGGCCGGCCGCCTTGGCACGCGCACGCGAGGTGGCGTAATCGGCCGACCACGACATGGCGATGCAGAAGTCCCCGGTCGCGAGCCCGTTCATGTACTCGGTCGAATCAAAGGCGCGGATGTAGGGGCGCACCGCGAGCAGGAGTTTCTCGGCCTGTGCGTAGTCCGCCGCGCTCGAGGTATTCGGGTCGAGGTGCAGGTAATTGAGCGCGAGCTGCAGCACGTCCTCCGCGGAGTCGAGGAAGGTCACGCCGCAATCGGCGAAGCGGCGGATTACGTCCGGCTTGAAGATCATGTCCAGGCTGTCCACCGGCGCATCCGGCATGCGGGCGCGGATCATGGTCACGTTGTACGCGAAGCCGTTCACGTGGCGCAGGTACGGCATGGCGTAGCGGTTGCCCGGATCGGCGTGCGCTTCGAGCGTGAGGATATGCGGATCGAGGTTGTGCCAGTTGGGCAGCAGGGACTTGTCGAGCCGGCGGTAGATGCCGGCCTTGATCTGCCGGCCGAAATAGTCGCTCGAGGTGCTGACGACGTCGTAGCCGGAGTCCCCGGCCATCATCTTCGCCTCGAGCGTCTCGTCCGCATCGTAGGTGTCGTACACCACCTTGATGCCGGTGCGCGCCTCGAAATCGGCCAGGGTGTCCTTGCCGATGTAGTCCGCCCAGTTGTAGATGTGCAGGACCTTCTCTTCCGCCGCGGCATGGGGGTCGGCGCTGCGCGCGCAGCCCACCAGGGCGCCGCACGCGAGCGCCGCCGCCGCCAACAGAACCCGCACCCGGCCGCGCACGTCTACAGCTTGACCATCACGTGCCGCACCACGGTGTAGTCCTCGAGTGCGTACACCGACATGTCCTTGCCGTACCCGGAGCGCTTGAAGCCGCCATGCGGCATCTCGTTCACCGTGGCGAAGTGCGTGTTGATCCAGGTCACGCCGTACTGCAGCTGCGCGGCGACCTGCATTGCCCGTGACACATCGCGCGTCCACACCGATGAGGCGAGCCCATACTCGGAGTCGTTGGCCCAGCGGACGGCCTCGGCCGGGTCCTTGAACGGCGTCACCGAGATGACCGGACCGAACACCTCGCGCTGCACGATCTCATCGTCCTGGCGTGCTCCGGCGATTACGGTGGGCTCGAAGAAGAAACCGCCGCCGCCGCGCAGTTTGCCGCCGGTCGTCACCTCGACGTGCCGGGTCGCGGCGGCGCGCTCGACCATGCCGACCACGCGCTCGCGATGCGCCGCCGAGATCAGCGGCCCCATCTCCACGCCCGCCTCCTGCTGGGTGCCGACCTTGATCGAGCGCACCGCGGCAGTCAGATCGGCGACCACGCGCTCGTAGATGCTGCGCCCGACATACAAGCGGCATGCCGCGGTGCAGTCCTGTCCGGCGTTGTAGAAACCGAAGGTGCGCACGCCGGCGACGAGCGCCTCCACGTCCGCATCGTCAAAAACCACCACGGGCGCCTTGCCGCCGAGTTCCAGGTGCGTGCGTTTGAGGTTATCCGCCGCCGCGGCGAGGATCTTCTGGCCGGTCGCAATCGAGCCGGTGAGCGAGACCATGCGTACGCGCGGATGACTGGTCAGGAGCCGTCCGACCGGCTCGCCGCGGCCACAGATGATGTTCACGACCCCCGGCGGCAGCACCTCGGCCAGCAGGGCGGCCAGTTTGAGCGCCGTCAGCGGGGTCTGCTCGGAGGGCTTGAGCACCAGGGTGTTGCCGGCGGCTATGGCCGGCGCGATCTTCCACGCGACCATCATCAGCGGGTAGTTCCAGGGGGCGATCGAGGCGACCACTCCCACCGGGTCGCGGCGGATGAGACTGGTATGACCGGGCAGATACTCACCGGCGGCGAGGCCCTGCGGTGCCCGGCACACGCCGGCGAAGTAGCGGAAGACATCCGCGATCGAAGGCATCTCGTCGTTCAGAGCGGCCGCCAAGGGCTTGCCGGTATTGCGCGACTCGAGCCCCGCGTAGGCCGCCGCTTCCGCCTCGATGCGGTCAGCGATGCGCAGCAGCAGCGTCGCGCGCTCCTTCGGCGGCGTGCGCGCCCACCCCGGGAAGGCCGCCTCGGCAGCCGCCACGGCCGCCTCCACCTGGGCGGCGGAGGCGCCATTGACGGTGGTGATCTGCGCCGCGGTGGCGGAATCGAGCACGCTCTCCGGCTCGCCCTCGCCCCGCACCAGACGGCCCGCAATCAGCATTTCGGTCTGCATGAGCGCTCCTAGGCTGCGGCTTGCCGCAGCGCGCCGCAGCGTTATATTATTGTCGCCATAATATTACCATGTCACGCGACACTCTCGCGAGGGCGCCATGAACCCAGACGTCATCATCACCTGCGCCATCACCGGCGACGACACCAAGGTCACCAAAAGCCCTCACTGTCCGGTCACGCCCGAGCAGATCGCGAACTCTGCCATCGAGGCCGCACGGGCCGGCGCCTCCATCGTACACATTCACGTGCGCGACCCGGAGACCGGGGAGTTCAGCATGGCTACCAAGCACTACCGCGAAGTGGTCAAGCGCATCCGCGACAGCAAGGTCGACGTGCTGGTTAACCTCACCTGCGGCATGGGCGGGTACATCTGCATCGGCAAGGACGGGCTCAAGGATACCCCGGCGCCCGGGTCGGACTTCGTGACCCAGAAGGCACGCATGCAGCACGTCATCGACCTGTGCGAGGAAGGGGCCTACCGCCCCGACATCGCCACCCTGGATTGCGGCACCCTCAACTTCGGCGACGGTAACCGGGCTTACATATCAACCCCGGACTATTGCCGCGAAGGCGCGGCGATCCTGCGCGACCTCAAGGTCAAAGTGGAGCTCGAGGTGTTCGACACCGGCAACCTCTGGTTCGTGAAGCAGCTGGTCAAGGAGGGGCTGATCCCCGGGCCGGCGATGATCCAGCTGTGCACCGGTATCCCCTACGGCGTGCCGGCCGACACCGGACACCTGCTGGCCATGGTGAACTCGCTCCCGGAGCACAGCGTGTGGAGCTCGTTTGCGATCAGCCGCATGCAGATGCCCTGGGTGGCGCAGTCGATCCTGCTCGGTGGCAACGTGCGCGTCGGCCTCGAGGACAACCTGTATCTGAGCCGCGGGGTCTACGCCAGCAACGCGCAGCTGGTGCAGAAGGCGCGCACGATCATCGAGGCAATGGGCGCCCGCGTCGTCGGTCCGGCGCAGGCGCGCGAGCGGCTGCAGCTCAACTGACGTGGCCGGAATCCGCATCCACGAGACGCCGATCCGGAGCGACTGGATCGACTACAACGGCCATCTGCGCGATGCGTTCTATGCGCTGATCTTCAGCGAGGCCGTGGATGCGCTCATGGACCGCGTCGGACTCGATGCGGCCTATCGGCAGCGCACCGGCGGCACCCTGTACACGCTGGAGATGCATCTGCACTATCTGCACGAGGTAAAGCAGACCGATACGGCGGTCGTGACCTTGCGCATCCTTGACCTCGATTCCAAGCGCATCCACGCCGCGCTTGAACTGCTGCGTGCCGGAAATCCCGACGTGGCCGCGAGCGCGGAGGTCATGCTGCTGCACGTGCGCCAGCACGAGGGCAAGGTGTCCGTCGTGCCCTTCCCGCCCGAGGTGAGCGCGGCGCTGGCGGCGCTGCGCACCGCGGCGGCCGGCATGGAGGCCGGGGCGCCGGGCTCAAGGCGCATGGAGCTGCGTCCCGCACGTCCCGCATGAACTCGCGCGGCATGCAGCGCCTGCTCGCGCCGCGCAGTCTGGCGCTGATCGGGGGCACGTGGGCGGATGCGGTGCAGGCGGCCAGCAAGGTCATCGGCTACAGCGGCGAGATCTGGCGCATCCATCCGACGCGCCCCTCTACGCCGCGCCAGCACTACTTCCGCAGCATCGATGAGCTGCCGTCGGCTCCGGACGCGAGCTTCATCGCCGCACCCAACCGCGAGGTCCCGGCGATCGCGGGTGCGCTGGCGCGGCGCGGCGCCGGGGGCTTCGTGTGCTTTGCCGCAGGCTTCTCCGAGACCGCGAGCGTGGAGGGCAAGCGCCTCACGCAGGAGCTGGTGAGCGCCTGCGGTGAGCTGCCCTTCTTTGGCCCCAACTGCTACGGCTTCATCAACTTCTTCGACGGCGCGGCGCTGTGGCCCGACCAGGTGGTTGGCGCCCGCTGCGAGCGCGGTGTGGTGCTGATCTGCCAAAGCGGCACCATCGCCCTGAATCTGCTCTTCAACGACCGCTCGCTCCCACTGGGAGCGGTGCTCACGGTGGGTAACCAGACGCGACTCGCCGCCGAGGACCTCATCGAGCTGCTGAGCGATGATCCGCGCGTCAGCGCCTTCGGACTGTACCTGGAAGGCATCAAGGACGCGCGTCGCTTTGCCAGCGCCGTAGCGGCCGCGCGTGGCGCGGGCAAGCCGCTCGCGCTCATCAAGGCCGGACGCACGGCTGCCGCCGCAGAGACGGCGCGCACGCACACCGGGTCCCTGGCCGGAGCCGACGGGGCGTTCGATGCTTTCTGCCGCCAGGCCGGAGTGGCACGCTGCGAGTCACTCGCCACGCTGTGCGAGACGCTGAAGATCTTCCACGCCGGCGGGCCGCTGCGCGGCCGCCGCGTGCTGGCCATGGGTGCATCCGGCGGGGACATGGCCATGACCGCAGACGCGGCGCGCAACCTCGGCCTCGAGTTCGCGCCCCTGCCGCAGCCGGCGCAGACTGCGCTGCGCGAGATCCTCTCCGAGCGGGTGCACATCTCCAACCCCTTCGACTTCCACACCCACATCTGGTTCGACCCTGCGCGGCAGCGGCAGATGTTCAGCGTGGTGCAGCGCGCCGGCTACGACGCCGTGGCGTTCATGCTCGATTGCCCGCCGGCCCCGGCCGATGACAGCGCTTACGTGAGCGTGGTGCGCGAGTTCGCGGCGGCGCTGCCCGGGGCAGCCACCCGCGCCGCGGTGGTGTCCTCGCTCCCGGAGTCGCTGTCCGCGGCCACACGCGAGCTGTGCCTCAAGAACGGCATCGTGCCGCTGCAAGGCCAGCGCGAGGCCCTCGAGGCACTCGACCTCGCCGGCGCGGTCGGAGAGACGTGGAGCCGTGACGGCGCGGTCGAGCTGGCGATCCCGCGCCAGCCGCTGCGCAACGCACACGCGCTGGCCGAGCATGAGGGCAAGGGCGCCCTCGCCGCCTACGGCGTGCCGGTACCGCGCTCGGCAGTGGTCGCGGTCCGGGACGCCGCGGATGCCGCTGGCGCACTCGGATTTCCGGTAGTGATCAAGGCCGCGGGCGCGAAACTAGAGCACAAATCGGAAGTGGGCGGCGTGATCCTCAACGTGCGTACGCCCAAGGACGCGGCGGCGGCGGCGCAGCGCCTGGCGCACCTCTCCGACACGGTGCTGGTCGAGCAGATGATCACCGATGGCGTCGCCGAAGTGCTGGTCGGGCTGTCGGTCGATGCGCAGTTCGGGCAGCTGCTGGTGCTCGGCGCCGGTGGCGTGCTCACCGAGCTGCTGCGCGACAGCGTGAGCCTGCTGCCGCCGTTTACGCCCGCGGCCATCGAGGCGGCGCTCGGGCAGCTGCGCATGGCGCCGCTGCTGCGTGGCTTTCGTGGCCGCCCGGCGGCTGATGTACCGGCGCTGGTTGAGGCCATCCTCGCCTGCACGCGCTATGCGAGCGCGCACCTCGAGCAGCTGGCCGAGCTCGACCTGAATCCCGTCATCGTTCGCCCGCTGGGCGCGGGGGCCGTCGCCGTCGATGCGCTCATCCGCCTGCGCGAGGAGCACTGATCATGTCCGATGGAATCCTGACCACGACCCAGGGCCCGATCCTCGAAGTCACCATCGATCGGCCTAAGGCCAACGCAATCAACCTGGCCGCGAGCCGGCGCCTGAACGAGGTCTTCAGCGCCTTCCGCGATGACCCCGCGCTGCGCGTAGCCATCATCACCGGCGCGGGGGAGCGCTTTTTCAGCCCGGGCTGGGACCTGAAGGCCGCCGCCACGACCGAGGAATCCGACTCTGACTGGGGTGTCGGCGGCTTCGGCGGCCTCAACTATCCGCGCAACCTCAACAAGCCACTCATCGCGGCGGTGAACGGCATCGCCTGCGGCGGCGGGTTCGAGATCGTCCTCGGCACGGACATCATCGTGATGGAGGAGCACGCACGCTTCGCGCTGCCCGAAATCAACGTGGGCGTGCTCGCTGATGCCGGTACCATCAAGCTGCGGCGCCGGATCCCCTACCACGTCGCGGTCGAGTTCCTCATGACCGGGCGCTGGATGGATGCCGCCGAGGCCAAGCACTGGGGGCTGGCCAACCACGTCGTTCCCAAAGGCCAGGGCCTTGCCAAGGCGCGTGAGATCGCACAGCAGCTCGCCGCCGGGCCACCGCTGCTGTTCCCCGCCATCAAGCAGCTGTTGCGCCACACCGAGATGGTTCCGGAGGGCCCCGCCTTCGAGCTGCACGACAGTCTTGAAGCCGTGCAAAAGGTGATCCGCTCGGAGGACCTGAAGGAAGGCGCCCGCGCCTTCGCGGAGAAGCGCAAGCCCGAGTGGAAGGGGCGCTGAGCCGCCGGCGCTTCAGCCGCCGAGTGGCCGCAGCAGCGCGCGCGAGATAATGTGCCGCTGCACCTCGCTGGTGCCGTCCCAGATGCGCTCGATGCGCGCATCGCGCCAGATGCGCTCGAGCGGCAGCTCGCTCATCAGCCCCATGCCGCCGTGGATCTGCAGGGCTTCATCGGCCACCATCTGCAGCATCTCCGAGGCTTTGAGTTTCGCGATCGCCATGTCCATGTCGGTGGCGGTCTTCTGCTCCACCTTCCAGGCTGCTTCCAGCGTCAGAAGCTCGGCGGCACGCAGCTCGACCGCCATGTCGGCGAGCTTGAAGCTCACGCCCTGAAACTTGCCGATCTGCTGGCCGAACTGCACGCGCTGCACGGCCCACTGCTTGGCCGCCTCCAGCGCGCGCTCGGCGCGGCCCAGGCAGGTCGCCGCCACCTGCAGGCGCGTCGAGCCGAGCCAGGTGTTGGCGACCTCGAAACCGCGGTGCACTTCGCCGAGCACCGCTGAGCGTGGCACGCGACAGTCACTGAACTCGAGGATGCTGTTGTTATACCCTCGGTGTGAGACGTTGCGGTAGCCGGGCCGCACCGCGAACCCCGGGGTGCCCTTGTCCACCAGGAAGGTGGTGATGCGCTTCTTCTTGCCACGTGCGGAGTCCTCCTCGCCGCTTGCGGCAAACAGAATGACGTAATCGGCGTGGTCCGCGTGGCTGATGAAGTGCTTGGTGCCGTTGATGACGAAGTCGCCGCCCTTCTCGACGGCGGTCGTCTTCATGCCGCGCACGTCCGAGCCGGCGCCCGGTTCGGTCATGGCCAGGCAGTCAACGCGCTCACCGCGCACCGTGGGCAGAAGGTAGCGCTCACGCTGCTCGCCGGCGCAGGCCATGAGGATGTTGGAGGGGCGCGCCACGCAGTTGTAGTGCAGGGCATAGCCGGTGTAGCCGAGTTCCTTCTCGTACAGCACCCAGCTCACCGCATCCAGGCCCGCGCCGCCCACCTCGGTGGGCATGTTCGCCGCGTACAGGCCGGCCGCGATCGCCTTCGCCTTGAGCTCGCGGTACAACTCCTCACGCAGCACGCCGCTGTCTTCCACCTCCTGCTCGTGCGGCACCAGCTCCGTACGCACGAACTCGCGCGTGGTCTTGACGATCAGCTCCTGCTCTTCGGTAAGCGCAAAATTCATGGTGACTCCCCCAGGCTGTGCTAAGCGAGCGCCTTGCTGCTGCGCTTGGGCAGCGCCTCGTGCCCGTGACCCGACGCCCAGCCGTGCAGCAGCTGCAGCTGCAGCCGCAGCTGCTGCACCTGGCGCTGGGCCGGCCAGTCGGCGCGGCTGGCAACGGTGCTGGCGGTAATGCCGTTTATGAAGGTGACCACAGAACGCAGCACCTGCGCGCGCACCGCGGCCGGCCAGCGGCTCCAGTCCGTCCAGCTGCGCGCCAGGCACCGTTCGAACAGGCGCAGATAGGCGCGGTGCAGCCAGGCGTTGATCGCCCTCAGACGCCGGTCAGCCGGCACCTGCCCCCAGAAGGCGATCCAGAAGGCGCACTCGTTGTAGCGGGTCTCATCGATCGGCAGAGCCTCGCTCAGGAGGGTCAGCAGGTCCGGGACCGGTGTGCGCGCGGTGTCAGGATTGAGCCGCTCCTCAATGCGCCGCATCAGCAGCCGCAGCGCCGCGACGATGATGTCCTGCTTGGTGTCGAAGTAGTGCGCCACCATGCCGGTGGTGTAGCCGGCCTCCCGGGCGATGCGCACGATGGTCGCCTGATCGAAGCCGTAGTGCGCCACGACCCGGCATGCGACGAGGGCGATCTCATCGCGCCGCTTGTCGTGATCGACGATCTTGGGCATGGCTCGGGGGGACGCTTCCGCGTCCTCAGGCGGCCGGGCGGCCCACGCGACCGGCCTGGGCCGGGACGGGCAGCTTGGCGTGAGCCTGGTGCACCGCGGCGAGCACCTCGTGCACCGCGCGGTCCATGGGCGCGCTCTTGCCGCCGCTCACGTGCAGATAGATCTGCTCGGCGGTGGCGACCACGGCATCATCACGGCGGCGATGCAGGCTGTGGAACAGGTGCACACGCTTCTCATCCAGGCCGAGGATGCGCGTGGTGACGTAGAGCGGCTCCATGGCGCGCGCCTCGGCGCGGTGCGTGACGTGGCTCTCGACGGTGAACAGGGCGCGGCCGGAGTTGCGATAGCTGTCGTCAACGCCGGCATAGCGCAGCAGTGCATCGGTGGCATCGCCGAACACCTGCAGATAGCGTGAGTCGGTCATGTGCCCGTTGTAGTCGATCCACTCCGGGCGCACCTCGCACTCGACCAGGCGCAGCAGCGCGCCGGAGTCCACGGCGCTCTTGATGCGGGCCGGGGCCTGCGCGGCTGCCTCCTGGTACAGCCGCTCCTCCAGCGCACGCAGCGTCGCTCCGGCACCGATGTTGTACTGCTTGAGCACCTGCTGGATCGCCACGAGGTAGCCATCACGCAGCCGCTCGATCTCGCGGATCGAGCGACCGGCAGCCTGCTGCTGCGTGCCCGCGACCATCTTGTCGATCAGGCCTTCGGTCAGTTCCGGCGCCTCGAGCTTGGTCCACGGCCACTTCAGCGCCGGACCGAACTGGCGCAGCATGTGGCGCATACCGGTTTCGCCGCCGGCGAGGTGGTAGATGAGGTTCGTGCCCATGGCCGCCCAGCGCAGCCCCGGCCCATAGACGATCGAGTCATCGAGCTCGCCGGTAGTGGCGACGTCCTCGTTGACCATGTGCAGGATCTCGCGCCATAAGGCCTCCTGCAGCCGGTCAGTCAGGTGCCCTGGCACCTCGCGGCGCACCTTCAGAGCGTGCATGCCGATGTAGGTGAAGAAACGCGCCGCCGCCTCGAGCGCCGCCGCCGAGGTCTTCGCACCTCCGACCAGCTCGACCAGCGGCAGCAGGTAGACCGGATTGAACGGGTGTGCGACCAGGAACCGCTCCGGGTGCTGCATGTCGCGCTGCAGCTCGGTCGGCATGAGTCCGGAGGTGCTCGAGGCGATGATCACGTCAGCCGGTGCGTGGCGGCTGACCTGCGCGAGAATGCGCTGCTTGAGCTCAAGTTGCTCCGGGATGTTTTCCTGAATGAAGTCGACCTGGGCCGCCATGCCGTTGAGGTCGGTGGTAAAGGACAGCTTCCCCTTGGGGGGCAAGGGGGCAAGCGTCAGCCGCGCCAGCGCGCCTTCGGCGTTGTCCACCGCACCGCGGATCCAGCTCTCCATTTCCGGCTTGACGTCGGCGGCGACCACGTCGATGCCAAAGTGCAGCGCCCGCGCTGCCCATCCGCCGCCGATCACTCCGGTTCCCAGAAGACCCAGCGTCTTCACTTGTCTCATGATTTGCGCACCATCCACTGCCGCCCAAAACCTCATCGTGGTCAGGAAGTTCCGAGCTTCACTGCGCCGCGACGTTTTTTTAATGTCGTCGTAATAATATAATAATTCGGCAGCCGTCGGAAGGCTCCGGGCCCTGGAAGCAATGCACCACGCTGGCACCCGTCTTGAGCGTGGAGCGCGCTTTGCCGCAGAATGCGGGCAGGGAAGAACCTCAACACGACCGGGGATACGATCATGGGTCTACTCGACGGATTGCTGGGCGGTGCCGTAGGGGCGGGTGTGGTCACCGCAATGAATTCGTTCGTGCAGCAGCACGGCGGAGTGCAGGGAATCGTCACACAGATGGAGCAGCAGGGGCTGGGTAACACGGTGCGCTCCTGGGTGAGTACCGGACCGAATCAGTCCATCTCACCGGAGCAGGTGAGCTCGGTGTTCGGCGGAGTCATCAATCAGATCGCGGCAAAGACCGGCATGAGCCCGCAGGAACTGACCCAGAAGATCGCCCAGCACCTGCCGGCCGCTATCGATCACCTGACCCCGAACGGCACCGTCCCCCCGAAGAGCGCCTGAGCGCGCGGGCAGACATTTCTTAAGACGCGCCCGCACTGCCCGGGGTGCGGGTGAGGGCCTGCAGCTAAACGCCACGCCAGAGCCAGCCCCGCTTATGTCACAGAGGCGGGCGCTCCCGGGGCTTGCCTTCACCTGCTGCGGCGCGCATCGTCGCCTGCGCCGCCATATCAAAACAAAGGCGGCTCAGCACAAGGGGATCGTATGAACATCAGGAAGTCCTGGCTCGCGGCCGTTGGCGTTGCGCTCGCTGCGGGCGCCAGTGCCGCGCCCTATCCGCATGGACCGGTGGCCGCGATGGACCTGGGTCCGAGCGCCGCGAGCGGCAATGCCCGCATCACCGTCACGGTGGCCTTAAGCCTGCGCAACACGGCCGAGCTCGATCAGCTCATTCAGGCGGTCTACACGCGCGGTTCGCCTCAGTACCGGCAGTTCCTCACTCCCGAGCAGTTTGCCGCGCAGTTCGGTCCGACTGATGCCACGGTGCGCGCGGTCACCGAGGCATTCGAGGCCTCCGGGCTTAGCGTGAGCCGCGCATCGACCGCACACCTCCATGTCAGCGGGACGCTCGCGCAGATCGAGAAGGCCTTCGGCGTTGAGATGCACACCTTCCAGGTGGCTGCCACGGCGAAGAGCCCCGAGTATCAGTACCATGCACCGGCGGCCGCGCCACACCTCCCGGCCGCGGTGGCCGGGGTGGTGCGCGCCGTCATGGGTCTTGATAACCGCCCGCGTCTCGCGCCGCGGCTGCGTAATCCACTGAAGGCGCCGCTGCGCCAGCCGAGCACGAACAACGGCACCAGCACCACCGACCCGCCGGGCTCCTGGACGGTGCTCGACTATGCGCAGTACTACGATCTGAATCCGCTCTACCACCAGGGAGTGAGCGGCAAGGGGCGCACCATCGGCATCGTAACGCTCGCCTCCTTCACGCAAAGCGACGCCTACAACTACTGGAGTGCGGTCGGTGTGCCGGTGCTGCCTAACCGCATCACCGAAATCCAGGTCGACGGCGGCTCCGGACCTGCGAGTGATGAGTCCGGCTCCGACGAGACCACCCTCGATGTGGAGCAGTCCGGCGGCCTCGCCCCGGGAGCGAAAATCCTCGTTTACGAGGCACCCAACACCAATCAGGGCTTTGCCGACGCCTTCGCCGCTGCGATCGATGCCAACCGCGCCGACACCGTCTCGACCAGCTGGGGTGAATGGGAGGCGCTCGACGGCCCCGATCCGGTCATCGGGCAGGGAACGATCACCGATCCGGTCACGGGCAGCCAGACCGATATCATCCGCGCCACCGATGATCTGCTCGCGCAGGCGGCGCTGCAGGGGCAGACCTGGTTTGCCGCGGCCGGCGATGCGGGTGCGTATGACAGCACGGACTTTTTCCCGCTCACACCCTCCCCCGGCCAGCCGCAGACCTTCAACGCAGTGCTGTCCGTGGATGATCCGGCGATGCAGCGCTACATCACGGCGGCCGGTGGAACGACGCTGCCGGGATTGCAGACCTACACGGGCCCCACCGGAAATCTGATCAATATCGACATCAAACAGGAGCGCGCCTGGGGCTGGGATTACCTGCAGCCGCTGTGCGATGCCTTCGGACAAACCGCCCTCGAGTGCGGCACCTATCCGGTCGGCACCGGCGGCGGCGTCAGCATCTACTTCAAGCTGCCCTTCTATCAGTGGTCCACGCCGGGGACCGCACAGACCGTCTCAGGTCAGGCACTCATCGAGCTGACCCCGCCACCGAAGCAGAAGCTGTTTACGGCTCCGGCTCATTTTGCCGGACGCAATGTGCCGGATGTCTCGACCAATGCCGACCCGCAGACCGGTTACCTCTTCTACTACAGCCCGAGCGATCCGAGCAACGGTCCGCCCGGCATGTACCAGGCCGGCGGCACGAGTTTCGTAGCCCCCGAGCTCAACGGGGTCAGCAACCTGTTCGTGCAGGCGCTGCATCACCGCATCGGCCTGCTCAACCCGCCGATGTACCTGATCTCGCTGCTGCCGGGTGCCCGCCAGGGCCGCCACGCGGCGTTCAAGGACATCACCAAGGGCGACAACTGGTATTGGGATGCGCGCCCTGGCTTTGACCAGGCAACCGGGCTCGGCACGCCGGACTGGGCCAATTTCTTTGACTACCTGCAGGCGCTCGAGCCCTAGACTGCCGCGAGCGCAGATCAAGCGGAGCGGCCGGTGCCGCTCCGCTTTTTTTTTTGCGTGCTAGGCTGCCGTAATGGGTGCAACGTCACGCAAGAGCCTCGATTCGTGTCTTGAGGACGCCTACGGTGAGCGCCGCTCGCGCTTGCGCCGCTCGCTCGGGGTGGTGAGCCTCACCGCGTTCGGTGTCGGCTGCACCGTCGGTGCCGGCATCTTCTCACTCACCGGCGATATAGCCGCTCATCATGCCGGGCCTGCCGTATCACTGTCCTTCGTGCTGGCGAGCATCACCTGCTTCTTCGCCGGGCTGTGCTATGCGGAATTCGCCGCGATGGTGCCCCTGTCCGGAAGCGCTTACTCGTACGCCTACGTGACCTTAGGCGAACTTGCGGCCTGGATCATCGGCTGGTGTCTGGTGCTGGAGTGGGGACTTGCGGCCTCGGTGGTTGCCGTCAGCTGGTCAGGTTACGTGCAGTCCGCCCTGCACGACCTCGGCCTGTCTTTACCTGCGGTGCTCGCCCAGGCGCCGTGGGCCGCCACGCCCGATGAGCACCTCAGGCTGACCGGGGCGTGGTTCGACCTGCCCGCGGCCCTGGTGGTGCTCGCCTGTACCGCGTTGCCGCTGGCGGGCATGCGGGCCTCGGCCGCCGTCAATGACGTCATCGTCGTCGCCAAGATCGTCGCGCTCACCATCCTCGTCATCGTCGGTGCGCACTTCGTGCATCCGCAGAACTGGCACCCGTTCATTCCGCCCAATACCGGCACATCGGGCGCCTTCGGCGTCTCCGGCGTGCTCAGCGGCGCCGGCACGCTGTTCTTCGCCTACGTGGGCTTCGACGGGGTGGCGACGCTCGCCGAAGAAGCACGCGATCCGCAGCGCACCTTGCCGCTGAGCCTGTTTGCCTCCCTCGTGATCTGCACCGTGCTGTACGTCGCGGTGAGCATCGTGGTCACCGGACTCGCCGACTACCGCTCCCTGGGCGTATCCGATCCGCTGTACTTCGCACTCAGCGGCGCCCAACGCGCGCTCGGGCCGGTACGGATCCTGGTCGCAGTCGTAGCTATCCTCGGACTGGTCCCGGTGGTGCTGGCCAGCGTCGTCGGGCAGGCCCGCATCTTCTACTCGATGGCCCGTGACGGTCTGCTGCCCCCCGCGTTCGCGCGCCTGCGGGGCCGCAGCGAGACGCCGGTGGCCGGCACGGTGATCACCGGGGGGCTGGCCGCGGTGCTCGCCGGCCTTGTGCCGCTGTCCACGCTCGGTGATCTGGTATCGATCGGCACGCTGCTCGCGTTCGCCATCGTCTGCGTGGGCGTGGTCGTACTGCGGCGCACCGCCCCGCTTGCGCCCCGCCCCTTCCGTACCCCCTGGGTGCCGCTGATCCCCGCGCTGGGGTTTCTCAGCTGCGCCCTGCTCATGTGGTTTCTGCCCAATCCAACCTGGAAGCGCCTCGCGTGGTGGATGGCGCTCGGTCTAGTCGTGTATTTCTGTTATGGCTGGCGCCGCTCCAAGCTCGCCGCGCCGGCCGCCGCGCTGCCCCCCGCCTAAGTCGGCACGCAGCCGTGGCTGGCGCGCGCCGCGATTCGCCGCGCCGCGCATCATGGCTGTCCGCCGGGGCGATGATAAAATTCCGCAGGCATGAACAGCGCCGCCGCGACCGTCGGGCAATACCTCGTCGAGACGCTCGCCGTCAACGGCATCGACACCGTGTTCGGCATCCCCGGCGTACACAACATCGAGCTGTATCGAGGTCTGGAACACTCGCGTGTTCGGCACGTCCTGGCACGGCATGAGCAGAACGCGGGCTTCGCGGCCGACGGCTACGCGCGCGTCAGCGGCCGCCCGGCCGCCGTCTTTGTCATCTCCGGCCCGGGCCTGACCAATGTCGTGACCGCAGTCGCCCAGGCATACTCCGATTCGGTGCCGCTGCTGGTCATCGCCACGACACCCGTGCGCGCTTCCCTGGGACGACACTGGGGGGTGCTGCACGAGCTGACCGATCAGCGCGCCTGCATTGCCGGTGTGACCGGCTTTGCCGGCAGCGCGCTCACCACAGAGCAGCTGCGTGAGCATCTCGGGCAGGCGTTCGCCGCCCTGCACGCGCCGCGTCCCAGGCCGGCCTACATCGACATACCGCTCGACCTGCTCGCCGAGCGCACCTCGCTGCGTGCGGAGCTCTTTGTGAGCGCAGCGGCTACTGCGGTGGTCGCGCCGGAGGCACTCGGCGCTGCGCGGCGCCTGCTTGCCGCAGCAGCGCGGCCGCTGCTTATCGCCGGGGGCGGCGCCCGCCACGCCGGTGCGGGACTTAAACAGCTGATCGAGGCGGTCGACGGGTACGTGGTGACTACCGTGGCCGGCAAGGGGGTCATCGCCGAGAGCCACCCAGCCAGCCTCGGTGCAAGTCTCCCCTATGCGCCAGTGCGCGAGCTCATCGCCGCCGCGGATGTCGTGGTTGCCGCGGGCACCGAGCTCTCGGAGACCGATACCTATATGGCGACCCGCCTCACCCTTGGCGGTCCGCTGGTACGCATTGACGTCGACCCGGCCAAACTCTCTGACCCCTATGCCGCGCAGGTACGCATCGCAGGCGATGCGGCTGGCGCCGTTGCGGAACTGGCGCGTGGCGCGACGCCACGCCAAGGCTGGCGCACCGCCGCGGGCGAGGCCGCCGCGTGGCGGGTGAAAATCGAGAGTCAGTTCGGCAGCGGCGGCCGCGCCCGGCTCGTTGCCCTCGAGGCGCTGCGCGCCGCACTGCCCTCCGACGGCGCGGTGTTCAGTGACATGACCCAGATTGCCTACCTTGGCAATTATGCCTTCCGCGCCGAACGCCCCGGCCTGTGGTTTCACCCCTGCGGGTACGGCGCGCTCGGGTTCGCGGTGCCGGCGGCCATCGGCGCGAAGATCGCTCAGCCGCAGCGCGCCATCGTTGCGCTCGCCGGTGACTTCGGCTTTCAGCTGACCCAGCAGGAGCTGATGACCGCGGTGGAGCTCGACCTGAACGTGGTGGTGATGCTGTGGAACAACGGCGTGCTCGGGCAGATCCGGCATGACATGCGCGCCGCCGGCGTCGCGCCGATCGGCGTCGTGGCACGCAACCCCGACTTCGTAGCCCTCGCGGCGGCGTGCGGCGCCTCTGCCGCCCGCGTGCGCTCGCCCGAGCAGCTGAGCCGCGAGCTGCGGCTGGCGTTGCAGCGGCCGGGTCCCACCCTGCTCGATGTCGCGGCTGACGAATTCGCCCCGTGAGGAGCGAGGCGAGCCGCGCACCGCAATCACTGCTGCTGAGCCTCAGCCGCGCAAAAATCCAGCTCGCTTTTGCCGTCATCTACATCGTCTGGGGCGTCACCTATGCGGTGAATCGCATCATGGCACTGGCGCTGCCGCCATTTCTCGCAGCCGGCGCGCGCTTCCTGCTTGCCGGCCTGTTTCTCGCCGGCATCGCCCGCGTGCGCGGCCTGCGCATGCCGCGCAGCGCACGCGAGTGGCGCTCGGTCGCGGCTGCGGCCGTGTTCGGCATCGTGATCAGCAACGGTCTTGCAGTCCTGGCGCTGCGCCATGTCGCGTCCAACCAGGCGGCCCTGATCAGTTCGAGCTCCGCATTCTGGATCGCATGGCTCGGCATGTACGGTCGCCGCGCCACACCGGTCAATGCCCGCACCTGGGCCGGACTGGGCGTCGGCTTCTGTGGCGTGGCGGTTTTGCTCTCGGCCAGGGGGTTCGGGGCGCAGGCGCAGGTGGGCTGGCAACTGCTGATACTGTGCGCCTCGCTCTCGTGGGCTCTGGCGACGACGGTAATCCGCGAGTCGCACGCGGCGTGCGATCCTCTGGCCTTCACCGCCGGTTACCTCCTGTGCGGCGGCGCCTTACTCACCGGGATCGGGCTGGCTGGGGGCGCAGCGGCGCAGTGGACCTGGTCCCCCGCCGGCATCTGCGCCATCGTCTTTCTGGCCATCTTCAGCTCGACCTTCGGCTTCGTGGCCTACACCTATCTGCTCCTGCACGAGACCCCCTCGCGCATCGGGACCTACGCGTACGTGAATCCGGTCGTGGCGGTGTTCACCGGCTGGGTGCTTCTCGATGAGCGGCTGGACCGAACGCAGCTCTTGGGCTCGCTGATCATCTTTGCCGGGGTAGTGATGGTGCGCAATCTGCGGCTGTGGCCGCGTTGGGGGAAGAAATCCCCGCAGGCACCGTGATCAAGCGCGGGTGGTCGCGATACGCACGCACGCGACAGCGTGCGGCGGGACATTCACCTCGACCAGCGTATCGTCCCCGCGCCGTACGCAGGCCAGCGCAGCCGGCGTACACATCGAAGCTGCGCCCAGCGCGCGTACCTCCTCGGCGCTCAGATAGCGCGGTGCGCCCCACTGCGTCCACAAGCGCTTCGCATTGGCGTGGTGCGCATCGATGCGGCGCAGGGTCCCGGCTTGGGCCTGACAGTTGCGCAGCACCACCCGTACCTCAGCGGTGCAGATCGGGTGGCGCGGCTGGGCATAGTTGGTGATCAGCACGCTGAGCTCCTGCGCGCCGCGCACCACCCAGCAGTCCACCGTCGGGTGCGTGCCCGAGACCGGCAGGAGTTCCGTGCCCACGCCATGCAGCAGCTCGAACGCACGGTACGCAGGTTTTGGGACGCCGTGCAGGTTCAGCAGGCCGAATCCACCGTGGAAAGGCCGAGACGGAAAGTAGTTTTCCTCGAAAAGGTCGCTGAACGTCCAGTAGCTGTAGCCCTGCACCAGAGCGTGCGCCTCCAGTACCGTCTTGATGATGAAACTGGCGGCATAAGGCTCATCGTGCAGCGGATCGCGGCTGTTGGAAGAAGTGCTCCACTCGGTGTAGTACACCGGCAGCGTCCCCGCCTGGTGGCGCACGGCACGGGCCTGCTCGCGCAGTATGCTGCGCGGGCTCGCTGCCAGCTGCGCCTCGGTATCGTCTCCGGGCTTTCCGAATGCGTCCGTCGGATAATGATGCGTGCTGATGAAGTCGAGCGGCGCGCCACTGCTGCGACAGAATTCTAGGAACTCGCCGATCCAGGCATTGGCGGCGGTCGCCGGACCGCCGACCTGCAGCCGCGCATCAACCGCCTTCAGTGCCAGCGCCGTGGCGCGATAGAGGTTGAAGTACTGCGCCTGCGTACCGCGGAAAAACTGCGGCAGATTGGGTTCGTTCCAGACCTCGAAGAACCATTCGCGCACCTCGGTCGCGCCGTAACGCTCGACCCAGTGGCCAACCAGCCGTGAGACCAGCGCGGTCCACGCGTCGAGCTCGCGTGGCGGTGTAATGTTCCCCTTGTAGTGGAACACCGTCTCCGGACCCGAGGAAAGCGGCGCCGGCATGAAGCTGAGCTCGACGAAAGGACGCATGCCGATTGACAGCAGGAAGTCCATGATCTGATCGGCGTTGAAGAACGAGTACAACAGACGCTCGTCCTCACAGACCAGCGTCCCCATGTCATCGTCAAGGATGCCGTGAAAGCGCACATGTCGGAAGCCAAGCTCCTGATGCACGCGTGCGAGCTGTGTCTGCCAGTCAGCTCGCAGCGCGAGGGTTGCGTGACAGCTGCCGACCGTGTGTTCCCAGAAGTGCGGCAGCGGCTGCGCCACATCGCGCAGGTCGCAGAGGAAATGCGCCTCGTCAGCCGCGGATGTCGACATGACTTAATCGCCCCAGGCCACACCCAAGGTCAGTCGCGTCCGACTGCGCATCCGCGCCGGCACTCACTGTTAGCTCACCCGGGCTGCGGGCACACTGGGTCTTAACAGGCAAGCGGAGTGCCCTCCCATGAACAAGAAAGCCATCGACTATCGCGGCGCGCTGATACTTGCCGCCGCGGTCGCAAGTCTGGATGCTGCCGCGCGCCGCGAGCTGCGAATCAGCGGACAATGGATCACTACCGCCGCACGGCGCATGCGACCGTGGCGCCCGCTGCCGCGGGTCTCGCAGATTCTCACCACCTGAAGCGCCGCGCCGCGGCGGAAACGGCGCCCGCGCAACCCGTACCGACCGTCGCCTGCCGGCTCGTGAGCGGCGCTTAAGAGGGTTCCGACTCAGGCCAGCGACTGCACGTGGATCACGCCACTGGGATCGGTCGAGAACAGCTGCCGCAGCGAAACCCGCCCCTGGAAATCCTCGCCTTCGAGGAGCGATTTTTCACTCGCCACGGCGATACCCCGCGCGTAGTCAATCGCATCCTGCCAGAGGGTGAATTCGGCGAGATACCAGTCGAGGCCCTTCTTCGTGACACCCCACCGGTTCCCTGTGCGACGCACGGTGACGCACGGCATGTCCATTGCTGCAACTCCTGAGAAGGCCTGACGTTGGAGCCAGACTGCCGCGGCAGCGACCAAGGCGCTATCGGCCCGCCGAGCCGATGAATGTCGTCCCCGGCTGACAAAGCCGGCACCCTCAGCCCATGACCACCCGGATGGTGTGCTCGTTGCCATCGTCGGTGAGCGGCACGCGCAGCGGCGGCCGCAGAATCGTCAGGTGGTCCAGCTCGGCGTGACTGATACCGTTGGTGACCCCGAAAGGATTCGTGACGGTGATGTGGTAGACGGAACGACCGTGGCGATAGTCGACGTCAAACCGGCGCCACGCGCGCGGAATGCACGGCTCGATCACGAGCTCGCGTCCCAGCGTGCGGATCCCGAGTATCGACTCGAGCCCCGCGCGGTACAGCCAGCCCGCCGCCCCCGTGTACCACGACCAGCCTCCGCGGCCGGGCGGCGCCTCGGCCGCGTAGATGTCCGCGGCCACCGCGTAAGGTTCGAGCTTGTAGCGCGCCACGTGCGAGGCATCGCGGGTGTGCTGTATGGGACTGAAATAATCGAACAGCTGCTTCGCCCGATCACCGTCGCCCAGCTTCGCGAAAGCCATGAGCGACCAGATCGCTCCGTGCGTGTACTGGCCCCCGTTCTCGCGGATGCCACGTGGATAGGCGCGGATATAGCCGGGATCGGGCTGAGAATCGGCAAACGGCGGTGTGAAGAGCAGCAGTTGCTCCTCGTCCGGGCGCATCAGATGCTCGGCTACCTCGGCCATGGCGTGGGCGGCACGCGCGGGACTGCCGGCCCCGGAGAGCACGGCCCAGGACTGGGCGATGGAGTCGATGCGGCATTCGCTGTTGAGGGCCGATCCGAGTGGCGAGCCGTCATCGAAGTAGCCGCGTCGATACCAGTCACCGTCCCAGCCGCGTTGCTCGAGCGCTGCGGCCACCTCGCGCTCGTGCCGCGCCCAGCGTTCCGCACGCACCGTGTCGCCGCGTGCCGCCGCAAGATTACCGAAGGCATTGAGCGTTGCGCACAGGAACCAGCCGAGCCAGATACTCTCGCCGCGGCCCTGCGCGCCGACGAGATTCATGCCATCGTTCCAGTCGCCCCCGCCGAACAGCGGTAAACCGTGCTCGCCGATCGCGAGGCTGGCATCCAGAGCCTTGGCGCAGTGCTCGTACACCGAGTCCGCCTGCTCGGTTCGGCCCGGTTCGAAGTAGGCATCACTCGCCCCAGGCGGCACCGCCTCCCCGGTGAGATACGGCACCTGCTCATCCAGCACGGCCGCATCGCCGCTGACCGCGACGTAGTGAGCCGCGCAGTAAGCGAGCCAGACGCGGTCGTCGCTGATGTGCGTGCGCACCCCCCGGCCGTCCTGCGGCATCCACCAGTGCTGCACGTCGCCCTCCGGGAACTGCCGCCCCGCCGCCCGCAGCAGATGCGCGCGGGTCACGTCCGGTGCCAGCGTGGCCAGCGCCATGCAGTCCTGCAGCTGGTCGCGGAAGCCATAAGCGCCGCTGGCCTGATAGAACGCCGCTCGCGCCCATACGCGGCACGAGAGCACCTGGTAGGGAAGCCAGCGGTTGAGCAGCAGATCGAAGGAGCGGTCCGGGGTCGCCACCTGAACCTTGCCGAGCATCCGCTCCCAGCTGGCCTTCACCTCGTGCAGGGCCTGCTCGAGGTGCAGGTTGCGTGCGGCCTGGATGTCCGTCGCCGCGCTGGCAGCATCCTCGGCCTGTCCGAGGAAGCACAGGATCTGCCGGGTCGCACCGGGCGGCAGCTCGAATTCCGTGCGCAGCGCGGCACACGGATCGAGGCCCGCGCCGGCACGTTCCGCGAGCGGCATGGCCGCCGCCAATGCCTGCGGCTGCGCGACGCTGCCGTCGAGCCCGAGAAACTCGCGCCGGTCGCAGGTCCATTCGGTCTGCTCTCCGGCAAGGTCGAGATAGGCCGTGCGCGGCGCAAATGCACTGTTCCAGGGATTGCGCGCCAGCAACGCGCCGGTGTGCGCGCAACGCTCGGTGATGAGGTAGGGTGCGGTGGCGATCCGGGACGAACCCAGGGTCCATTCGACGTACGCACAGACACTGAGAGTGCGGGTCTTCGGGCCGTCATTGCGCACCGTCAAACGCGAGATCTTGAATGCGCGCGCGCGCGGCACGAACTGCAATAGCTCCAGCGACAAAGCGCGGGAGCTGTGCGTGAAGAGCGAATAGCCACGCCCGTGGCGAGCCACATAGGTGGCCTCCGGGTCGCGACACGGCGCGGCCGTAGGACACATGAGCTCGCCACTGTCCTCGTCGCGGACGTAGAAAATCTCGCACGGCGGATCAGTGACGGCATCGTTTGACCAGCGCGTCAGCGCGTTCTCGCGACTGTTGAGCGCCCAGGTGTAGCCGCTGCCGGAGGCGGAGACGTGGAAGCCGAATTCCGGCTGACCAATAACGTTGACCCAGGGCATGGGTGTCACGACTCCCGGCCCCAGGACGACCATGTACTCGGTGCCATCGGCGGCGAAGCCACCGGTGCCGTTGTAGAGCTCGAGCGCCGGCAGCGGCGCGGCGACGCGCGGCGCGCGGCTGCTGCGCGCGCTGGCAGGCGGCAGGGCCTCGGCGCTCGGATCCTCGAGGCGGTCCAGCTGCTCCTGGAGGGTCCCGCGACGGCTGACCAGTGCAACGCGCGCTGCGCAAGCCACCGCAAGGCGCGACTCGGCGGACATCCCCTCCGCACGCAGCGCGTAGACGCTGCCCTGCCCTGACGGATCGCCCTGCTGCAGCCGCTGCTGGCTGGCGCGCGCGAGCGATTCGATGGCGCCCTGCAGGTCCTGCATATAGGAAGTCGAGGAGGTGTTGACGATCACCAGGTCTACGGCCAGGTTCTTCAGCGTCAGGTAGCCGTGCGCCCGCAGCAGCTGGCGCACCAGGCTGATGTGCGCGCCGTCGTCAATCTCCACCAGCATGATCGGACGGTCGCCCGAGATGCCGTGCGCCCACAGTGCCTGCGGCCCGGCGCGGTTGCGCCGCAAGAGGTCAGAGCCCGCGCGCAGCGCCGGGTTGACATAGAAGAGGTGCGCGGCGAGGCGCTGGAACAGGCTCGCTTCGTCAGGATCGAGCCCGAGGTAGTGCAGCTGCACGCGTGCGCGCGTCCACGCCAGGGTTGAGGCGCGGTCAAAGGACGCCGGCTCGCGGCACTTGTCGGCGATCCGCACCACCTCCGCGCGCGAGTCTCCCATGGCGGTCCAGAACGTGATCCGCACCGTCTCCCCGGCCGCAACGCGCAGCCGTCGCCGCAGGCTGAATACGGGATCGAGCACGACCCCGGTGGAGCCGCTCAACGGCTCCTGTTCGCTCAGCGCGCGCGCCGTACGTAAGCTGCGGTCACGGCCGAGGAAGCGCGCGCGGTCGGTCTCGTACTCCCAGTTGCTCGGACTCTCGCCCTCGACGACGCCCAGGTGCATGGCCCATACCGGGCGATCGCCATGCCCGCGCGGCCTGCGTCCGGCAAGCAGCGCCGCCGTCTGTGGCTCAAACTCGGTTTGTACGAACAGATTGGAAAAGGCGCGGTGCGCCTGGTCCGCAGCCGGCGGCGCCAGTACCACCTCACAGTAAGAGGTTACTTCGATCTCGCGCGTGCGATCCCCCTGGTTTGAGATCGAGATGCGGCGTGCCTCCGCGTCGTGCTCGGCTGACACCAGCACTTGCAGCCTGGTTCCCCAGGGTCCGTCGCGGCGCGTGATCTCGACCCGATCCTCGGTGAAGGTGACCCGGTAGGCCTCCGGAGTGACCGCGCTGGGCTGATAGCCGCAGGACCAGCGCTCACCACTCTCGCAATCACGCAGAAACAGCGCGGTACCGCTGGCATCGCAGGTGGAATCCTCGGACCAGCGAGTCACGGCCAGATTCCCACAGCGGCTGAAACCTGCGCCTGCTGCGTTGACCATCACGGCATAACGGCCATTGCTCAGCAGCTGGGTATGCGGGGTGCGCGGGCGCCACGTGTGCAGACGCCTGCGCCCGGCCAGCACCGGCAGCCGACCCTCGCGGGCCTCCGCCTCACTGCCCTCGGGAGGTGACTCCACCGAACGCGGCGGCTTTTCCTGCAACAGCAGTTCGGTGGCGCGCGCGGAGGCCTCGGCATGAAAGAAATCCTGCATGCGACCGTCGCGCAGTGCGTTCGTTATGCCCACCAGCATCATGCCCTGATGGTGCGCCATGAAGGCGCGAACCACTGCCACCCGCTCACCCTCTGCCAGGCGATCCGGAGTGAAATCCAATGCCTCGTAGAAGCCGTATTCCCCGGTGGCGCCCCAGTCCTCGAGGGCGCGGAAGTTGGCCGCCGCGGCCGGCGCATCGACCATCGCCGCAAGCCCGGTGGCGTAGGGAGCGACCACCGTGTCGTTTGCCAGGCCGCGCTTGAGCCCGAGGGCCGGAACCCCGAAGGGCGAGTATTGGTAGGTCTGATCGAGATCACGGGTGTTGTACGCCGACTCGGAGACACCCCAGGGTACACGCCGGGCGTGCCCGAACTCGCGCTGTGCGCGCACCGCGACGCGCACCGCCCGGTCGAGCAGGCTGCCGCGCGGCGAGCGCATGATGAGCGCCGGCATCAGATACTCGAACATCGAACCGGACCAGGACAGCAGGGCCGTGGCGTTGCCGAGCGCTACCGAGCGCCGGTCGAGGCGGAACCAATGCCTGGCCGGCACGTCGCGCTTGGCAATGGCCACGAAGCTTGCCAGCCGCGCCTCCGAGGCGAGCAGATCGTAATCGCCACCATCGAGCCGGCTCTCGGTCACGTTGTAGCCGATCGACATCAGCATCCGGTGCGGCTTCAGCAGAAAGGCGAAGTCCATCTGCTCCGCCAGCTCCCGTGAGCGCGCCGCGAGGCCTCTCATGCGGCCGAGCGCATCGCGCGCCGCCAGCGCTGCCGCATCCGCGAGCGGTGATGCGGCGAGCGCCTGCAGTGTGGCACCGCCTGCGGGTGCCGCCGCGGCGAGCGCGTCCACATCGCGCTGATGACTGTGCACACAGCGCACCGCGCCTTCGGACCAATCGATCGCGTCCCCAGCGCGCCACGCGTCGTTGACTAAGCCATCACGGCAAACCGTGCCCAGCCGGCGGATGGAGGCGGTGACCTCTCCCCCGGTGGCCATCGCCGCCTGCAGCGCGCCAGCTAGTTCCGGCAGTGCCCCGGGCGGCGCGAGCGCAAGCGCATCGGCAATGCCGTTCAGACGCTCCCTGGTCCACAATGGAGCCGCCGCCGCAGCGTCGATAGCATTGGCGAGGGTCAGCAGGTGCCCGGCGAGATTGCCGCTGTCCACCGTCGAGACGTAACGCGGCAGCAGTGGCTGGCCCGTGCGCGTGTCGTACCAGTTGAAGAAATGACCGCGGAAACGCTCCAGCCCCTGCAGCGCATCGAGCGTCCTCTCCAACCGTTCAATCCACTCAAGCAGGCCCGCCCAGCCAAACTCCAGAGCTGCGACACAGGACAGCAGGTACATGCCCACGTTCGTCGGCGAGGTGCGCTGCGCCACGACCGGGACCGGGGTCTCCTGAAAATTGTCGGGCGGCAGAAAATTGTCGGCTGCGGTCACGAAGCGCTCGAAATAGGCCCATGTGCGCCGGGCGATGAGCCGCAGCTCGCGGGCATCATTGACATTCAGCGCCTCGGCCGCCGCGTCGGCCTGCGGAACGCTGACATAAAGCGCGGCCCACGGTGCCGCAAGCCACAACAGCAGCCACGGTGCGGCAACCCAGAAGTTCTCCGGCACCACCCACAGCACGAGCCCGAGCACGACCAGAGCGAGCACGACGCTAGCGCGCATGCGCGTGAGGTAGCTTGCGATGTCCAGCCGACTCTGGCGCCGTGATTGCGCGGCGGTGGTCCAGTCGAGCAGATGCTGTTTGCTGATGCCCAGCCGATACAGGGTGCGCACGATCGCATCTGTCATCCACCAGGCACGATCAGCGAGGAAGGCAATGGTCAGCGACCACCGCAGGCAGGCGACGCGCAGATCGTGGCGCAGCGCCTGCCGCTCGCTTTCGCGACGCAGGTGCCGGGGACGGTCACGGACCGCGATGAGAATCGGCAACAGCGGCCCTACACTCAGACTGCCGATCAGGGCCGCCGTCCAGTAGAGACTCCAGGGAGGTGGCAGCACCAGCCACGCCAATACGAGTCCCGCGAGCACGCAGATCGGGGCGGTGGTGCGGCGCAGGTTGTCGAATATCTTCCACAATCCGATGCGGTCGATGGGCCACCAGGCCCGCTCGCTATCGCGCCGCAGAAACCCGGGCAGCAGCCACGGCAGCAGCTGCCAGTCACCGCGTGACCAGCGGTGCTCACGGGCACTGATCACGTCATAGCGGTCGGGCGAGGGCTCGACGACCTCTACATCCGATGCCACCGCCGCCCGTGCGAACAGGCCCTCGAGCAGGTCGTGACTGAGGACCGAATTCTCCCCGATGCGCCCACGCAGCGACTGCTCAAAGGCATCTACCTCATACAGCCCCTTGCCGGTAAATGAGCCCTCCCCGACCAGGTCCTGGTAGACATCCGAGACCGCGAACGCGTACGGATCAAGTCCGGGCGATGCTGAGAAGACCATCTGCACCAGTGATGTGCCCGGTCCGCTCGGCAAGGACGGCGTGACCCGCGGCTGCAGAATTCCGTAACCGGCCACCACGCGCCGCCGCTGCGGATCGAACCTGGCCTGATTGAGCGGATGCGACATCTTGGCGATGAGCTTCTCCGCGGTGCCATGGGGCAGGTGCGTATCGGCATCCAGCACCAGCACGTAGCGCACGTCCCCCGGCACGCCGGCGCGCTCGCGGGCGCTGATTTCGAAGGTCGTGTCGGTGGCGCCGCGCAACAGGCGGTTCAGCTCGTGCAGTTTGCCGCGCTTGCGCTCCCATCCCATCCAGCAGCCCTGCGCCGCATTCCAGCGCCGCGAGCGGTAGAGCCACAAAAAGCGGTCACCGTGCGTGCCGCGCCCGTAGCGCTCGTTGAGGGCAGCAATTCCCTCCCGGCCTGCCTCAATAAGCTCCTCATCACGCTCCAAGACGGCGGCTGGGGCATCCACGCCGTCGGCTATCAGTGCAAAGTAGATCTCCCCCCGCGCGCTCGCGAGATACTGACTCTCCAGATTCGCGAGCGCTTCGGTTAGCTCATTCTGGCCGGTAAGCAGGATTGGCACCGCCACGACCGTGCGGCAGTCACCCGGTATAACCCCGGCCAGATCAAGTGCCGGCAGCGCCGTTGGCTTCAGCAGTCGCGTGACCAGGCTATTCACCAGCGCCAGCGCCACATCGCTCGCCGGCACCAGCAACAGTGCGAGAAAGATGATGCGCCAGCCTGCCGACAGGGGCACGAGCAGTTGCGCCGCCGCGATCAGCAGCGCCGCGCTCAGGACCGCCACGAGGGTCACGTAACCGGTGATTCCGGCGCCACGCAGAGCCCGGCGCAACAGCTGTCGGAGCGGGGGGCGATAGCCGACCGCACGTTCCAGTGGGCGTCGGCCCGGGCCGATGAGATGGAATCCCGGATCGCGCTCGGCCGCCTCACCGCTGCCCGCGGCCGCAGCGGCGGCGAGCGCGCGCTGTGCGATGTCGGTCTCCGGGCTGTGCGAGTCGCGGGCAATTTCTTCGATGGCACTGCGATAGCGGTTGCGCGTGGCGAAATCCAGAGAGCCGAAGTCACTGTTGGCATTAAGCAGAGCGTCCACGACGCTCAGCTGCTCGACGATGTCGGACCAGTCCAGCGCCGAAAGCTGCACGAGACTGGTGACGATATTGCGCACGGTGACGTTCGCGGCGCTCTGGCGCGAAAGCTCGTCACGCACGACCTCATCGGCCGTGAGGCCCTCGGCACGCAGCAGCTCCTCGACGTACTGCAGCGCGGGGGTAACGTGCGGGTCGCAGTCGCGCAGACGTTGCACCAGCTGGACCGCCAAGGTGCGCGGCAGCGGGCGCCTGCTCAAGTGTCCGAGTACTCGGGTCACCGGTTCGGCTGCCCGCGAGGGCGAACCGAGCAGACGGTCGGCGAGGACGTCAGCCTTCTCCCGCTCTGCGCGCCCACTCACGATGCGATCGGCGCTGCGGCGCAGGTTCTCGACGAGCACTACGCGCAGCATGCTCGCCAGCGCCCACAGTTCACCGATGGTGAGGGCCTGGATGCGCTGGTACGAAGTCACGAAGCGCATCAGCAGCGGAGCATCGAAGTGGCTGTCGGTATGCGCAACGAAGGCCCAGGCGATCCCCGTGATGCGCGGGAAGCCGGCGAGTTCGCCGGCGGCCAGCCGGGGTAGCTGGCGGTAGTAGCCAGCCGGCAGGTCGTCGCGGATGAGCTGCAGCTGACGCTCGACAACATAGTAGTTGTCGACAAACCATTCGGCCGCCGGCGTCACGCTGCGCTGGCTCGAGGTCGTGTGCGCAACGGTCTCGTAATGGCGCCGCAGCACCCGCCCGTTCTGACGTGTTCGCGTCAGCAAAGAGCGTCCCGGTGCGAGAGACACGGACAAACGCTGACTGCGCGCCAAAGTCTCGGCAAAGGCCTCGAGACGCTCGACGCTCATCAGTTCGCCGCGAATCGGCGCCGGCTCGAAGGCCGAGTTCGCGACGCTCCCCAGGTCAAACCAGCGGCGTGTCCGGGTCTCTTGCAGGGCTACCTGCTCCATCTCGCCGCTCCTGTCCTAATGGCCGACCCCACCCCGTGGGAGTCCCCGGCCTTCCCTGGCATCCCCGCGTGTGCCTCTGCGTGAAGAATGGGCGCAGCGCGAACTGCGCTGCGGCTGAGCTCAGTCTAAGGGCCGTCCCGAAAGCGCCGTGTAGGACTGCACCGCCAGACACTGACGGCGCAGGTCACGTATGTGCCAGGACGCGGCGGCAGCTTACAGCACTACGGGCAGCGGCGCTGTGCCGGCGCTTGCCTACGGCGCGAGCGTTACGGTTCTCCTATCCTTCGTGCATGGCCAAGCGCGAGCGCGCCGGGCACGAGCGGGGGGCCGGGGAACCTGCGCGGAGGCTCGGCGCGCGAACTTCAGGATTCGGCTCCGACCAGGCTCTGCTCGAGCGTCTGCATCGCGGTGCTTTCGATTACTTTAAGCGCTGGATGAATCCGGTAACCGGGCTGGTCGCCGATACATCCCGCAGCGGTTCACCCTGCAGCATCGCCGTCGTTGGCTTTGCTCTGACGAGCTATGTGGTCGCCGTCGAGCGCGGCTGGCTGCCGCGCCGCGACGCCGCTGCGATCGTGGTGACGACGCTGCGCTTTCTGCGCCAGCTGCCACAAAGCGCAGCTCCGGACGCCAGCGGCTACCGGGGCTTCTTCTATCACTTCCTCGATATGCGGACCGGCGCGCGGGTGAATCACTGCGAGCTTTCCCTGATTGACTCGACGCTCCTGCTTGCCGGTGTCCTGTCGGTGGCTGTCTACTTCGACGCCCCTGCGGAGGCGGAGATTCGTCACTGCGCCGCCGCGTTGTATGAACGCGTCGACTGGCGCTGGGCCCAGAATCGCCAGCCGTCCCTGTCGCAGGGCTGGCTGCCGGAGTTCGGCTTTCTGCACTATGGCTGGGAAGGCTACAACGAGGCGCTCATTCTTTATGTTCTCGGGCTGGGCGCACGCACCGCGAACCTCATGCCGCCGGCCTTCACGAGCTGGACGGTAACGTATCAGTGGGAACGGCTGCTCGGTTACGACGTGCTCTACTCAGGTCCCCTCTTCACCCACCTGTTCTCACACGCCTGGATCGACCTGCGGGGAATCCAGGATGACTTCATGCGGGAGAAGCGCAGCGACTACTTCATTAACAGCTGCCGCTCCATTGCGCTGCAGCGGGAGTATTGTGACCGCAATCCGCACAACGCCCTCGGATATACCCGCGATATCTGGGGTATCAGTGCCGGCGACGGACCGACCGGCGAGGGCGTGCGCGAATTCGCGAGCGATCGTCGCCGCTTCGGCTATATGGCGCGCGGGGTACCCTTCGGTCCTGATGACGGGACCTTGTGCCCCTGGGCGATGCCGGCTACGTTGCCGTTCACTCCGGAGGCGGCGCTGCGCGGCACGCACGCGCTCCTCGCCGCCTATCCACAGGTGCTACAGGAGGATCGGTTCGCGAGCGGATTTAATCCTGGCGCGGACGTGGGCGGCTGGGTTTCGCAGGGATGGTATGGACTTGATCAGGGACTGCTTGTACTCATGCTGGAGAACGCACGCTCCGGGCTGGTATGGACACTGATGCGCGAATCGCCAGAGGTGCGTCGCGGACTGGGCTACGCCGGATTCCGGGGCGGGTGGCTCGCGCGATGAGCGCGCGACGCGCGCACAACCCCAGGCTCCCGCAGGGGGATGCCCCGCGTTCTCGAGCGGTCCCTCGGGCGGCCCAGCAGGTGGACCTGGCGGTGATCGGAGCCGGCCCGGCCGGACTTGCCGCGGCGGTGCGCGCCGCAGAAACGGGGCGGCGGGTGGTGCTGTTTGAGTCCGCCCGCCTCGGCGGTGCTTCGCTCAATTCCGGATCCGTGCCATCCAAGGCCCTGATCCGCTCAGCCACCTTGTTTGCCAACATGCGCGAGGTGCTGCGGCTGCGCGACCAGAATGCCCCGGATCCGGTGGCCGACCTCGCGCGCATCGAGCGGCGTCTGCGTCTCATCGAGACGCGCATCGCACGCTACTGCTCGCCCGGCCGGCTGGCAGATCTTGGAATCGAGCTGTGCTTCGCCGCCGCGCGCTTCGTGGACCCCCGCACCCTGCTCGCTGCGGGCGTGCGCTATCAATTCGCCCGAGCCGTGATCGCCAGCGGTGCCACCTCGACTCCGCCGCAGATCCCCGGTCTGCGCGAGGGCATGTTCATCACCAGTGAGGACGTCTTCGATCTGAAGCGTCTCCCGCGCCGCCTGGCGGTTGTCGGCGGTGGCCCGCTAGGTTGCGAGCTCGCGCAGGCGTTCTGCCGTCTGGGCTGCCAGGTAACGATTGTCCAGGACGAGGCGAAGTTCCTGCCCAAGGAGGAACGCGATGCCGCCCAGATCCTGGCGCGCGCCATGGCGCGCGACGGCGTGAATATCATGCTCAACACGCGGGTGATTGCCGCCCGGCGCCGCGGCGCAGCGGTGCGGCTGAAGACCGAGAACTACCGCAAGATATCGACTATCGAGGCGGATACGGTGCTGGTGAGCGTGGGCCGCCGCCCGCGACTTGACGGATTGAACCTGTCACGGGCCCGCATCCGCTATCGCTCGGACACCGGAATTCTTGTCAATGACTATCTGGCGACCAGCAATCCGCGCGTCTATGCGGCCGGCGATGTGTGCACGGAGCACAAGTACACCCATGTCGCTGAAGAGACCGGCTGGCTCGCCGCCGACAATGCGCTGGGTCTGCGGGCAAGGCGCTACTCGGCGTTGCGCGTCCCATGGTGCACGTTCTGCGCGCCGGAGGTGGCACACGTGGGACTCCAGGTATGGGAAGCGCGCCGCGCCGGGCTGCCGATCCGCACCATCACCGTGCTGATGCAGGATGTGGATCGCGCCATAACCGACCGCCAGGAGAACGGCTTTGTGAAACTACACATCGCCGACGGCACGGATAAAATCGTCGGCGCTACGATCGTCGCCTCGCGCGCCAGTGAGATGATCAACGAGGTGTGTGTAGCGATGCACGCCGGCATTGGCCTGCGCCAGCTAGCCCGCGTCGTCCACACCTACCCTTCGCAATCCGCCGCACTACGCATGGCGGCACGCAGCGTGTTCGGCACGCCGCTGACTTAGCGCGGGGTCCGCGGACGCAACACCGTAGGCACCAGCGGCGCCAGAACGCGCGGCTCCGGCTCCCGCGATTCCGGCTCTTGGCGCGCCGCTGCGCCGAGAAATTCCAGTAGCCCGTTGCTGCCGCCGGGCCGGGACGCCGCGACCTTCATCGCCACTAGGACGGGCAGCGCCACCAGCACGCCCGCAATACCCCACAGCCAGCCGCCAAGCCACAGGGCAATGAAAACGATGATCGGGTTCAGATGCAGCCGCCGGCCAAAGAAGATCGGCTCAATGAGCTGCCCTTCGAGGGTGGCGAGCCCCAGATACGTGGCGGCCACCAGCAGTACGTGCGATATCGAATCAAAGGTCACCAGCGCGACCACGCTGAGCACGGTGAGGGTGATTCCTGAGCCTACGTAAGGGACAAAATTGAGCGCCGCAGCCATCACGCCCCAGAGCACGGGATTGGGCATGTGCAGCAGCCACATGGAAAGCGCTGTTGCCGTCCCCAGGCTCAGATTGATCAGGGCGAGAGTGCCGTAGTAGCGCCCCACCTCGAGGCGGATCGCGTCGATGGTGTGCAGGACCTGGACGGCGTGCAAGTTGCCGCCGAGCGCCGCCGTCATGCGCGCCAGCGTCGGCGGACCGGCGGACAACAGCAGCAGCGTGAGGGCCGCCACGGTGACGATACCCATGAGTACCCAGCCCGTCCCGGTGATGACATCGAGAGCGGTGACGGGAGCCGCTGCGGGCGCCGGCGAGGCCGCAGCGGCCGGCACGGTTGCGTGGGGCGGTGGCGCTCCGTCGGCCAGCTCCGAGGCACGTGCGGCGATGTCATTCAGTCGCACCAGGATGGAGCGGGCCGGACGTATACGATGTTCGACCACGCGCAGCACGCGCGGCGCATTCTGAATCCATTCCTGGGCGGGGGCCCACAGCGCATCGATGGTGCCGCCCAGCGCGATCGCCCCGAGCAGCAGCAGTATCGAGGCGCTTACCGCACGCGGGATATGCCGGCGGCGCAGTGCCTCGACCAAGCCGGAAAATACCAGCGTCAAAAGGATCGCCAGCACGAGCGGAATGAGGGCTTCGCGGGTCTGGTGCAAGACTGCGACCAAGGCACAACCTGCCAGGATCCACAGCGGCTTTGACAGAGGAACCAGCGTCACCGGAGCACCCCGCTCGGCTAGCTTGTGGGCCTCGCCGTCCGACCGGCGCCGCTCGATACGGCTGCCGTCCCCCGCTGGAGGGCTGTCGCCGCGAAACTGCCCGATCTGCATTTCCTGCGCTCCCCTGCTTCCTGCCTCGTAGCCTCGTTGCCTACTTGAGCTCGCGCCTCACCACGATGCGGCTCTTGACCCAATTCACCCCGTCAGCGTTGCGTGCGACCTCAACTGCTCGATCGGCCGCTTCCTGTGTCGGGGCCGTTCCGCTGAGCCATACCGTGCCGTCGCGGCCGGATTCGACTTCGAGCGGGGCGGTAACCTGATAAGCGGCTAGGCGCGTCTTTACTGCAGAGGTGATAGCCGCATCGTTCACCGGCTGAGCCGCAGCGATGTCGGGCTCCTGCGCCAGCGCCGGCATGGTGAAACAGCACGTAACCGTGCAAAGCACAAGCGCAGCTCTGGTATTCATGTTGCAGACTCCATTGTCACGATCAGCGCGCGTCCCCGCTCTTTCTCGCCCGTTCGCGGGCGTTGCTGTCCGCGTACTCAATCGCGCCCTAAGTTGCTTAGCATTCATTGGCGTCGGTCTCTCTCTCACTGGAGTGCATGTTGGCGCGCGCGTGAGATTTGCGCCGTCCATGAAGGATCGGGACCAAGGGTAGGTTCGAACCTACGGGTTACCGCTGCGGGAAAGCCCTGCGCAGGCGTTCGCTCACAAGGACGCGCCGCTCGGGGCGCCATGTCTTAACGCGATATGAACGGGGCGCGCCGCTTCATCTGCGGCGGAACATGGACAGACGGTGGCCACCCTACGCTGCTGCGGAACCGGTAGATACTTATATGTCAAGCCGAAACCGCAGCGGCGCGCTCGCGGGCCGGCGCGGGTCTGCACCAGCGTAGGACAAAGTAGGAGAGGGCCTACAGCTAGACAGGCAGAAGGCGTACGCTGGCAGCTTGGCGCAGCGGGTACTGTCACGCCTGCCAGGGGAAATCTGCTCCAAGCACCCCGCTTCGGGAGATACGCAAATGTCGAGCATTCTCATTGCGGACGATCATGCGATGGTCAGGACCGGCCTGCGTCACTATCTGGAACAGGACCGCTCCATTGACCGCATTGGGGAAACGGGCACTGGGGCGGAGACGCTGCAGCAGTTGCGCGAGGGGCACTGGGATCTGGTGATTCTAGATATCAATATGCCCGATCGCAGCGGCATAGACATCCTGCGGCACATCCGCTCGGGTCATCCCGATACACGTGTGCTGGTCATGAGCGGATTCGCGGAGAAACAGTACGCGATCAATGTGCTGCGTGCCGGCGCCTCCGGCTACTTGGCCAAGGATCAGGCACCTGAGGAATTCATGCGGGCTGTCCACACTGTGCTGGCCGGACGCCGCTTCGTCAGCGCAACGCTCAGCGAAATGCTGGTCACCGCGCTGGACGAGCCCACTGATCAGCCCCTGCACGCCTCGCTGTCGCAGCGCGAATTTCAGATTCTGTGCAAGCTCGCGGTCGGCCGCTCTGTCTCGGAGATCGCGAAAGAGCTCTTCATCAGCGTGAAGACCGTGAGCACCTACCGCGCCCGGGTCCTGGAAAAGATGAATCTGGATACCAACGCCGACCTGACGACCTACGCGCTGCGTAACGGTTTGGTGCAGTAGGCACAAAGGCCCCGCCGTCGGCCAACGCCGACAGGCTGCACGGTCTTGAACCTAGGGGCCGCCCTCGCCACGCGATTGTATGGTGGGCTGCTCAAAGGACGTGGCCAAGGACTGATGGACGAGTTCGCACCGCACAGGCACGTTTATGTCGGCTAGCCCGGCATTGCGCGTGCTGCTGGTTGAGGATTCTGCGCTGCTGGCGGCGCGGCTGACCGAGCTCATCCGGCGACTTCCGGATGTGAACCTGGTCGCAACCGCTGACACGGAATCAGAGGCCCTGACCAGTATTACCAGCGCCACCCCGGACGTACTGATTCTGGACCTGCACCTACGCTCCGGCTCCGGGTTCGGCGTCCTGCGTTCGCTCGCGCGCGAGCACACCGCTCCGCGCCCGAAAGTCATCATCCTCACCAACTTCGGCTTGCCCGAATACCGCCGCGAGGCGGAGACCTTCGGCGTCGAAGCGTTTCTGGACAAGTCCAGGGACTACTTTCGCCTGCCGGCACTGCTGCGCGACTTTGCCAAGGAACTTGCCGCGGCGAGCTAGGCGGTCGGCGCACTCGTCAGCACGTGCTGCAACGGCAGACGTACGCGGACCTCGGTTCCGCCAACCGGCCGCCGCACCACCTGACACTCTCCTCCGAAACGCGTTGCGCGGTGCCGCATGGCAGCCAGCCCGTGCGAGCGCGGGGTTCGGCGCCGGTCCTCGGAAATCCCCCGGCCATCGTCCTTTATGCTGATTAGCAGCCACGCATCTTCGCACGATACATGCACCTCGACACTGCGTGCCTGTGCGTGCTTGAGTACGTTCGTCAGCGACTCCTGCACAATCCGGAAAATAGCGATCGAAGCCTCGGGGACGAAGCTGATTTCGCCGCTAGGATAGTGCTCGACGCGACTCAGCCCGCCGCGGCCGCACGTGTCGGAAACCTGCCAGCGCAGAGCTGCGAAAAGCCCGAGGTTATCGAGCAGCGTTGGGCGCAGGCTCTCAACCACACGTCGCTTGAGCTCCACGCCGGCCTCGAGCGCAGCGTGCACGCGCTGGAAATGCGCCCTGACTTCGGGGTCATCGGTGGGCAGCTTCTCCTCCAGCCACGAGACGTCCATGCGGGCGGCAACGAGCAAGCCGCCAAGTTCGTCATGCAGTTCACGCGAGAGGGCGGCCTTCTCCTTTTCAGCGACGGTTTGCAGCTGCGTCGACAGCTCGGAAAGGTCACGCGTGCGATTAGCGACCATGCTCTCGAGCCGAGCCTCGCGCTCGGCGAACTCGCTCGCCTCGCGTTCTTTCGAGCGCACGTAACTCAGCACCAGCCGCGCCGACCACAGCACGAGAAAAAACGTCGCCGTGGCGATGGCCACGAGAATGCCGAGATTCAGCCAGCGATCGGTGCGCCAGGAGCGACTGGCATCCAGCATATCGGCGGTTTCTGCCGCATCGAGCCGTCCAGCCAGCCGGCTGATCTGCCCCATTGTCTGCTGGCCGAAATCCGTACGGATCAGGGCAATTGCCGCGCTGCGCCCGCGATCGCGGTACAGATCAAGCGATGCGCTCAGCTCGCCAAACCGCAGGCGGACCAAGCGGGCGAACTCGGCAATGTTCGCGCGCGTGCCCGAGTCCGCGTCGCTAAACTGCGCGGCCATGGCCTGCAGCGCCCCCGGCAGCCTCTCGACGCCGTCCTGATAGCTGGACAGATAGGTATTGTCGCCCAGGAGGATGTAGCCTCTCTGGCCGCTCTCGGCGCGGCTGACGATCTCCTGAACGTCGCCAATCGCCTGTTCGCGGTGCGCGGCTTTTTCGACGCGACGACTCGCCGCCGCGAGTTGGCGCTGCCCGGTCTCAGCGGCAACGAACAGCGTGAGCACCGACAGCAGCAGCAGGCCGAGAACGATGAACTGGCGCGCCGCGGGTCGCACCGTCCTATGCGCTCCGCGCTCCGCGCCGGTCGCGTAAATGCTCGCAGGCGAGCGTATCAGGGTAGGAGCGGCCATTACTCATAGCGTGCCGGAAGGCAGGCGCACATGATAGCGTGGCCGGAGGGCTCGATGAGGGCGGCGCCTGCTACTGAGCGCCCGCCCTGGGGTCTTGTCCCAAGATAGAAATGGCAGACGCGTCTCGGGCAGACCGGGGGGTCGGTGTCGCCGTTGAGGTAGACGCGTCTGCCGGCGCTATTAAACGCCCAAACCTTCGTGCTTCGAATGCGCCATGTCGCGCCGCAATTACTTTCTTGCCGAGGAGATCAAGAAGCCCACGGCGATGCCAGCAAGTGCCGCGATGCCGATCGCTTCCCAGGGCTGGTTGCGTACGTACTGATCGCCGGCGTCCAGAGCGTCACGTGCACGCTGCTGCACCTGCTCCGCCCCGGACGTGATCGTGCGCTTCGCCGCCGTAACCGCGTCGGCAACCTTGGTCCGCAAGCGCCGCACTTCTGGATCGGCTGCCTCGCCGACGCGATCAATCAGATCCTCGACGTCCGCGATCAGGTTCTGCACCTCGTCGCTTGCCGCCGCGCTCATCTGTGCGGCGCGATCACGGCCCGCGCTGGCGGCCGCGCGCGCATGTCCTCTGGCGCTTCCTTCCACAATGACACTCCTTCACGATTCATGAGGCGGGTACGCTCCCAGAACTGTGCCTTGGCCACGCGGTGACGTCGGTCGGGGCCGACGCAGAGGCGCTGTAGGATTAAGGCTACAGCTGCTGCAATGCGCCAAAGTGCCCGGCTCAGCCGAGATTCGCCGCCGCAAATTCCCAGTTCAGCAATTTGTCGATGACCGCGTGCACGTAGTCCGGTCTGCGATTCTGATAGTCCAGGTAGTACGCATGCTCCCATACGTCCAGGGTAAGCAACGGACGCAGATGACTGGGGAGCGGATTGTCCCCATTGGACGTCTTCATCACCCGCAGCCTGCTGCCGTCGGCGACGAGCCACGCCCAGCCGGAGCCGAACTGCTCGACCGCCGCCTTGGCAAACTCCTTCTTGAAGGAGCCGAGATCACCGAAGGATTCCTTGATGCGCTTCTGTAGCGTCGCCGGCACGTCTCCCTCCACTTGCGCAGAGAGACAGTGCCAATAGAAGGTGTGATTCCACGCCTGCGCGGCGTTGTTGAAGAGCTCGGCCTGATCCGCCTCCCCGGCAGTGCGCAGAATTAGAGCCTCCAGCGTCAACTCCGCCAGCTCGGTTCCGGCGACGAGACTGTTCACCTTGTCTACGTACGCTTTGTGATGCTTCTCGTAGTGGAAAGAAAGTGTCTTCGCAGAGATCACCGGCTCGAGTGCGTTGAGGGAGTACGGTAACGGCGGCAGAACGTGCACTCCGGCCGCGCGGTCATCCGCGAGGGCCGCATGGGCCATCGGTCCGCTTTTCTGACCATTGCCGGGGGCGGGACGGGACTGGGAGGTCGGTGACATGGCGCGGCTCCTGGTTGCGTGAACGCGTATGCTGCTTCAGGAGTGGTTCACCTGGCTGTCGGTGCAGAGCGCATCGCTCTGTGAGAGGCGCAGGTCGGACGCACTGTAGGAAAAGCCTGACCCCACAACGCGGCTACCCTTACGCTTGCTCGGGGCCCGCGCCCCTCGGTGCTGTGACGGAAATCCCGGACGATGCATACAGCATGTCAACCGGCGGGAGGCTCCATGGCCCAACAGGCAGCGCGCTCGAGGTTTGCTCCCGCGCAGACGACGCGGATCCGCAACGGCGAATTTACCCGGCAGCTGCGTGCCGCAGCCGCTGAAGGCGATGACGCCAGGATTACCCTGCTGCTCTCGGAACTTCTGCGCTGCAAGGGGCTGTCGCGCGGTCAGCGCATCGCCCTGCAACAGCAGGCGTTGCTGGGCTTGGTGCAATCGCTGCGCTCCGCGGCCTTGAATGATGACCTGACCGGACTCCACAACCAGCGTGCCTTCGCCCAGCTGGGCACGCGCGCGCTGGACATCGCCGCTCGCGATCAGCGTCCCGCCCACCTTGTTTACTTCTGCACCGATCAGCTCGAGCGCATACAGGAATCCCTAGGGCGCGCCGCCGGGCACATCCTGCTGCGTGAAGCGGGTAATTTGCTGCGGGATTTGTTTCCCGACTACGGCGTCCACGAGGTTCTTGGTCGTGTAGGCAGCGATGAGTTCGCCGCCATCACCTCAAACCCGCGCTTCGCCACCCGCGACAGCGCCTTGTCCCTGGTGTACGCCGCGCAGCGCCATGTCCGCCCGCCCCTGGCGCTGAGCCTTGGCATAGCTCATTTCAACTGCGCCAATCCCCTCGGTATCGACGAACTGCTCGAGGAAGCCCGTCGCGACGCCAACCGTCCGGCCAGTCAGCTGGGAGTCGAGCTGCCGGTGCGCCAGTTTGGCGTCACAGCGCTCAGTGCCTATCGCGTTTGAGCCAGAGGCTTAGCCCTCACTGCATCCCGGTATATAAGGCTCGGGCCTCGCGCAGCTTGGCGAGCGTGCCTTCTTTCTCCTGACTGGAGTTCCAGTCCGGATACGCAGCCGTCACCTCCAGCAGATGATCGATCCACGCCACAAAAAAGCGGGCATCTGCGGGGGAGCGCGGCTTTAAGCCCCCGACCTGAACGTAGATCGGGCTGGTCGTCCCATACACGTAATTGTCGAGGATGGGATACACGGCATGTACAGCGAGCGCACGCAGCACGCACCACCCGCTGCGTTCAAGCCGCACGCGGGCGGTAACCGTCAGCGCGCGCACCGGCTCGCTGTTCAGGGTGCGCTCAACCTGGCCGTTACACACCAACTCGACACGATCGACCGGGACGATGGAGCGCATGCGGGCGGTGAAGGAAGCTGACACGGGACGTGCAAGCGCCACGGTGTCGCCAACCGTGTGTCCATCGAGCGTCAGGTCCAGCAACGGGCCATTGGTAGCGAAGGTGCGCCCTGCGCGCAGCGCCTCTAGCCAGACGTCGCTGTGCAGATCACCATTGGGGACCGAAACGAACACACGGTTGAGCCCAACCGGTCCGCGCAGGGTCGCGTAGTCTGCCATCGCGTCCGTGCCCGCGGCTGCTGGAATCCGGAAGCCGAGGTTAAGGAGCCGATACCAGACGGCAGCGGCGGCTTGATGGTCGGAAAAGGCCACGATCTCGATGTAATCGACCTTGCCCAGGGCGACATCGACGGGAAGTTCGTCGGCATCCGTGTGTGTCGGATGCGCAAGGGGATCCGGCGGCTCCTCGTAGGGATGAACATAGCCGACGAGCGCGTGCTGCGCGTGCGCCATATCGGCGACATCCGCGTTGGTCGGATACAGGCTGGCCGCGGCCGTATTCGGGTAACCCGCGTAACCGGGCAGCAGCACATGATCGCGGAGCGCAAGCAGTCCGAGGTGGCCCCAATAACTGGTGTGGAACTCCTGTCCGTGCACGATCAGATTGCGCCCGGTAGAGACGGGGTCGACTCCCGCCCCACTGAAGGCGATGTCAGGAATGCGCTGCTCTTTATTCACGATCAGATTCTCGACAACGTCGAGGTCTTCTGCCTGCGCCTGCAACAGCAGATGAGCGGGAGTGTTGCGGTAACGACCACCGTAATTCATGTGCACGTGGACGTCGCCGCTGCGCCAGGTTCGGCCGACTCCCTCGCGCCAGGGCAGCGGATCCACTGTGAACGTCAGATTCTGGGTTTCATCCGGCGCCAGCTGCAACGTGCGCCGCTGCGGATTCGCCTCCAATCCTTTCATTACCTCCACGACTACCTTACCGGCCGGCACCTCGACCAGGTCATCTCCGGAGGTATGGAAATAGCGCGCCTCAAACGGACGCTCGTTGCGGTCGAACTCTGCGTGATGCATCCACGCGTGCTCAGGGGCATACGCGCGCGCATCCGGCCCGGTTATGGCCACGCGCGCCGGACTCGGCCGTCCCTGCGGGTCGAATACCTGCAGATGCAGACGGCCATGCGGTCGCAGGTAATGGCGCTCGGTGGTTTCCAGTATGCGACTGTCGGCGCCGGGAACACTGATAATGCGCAATGCCGTGTCGCCGGCACGGTTGGAGATCGAAGCAATCATCGAGCCATCGGGAGACCAGCGCGGGGCGCGCTCATCCCAGTCACCGTAGGTCAAGGGGAAGGGCTCGCCGCCGGAGCCGGGAAGCAACCACAGCTGTAGCCCGCTTCGGCCCAGATAGGAGCTGTAGACGATGCGCTTACCGTCGGGGGAGAAATCCGGGCGCGCCTCCCAATTGGTTTCCTCGTAACGCAGCTCGCGGGCGGCGGCACCGGCCTCGGCAGCCATGCGCCATATGCCACCCGTGCCATGGATGCGGCCGCGGTTGGAAACGAAGATCAGTTCGCGGCCGTCGCGGCTCCACGCGGGATTAATCTCGTGATCGAACGCGCTGTAGTAATAGCGCGGGAGTGAGCTGCGATTCTCGCCGGTGAGTCTTTGCGAGTTCGCCAGAGCCCCGCCACTGAGCTCGGCCGTATAGATATGAAAATGCCGGTGATACGCAGTCGACACATAAAGAATGCGGCTACCGTCCGGTGACCAGCGTGGCTCGACCGCGACCGCATCGTCATGGCTCAGCTGCCGAGCCGCGCCGCTGCCGAGGTCGAGCATCCACAATTCCATCCCTGCGCCGGCGGCCGACACGTACACGACGCGGCTGCCGTCCGGAGACCAGTCTGGCTGATAGTCGTAGCCCGGACCGTCGGTAAGCTGGTGTGCCTCGGTGGAGTCAATACGCTGTCGCCACAACGATCCAGCCATCGAATAAATGACTTCACGGGAGTCCGGCGACCAGGTAACGGAGCTCGGCCCACTGGTGAGCTGCGGCAGATATAACTCCTGGAAGTAATAGGGATGCGGCAGGTCGATAAGGGGCGCGGGGGCAGTAGCCGGCGCAGTGGCCGCTCCGCATAGACCACTACCCAGGATGCACAGCAGCATCGCGTGCACCCGTGCCGCGGGTGTACCCGGGCAGGAGTCCCTACTCATCCGCCTTGCGGCGGCCGCGACCCGCACGGCGCTCCTGTCCATCTGCTGTGCGGCGCAACCCGCTCTGCTCTTCTGCGCGGCGCGGCCCGGCGCGACGGTCGGCGAACTTTCGATACGAACAGGGACAGGAATTTGGATCGGTGCACTCGAGCAGCGGCAGGCGGGGAGCCTCGCGACTCAAGAACCGGCGTCCCTTCAGCGCCTTCGCCGCCTCACAGCTTGCCGCGGTGCAATAGACTGCAACTGCGTGCCAGCCATGCTCGGGTGCCTTCGTCATGGACGCCCACGCTACCGCTCAAGGCGGCTGCACGCAACATCTCGGCCTCGCGCCCCAGGTACGGTAAAAACATGCCCCGGCCGGGGCACTGCTGAGGAGTCTCCCGAGGCTACCGCGGACTGCCGCCGTTGATCTGGGTGCGACAGGCCTGCTTGATCGCCTGATCAGACATGTTGGGGTTCTGGACCCGCGACTGCGCGACGCAGCTCTTCATCTGTGCATTCACGCTCTCGTTGGTCATCGACGAAGTCTCATCGGACTGAGTCGTCGAGCTCGAGCTGCTATCTTCGTCGGGGCTGGGCGCGGACGGCTGCTCGGTCCGCGTCGAAGGAGACGGCGAGCTCGGGGGCGGCGCGGGCTGCGTCTGTGCGTACGGCGCGGCCGATGCCAGCACGGCGAGGGCGGCCAGCGCGGCAGAAGTGCGTTGCATGATCAAACCTCCGTTGTGAACACGCACACATCGTGCCGTTCCTGTGTTATCGCGGCAGCCGCACGGGCGCCGAGCTTCGGGTCGGCGATCACTTACGCCAGAGACTTTCTTGAGCCGCGAGGTGTCGCCAATTGGCGAACGCTATCCGCGCGCGCGGCTCGCCAGCGTTCTCAGAATACCGAGACGACAGGCCACCGGTGCGCTCTCGTCGAAGTGAATGACCGCGCAAATGCGGTGATAGCCGTCTGCAACCGTTAGGGGAGTTCCACGAGACATGTCACCGACGATCAAGAGAACGGGTGAAAGTGTTTTGCGCTTGCGGATGCGCTTCAGATCCGACTGCACGTGCGCCTCATCGGAGGGCAACAGCGGTAATCTACTGGCACGCAGCAGGTCCTTGGCGGCATGCTCCACCGTTGCCGCCCTGCGCAGCGCACTGATCAACATGCGCGTCTGTGCCTCATCATTGAGGAGTGCCAGATACTTCGCCGCAGCGCGAAAATCCTCGCTCACGGGAGCGCTGCGCCAGCGCAATTTAGGTGCGGACATAACTAAGCCCCTGCTCCAGATGCCTCTTGCAGTCGCATCAAGGTAAGTCGGCTCCGACGCTGCTTTGCGCGCAGAACGGATCGTCGGCCGCAACGTTCAGCCGTATCTTAACGGTTGCGCATCTGCGCACTGGAGGATATATGGGTCGCGGAATACTGCTTTGGCTTCTCGGCGTGCCTATCCCGGTAATCTTACTGCTCGCCATGTGCTCGCATCACTAACCGAGCGGGCCGCGGCGGCGGCGCCCTAACTGGCGCCCGCCGCTGGCCCGGCGTGGAGACCCTGCGCGGCAACGACACCGCCGTAAACGGCGCGATTTCCGTCTACGTTCTGTCTTCTCAGTCTCAGGTATCCCGGTCGACCCAGCGCGGACGCTTGCGCAAGGCGTGTGCCGCTGAATCCCGAAGCATCGGGGGTTTGGCTTGTTCACTGCGGCGGGCCGCACCCGGCAGCGGCCGGGGTTGGGTGGTGCGGTTAATGGGTCGCACCTTGCCAAATACGTCAGCCATCTGTCATCGATCCGTGTCAGCGAGATGGCTAAAGGATCCATGGAGGTCATTGCCCGCGGGAGCGGGCGGCGTAACGACACGCCGTAGGAGCCGAGCTACAGCGGATCAGGCGCGACGGGCCCTCGGGGTCGCTCGGTGTGTTGCGCTGCGGCGGCGATGCAGACCGGCGCGCGAACCGCGGTCGTGCCGCAGGCTTTTTTCGAGCAGCTCACGCAAATCGACGACATTATTGGTCGACCTTTCGGGCACCGGCTCGAGCGGTTCCAGCTCCTGTTCCTTACCAGCGGCGACTTTCTTGCGAATCAGCCGGTTGATCGCAGCGCTGAAGTGCTCGACGTGCCCGTTGGGCTGCCAGGGGCCCATCATTTCCTCTACCAGCCGCTCGGCCATCGCGCGTTCCTGCGGCTTGATCGCCGCCGCGGTCCGCGGCAGCGCCAGGTCGCCTGCTGAGCGGACGTCCTGCGACCAGCGCAAAACATCCAGAACCAGGGCGGCTCCATCCACAATGACCAGCGCCAAATGCTCCTTATTATGAATTACAAGCCGGGCAATGGCGGCTGCGTTCGCCGCGCGCATGGCCTCGCGCAACAGCACGTAGACCTTGTCCGCCTTGGCCGCGGGCGCTATGTAATAAGGTCTCTCGAGCAACATCAGCGGCACGTCCGAGAGCTTGATGAACGCTTCAATTTCGATGGTCCGCGTCGAGCGCGGAAACGCCGCCTGGATCTCTGCATCGGTGATTACCACGTACTTCCCGTTGGATTGCCGCACTCCCTTGACGATGTCCTGGGCCTGCAGTTCGCGGCCAGTACGCTTGTTGTAGCGCCGGTAGCCCACAGGATCGAGGGAGCGTTTATCGAGCATTTGAAAATCGACGCTTGCATCACGCGTGGCGGAATACAGGCCAACCGGCAGATGCACCAGCCCGAAGCTAATGGAGCCGTTCCAGATCGCGCGTACCATGCTTTAAGCCCCTTGTCTGATGAGCCAGGTCCTGACTGTGGCACCTGCGCGGCGGATACAAACTAGGCCGCGACGCAAGCTCGCGCGGGTAACGCCTGACAGTCCGCCACGACCCAGGGGCCGTTACGCTCCCTGCTCCGCCTGCTGCGCGTCCGCGCGCCGCGGCGCGCCGCCCGCGGCAGGCTCCTCCATCAACATATGGTTAAGCCGGCCGTGATCGACTGGTTTGGTCAGATGCGCGTCGAATCCCGCCGCGTGCGCCCGCTGACGATCGGATTCCTGGCCCCACCCCGTCAGCGCGACCAGCGTGATCGCTCGCCCCCACTCCGAGCACCGGATCCGCCGCGCCAGCTCATACCCATCCAACCGCGGCATACCAATGTCCAGGAGGGCAATCTCCGGACGGTAGCGCTCGGCCGCCTGCAGCGCGACCTCGCCGTCGGACGCACGATAGACCTCGTGCCCGTTCAGTTCCAGCAACGTCGCCAGGCTCTCCAACGCGTCGGCGTTGTCATCCGCCAGCAGTATGCGCCGCGTGCGCACGGCCATGGCAACGCTACTGCGCTCCACGGCCGCTGCATCGGGCTCTCCGCGCTCTATCGAAAGAGGCAGCCGTATTACGAACTCACTGCCGTGTCCCGGTCCATCGCTGTAGGCCTCGACCGCACCGCCATGCATCTCCACGAGCCGTCGCACCAGCGCGAGCCCAATTCCCAGCCCGCTCGGCGAGTGCTCCGTGCGCTGATCAAGCTGCGTGAAAAGGTCGAAAATCCGCGGCAGCACCTCCGGCCGGATGCCGATACCCGAATCGCGCACGCTGATCTCCAGATCGCGCTTGCGCCGCCGGCAACTGACCCGGATCTGCCCGCCCGCATCGGTGTACTTGGCGGCGTTGCCGAGCACGTTCGCGAGCGCCTGCGTGAGCCGCAGCGGGTCGCCGTACACCGCGAGCACGGGATCGGCAATCTCCACGAACAGTTCGTGATTGCGGGCCTGGACCGCTGGCTCTATCGTCTCGACCGCCCGCGAAATCAATTCAGATACTGCAATGCGTTCCCGTGCCAGATTGATTTTGCCGCGCGTGATTCGCGACACGTCCAGCAGATCGTCGACCAGCCGGGTGAGTTGTGACAGCTGCCGCTCGATGATGTCGCGCGACAGCCGCAACTGCGCATCATCGAGGTTCTTCATGCGCATCAGGTGCACGGCGTTGCGAATCGGCGCCAGTGGATTGCGTAACTCGTGCGCCAGCATCGCCAGAAATTCGTCTTTGTGACGATCCGCCTCCTTGAGTGCCTGCTCCGCGCGGGCGCGTTCGACGATCTCGCTTTGCAGCGCCAGGTTGGCACGTTCCAGATCGGCGTTCGCCTGCTGCAGTGTGGCGTTAAATGCCTCGAGTTCGCGGGTCTTTTCCGCCTGCAGTGCGGTGTTCGCCTGAGCCAGGCGCTCATTGGCTTCGGCGAGGTGCCGATTCAGGTGGCTGAGCTCGCGGCGCTTCAGGTACAGCTCGACCAGCACCGCCACCTTACTGCGTAGAATTTCGGGCACCACCGGGATCGCCACGTAGTCGACAGCGCCCACTTTGTAGCCCTTGAGACGGTCCAGCTCCGACATGTGCACGCCGGTCACGAAGATGATCGGGGTGCGCTCGAAGCGCGGATGATCATGGATCAGGCGGGCCGCCTCGAAGCCGTCCATGTCCGGCATGCTCACATCGAGAAGCACTACCGCGAACTCGTCGCGCATCAGCTTCTCGAGCGCCTCCACTCCGGAGCGCGCGGTAATCAGATTCTGGTTGAGCTCGTTCAGGACCGACTCATAGGTAAGCAACCGTGCCGGCTGGTCGTCCACCAGCAGGATATTCACCTTGCCGTCGGTCGGCGCCGGTTGCGCCCGGGCGGAGCTCTCTAACGGTGTAGCCACATGCGCACCAGCGACAATAGCTGCTCTGTGTTCACCGGCTTAGCCACATAGTCGGAGGCACCCGCCTCCAGGCATTTCTCACGGTCTCCCTTCATTGCCTTGGCAGTGAGCGCGATGATGGGCAGCATGCGGAACTCCTGGTGCGCGCGGATGCGGCGCATGGTCTCGTAGCCATCCATCTCCGGCATCATGACGTCCATGAGCACCAGCGACAGATTCTCGGTACTCTCCACCAATTCGATCGCCTCATGACCGTTGGTGGCGGTGATGACCTCCATGTTGTGGCGCTCGAGCAGGCTGTTGAGCGCAAAGATGTTGCGGATATCGTCATCGACCACCAGCACCTTGCGGCCCGAAAGCGGCTCGTCACTTTCGTGCAGAGTGTCGATCATGCGCCGCTTGCCTTCCGGCAGGTTGCCGATGACCCGATGCAGGAATAGCGCCGTCTCGTCCAACAGGCGCTCCGGCGAACGCACACCCTTGAGCACAATGCTCTTGGCGTTCTTGCGCAACTCCGCCTCTTCGCTCTCGGAGAGGTCGCGTCCGGTGAACACAATGATCGGCAGGTTGCGTAGCTGGGCGTCTTTCTGAATCTCCTCGAGAAGCTCGAACCCCGACATATCCGGCAGCCGCAGATCGAGGACCGCGCAATCGAAGCTGCCGGCGCGCATCGCCTCCAGCGCCGCGGACCCGGTAGCGGCCGTCACGATCTCAATGTCACCGTCGCCCAGGAGCTCGGTGACACTCAGCTGCTCTGCCGGGTCGTCCTCGATCACCAGCAGGCGCCGCACGCTCGAGGAGGTGAAGTGCTTCAGCCGATCCAGTGCGGCTTCCAGTTCGTCGGTCGTCACCGTCTTGGTGAGGAACGAGAATGCCCCGCGCTCCAGCCCATACTGACGCTCGTCCTCGATGGTCAGAATCTGCACCGGAATGTGGCGTGTATCGCTGCTGCGCTTGAGCTGGTTGAGCACGGTCCACCCCAGCATGTCCGGCAGGAACACATCGAGCGACACCGCGGACAGCTTGTGCTTGCGGGCGAGCGCCAGCGCGTCCGCGCCGGTGCGGGCCAGCAGCACCTTGAAACCGCGATCGCGCGCCAGGTTGAGCAAGACCCGCGCGTAGTGCGGGTCGTCCTCGACGACCAGCAACACGGGGCTGTCCGCATCGAGCGCTTCGCGATCGTCCGCGATCTCCTCCTGCCTGACCACCGGCAATGCGGTCGGCTGGAAGCTCGCCGGCGGGGCGCTGACCGGGGCGGTCGACTGCCCGCTGCGTGAATAGGCGGAACCGACGTACAGCAGCGGCAGGTAGAGCGTGAAGGTGCTGCCACTCCCGGCCACGCTGCTCAGCCGGATCTCGCCGCCGAGCAGGTGGGCCAGCTCGCGGCTGATGGCCAGCCCCAATCCCGTGCCCCCGTACTTGCGCGCGGTCCCGGCGTCCGCCTGCTGGAACGCCTCGAAAATGATCTTCTGTTTCTCGGGAGGGATGCCGATGCCGGTATCGCTGACCGAGAACTCAACGACCGACGGCACCTGGCTGAGCGTCGGGTGTTCGGGCGACCAGCCACCCGTAGCCACCCCGACGTGCAGCCGCACGCCGCCGCGCTCGGTGAACTTGAAGGCGTTGGACAGGAGATTCTTGAGCACCTGCAGCAGGCGCTTGGAGTCGGTGGTAATTGCCCGGGTAAGGCGTGGATCGAAGTCCGCCGTGAAGGAGAGCTTGCGTGCCTCCGCCTCGTGACGAAAGTTGCGCTCGATCGTCTCGCGCAGATGCGTGAACAGCAGCTCCTCGCACTCGACCGTTACCGTCCCCGATTCGATCTTCGACAGGTCGAGGATGTCGCTGATGAGATTGAGCAGATCGGTGCCGGCGGCATGGATCGTGTTGGCGAACTCGACCTGTCGCGAGCTCAGATTTCCGTCCGCGTTCTCGGACAGCTGCTGGCCGAGAATCAGAATGCTGTTGAGCGGGGTGCGCAGCTCATGCGACATGTTCGCCAGGAACTCGGACTTGTAGCGCGAAGTGAGCGCCAGTTCCGCGGCTTTGTCTTCCAGGGCGCGCCGCGCCAGCTCGATCTCCTGATTCTTGCGCTCCACCTCGGCGTTCTGCTCGGCAAGCAGCTTGGCCTTGTTGGCGAGCTCCTCGTTGGTTTGCTGAAGCTCGGTCTGCTGCGCCTGCAGCTCGCCGGCAAGCTGCTGGGACTGCTTCAGCAACCCCTCCGTGCGCATCGTAGCCTCGATCGTGTTCAAAACCACGCCGATGATGCTGCCGGTCAGCTGCTCGAGAAACGCCAGGTGCGATGCGGTAAATCCCCCGAGCGACGCCAGTTCGACGACGGCCTTGACGTGTCCTTCGTAGAGGATGGGCAGCACGATCACATGGCGTGGGCGCGAGCGCAGAAGTCCGCCACGCACCTGCACGGTGTCGTGCGGGATGTCGGTGATGAAGAGTCTTTGACGATCCGCTGCCGCCTGCCCCACCAGACCCTGGCCGAGCGCGTAGCGCCGCGGCTCGCGGTTGTCGAAGCCCTCGTCGGCGTAGCTGGCCAGCTCGCGCAGTCCGGCGCCGTCGCCAGCACCTTCCATGACATAGATCACGCCCTGCTGAGCGTTCACCAGCGGCGCCAACTCCGACAGCAGCAGCTTCCCCACCGTGACCAGATCACGCTGGCCCTGCATCATGCGGCTGAACTTCGCGAGATTGGTCTTAAGCCAGTCCTGCTCGTTATTGCGCTCAGTCGTCGCGCGCAGGTTACCGATCATCGCGTTGATATTGTCCTTGAGCTCGGATACCTCGCCACGGGCCTCCACCTGAATCGAGCGGGTCAGGTCGCCCTTGGTTACCGCCGTGGCCACTTCGGCGATGGCACGCACCTGATTGGTGAGATTGGCGGCCAGCAGGTTCACGTTCGCGGTGAGATCCTTCCACGTACCGGCCGCCCCCGGCACATGGGCCTGACCGCCGAGTCGTCCCTCGACACCCACTTCGCGCGCCACACTGGTTACCTGATCGGCAAAGATCGCCAGTGTGTCGGTCATGCTGTTAATCGTATCGGCAAGTGCGTTGACCTCGCCCTTAGACTCAACGGTCAGACGCTGCCGCAGGTCCCCGTTGGCCACCGCGGTTACGACCTTAACGATGCCGCGGACCTGGTTGGTGAGGTTATTCGCCATCACGTTGACGTTGTCGGTCAGGTCCTTCCAGGTGCCGGCCACCCCGGGCACGACCGCCTGGCCGCCGAGTTTGCCCTCGGTCCCGACCTCGCGCGCCAGGCGCGTCACCTCTGCAGCGAAGCCGTTGAGCTGATCGACCATGGTATTGATGGTCTCTTTCAGCTGCAGGATCTCGCCGCGCACGTCGACCGTTATCTTGCGGGAGAGATCGCCGCGGGCGATGGCGGTCGCCACCTCGGCGATGTTGCGCACCTGGCCGGTCAGGTTGCGCGCCATGGAATTGACGTTGTCGGTGAGGTCCTTCCAGGTGCCCGCCACCCCGGGCACGATCGCCTGGCCGCCGAGCTTGCCCTCGGTGCCGACTTCGCGCGCCACGCGGGTCACCTCCGCGGCGAAGCTGTTCAGCTGATCCACCATCGTGTTGACGGTCTCTTTCAGCTGCAGGATCTCGCCACGGACATCGACCGTGATCTTGCGCGAGAGGTCACCGCGGGCAATCGCCGTCGCCACCTCGGCGATGTTGCGCACTTGGCCGGTGAGATTGCTCGCCATCGAGTTGACCTTGTCGGTCAGGTCCTTCCACACGCCACTGACGTCCTTGACGTCGGCCTGACCACCCAACTTGCCCTCGGTTCCGACCTCGCGCGCGACGCGGGTAACCTCGGCGGCAAAGGCGTTGAGCTGATCGACCATGGTATTGATCGTCTGTTTCAGCTCGAGAATCTCGCCCCGTACATCCACGGTGATCTTGCGCGAGAGGTCACCACGGGCGATCGCCGTCGCCACCTCGGCGATGTTGCGCACCTGGCCGGTGAGATTGCTCGCCATGGAATTAACGTTGTCGGTGAGGTCCTTCCATACGCCGCTTACACCCTTCACCTCCGCCTGGCCGCCGAGCTTGCCCTCGGTACCGACCTCACGCGCGACGCGGGTGACCTCAGCGGCGAACGCGTTGAGCTGATCCACCATCGTATTGATGGACTCCTTGAGCTGGAGGATCTCGCCCTTGACGTCGGCGGTGATCTTGCGGGACAGGTCGCCGTTGGCGATCGCCGTCGCCACCTCGGCGATGTTGCGCACCTGCCCGGTGAGGTTGCCCGCCATGGAGTTGACGCTGTCGGTCAAGTCCTTCCACGTGCCGGCGACGCCCGGCACCACCGCCTGCCCGCCGAGTCTGCCCTCCGTGCCCACCTCGCGCGCCACGCGCGTGACCTCCGAGGCAAATGAGCGCAGCTGATCCACCATCGTGTTGATGGTTTCCTTCAGCTGCAGGATCTCACCGCGTACGTCGACGGTGATCTTGCGTGACAGGTCGCCGCTGGCGATCGCGGTGGACACCTCGGCAATGTTGCGCACCTGGCCGGTCAGATTACCGGCCATGGAGTTGACGTTGTCCGTGAGATCCTTCCACGTCCCGGCAACTCCCGGCACGACAGCCTGGCCGCCGAGCTTACCCTCGGTGCCGACTTCGCGGGCCACGCGCGTCACCTCAGCCGCGAAGCTATTGAGCTGATCGACCATGGTATTGACGGTATTCTTCAGCTCCAGAATCTCGCCCTTGACGTCGACGGTAATCTTGCGCGAGAGGTCACCGCGCGCCACCGCGGTGGTCACTTCAGCGATGTTGCGCACCTGACCGGTGAGGTTGGTGGCCATCGCATTGACCGAATCGGTGAGATCCTTCCAGGTTCCGGCGACCCCCGAGACGATGGCCTGGCCGCCGAGCTTGCCCTCGGTGCCGACCTCGCGCGCCACGCGCGTAACCTCAGAGGCGAACGAACGCAGCTGGTCCACCATCGTGTTGATGGCCTCCTTCAGCTGCAGGATCTCTCCACGCACATCGACGGTGATCTTGCGGGACAGGTCGCCGTTGGCTACGGCGATGGTGACCTCAGATATGTTGCGTACCTGGCCGGTGAGATTGCTGGCCATGGAGTTGACGCTGTCGGTGAGATCCTTCCAGGTCCCGGCGACGCCGTGCACGGCAGCCTGCCCGCCGAGCTTGCCTTCAGTGCCGACCTCGCGCGCCACGCGCGTTACCTCGGAGGTGAACGCGCTCATCTGCGTGATCATCGTGTTCACGATGGTTGCCGAACGCAGGAACTCGCCCTTCAGCGGGCGACCGTCCACCTCCAGACTCATGGCCTGCTGCAGATCGCCCTTGGCAACCGCAGCGATCGTGCGGGTCACCTCGGTAGTCGGCCACAGCAGGTCATCGATGAGCGTATTGACGGAATGCTCCATCGCGCCCCAGGCACCCGAGCGACGCTCGCTCGACATGCGGTGACGCGTCTTGCCGTCCTTACCCACAATTTGCCCGACACGCTCGAGCTCAAAGGCGAGACGCTGGTTGGCGCTGACGATGTCGTTAAAGGTATCGGCGATCTTGCCGGCGAGACCGGTTTGATCGCTGGGCAGGCGTGCGGAAAAGTCCCCGTCACGGACACTCTGCAGCGCCTGCAGGAGCTTACTGAGATTGAGATTCGGATCAGCCGGCGGACGCCGCTTACCATTGGACCTGCGGCCGACACGTAGCTGCTCTTGAGGCTGCATTCGTAGACTCCGGAAATGACGAGGGCGCGCGGCGGCTCAGGTAGGCGGCTTCCCCGGCACGGAAGCGGCCGCATCATCGCGCTTACGACGGTGCTGTGGACCCACGGACCCCCGCTGTTTGCCGAGTGCCAAGCTTGGCTGAGGATAGGTCGGGCACCGGGAGAGAGGCTGTAAGACGGCGCCTACTTTTGACGGACGCGGCTGCCTACGCATTGGCAGGCGCGGACCCTGTTGGCTCACGCAGACGCCTTCAATGTCAGCTGCAGTCGGCCGTCGTCCTCGTGGACACTCAGCCAGCCACCCAGGGCGGCCAGGCGCTGGCGCACCGCCAACAGTCGCAAAGCCTGCTCCTGCGGCGGCAACGCCGGGCCCGGATGGACGATGTGCAGCTCGAGGGCGGTGCCCGTGACTGACGCCCGAAGCTGTATCGAGCGCTTGCCGGATCCCTTCCCCAAAGAGAGGGCCTCCTGCGCGGCGCGGTACCATGCCACGCGTGCGGCGAGGGGCAGGCTGGGTTCGTCATCGGGGAGAGCCACCTGGCACAGGGTGCCGTCACGCAGCGCCAGATCGTCCGCGTACCAGCGCAACGCGGCAAAAAGGCCGATATGCGTCAATAGTCCAGGCTGCAGCTGCTCGACCAGCGCTCTTTCCGTGGCGATAGCCGCGTCCAGATTCTCCCGCATCTGCACAAGGCGCGCGCGCAGATCGGACCGTTCGGCGCCGAGGCCTCCATCGAGGTGACCCAGATCGATCTTGACTGCAACCAGCAGACCGCCAAGGGTATCGTGCAGCTCGTCAGCCAGACGGGCCCGCTCCTGATCGAGTCGCCGCTGCAGGTAAAGCGCGAGCTCCTCGAGAGTGGCTTCGGGCTGCCCGGTGCGAGGCTCAGACTTGCTCACAAACCTTCGGCCCGGCAGCCTACAGCGCGGGGGGCTGCGCCTGGCATTAACTGCGCTGCGAGTCCCAAGGCGGCGAGGTGTACATTGCTTGCGCCTGATTCGATCTGAGGGAGGGTAAGGGCGGTGGCATCTGATCCCGCACGGCGGCGCGTGCTCGTGGCGGATAACAATTCCGACCTTGCCGAGGTCCTCGGTGAGATCATCCGCATGGACGAGTCCCTGGAATTCATTGGTTATGTGCTCTCCGGCGATGCAGCAGTTCGGCGTACTCAGACCGACGTTGTGGACATTCTGATCCTAGATCTTGGACTGGAGGACTGTCACGGATTTGAGGTGCTCGACCGACTGCGCAGTGCCGCCTCCAGCACCAAGGTGATCGTGCACACCGGCCACAGCTCGCCGGAGCTGGCTGCCCACGCCAAGAAAAAGGGCGCCGTCGCTTACGTCGTCAAGGACGGCGACGTGGATGCCCTGCTCTCGGTGATTCGCGCCGCGTAGTCCGAACCACTGCGGCTCGGCCGCGCCGCCCGCCGCGGCTGGACTGCCTCGTGAGCCTGCCATCGTGCGCGCCATGCGCGCAGCGCCTCACGTTCGCGGAAGGCGCGATAGCTGAGAATTTCGGGCTGCGCGCTGCAATCTTCGTCCATACGCACTCCTGCCTGGTAGCAGTAGGGTTGCCCCAGCGCGCGTGATGCTGGCATTGAGCGGCGCAGAGCGTCTCGCAGCAGCCTCCCCGAGGGTCCGTAGGACCTCTCCGACGCCGCGCCGTACTTTCGGCCGCGACTGGATCGCGAGAGTTTCTCGGAGCGGCTTCCCGCCGCTGCGCGCCTGGCTGAGTCTCCTCAGCCCTCTCCGCCCTCCACCGGTACGTGCACGGCAGCCCTGTCGCGACCTGCCGGCCTCAGCGAGGCGATGCTGCGGTCGCGGCGCAGGCCTTTAAAACTCGCCTGGCGCAGCAGCCCATCCCGCGTATAGCCGCGATACTCGATCTCGGCAATCAGTTCGGGCCTGACCCAGATCGGCGACGCACCGCGCAGCTGCGCACCGGCCGGAGCATTGTGCAGGTTCACGCGCTCGGTGGCGGCACGCATGCGCCGCCGCAGCTCCCGCAAGGTGGCGTCGTTGAATCCGGTGCCGACGCGGCCCACGTAACGCCATGCCTTGCCATCCGGGACGGCGAGCAGCAGGGATCCGAGCGCGTCGCGCGCGCCCTCCCCGCGCGTGTAGCCGACGATGGCGAACTCGTCGGAGGCGACACACTTTACCTTGAGCCAGCTACCGGGGCGGCCGGCGCGGTACGGTGCCGCACTGTCTTTGCAGACGATGCCCTCGAGCCCGGCGCTGCAGGCGCGCTCAATGGTCAGGGCGCCGCGCCCGCGCGTGAAAGCGGTGAGCTTGAGCGGTAAGGGTGGCTTCTTAAGCAGCCGCGCCAGCGCTTCCTTGCGGGTGAGCTGCGGCTCGTCGCGCAAATCCCGCCCGTCCAGCCATAACAGATCAAACACCATGATCTGCATGCGCGCCTCCCCGCCTGGTTCACCGAAATTCTGCTGCAGCCGCGCGAAGTGGCTCACCCCGGCCTCGTCCACGCTGATCAGTTCGCCGTCGAGAACGCAGGAGCGGCACGGTAACGAGCGCAACGCTTCGGCGGCGCGTGGCAGCTTGCCGGTCCAGTCCTGATTACCCCGTGAACTGATGCGCACCTGCCGGCCGTTACGCCACAGAAGCAGCCGGTAACCGTCGAACTTCACCTCGTGCAGCCACTCATCGCCCCCTGGAGCCTCACTCACCAAGCGAGCCAACTGCAGGCCGATGGTGCGTGGTGGCGCCAGGGTGCGCGGCGGTAGTCGGACCTGCTCGCGGCGGGTTGAAGATCCCGGCACCCGTACACTTTCCGCGCGCGGTTGCGGCGTCGCGGCAAAGCCGCCTCCACGCTGATACGTGCTGCGGCGAGTTTTTCTGGATGCCATGCGCTCTCCGCCGGACACCAATCCGTGTCCCTGATTGGCCACAAGCCTGGTGGCCCTGTCAACCCATGGACAGGCTTCGCGTTCCCGAGTGGGGCGTAGGAGGACGCCGTGTTCTGCCCGCGGCTGCATGCAGCGCGCGCGCAACAGCTTCCCCAATTCCTACGGCGCCACGAGCAAAGGGACTATTTCTGTGTCGCCCTGCGCCCCCGAGGATGCCCCTCATGTTCGAACGGGAGTTTCAATCATGAGCGCACCAGCGAGCAACCTGCCAGCAGATGTTGCGGTTTCGGATCCTCGCATGAGTGCCGAGCTGCCTTTGAACGACGTTGCGGATGCACGCAATTCCGGCGCAGCACGCGCGCCCAGTACTGGGCGCTTTTCGTCGGCGATGTATGACTACTGCCTGACCCCGGAGTATTGGGAGTACTTCTAGGCCAGACTTCCCACTGCCTCCGCTGCCTGGTGTCGCCATCGCCCAACATGATCCTTAGCGATAGCTCTGACGGGGTCGGCGCACACGAGCGATCGCACCCAAAGCAGCAAGCTGCGCTGCGTTAGGCCGTTTATCCAGGCAGATCCTGCGCCCGACCTTTCCATTGGCCGCCACTGCCGTGTGCAAAATTGTGAGCCGAGCGCAGCACCGCCCCCACGTAGAAGAGAGCCGCGAAGGGTAAGGCAAGGCTCCAGGTGCCGTTTAAGCGGTAGAACCGCACCATCGGCGCATACATCAGCGTCATCAGGAGCCATGCTGCGAAGCCCAGCATCCGCAGCATCCAGTCATCCACGAGGATAAGGCCCAGCGGAACGAGATATGTGATGCACATGCCGATCACGGTGAGGACGACGAGCACGCGGGAATGGCGCAGCTGGGCAAACGCGGTTCGGGCAATCATGGCGCCGATCTCGCCGGCCGAGCCGTAGGAGCGCAGGCTCTCGCTGGAGCGGGCAAGTCCGAGCCAGATGGACCCGCCGGTGTGTTTGACCTGCCGCGCCAGGGCGCAGTCATCTATGACCTGCGAGCGTATCGAGGCGAAGCCACCGATACGCGCGAGTGCCGCGGCGCGCACGAGGATACAGCCGCCGGCGGCTGCGGCCAGCTTATGCCGCCGGCTCTCCACCCAGTTCGGCGGGTAGAGCTTGAAGAAAAAGAACACGAAGGCCGGAATCAGCCAACGCTCCGCGCGCGAGCGAGTTGCGAGCCTCACCATGAGCGACACCAGATCGAACCCGCCGGACTGCGCCTGCGTCACCAGGCGCGCGAGCGCATCGGGACCGTGGCGGATGTCTGCATCGGTGAGCAGCAGGTACTCGGGCTTGCGACTCTGCGCCGCGTCGAGTCCCTGAGCGAGCGCCCACAGTTTTCCGGTCCACCCAGACGGCGGCCCTGCGGCGCGCAGTACGGTGACACGGTCCGACGCTGCGACTCCCTGCGCCGCTTCGCGGGCGATCGTTGCCGTGTCATCTTCGCTCGCATCGTCGATGATCACAATGTGGAACGGACCGGTGTAGCGCTGCTGCAGCAGCGAGGTCACTGCGCGGCCGATGCATGCGGCCTCATTACGCGCCGGTATCAGCGCCACGACCGAGCAGTTCTCGTCTACCATTGGCAGCGCGCCGGCGCGGGGCACGCGCCAGAACCCCCCGCGGGCGAGGAGCAGATAGAGCCACACGAGCAACGGAATTGAAGCGAAAGCGTAGTACATCGTCACGGCTGACACCGGCAGTGAGGCATCGTGCCTGCTTACCGGTCAGTCCGAGTGCGGCGCCGCGTGCACGGCGCGCTGTCTGCACTGAATCGCCTGCGCTCCGGTAGCGGCGAGCAGCGTACTGCGCACGAGCGGAATCCATAGCTGATAACCCGCGCGCGTCATGTGCAGGCCGTCAGGCTCGAAGAGGTCACGTGGCCTGCCGCGCTCCAGCATTGCTGAAGCAACATCGAGATAGTGCAGATCCAACCGTCGAGCGGCTCGTGCACGAATGCCCGCATTGACCTCCGACTGGGCTGATAACTCACCAAAACGGGCTTTCGAGGGCTTGATGGAAATGAAGTATACCGGCGTATCTCCGAGTGCAGCAGCCTTGCGCCCGAGAAACTCATCGAAGTCCGCAATCACCCGCGATGGTGATTTACCCGCGTGCAAATCATTCTCACCCGCGTAGAAAACAACAGCTCGGGGACGATACGCTGCGACGAGTTCATCGAACCACCGGTTGATATACTGAATCTGCGAACTGCCGAAGCCTCGATTGATCACCGGCAGCGGCGCCATGTCCTGCGCGAGCGTAGCGCGCCACTTGACGATGCTCGAGGAGCCGATGAACAGGATCTGGCACGCCTCGGGCATGGCGATCCGATCGGCAGCCACAAATGCTTCGACCTCGGCGCGCAGGGACTGCGTCAGTGCCAAATCCTCCGCGGGCTCCTCGGCGCCAAGGCCGGATGCAACCGCCAACAACATGAGCCAAGCCAGCGCCGTCATGAAACGCAACAGGCTCACTTGAGCTCCCGCAGAAGGAATACAGCGAGCGCGTACTATACAACCGAGCGCGGTTTACCCGGCGGGGCTGCGCCGCACGTCCATACTCCGCCGGCGCTGGAGCCGTGCTGGCGCAAGACCGGGATCAGGCGACCATGTCAACGCCCCGTTGGAGAGAGCCTCCCCCATGTGGAGGATGGTTCAGCTGCCCGCTGTTTGCGGCAAACGGGTGGATAGTGGGCCGATATTCGGCCATCATTTGCATATCGGGACATGCGCAGCGCCCGCCGGCCCGAGCCGCGCGCGGTGAGGTCTCAGTCGAGCACGCGCTTCCGATCGGATCAGGACGGCGACACTGATCGTTCCGTCGCTGTCGCGACGCGCAACCCCACGAGCTTGGATACGAGGTGTTCAATGAGATCGCTGAGCTACCGCGCCGCCGGCCCAGACGCCAGCCCCGGTTTGCGGGCCGGCACCTTGTGGGGACTGGTCTTCGCCGGGGCGGTGCTCGCCGGGTGCGCCGTCGGTCCGAATTTCAAGCGGCCTGCGGCGCCGACGACCGACTCCTACACAGCCGAGGCACTCCCTGCGCAGACCGCCGCGAGTGCGGGACCGGGTGGAGCTGCGCAGAAACTGTCTTACGGCTCTGACATCCCCGCGCAGTGGTGGACGCTATTCCGCTCTGAGAAGCTCAACGCGCTCGTCACGCAGTCCCTGCGCGCAAATCCGGACATCGCCGCCGCCCAGGCCGCCCTCAGGCGCGCGCATGAGGACGTACTCGCCGCCCGCGGCACTCTGCTGCCGGCAATCGACGGCAACGCCTCGGCGACGCGTGCCAAGATCTCGGGCGCGGAATACGGACAGCCGGCGCTCGGCTCCTTTATCTATAACCTCTTCAACGCCACCGCCAACGTGTCCTATACGCTCGATGTCTGGGGCGGCGTGCGGCGCAATATCGAGGGACTTTCAGCCCAGGATGATTACGAGAACTTCCAGCTGGAAGCGACCTATCTGAGTCTGTCCGCCAACGTTGTGACCACGGCCATCCAGGACGCCTCATTGCGGGCGCAGATCCAGGCAACTAACGAGATCATCGACGCCGACCGCAAGCAGCTCACAACGGTGGAGCGTCAGCTCAGTCTCGGTGGGGTGTCGCGCCTTGACGTACTCACGCAGCGCACTCAGCTCGCCAACGAACTGGCGAGCCTGCAGACCCTGCAGAAACAACAGCGGCAGAACCGCGACCTGCTTGCGGTGCTGCTCGGGCGCTTGCCCAGCGAGCAACCGGACGCCGTCTTCACGCTCGACGAGCTGACTCTTCCGCAGGAGCTGCCGCTCAGCGTGCCTTCGCAGCTGGTCGAGCAGCGGCCCGACGTGCGTGCCTACGAGGCCCTGTTGCACGAGGCCAGCGCGCAGGTCGGAGTGGCCACGGCCAACATGCTGCCACAGATCACCTTGACGGCCGATCTCGGCGGCACCAGCACACAATTCTCGGACCTGCTCAAGAGCACCAGCAGTGTCTGGAGTGTCGGCGCTGGCATCACGCAGCCGCTCTTTCACGGCGGCACCCTGCTGCATCGACGGCGTTCCGCGCAGGCGGCCTACGAGCAGGCTGCAGCGCAGTACCGCAGCACCGTCCTCACTGCCTTTCAGAACGTCGCCGACGCGCTGCAGGCGGTGGACACGGATGCCTCGGCACTGGTCCAGCAGAACACCGCCACACTGGCTGCGGGCGAGTCGCTTGAGCTTGCACGGCGCCGCTATGCCAGCGGCTCCATCAGCCCGCTCGATCTTTTGGTGGTGGAGCGCACGTACTGGCAGGCGCGCATCGCGCAACTGCAGGCTCAATCAGCTCGCTACGCGGACAGCGCCGCGCTTCTGCAGGCGCTCGGCGGCGGCTGGTGGAATCGCAATGCCGCGACCGCGGCGCGCTGACGCGTAACCTTCAGAAGTAAAGAAACCCGGGGATGCGATGAAACGCTGGTTCGTATTGATTGCTGTTGTCGCCGGACTGATCGTGCTGATCGGTGGCGTCAAGGGTTACGGCGTCTTCAAGATGATGCAGGCCTTCGCCAACCAGCCGCCGCAGAAGTTCACGGTCAGCACGACCAAGGCGCAGTACCAGGACTGGTTGCCGCAGCTAAGCGCAGTCGGGAGTCTGCGCGCCGAGCGCGGCGCGGATCTCAGTGCCGAGGTCGCTGGCATTGTCGACAGCATCGAATTCCGCTCTGGAGAAAGCGTCCATGCCGGCCAGCCGCTGCTGCGCCTGCGAGCCGCCGACGACCTTGCTCATCTGGAATCGCTGCGCGCGACCGCCGCATTGGCTCAGACCACCTACAACCGTGACAAAGAGCAGTTTGCGGTACAAGCAATCAGCCAGGCGACCCTGGACAGCGATGCCGCTACGCTGCGCAGCGCCCGGGCCCAGGTTGCGGAGCAGGAAGCACTGGTGGCCAAGAAGTTCGTGCGCGCGCCCTTTGCCGGACAAATCGGCATCCGTGCCGTGGATCTGGGCCAGTATCTGGCTGCCGGCACGAAGATCGCCACACTCCAGCAGCTTGATCCGATCTTTGTGGATTTTTCATTGCCGCAGCAGGCGCTCACCCAGGTGCGCGTTGGCCAGAAGGTGCGAGCCGTCGCAGACGCGTTTGCGGACCATCCGTTCGATGGCGAGATCAGTGCGCTTGACCCGGCGATCGACACCGACACCCGCAACGTACACATGCGCGCCGTGCTGAAGAACCCCGAGCACAGGTTGCTACCGGGCATGTATGTCACTGTCGATGTGGAGGTTGGCGCGCCGTTGCGATACCTGACTCTTCCCCAGACTGCAGTCGCCTATAACCCCTACGGCGCGACGGTGTATCTCGTCGTTCCCAAGAGCCAGGATGCAAACAGCCGGGCTGCCAAGGCGGCCGATAACGCGACGAGTTCCCAAGACCTCATGGCGAAGCAGGTTTTCGTCACCACCGGATCGACGCGCGGCGACCAGGTAGCGATCCTCAAGGGGATCAACGAGGGCGATCAGGTCGTTACCTCCGGACAGATCAAGCTGCGTAATGGCGCGCTGGTCACGATCAACAATAGTGTCCAGCCAAGTGACGACCCCAACCCGAAGCCACAGGAGCATTGAGTGGCGCTCATCCATGCTGAGGGGGTCCTGAGGGCACGGGTCGCCCGCGCGCGACACCGCTTCCTTCCGGACGCACCATGAATTTCACCGACATCTTCATTCGCCGTCCGGTGCTCGCCACCGTTGTGAGCCTGATGGTGCTGGTACTGGGGCTGCGCGCCGTGGTGAGCCTGCCCATCCGTCAGTTCCCCAAGACCGAGAACGCAACCGTCACGGTCACGACGCAGTACTACGGCGCGAGCGCCGATCTCGTGGCCGGCTTCATCACGACGCCCATCGAGTCGGCGGTGGCCGAGGCACAGGGGATCGACTACCTCACCTCGGCGAGCGTCACCGGGACGTCGACCGTGACGGCGGTGCTGCGTCTGAACTATGACTCCAATCGCGCCCAGTCTGAGATAAGCAGCAAGGTCAACTCGGTCCTCAACCAGCTGCCAACCGGCACACAGCAGCCGGTCATTACGGTTCAGGTCGGCGAACAGACCGCCGGCATGTACATTGGCTTCAGCAGCGAGACATTGCCAGCCAATCAGATCACCGACTACGTTATTCGCGTCGTGCAGCCGAAGCTGCAGGCGGTTCCTGGCGTGCAGCGCGCACAACTGCTCGGCGGGCGGCAATACGCACTGCGCGCGTGGCTTGATCCGGCGAAACTCGCCGCCAACGGCGTCACCGCCGCGGACGTTGCCGCGGCCCTGCAGAACAACAACTACCTGTCCGCTCTTGGCACCACCAAGGGACAGATGATCAGCGTCGATCTGAACGCGGCGACCGACCTGCATTCTGCGGAGGAGTTCCGCAAGCTGGTCGTCAAGCAGAAAGACGGCGGTTTCGTGCGCCTGCAGGACCTCGGCAACGTCGTCCTCGGGGCAGAGGACTATGAGTCCGATGTGGCCTTCAAGGGCAAGAGCGCGGTATTCGTCGCCATCAACGTGGCCCCCGAGGCCAACATCCTCTCCGTGATGGACACGATTCGCAAGGAGTTCCCGGAGATCCAGGCGCAGCTGCCCGCCGGCCTGCGTGCGCAGATCGGCTACGACGCGACCGGCTACATCAACTCCGCCATCCGTGACGTGGTCAAGACGCTGTTCGAGACGCTGCTGATCGTGACTGCGGTGATCTTCCTGTTCCTGGGAAGCGTGCGTTCGGTGATTGTCCCCGTGATCGCAATGCCGCTGTCGTTGATCGGCGCGTTCTTCATCATGCTGACGCTCGGCTATACCATCAACCTGTTGACTCTGCTCGCCCTGGTACTGGCGATAGGCCTGGTCGTGGACGACGCGATCATTGTGGTTGAGAACGTCGATCGCCACATGAAGCTCGGACAGGCTCCGCAAGAAGCCGCACTGGCGGCCGCGCGCGAGTTGGCCGGGCCGATCATCGCAATCTCAGTCGTGCTGGTAGCGGTCTACATTCCCATCGGATTCCAGGGCGGGCTGACTGGCTCACTGTTCTCCGAATTTGCATTTACGCTCGCCGGGGCCGTCGCCGTTTCCGCGCTGATCGCGCTTACCCTCTCGCCGATGATGTGCGCGCGCTTCTTCAAAATGGAACACGGCGGCAGCAATCGTCTCGTGCAGATGATCGATCGCAACTTCGAGCGCGTGACCGGCCTGTACCACCGGCTGCTGCACACGATGCTGGACAGCTGGAAGGCGGTGGTGGTCTTCGGCGGAGTCATCATCGTGCTCATCGTCATCATGATGGGATTGCCGATGGCTGGCGTCGCCGCCAAGAGCGAACTTGCACCTGCCGAAGACCAAAGCTTCATGTTCTACATCGCCACCGGGCCCGCGGATGCCTCCATCCAGCAGATGGCCGGCTATCAACGTCAAGCATTTCAGGCGCTGAGTGCGATACCCGAATACGAGAACTCGTTCCAGTTCGTCGGCCAGGGGACTGGCACCACCAACACCGGCTTTGGCGGCATCATTCTCAAGGACTACGCCAAGCGCAGCCGCGGTGCGCACGATATTCAGCTCGACCTGCAGCAGCGCGCCAACCAGATCGCCGGCGCCAATGTCTTCTGGATCAATCCGCCGTCGCTCCCCGGATCCAATGGCGGTTACCCGGTGCAATTTGTCATCCAGAGCGCGGCGCCATTCTCCGAACTCTACGAGGTCTCTCAGGCGGTACTCGCCAAGGCTCAGGCGACGGGCCGGTTCTGGGTGGTCGAAAACAGCCTCAAGATCGACAAGCCGCAAAGCACCGTCGTCGTCGACCGCAACAAGGTGGCACTGCTGGGCCTGACGATGAAGGACGTGGGCTCCTCACTGAGCAGCATGCTCGGCGGGGGCTACGTCGACTATTTCAGTATCTCGGGTCGCTCCTACAAAGTAATCCCGCAGGTCGTGCAGGACCAGCGCCTCAACCCCCATCAGGTCGGCGATTACTACATCCGCACCGCCAGCGGCAATGTGGTGCCCGCCTCCACTGTCATCTCGTTCCGCACGGATACCGTGCCGGAGGCCATCAGCCACTTTCAGCGGCTGAACTCCGCGACGATTCAGGGGGTATTTGGCGGTACGCAGGGCGAGGCGCTCGCTACCCTCGCCCAGATAGCCAATGAGACGCTGCCACAGGGCTATACCGTTGATTACGGTGGCGAGTCACGCCAGTTCAAGCAGGAATCTGGCGGTTTTCTGGCCACGCTGGGCTTTGCCATCGTGATCATCTTCCTCGTGCTGGCGGCGCAGTTCGAGAGCTTCCGCGACCCGCTGGTGGTCATGATGTCGGTACCCATGGCGATCTTCGGCGCTGTAGTGTTCCTGTTCCTCGGCTTCGCGACGTTGAACGTCTACACGCAGGTAGGACTCGTGACTCTGGTCGGGCTGATCGCCAAGCACGGTATCCTCATCGTCCAGTTCGCCAATGACCAGCAGCACGAGGGACACTCCAAGCGCGAAGCGATTGAGGCCGCATCCACGATCCGCCTGCGTCCGATTCTCATGACCTCGGCGTCGATGGTCGTCGGGGTGATTCCGCTGCTGATCGCCACTGGGGCTGGGGCGGTCGGCCGCAATCACATGGGCCTCGTGATCTTCACCGGGATCTCCATTGGCACGCTCTTTACGCTGTTCGTGGTGCCGGCTATGTACATGTTCCTGGGCGCCGAACACCATGAGGCGGCCTTGGCCAAGGCACCTGCGACGGCTGGGAATGTCCCGGCCAGCCCGTAAATCCACCGGCAGGCGGCGCAAACCGCGCTCGCACTGCTGCTCATCGTGTGAGGTGAGCGTCCACTGCAACCCCACCTCGTTTTCACCGTTCGCCGGTATTGGGGCCGCATGTTAGCCTGCCGAGAGGGGAAAGCCGGTCGCGGGCGCGTCCGCGACGGAAGGAAGCCAAGCCAATGAGTGATACGAGAGAAGCGGCGAGCTGGGCTGAATTTGAGCGCGTTGCGCTGCGCGCCGGAACGATACTGCAAGTCGAGCCATTCCCTGAAGCCCGTAAACCCGCGTACAAGCTGTGGATCGACTTCGGGCCCTACGGAACCAAGCAATCCAGCGCACAGCTCACCGTTCTCTATGAGCCTCAGACGCTCAAAGGTCGTCAGGTGATCTGCGCGACCGGATTTCCGCCCAAACGAATTGCCGGTTTCAGGTCGGAGGTCCTCGTGACCGGCTTCGCGCGCAGCGATGGAGCAATCGTACTCGCGGGCATCGATCATCCCATCGAAAACGGCAGCCCACTCTGTTAGCGTCGGAAGTTACAATGGCACGGTAGCTCCCAACCTATGGCCGTGCCATGAAATTGCTGTATTCACCCACGTCACCTTTCGCCCGTCGCGTGCGGATCGCCGCGATCGAGCTCGGGCTCTCCGATCGGATAGCTCTGGAAACGGTGCAGGTCGCCCCCACCCGGGAAAACGCCCAATTCGCCGCGCAAATCAATCCGCTGCGCAAGATACCTGCCTTGGTGCTCGATGACGGTGTCACCGTGCTCGTCGACTCGAGTGTCATTTGTGACTATCTCGACAGCCTCGCCGGCGGCGGTCGGCTCACCCCCGCCGCTGGCGCGGAACGCTGGCGTGTGCTCACCCAGCAGACTATTGCCCAGGGAATGTCCGATGCGCTCGTGCTGGCCCGCTACGAACTCGCCCTGCGCCCCGAGACCGCGCGATGGCCCCAGTGGGCGGCAGACCAGCAGGGGCGGTTCTGGAGTGGGCTGGCCTGGTTTGAGGCGCGTGCCGACCAGGCCCTTCAGGACAGCAGGACGACCCTCGACACCTCGCAGATCGCGCTGGCGTGCTGTCTGGGCTACGTCGACTTTCGTTTCACTGAATTTGGCTGGCCGGAACGCGCACCGCGGGTGGGCGCCTGGTACCGCGAGTTCGCGAAGCGAGCCTCCATGAGCCGCACTGCCCCGGACGCCGGCTAAGGCGTGCGCGGTGCCTCGGCGACGGTTACGACCGAGAGATCGAGCGACAGCGTCGCTGCACTCCTGCGTGCGCACCCTGTGCATTGAGCGACACAACCAGTAATAAACAGCTCAACCGAGATGGATTTCTGTCAAAAGACCATGAGACTCAGCGTTTTTAGATGCGCAGTGCTCGCGCTGGTCCCTGCCCTGGCTTTCGGCGATGACTACTTTCGCTGCGGGCAGTCCCTGATATCGCCTGATGTGTCGGTGGCGGAACTGATTCAGAAATGCGGCAACCCCACATCCAAACGGGTGTCTTTCGTGGCCGCTCACAACGAGTATGGCTACACGGTGGCCACGGTGAAAGTTGAGACTTGGCGCTACGATCGTGGTGCCCGCGCGGCCGCGATGGTTGTGACTGTCACCGACGGCAAGATCCAAAAGATTGAAAGCGAAGGAAGCGGGGACTAACCATCGCAGCCCTGCTGATCAACCGCAAATCTGAAAGGCTCAGCCAGGGTTGGGATAGCGCGGAGTACTCAAAATCTATGAGGTTGGAATAGCGCCGCACCGTTTGCAGCGGGCTGATGAGCACGGCGACTCGGGCCGAGCCCGCGGGCCCGGTGCCCTGCTCAAAGAACGCATGGCGGCCCGGCGCGCGAGCGCGAGGAGCCAGCACGTGGCGCGGGGCTACAGCTACGCGGTCTCGGCGTCGGGGCGCGAATCGCCTGCGTCGGCCTGTTCCTGAGTAATCTGCTGCCCCAACCCAGTTCGCGACGCCGTCTGCTCGAGCAATCCTTCGGACAGGAGCGCTTCGGTCGGAAGACCGGTACGCGCCTGAATCCAGCGGAATGCGGAGTCCAGCGAAGGCGCTGACCAAAGTCTGTGGCCGTCGCCTGAAACAATGTCCCATGGCATGAAAGTACGGCTGTCGAGCACCCGGCGGATAATGCGAGTCGTGCCCGCAACCTCGACGCACCACACGTCCGGCTGAATTTCTTCAACTCGGTAGTCCATTACGCTTCCCCGATTGCGACGCTTCCCCGACAGGTCTGACGTTGCGATTCCCGCCCGCCCGTCCGCGTCACTCGAGATGAAGCATAGTGCGCCGTACCGGCCCTTGTCAGTCATTCTTAAGGGTGATTAGACATATCTCGACAAGAGCCCTCGAATCGGGCCTCGGCGCCACGCGCCAAACCGTGCTCGCGCGCAGGAGTTCGCCACCTTGGCGGTGCGCAACTCTAAGTCAGCCGTAGCCGCCTGCGGCAGTCCTATGTCAGGGCAGGCAAACGTCACGCCCATTCGCGGCAAGACGGCGGAATCTTCTCTTCCGCCTCATTCGATGAAAGGGTGTGCACGACCTGGCTGCCACGGCGCCCACATCCTACGTCCATCAAACGAATCGGGACTTTCGGGCATCAGCGTCGATCGGCGCGTTTCTAAATGCGTGAGAAAATCCGCTGCGATCAGATCTTGCCCGGGTCTGCGCCCACGCGACCACTCGCAGCCTGCGTCGCCCCCTCGCGCGCCAGGGTGAAATCGAAGCGGACGCTCGACAGCCCCTGCACCGGTGCTTCGGCGTCCCCCCTCTTCTCCGTCACCACAAGATCGGGCGAGGCACCGAACACCACATCCGTCGCGAAATACTTGTCGCGGAAATAAAGCGCCGTGACCAGTTCCCTAAACCCGGGAGCACTGATTAAGAAATGAATATGTGCCGGCCGACACCCCTGCCGCCTCTGTGCACGTACGAGATCGCCGACCGGCCCGTCCATCGGGATGAAATAGCCCAGCGGGCGCACCGTGCGCAGATGGAAGTTGCCATTTTCATCTGCCTGAAACGCGCCGCGATAGTCGATCTCGCGGCCATCCCCCTCCTGCAGGTCATACGACCCGTGACTGGAGGTCTGCCACACAACTAGGTTCGCACGCGGGATCACCTCTCCCGCGCAGGTGCGCACAGTGCCCCACAGCAGGATCTCTTCAGAGCCGTCCCGACGCGAGATCTGCGCGCCCAGCGGCAACTTCGGAGCATCCTCCCGGAAGAAAGGCCCGAGTAAGCTCGTGGCCGTGGCCGCTTCGAACGCGGTCGCATCATGTAAGGTGTTGACCATCGTGCTCAGTCCCAGGACGTCCGAAAGGAGTATGAATTCCTGCCTTGTCGGAGTGCAGGTCTGGCCGACCCGGGTCAGAAACTCGATCGCCTTCAGCCATTCAGCGGGGGTGAGGTTTACCTCGCGTGCAAACGCGTGCAGGTGTCGCACCGCGCTCTCCAGCACGAACTTCAACCGCTCATCTGCAGTGGTCCGCATCTGCTGCAGGACGGCCTCTGTGACCGCTTCGGGCGTGCGGCTCTTAATGACCCTATCTGCGTGCATCGTCACAACCCCTTCTTAGCTACGCCGGCGCGACACCACAAAGGCCTCGTCGTTGAACCATAGCCCCCCGTGCCTCTGCAGCACACTTTGCGTCGCAGCAAGGTATGCTCCGCCTGTCACCGCTGCATCGAGACGCTCGTCCTCGATTTGATTCACATAGATCGCGGCGTTCCAGGCGGCGAACAAGGTCGAGGTGCCGATCCGATCGCCGATTTCTGATGGCAGCGTGTGCATCTCGTAGCGAAACAACGCCTTGTCATCCGTGGCCGCAGCCAAGTTGAAATCCCGGGCCTCGCGTCCCAGCTCACGACGCAGCGTGCCCAGAAGCTCATGGCGGTCTACCTGGAAGGGTTGCTCCTGCGGCCACAGGCTATGGATGATTTCCAGACCAGGATCGTGACCGTACGACTGGATCGCCAGCAACCTACCTCCTGCGGCCAGGCTGCGCACCAGCGGTGCCAGGACCTTGCGCACCTTGAAATCCGCTGCCACACGGGCCCGCCATGGCTGTGAGGCGAGCACCAAGTCGTAGTATTCAAAGATACGCCCGGGCTTGGGGATTACGGCGTCTAGCAGGAATTTGTGATCCTCCCGATAAATGACCAGCACTGACGGGCGCACCACTAAAGGATTCCCCGTAGCGGAACTAGGCGTGGTCTGCCAGCCGTTAGCAATGACCGCGCTGAGCTCCTCGATCTGCTCGGCGTACTCGTGCGAGGTCGCGCCCGTCAGCCGCACTTCCTGCCAGTCAAGTGCTGCAGCCGAACGCGCATCACGCGGCATGAGGCGCGGTGCCTCGGCGTAGTTGAGATTGGTCACTACGAAGACCGTTGCCGGGTGCTCGAACAGCCTTTCGGGGAGCTTATCCAGGCCCAGGCGCACGTCCTCGAGGCTGATCTCCTTAGCGACCACGAACATAGGTACGGTCGGAAAGGAGCGGTGGGCGTTGCGCATCACTCGCGCGAGCACCGTGCCATCCCCCATACCGGCATCGAAGATGCGCAACGCCGGAGGCGTGGGGTGAATCAGCGTGACCTCGTGATCGGCCCGACGGGCTATTGCAGCTTTCTCGTTGCAGGTAGTGACGAACGCGAGATACTTCTGGCGGTTGTCATAGAAGCGAAATGGCGGCGAATGGTCGGCTTTCCGCTCTGCCACGCCATCTGGCGGCAAAGCACGTCCAGGGGCCCCCAAGAGCACGCTCATGACCTAACTGCTCGGGCGCGCACGCCCGTCGCTCTACCGCCAGAGCCGTTGTGAAGCAATCTGTGCGCCCTCGACCAGAGACCGTAGCTTCAGATAGGCAATTTCGGGCTCTACCGGCCCGAAGCCTGCGAAAGTCCCGAAGCCGCAGTCGGTGCCTGCCATTACCCGATCGCGCCCGACGATCTGCGCGAATCGCTCCAGTCGCTCCGCGACCAGCAGAGGATGCTCGACGTAGTTCGTAGTGGTTGCCAACACCCCGGGAATGAGCACCTTGTCTTCCGCGATCTTCGCGCTTTCGAAGACCGCCCACTCGTGCGCGTGCCGCGGGTTGGCGGCCTCAAACAGCAGGTAGCGCGGTTTGGCCCTGAGCACGATCGGCAGTAGACGCTCCATCGGCACGTCATGGTGGTGGGGTCCCTCGTAGTTTCCCCAGCACACGTGCATGCGTACCCGCTCGTCCGGCACGTTGCGCAATGCGTGATTGAGGATCTCGATATGCTGGGTCGCCAACCGCTCGAATTCCGCAAGGCTGCGATCGCGATACATCGTGTGGCGCCCCATGGCCAGGTCCGGCGCATCGATCTGCAGCAAGACGCCCGCCTGCACGATCGCTTCGTACTCCACGCGCATCGCCTCGGCGATTGCGCTGAGATATTCATCCTGCGTGCGATAGAAGTCGTTCGGCTGAAACAGCGCCACCACCCCCGGGGATGCTGCGTTCATGAAGGCAGCAGTCGGTGCGGCGGCCGCTACCGCCGACTTGAGGTTCTGCAGATCCGCCTGCAGCGGTGCCAGGTTCTTCACCCCGATCGGACCGACACAGCGTGGCCGCCGGTACTTGGCGGTCGATCCCCGCTCCGCCAGTTTCTTCAGCAGCCCCGGGAATTCCACTAGATCCTGCCCAGGCTCGCGCGGCGTATCACCTGCAAATCCTGACAGGCGCTCGGCGACGTAGGTGGCATAGCTGATCTTGCTCATCTCGCCATCGCTCACGACGTCGATACCAATGTCGACTTGGCGCCGCACCACTTCCATTACGGCCTTAGTAATCACGGCGGCGGCCTCTTGTACATCCGCAACCTCGTTGCGTTCGCGCGCAAACAACACGTCAGTTACCGCCTGACTGCGCGGCAAGCTGCCAACGTGCGTCGTGAGAATCCGTCCGGCGCGCTCAGTCATGACCATGCTGCTACTCAGCGATAGGTATTGTTCGAGTGATGGTCGCCGGCCAGCCAGCGCTTGAGCTCCTGATGTGCATCGCCACGCCGCTCGCGCGCTATGGTCGCGACCTGCGGATGATCGAGGGTGAATTCGAGGGTGAGTCCGTTCGGATCGACGACATACACCGAGCGGCAATACCCGTGCTCAAGAGTGTAGGTCCGCGGCGGCTTGATCCCGGCCTGTTCAATGCGCGCTTCGAGAGCCGCCTGCGTCGCCTGATCCACCTGCAGGGCGATGTGATGAAAGGGCGTCGCGGGCATCTGCGGCCCGAACTCCTCCTGGTCTTTGGGGTCGGCGAACTGGAAGAACGCGAGCGCACCGCCGTCGCCTATACCGTAGAAGGTATGGACATAGGTGCGCACGCGGCCAAAGAGCTCATCGGACTCACACCACGTCGCCATCAACGGCAGCCCAATGACCTCTTCGTAGAACTGTCGAGTCTTCTCCTGATCCTTCGTCACGTAGGCGGTGTGATGGAGCCGCAGCGGCAGCCTGGGCAACATAGCCATGAGATCTACCTCCAAACTAAAAGCGGTAATCGAAATCGACGCCGTAGCGTCGCGGCAGAGCGCGCCACAGAAAGCCCGAGCCCCCCACGTTGCCGGGTGAGAATTCGGCATTGTAAATCGTGTTGGTCAGGTTCTTGGACCACGCCGTGAGCGTCCAATTCTGTCCCTGCAACCCCAGACGCAGATCCACCAGAGAAATCGGGTCTCGGGAGGTAATGTTGTATGGCTCCCACCAGGTGCGTCCGATCTCCTGGTAGTCAAGGCGCGCCGTTCCCGTGAGCCCTGCGGAGAGCGGTTGTCGGTACTGTATGCCTGCGTTGATCGTGTTACGCGATACGAGGGGAGCCTGATTGCCGATTACCGTCGGATCGGCCATGCCGGTGATGCGGCTGTCGGTATAGCCGAAGCCTGCGTAGAGGTCGAGTCGGTCGGTCGGGCGGGCGGTGATCGAGAGTTCAGCACCCTTATAAGTTGCATCGAGATTGCCCAGATTCTGGGTTGAGTCCGCCGCGATATAGACGAAGAAGTAGCCATTAGTGGATTTGGTGTAGAACACGTCCGCATCCACGCTCAGGCGCCGGTCGAGCAGCTGGCTCTTAACACCGATCTCCGTGGTGTCGGCGATCTCCGCTTGGAACTCATCGTTGACGCCGAGCACATTGTTCGCGCGGGCCACTTCCCCTACGCCCGTCTGATTGAACCCGCCGCTGCGGAAGCCGCGGCTCCAGCCGCCGTACAGCGTCCACTCGTCGTTTGGCTTGTAGCGCAAGGTAGCCTTGGGCTGGACCGCACTGAAGGTGGCCTTACGCACCTCGCCGGTGAACGCCGTCGTCGTCGGCAAAAATTGCGTCGGGGTGTCGGTGGTGTTCTGCCGGCGATCCTCGTCGTAGCGCAGTGCGGCATCGAGCTCCCACTGTTTGGTGAAGTCGTAGGTCGCATCGCCGAATACCGCCCAGGCATTGTTGTTCTGGCTGTCGGCCAGGAAGGTCTGGTTTGTATTGGTCGCGAACGGATTCGCCGGGTCGACCAGCGGGTCGTAATAAACAGGGGGTACACCAAATCCCCGGTCCGCCAAGTTGCCGGTGGAGATGAAGCGCTCGGTGTGGACGAAATATGCCCCGGCAATCCAGGAAAATCCGCTGACGGTGGGCGATGTGAAACGCAGCTCCTGGCTCCAGGTCTTGACGTCAATGAACTGACTCTGGCTCTCATCGAACGGCCCTCCCAGACTGGGAGGAGTGGCTCCTGTAAGCGCGTACTCCACGGATGTGGTCACCGGACGAAAATCGTAGGCGTCGCCGGTGTCGATTTCCTTCGTATGATTGTAGTCCGAGATCGAGGTAATGGTTCCGTATCCCGGGCTGAAATCCAGTTTGAGCGCAGCGTCCAGGATGTCGCGGTTGTCGGTACCGAGATTATTGTTCTGGATCGGCGAGCTCGTGTTATTGGCGTCGCCCGGAGTGTTGAAATCACTGAAGGGATTGGACTCGTCGCTGCGGGGAATAACGAAGTAGTACGCCGTAGTCTCGGTGCGGTCGTACATGAAACGGAAATCGGCGCTGAACTGATCTTCCGGCTTCCAGACCAGTCGCAGGCGCCCTGAGTAGTCGCGATACGGATCGGCCTTGCGATCGAGATAGACGTTCTGCAAATAGCCGTCGGTATTGTAGAAATTCAAGGAGGCGCGGTAGCGCAACGTCCCGGCGGAGTCGATCGGACCGGTCAGCGCCAGCTGCGCCTTTTCGGATAGGCCGTTGCCCACTCCCACGCGGCTAGTGCCCTCAAAATGGTCGGACGGATCTGCGGTATGAATTATGATCGCGCCACCGATCGCGTCGCGCCCGTATAAGGCTCCCTGCGGCCCCTTGAGAACCTCGATCTGCCGGATGTCGAACAGCTCTTGGTCAAACTCGTAAGGGTTGGTCTCAAGCACCCCATCCACCAGGACGGCAACCGAAGGTTCGCTGTTACGAGCCTGGGAGATGCCGCGAATGGTGATGAAGGAGTTGCCGACGTTCTGGGTTTCCACCAAGGTCATGTTCGGCACCATGGCGATGAAGTCCCGCGGGCTTTCGATTCCCGCCGCCTGAATCTCCTGGGCGGTGAATACGTTTACGGTGATCGGCACGTCCTGGAATGATTCATTACGCTTGCGCGCGGTGACCACCACCTCTTCGAGCGCCGGGGTCGCGTCGGTTTGCGCCCAGACGGACTCGGCAAAGAGCACGGCACCCAGCACGGCAGCCAGAGCCGACCAATTCCGGTGCATCGCAGTAAACATATGAGACCCCCTCTTCGATTACTTAGATTTAACTCTGCCGGCCCTTGGCCTCGTCCGGTGCCAGCTCCATCCGCACCATTTGCGCACCGGCCACCATCGCCTGAAGCTTTCCAAAAGCGGCTGCGCGGGACAGGTATTTCATGCCGCAGTCCGGTGCTACCAGAAGATTCCTTGGATCGACGTAAGGCAAAGCGCGGCGGATGCGGCTGGCCACAAGTTCCGGTGATTCAACTGTGTTGCTGGAGAGATCGATTACGCCGAGGATGATCTTCTTGCCTGCAAGAGCCTGCAGTACCGAGCAGTCCAGGTTTGACTGCGCGGTTTCGATGGACACTTGTGCGCAGTGGCAATCGGCGAGTTCCGGCAGAAAGGAATAACCCGACGGACGCACATGAATGATGGCCGCGTATCCGAAGCAGATATGCACAGCGGTCGTGCCGGTAATGCCCTCAAGCGCGCGGTTCAGTGCGGTAAGTCCGAAGGCACGGGCCTCCTCGGGCCGCGCCTGCATATATGGCTCGTCGATCTGTACCACGTCCGCGCCGGCGTCAAAAAGATCACGGATCTCAGCGTTGACCGCCATCGCATAGTCCATGGCAGCCTGTTCACGGCTGCCGCCGTAGAAGTCGATCTGCGCCTGCTGCGCCATCGTGAACGGCCCCGGCACGGTTACCTTGACGTGCCGGCGCGTCTGGCTTCGCAGGAATTCCAGGTCGCGCACGCCCACGGCGTGACGGCGGCGAATCGGCCCGACCACGCGCGGCACCGGATTCGGATGACCACTGCGATCCAGCGCCGTGCCGGGGTTATCAAGATCCACCCCGTCGAGCGCGGTAGCAAAGCGGTTCGAGTAACTCTCGCGTCGAATCTCGCCGTCGGTGATGATGTCCAGGCCCGCGTCCTCCTGCGCCTTGATAGCCATGATCGTCGCGTCGTCCTGAGCCTGCGCAAGGTATGTCTCGGGTATCCGCCATAGCTCGCGAGCACGCACCCGCGGTGGAAAGCGTGCCGCCAGCCGTCCGCGATCAATGAGCCACTCAGGCTGTGGATAGCTGCCGACGAGTGTGGTTGGAAGCATGGCGTTCCCGTTGATCGTCGTGACTAGACAGCCACCGGGGCGCTCGCCGGCCACTCTTTCGCGCGTGCGAGCGCGGCGCGAATGGCCGCACCGTGCTGATCGAGCAGCGGGGCCGCGTCGACCGACGTTGCACGATGACTGTCGAACTTCAATGCCGGGCGCACGGCCTGGGTGGCGGAATGTGGCGCATCGACTGGCACGATGACACCGAGGTGCCGCACCTGCGGGTCACTCACCACTTCGTCGATCCGATTGACCGCCGCGTAAGGCACGTCCTCGGCCTGCAGGCGCTCAACCCAGTGCGCCAGGGGCTTGCGCATGAAGCGCGCGTCGAGTTCGAGGCGGAGCGTCTCGTACTCCGCGATGCGTCGCTCGCGGGGATTGAAGCGCGGATCTGTGCCCAGCTCCGGTGCTTCCAGCGCCGCGACCAGTCCGCGCCAGAACTTCTCGAGCGAGGACAGGTGAATGGCGATCAACCGCTCATCGGCGGTACGCAAGATGTAGGCCTGCGCCAGTCGCGGTCGGTCGGAAGAGTTGGGAACCTGTCCGAGAGCAAAGAATGCCGCAAACGGTTCCACTGCAAAGTGCGCCATGGCCTCAAGCATCGAGACTTCGACGTGACAGCCATGACCGCTGCGCCCGCGTTGCACCAGCGCCGCAAGCACACCCTGGGATGCATAAAGTCCGGTTATCGCATCCGCGAGAGCCGGCCCAAGGAACTGCGGACGCCGGTAGTCCACTACCACGCTCAGAAAGCCGCTGAGTGCCTGCGCCACTGAGTCGTAGCTGGGCCGCTCGGCATACGGACCGCTGGCACCGAAGCCGCTGATGGAACAATAGACCAGCCGGGGATTGAGCTCGAGCAGCGGCTTAAGACCGGCACCGAGCCGATCCGCGGTTCCGGGGCGGAAGTTCTGGATATAAACGTCCGCTTCGCGGATCAGACTGTTAAAAACCTGGCGGTCGGCCGCCTGTTTCATGTCCAGCGCGAGACTGCGCTTGTTACGGTTGTATGCCTGGAAGTGCGGCGAGTATTGACCGCCCTGGTAGGCCCGATACGGATCACCCTCGGGACTCTCAATCTTGATTACATCGGCACCCAAATCGGCCAGCATCATTCCCGCGCAAGGACCGGTAATGAAAGTGCCCTGCTCGACGACTCGTATTCCAGTAAGTGCCGCCATGCCGCCGCTTGTCCTCGGTCTCGGTTACTCGGCCGGTGTGAATCCGGCGGGAGCGTCGCCGTCGTAGTCGATTGCCTGTGCGGCGGCGTGTGACATCACGAAGCCGATCGAGCGCTGCTGCTCCTCCAGAAGATGCGCGACTAAACCGGCCGTGCGGGCCAGCAGCGGCACGCCCTTGAGTGCCAGAAGCGGATAGCCCGCATCCAGAAGCACCGCGGGAATGGCACCAGAGACATTGAGCGCGAGCGGGCGACCGACCAGCTCCGGGAGCAGTTGCTCGACCAGATGTGCGATTCGGGCGTAAGCGCCCGTGGTTTGCGCCTCGGATGCGACCTCAAAGAGACGCTGCGCGCGTGGGTCTGCGCCCTTATGCAGAGGATGACCATAACCCGGGATGGCTCGCTTGGCTTCCCGATACTCGCCAATCACCGAACGTGCGGTTACCTCGAGAGAAGCGCGACCCGCAGCGCGTGCGCGGATCTCAGCCAAGAAGCGACCAGCCGCCTCGGAGGAGCCGAGTACCACAGAACCGCAACCGAGTATTCCGGCCGCCACCGCCCCCTGCAGGGCTTCCGGCGCCGCCGCCAGCGTCATCCGCGCCGCCTGCACGCTCGGCACCAGCCCATGCTCCGCAATGGCCACGAGGGTTGCATCCAACACGCGTCGCTGTCCCGGGGTAGGCAGCGTCCCGGTCACCAGGAGCCAGAAGTGGTCGCTGAAGGTGATCGTGCCGATCAGTTCGCGCGCAAGGTCGCGGCCGCGCACGAGGATTGTGTGCGCATTCGACGCTGAAATGGCCGAGCTACGCTGATCCTGGCGCCCGATCTTCAAGAACCCCCCCAGTGCAGTTTTCGCTATACGAAACCTGCGTCGATATTCGAAACAATACTGAACTTCGGGCCGCCGCGGCGTCAAGCCGCCGCGTAAGGGACTTTCTGATTTTCGGATATCGAAATAAACTCAGCCCGGTGCCACGTCGTCGTACAAATGCGCCCCGTCGCGAGGCAATGGGGGGGCTCGCCAAGGGACTAGCCGTAATCCGCGCGTTCGGACGCGACCATGCCGCCTTGAGTCTCAGCGACATCGCCCGCAGCGCGCAGATCCCAGCGGCCACTGCGCGCCGCTGTCTGCTCACCCTGGAGGAGCTCGGCTACGTCACTCGCCGCGATCGCAGCTTTCTATTGCGCCCCAAGGTTCTGGAGCTGGGCGCAGCCTATCTCGAGTCGATCAACATCGAGCAGCTCACGAAGAATCACCTTGAGGAGCTGGCGCGCAGTACCGCCGATTCGGCGGCATTATGCGTGCTCGACGGCGTGGAGATCGTCTACGTCGCGCGCACCTCGGTGCGGACACTCCTGCGGCTGGAGGCACACGTTGGCAGTCGGTTTCCGGCGCACGCCACTTCTACGGGCAGGGTACTGCTCGCGGGAGTAGGACCCGAGCGGCTCAAGGTGTATTTCGAGACGGCGCGCTTTGAAGCCCTGACTGAACGCACGGTAACGGAGCCCCAGAAGCTGCGCGCACTGATCGATGAGTCCCGGCGCAGCGGCTACTCCGTCGTGGAGGATGAGCTGGCCTACGGGGTCATCGCCCTCGCGGTCCCCGTGTTCGATCATCAAGGTCACGTGGTAGCGGCCCTGAACTCCTCGAGCCATTCGCGTCGGACAACCAAGACCAAGCTGGTGCGCGGTCGCCTGGCAATGTTGCAACAGGTTAGTCGCCAGATCTCGGCCGACCTTGCAACGGTGCCCGGATTGTCGCTCAGCGCTGAACTCTAGCAACTGAGCAGCGCGTGGCGGCCGTGCGCTTGACGACTCCCGTCGCACACCGTAGCCTAAAATGCGAAAAGCTTTTCGCTATCCGAATACGTATGCATGCGCGTCACGGCGCACGTCGAGACCAAGACACTGCGCACCACCGATCAATATCTTGAGGTGGAACGGGCGCGCCTGCGATATCGAGACGAAGGCGCAGGTCCGGCGGTCGTGCTCGTGCACGGCTGGACACTCGATTTAGAGATGTGGGAGCCGCAGGTCGCGCAGCTGCGCGATTATTTTCGCCTGATACGCTTCGACCGCCGGGGTTTCGGTCTCTCGACCGGCACCCCCGCCGCCAGTCAGGACGTCGCGGATTTGAACTCTCTGCGCCACCATCTGGCGCTAGACCGCATTGCTCTCGTCGGTATGTCGCAAGGCGCGCGCAGCGCCCTGGGTTTCGCGGCAGTTGCGCCGGAGCGCGTGAGCGCACTGATTCTCGATGGGCCGCCGCCTCTGGGTTCCGCGAGCACTGACGATGATGTCCCGGTTGCACAGTTCCGGGCGCTCATGCAGTCCGAAGGAATAGAATCGTTCCGCCGCGAATGGCAACGCCACCCGCTCATGCAGCTTCGCACGCAGGACCGCGGAACCCACAGGTTGCTGCGTGCAATGTTGGATCGCTATCCCGGAAGAGATCTCCTCGAAAACGCCGCGATGGCGCCACGAGAAGCGGAGCAAGCCGATCCCGCTCACGTGCGGACGCCGGCGCTGATCCTCACCGGTGAGTTCGATATGGCAAGCCGCAGCGCGTCAGCGGATATGCTCAGTCGTCAGCTACCGTGCGCCGAGCGCGCGTATATTGCGGCTGCAGGACACCTGCCGAACCTTGATAACCCCATGGCCTACAACGAATTGTGTCGCTCCTTCCTGGCGCGACATTTGTGATCTCGAAATTCTGCGGAGGTGCGAGCCATGCCTAAGGTCCTCATTGTGTACTACAGCAGCTACGGGCATATCGAAGCGATGGCATATGCGCAGGCTGAGGGCGCCAGCCGTGTCGCTGGGGCGCAGGTCGTCGTAAAACGCGTGCATGAGCTTTGTCCGGAGGAGGTTGCGCGGTCCTCCGGCTTCAAACTTGACCAAACCGCGCCAGTGGCAACGCCGGACGAGCTTGAGCAGTACGACTTACTCCTATTCGGCACGCCGACTCGCTTTGGCAACATGGCGGCCCAGATGCGTAACTTTCTCGACCAAACCGGGCCGTTGTGGGCACGCGGGGCGCTGGTCGGCAAAGTAGGCAGCGTTTTCTGCAGCACTGCGAGCCAACACGGCGGTCAAGAGACCACTATCACATCGTTTCACAGTACTTTGCTGCACCACGGCATGATCATCGTCGGTCTGCCTTATACCTTCAAGGATCTGACGACAATGCGTGAGGTTACTGGCGGCACTCCCTACGGCGCGAGCTGTGTCACCGGAGCTGGCTCGGAGCTGCGCATGCCGAGTGCCCTTGAGCTTGAGATGTGCCGCTTTCAAGGCGAGCACGCCACTCGCATTGCAGCTCGGCTCGCGGCTAGGTGATCGAACTGCAAGATCCTACTTCGAAGCCAGAATTCGGGGGATACAGCTAATAAATCTGTGGCTACTCCAGAATCCGTAAACGAGTACATTTCATCCTCGCCTGCTGAGGTGCGATCCATCTTGGAGGCGATCCGCATCACAGTTCGGGATGCCGCGCCCTCGGCCGACGAGCGAATCAGCTATGGCATGCCGGCATATTTTCTCGGCGAGGTGCTTGTCTATTTTGCGGCGTTCAAAAAGCACATTGGCTTCTATCCGCCGGTACGTGACAAGTCATTGAGGCCGCTCCTTGCAAAGTACGCAGGACCTAAAGGAAATCTTCGCTTCCCGTTGTCTGAACCTATCCCGCACGCGCTTATCCGTAAGATCGTGAAAGCCGCGGTCAAGGAACGGCGCAAGGTCCAAACACCGTACGGCAATTCTTAGGCAATCTCACGCCTCCGGCCGGCTCGTGCTATGCGCCCGACCAGCACCAAGATTCGCGCCATCGAGGCGCAGGTGAGGCTGCCTCAAGGGGCCACTGCATTTCACGATTACGTACGGTGGCAGACCCGGTAATAGACAGGAGGTCACCTAGCTCACTCCTCGCACGATTCGTATAGGCGAGTCCGCATTGCTCACTCGGGATATAGCCTTTGTACACCTGGAAACGCTGATTGCCGCGTATACTGCAGAGAGCCTTTAGCAATACGAGCATATCTTGACGACCTTCAAGCACCCGAACTTACCGAAGAAGCTTACATTCGCCGCGACATCGCTCTTGATAGCCGTTACAGCATGGCTCTTCGGATGCGCGGACGTCTCGGTAAAGAGCTCGTGGCAGGCCGATACGCCCCACAACCGGACTTTTACGAGATTACTTGTCATCGGGGTTAGCCCCAATCGTGACCTGAGATGCGCATTTGAGTCGACGTTTGCCTCCCAGCTCAAAAGCGCCGCGACGACGGTATTTTCGAGCTGCGCTCTCATGAGCGCAGCGGAACCGCTGAACCGGGAGAATGTAGAGCGCGCCGTGGCATCGGTCCACGCCGACGCGGTGCTCGCGACGCGTCTCGTATCCGTGAAGGATGCTCAGGGGGTGGGCGGGAGCAGCGACACGCGCGGTGACGCCCGTTATAAGGCCACCGATTTCGCCTACGGTGCCTATGGCATGCCGGTAACAAGCGTGGAGTTTCAAACCGCCCCGCCGCTCACTTCGCTCACGAGCTCCATTCACGTTGTGACAAAGCTCTACGCGACGAACGACGCGAAACTACTCTTTACTGTGGATACAAAGACGAAATCCCAGGAAGTCGACTCGACTCAGGCCACTCTGATGACGATAACGGCGCCGACCGCGGATCGCCTGCGACGGAGCGGATTGATCCACTGAATCTGCGGTGCAGCCGCGTTGTTGCCGAATCTTCCCCCGACGACCTCAACCATCGTGAGCGTCATTCAATGAATGCAGCTGGACCTGGGGAAAGGGCCCAATGCTGTGAAACCCGCGTTGCCGACGTTGATGCCGTATTCGATGAAGTCGGGTAGGTTCTCAGTGAGCGCCGCGAAGTCACGACGGCGTGCGTAATCTCCGCGGCCGACCGACTGTAGACGATATCGACAATGATTGCCCGCACATTGGCCATCTCGTCAGAACCGAGCATGACCACGCTGCCGACCCAGAAACCCCTTCTCGGCCGTAATGCCAGCAGATAAATTGGGGCCGCACGGAATCAAAACGACGGCCGCTGGTCGTCGGAAGGATCAGGCATATTGGAGATTGTTATTCCGAAACAGCCCACGGCGCTGCCGCGTCGGATAACAGTAGCGCTCGGTATCGCCCTGCAGCACGCTTTCCGTGCCCCTGATGGCGTGCTGCGGCTCCGACGGACGCCGCGTCAAGTCCCGTAGCCGCCGTGATCGGCCAGCGCTCGCCCGGCCGCCTTGTAAACTAGGCCTCTAGCTCTTCTCCAAGGCGGCGTTCTCGCCGGCTATATATCCTTGGCAGGTCGCGCGCGCTAAGCCGTGCTGGCTAAAGCCTCCGGCTGACTCACCGGCACAATATAGCCCCGGTATCACGACGCCGTTCATATCGACGACCTGGCAGCGGGCATTGATGCGCAAACCCGCACGTGTATCGTGAACATTTGGAGTTGCCCATGCCGCAAAAAAAGGTGGCCTTTCAATCTTGTAGCGAGGATTGGCCTGGCCAAAATCGGCGTCGACCCCTGAATCAATGAAAGAATTGTAGCGCGCGACCGTCGTTCGCAGATTTTCCGGAGGCATGGGTACGCGCTGATATTGCATTTTTATCGCGCGTGCCAGATCAGCGAGCGAGTTTCCCTGGAAGAAAAAGCCCGCTGCGGCATCCACGCTAGGCGGCCCCACATCCCAACGCTCGCGCACAACGGCGTCTGAATCGAATATTGCCCAGATCGGACCGCCACCATTGTGCTCATCGCCAATCCCCGCCAAGGCCGCGTTAATGAAATTGTTGGGTGCGTATTTTACGTTCTTGCCGTTGAGATAGCTGCCGTGGCTGTACGGTTTGATCGATTGGTAATTATTCGCCGTAAAACCCGGCGCCGTCTCGTCATAGAACCGGTTGCCGAGCATGTTGACCAGGATCAGGTCCTGCCAGTCTGCAACCCGAAGTCCCGTCGCACGCGCCTTGTGGAATACCTCGCTGCCGGGCATCCACGAAAGCATCTGCATCGCCTTCGGCATGTAGTTGTATTGACTGCCGATGAACCCTGGCTTGCTCAGCACCGAACCGAATTCCCCCGTTTGATTGTAAAAGCCCCAAAGCGATGCGCCGATCGCCATTGCCGCCAATTCCCCGCTTGCGTCCTGATCAGACCAAGGCATGCCCGCCAGCCCGCAATACTCCTCCGTCAGGCGCGGATCAAACATCCTGCGGAAATTCACATTACCGGTCGACCCGCCCGTACCGATCACCACAGCCTTCCGTGCACGGATGTTCCGCTGTCTCCCATTGTTATCGACCGCGATGCCGACGACGCGACCCGAAGTAGACCTCTCGCGGTAGATTGCTGTCATTCTGTGTTCGAATAGGATCCGCACCCCCGCCCTTTCTGCGGCCGCCTGCAACGGGCGAATCAGGCCTGCGCCGGTGGCCGTCACTCTGCGGAACTGTTGATCAAGGGGCTGTCCCGTCTGGACCACTGGCCAGTCCATTGCCGCCGCATACATGGAGCGCGGCGCCGAGTTTCCGCTCGATACGCCATCAAATACCCCCGGCGCGATATCGATGAACACCACACCGTGAGCGACCAGCCATTCGAAGGTTCGCGCGGCGTTGTCAGCGAACGCGCGCACGAGCTCCCGATCGTTGTAACGAAAATCCGCAAAGCCATTGGGTTCAACGACCGACCAATCAGTCAAGTCCTGGAACAACAGGTCCGGCGAATCAACAATGCCGTACCTTCTTTGTGCACTTGTGCCACCGCCCAGCGGAACTGTGCCGCCGCTCACAATGGCGTGGCCACCCACGTGACTTTCGGCCTCGACCACAATCACTGCTAACCCGGCTTCCCGGGCCACAATGGACGCCGGCAGCCCCACAGCGCCAGAACCCACGGCTACAACGTCCGCTTCGTAGTCCCAATGAGTCGGTATGGCTTCACCCGCTGGCGCAGCCTCGACCTCGACTGCGCCGATGGCGAACCCGCCCAAGCCCACCGAAGCCGACTTCAGCAGATCTCGGCGGTTGATGGATCGTTCCTTAGCCGGGTCGGACACGGTGCACTTCATTTCGGCGGCGGCGTATCGCTCGAGGGCGGTTTCGGCCCGTTAGTGGGCGGCTTGGGCCCTGTCGTCGGCAGCTTGAAGCCGTTAGCAACGAACGACTTTCCAAACGGGGTCAGGCGTGCGTCCCCCGTTGGATATTGATGACACTGCGCACACGGTACGCCGGTCTCGGCCGCATATTTTTCGGTCGCCGTGGAAGCGCCGGGAACGACAAGCGACGTGAGGCCTGCGAGAACCGCCGCCGTCGTGATGCTTCCTCGCGTGCTCAGGCTCCTTCCCCTCGTCATAGCGGCACTCCTGCAGCGGTCGGCGCGGCCTGGCTTTCAGTCCCGGTCAGCCGAGCCAGCGCAAGTCGGACGCGACCTGCGGTCATCGGTAACCTAAAGAGCCGGGCTCCCGTCGCATCGAAGATGGCATTGGCAATCACCGCGCCGGTGGTGGTGATGGGCGGCTCCCCTCCGCCCTGCGGTTCCAAATCGTCGTTTTTTACGATCACCGTCTCGATGCGCGGCATCGCGGAAAAGCGTGGAATCTCATAAGTTCCGAAATTGTGGTCCAGTATGTCCCCGCCGAGGAAACGCAGCTCCTCGGTCAAGGTGTATCCGAGCCCCATGGTTATTCCTCCTTCCATCTGCATCTTCGCCCCCTCGGGGTTGACCACGATCCCCATGTCCTGGGCGCAGACCACTCGCACCACCTGCACTGCGCCGCTCGCCGGATCAACCTTAACCTCGGCGATCGTCGCGACGTAGGTGCCCGCGTCAATGTTGCACGCGATCCCAAAACCCCGTTTACTGGGTATCGCGGCGGCCTGCCACCCAAAGGCATCTGCGGCTGCCTGCAGCACTTTGCGCATCCGCAGATCTGTCAGATTGCGCAAGCGGAAAGCCAATGGGTCCGCACCCAGCGCAGCTGCCATCATGTCGACCTGTGACTCGATAACAAAGGCGTTCATGTTTGCGCCCGGCCCCCTCCAGGGCCCGACGGCGAACGGGTGCAGACTCACTTGGGATTGCGCCGGACCGTAGGATGCGCCGCCTGCCGAGCGAACGCGCGCGTTCGCGATATCGTAGCAGGGCACCGCACCACGTTCGCCTGCCGAGTAGATCATTGAGTCCCACGCCGAGATTCTTCCGTCGGAATCGACACTCGAGGCGAGCTTCACCACGGACGCGGGGTCAAAGGTGTCGTTGAAGAACTCCTCCGCACGAGTCCACGCGACTTGCACAGGCTTACCGGTGATCTGTGCAAGCCGCGCGGCCTCCATGGCCTGACCGTCAGCGCTCTTGCCACCGAAACCACCGCCAAGAAACGGCACGATCACCCGGACTTGCGCCGCATCCATCCCGAGAGTTGCAGCGATTCGATCCCGAGTGGGGAACGGGGTCTGTGTCGACGCCCAGACGGTCGCCTTTCCCGCCTTAATCTCTGCGACAGCCGCATGCGGCTCGAGCGCCGCATGCGCGACATATCCTTTTTGGTAGGTCGCCTCGAAGGAGCGTACCGCGCTCGCGCGAGCCGTCGAAAGACTGCCTCTATCTATGAGAGTCTTTGCCGGACCCGCCTGTGATACCAGATGTTGGTGGATGCTTTCTGGATCAAGCTTAGAGTCCGCCGGCTCCCAGCTCGCCTTGATTCGTCCCACGGCATCCTCAGCAAGCTCGGGATCCGGGTGCAGTACGGCTACCAGGCCGCCCTCGTTAACCACGGTAATGCCCCCAATCTTCTCGACCGCGGACAAGTCGACTTTCAGGAGGCTCGCACCATGTGCAGGTGAACGCAGCAGTCGCGCATACAACATGCCCGGAATTCGAATATCGGCGGCGTATTTCGCAGCCCCGGTGACCTTCGCCAGGGCGTCGAGCCGCTTCGGCGAGGTCCCCATGACCCGGAACGCAGAAGCGCTCCGAAGAACCGCATCGATTTGCACCGTGCGAACGATCTTCGCTCCCCGGGACAGCTCACCGTAACTCACGTGGCGGCTGGTCCGTCCTTTGATTGAGACAACGCCGTTCTCAACCGAAAGTTCGTCTGGCGAAACCCGGAACCTCTTTGCCGCGAGCGCGACCAGTTCCACCCGTGCCTGGGCGGCAGCGGCACGCAACACGGGCCCAAACATGCGTGTCGTCAACGAACCAAAGGTGCCCATGTCGGGAGGGCATCTGTCGGTATCGCCGACGACCATGTCGATCGAGTCGAGCGTGACGCCCAACTCCTCGGCAATCATCTGCGCCTGCGAGGTCAAAGCGCCTTGTCCCATCTCAATCTTCCCTGACAACACCGTCACTCGGCCGTTCGTGCCGATTACGAGATAGGCGTTGAAGTCGCGCGGATAGACGAAATTCGGCACCTGTGAGAGCGCGGCCTCGCCCCCGAGAGTCGCGAAAACCACGACCCCACCGCCCAGTAACTGGAAGAATCGACGGCGGCTGACTGTCGCCACGTAATTCACGGCAAGGTCTTCTGCCCAGCAGCAGATTCAATGGCAGCGATAATTCGCTGATGTGCGCCGCAGCGGCACAGGTTGTGATCCATCGCGGCAACAACTGCCTCACGTGAGGGGTGAGGTGTCTCGCGCAACAGCGCAGCCGCGGTAAGCAGCATTCCAGAAGTGCAGTAACCACATTGAAATGCGCCGTGATCGATAAACGCGCGCTGCAACACATGCGGTCGGCCGTTTTGACTAAGCCCCTCAATGGTTAGCACGGTTTTGCCCGCGACGTCCTTCAGGCTCGTCAGACAAGACCGGGTCGCTTTGCCATCGACGAGTACGGTGCATGCTCCACAGACCCCGACACCGCAGCCGTATTTTGTCCCGGTAAGCGCAAACTCCGTGCGCAGGACCCATAACAGGGTGCGGTTATCATCAACGGTTATGCTTACGCGTCGCGCGTTCAGGTCAAAACCGAGGGACCGCAGCATAAACAGGCACTCTACGGACTTGTGCCCTGCAATCCATAGGTATAAGCCGAGCAATCTTGAAACTAGCCCGAGGCGTTCCGCTACCGAACCACCGCGGTCTGCCGTCGAGCCGCGATTGGGTCACCTTGAATTGACGGTATGCGGGTCATGCCGTGGCCACGCTTGGGCTACGAGAGCCGGGCGACCGACGCGACCTCGAACCCTACCCCGGGACCAGGAAGGGAGTAGAGTCTGCTTCATCATCAGCAGACTGATGAAAGCCGGCAGGTTTCGCAGCATTAACGTATCGCCGACATTTCATTCATCGCGCAGCTGCCTCGAATGATTCGATGAAGCCGTTTCCGACGGGCGTGCCAGATCGGATGAAGTCGAGAAGAGCACCCGCGCTTTGACGAGATTTTCGAACTGATTTTACCGAGCAAGAATTGGGCGTGAGTCCGAGGGCGGTCGTAGTCCAGGTAGTGCGTTCGGTCATGGCGCACTTTCGAGGGGAGCGAGACATGAAAAACGCGGTGTACCCGACACTTTTCGCATTGCTTGCCCTCGGTATCTCGGCCGCGCACGCAGACACCGAAGAAGAGGTCAGCTTCCAGCTGCCGCCAGGCACCCTGGAACTGGAGGGGGGATCGGCTCCGGGCGCACCGGTCCCGGTCGCTGTATATGGCAACTTTTTCTTTGATACCACTCCGGCAAGCGGCGGACTGCGCTCGGTTTTTGAGCGGCCAGGCTCCGCCCCGGGAGAGGCCGGAACTGCAGAAGTGTTCTTTGCACCCGGGCCGAGCGGGACTCTTACGGTCGACTACTCAAACGGGGCGGTGGTCACAAGTCCGCTGACCAGCGGATTCAGTTTGTATGCTGACTTTGAGGCGCCCGTCTGCGGAAATTTCGACGACTGCTTTTACCAAGTCGGCCAGGTGCTTACCTTGAGCCAGTTCAACGCTGCGGCAGACCCCTGGGCGTTGGTGTTCAATGGTATGGAGGGCCACTTCGGAGAGTTTTTTCCCCCTCTACAAAGCGATGCGTTGACCTTCGGCGACGGAGCCTGGAGCGTTTTAGGTGGTGGTGATTTTCAGGTGCGTTCGGTGCCGGAACCGGCGACGCTCCCACTGCTTGCTGTCGCTCTGGCGCTGACCTGCCTCTGCGGGACCAATAGGCGAAGCCGCCAGCCCGACAAGCATGTCAGGACGAGCGGTCGCCGAGGCGCTCGATCGGGCGATCGCCGAGCACGGCGAGTCTCGCTCACTTACCGTCAATCATGGCACGGATTCACGTGGCGCGCGCTTGATGAGGTGCCATACCAGCGGGGTGTGTTACTCGGGTACAAAATACGGGAAATTCGACGACATCACGCGTAGTGTGCGGGTCGCCTCAACCGGGTTCGGCTTCTCCGCGTCGCGCGTTCAAAATGTGGGCCGGGATCGTAGAGAAAAGGCTGCAATTCGCGACGTCAGATCGAGCATGGAGAAAGGCGCGGACAAAACCGCGTCCACTCCTTGGCGGCGTAGCAGATGAATCTCGTTCTGCGTGCCTCCGTCGCAAACAACAATGATCCAAGCACGCGCGGCGATGCGCCGAAGCTCGGTCAACTCTTTCAGATCTTTCGTCTGTCTAGGGTCTGCAACGATAATGCAGGAGTTGTAGCAATACCTCCGCAGTTCCGTTCTGGCAGCCGGCCAGCTCACAGCAACCTGCGCGCCAAATCCGGCGCGATTCAAGAGATCCGTTAGCTGGGCGCCTTGAGCCGTGCCCACATCGACCACAAGAGTGTGCGAATGGCGCTGGAAGAGAGCCGGTTGCATAGCTCAAGCGTCACGAGTTACCCAGGCCGGCAAGCAAACCCCGAATGCGTGACGCTCCGGGTGAGTTGCTCTGAGAGAACCGGTGCGTAAGAGTTCAATCACTGAAGCCGCCTCTGCGGATTGAGACTCGCGGCCAAACACTTCGACCCGGCACGCGCGCCTTGTTGCAAGAATCCGCGGTCGCACGCACTTCATCTAGCAATGCGCCGTGCCACAGGTCGCGATGCAGGCGTTTTGGGCGTCTCTTTCGCAGGACTCCAGGGCTGACCCGTGCGCTCTTCGATGTAGCGTCGAATCAGCCGTCGCACGACTTGTGAGGGTGTCGAGTCCTCCTCGGCACAAAGACGCTCGAAGAAGGCCTTCTTTCGAGGGTCAATGAGTATCGTGAGCCGCGCAGTACGTTCCTCGAGGGCCACATTCATCCTTTAGCGGACACTGTGACGCCTATTATAATGCAACGCAAATTGGAGTAGAACCCAGCGTAATGGTCTTTTTCGACTCACCGCTGCGACTCTGCCTCGGGCTGCTCGCGCTTTGGGCACTAATCGGGTTCGCAGGACTCCTGCGCCCGCTGGACCTGCGCTTCGTCGGCCGAATCCTGTTTCCCCTGGGAGCGTTCTGCGGTGTTGCGCTCGCGGCAGTGGCTGCCCTTAACCTGAACGCGCTACCGGAGCAGTCTGTCCTGCCCATCGGACTTCCGGATTTGCCGATGCACCTAAGACGCGACGCCCTCGCGACCTTCTTTCTTCTTCTTCTGGGAGCCGCCTCAGCAGGAATCTCAATTTTTGCAGCGGGTTACTTCCGGCGGGGGGAAGGAACCGCGCCGGGCCTGATGTGCCTTCAGTACCACCTTTTCTTGGCCAGCATGGGCTTCGTGCTTCTTGCCGATGACGCCTACGCCTTCATGGTGGCCTGGGAGACCATGGCCATATCGTCCTACTTCCTCGTTACCACACAGCACGGACTTCCCGAGATCCGCAGTGCGGGCTTTCTTTACCTGCTCATCGCTCACGTCGGAGCTATTGCCATTCTGCTCAGCTTCGGTGTCATGCAGGGCGGAAGCTGGCAATTTACTTTCGACGCCATGCGAGCCGCTCACCTGAGCCCCTATTGGGCTACGGCCGCCTTCCTGCTCGCGCTTTTTGGGTTCGGCGCGAAGGCGGGACTCGTTCCGCTACATGTGTGGCTACCTGAGGCTCACCCTGCCGCTCCTTCGCCCGTGTCAGCATTGATGAGCGGCGTCATGTTGAAGATGGCTGTGTATGGTGTGCTACGGGTGACTTTCGATCTGTTGGGAACCCCCCAGTGGTGGTGGGGTCTCGTGCTATTGGCAGTCGGGCTCTTCAGTGCCCTCTATGGAGTGACTTTCGCGGCCGTGCAGACAGACATGAAGCGGCTGCTGGCTTGGTCGTCAATCGAGAATCTCGGCATCGTATTTGCGGCCGTTGGGCTCGGTGTTGTATTCCACGGCGTGGGCATGAACAGCCTTGCCGCGCTCGCGCTGATCGCGGCCCTCTATCACGGTCTCAATCACGCCTTCATAAAGAGCCTTCTCTTCCTGGGTACAGGGGCGGTTCTTCACTCCACCGGCGAGCGCAACCTCGGTCGTCTAGGCGGCCTTATTCATCGCATGCCTTGGGTCGCATGGCTGACGCTCATCGGCGCTCTTGCGATGGCGGGCCTGCCGCCTCTGAATGGCTTCGTGTCCGAATGGCTGCTGCTGCAATCGTTTCTCTTTGCGCACGAGGTACCTCGGACATTTGTGAGCATGATATTGCCGTTGGGCGCGGCGCTAGTGGCCCTCTCCGCCGCATTGGCCGCCTACGTCATGGTCAAGTTCTTCGGCGTTATCTTTCTCGGCCAGCCCCGTGAACCCGGGCTGGCCCGCGCGCATGACGCCGGTCTCCTTGAGCGCATTGGTCTTGGGTGGCTGGCGCTCGGCTGTTTGCTGCTGGGCCTGCTCCCCACACTGGTGACCGATGCACTGCGCACGGTAGTGGCGCAATTCAGCCAAAGCTCATTGCCAAGTACGGGGGCTCCGTGGTGGCTACTCGTACCGCTCACCGATCGACAAGCCTCCTATTCTGCCCCGATCCTGCTCGCCGCCCTGATCGTCATCGTGGCGGCCACGGTGTTACTCGTGTGGGGTTTCTATCACCATCGGGTACGCCGCGCCGCGGCTTGGGATTGCGGCTTTGGCGGACTGAATGCCCGCATGCAAGACACCGCGGAGGGTTTCGGCCAGCCAATCCGCCACATCTTCGGAGCACTCTTTCTGGTCAAGCGCGAGCTGCCTTCTCCATTTGACTCTGCGCCCCGCTATTACGTCGCGGTGCGTGACCGAATCTGGCAATGGCTATATGTGCCGCTGGGTATGGGCGTGCAACGCACTGCGGATGCTTTTGCTTGGATCCAACAGGGCCGCATCTCAACTTATTTGACCTACAGTTTCACTACCCTCGTAGTGCTCCTGGCACTCATGCTATGACCCCGATCGGGATACTGACTCAGATCCTGGAACTGATCGCCGCCCTCGCGGCGGCGCCGCTGTTTCTTGGGTGGGTGAATCAGTGTCGGGCCTGGCTGCAGAACCGACGGGCGCCCAGCATCTGGGTTCCCTACCGCGGGATTCGCAAGCTCTTCCATAAGGATGTCGTTTTAGCGCAGAGCGCCTCTCCACTGTTTCGCGGGGCTCCCTACGTCGTCTTTGGCGCGATGGTAGTGGCTGCCGGCATCATTCCGTCGATGGGCACGCGGTTGCCATTCACGATCGCAGCGGACGCCATCGCACTGGTCGGCCTCCTCGCGACCGCCCGGGTGTTCCTGGCGCTCGCCGCAATGGACATCGGTACCGCCTTTGGCACACTCGGGGCGCGCCGCGAGATGATGATCGGCTTTCTGGCCGAGCCCGCACTCCTGATGGTCATCTTCGTCGCCTCCCTCATCTCTGCGACCACGGCCCTGCCTGCAATCACGGAAAATCTTGCCGTCCAGTCACTGGGCCTCTACCCGAGTCTGGCGTTTACGGCGGTCGCGTTCACACTCGTGCTGCTTGCGGAGAATGCGCGCATCCCCATCGATAACCCGGCGACCCATCTGGAACTCACCATGATCCATGAGGCCATGGTGCTCGAGTACTCAGCCCGGCATCTGGCTCTGATGGAGTGGGCGGCGGCCCTGAAGCTCTTTAACTACGCCTGCATTGGGTTCGCGCTCTTTATCCCCTGGGGCGTCGCGACGGGCAGCGGAAGTCCGCTCTCCCTGGCCGGGTCGATTCCGCTGCTGGCTGCCAAACTCATCGTGACCGGAGCGGCCCTTGCGCTGATCGAGACGGTTTCGGCCAAGCTGCGGGTGTTTCGCGCGCCGGAGTTTCTCGCGATCGCCTTCCTGCTCGCCGTGCTCGGCCTGCTGGTGCATCTCTTGCTCGGAGCCTGAGACATGGTCGGCACTCCCTTCGATCTGCAACTCCTGAACCTGTGCGCGGCACTCCTGCTGCTGCTGTCGTTTGCCATGCTTGCGCAGCGCCGCATCGTAACGCTCGTAAACTTACTCGCGATACAGGGGCTATTGCTGTTCGTGGCCACGCTGCTTCTGGCGTGGCGCACCGGCGAGCGCCACCTGTATCTCTCGGCCGCTCTCACGCTGGCCCTGAAAGTTGCGCTCCTGCCGTGGCTCTTGCACCGCCTCATCCGCCAGCTCCAGGTCTACTGGGACACCGAGCCGCTGCTGAACATCTCTGGCACGATGCTCGTGGGACTTCTGGTCGTCGTCTTTGCCTTCGGCCTCGCCCAACCGATTGCGGCGCTCGCGAGCACCGCCACACGCAGCGCCATCGGCATTGCCGTGGCGGTCGTTCTGCTTTCCTTCCTCACCATGATCACGCGCAGAAAAGCCATGTCGCAGGTCGTGGGCTTTCTGTCGATGGAGAACGGGCTGTTCTTTGGCGCCATGAGTGCCACCTATGGCATGCCGATGATCGTCGAGTTCGGGGTGGCGCTGGATGTGCTGGTAGCGGTACTCGTACTGGGGGTTTTCTTCTTCCAGATCCGCGAGCAGTTCGACAGTCTTGATCTGCACCATCTTGAATCCCTCAAAGAGACCCCGTCGCATCCACGAGGGCAGCGCGCGGAATCATCACGATCGATTCGGGAGCACTGATCGATGGCCATGCTAGTGCTGCTCGGCACTCCTCTCTGCGGCGCCATCGTCCTGGGGGTCTATGGCGCGCGCCGCTGGGCCGCCGAGCTCAACGTTGCCTTCAGCCTTGTCACCTTTCTGGCTGCCTGCGCGCTCACGGCGCAGGTAGTCGCTGAAGGCGCTGAGGTAATTGGCCATGAGCAGTTCTTCATCGACCCGTTTAATGTCTTCCTCGTCGCGCTCACGGCCTTCGTCGGTCTCACGACTTCGATCTTCTCGCGCCCCTATATGCGGGTGGAGATGACCCACGGACGCATCGCTGCCCCGCGGCTGCGCCTCTATCACAGCATGTATCAGCTTTTTATGGCGACGATGCTGGTTGCGCTCACAACGAACAACATGGGCCTTCTGTGGGTGTCGATGGAAGCCGCAACGCTCTCCACAGTGCTGCTGGTAACTCTGTACCGAACGCCGGCAAGTCTGGAAGCGGGCTGGAAGTACTTCATTCTCTGCGGGGTCGGAATCGCGCAGGCCCTGTTTGGGACGATCCTCCTGTATTTTGCCGCCGAGAAGGCACTGGGTGCGGAAGGATCGACGGCACTGCTGTGGACGCATCTGAACGCGGTAAGAGGGCATCTCGAGCCCACGGTACTGGGCCTGGCGTTCGTATTTCTCTTTGTTGGCTATGGGACCAAGGTCGGTCTTGCGCCCCTGCATAATTGGCTCCCGGACGCTCACGCTGAGGGTCCGACCCCGATCTCGGCCGTGCTGTCAGGGCTGCTCCTCAACGTCGCGATATATGCGGTCGTGCGCTGCAAGGTGCTCGTTGAAGGATCACTCCATTCCCAGCTTCCGTCTCAGATGCTTATGGCTTTCGGGCTGCTGTCCGTGGTGCTTGCAGCGTTCCTGCTGTGGCGGCAGCGCGATATTAAGCGCCTGTTTGCCTACTCCTCCATCGAGCACATGGGCATCATTACCTTTGCCTTCGGCATGGGGGGAGCGGTTGCGAACTTCGCCGCCCTCCTTCACATGACGGTGCACTCCCTCACCAAGTCGGCGATCTTCTTCACCGTGGGCCATGCGGCTCAGAAAGCCGGGTCGCAGCTCATGGAGAACATCCGCGGACTGATCACGATAAGCCCAACGATCGGCTGGGGCCTTATGATGGGGACGCTGGCGATCCTCGGCCTACCGCCTTTTGGCGTCTTCGCCAGCGAGTTTCTGATTCTCACCACCGCGATGCGCGAGCAGCCCTGGGCGACTCCGATCCTCGTTGCGGCTCTCGGAGTCGCCTTCGCGGCCATATTCGGGCGCGTGCAACCCATGGTATTCGGCGAGACCACGGCGAGACGCTTACCCCACCCGCCCGCGCTATTGCCCGTGTTCGCGCACCTCGCCTTGGTGCTACTGCTGGGTCTGTACGTACCGCCTTACCTCGCCCAGTGGTATCGCGCAGCGGCCCGATTGATCGGAAGCGGCTGAGATGGCGCTGCATAACTGGTGGGACGCCACCGACGCGCAAGCCGGCGCCCCCGGGTTCAGCAGCCGGGTCGTGCCTATGGATCAGTGGCGCACCGTGGCTGAGGATTTCGCCGCCGCGAGCGGTCGGCTGCTCGCGCTCTGGGCCAGCGCCGATCACGAGGGAACCCCCATGCTGCGGGCGGCTTTGATGGCGGACTCACGCGGCCTGGTGGTGTCCGCCCCGGTTGCGCATCCCGAAAGCGTTTATCCGAGCCTCACCAATAGCTTTCCGTGCGCCTTGCGGATGGAGCGTGCTATCGCGGATCTCACCGGCCTGCGGTCCGACAATCCGGATACGCGCCCGTGGTTGCGTCACGCCGGTTGGCCGGACGGCTACAGGCCGCTCCTTGACGGCCCGCAAGTTGCGTCCGGTCCGCGGTCGATCCCCGATGACTACTCGTTCGTTCGTGTCGAGGGGGACGGGGTACATGAGATCGCGGTCGGTCCGGTGCACGCCGGGGTCATCGAGCCCGGACACTTCCGCTTCTCAGTGGTCGGGGAAAAAGTGCTGCGCCTTGAGGAACGTCTGGGCTACGTGCACAAAGGGATCGAGCAGCGCTTCACGCAACTGGCCATTCTGGACGGCCACCGCCTCGCGGCGCGCGTCTCGGGGGATTCGACGGTCGCCTTCTCCTGGGCGTATTGCCAGGCCCTCGAAGGCATGTCCGGTGCTGAGATCCCGCCGCGCGCGGTATGGTTGCGGGCGCTCTGTCTCGAGCTCGAGCGCCTGGGTAATCACTTGGGTGATCTGGGAGCTCTGGGCAACGATGCGGGATTCGCGTTTGGTCTGGTGCAATTTTCACGTCTAAAGGAGGGCTTGCTGCGCGCGACCGAACAAGCCCTCGGCCAGCGTTATCTGATGGATGCCATTGAACCGGGGGGTACACGAGGGAATATAACCTCAGCGGGTATTGCCGGACTGCGACGGTGCCTACATAGTCTCGCAGCCGAGGCGCTCACCCTGCAGGTGATTTACGACGAGCACGCGGGGCTGCGGGACCGATTCACCGGAGCAGGCGTAGTCTCACCGGACCTGGCGGCACGTCTGGGGCTGACGGGCCTAGCCGGTCGCTCGAGCGGTGTTGCGCTCGATCTGCGTACTGACTTGCCGTGCGCGCCCTACACTCAATGTTCCGTAAAGAAGGCAGTCCGCCTGAGCGGAGATGTCGCTGCGCGCGTAGCCGTGCGATTCGAGGAGCTTCAGGAATCGTGCCGCCTGATCGAGCACATTCTCACCCAGCTACCGGACGGTCCCCACCGCAGACCCGTGCGCACGCCCGCGGACGGCACGATCGGCGTGGGTTTGATTGAAGCCTGGCGTGGCCCGGTCTGCGTCGCGCTCGAAGCCGGCCCTGAGGGGACTATTCGCCGCTGTCATCCGCACGATCCCTCGTGGCAAAACTGGCCGGTGCTCGAACACGCCATCATCGACAACATCGTCCCGGATTTCCCGCTGATCAACAAGTCCTTCAATCTCTCGTACAGCGGCCATGACCTGTAGGGTTTCGTGATGCTAAAGACGCTTCGCCAGATCGCAGCCGTCGGCCTCGTCTCCGAGCAGGCACCCCCGCCAGATGAGGAACTGCGTATCCGCGATGGCCTACAGACGCACATCCGAGCCGTGCTTGGCCGCGCGCTCTGCATACGTCACGTCGATGCGGGCTCCTGTAACGGCTGCGAGCTCGAGATTCACGCACTCAACAATCCCCTCTACAACCTCGAAGGACACGGCATCCGCTTCGTCGCAAGTCCCCGTCATGCCGATCTGCTGCTGGTGACGGGGCCGGTATCGAAGCACATGGAGGCGGCGTTGCGGCGCACATACGACGCCACGCCCGACCCGAAGCTGGTCGTCGCGATTGGCGACTGCGGCTGCACGGGAGGAATTTTTGGCGAAAACTATGCCACGCGTGGACAAGTCTCAAATGTCATCCCCGTTAACGTCGCGGTACCAGGCTGTCCGCCCAGCCCCAGGCGCATCCTCACGGGCATTCTCACGGCCGTGACCAGCTCACCAAGCCCCCACCACTTGCGGGCGGACGACAGGTGAGCGCAAGCCCCGCCCGTCTGCTGATCGTCGAAAGCGACTTTCCCGAGGCGAACAGTCGGCTGCGGCTGCTAGAGCCCCCGGACAGCTGTCCTCAGTTGCTGCGGGAGCGTCTGTTTGCGGGCACCTATGACAAGCCGTTCATCGTCGACTGCGGTCGCTGGCGCTTCCTGCATTTCGACTTCAACAACATACAAAGCGCCATGTCGCTAGATCATCCAAACCGCCTCGCCCTGGCCTATACGCGTAAGATGATGGCCTTTCTGCTCTTCAACGACCAACCCTCAAGAATCCTGTTGCTGGGTCTTGGGGGTGGCTCGTTGGCAAAGTTTTGTTATAGGCGCTTGCCGCGCACCGCCGTTACCACCGTGGAGGTAAGCGAGGATGTCATACGGTTGCGCGAACAGTTCCGCATCCCGCAGGATGACGAACGCTTTCGCGTGATACGGGGTGACGCGGCCCGCTATATGGCACGGCTGCAGAGATCCAAGGACGTGATTCTGGCAGACGCCTGCGATCGTGCGGGCGTCGCCGCCGAACTCGACGACATCGACTTCTACCAGCACGTATGGCGTCATCTGTCCGCGCGGGGTGTGTTCGTCGCCAACATGTGCGGGGATCACAGCAACTTCAAGACCCACCTTGGCAAGATACGCGATGTGTTCGACGGCCGATTTGTAACGCTGCAAGTCAAGCCGGATGGCAATGTCATTGTCTTTGCCTTCAAGGAACCTCAACCCGACGTCAATAGGACGCAACTCGAAGCTAAGAGTGTGAACCTCCAGCGCCAGTTCGGTCTGGATTTCCCGCGATTCGCGCGGCGCATTAGCTTCGCCTGGACGACGCACTCTCCCAGTCCGCCGCCTTGACCCCGCGTGCCCTGGCTCATCCTATGACAAACACGCGGTCTAACCGCTTCCAGGCTCGAGAGGCTCTAAGAAGCCTCAATAGGTGCGAGGTTCAGCCGTCCCGGCGCGGCATGGCTGACTTGCGGCGGCCACTGCGGCAATTCGTACCATTCCGCTTGGGCCACAATCGCGCGTGACACTCAGACCGAGCCGTTCCAGCCGGGCCACGATATTGTCCGGGGCCAGCCGGAGCTTCGGATAATGCCCGACACGCGTGGTCCAAGTGTCGCCCTGTCGTTCATGAACGATGTCGTGAACGAGGATTCGATCTCCGTGCTCCTCAAGAAAGCACGTGTGAATGCGCCCGGAATCGCTCCTAACGGGAATGAACCGATCGTCGCCTCGCGGTGGCCGAGAATAGTGCCAGACAGGCGGCAACTTGAGAGCAGAGGCGGTCGACGCCGCCCATACTCGACAGGTGGGCGAGCGTGTCACCCATGCATAGAACGAGGGCCACCGGTCGATAGACATGAGTCGCGAAGTCGAGCACATCAGCCTCGATCGCATGGATGTCATGGCCCTCGTCCTTGCTCAATTGCCGGAGCTGGGAAAGTAGCAGGCGAGAAGAGTCAACTGCCGTCACGGCATATCCAAGGCGGGCCAAAGGGATGGCATGCATGCCAAAGCCTGCTCCTAGATCCACGGCTCCTGCGCCCGTTGCACGCGAGATATTGAAACCGGCCAATTCCTCGGCTCCTTGGTTAAACGCCGCCTCCGCCCCGCCTGTCATCCATAGATAGATCGGTGCAAGCAGACTATCGTAGTGCTCAATCACACGGCTTATTTTCATGCTCCAGAGGCGACAGACCTGGCCGCGGCTTCAAAGCCGCAGCTGCATTCTTCGTTCAGATTGCCGAATTTTCAACCAACGCGTAAACCTCTCCGTATTCGATGATGGGCTGCACGCCATAGAGTGCGGCGATGCAGTCGCGGTTCTCTGACGTAAAGAATCTCTGCTGCGCCACAGGGTCGTCCCAAACGTAGACATTGCGCGCTTCCCGCAACTCGGGATAAACGCTGAAGATCTTTGCGCGAAGCCCGGGCATGCCTTCGAACCGCACTCTGGAGTTTTCCGCAAGTCGGCGCAGCTTCTGCGCGCTGAAATCCTCTCCGTAGCGGAACGTAACGAATACTGTGATCATTTCCACATCCTCTTCTGGCGATTGTTATCGAAGCCCAAGCAGCTACCGGAAAACCTCGAGCACGAGATTGACTGGCGTTTGCGTTGCGAGCCTCAGGTTTCTAAACCCGGCTTGCTGGGCCAAGCGGCGCAGCCTCTCTTCTCCTGCTTGCGCGCCGAGGCCGAGGCCGACCTCTTGGGATAGGGAGTTTGGCGTACAGGCCATAGCCGAGGCCGCATAGAAGAGCCGGCCGACCGGATTTAGATTCTCCTCGACTGCGTCCCCTGCGTAAGGCTCGACGAGCATGACTTTGCCCTCGGACGATAAGGCATCACGCGCATGGACCAAGGCGCCCAATGGGTCCCCGAGATCGTGCAGACAGTCCATAAAGCAGATGAGATCGAAGTTCCGTCCGCCGTAGCCTTTCGCTGTCGCGACTTCGAACTCTACGTTGTCGACGCCCGCTTCGCGGGCCCGCCGGCCGGCAGTTCTGATGGAATCGGCGTGATAGTCGATGCCAACGAACTGGGACTCGGGGAAAGCCCTGGCCATCAGGATCGTTGATGCGCCATGGCCACAGCCGACGTCCGCGACACGGGCGCCTGCGCGCAACCGCTCGACAACGCCACCGAGAGCCGGCAGCCACTCGGAGACAAGGTGGGTTCTATAACCCGTTCTGAAGAACATTTCGGTGCCGCAAAAGAGCCGCTCGTTGTGCTCGTGCCAGCCGAATCCCTCACCGGAGCGAAACGTCTCGAGGATGCGCTCTTCATCGAGCCAGAACGCGGCAGCCACTTCGAAGGCGGAGGCCATGTAGACGGGGCTGTCCTCGATGGCGAGGACCATGGCCTGCGCGGCGGGAAGGGTGTAGCGCTGGCCGTCCGGCTCATAGCGCACGTAGCCACCCGCGGCCTGGTTGTGGAGCCACTCGCGCACATAGCGCTCGCGAACACCCGTTGCCTGGGCGAGCTGTTCGGAGGTGCAGACGCCGATCTCCGCCATGGCCTTGTAAAGTCCTAACCGCCGACCAATGTTCACGAGCACTCCCGAGAATGCCGCACCGAGGTCTGCAATCACCTGCCCGACCGCGGTCTGGATTTCCGCCGGAACGGGCTGCGGGTTGAGTCGAGTCATTTGCGACACTTCCTCTTCAGTTCAGTCGGCGACAGGCCGGCCGCTCGGGCGATATCATGGTTCCCAGTCGCTGCGCCGTCGCGAGAAACGGCGCCAAGTAGTTGGGAAATCGCGCCAATGTCCACCACCCGCACTGCACCGCTGCCGGCCGTGCCGACAATCAACCTCGCAAGTCTCATGTATGGCTTGGACGACTATTTGCGCGAACGCGGGGCCGACCCAGACGCAATCCTGGATCGCGCTGGACTCGCCCTGGGAGACCTCACCGACCCGGAGCGCCGCGTTCCCTTGATTCGCTTCCTCAGACTTCTCGAATTCTGCGCAGCTGCGCTTGACGACCCCCACTTCGGGCTGAGGTTTGGGACCCAGTACGATCCGCGTCACGCCGGCGTCGTCGGAAACGTGGCGCTCGCCTCGAGCACTGTACGCCGCGCCTTGCAGACGATCGGCCGCTACCTGCCCACGATGGTGGAGTCCGCCGTCTACCGCCTCGACGTCAAGGGCGGAACGGCGTTCTCGTATTCCTACTACGTCGATCCTTTGATGATGACGTATCAACAGAAGAACGACTGGGGCGTGGCTTTCATCTGCAACGTGATCCGACACGGGCTTGGGGAGCCCGAGTGGGCACCTGCCGAGGTCGTGCTGCCGCAGCTGGCCGCCGAGAGCGCAGCTGCGCGGCGTGAGCGCATGGGCTTACTGCGCGCCAAGGTCCGGAGCGGTTACGCTTGGGCCGGCATCCGGTTCGATGCCGCGGTGCTTGAGCGGCCGATGAAGACTGCCGACGCGACGATCGAGCGACTCATGCGGCACTACGGCGATTTGCAGCTCTCAGGTCTCCGGAATAAGGGCGACAAGATCACGCGCCTGCGGCGCAGCGTCGCACAGCTGGTCATTGAGGGCGACCATAGTGTAGAGCGCCTCGCAAAGACCCTCGGCTGCTCGGTACGGACGCTGCAAAGGCGCCTCGCCGCCCAAGGGTTGAGCTACTCGGAGCTGCTCGCCAACGTGCGAAAGACTTTGGCGTTGAACCTGCTTGAAAACCCACGCCTGGGAATCGCCCAGATCGCTTACTGCCTGGGCTACTCCGAAGTGAGCACCTTCAACCACGCATTTCGACGCTGGGTGGGGCGACCGCCGCGCGAATACCGCAACAACGCAAATCATCGCTAAGGTAACCCTCCCCTTGGGATAGGAACGGTCACTTACTGTCCATCGACGCAGCCCTGGCGCCGTCTCTGCGTCCAAGTGAGCGTACATCTCACTTCGCTGGGAAGGCACCTGAGAGCAAGAACGGGAATCATGTAGTCACGACCCGCGACCTAGTCAAGTTGATGCGCCGGAATAGGTTTTGTCTGAAGGATTGAATCGAGCATTACTGAGCCGTATCGCCAGCGGCTGCGAGTTGGTAGGCAAACCACCGGGGCGAGCGGGTGGTAATGGCGGACTGTTGCCGGATGGAATGTGGCGCCGGTCCCGACCCCGAGCTGCCGTTATGTGCGGCTGCTTCCGCGTGAACTGAGCTGGTGGCAAGCCGGCTGCGGTTGCGCAGACGGATGCTGAACCTGCGCGCGGAAGCAGCTAATTATCAGCTCGGGGCGAAGACACCATGCCGCTCTTGAAATAGAGCGCCAGGCAGAGCATGGAACCGGACGCTGTCACGATCCAGGGTGATGCGAGTACGAGTAGCGAGGCGGAAAACGTCGGATAGAAATACACCGTAGCGACAACGGGAGTCATTAAGGCGTTAGCCAGGAAGAAGCTCTTCGCCCATTTTTCGACACCGCGCGTAGTGAAGACAAGTGAGCCGAACAGCGTGGCGAAGCCCAGACAGATATACCCCAGTGCGTCCACGTCCCAAAACAGCGAATGTGGTGTTTGCTCGAGAATGCGGATCTGATCCAACGTGCCCCGTCGTGCAGCCGGAATCACCGTCGCCAACTGGACTGCGTAGTTCAGACTAACGTAGGTACCGTACATGATCGTGAAGATCAGGGCGGCACCGCTCCAAAATCTTCTTCCTGCCGGTACTACATGATGGAGAGCGAGCATGGCAATAATGAACGGACCTGCAATGCAGAGCGAGAAAACGAATATGAAGATTCCATCTAGCGGTGGTCGAAGTGCGTTCAAGATTTGGAGTAGCTGAGCGACGCCATAGAGGACAGTAGCGGCGAATGCCGTCAGCGCGGCAAAGAAGCCGATTTTGGGAATATCGGGCACGTCCGATGATTACATGACACTCAAAGTAATTCGACGCAATCCTATCAGTCGACCAACTGCTAGGCGGAGATCAGAAATCACGAACAGTAGACGGAATGCCTTGGCCTATGACCTCGACGGCTCATCCCGCCATGGACTTCCTGAGCGCCCGCTATAGGGAGGCTCGGTGCCATCATGCGGAGGACCGGTATTGGGCAGCTCCTGCGGGTTGCCTGGTGATGAGCGCCGCTTGGGACCGGTCGTGACCCCAATCGTTCCGTCATGAACGGTTCCCTTCCAGCTACTGAGCCGATCCCCGACTGCGCAATTCTGCGGCGAACAGGACATCGGCGCTCTCATCTGTCACTCCGGAATGACATCTTCTCGGTACTTCTTCTGTGGCAGAACGGCCGGCCATCATCTAGTGACATCGGAGCGCGGCGTGCGATGCGGAAGGTGGCCAAGCTCTCCCGGCGGCCCTGCTCATTTCGGGACGCGGGTTGGAGTCTGGGCAGTGAATCGAGCGCGAAACTCACGCGGTGCAAGGGCCAGGCGACGTCTAAAGGCCTGCCGCATAGTCTCCTCCGAGCTGAACCCACAACGTCGCGCAATGCGCTTGACGGGTAGGACGGAGCTCGTAAGAAGTCGCTGGGCGGCTTCTATCCGAAGAGATTCAACAGCTCGCGCTGGCGATTGCCCCGCCGCCGCGCGATAACGACGCACGAATGTCCGTTCACTCATTCCAGCGCGCGCCGCGAGCGCGCCCACCCTGAGATCCGCATCCAGATTTTCCGCCATCCAAGCATACAGGCGCCCAAAGGTATCGTCCTTGGCCTGAAGCGCCAGTGTTCGGCTGAACTGTGCCTGCCCACCCGGCCGCTTAAGGAACACTACCAGATCACGCGCTACCGCTATCGCGATGTGATGCCCGACATCCTGCTCGACCAGCGCGAGACTCAAATCGACGCCGGCGGAAACACCAGCAGATGTCCAGATCGATCCGTCGCGTACGTAGATCGGATCGACCTCCACCTGTGTGGATGGATTGCTGCGCGCGAGCTCGTCGCAGGCCCGCCAGTGCGTAACAGCACGTCGCCCCTCAAGCAGCCCAGCCGCAGCTGCCAGAAAAGCCCCGGTGCAAATCGATACCACCCGACGTGCCCTCAATGCGCGACTCGCTATCCAGCGGACCAGGGTCCGATCCTCGACAGCCTGTCTGACTCCGCTGCCGCCGGCGATGACCAGGGTGTCGAGCGAGGCTGTGGAGGCGGGCAATGCTGCGGCGATGAGCGCGACGCCGCTGTTTGTCATCACTGGGCTTGAACGCGCGATAACCCGCACCCGATAAGGTGGCGGTAGACCCGCTTCCACGGCCCAAACGTTTGCAGAAGCGAACACCTGCAGCGGCCCGGCGACGTCGAGCAGCTGGACATCCGGGAACGCGAGTATGTCGATCAGACGATCCGGTGGCGTAATTCTTGGGCTATATGGCATATCCGCCAAGTCTGGAGGTGAGACATTTACCCCGTCAAGGGCATCGAACGAGAGATCATGGCGCTGGAGCTCAGACCAAACTGTGAGTTGTGTGACTGTCATTTGCCCGCGGACTCCGGTGCGGCGCGGATTTGCTCATACGAGTGCACATTCTGCGCTTCGTGCGTCGCTGAGTTTCTGCATGACATCTGTCCAAATTGCGGAGGTGGATTCGTCCCGCGGCCGATCCGGCCCAAGTGTGAGTGGCGGCCGGGGCTCTCGCTCCAGAAACGACCAGCCTCGACGACGCGAAGATACACCAGGTATTCACAGCCTGAGATCGAGGATTTTGTCCAGCGAGTGAGTGCAACGCTGCCGGCAGAGCGATAAAGGGGACGCACCGCGTGCAATTTCTTCTCGTCTCTACGGCGTGATCGTACACGGCGTCTGCTCGTCGACTTTCTCGTCTACGTCCGCTGCCGAACGCGGATAAATCTAAGACGCGGGTTAACACGCTATCTGCGTTCACTGCATCCTGAGTACACCCCCCGCTGGCGGCGGCGCAATTCCGGGAGGTGTGCGGGCTAGCTGTCGAAGTGTCGCCGCCGCAGGTTTCGTGCGAGGAAGTCCGTTGAGTTCGCGTCTGCCGGCGAGCCGCGAGACCAAGTCAGTAAAGACTTGGCTCGTTTCGAGACGGCGCGGGTACTGGCCGCGTTTCAGGGAACATAGGATCGCGGACTCGATCGTGGCGCCCCACTCTTTCGCGTCCTTGCGGCTTGGAAGTTAGCTGACTGCGCGCTGCGACCTGTCTAAGGCACCCGGGCGCGATAGATCACTTTGCCCGTGAGCCTCGAGACGAGCCGCTGAATCGCAGCCCGGCGGGTACAGCCCGCGTTGTCAACTATGCCCTGTGCGCCGAATGAAAGAGTCGCTGCAGCAGCGGGGCGACCGTGGAACCCAAACTGCTGATTTATGAGTCTTTAGATTGGGGCGTGACGGAATCGAACCGTCGACCAGCGGATTAAAAGTCCGATGCTCTACCGACTGAGCTAACGCCCCACAGCGGTGGAACCCGCCGGATGCGGGCCTGCCAGGCCCCCGCAAGGGCGCGCAATCATACTATATTGGCATCCGGACCGGTCGGATGACGGCGGGACGGCCGGACCTAGACCGGTTCTCGCGCGTCGGCCGCCTCCGCCGCGTTGACGCGCAGAGCGTCTCCGGCCTACATTCTCGGGCTGTTCCGAGCGTGCTGACGTTTCCTCGGGCGCCAATTTCCAGCCGCAATACCGACCCGCATGCGCCCTATTTCTCAGACCGTTCTACGTGCCCGCTGCTGCCATCTGACACACCGGGCTGCGCCATTGCGATGAGCGATTACAACATGCGGCCGAGCGCACCGAACGCAGTGATCAGGCAAATCAGTAAGCGCGATAAACAGCGCGAGGTGACGACGGCAAACGTAGCCGCCATCGCGCGCGAGCCGGATAGCGGGATCGCCGCCTCTTGTCATCAGCTAACGCGAGTGCGCCCGCGCAGCCGGCGTGCGCGGCTTTTCAAGGAGCAGGCAGCATGACTTTCCGACTGACCTACGCCACCATGTTTGATCCGCCGGCGGCTCTGCACGCGAGCTTCGATGCCGCGGTGGAACAGGCGCGTGCACGACTGGGCGGTCAGTATCACCTGTTTATCCGTGGTGAGGACAAGCCCACGGCCCACTACTTTCCCAAGACCAATCCGGCCCATACCGCCGAGATCCTCGGCGAGTTCGCCGCAGCCGACGAGGCCGACGCGGACGCGGCGATGCAGGCGGCCGCGGATGCGTGGCCCGGCTGGCGCCGCACCCCGCTCGCCGAGCGCGCGCGGCTGTTGCGCCGCGCTGCGCAGCTGCTGGAGGAACGGGTCTACGATCTCGCCGCGGTACTATCGCTTGAGGTCGGCAAGAACCGCATGGAGGCGCTCGGGGAGGCACAGGAGGCCGCGGACTTCTTCAGTGTCTACACGCAGGAGTTCGAGCGGCAGCAGGGTTTCGAGCGCACGCTGCCGGATGATCCGTTGAGTGGCTTCGCATCCCACAACCGCAGCGTGCTCAAGCCCTATGGTCCGTGGGTGGTGATCTCCCCGTTCAACTTTCCGCTGGCACTGTGCGCCGGGCCAACCGCCGCCGCGCTCATCACCGGCAACACCGTGGTCGCCAAGGGCGCAAGCGCGACCCCGTGGGCCGACCGGCTGCTCGCCGAATGCCTGCGCGATGCGGGACTGCCGCCGGGAGTCTTCAATTACTTGAGCGGCCCGGGCAGCGCCGCCGGCGCCCACCTGGTCGCCCATCCGCTGACCGCCGGGGTCACCTTCACCGGCTCGTATGCCGTCGGCATGCAGATCCTGCGCTCCCTGCAGGCACCGCCGTACCCGCGGCCGTGCATCGCGGAGATGGGCGGCAAGAATGCCTGCATCGTGGCGCAGGGTGCGGATCTGGAGCGCGCCGCGCTCGGCATCACGCGCTCGGCATTCGGCATGGGGGGCCAGAAGTGCTCCGCGACCTCGCGCCTGTACGTGGAGGAGCGCATCGCCGGAGCGCTGATCGACAGGCTTCTGGAGCAGATCGAGGCGATCCGCATCGGCGATCCGGTGCGGCGCGAGCACTGGCTGGGTCCGGTGACGACGCCGCAGGCATACGCGAATTACAGCCGCTACAGCAGCGCCCTGCGCGCAGCAGGGAGCGAGGTTCTCACCGGTGGCGCGGTGCTGCACGAGGGCGCCTTGGGACAGGGCTACTTTGTGCGTCCGACGCTCGCCGAGGCGCCTCTTTCTCACCCGCTGTGGCAGGAAGAGATGTTTCTTCCGATCCTGATGCTGCACCGGGTCGCCTCGAAGGAGGCGGCGATGCGCCTGGCCAATGAGTCTGCGCTGGGGCTCACGGCCGGGTTCTACGGCCGGCCCGAGGATATCGGCTGGTTCAATGACCACATCCAGGCCGGCGTTACCTACGCGAACCGACCCCAGGGTGCCACGACGGGTGCGTGGCCAGGCTACCAGGCCTTCGGCGGCTGGAAGGGTTCGGGCAGCACGGGCAAGGCGATCGGCTCCTTCTACTATCTGCCGCAGTACCTGCGCGAGCAGTCGCAGACCGTCGTCGAGTAACGCGTGCGGCCGATCTCTCTTCACGACGCGGTCGCGCGCTATGTGCATGATGGCCAGAGCATCGCGCTCGAGGGATTCACGCATCTGATCCCCTTTGCCGCCGGTCACGAAATCATCCGCCAGCGCCGCCGCGACCTGCACCTGATCCGCATGACGCCCGATCTCGTCCACGACCAGATGATCGGCGCGGGCTGCGCGGACCGGCTCACCTTCTCGTGGGGCGGCAACCCCGGCGTAGGCTCCCTGCACCGCCTGCGTGATGCCATCGAGAAGGGCTGGCCGCGGCCCCTGGCCATCACCGAGCGCACGCACGCCCAGATGGCCGTTGCCTTCGAGGCGGGCGCGAGCGGGCTGCCCTGCGGCCTCATGCGCCACTACGCCCCGACGGGCCTGGATCTCGCCCAGGCGGCACCGGCGGCCACGCTGGAGTGCCCGTTTACCGGCGCCCGGCTCCTCGCCATTCCGGCCATCAACCCGGATGTGACCATCCTGCATGCCCAGGCGGTCGATGCGGAAGGCAACGTGCTCCTGCGCGGGATCGTAGGCGCCGCGCGCGAGGCGGCGCTCGCGGCGCAGACACTCCTCGTCACCGTCGAGCAGCAGCTCGAGCGCCTGCCGAGCGACCTCAACGCCATCGTGCTGCCGCACTGGATGGTGAGCGCGGTGAGCATCGTTCCCGGGGGCGCGCACCCCTCCTACGCCGCCGGCTGCTACGAGCGTGATAACCGCTTCTATGTCGCGTGGGATGAGATCGCGCGCGAGCGCGAGCGCTTCGGTGACTGGCTCGAGACTTTTATCTACGGCACGCCCGATCACGCGGCGCTTCTGCGGCGCCTGGGAGTGGCCGCGTGAGCCTGGCGTACTCGGCCGATGAGATGATGACCGTGACGGCGGCACGGCAGCTGCGCAACGGGGCGGTGTGCTTCGTCGGCATCGGACTGCCCAGCGCCGCCTGCAATCTGGCGCGGCGCACCCACGCCCCGGACCTCGTGCTGATCTACGAGTCCGGCACCGTGGGCACCAAGCCGTCCGTGCTGCCGCTGTCGATCGGCGACGGCGAGCTTGCGCAGACTGCCACCGTGGTCGTCCCGCTGCCGGAGGTGTTCGCACACTACCTGCAGCGCGGCCGGGTGGATTTCGGCTTCCTCGGCGCGGCGCAGATCGACCGCTTCGGCAACCTCAACAGCACGGTCATCGGCCCCTACGCGCAGCCGCAGGTGCGCCTGCCCGGCTCGGGCGGCGCGCCGGAGATCGCCGCGCACGCCCGCGAGGTGCTCATCGTCATGAAGCAGTCCCGGCGCAGCTTCGTGCCGCGCCTGGATTTTCTGACCAGCGCCGGTTACCTCGAAGGCTCCGGCGCCCGTGCCCGCGCCGGCTTTCCGGGCGCCGGGCCGCGCGCCGTCATCACCGATTTCGGGATCCTGCGACCGCAGGCCGAGAGTGAGGAGCTCGAGCTCACTGCGCTCTATCCGGGCGTCACCGTCGAGCAGGTGCGCGCCGCGACCGGCTGGCCGCTGCGCGTGGCAGCGGTCCCGGAGGTGCTGCCGCCGCCGGCCGCCGCCGATCTGGCGGTGCTGCGGGCGCTGCAGGCCGACACCGAGCGCGCACACCGCAATCCCGTCCGCATCCGCCTTGCCTGAAGGACCTGCCCATGAACGCCCCCCACATCCGCACACCGCTTCCCGGACCCAAAGCCGAGGCACTCCTCAAGCGTGACAAAGCCGTCAGCTCCCCCTCCTACCCGCGCGATTATCCGTTCGTGATTGCCAAGGGGCGCGGCGCCGAGGTGTGGGACGTCGATGGCAACCGCTTCCTCGATTTCGCCGCCGGCATCGCCGTGTGCAGCACCGGGCACTCACACCCGGACGTGGTCAGGGCGATCAAGGACGCCGCGGATGACTTCCTGCACATCTCCAGCGACTACTGGCACGAGCGCATGACGCGCCTCGCCGAGCGCATCAACGGCATGAACCCGATGGGCGAGCCGGTGCAGGTGTTCTTGTGCCAGAGCGGCACCGAGTCGGTCGAAGGGGCGCTCAAGCTCGCCCGTTACGTGAGCGGGCGCGCTCGTTTCATCGGCTTTCTGGGCGGCTTCCACGGCCGCACCATGGGCTCGCTCAGCTTCACGGCCAGCAAGTACACCCAGCAGGCGGGGTTCTTCCCGACCATGCCGGGTGTGACCCATGTCCCCTACCCCAACAGCTACCGGCCGCTGTTCGCAGGCGCCGACCAGGGCCGGGCCGTGCTCGACTACATCGAGAACGTGCTGTTCACGAGCAACGTGCCAGCCCAGGAAGTCGCCGCGATCCTCGTCGAACCCATCCAGGGCGAGGGCGGTTACCTCGTGCCCCCGGAAGGCTTCCTCGCCGGCTTGCGGGCGCTGTGCGACCGCCACGGGATCCTGCTGATCTTCGATGAGGTGCAGAGCGGAATCGGACGCACGGGCAAGATGTTCGCGAGCGAGCACTGGGGGGTGCGGCCGGACATCATGACCCTCGCCAAGGGCCTGGGCTCCGGCCTTCCCATCGGCATGGTCGTCGCCAAGCGCACCCTCATGGAGAGATGGAAGCGCGGCGCACACGGCAACACCTACGGTGGCAATCCCCTGTGCTGCGCAGCCGCGCTCGCCACGCTGGATCTGGTCGAGCGTGAGTACGCGGCCAACGCCGCCGAGGTGGGCGGGTACTTCCTCGCGCGGCTGCGCGAGCTGCAGAGCGAGTTCGAGTGCATCGGCGATGTGCGCGGCAAGGGGCTGATGATCGGGGCCGAGCTGATCACCGACCGCGCCAGCAAGAGAGCCGCCGCGGCGCTGTGCCAGCGGGTGCTGACGCGCGCCTACCACAACGGGCTGATCCTCCTGTCGTGCGGGGTAAGCACGCTGCGCTTCATTCCGCCTTTGATGGTGAGCCGGGCCCAGGTGGATGAGGCTCTGGCGCTGTTTAAGACCGCGCTGCGCGAAGCACTGGCGGAACGTTGAGCGGCACCGCAGCGCGCGCCCTCCCGGCGCGCACGCTCGGGCTGGGCATGGCCACCGCGCTGGTGGTGGGCAACATCATCGGCACGGGCATCTTCCTCATGCCTGCGGCGCTGGCCCCTTACGGCCTGAACGCCCTCGGCGGCTGGGGCGTGACGCTCGTCGGCTGCCTGGCGCTGGCCTTGGTGTTCGCCGCACTCGCCCGCCGCTACCCGGATGCTGACGGACCGTACGACTACACCCTGCGCGCCTTCGGACCGGGTGCGGCGTACATCGTCATGTGGGCCTACTGGGTCTCAGTATGGGTGGCGAACGCGGCCATCGCCATCGGCGTCGTCGGCTACCTGATCTACCTCTTTCCCACACTCGGCGCGCACGCGCTCCTGCCGCCGGTCACCGCGCTCGCGCTGCTGTGGCTGTTCGTGCTGGTTAACCTCTACGGGGCGCGCACCGCGGGCTGGGTGCAGCTGCTGACCACGCTACTGAAGGTGCTGCCGCAGCTCGCCGTGATCCTCCTCGGGGCATGGCTCCTGGTGCGCCATCCCCAGCTCTACGCCGCCCACGTGCCGCAGACCCCGCTCTCCCTGCACGCCGTCGCGGGCTCGTGCACGCTCGCACTGTTCGCCATGCTCGGCATCGAGTGCGCGACCATCCCTGCCGGGCGCGTGCGTGATCCGCAGCGCACCATCGCCCGTGCCACTCTCGCCGGCACACTGATAGCGGCGGCAATTTACTGCGGCATCTCCGTCATTCCCCTCTTCCTCATCCCCCAGGCCGAACTGGCGCGTTCGACCGCCCCTTTTGCCGACCTGCTCGGGCAGCTGGTCGGCGGCCACTGGGGGGCGGTCATCGCGCTCTTCGTGGTGGTGAGCGGCCTTGGGGCGCTGAACGGCTGGACGCTGGTGATCGGGGAAGTGACCGAGACGATCGCCCGCCACGGCGGCTTCCCGCGCTGGCTGAGCCACGAGAACCGCCACGGCGCCCCGGCGCGGGCGCTGCTGCTCACCGGCTTCGTGTCGAGCCTCATTCTGCTCATGAGCTACGCCGGCTCTGTGGCGGACCTCTTCACCACGCTGATCACCGTGGCCGTCTACGTGAATCTGCCGATCTACCTGGCCGCAGGCCTTGCCGTGCTGCGCCTGCGCACGCGGGGACTTGAGCCTTCCGGCCTGCTCATCGCGGCGGCCGTGCTCGGGGTGCTGTTCTGCCTGTGGCTTTTCGTCGGGGTGCGGCCGAAGGAGCTGCTGCTCGGGGCGCTGCTCACCCTCGCCGGGCTGCCGGTGTATCTGCTCTCGGGACGCGCGCGGGCCGCACCGCCGGCGCCCGCACCGCTTCAGTAACGGGTCGGATCGGCGATGCCGGCGGCGGCAAAGCCCGCGCGGCGCAGCCGGCAGGCATCGCAGGCACCGCACGCACGCCCCTCGGCATCCGCCTGGTAGCAAGACACCGTGGCGGCGTAGTCCACACCCAGCCCCACGCCGAGCTCGATGATCTGCGCCTTGGTGAGCGCAATCAGCGGCGCGTGAATGCGGCAGGGCGCGCCTTCGACCCCGGCCTTGGTAGCCACAGCGGCCAGCCGGGTGAACTCGGCGATGAACTCCGGCCGGCAATCCGGGTAGCCGCTCGAGTCGAGCACGTTCACTCCGATGAAGATGTCACGGCTGCCGAGCACTTCGGCCCAGGCGAGCGCAAGACTGAGCATGAGCGTGTTGCGGGCCGGCACGTAGGTCACGGGGATCCCCGCGGTGGGCGCGTGCGGCACGGCGATCGCAGGATCGGTGAGCGCCGAGCCGCCGATGCCGGCGAGATCCACCCGCATGACCCGATGCTCGGTGGCACCGAGCGCGCGCGCCACGCGGGCGGCGGCGGCGAGCTCGGCGGCGTGTCGCTGGCCGTAATCGACCGAGAGCGCGTAGCAGGCAAAGCCGCCGGCGCGCGCAATCGCCAGCGCGGTCGCGGAATCGAGTCCCCCGGAGAGCAGCACCACCGCGGCGGGCACGCTACTTCCCCGGCACGTTGCCCCACAGATACTTGTGGAGCTGGATCTGGAAGCGCACCGGGAGCTGATCGGCGAGGATCCAGTCGGCGAGCTCATGCGCCTTCAGCTCGTCGTGGCTGGGCGAGAAGAGCACCGTGCAGCGCGCAGCGAGGCCGCGCTCGCGCACCTGGGCGCGGCTCCACTCGTAGTCGTGGCGGCCGCAGATGACGAACTTCACCAGGTCCTGCGAGCTTAGGCTCTCGAGCTCCGCATAGCGGTTGCGGCGCTCCTCGCCCGAGCCCGGGGTCTTGACATCCACGACCTTGACGACGCGCACATCGACATCGCTGAGCGGCATCGCGCCGCTGGTCTCGAGCGAGACGCGGTAGCCGGCCTCGCACAGGCGCCTCAGCAGCGCGGTGCAGGCGCGCTGCGCCAGCGGCTCCCCGCCCGTGACGCACACATAGCGCGTGCCGAACTCCCCCACCCGCGTCACGATCGCCTCCACATCCCACCACTCCCCGCCGTGGAAGGCATAAGCGGTGTCGCAGTACTGGCAGCGCAGCGGGCAGCCGGTCAGGCGCACGAACACGGTCGGGACGCCCGAGGTGTCCGCCTCGCCCTGCAGCGAGTGGAAAATCTCGGTGATCTTGAGTCGCAGCGCGCTCACCGCAGCGATCCTGCCGGTCTTACGCGCCCGTTACGGCTGCGGGAGGTGCTTCAGGCGGTCGGCGGCCAGGCGCGCGGCATCGGTGCCCGGATACTTCTGGGTGACATCGGTGAGGGTGGCCTTCGCCTGCGGGTACTGCTTCTGCGCGACTTGCGTGAAGCCGAGCTTGAGCAGCGCATCGGGGGCCTTGCGCGAATCGGGCCATTTCTTCAGCACGCTGCGGAAGGCGCCGCCGGCGGAATCGTAGTCGTGGTTGACGTAGTAGGCCTCGCCCAGCCAGTACTGGGCGTTCTCGGCCAGGGGACTCTGCGGGTAGTTGCCGAGGAAGTCCTTGAACCCGGTGATGGCCACGGAGTAGCTGCCGGCCTTGAGCGCATCGAAGGCCTGTGCGTACACGGCCTGCTCGGTGGAGGAGGCCTGCGTGTCAGCGCCGCTGTCGGTGGCAGCTACCGCGCTGCCGGCCGCGCCAGCTGCAGCCCCGGCGGCGGCCGCGGGCGCTGCGGCGCTGCCGCCACCGCCCAGGCGCTTGTCCAGATCCGCATACAGGTCGCGCTGCTGCTTGGCGAGTGCCTCGTTGTTGTGCTCGAGCTCATCCACGCGGCCCTGCAGCTCGCGCAGCGCCGCGCGCGTCTCGTCCGCGCGCTGCGAGATCTCCACCTGGTTCGCCATGCTGCGCTCGAGTCGCTCGAGCCGGTTCTCCAGGTCGGTGAGCTTCACCTGCACCGGATCTTCCTCGGGCGGGGTGCTGGCGCAGCCGGCGAGTACCGCGGCGGCGATCAGTGTGGCGTACGCGGTGCGCATCGGCATTCCTCTTACTGTTTCGCAGCGCCAGCCGGCAGCGCGAGATAGACGATCTCCACGCGCCGGTTCTTGGCCCAGGCCGCCTCATCGTGTCCGGACACCGCCGGACGCTCCTCCCCGTAGCTCACGGTGGAGATCTGCGCATCGGTGGCGCCCTGCAGCAGCAGCGCCCGCCGCACCGCCTGTGCGCGCCGCTCGCCGAGACCGATGTTGTACTCGCGCGAGCCGCGCTCGTCGGTGTGCCCCTCCAGGCGTACGCGCGTCCCCTGATGGGAAGCGAGGTACTTGGCGTGGGCGGCGACGACGTCGGTGCCCGCCCCCTTGATCTCGCTGCTGTCGAAGTCGAAGTAGATGATGCGGGTCGCGAGCGAGCCCTCCTGCGGACCGCTTGCCTCCGTGTCGGCATTCATGCCGCCCGCCGCGCCGTTGGCGCCGGCGCCCCCGGCTGCCGCGTTGTCCGCCTCGGTCTGGCCGGCATTCGCGGCCTCCGGCTTGGGCTTCTTGCTGGCGCAGCCGCTCACCCCTACAGCCACCGCCAGCAGCAGGACCAGAAGCACCTGTCGCATCGCTCGTTTCTCCGCCATATCCACAGTCCTCCGCTAATTTATCCGGTATTGCCTTCAGGGAATGAACGGTCCCCAGGCCGGCTCGCGAATCTCCCCGCCCTCGGAGGGCTTGAGCCTGAGGCCCGTCAGCCCGTCGGTGGACACCGTTGCCAGTCCCCCCCGTCCGCCCTCGCGCTCCGAGTAGATAAGTGTAGCGCCGTTGGGCGCGAAACTCGGCGATTCATCCAGCCGCCCGTGCGAGAGCACCCGCACGGTGCCGGTGGCCAGCTCCTGCACCGCGATGCGGTAGGCGCCGTTGTCCATGGTGACCATGGCCAGCAGCGTCCCGTCCGGGGACAGGCGCGGGCGGGCGTTGTAGCTGCTGCCGAAGGTGATGCGCTTGGGGCGGGCGCCTGCCTGGGTGCCGATCTGGTAGATCTGCGGCGAGCCGGCGCGGTCGGAAGTGAAATACAGCGAGCGGCCGTCGGGGGCCCACGCCGGCTCGGTGTCGATGGCCGGATCATCGGTGATGCGCGTGAGCTGCTGGGTGCTGAGGTCGAGGATGTAGATGTCGGGGTTGCCGCTGCTGCCGCCCAGGGTGAGCGCAAGCTTCTTGCCATCCGGGGACCACGCCGGTGCGCCGTTGACCCCGGCGCGCGCCGACACCTGCCGCCGCTCGCCGGTGCGCACCAGCTGCACGTACACCGCCGAGTGCTTGCTCTCGAAGGAGACGTAGGCCAGATACTGCCCGTCCGGCGACCAGGCGGGCGACATGATCGGGTAGCGGTACTCGAGCACGCGCTGCTGATTGAAGCCGTCGGCATCGGCGACGTAGAGCCGGTAGGTCTGGCCGGGCGGCTCGCCCTCGACGGCGACGTAGGCGATGCGCGTGGCGAACGCGCCGCGCACCCCGAGAATCTTCTGGTAGATGACATCACTCACCCGGTGCGCAGCATTGCGCAGCGCGGCGGCGCTGCCCGAGAAGCGCTGCCCGGCCAGACGCTGGCCGGTGAGGGTGTTGATGAGATCGAAGTCGACCGCGTAGCCGCCGTCGGGGAGGTTGCTCATCCGGCCGATCACCAGGTAGTCCCCGCCCGCTCCCTTCCAGGCACCGGCGTTGACCTCCTCCGCGTGCGTGGGGGTCGAGGGCATGCGCTCGCGCGGCAGCGCCTTGAAGCGTCCGCTGCCCTCGAGGTCGTGCTGGATGACGTCGGCGACGTCGAGGCCTGCATCCTGGGGTGCCTTGGCAAAAGGCACGACCGCGATCGGGATCGGATCACGGACCCCGGAGGTGACTTCGATCTGCAGCGCCGCGCGGGCACTGAGGCTCGGCAGGGCGAGCAGGAGCGCCAGCAGGGCACGCGACATAAAGGGAAGCTTGGAGCGGTAGGCTTCGGTCATGCTCAGTCCGGCTTGAAGTTGATCGTGAGGTTGCGCTCGAACAGCGACGGGTCCGGCGGCGGGGGTAGCGGTGAGGCCCGGTAGACGGCGTCCTGGATCGACTCACGCACCGCCTGGTCGCCGTTGCACTCCCCGATGTCCACCTTGGTCACTTCCCCTCCCGGGACCTGGGTCACGTTCAGCACACATTCTATTCCGGGACGCGCCGTGGGCGGCCGCAGCCATGCCCGCGCGATACGGGCGGCGATCTGCGCCTGCCAGCTCGCCAGCTGCGGACCGGCCCGCGCGGCGTGCTCCTCGGCGGCGAGGCTGCGCTTCAAGTCCGCCTCGCGATCCTGCTGCTCCTGGGCCTCGGCGGCCTTCTGCTGCGCGAGAGCGGCTTCCTGGGCCTTCTTCTCCGCGAGCGCCTTTTTCTCGGCCTCGGCCTTGCGGTCGGCATCCTCGCGCCGCTGCTCGTCGGCCTTGCGCTGCTCCTCCTCGAGTTCCTTCTGGGCCTCGCGCTCCTCCTGCTCCTGGCGCTGCCTGGCGGCCGCCTCGGCCTGCTGCTTCGCCGCTTCGCGCTGCGCCAGCTCCTGCGGTGTCGGCTGCGGCGGCTCGGGCGCCGGCTGCGGCGGTGCCGGCGGGGGCGCCGGCGGTGCCGTGGCCTGGGCAAGACCGCGCACGGTGCGCGCATCGACCACGTTGGCTTCGATCGCCAGGGTCGGCGCCGGCTGCGGCGGGTGCCGAAACAGCATCCAGCCGTATACCAGCGCTCCCACGAGCGCCGCGTGCAACAGCACGGACAGGCCTACCGAGATCCAGCGGTCGCTCGCGGGCTGCATCGGCGCGCTGGGTCAGCTCCCGGCGCGGTGCGCCGGCGGCGGCTCCGTGATGAAGCCCAGCTTGCGCGCCCCGGCCTTCTGCAGGATCACCATCGCCTCGACCACGCGGCCGTAAGCCACCGCGGTGTCAGCTTTCACCAGCACCTGCGTCTGCGGCTCGCGCTTGAGGACGGCGCTGGCGCGCTGCAGTACCGCGTTCTCATCGAGCGCGCTCTGCGGGTCACCGCCGACGTTCAGGTACAGCCTGCCAGCCCGATCGACCGACAACACCAGGGGTTTGATGCGCTGTGGCTCGATAGGTTCCGCTGCGGCACGCGGCAGGTCGACCTTGACACCCTGTGTCAGAAGCGGGGCGGTGATCATGAAAATGATCAGTAACACCAACATGACATCGATGTAAGGTACGACGTTGATCTCGCCCATCAGGCGCCGGCCGCGTGCGGTCTGCGGCATCTCTAGCGCTCCGTCGCCGGCGTGGTGTGCGGCCGGCCGGCATGCCGCTGCAGGATGCTCGAGAACTCTTCCATGAACGCATCGAAGCGGATCTCCAGACGCGAGACCTGGTCGGCGTAGCGGTTGTAGCCGATCACCGCCGGTATGGCGGCAAACAGGCCGATGGCGGTGGCGACCAGGGCCTCGGAGATGCCCGGCGCGACCATGGCGAGCGTCGCCTGCTGCACGTTCCCCAGGCCGGAGAAGGCGCTCATGATGCCCCACACCGTGCCGAACAGGCCCACGTACGGGCTCGTGCTGCCGACGGTCGCAAGCGTGGCGAGGCCGTGCTCGAGGCGGTCGATCTCCTTCAGCTGTGCGACGCGCATGGCCCGGCGCGCCCCTTCCAGCAGCTGCTCGGGGGCGACCGCACTCTGGCGCAGCCGCGCAAACTCGCGGAAGCCGAACTCGAAGATCCCGGCCATGCCGGAGGCCCCGCCGTGCGCCTCGATGGCGCGGTACAGCTGCGCCAGATCATCCCCCGACCAGAAGCGGGTCTCGAAGCCGTTAGCCTCGCGCCGCGCGCGCGCGATCATGCGCCCCTTGGTGAAGATGATGGACCAGGAGGCGAGCGAGGCCAGCAGCAGAAGCGCGATCACTATCTGGACCGGCACGCTCGCCTGCACGATCAGGCGCACAATCGACAGCTGATCACCCATGTTCTGTTGAAGTCTCCGTGGCGAGGGCGTGGCGCAGGAAAGGCGGCAGCCGCCGCGGCTTCAGGCTGCGCGCATCGAGGCAGGCGACGCGGACGTTGGCCTCGAGCAGCAGCCGCCCGCGCGGCGCACAGCGCGCGATGGTCTGCAGGAAGCGCAGCGAGGCGCCGCCCTCGGGCTGCGCCCGGCAGGATATCTCGAGCTCATCATCGAGCTGGGCTGGCGCGCGGTAGTCGACCGTGAGGCTGACCACCGTGAACAGAATGCCCGGATCGCGCAGCAGCTCGGCCTGCGAGTGCCCGTGCGCGCGCAGCCACTCGGTGCGGGCACGCTCCAGGAAGCGCAGGTAATTGGCGTGGTAGACGATCGCGCCGCCGTCGGTATCTTCCCAGTAGACGCGCGCCGGCCAGGTAAAACCCCTCACCGCGAATCCTCGAACAGCTGCAGCGTCGTGCTCGAGCGCTCGGGGGTGCGGATGCCGAAGTGCTCGTAGGAGGCGCGCGTCACCATGCGCCCGCGCGCGGTGCGCACCAGGAACCCCTGCTGGATCAGGAATGGCTCGGTGACGTCCTCCAGGGTACCGCGCTCCTCGCCGAGCGCTGCCGCCAGGCTGTCGATGCCCACCGGGCCGCCGTCGAAGCGCTCGATGATGGCCATGAGGAGCTTACGATCGAGCGTGTCGAAGCCGGCGCGGTCGACCTCGAGCAGGTCAAGCGCGGCGGTGGCGACCGCCTCGTTGATGCGGCCGTCGGCGCGCACCTGCGCGTAATCGCGCACCCGGCGCAGCAGGCGGTTGGCGATGCGCGGCGTGCCGCGCGAGCGCTGCGCGATGCGCGCCGCCCCGCCGGCGTCGATCTCCACATCGAGGATGGCGGCCGAGCGGGTGACGATGCGCTCGAGGTCCGCCGTGCCGTAGAACTCCAGGCGCTGCACGATGCCGAAGCGGTCGCGCAGGGGCGAGGTGAGCAGTCCCGCGCGCGTGGTGGCCCCGACCAGGGTGAAGGGCGGCAGGTTCAGCTTGATCGAACGCGCCGCCGGGCCCTCGCCGATCATGATGTCGAGCTGGTAGTCCTCCATCGCCGGATAGAGCACCTCCTCGACCACCGGCGCGAGGCGGTGGATCTCGTCGATGAACAGCACATCGCGTGCCTGCAGGTTGGTCAGGAGCGCAGCGAGATCGCCCGGCCGCTCGAGCACCGGCCCCGAAGTCTGACGCAGACTCACCCCGAGCTCGGCGGCGATGATGTGGGCGAGCGTGGTCTTGCCCAGCCCCGGCGGCCCGAAGATCAGCACGTGATCGAGTGCTTCGGCGCGACCGCGCGCGGCGCTGATGAAGATCTCGAGCTGGGTTTTCACCGGCTCCTGGCCGATGTAGTCGGCCAGGCGACGCGGGCGGATGGCGCGCTCGACCGCCTCCTCCTCGACGCTCGCCGTGCTGCTGATGATGCGTTCGGCCGTCATGGGTTCGCTGCGCTACTCCCGCACCGCGCCCTTGAGGGCGCGGCGGATCAACTCTTCGGTGGACTGTGTACCGGGGCCGGCCGTTTTCAGCAAGCGCGTCGCCTCCGCCGGACGATAACCCAGCGCCACCAGCGCATCGAAGGCCTCGGCCTCGGGGCTTGCCGATACCGCGCCCATGGCCGAGGGGCCCGCCAGATCCGGGGCTGCCAGGCGATCGCGCATCTCCACGATGAGCCGCTCGGCGGTCTTGCGGCCGATGCCCGGGACGCGCGTCAGCGCGGCGCTGTCCTGGCTCTGCACGCATTCGTAGAACTCGCGCACGCTGATGCCCGAGAGCAGCGCCAGTGCGATCTTCGGTCCCACCCCGGAGACCTTGATGAGGCTGCGGAACAGGCGCCGCTCCTCCTCGCTTGCGAACCCGTAGAGGATGTGGGCGTCCTCGCGCACCACCAGGTGGGTGAGGAGCTGCACTTCAGCCCCGAGCGCTGGCAGGCCGAAGAACGTCGACATCGGCGCTTCGATCTCGTATCCGATGCCGCCGACCTCGACGGTGAGCTGTGGCGGGACTTTCGCGGTGATGCGCCCGCGCAGCGAGCCGATCATCGCGCACCGAGGGCACGCGACAGGCCCTGATCCGCAAGTAAGGCAAGCGAGCGCGCGTGAGCGTGGCAGACCGCGACCGCCAGCGCATCCGCGGCATCGGCGCCGGGCCGCTCACTGAGCGTCAGCAGCGCCCGGATCATGTGCGCCACCTGGAACTTCTCCGCCGAGCCGCTGCCCACGACGGCGAGCTTGACCGCGCGCGGGGCGTACTCGAACACCGGGATGCCGGCGGGGATCGCGCACAGCGCCGCGCCACGCGCCTGGCCGAGCTTGAGCGCGCTGTCGGGGTTGCGGCTCACGAACACGCGCTCGACCGCCACCTCCGCCGGGACATGCTCATCCAGGAGCCGCTTCAGGCCCTCGAAGATCAGCCGCAGCCGCGCCTCGGGAGCGGCGGCGGAGACGTTCACACAGCCATGAGCCAGGGCGATGAGCTGTGGCCCGCGCGTCTCGATCAGCCCGAAGCCGGTTCGGCGCGAGCCCGGATCCAGGCCGAGAATGCGCACGCTGGTGACCGGGAGCGGGCGCACCGCCCGCACCGTAGGGTCAAAGGCGCGCCACGACCGCGTCCGGTATCTCGACATGCGAATGGGTGTCCCGAGTCGCGCCCCCTGCGGCGCTCACATGGTGCGCAAGGGTAACTGAAAACAACGACTTACGCATGGGTTGCGCCGCATCAGGCGTCACGGGCGCGCCTCCTCGTCCTCTACCGTGGCCTGCCAGGCCACCGCGCGCCAGCTGTCGCCCTCGCGCGCGTACACGCGCATGTACCGGTAAACGTCGCTGTATTCACGCCCGCCGCGCTGCAGGGTGTGCAGCGAGCGGCCGGTCACCACCGCCGCATCCCCCAGCACCCGCACGCTGAGGTCGGAGATCTGCCGGTATTCGTAGCGGAACGCGCCGTCGCTGATCCCCTTGAGCGTCTGGGCCTTGTTCAGGAGGAACCCCCGCCCGGTGATGAAGGTGAAGTCATCGCGCGTCAGGCGGTCAAAGGCCTGCGCGTCACCGTGGGCAATGGCCTCATTGTGCGCAAGCTCGAGCGCTCGGATCTGCGCCTCGGGGGCGCCCGGGGCCGCCGCAGGCGCCGCGGCGCCGGTCAGCGCGGCGGCGGCCAGTAACAGGGCCCAGAGCCTGATGCCGGACCAGAAAATCCTCACGGTGATCTCCTTGCGCGCTCGGCCGCCCGCCGCGGGGGTGTCCGCAGATGGCGACCCTTTGAGTGCCGCGCCGCGCCACGGTAGCCTGCCAGAGTGGACTTAAGGGGTGCAGGGATGCTGCGGATCGTATTCATGATGACCGCGACCTTCATGGTCTCATTTGCAGGAACCTGGATCCTGCTCGAGCTCGAGGCGCGCTACGGCGCGGCGCTGCGGCGCAGGCTGCATCTGCGACCCCGCCCGCCTGCTTCCGATGATCATGACCTGCTGACCCGCTAGCCCGCGGGCCCCCGCCCCGGGAGGCCGCATCACCGCGGCGTCAGCACTTCGTTCGCGATCTCGACATTCGAGTAGACCTCGCGCACCTCCGGCAACCCCTCGAGCGCAGTCAGAAGCGCGACCATCTGCTCGGCACACTCACCTTCGAGCTCGAGCGAGGTGGCCGCGCGCTGCGTCACCTCGGCAGTGGCGGGCGCGAACCCGTGATGGGTGAGGACGGCGCACACCGCATCAAACTCCAGAGGATCCGCGAGCACCTCGACGGAGCGGTCGGCATTGGGCACCACATCCTCGGCGCCCGCCTCGAGCGCGACGCGCATCAGCGCCTCCTCGTCGGTACCTGGCGGGTAGGTCATCAGGCCCACGGTGTTGAAGAGGTAGCTGACCGAGCCATCGGCGCCGAGATGGCCGCCGTGCGCGGCGAAGGCATGGCGCACTTCCTGAGCGATCCGGCCGCGGTCATCGGTCACACACTCGACCATGACGGCGGCGCCGCCCGGCCCGTAGCCTTCATAGCGCACCGACTCGCTGCCCGTGCGGGCGGCTGCGGCGCGCCGCTTGCGCTGCTGCACTCCCTCGCGGCGCTGAAGGTTCGCCCATTTACTGCGTCCGGCCATGCACGACACCGCCGCGGAAGCGCTGGCGTTATGATAACGGACAATCCCGTGCAAACAACAGGTTGCGAATACCTTCTGCCGCCCCCACACCTGACACCGCTGTGGAAACCCAGTTCAGCTCTCCCCCCGCCCTGCGCGCAGCCCTCGCGCAGGCGCGCGCGCGCCTTAGCGCCGAGGGGGCCTGCGGCGGAGAGCCGCTCGAGCAGGCCGGCGAGGCGGCCGAGATCATCGGCGCACTCACCGACAGCGGCGAGCTTGCGCTCGCGCTCCTGGCACGCCCGCTGCTCGCGCAGGGGGCGCCCTCCGCTGAGCGGCTGAGCGCAGCCCTCGGGACTTCCGCCGTCGCCACGGCGCAGTCGCTGGTGCGCCTCGGGAGCCTGGGGCTGCCGCGGGACTGGTCACCGCAGGCGGGCCTGGACACGCGCCAGACCGAGACGGTACGCAAGATGCTGCTCGCCGTGGTCAGCGACCCGCGCCTGGTGCTCGCCCGGCTGGCGGAGGAGCTGGTGGCGCTGCGGCATGCGCGCACGCTCACCGCGCCCGAGCGCGCGCGCCGTGCGCTCGAGGCGCGGGCCATCTATGCGCCGCTCGCCAACCGCCTCGGCGTGTGGCAGCTGAAGTGGGAGCTCGAGGATCTGGCCTTCCGCTACCTCGAGCCGGAGGAATACAAGCGCGTCGCGGCCGCGCTCAATGAGCGCCGCGCCGACCGCGAGCGCTACATCGAGCAGCTGTGCAGCGAGCTGCGCGCGGAGCTTGAGGCGGCCGGCATCAGCGCCCAGGTGTACGGGCGGCCGAAGCACATCTACAGCATCTACCGCAAAATGCAGCGCAAGCAGCTGGATTTCTCGCAGCTCTTCGACGTGCGCGCGGTGCGTATCGTCGTCGCCTCGATCCCGGAGTGCTACGCGGCCCTCGGCGTCGTGCACAGCCGCTACCCCTACATCCCGGGCGAGTTCGACGACTACATCGCCACCCCGAAGGGCAACGGCTACCGCTCGATCCACACCGCCGTCATCGGCCCGCACTCGCGCAGCGTCGAGGTACAGATCCGCACCCCCGAGATGCACGAGTTCGCCGAACTCGGCGTGGCCGCGCACTGGAGCTACAAGGAAGGTGGCCCGCGCGACACCCACTACCAGCGCAAGATCGAGTGGGTGCGGCGTCTGCTCGAGCCCGGCGACGGCAAGGACGCCGATGCGGACCGCGATCTCCTCGAGGGCATGCGCACGGAGCTGTTCGAGGACCGCGTCTACGTGCTCACGCCCAAGGGCGAGGTGATCGACCTGCCGCATGGGGCCACCCCGCTCGACTTCGCCTACAGCCTGCACACCTCCCTCGGCCACCGCTGCCGCGGCGCGAAAGCCAACGGGCGCATCGTGCCGCTCACGCACCCGCTCATTAACGGCGAGATCGTCGAGATCATCACCGCCAAGCACGAGGCGCCGAGCCGTGACTGGCTCGCCCCCGAGCAGGGCTACCTGGTCTCGGCACGCAACCGCGCCAAGGTGCGCGCCTGGTTCCGCAAGCAGGACGTCGGCGCCAACCGCAGCGCGGGCCGCGAAATCGCCGAGCGGGAGCTTGCGCGCATCGGCGTGCGTGCCGAGCAGCTCACTGCACTCGCGCAGGAGCTCAAGGCGCGCGATGCGGAGCATCTGTACGAGCTTCTGGGCGAGGGCGAGCTCACCGTCACGCAGCTGGTGCACGCGGCGACGCGCCTGTTCGAGCCGCCCGCGCCGCTGCGGCCGCCGGCGAAGCCGTCCCGCGCGGCCGCGGCGCGCAAGCGCGCCTCACCGGTACAGATCGAGGGGGTGGGCGATCTGCCGATCACCTGGGCGCGCTGCTGCGCGCCGCTGCGGCCGCAGCCGATCACCGGCTACGTGACCCTGGGGCGCGGGGTCACCGTGCACCGCAGTGACTGCGCGAGCCTTGCGCGGATGAGCGCGCTCAAACCCGACCGCGTCCTCAAGGTGGAATGGGCCGCGGCCGCCACCGAGGCCATGAACGTGGTGCTGGCGATCGAGGCCTATGACCGGCGCGGACTGTTGCGCGACCTGAGCGACGTACTGGCAGTGGAGCGGCTGTCGATCGATGCGGCCACGACGCGCACCAACCATGACACCGGCATCGCCCACTTTGCCCTCACCGTCGCCGTCCAGGACCTGGGCCAGCTCGCGCGCGTGCTGCGCCGGCTGCAGGCCGTGGCCAACGTGATCGCGGCGCGGCGGCAGCGCTAGGCGGCGCCGCCTCAGCGGTTCAGCGAGTCGATCGCGCGCTTGTCGGCATTCAGGGCCGCCTCATGCACGGCCTCAGACAGGGTCGGGTGCGCGTGGATCGTGCGCTGCAGGTCCTCGGTGCTCGCCGAGTACTCCATCGCCAGCACCGCCTCGGCGATCAGCTCGCCGGCCAGCGGGCCGATGATGTGCACGCCCAGGATCTCATCGTCATCGCGCGCCGCGATGACCTTGGCGAACCCATGGGCCTGCTCCATGGCGCGCGCGCGCCCGCTCGCCAGAAACGGGAACAGCCCGACCTTGTAGGGCCGGCCGGCGGCTTTCACCTGCTCTTCGGTGAGCCCGACCCAGGCGATCTCGGGGGCGGTATAGATGACCGAGGGGATGACCTTGTAATTCATCTCCCCGTACTGACCGGCGATGAGGTCGGCGACCATGACGCCCTCCTCCTTGCCCTTGTGCGCCAGCATCGGGCCGCGCACGCAGTCCCCCACTGCCCAGACACCCTCGAGCGCGGTGCGGCAGTGTTCGTCGACACGGATAAAGCCGCGCTCATCGAGCTCCACGCCGATGTCCGAGGCAAACAGATCCTGGGTGTACGGACGGCGCCCGATGGCAACGACGAGGCGGTCGACGCTGAGCTGCTGCTCGCCCTTGGCATCGGCATAACTGACCTCGACCCCGCCCGGGCCGATCTTGGCGCCGGTCACCTTGGCGCCGAGGCGGATGTCCAGGCCCTGCTTCCTGAAGTGCTTGAGCGCCTCCCTGGCGAGCTGCTGATCGGCGATGGCGAGAAACTCCGGCAGCGCCTCGAGCACCACGACCTCGGCGCCGAGCCGGCGCCAGACGCTGCCGAGCTCGAGCCCGATGACGCCGGCGCCGATGACCGCCAGACGCTTGGGCACCGCCTCCAGATCGAGCGCGCCCCAGGAATCGACGATCTGCGGGGACTTGAACGGGGCACTTTTCAGCTCGATCGGCGCCGAGCCGGAGGCAAGCACGACGTGCTTGGCGCTTAAGGTACGCCGGGTGCCATCGTGAGCGGTGAATTCCACGCGCCCCGGGGCGCTCAGCCGGCCGTGGCCCTGGAGCGGGGTGACGCCTGCGGCCTTGAACAGCGCGAGGATCCCCTGGGTCATCCCGCGCACGATGCCGGACTTGCGCTTCTGCATCTGGGCGAGATCGAGACTCGTGCCCTGCACCTTGATGCCGTGGATCGCGAACTCTTCCTGCGCACGGTGATAGAGCTCGCTCGACTCGAGCAGCGCCTTGGAGGGAATGCAGCCGGCATTGAGGCAGGTGCCCCCGAATGCGGCACTGCCGTCGCGGTTCTTCCACTCATCGATGCAGGCGACACGCAGCTTGTTCTGGGCGGCACGGATGGCCGCCGGATATCCGGCCGGTCCGCCACCGATCACGATGACGTCGAACGCGTCGGCGCCCGGGGTTGGAGTCTCGTTGGGCATCGCTCACCACAGAAAATCGGGGCCCGCGACAGTATCACAAGCCCCTGCGCCCGAAGCTCAGGCGCGCGTCGGCTGCAAAAAGGCCTCCCCTGGAACCGCCCGGCGATGAGGGTCACGACCAGTCCGTGCATCAAAGACTTAGGAGGGATATCTCGGCCGGGCCGAGGGTCGGGCCGAGGGGCCATGGGCCACACGGCTGCCGTGTCACATTACTAAAACATTACAGCCCTAACCTCGCGCGCTTACTCATTCATCGCATAAGAGTGGTGTTCTCATGAGCAGCGTCGCCACCGACACCGTTGCCACCCCTGCCGCCCGGCCCTCTCTGGACCACAAGCCCGGTCGCGGCACAATTCTGTTCTTCCTCGTCCTTTTGACCCTCGGTATCGGCTACACCGGCTACAGTCTGGTGCAGGATGTCGCCGGGGCCGGCGCCTCGGGCCTGTCGATCCTGTCCTGGGTGCTGCTCGGGATCGCGCTCCTGATCGCGCTCGGGTTCGAGTTCGTCAACGGCTTCCACGACACCGCCAACGCGGTTGCGACGGTGATCTATACCCACTCTCTCGCCCCGCACGCCGCCGTGGTGTATTCCGGGACGCTCAACTTCCTCGGAGTCCTGGTCTCCAGCGGCGCGGTCGCCTTCGGCATCATCAGCCTGCTTCCCGTGGAACTGATCCTGCAGGTCGGTTCGAGCGCCGGTTTTGCCATGGTGTTCGCGCTGCTGATCGCCGCGATTCTCTGGAACCTCGGCACCTGGTATCTGGGCCTGCCGGCCTCCTCCTCTCATACGCTCATCGGCTCGATCATCGGCGTCGGCGTCGCCAACGCGCTCATGCACGGGCGCGACGGTACCAGCGGGGTGGACTGGGCGCAGGCGGCGAAGATCGGCTGGTCGCTCCTGATCTCCCCGATCGTCGGCTTCGTGTGCGCTGCACTTCTCTTCCTCGTGCTCAAGGCGCTGGTGAAGAACCGCGCGCTCTATCAGGAGCCCAAGGCGCACCGCGCGCCGCCGTGGTGGATCCGCGGCATTCTCATCCTCACCTGCGGCGGGGTGTCCTTCGCGCACGGCTCGAACGACGGGCAGAAGGGCATGGGCCTGATCATGCTGATCCTGATCGGCACGGTGCCTCTGGCCTATGCGCTCAACCGCGCCATGCCGGCCGAGCAGATGACGCCGTTCGTGGCCATGGCGAGCGCCACCGAGCGCTCGCTGCAGCCCTACGCCACCGCTGCTGCCCCTGCTGACCCGCGGGCGGAGCTCTCCGCCTACATCCGCACCCACGCCTGGAACGAGGCGGTGGTGCCGGCCGTCGGCGCGCTTACCCACAGCATCGGTGACCAGGTGCGCGCCCGCGGGGGGCTGAAGCAGATTCCCTCGGCCATGGTCACCAACGTGCGCAACGACATGTACCTCACCTCCGAGGCGCTGCGCCTGCTGGTCAAGGATCCGCACCGCCCGGCCTTCGATGCGGAGACCTTGGGCAACATCACCGCCTTCAAGAAAGAGATCGACCTGGCGACGAAGTTCATCCCGCTGTGGGTGAAGGTCGCGGTGGCGATCGCCCTGGGCCTGGGCACGATGGTCGGCTGGAAGCGCATCGTGGTGACGATCGGGGAGAAGATCGGCAAGACCCACCTGACGTACGCGCAGGGTGCCTCGGCCGAGCTGGTCGCCATGAGCACCATCGCCGCCGCGGACATGTTCGGGCTGCCGGTGTCGACAACCCACGTGCTCTCCTCGGGGGTGGCCGGCACCATGGCCGCCAACAAGTCAGGGCTGCAGATGGCGACGCTGCGCAACCTCGTCATCGCCTGGGTGCTGACGCTGCCGGCAGCGATCGTGCTGGCCGGCGCGCTCTACTGGCTGTTCCGGCACGTGTTCTGAGGGTGCGGCGGCGCGGGCTTCGAGCCCGCCTCGCCTCACACCCCGAGGAGCATCCGCCCGGGGTCCTCGAGCGCGTCCTTGATCGCGACCAGGAACTGCACCGCCTCGCGGCCGTCGATGATGCGATGATCGTAGGTGACGGCGAGGTACATCATCGGCCGTACCGCCACTTGCCCGGCGATGACCATGGGGCGCTCCTGGACTTTGTGCATGCCGAGGATCGCGCTCTGCGGCGCATTCACGATGGGCGTGGACATCAGTGAGCCGAACACCCCGCCGTTGGTGATGGTGAAGGTGCCGCCGGTGAGATCCTCGATGGCGATCGAGCCCTCGCGGGCTTTCCTGGCGTAGTCGGCCACTTCCTTCTCGATCACCGCAAAGCTCTTCACGTCCGCATCGCGCACGATCGGCACGATCAGGCCGCGCTCGGTGGAGACCGCGACCCCGATGTCGTAGTACTCGTGGTAGACGATGTCGTTGCCGTCCACCGAGGCGTTGAGCACCGGGTAGCGCTTGAGTGCCTCGATCGCCGCCTTGACGAAGAAGGACATGAAGCCGAGCTTCACGCCGTGCTCCTTCTCGAAGCGCTCCTTGTAGCGCGCGCGCAGCTCCTGGATCGCACTGAGATCCACCTCGTTGAAGGTGGTGAGCAGCGCCTGGGTCGACTGCGCCTCGATCAGGCGCTGGGCGATGCGCGCGCGCAGGCGCGTCATCGGCACGCGCTGCTCGGCGCGGCCCTGGCCGCCCGGTGCACGCAGCGGCGCCGGCGCGCTCGGCGCGGGGGCAGCTGCCGGAGCGGCGGGCTTTTTCCCGAGGTAGTCGACCACGTCGGACTTGGTCAGCCGCCCGTCCCGTCCGCTGCCGGGAATGGCGGCCGGATTGAGGCGGTTCTCTTCCACCAGGCGCCGCACCGAGGGGCTGAGCCGTGCGGCCTCCTTGTCCCTGCCGTCCTGCGCAGGCGCCGCACCCGTGGGGCCCTTGGCCGCCGCCTTCGGCGCCGCGGCCGCAGCCGCGGCCGCGGCCGGCGCGCGCGCTGGGGCGGCCGTGGCGCCTTCCTCGATCACCGCCAGCACCTCGCCGCTCTTGACCACCGTGCCACTTTGCACGCGGATCTCGCGCACCACCCCGTTGGCCGGGGCCGGCACTTCCAGGACGACCTTGTCGGTCTCCAGGTCCGCAAGATTCTCGTCGCGGGCGATGGCATCGCCGGGCTGCTTGTGCCAGGCGACGAGCGTGGCATCCGCGACGGACTCGGGCAGCTGCGGAACGCGTATTTCAGTGCTCATGAACTCTTTCTCAGCGGCGCCGGTGGCACGGCGGCCTTCAGACGCTGCGTATCGCGCGCGGATTCCTCGGTGGCAGTGGCATGCAGGGCAGCCGCCACCAGGGTCTGCTGCTCGAGGATGTGGATCTTGCCGATACCGGTGGCGGGCGCGGCCGCCGGTGCGCGCCCGGCGTACAGCACCGGGCGGCCGCCGCCGAGCTCCTGCAGGCGATGGCGGATCTGGTACCAGGCGCCCTGGTTCTGCGGCTCTTCCTGGCACCACACGATCTCGCGCGCACTGCCGTAGCGGCCGAGCACGGCCTGATATTCATCGGTCGGAAACGGGTAGAGCTGCTCGATGCGCACCAGTGCGACGTCGTGCCGGTTCTCCTCGCGGCGGGTCTTGAGCAGGTCGAAGTACACCTTGCCGCTGCAGAAGACCACGCGCCGCACCTCCTTCGGGGCCATCTCGTCGGTCTCGCCGATGACGCGCGCGAAGCTGCCGCGCGTCAGGTCCTCGAGCGCTGAGACCGACAGATCGTGGCGCAGCAGGCTCTTGGGCGACATGACGATCAGCGGCTTGCGGAAACTCTGGCGCATCTGCCGCCGCAGCAGGTGAAACATCTGTGCCGGGGTCGAAGGTACGCACACGAGCATGTTGTTCTCGGCGCACAGCTGCAGGAAGCGCTCGAGCCGTGCCGAGGAATGCTCGGGCCCCGCGCCCTCGTAGCCGTGCGGCAGGAGCAGCGTGAGCCCGCAGAAGCGTTCCCACTTGGCCTCGCCCGAGGAGATGAACTGGTCGATGATGACCTGCGCGCCGTTGGCGAAGTCTCCGTACTGCGCCTCCCACACATCGAGCGTGTTCGGATCGGTGGTCGAATAGCCGTACTCGAAGCCCATGACGGCTTCCTCCGAGAGCACCGAGTCGATCACCTGCACGCGCGGCTGCGGATCACTCAGGTGCTGCAGCGGGATCCAGGTGGCGTCGCTGTTCTGATCGTGCAGCACGGCGTGACGGTGGAAGAAAGTGCCGCGGCCGCTGTCCTGGCCGACCAGGCGCACCCCGAAACCGTCCTCGACCAGGGCGGCATACGCGAGCGTCTCGGCGCAGCCCCAGTCCAGGGGCTGCTCGCCGGCGAGCATGCGCTTGCGGTTGGCGATGATCTGCGCGACGCGCGCCTGCAGCACGAAGCCGCTGGGATAGGCGGTGGCGCGCTCGCCGAGCGAGCGCAGCCGCTCGAGCGGCACACCCGTCGGCACGCGCTCGGTGAAGTCGATCTGCGAGTACGCGCTCCAGTCCACGGTGTACTTGTTGCCGATCATGCCGAGGGAGGCGCGCGCCTGGGGACGGCCCTCATCGAGCCCGGCGCGGTACTGCTCCGCCATCTGCTGTACCTCGGCCTCGCTCAGCAGCCCCTCGGCGATCAGCTTGTCGGCGTAGATGCGCCGCGCGGTCGGATGCTGGCGGATCACGCGGTACATCTGCGGCTGCGTCGCCGCCGGCTCGTCCGCCTCGTTGTGGCCGTGACGGCGGTAGCACACGAGGTCGATCACCACGTCCTTGCGGAAGCGCAACCGGTACTTCAAGGCCAGCCGCGTGACGAACACGACCGCCTCGGCATCGTCGGCATTGACGTGGAAGATCGGCACCTCGAGCATCTTGGCGACATCGCTCGCGTAGATGGTGGAACGCGCGTCGCGCGGATCGGAGGTGGTGAAGCCGACCTGGTTGTTGATGATGATGTGCACCGTGCCGCCGGTGAAAAAGCCGCGCGCCTGCGACAGCTGCAGCGTCTCCATCACCACGCCCTGGCCGGCAAACGCCGCATCACCGTGCACCAGCAGCGCGAGCACGTGCTCGGCGCGGGTATCGCCGCAGCGCTCCTGGCGAGCGCGCACCGAGCCCTCGACCACCGGATTTACGACCTCGAGGTGCGAGGGGTTGAAGGCGAGCACCGTGTGCACGTTACCGGCCGCGGTGCGCAGATCCGCCGAGAAGCCCTTGTGGTACTTGACGTCGCCGGAGCCGCGCAGCCGTGCGGGGTCATAGACGCCCTCGAACTCCGAGAACAGCGCCGCCGGTGACTTGCCGAGCAGATTGACCAGTACGTTGAGGCGCCCGCGGTGCGCCATGCCGATGACCACCTCCTCGATTCCGGCGCTGCCACAGTCCTGGATCAGGTCATCGAGCAGCGGAATGAGGGCGTCGCCGCCTTCGAGCGAGAAGCGCTTCTGTCCGACGTACTTGGTGTGCAGGTAGCGCTCGAGGCCCTCCGCCGCGGTCAGCTGCCACAAAATATTGCGCCGCTCCTCGGGGGTGAAATGGCCGCGCAGGCGCCCCTCCTGGAACTGGTCCTGCAGCCACAGACGCTCTTCCGAATCGGACATGTGCGCGAATTCGGCGCCGACGTTGCCGGCATAGACGTACTCGAGCTGCGCCAGGATGTCGCGCAACTTCATGCGCTTGGGCACCGCCTCGGTGCGGCTGCCGGTAAAGAACTCGGTATCCAGATCCGCCGGTGTCAGCCCGAAGTAATCCAGATCGAGCACGTGCGGACGCGGCCGCTGCGTGAGCCCGAGCGGGTCGATGGTGGCAAGCAGATGCCCGCGGTTGGTCCACACCTGGATCAGGCGCGATACCGCAGCCTGGCGCGCATCGGCCGGGGCCGGGGCCGCGGGAGTGGCGGCGGCGCGCTCGATGATGCCGGCGCGTACGCTGCCGTGCGCATGCTCCTCGCCGCGTGGACCTAAACGCTCGAAGTAGCTGCGCCACTGCGGCTCGACGCTCGCCGGATCGGCGAGGTACTGCTCGTAGAGCGCGTCAAGATAGTCGGCGTTGCCGCCGTAGAGGGCTGTCGGTTCGAGCATGGGGGAGAAAATTGTCGGCCAGCCAATAGTTTAGCTAAAAAGCGGCCAGCGCGGAAAACCGCCCGTCACTCGGGCACTTACAGCATGCTGAGCAGGTTCATCTCGTAGGCGATCAGCACGCCGTAGATGCCGAGGACGAGATACAGGAACACCCCGACCGGGATGCTGCCGAAGGCGCGCAGGCGCGCCAGCTGGGTGAGCAAGAGCACCCCGCCGGCGGTCAGTCCCACCTTGATGAGCGCAAAGGTGAGTGCGGAGTGGCTGCCGCCGATCAGCGGCGCCATGAGCGGGTTGGCCTCCGAGGCGATGCCGCGCTCGACGAGGACCAGCGTCAGCAGGGCATCGGTGCACGAGCCGATGACGATCAGCATCGAGACGGCGAGCCACTGCGGATGGTGCCAGTCGACCGCACTGACGTGCCGCTCATCGGCGCGACGCGGACCGCGCCGCCGCGGCCGGAAGCTGCCGTAGAAGAGCGAGCGCAGCAGCTGCGAACGGCGCTCGCCGCGGCGGCGCTCGGGTTGGGAGCGCGGTCGCATCGGGTGCGGCGGGGTAGCGTTCATAGGCGGTGGAAGGTTTTTCTTCTGGAAGGCAAATGGCAGCCGTGCTGCGCGCGGAGGTCATTGTAGCGAGCCGCGCCGCCGGACAGTTCGGCTACAAACGTGACGCAGTTCACACTCGCCCGGTGGCCTCGCCGGCTGCCCGCTTATGACAACTGCCGCCGCACTCATATATATATGATGGCGGACGCATGCCGACGCCGCGTTCCCCGCACGCCCCCGCCCACGAACTGCCCGACGGCCTTCCCGCCCCGCGCCGCTACTGGGCGATCGCGGCGATCCTGCTGGCGATCGTCATGTCGGTGCTCGACAGCACCATCGTCAATGTCGCGCTGCCGACCATCGCGCGCGACTTCGGCGCCAGTGCGGCCGCGTCGGTGTGGGTGGTGAATGCCTACCAGCTGGCGATCCTCATGCTGCTCTTGCCGTTCGCCTCGCTGGGGGAGATCGTGGGCTACCGGCGCGTCTCCCAGGCCGGCATGGCCCTGTTCACGCTCGCCTCGCTCGCCTGCGCGCTCGCGCCGGGGCTGGCGTCGCTGAGCATCGCGCGCGTAATTCAGGGGATCGGCGCCGCCGGCATCATGAGCGTGAATCCGGCCCTGGTGCGCTTCACCTACCCGCACCGCTCGCTCGGCCGCGCCATCGGCATCAACGCGCTCGTGGTGGCCGCTTCCGCCGCCGTCGGCCCCACCGTCGCCTCGGCGGTGCTGGCAGTGGCGCACTGGCGCTGGCTGTTCGGCATCAATCTGCCGATCGGGATGGTCGCCTTCGCCATTGCGCTCGGCTCGCTCCCGGAGTCCGACCGCAGTGCGCGCCCGCTCAACTACGGCGGCGCCCTGCTCTACGCCGCAACCCTCGGCCTCGCCGTGAGCGGCCTGCAGGCCCTTGCCCATGCCCAGGCGCGCGCGCTCGCCGCTGTGCAGCTGCTCCTCGGTGCGCTCTTGGCGTGGGCGCTGGTGCGCCACGAGCGGCCCCGCGCGGCGCCGCTGCTGCCGTTTGACCTGCTGCGGCGCCCGATCTTCAGCCTCTCCGTCCTCACCTCGGTGCTCGCTTTCGCCGCACAGATGAGCTCGCTCGTGGCACTGCCGTTTGAGATCCAGCGCCTCGGGCACAGCGCCGTGACCACGGGACTTCTGATGACACCGTGGTTCGTCGCGCTCGCGGTGGTGGCACCCCTGGCCGGGTGGCTGGCTGACCGCCACGCCGCCGGAATCCTCGGGGGTATCGGCCTGCTCGTCCTGACACTCGGCCTTACCCTCCTGGCGCGCTACCCCGCAGGCGGGACGCTGGTCGGCTTCTGCGCCCGCATGGCGCTGTGTGGGGTGGGCTTCGGGTTCTTCCAGTCACCGAACAACCGCACCATCATGGCGGCTGCCCCGCGCGCGCGCAGCGGGGCGGCCGGCGGCATGCTCAGTGCCGCACGCCTGGGCGGCCAGGCCCTGGGTGCTGCCGGGACGGCGATACTGTTTCATCTCTACGGCGTTGCCGGCTCGAACCGTGCGCTCTACCTCGCCGCCGTCCTGGCCTTGAGCGGCGCGCTGGTCAGTCTGGTGCGCCTGCGACATGCACCCACCTGAAGGATCGTCCATGACCGATGCATCCGCCCCGCCGGCACCGCTGAAGCCGCCGTTCAACCTCGCGTCCGCTACAGCCAAGGTCCGTATGGCCGAGGACGCCTGGAACAGCCGCGATCCGCAGCGCGTCTCGCTCGCCTATACCGAGGACTCGCGCTGGCGCAACCGCGCCGAGTTCCTCCACGGCCGCGCGGCGATCCGCGAGTTCCTCCAGCGCAAATGGGCGCGCGAACTCGACTATCGCCTGATCAAGGAGATCTGGACGTTCGGTGAGACCCGCATCGCAGTGCGCTTCGCCTACGAGTGGCACGACGACTCCGGGCACTGGTACCGCTCATACGGCAACGAGAACTGGGAGTTCGACGCGGCCGGACTGATGCAGCGCCGCATCGCCTCAATCAACGACGTGCCCATCTCGGGAAGCGAGCGCAAGTACCACTGGAGCGCGCCCGGGCCGCGTCCCAAGGATCACCCGGGCCTGAGCGAGCTCGGGCTCTAAGGGGGGGTTCCGCCCGCTTCAGCCGAGCGCGCGCTTCAACAGGGCCTCGAGCCGCGCCCAGGCATGCTCGGCCTGCGCGGGGTCGTAAACCTGCGAATCTGGCGGGCACCAGCCATGCTTGGTGCCGGCGTACACCTCGATCTCCGCCGGCAGGTGGGCGGCCGCGAAGGCCTGTTTGAGGACATCCTTGGCCTCGGGCTGCTTCTCATCATCGTTGGCCGCGATCGCAACGAGGTACTGCGCCTTCATGTGCGGGATGAGCAGGTGCGGGCTGTCGGGCTTGTCGGTCACCAGGCCGCCACCGTGGAAGGACGCGCCTGCGCCCACGCGCTGCGGTACGGCCGCGGCGGTGCGCATGGTGAGCGGCCCACCCATGCAGTAGCCGGTCGTGCCGAGCTTGCGCTTCTTGTCGACCGCGCCCTGACTGTCCAGCCAGGCGACGAAGGCGTGCGCATCGGTGGACTCGGTGTCCGGGGTCAGGGACTGCATCAGTCCCATGAGGGTCGCGCGCGTGGCCGGATCGTTGAAGTCGGGGTGCTCCGGAGCGGTGGGGGCGTGCTGCTGGCGGTAGAAGGGGTTCACCACCAGCACGGCGTAGCCGGACTGCGCGAGGCGCTTGCCCATCTGCCGGAACGCGGGACGCAACCCGAAGATGTCAGGCCACACCAGTACGCCCGGATGCGCACCCTTGGCCGGGTGTACGAAGTAGGCATCGGCCGTGCCGTCCGGCGTCTTGATCTGCACTTCCGTCTCGGTGACTTCCTGCGCGTTCGCCGGCAACGACCAAAGCGACACTACGCCCGCCCCGATTGTCAGCGCTCCGAACTCGCGCCGCGACAGTGACGCTGTGCGCAGCTGGTACTCGGCCATCTCATCGAATGCGTCCTTATCACACACCTTCGGCTCTCCCGCAGCGCTCACTGACGCCTCTTAAGTGTTGCATGTTGCCCCGGCCCGCACCGCGCCGGCAAGGGCGCAGATGTTCCGCCGCGCCCAAGCCGCGGCTCGACGGCGGCTGCAATAAAGGTTTCACTCAAAGTACGCAGCCGGGATGCATGCGGCGCAACTATGCTTACTGGCGCGCCAAGGTCCCAATCACTTCCCGGTGCTGCCGCGCCTTACCACCCCGGCCGCACTGGCACGCGACTCAATCTTCACGGAGGTCTTTGCCATGGCATCGATTACCACGCAAGACGGCACGAGCATCTTCTATAAGGACTGGGGCTCAGGACAGCCGGTCGTGTTCTCGCACGGCTGGCCGCTCACCTGCGACGCCTGGGATGCGCAGATGCTGTTCCTCGGCACGCAGGGCTACCGCGTGATCGCCCACGACCGCCGCGGCCACGGGCGCTCGGCGCAGACCTGGAACGGCAATGAGATGGACACCTATGCGGGAGATGTCGCGGCGCTGTTCGACCGGCTGGATCTGCACGATGCGGTGTTCGTCGGCCACTCCACCGGCGGCGGCGAGGTGGCCCACTACCTGGGACGACACGGCACCCGGCGCGTACGCAAGGCCGTGCTCATCGGCGCCGTGCCGCCGATCATGCTGAAGTCCGACCGCAATCCCGAAGGCACCCCGCTCGCAGCCTTCGACGCCATCCGTGCCGGTGTGGTCAACGACCGCGCGCAGTTCTACCGCGACCTGGCGCTGCCTTTTTACGGCTACAACCGCGCCGGTGCCAAGGCCTCCCAGGGGGTCATCGACTCGTTCTGGCTGCAGGGGATGCTCGGGGGCATCAAGGCGCAGTACGACTGCATCAAGGCCTTCTCGGAAACCGATTTCACCTCCGATCTGCGCGAGATCGACATCCCGGTTCTGCTGCTGCACGGTGATGACGATCAGATCGTGCCGCTGGCGGATTCGGCGCAGAAGTCGGCGCAGCTGCTGCGCAAGCCGACGTTGCGTATCATTCCCGGCGCCCCGCATGGCATGTGCACCACGCGGGCCGATGAGATCAACCGCGAGCTGCTGAGCTTCATCCGCGCCTAGGGCCAGCTGAGCCCGGCGGGTGCCAGGCACCCGCCGGGCGGGGGTTCGACCGTTCGGGGCCTGTGGCAGGCGTGTTTGTCACCGCTTTGCTACCGCGCCGCTACCCTGCGGTGACTGCCACTCCCCTAAGCTTGGCTCATGCGCTGCGCATCTTCCGTTCTCATCGTCGGCGCCGGCTTCTGCGGCATGACGCTTGCCACGGAACTCCTGCGCCGCAGTGCCGAGGGCGCCCTGCACATCACCATCGTCGATCCGGCGGTGCACGCCGGCGGCGTGGCCTACGCACCGCGGACGTTCCCGTTCCTGCTGAACGTGCCAGCCGGGCGCATGTCCGCCGCGGCCAGTGACCCGCTCGAGTTCCTGCGCTTTGCACGGCAGCGCGATGCACAGGCCACCGTGGAGGATTTTCGGCCGCGCGCGGAGTATGGCGCTTACCTGCAGGAGCGGCTGGCGAATGCGCAGGCGCTCGCAGCAAATGCCCGGCTCGAGCGCGTGTGCGGCGTCGTCATCGCGCTCGAGCGGTCACTGCGCGGGCAGGGTTTCACGGCCCATCTGCAGGACGGTCGCCGCCTGAGCGCGCACGCTGTCGTGCTCGCACTCGGCAATCCACCGCCGCATCCGGTCGGACCGGACGCGCGCGTGCTGCGCAGCGCACGCTTCGTCGCCGACCCGTGGGCACAGGCCTTGCGCATCCGGCCGGGCGAGCGCGTGTTGCTGCTCGGCACGGGGCTGACCATGGCGGACGTGGCCTGTGCGCTCGATGCGCACACGGGCGGGAAGGTGCAACTGCATGCCCTCTCGCGCCACGGCCTGCTGCCCCTTTCCCAGGATCCGTTCCGGCCGGTGCTGCGTCCTCAGGAGGCTGTGCCCGAGCTGGATCGCGCCGCGCGCAGCTCGGCCCGGGCGCTGCTGCAGGCCGCCCGCGCCCTGGCGGCCCGCATCCAGACCCAGGGGGGCGACTGGCGCGAGGCCGCAACGCTGCTGCGCACCGCGGCACCCGTGCTGTGGCAGCAGCTCGCGCCGCGCGAGCGGCGGCGGTTTCTGCGGCACGTGCGCGTGTACTGGGAAATCCACCGTCACCGCCTGGCGCCGCCAACTGCGCAGCGTCTGTCGCAGCTGGAGCGCTGTGGCCGGCTCACGATCTATGCCGGGCGCCTCAGGTCGTGCCGGCGCGCACAGACGGGGCTCATCGCCACCTGGCGGCCGCGTGGCGGGCGCCAGCGCCTCGTCGTGCAGCCGTACGACCGCATCATCAACTGCACCGGGCCGGACTACGATCTGCGCCGCTCCGAGAACCGCTTATGGCGCTCCCTCACCGCCGAGGGCCTGGTCGTGCCCGACAACGACGGCCTAGGCCTCATCACCGGCAGAGCCGGCGCCGTCCTTAGCCGCACCGGCCAGCCGGTCGCCGGGCTGCACTATCTCGGTCCCATGCTGCGGCCCCGTTACTGGGAATGCACGGCTGTTGCGGAGCTGCGTGACCACGCCGTGGAGCTGGCGCAGGAGCTGCTCGCGCTCCGGGGCGAATCGCGGCGTACGCGGCCTGCTGCCGCGGCCCATCGGGTATCGCCCTGAGGTGCGACGCGCTCATTCCGGTACAGCATGCGCACAGAAGCAATGGATGTTGGAACCTCCGCGCCCAGCGCATTAGGGTGACTACGGGCGTCGCGGACCGCGCGCCGCGCCACTGGTGAGTTGGATGACCCCCTCGTTCGAATTCACGCACGCTCGCCGGTCCGCGACCGCCCACCACCCCGACTGAGCCGGGCCTTCCGGCCCCTCCGGCCACCGCCCGGGCACTTAACCGCGCGGTACCGGTCCTAACCCGAGGCAGAGCGCGTAAGATGCAGCGCGCGGTCCAACACGCCTGTGGGGAAATGTAAGGAATGTCTGCTGACCTGATCACCATGCTGCTGCTCCTGTGCGCAGCGCTGTTCGTGTTTGTCCTCTTCGGCGCCCGGATTCTGCGCGGCAGTGCCGCCTCGACGGGGCTGCTGATCGCCCGGCTCGCCGCGGCCGTGCTGGCCGCGGCGATCCTCATCTGGATGCTGTGGTCACAGAAACTCGCCGGGGTCGCGCCCGCCGCGCCGGTGAGCGAGACGCCAGCCGCCGCCGCCGCCGCGGCGGTGACTGCACCGGCAGCGCCGCTGGGGGACCCGGTACCGACCGCGATCGCCGCCCTGCAGGACTGCAGCGCGGCCTCTCCCCCGCCACCGCCTCCGGATGGAACCAAGGCCTCGCGTGAGCAGATGCTGGCCGCCCGTGCCGCCTTTCAGCAGTACGACGCCGCGACCAACTCCTACCTCAAGTGCGTGGATCTCACGATCGAGCGCGTTACGCAGCAGTTCCCCGCCGCCTCCGCTGCCGACCGCGACACGCTCAAGACCCTCGGCAACGGCGCGCACAACACCGCCATCGACCAGGAACAGGCGGTGGCGGATCAGCTGAACCTCCAGGTGCGGGCTTTCAAGGCCAAGCACCCCGGTCCCTGAGAGCGCCCGAAGGGCGCGGCTCTAGAAGGCCTCGCGGTAGGGGCGCAGATCGAGCTCGTGCGTCCAGGCGCTGCGTGGCTGGCGGTGCAACTGCCAGTACGTTTCGGCGATATCGTCCGGGTGCAGCAGGCCGTCCGCGCCCGCCTGCGCCACGCGCTCCGGAGCGCGGCTGCGCAGACGCTCCCCGTCAATACCCCCGTCGATGATGACGTGCGCGACATGGATGCCGCGTGGCGAGAACTCGCGCGCGAAGCTCTGCGCAAGCGAGCGCAGGCCAGCTTTCGCTGCCGCGAAAGCCGTGAACGGCCCGCGGCCACGCAGCGATGCCGTGGCACCGGTAACCAGCAGACTGCCCCCGCCTGCCGGGAGCAGCTGGCGCACCGCCGTCTGCGCGAACAGGAAGCCGGCGAAGGTGCTGCCGCGCCAGGTCGACTCGAACTGCTCCGGCGTGACCTCCAGGGGGTCACCGCGCTCGGCGTTGCCGGCGTTGAAGATCGCGACCTCGAGGGTCCCCAGACGGGCGACTTCGCGGCTCAGACGCTCGAGCTCGGCGCGGTCACTCACATCGCCGGGCAGCGCGCGGGCGCGTCCGCCCGCAGCGGTGATCGCGGCAGCAACCTCCCCGAGGCGCGCGGCGCTGCGCCCGGTGAGCGCCACCTCGAGTCCGCCCTGTGCAAAGCGCCGGGCAAGGGCCGCCCCGAGTCCGGCGGAGGCGCCCACACCGGCGATCCAGGCGATCTTCTGCGGCGGCCCGGCCGCGGGGGGTTGCGTGTTAGGCACGGTGCCACCTCCTTTGAGATCCCGCAGCGCGATGCGGTCAGTGTTTGCCCAGAAATCTGTGTGAGCTTATGCCCTCCGGCACCCGCTCTGCCCTCCCCCTTCCGAAGCTGCGGCGCTCCCTCGCGCGGGCGGCACGGTCAAATCCGGCGGCGGCCACCGTAGAATCCGTTTCCCGCCTGCTGTACACGGAGCCCTCATGGACGCTGCGGACCCTGAAACCCTGGGTGAGGACCGGCGTTTGACCGGCCTTGAGCAGTTGCGCGCCTATCTCGCGCGTGGTTTGCGACCCGGCATCGCGGTCTCGCTGGACTTCCGGCTGATCGAAGTGGAACCCGGCGTGGCGGTATTTGAGGGGACGCCCGGGCGGCACGCCTACAATCCCCTCGGCATGGTGCATGGCGGTTACGCTGCGACCTTACTGGACTCCGCGTGCGGCTGTGCCGTGCACTCGCAGCTGCCGGCCGGCCGGACCTATACGACCCTGGAGCTGAAGGTCGCCTTTCATAAGCCCATGACCCACGCGACCGGTGCGGTGCGCGCCGTGGGGCGGGTGCTCAGCCTCGGGCGCCGCGTGGCTTTTGCTGAGGGCCGGCTCACCGGCCCGGACGAGCGGCTCTACGCGACCGCCACCTCCACGCTCCTCGTCATGGAGGCGTGAGCGGCAAACGCGGACCGCCGCCGCGGCGACGGCAGCCCGCGCGCATTCCTACTGCTGACCCTGGCCGGTGCCCTGATGGCTGCCGATCTTCAGCATGCACTTCTGCTTGATCTGGTTATCGGACAGGCCGGAGTTCTTGGCCTTCTCGCTGGATATGCAGGAGGCGAGCTTGGGGTCCTGCATCCTCGCGCTGTCGCTGGACGGGGCGCTGTTGTTATAGCTCGCCCCGTCACTTTTGGTGCTGGTCTGCGGCTCGGACGCCGGCGCGTTCGCATCGGTCGCGGACGTCGACGGCGCATTCTGCGCCAGTGCCATCATGCTGGCGCCGAGCGCAGCCAGCGTGGCCAGGGTGGTGGTGCGATGCTTCAGCATGGTGAATCTCCCGTGAGGTTGTGAAAACCGAGCATCGCGCTTTGAGCGCACTTGCCGTATCGGGCGCGGGACTGAGCGGCGGTGAGCGGCGTCTTACGGCCCCGTCGCCCATCGGCGACGCACGCAAACAAAGCGTCTGTGCCCGCGGGCCGGACGTTGTGCCGACTCGCGTTCCGGGTTATGGGTTACCTCGGTGCGCTGGCCCCTCTTAGACTGCCGCGCAACGGGAGATGGCATTCTCCGCGAACCGCTGAAGAGCTAATGACGCCTACCCCCGCCGTCGGACGGCGCCGAGGTAGGTCAGTGTGCGACCCCTGCCTCCGGCCCCGCGCGGCTCCGCCACCGCTGTCGCACTGAAGGAATCGCTTGCCCGCCCCGGCAGCAGCGGCGCCGCGATCGGCGCCAGCGCTTTGGGCACCGACCAGTCGTGGATTAAGTTCCTCGCCGGCTCGGGCCAGTCATTCTCACCTTTCTGGCCGGACCTGAACTCGATCCCAAGGTGATGCGCCGCGAATGGAAGCAGGTCACAGTGGTCGGGCTGGTGGCCTTTACGGCGCCGTGTCTCGGCTGTGCGGCAACGGCGCGGTTCCTGCTGCACTGGAGTGTCGATGCGAGCTGGCTTACGGGTATCGCGCCCTCAACGACCTCGGTCGCGATGGCTTATGCGGTCATGCTCGAGTTCGGACTCGCCCCCACCGAGTGCGGCAACGTGGTGCTCGCGGCCTGCTTCGTCAACGACCTCGCGACCGTGCTGGTGCTCGGGCTGAAGTTCTCCCCGTTCGGCCACCGTACGCTCATCTTCGCGGCCGCGAGCGCGGCGGCCTTCGTGGTCCTGCCGTGGCTCGTGCCGCGCTTCTTCGCACGCTACGGGGGTCGCCCGTCGGAACTCGAAGCGAAGCTGCTGCTGGCGAGGTCCGGGCTCGGCGCCTTGGCGCTTTTCGGCCTGAGCCACGGCGGCGTCGACCAGCGCCAGTACTCTTACCTCATCGGCGCGGTGATCGGCAGCGCCATCGTGCCGACACTCGTTGCCAATGCCTTCTTCCTGCCGCGGCACCTGCTGCCGCAGGACACCGACGCGTCCACCGGCACGCTCGCCGCCGATCGGCACCGATGACCCGCAGGATCTGACGCGGACACTCACGTTCACGCACGCAGGCCGCGCTGACCTGCACCCGTGAGCCGAAGTCCACCGGCTAGTTTCCCAGGGCTTCGAGCAGGCGCTCCCGGGAGAAGGGCTTCTCCAGTATGTGCATCACGTCCGCACACGCCAGCGCGTTTTGGATTTCCGGCACATCCGCATCCCCGGACATGAGGACGCGCCGACAGAGCGGCTGTTGCGCGCGGACCTGCCGCAGAACCTCGAGGCCATCGGGCGCTGGCATCTGATAGTCGACCAGCAGGATGTCGTATGGGCTGGCGGCGACTCGTTGCAGCGCTTCCGTGCCGCTTCCCGCCTCGTCCACCTCATGACCACCCCGCTGCAGCAGGGCGCGTAAAATCGTGCGCAGGGTGATTTCATCGTCCACGATCAGAACGCGCGCCATTGTCTTTAATCCGGCGGCGGGCTATACGACTAAAGCGTCACCGCGGCCGACAGCATAACGTCAGTCAGCCCGGATCGCTCGGGACATCCAATGCGCTTCAGAGAATGGGCTGAGATTGCGAGCGCGTCCGCCGGTGGACTCGTGGCGCTCTCGGGCGTGTGCATCCTCATCGGATTTGCCGCCAAGTGGCCGCTGGTCATCTCCTTCTTTTACGGCGGCGTGATGATGTCACCCATCACGGCCTTGAACTTCGCCGTATTGGGTACCGCCGTGCTTCTGTCCGCGCGCCGCGCCAGCCGCCGGGCGGCCTCTGCGGTGGCCTGCGTATCCCTGCTCATCGTAGCCACCCACGTGCTCGTGACTATGGCGAGCACGCGCTTTGGACTCGCGCTCGACACCCTCGCGCTCGATCTGCGCATCAACCGCAAGCCGGCGATGGCGCAGTTCTCCGCGGTCAACTTCACCCTGCTCGGCGTCGGGCTCCTTCTGGCGAACGCGCGCCGGGCGCCGGTGCTGTTTCAAGCGCTCTTTCTCGCCGCGCTCCTGGTCGCGTGGCTCGGCCTCGCCCGCTTCGTTTACACCAGCCAGCCGCTGCTGCCGATCTACTCGCTGATGTCACTGCCGACCGCAGTACTGTTCGTCCTGCTCGCCCTCGGCGCTCTGCTTGCCCGCTCTGATACCGCGTTCACGCGCGTGCTCACCAGCGACGGCGCAGGGGGCACCGTCGCGCGGCGCCTGGTGCCGGCAACAGTTATCGTCCCCCTCGCCCTGGCGTGGCCGCTGGCTTATGCCCAGCGCACCGGTTGGGTTGATCCGGCCGGGGCCCTGGCACTGCTGGCACTGGTCACGGTCATCGCCCTGGCGACGCTCATCTGGATCAACGGCGCTCTGCTGGAGCGTCTGGAGCGCCGGCGCGAGGCCATCCAGCAAAGCCTGCAGGCCAACGAGATCCGCACGCAGCTGCTGGTCGATTCGACCGACGACGCCATCATCACGACCAGCCTCACCGGCGTCATCACGACCTGGAATCCGGGTGCGGAGCGGCTGTTTGGCTATACCGCCGATCAGGTGATCGGGAAAGCGACGCGGCTGCTGCTTCCGTCCGACCGGGCAGATGAAGACGAGATGATCTACGGGCGCATCAGCCGCTCTCAGGCCATCGATCATTTCGAGACGGTGCGCCAGCGCTCCGACGGCTCACTGATCGACGTATCCATGACGATCTCCCCGCTCAAGGACGCCTCCGGAGCGGTCATGGGCGCCTCCAAGATTGCCCGCGACATCTCCGATCGCAAGGCACATGAGCGCGAGATGCAGACGCAGCTTGACCGGCTGCGGCTGCTGCACGAGATCACCAGCGCGATTGCCGAGCGCCAGGACGTGCGCAGCATCTTTCAGGTCGCCATCCGCAGCCTCGAGGACCGGCTGCCCATTGACTTCGGCTGCGTCATGTCATGTGAGGCGAGCAGTGAGGATGTTGAATTTCTCTGTGTCGGCACCAAGCGCCCGGTACTGGAGCGCGGACTGGCCCAACTGCTGCCCGACGGCTCCTGGCTCAATCCCGAATGGCTCGCCAGCTGCCGCGCCGGGCAGATTGTCTATGTGCCGGACATCTCCGGGTCCGCATCGTCGTTTGTTTGCAAACTCGCCCAGGCCGGAATCCGCTCGCTGATACTTGCCCCGCTGCAGACCCGCGGGCAGACCTTCGCGTTGCTGATCATCGGGCAGGCCGCCCAACACGAGCTCTCGCGCATCGACCGTGAGTTCCTGCGCCAGCTGACCGAGCACATGTCGCTGGCCGCCACCCAGGCACAACTGCACGGTGCATTGCAGCAGGCTTATGACGATCTGCAGGTCTCACAGGAACAGGGCATGCAGCAGGAGCGGCTGCGCGTCCTCGGGCAGATGGCCAGCGGCATCGCCCACGACATCAACAACTCGCTCTCGCCGGCGGCGCTATACGCGCAGTGGCTGCTCGAGCGCGACAGCCCGCCGCTTGATAGCGAAGCCCGGCAGCAGCTCAACATCATCCACCGCGCCATAGGCGATGTGGCGGCCACCATTGCGAGGATGAAGGAGTTCTACCGTGGGCCCGGCAGCACCGCACGTGCGCCGCTGGATCTGCATGAGGTCCTGGAGCGCGTCATCGAGCTCACGCGCGTCCGCTGGAACTCGATGCCCAGGCAAGCCGGGGTGATGGTGACGCTGAACACGCAGATTGCCGACAGTCTGCCAGCGCTCCTGGGCCATGAGACGGAAATCCGCGATGCGCTCACCAATCTCATTCTCAATGCGGTCGATGCAATGCCCCAGGGCGGCACGCTGACTGTGCGCGCCTATGCGCCGGGCGAGCAGCTGGTATGCGTCGAAATCGCCGACACGGGGGTCGGCATGGATGAGGCGACCCGCCAGAAGTGCCTGGAACCGTTCTTTACCACCAAAGGCGAGCGCGGCAGCGGACTTGGCCTCGCCATGGTCTACGGCATGGCGCAGCGCCACGACGCCGAACTGCATATCGACAGCGAACTGGGACGCGGCACGCTGGTGCGCATCACCTTCCGCGCTTCTGCGCGTGACAGAGCCGGAGCCGTCGTTGAGCCCCTACCCGGAATCGCCGCGAAGCTGCGCATTCTGGTCATCGACGACGATCCGCTGGTTCTGCGCTCGGTCAGCGATGTCTTGAGCCAGGACGGGCACAGCGTGACCGTAGCCGAGGGCGGGGAGCACGGCATCGAGCTTTTCTCGGCTGCCGAACGCACGGCACAACGCTTCTCCATCGTGCTCACCGATCTGGGCATGCCCCACGTGGATGGACGCCAGGTGGCCGCGGCCATAAAAAGCCTCGCCCCCGCGGTTCCCATCGTCATGATGACCGGGTGGGGTGCCGAGCTGTCGAGCGTCTCCTGCGTGGATCGGGTACTCAACAAGCCGCCGCGGTTTGCGGACCTGCGCCGCGCCCTGTCAGACCTGACACCCGCGGAACGTTATGTTTTTTGATCGGGCCGCGGCCGCCGACTGCGCTTGGTGCGCGGGCACGTCGGCTGAATGCGCAGCAGCTACCTGAAAGGAAGACCCCGCGCCTGCGTGAGCGCGAAAATCACTAGGGTCAGGAGCGCAACGAACTGCCATCCCCTGGAGCGCTGGATGCCGAGTGCAGCGTCGTCAGAATGCAGCTGCCGGGAGGCGTGAGCCAGGCTGAAGAGCAGTCCCAGCGGCGCAACTCCCAGTGCGAGCACCGTATCGCGCGCCGAGTCCCACAGGTCCTCACGCCACAGCAGACTCATGAGCACACCCGTGACGAGGCTGGCCAGGTAGGCGAAGCGCACCGCACGCGCTCGCGCCGCCGGTGCAGCGATCACCTGTGCGAGCATGCGGGCGGTCAGCCGAATGCCGCCCACGTACAGGGCCAGCCCCCCGAGCACTGCAACCGTGCGCCACAGCGTCGGCCAATGAAATGCCTGAGCGGCAAAGGCCAGATCTTCTTTATCGCGCACTCCCGAATATACGGTCTGGCCCGCGAGCCATAGCAGATTGATCGCCAACAGCAGAACGAGAAAAAACCGCAACCGGCGGCGGCGGCAGTCGGTTACGCACCACAGGCCATAAGTGCAAGCAGCGGCCAGTGCGTTGCCACCCGGACCTGCCAGATCGGTAAGGCCGGATCCCGGCAGACACCGGAACAGGATTGCAGTCAGCAGCACGACCCTGCCGCCGGTCAGACCACAGGTCAGCGCGTGACCCAAAGTCTCATGGAACAGCAGGCTGCAAACACCGGCCAGAACTCCCAGCGCGATAACCGTCGCAATGTCGATGCGTTCCGGACCCATCTGCGAGCCTTTCACTCCTCAGGGAAAGAAACAGTGTTGCCGCTTAAGCAGGCGAAAATCCCTGCCCGGTGCTCGATCGTAACCGCCCTCCGAGAATTCCCCGAGTGCGGGCTCGCCCATGAGCCGACATGCGTCCGCCGGCCGGGCACCGGTATAAGTGCATGGTGTTATTAGGGATTGATCGCCTCACCCCACCCCCCCGTCACGATGCAGTTGCGGATGGCTTGCGCACGAGGGGGGCGCGGGCCCGTCGTATAGATTGATTGGAGTTCTTGCCAGCTTCCCGAGCCGACGCTTACAAGGCGTTCTGGTACGCACCTGAAGTGAAGAGCTGGGTCAAGGGAGTGGAAGAAGACTATTCCAGTAGCGGCGTCCGCAACGAGCGCTTTGCACAAGAGCTTGAGTCTTTCAAGCCGGGGAACGCTGCCGCGCCATAACCTAGGCCGCGAAGTGTCCCTCAGTAACACCGGCGGCGGGTAGGTGCCCGGTGCCACCGCCGATGCCCGACGGCGCTCATGAGGCGCCCGCGCCGATCCAGCGGATCTCGGGCGGCTTGCGCGGCACTGCGGCCGGCGCGCCGCGGGGATGGCCCAGGATAAGGGGCGCGACCGGCAGATAGGCATCCGGAAGGCGTAAAGCCGCCTTACCGGCTGCACTGGCAAGCCAGCCCTGCGCGAAGCCAATCCAGCAGGTGCCGAGGCCCTCGGCGCACGCGGCCAGCATCAGGTTTTCCGCCGCGAGTGAGCAGTTCTCGACCGCCCACAGGTCCGCCGTGACGCTCGATATCAGGACCAGTGCGGGCGCATGATAAAAGATGTCGAACGCAGGGTCGCGCAGCTGTGACTGAAAATGCCGGTGTGTGGCAATGTCAGTGCCCGCGGTCGCGAGCATGTGGGCTTTGGACTCCGCCGATATCCGCGCGAGCAGCGTCTGGTCCTCAATCACGGTGAACGACCAGGGCTGCTCGTTTACTGCGCTCGGGGCCTGGATGGCCGCATCGATCACGCGCAGCAGGGCCGCACGGTCCACCGGCTCGGCCGTATAGGCGCGCACGGCTCGTCGGGAACGAATGGCCTGCTGGAGATCCATTTGTGCTAGCCGCCTTCCCGCAAACGCTGTGGCGGCACTGACTCTGTCGTTCGCGGTGCGAGCGGTGGATAGTCGGTGTAGCCGGCCGCGCCACCGCCGAAAAATGTCGCCCGGTCCGGTTCGTTCAACGACATGCCCGCCCGCAGACGCTCGACGAGGTCGGGATTTGCTATGTAGAGGCGGCCGAAGGAGATCAGGTCAGCACGATTGAGGCGGCGCGCTTCCATCGCCAGTTGCAGGTCATAACCGTTGTTGGCCATATAGCGACCCCTGAACATGCGCCGCAAAATCTGCAGGTCGAAACTGCCCGGGACTTCGCGCGGCCCCTGCGTCACGCCTTCGATGATGTGGATGTAAGCGATCCGCAGCTCGTTGAGACGCGCGACCACGAAGCCGTAGGTGGCGGCCGGATTGCTGTCCAGCGGCGCTCCGTTCACCGGACTCAGCGGCGAGAGCCGCACTCCGACTCGGTCGGCACCGCATACCGACGCCACGGCACGCACTACCTCGATCAGCAGTCGTGCGCGGTTCTCCACCGTACCGCCATAGGCGTCCGTGCGCTGGTTAGTGCTGTCGCGCAAGAACTGGTCAATGAGGTAACCGTTCGCTGCGTGGATCTCGACCCCGTCAAAGCCCGCTGCCAGTGCGTTCGCGGTCGCCTCGCGATACTGCGCCACAATTACGCCGATCTCCGCGATCCCCAGAGCACGCGGCGTCACACACGCCTCGAAGCCTGTGTCAGTGTAAGCAGTGGCCTGTGGGCGCAGCGCCGACGGAGCCACCGGCAGCTCCCCGTTAGGCTGAAGCGAGGGATGTGAAATGCGGCCAACGTGCCACAGCTGCGGAAAGATGCGTCCTCCGCGGGCGCGCACGCGCGCCGTGACCGGGCGCCAGGCCTCGACCTGCTCCTGCGTATACAGCCCGGGAGTGCGACTATAGCCACGCGCCTGCAGGGAGATGTTGGTTCCCTCCGCGACGATCAATCCCGCGGAGGCGCGCTGCCCGTAGTACTCCGCCATCAGGGGAGTGGGCACCCCCGTCGCGCTCGCACGACTGCGCGTCAGGGGTGCCATCACGATACGGTTGCTCAAAAGGTGGGGCCCAAGCCTGACCGGCTCGAACAGATCCGTCGTGACCGCGCTGGCAATGGTGCTCATGGAAGGCCCGGTGAAGCTAACTTCCAGGCAGCATCAAGCCCCGCCGCCTGCATGACAATATGTAGTAACCTCCGCTTACCCGCCGGGCCTTGCGCTGTCATTAGTCGCGCGCGCCCGCAGGGGGCAACATCTCATCGCTAGCGGATTCCACGTATGGCCACCCCGTCACCGCGCCTGTAGAACCCTGACAATGTCGTTCCCTGGAGACCGAAGCGGCGTGGGAGCCGAGCAGCTCCGTCGTCATCAGAAGTACGACGCCCTGATTGCCGCCTGCCGGACACTGCTCCCCATGCGTACGGCGGTCGTCCATCCGTGCGATGAGCCCTCGCTCGCCGGGGCCGCCGAGGCAGCCCGAGCTGGTTTGATACAGCCGATACTGGTGGGTCCGAAGTCGCGTATCAGCGCGCTGGCGCAATCAGTCCGGCTCGACCTCAGCGGCATGCCGATTATCGACGTGCCACACAGCCATGCGGCGGCGGAAAAGGCGGTCGCGCTTGTCCGCGCAGGTGAAGCCGAAGCTCTGATGAAGGGCAGCTTGCACACCGATGAGCTGCTCGCTGCAGTCGTGAACAAGGAAACGGGGCTGCGCACGGCGCGACGGATCAGTCACGTCTTCATCATGGATGTGCCTACTTATCCGAAGCCACTCTTTATCACCGACGCGGTCGTGAACATCTTTCCGACGCTGGAGGACAAAGTCGACATCGCGCAGAACGCCATCGATCTCGCTCATGCGCTCAAGATCGAAACGCCAAAGGTGGCGATACTCTCTGCCCTTGAAACGATCAGCTCCAAGATTCCCTCCACTATCCACGCGGCAGCCTTGTGCAAGATGGCCGAGCGCGGTCAGATCACCGGCGCCGTCCTCGACGGGCCGCTGGCGTTGGACAACGCCATCGACCGCCGCGCGGCGGCCGTCAAGCACATCAGCTCCGCGGTGGCCGGTGACGCTGACATTCTTTTGGTGCCGGACCTGGAAGCCGGCAATATGCTCGCCAAGGAGTTGACCTACCTCGCCAATGCCGACGCCGCCGGGCTGGTGCTGGGGGCACGTGTGCCGATTATCCTTACCAGCCGCGCCGATAACCTGCGCACTCGCCTGGCGAGTTGCGCGGTTGCGGCGCTCTATCTGCAGGCGCGCAAAACGGCCGCGTCTGCCGCCGCCACCTCCGGCTCCCCCACCCGCTGACAGCAAATGGCCGAGCTGCGGTAGCCCACCCCGGCCCATAATCTCGTCCGCGCGCTCAGCCGCTTCCTAGCGGCGAGAGGAAGCCCGGCGGCTTCACGAGCACGAAATCGCAGCTGAGCGTATCGAGTAGCTTCGAGGTGAGGCCGCCGGGCTGCGCTTCAGCGCCGCGGCGGTGTGCGAGCGCGCCAAGAATCAACACGTCGTAACCTTCGTGGGCGGCAAATGCCGGCAGGATGCTGAGTGGATCTCCTTGCAGTACATGAGTGCGGGCTGCCGGAACTCCACTTCCCGCGCATAGGCGCCGTAGCTCATCATGACGCCCGTGAATCGATGCGCCTGGACGCGCTTCCGCGTAAATCACCTCGAGGTCCGCCCGCCATGCGCCGGCGAGTGCCGCCGCGGCCTGCAGCACATTTTTCGGCAGGCCCGCCGTCTCGCCTTCCGATACGTCGACGGCTGCCGCAAAGCGTGCCGGCACGCGCCACGGACGCCCCCTTGTGATCATCACCGTCGCCGGACAGGTCGCCATCAGCTCCCAGTCGTTCGGATCCAGAACTCCGTGATGCTCTTTCTTTGCCAGGTCGGCGCGCTTGATCACCAGATCGGCGCTGCTGCGCATGACCCGTCGTACGATCGCCGCGTAGAGAGGGCTTTCGCATTCTGCGGTGATCGATATATCGGTGGCCTGGGGGTCTAGCGCTGCGCGGAGCTGCCGGAGGTATTGCGATGCAGCTGCTATGCACTTGGCGCGCGCCCTTTCGACGCCATCACGCTCGTACTGGTGGGCGAGTTCGTAGGCCTGCTCGGCTTCGCACAGGTAGAGCTCGACGCCCGCGCCGTAGCTGCGGGCGAGTCGCAGCGCGCCGCTGAGGAATTCGCCAACGCCCTCACCGTGGTCGGCGACGACCAGAATGGAGGCCGGTGTACTCATGGAATCATGCCTATACGAAACGTCCGATCTCACGGACTTGCCGAATCACGCCCCTGAACCCTGCTGCCAAAGTACCTGCCATTCGCGATGCCACCATCGGGACTTGTCCCTAGGCACCTTGACTACTGCGCAACCGTACCCTGCGCCCCCCGCCCTTTCCCGCCCGGCATCGGGGCGGCACCCGGCAATCGCCACCGGCTCCCGCTCGGCCCCGCGCCTCGGGTCCCGAGCGAGGTTCCAGCTATCCGCGTTATACCCTTAGCCCCACTCCGGCCAGCGCCAGCCCGACCACATCAGGCTGTGTCGTATCCGCCTCGATCACAGACAACTGCTCTCCGGGAAGAACCGGCTCAAATCGTTCCTGCTGCAGGCGCAGCACGCGCTCGCCGGCCTCGGACGCATCCGCCGCGTTGCGCACGCGGAGAGCGAGTCGCGCCTCGAGAACCGCCTGGGGCGCCCGGCAGAGGATGACCTGCAACACGGCGCGGCACTGCGTTGCGAGAGTCCGAAAGCACGCCCGGTCGGCGCGCCGCTGAAAGGTCGCATCAACGATCACCGTAAAGCCCCCCGCTAATGCTTCTGCCGTGCACTCGCGCAGCCGCTCGTAGACCTGCTCATTCATCTGCGGCGCGTATGGCCCGGCATCAAGCAGAGCGTCGGAGCGCTGCAGCTCGGCAAGGCCTGCGAGACGTTTGCGCTCCACGTCCGAGCGCAGGTGCAGTGCCCCAAGTCGCAATGCCAATCGCTCTGCGAGCCAGCTCTTACCCGAGCCCGATACGCCGCAAGTCAGGATGATGCGCGGCGACGCCGGCCTGAGCAGGCCGTGCGCGCACTCGACGTAGCGGCGATGCTGCGCGCGGCTGCTCCGCTGGGCCTCTTCCTCGGTCAGATCAAGCGCTCGCAGCGCGGCAACCTTGGCCCTGACCAGTGAACGGTGGGTGCCGTAGAGCGACAGTAAGCGGCATGCCTGGTAGTCCCCGCTTTGAAGGAGGTAGCCATTGAGGAACGCGTAGGCATGGGCGGGGTATTCCCGGGCAATAAGGTCGATGAACAGCGTCGCCAGGTCCTCGGCGACATCGATCCAACGGAAAGCGGGCTCGAATTCCAGGCAATCGAAAGCAAGCAGGCGGCCGTCGTAACGGGCAATGTTGCCGGCATGCAAATCGCCGTGGCATTCCCGGACCCTGCCTGACCCGCGGCGCAAAGCCAGCCAGGGGCGGGCTTCTTCAATCCGCTCTTCGTAGGGCCCGCGCAGATCCGGCGCGCTCTCCGCTGCGTCCATTCTCCCCGCGGCTCGTAGCCACTCGAGCAGGTTCTTACGCAGCAGCGCGCGTACCTGCTCAGCTCGCCCCCAGGGTTGATCCATGCCGGCGCACGGCAGCTGCGAGTGCAGGTCGGCGAGCCTGCGACCGAAACCTGCCAGATCCCCCGTAGTGACCGCGCATCTCGCCAGCATCTGCGGGAGTTCCTCGTCACGGCGAAACTGCCGCATGCGCACCGCATGGTCGATTTCTGTACCGGCACCCCCGATTTTTGCCCGTCCGTGAGCAAGCGTTATGGCGCATACCTCAAGATACAACTCCGGAGAGAAGCGTCGATTCAGGCGCAGCTCCTCGGCGCAGAAGAAGGCGCGCCGCTCGGTTGCGCGCAGATCCACGAAGTCGAAATGCACCGGCCGTTTAATCTTATAGGCAAACTCCCCGGTGAGGAGCACCCACGAGACGTGTGTCTCTACGAGTTCAACCGCCGTAACCACGTGTGGAAACGCATCGGGTTGCAGAAGCGCGGCAAGCTGCGAGGGAAGATGAGCGGCCATCACTGAGAACTCGGCAAGTCAGTCATTCACACGCTGACGCTGAAGGTGCGCGTGTGATCGTCCTCAAGAAAATCTCCGCATAGCGTCCGCAGTCGATCAGGGTCCGCACCGTCTTTGCGGCCTTATGCTGAGGCAGTTGACTCCGAAGGCCGCGCTCGAAGCGCTGACGCGGCGCGGCAGGTGAGGCTCGGCTCGCTCAGCACCTGTAGCACGTGGGCCGCCCACTGCACGAACTGCAGCAGATCGCCCCCGGAAGAGCGTCTTAGGCGCCACCGTCGCGCGCCCCGCATAGACGCGTCCGGCAACTTCGGTTCTGATAGCCCCATATTTGACCTCCGCCTCGCAGGAGTGGCGTTTCCCGGCGATGCTGCCGATGTCTAAGGTCGCCGTAGCGACTCGTGCCGGCGCTCGCTATCGGCGGTGCTGAGGATATCAAGGGCATCGCCGGCGACGACCTTGAGCGCGTCGTCGGTGGCTACAACGCCCACCAGTGCGCCCCGCTCGTCCACCACCGGTAGCCGCCGCACACCGAACTGGCGCATCGAGCGTAGCGCCTCCTCTACTGGTTCGTTCGCGCCAACGGTGACCGGCTGAGAAGTCATTATTTCCCCGACCCGCAGCGCACGGGGATCGATCTCTCGGGCAATGACCGCCACCACGATATCACGGTCGGTAAGCACACCCACCGGGTGCGGGGCGCCGCCGTTGCCGGGCTCCACCACCACCAGATAACCCACATGCTTCTCCCGCATGAGCTGCGCCGCCTGCACTACTTCATCAGAGCGGCTAACCGTGACGACGAGACGTTGACAGATGCTTCCCACGTCCATTGCGGCTGCCTCCTGGAGTGTCCAATTAAAAGTTCCTTACAAATGCTATTCCTACTCGTGGCGCGGACACTTCGGTACTTCTGCGTGGTGCCTAGGTAGATCTCGCACCGCGCAGCGCGCCCTCAAGTCCGCAGGCTAGTGAAAGACCGCGATCCTTACGAACTTGTGCGTATGCCGCGCCGTTCTCACGCCTGCCACCATCGTTTTGCAGGGCGCTGCTCTGTCCCACCTAGGTAATTGACGAGAGTTGAGAACGATCATGAAAGTCGGTATGCCCGGTACCCTGCGGGTCGCCTACAAGCTCCTCGTCAACGATCGCACCAAGTTCACCGCCCTCCTGGTCGGCATCACGTTCGCGGTGTTTCTGATGATCGAGATGACCTCCCTGTTCGCAGGGATCCTGAGCCGCGCTTCCTCGACGGTGATCAACATCGGCTCCTCGATCTGGGTGATGGACCCTTCCGTACAGACGGTGGCCAATACCATTCCGGTGCCGGACTACGTGCTCGACGAGGTGCGGAGTATCCCGGGCGTTAAGTACGCCGTGCCCCTCTACTCGGGCGCCTCGCTCCTGAAACTGCACGACGGCACCTATCAGGCGGCGAACATCATCGGCCTCGACGACACCAGCCTGGTCGGGCGGCCGCAGCTCGACGCTGGACGGATAGAAGACGTTTTTGCCGAGAACGGCTTCCTCGCCGTGGACGACTCCGAATTCTACAAACTCAAGGGCGCCAAACTCGGAAGTGAGTTCGCTCTCAACGACTATCGCGGCAAGATCGTCGGCATTGCCCACGTGGCCTCGAGTGGCCTGTTCGGTGTGCCCACTCTCTACACCACCTATCACCGGGCCCTGCAGTACATCCCCAATAGCCGTTTCACCATTTCCTACGTTCTGGTTGAGCCGAAGACGCCGGCCGACGTAGCGGCGATCAAGCGGCGGGTTGCGCGCGCCGGCTACCTGGCTCTGACCAAGGACGAGTTCATCAAGCAAATCTCCGATTTCTACATGTATCACACCGGCATCGGCACCAACATGCTGCTCATGACCCTGTTCAGCTTTATCGTGGGACTACTCATATCCGGCCAGACTTTTTACACATTCATTCTCGAGAACATCGAGAAGTTCGGTGCCCTCAAGGCCATTGGTGCCAAGGCACGCGAACTGGTGTCCATGATCCTGTTTCAGGCGGCATTCGTCTCCCTGACCGGGTATGGCTTCGGAGTCGGACTGTGTGCCCTGGTCATCTGGCTCGCCCGGCTGCAGCTGCCGGACTATGCCGCGATCATCACCTATCCAAACCTAGTCCTGGCCTTCATCATGGTGGTCGTCATCGCCTCCATCTCCAGCTATATCGGAGTGCGCAAGGTGTTGACGATCGAACCCTTCGACATCTTCCGGGGCTAGCGATGCCGCAGCAAGCGATAGAGGCTGTCGGCCTCAACAAGTGGTTCGGCGAGGGCGACGCCCGCACGCATGCGGTCCAGGACGTGAGCTTCGAAGCTAAGTTCGGCGAGATGCTCTATGTGGTCGGGCCGTCCGGCAGCGGCAAGACCACCATGTTGAGCATGATTTCGGGAATCCTGCGCCCCGACAGCGGCGCAGTGCGCGTCGAGGGCACCGACATCTGGTCGATCCCCGCCGATCAGCTCGCCGAGTTCCGCCTGCACAAGATTGGCTTCGTGTTCCAGGACTACCACCTGTTTCCGCGCCTAACCACGGCGGAAAACGTGGCTATCCCTCTAATCCTCCAGAACCGCCCATGGGACGATGCCCTCCGTGAGGCAGTGAGCGATCTTGAGGTCGTAGGCCTCAAGAGCCGCGCCTCCCTCCCGCCGGTAAAGCTCAGTGGCGGCGAGCAGCAGCGCGTTGCGATTGCGCGCGCGCTGGTAAGTCGTCCCGACATCCTGATTTTCGACGAGCCTACGGCCTCATTGGATGGAGATACCGGACGAAACATCCTCCAGTTCGTGCGCGACCATATCCTCAACGCGCAGCGCTGCATCGTCATCGTCACGCATGACAGCCGCATTTATGAGTTTGCCGACCGCATCATGAGGATGGAGGACGGCAAGCTAACTGGATTCGAGAATGGCAAAGGAAATCTCGATGCGCAATAGAATCATCTTTGCAGTCTCCGCGGCGGGACTCCTACTCGCGCTCGTCAGTGCCTTTATCTTCAGCCAACAGCCTAAGGTACCGCAGCCGCTCTTCAGTCCCGCCGCCAACCCGTACGCGCAGGGCATCTATTCCGAAGGAATGGTTGAGAGCGAGCAGGCGCAGGGGTCCAACATCAACATATATCCGGAGGTTACCGGTCCCATCACGCAGGTTCTGGTGAGCGAAGGGCAACAGGTGCACAAAGGCGACGCCCTGCTCACGATAGATGACTCGGTGCAGCGGGCGACGGCCGAGCAGCAGAAATCGCAGGCAGACGCGGCCCTCGCAATGCTCAATGAGTTGAAGGCCGAGCCGCGCCCCGAGAACCTTGCGGTCAGCGCTGCGCAGGTTGACAACGCGCGCGCCACCTTGAAGAACGCCGACGACGCACTGAGTAAGCAGGAACACTCCCACGACATGGATGCGCGCTCGGTCAGTCTGGATGCTCTTGACAATGCACGCAACGCACAGCGGATCGCCGCCACGAATCTCAAGGTGTTCGAGCGCCAATACCAGCTCACCAAGGCCGGGGCGTGGGTGTACGACGTGCAGAATCAGGAGCGTCAGTACACGGCTTTGTCGAAGGCCTATGCCGCTTCGGCGGCGCTGCTGGCGAAGTATACGATCCGGGCTCCTTGCGACGGCGTGGTACTGACTGTGCAGACCGGGGTTGGCAGTTACGTCTCTCCCCAGGGCGCGTATGACGCCTATACCCAGGGCCTCGATCCGCTCGTCACCATGGCCACGCCGCAGACTCATCTGCAGGTGCGCGCTTACATCGACGAGATACTGATCGATCGACTTCCCGATCCGCGCAACATCAAGGCCCAGATGTTCATCCGCGGAACCGACGTCCGGGTACCGCTCACGTTTACACGGATCCAGCCCTTCGTTTCTCCGAAGATTGAGCTGTCCGACGGGCGCCAAGAGCGCGTCGATGTCCGGGTCCTGCCGGTAATCTTCCGCTTCGAGAATTCGAAGGGCCTGAATCTCTATCCGGGCCAGCTGGTCGATGTCTATGTTGGCCAGTGATGCCTCACGCAGCGCTCGCTGGCGCGCGCGCGGTGCGGCGTGCGTGCTGCCACTCCTGCTCTGTTGCTGCGCGGTGGGACCGAACTTCGTGCGTCCCGCGACTCCTGCCGTGACGCACTACGCTTTCGGAGAGGATCCGCACGACACTGCGGCCGCGCAGCGCACAGCGCAGCGGTTCAGTCCCGGGGCGAAGGTCGCAGCAGATTGGTGGCGCCTCTTCAACTCCACCGACCTCGATGCCGTCATCGCTCGGGCACTCGCCCACAACCCGGGGCTGGAGGCGGCCCAAGCCAGCCTGCGCCAAAGTCAGGACAGCCTGCGCAGCGGCTATGGCATTTTCTATCCGCAGGTAGCGGCTGACGCCAGCGCGACGCGTGAGCGCTTTGCCCCTGCTTCGCTGGGTCAGACGGGCATCTCTCCCAGTGTCTTCAACCTTTTTACGCTATCCGCATCGGTTCGTTACGCGCTCGATGTGTTCGGCGGCGAACGGCGCTTGGTTGAGTCGCTCGGCGCGCAGGTGGATCTGCAGCGGGCGACCGAACAGGCCGCATATCTCACCCTGGTTTCCAATATCGTCAACACCGTCATCGCCCGGGCCGCCTACCGCGAGGAGATCGAGGCTACGCAACAACTCATTATGCTCGAGCGCGAGCAGGTCCGGTTGGCCGAGGTGCAGGCGGAGGCTGGCACCGTCCCCTACTCCAATGTGCTAAGCCTTAAGAGTCTGCTCGCAGCATATGAAGCGACCGTCCCACAGCTCGAGCAGAAGCTCAATGAGAGTGACGACCTCCTCGCGACGCTCGCTGGCTACGCTCCAGCGGAGTGGCAGGCGCCGGCCATCACCCTCAGCGATCTCGCTTTGCCGGGCGATCTCCCCGTCAGCCTTCCTTCAGACCTGCTGCAACAGCGACCGGACATCCTCGTAGCGGAAGCCGTCGCGCACAGCGCAAACGCCAATGTGGGGGTCGCAACTGCGGCCATGCTGCCGAGCGTCACCTTGAGCGGGAACTATAGCGCCAATGGCCTCACTACTGGCACGGTGTTTTCACCTGCTGGGAGAGCGTGGAGCCTGAGCGCCGGCATTGAACAGCCGTTGTTTGAAGGCGGCACGCTGTGGTTCCGGCGTAAGGCGGCCATCGACAATTATCACCAGGCGGCAGCGCTTTACCGTCAGACTGTCCTTGGCGCGTTTGCTCAGGTGGCGGACACGCTGCGCGCGCTGGATCATGATGCCGCGAGCCTCGCGGCGCAGGACGAGGCGCTTGCCAGCGCCGCCCAGGCACTGCATCTGGTGCAGGTGAACTATCAGGCGGGGCTCGCCACCTATCTCGATGTGCTGAGCGCCGATGTCCAGTACCATCAGTCCATCATCAATGAGCTGCAGGCCGTCGCGCTGCGCTATCAGGACACGGTTGCGCTCTACGTGGCCCTGGGCGGAGGGTGGTGGAACTCCTCGGCTGACGCCGCTGGTAGCGGCCAGAGCGGCCGCTGATCTCCGTGCGCAGCTTCGCGATGCGTTCGGCGAGCAGCCCCGCCGACGCAGCTGGGGTTTTCGTAGAAACATCGCGGCCGCCCTTGAGGGTGATGCGTTAAGTACATCTGCGAATCGCGCACCACGGGCGCAGCCCCCACTATCGAGACGGGATTCTTTTAAGGAGTACACCATGAGCTTGATTCGCTGGGATCCGTATGGCGATGTAGACAGCCTCTTCAACCGCATGGTCTCCGGCCAGCTCTGGCCGCGCCTTGCGTTGGAAGGCAACGGCAAGAAGCTGCAGTGGGCCCCTTCGGCCGACATCAGCGAGACCGACAAGGAATACGTGATTCGCGCTGAGCTGCCGGCGGTGAGGAAAGAGGACGTGCAGGTGACGCTGGACAACGGCATCATCAGCATCAAGGGCGAGCGCAAGCAGCAGAAAGAGGACAAGAACGAGAAGTTCCACCGCGTCGAGAGCTTCTACGGCAGTTTCGAGCGCAGCTTCACCGTGCCGGACAACGTCGACTCCGACGCCATCAAGTGCGAAAGTAAGGACGGCGTGTTGACCGTGCACATTCCGAAGACCGAAGCACCGAAGCAGACAGCCAAGCAGATCGCGATACAGTAGAACTTCGGCGTTAGAGGCGTGCGCGTGCATTGCATGCGCCGCGCACGCCTCTGCGAGTTACCTTTGCCAGAGTATTTGCGTCGCTTCGAGCGGTATACTTGCATCCGCAAGACCCGGAATGACGCGCACGGTGTAGTCGGCAGCGGGTCGGTCGGCGGCTACGCTGCCAGCGTATATGGTGATCGCGGATGCGCCGTCGCTCGGCACCGAACACATGTCCTTAAGCACGTGACTGTATGCTGATCCGGGCTCCGCATAGAGCTGAACGCGAACGCTCCGCGTCGGCAGCGACCCCAGTACGACTCCTGCGCGGAAATGATGCTGCCCTGCGTGAGTTTCGACGCGTATGTCCGCGAAACGCACCGAGGGCCACGCCTCCTTAAGCGCCCGCAAGCGGGCCGCCAACTCAACTGCGGTGAGGGCACCGTTGGCGGCACGTGCGCGGTATGCCTCGGCAGCCGGCAGATAGCATTCCTCCAGGTACTGCTGCACGGCGCGGCTTGCAGAATACACCGGCGTGAGCTGCGCCATGCTCTCGCGCACGCGCGCGAGCCATCTGCGCGGAATGCCGCCGTCCTCGCGCTCGTAGAACTCGGTCACGATCTCCTGCTCGAGCAGATCGTAGAGCCCGCCCGCCTCGGCTGCATCCCATCCCGGGTCGCCGTCGTGCTCCCTGCCATCGCCTATGGCCCAGCCTACCGCCGGCACATACGCTTCCGACCACCAGCCGTCGAGTTCGGAGAGATTCAGGCCGCCGTTGACCAGTACTTTCATCCCGCTCGTGCCGCAGGCCTCCCAGGGTCGCTGCGGCGTGTTGATCCAAAGGTCCACTCCCTGCGACAGCTTCTCCATCATCAGCACGTCCTCATCAGCAAGGAAGATGGCATGCGGCCTTACGTCGTCGCGCCGCACGAACTGGATCCATTCGCGAATCAGGGCCTGCCCCGGTGCATCAGCCGGATGTGCCTTACCTGCCAAAATCAACTGTACCGGCCGTTGCGGATTTGTGAGCACGCGCACCAGCCGCTCGGGGTCGTGCAACAGGAGATTGGGCCGCTTATAGGTGGCGAAGCGGCGCGCGAAGCCGATAGTGAGTACGTCGGGCCGGAATACATCCCGCGCGGCTGCGAGCTCCGCAGCGCTCGCGCCGGCCGCCTCGAGTTGCGCGGTCAGCTGCGCGCGCGCGTAGTCTACGAGCCTCGCTCGGCCAGCCGTCCGGCACTCCCAGAGTTCAGCATCTGAGGCTGAGCGAACATTGCTCAAGGTATGCAGTTCCCCGAGCCAACGATCTTTGCCACATGTGCGCGTCCACAGCGCATCCGCTTCGGCGCTGTCCCAGCTTGGCATGTGCACCCCGTTGGTGATGTACCTAATGGGAACTTCCGTCAGCGGCCAACTCGGAAAAAGCGCCTGAAAGATGCGGCGGCTCACTTCACCGTGGAGGCGGCTGACGCCATTGGTCCTGCCGCTGCCGCGCAGCGCCAAATAAGCCATATTGAAGGGTTCTGAGTCATCGGCGGGGTCGCGTCGTCCAAGAGCCAACAGCTCGCGCGTGGAAATGCCAAGCTCGCTCTCCGCATAGCGCCCCAAATATTCCTCGATCAGCGATGGCGCGAACCGGTCAAATCCGGCCGGCACCGCCGTATGGGTAGTAAACACGTTGCCGGCGCGTGTGGCGCACAGGGCTGCATCGAATGACACCCCGGTGCTGCGCATGAAAGAGCGCGCACGCTCGAGAACCGCCAGCGCCGCGTGCCCTTCGTTGAGATGACAGACCTCCGGGCTTAGACCGAGCGCTTCAAGAAGCCGCCAGCCGCCTATGCCTAGGGCGATCTCCTGTTGCAACCGAATCTCCGCACCACCGCCGTAGAGCTCGGCGGTGATGCCACGATCGACTGGGAAATTCGCGCCATCGTTGCTGTCGAGCAGGTAAAGATTCCGCCGTCCGACCTTGACCTGCCACGTCCGGAGCCAGAGCGTATGCCCGGGGAACTGGATCTCGAGCCGCAGCCACTCGCCGTTTGGACGTCGCAGCGGCACCAGCGGCAGTTGACCGGGCTCGTTTTGCGGATACAGGGCACGCTGCGAGCCATCGCCAGCGATTGCTTGCCGAAAGTAGCCTTGCTGATATAGCAGGCTCACGCCGCTTATCGGCATGCCGAGATCGCTGGCTGCCTTCAGCTGATCTCCTGCCACATTACCCAGGCCGCCCGCATAGATCGGCAGTGCTTCGCTCAACATGAATTCCATGCTGAAGTAGGCGACGTGCTGCAGTGCTGAACCGACGTGCGTCTGGGCAAACCAATGGCTCGCGCCGCTCGTAGCCTCCCCGGCCAGCTTTACCAGCCGCTCCAGGCTTTGCCGGAAGTTTGGATCTGCCAGGGCCTGACTCAGGCTCTCGCGGGAGACCGTGCGCAGAATCAACCAGGGATTGCGGGTTCGTGACCACAAAAGAGGATCGAGCTGGCCCCAGAGCTCGTCGCTCGCGTGATTCCAGGACCATCGCAGATCGAGCGCCAGCTCCTGCAGCATCGCGCCGCAGTCCTCGATCTCAGCAACCTTGCTCGACTCCATCATGCCCTCCGGATGTTAGCAAGGCGCTCCAACGAGCGCGCAATCGTAAGCGGGGGGTGGATGCATACCTCGCCGCGTGTCCAGGCAATTCAGTGATTCCCAAAACCGCCTACGACGAGCATGAACTGCAACTTTCGTCGCGTTACCCGCGCTTGGCTTCCACCAACCCCGTAAGAGAGCCGTACGTATATTCGCGGATCGCGTCGGCGCAAGAACGGGAACAGCATGGTACTTGATGGGCGTCTGCCTCATCGTATGTGAGTTTGTAACCGAAGTGTGCGACGCTGGAATCACACGGGGTGGGTTTGCCGGCAGCGAGAGCCCGCCGGCACCCTCAGCGCCTTGGGACAGCTTGCATTAGCTGTCCGCCCATCGCCTGCGCGGCGGGACTTTTTGCGGACCCCTGGGGGAGAACAGTGATGAGCCAGAGCTGCCGTTACATCCGCTTTTTCAGCGAAATTGGTAACGACGACGTGCCGCTCGTCGGCGGCAAGAACGCTTCTCTCGGTGAGATGTATCGCCATCTGCGCCCGCTCGGAGTTCCCGTGCCAGAAGGCTTTGCAATCACCGCACAGGCCTACCGTTACGTCCTGGAGCAGGCAGGCGCCTGGCAGCCGCTGCGGGAGGCGCTGCAGGGCCTAAAAGCCGATGACATGGAAGATCTGGCCCGCCGCGGCCAGCGGGCGCGCGAGATCGTCTACGGGTCCCCGCTGCCTCCTGATTTGCGTAGCGAGATTTTGGATGCGTACCGCAAACTGCGCGAAGGTGAGCGCGGGCTGCTCAGTGTTGCGGTACGTAGCTCCGCGACCGCAGAGGACCTTCCCACCGCGAGCTTCGCCGGACAACAGGAGAGCTTTCTTAACGTGCAGGGGGACGAGCCGCTGCTTGACGCCTGCCGGCGCTGCTTCGCGAGCCTCTTCACTGACCGCTCAATTCACTACCGTCTTGATCAGGGATTCGATCACTTCAAGGTCTCGCTGTCCGTCGGGGTGATGAGGATGGTTCGCTCTGATCTCGCCACGAGCGGCGTGATGTTTACGCTGGACACGGAGAGCGGATTCCGCGATGTGGTCCTGATCAGTGCCGCCTATGGCCTCGGCGAGAACATTGTGCAGGGTGCCGTTGATCCGGATGAGTTTCTCATCTTCAAGCCCACCTTTGCCAAAGGCCATCGTACGGTGCTGCGCCGTTCCCGCGGCAGCAAGAAGCTCAAGATGATCTACGCCGAGGGCGGTACGCGCGAGGCTACGCGCAACATTCCCACTCCGCGCCCCGACCAGGAGCGCTTTTGTGTCACCGACGCAGAAGTGCTGCAGCTAGCGGATTACGCCGTGAAAATCGAGCGGCATTACAGCGAGCGCGCGGGCCATCCGGTACCGATGGACATCGAATGGGCCAAGGATGGGCTCGATCAGCAACTGTACGTGGTCCAGGCGCGACCTGAAACAGTCGCCTCCCAGAAGCGTAGCGAATTTGTCGAGGACTTCGCGCTGGAGGGTACCGGAAAGACACTCGTGACTGGCCGCGCCGTTGGTGCCCACATCGGCAGCGGTACCGTGCACGTCATCGGCAACGCCGCGCAGCTCGCTCAGTTCCGGCCGGGCGAGGTTTTGGTCACGGATATCACGACTCCCGACTGGGAGCCGATCATGAAGCACGCTTCAGCCATCGTCACAAATCGTGGCGGGCGCGCCTGCCACGCTGCCATTGTTGCCCGCGAGTTCGGTATCCCGGCCGTCGTGGGTGCCGAAAACGCCACCACGGCATTGCACACCGGCCAGGCCGTGACCGTCTCTTGTGCCGAAGGCGAGCTGGGCCGGGTCATGGAAGGAACCATTCCGTTCAAGGTTCAGCATACCGACCTTACCGCGCTCCCCCGGCCTCATACCGCGATCATGCTCATCCTCGGCAATCCGGACCTTGCATTCCAGACGAGCTTTCTGCCCAACGACGGCGTGGGTCTGGCCCGCCTGGAATTCATTATCGCCGATCACATTCGCGCTCATCCGCTCGCCTTGCTCCACCCCGAGCAAGTCGACCGATGAGCACGAGCGGGCAGAGCTGAGCCGATTAACCCGCGGGCATGCCCGTCCCGCGGACTTCTTTATTCAAAGACTGGCAGAAGGCGTCGGCATGATCGCGGCGGCCTTTTTTCCGAAACCGGTGATCGTACGCATGTCGGACTTCAAGACGAACGAGTACGCGAACCTTTTGGGCGGACGCTACTTCGAGCCCAAGGAGGAAAACCCGATGCTGGGCTTCCGCGGCGCTTCCCGTTACGCGCATCCGGCTTACGCGGAAGGTTTCGCGCTCGAATGTGCCGCGATACGTTACGCACGCGAATCCTTGGGCCTCACCAACATCAAGCTAATGATCCCATTTTGCAGGCGTGTCGAGGAGGGTGAGCGCGTGGTCGCACTCATGAAGAAACTCGGCCTCGAACGCGGCAAAGACGGACTTGAGATTTATGTGATGTGCGAAATTCCCAACAACGTGCTATTGATCGATGAGTTCAGTCGCATCTTCGATGGCTTTTCGATTGGCTCCAACGATCTAACGCAGCTGACTCTCGGTGTCGACCGGGACTCCGCTTTGGTCGCGTTCGATTTCGATGAACGCGACCCCGGCATGAAGAAGATGCTGCGGCTTGCGGTGGAGGGCAGCCGCCGCAATCGACGTCACTGCGGCATTTGCGGCCAAGCGCCGTCTGATTATCCGGAACTCGCTGAATATCTGGTGCGGCTTGGCATCGACTCGATCAGCCTGAATCCAGACACGGTGGTTAAGGCGACGCGTAACATCCTCGAAGTCGAGCGGCGCCTCACTTCTGAGCACCAGGCCGCTTCCTGAGCGTACGCACAAGACCGGATGCCCAAGGCTGTCTGGGCCGATTAGGCTTTCAGCTATGATGGCGGATATAGAACAAGTTTTGAGCGATCTGCATCAGGTGATCGCGGAGGTTGAGAAGGCGCTCACTGGCAGCAGCGAACACGTCGCGAGCCAGGCCGAAGGGACTGTAACGCACTGGCGCGAGACGCTCAGGCGCGCGCAGCGCCACGTTGCACAGCTCCAGCACGGTACGCGCCATCGCATCAGACACACCGCACGTGCCGCAACACACGCCCTGCGCAGTAACCCATGGAGGTCGGTGGCCGTCGCCGTTGCCGCAGGGTTCGCATTGGGACTGGTACTCGGCGCTCAGGCCGGGCCGCGCAGCTGAGCGGCTTGTGGTCGCAGGCCGTAAGCGATCCGGTGCCGCCGCTCAGTCGCCCTTATGAAGCGCGTCGCTGTCCTCACCAGCGGTGGCGATTCTCCGGGTATGAATGCGGCCATCCGCGCCGTTGTGCGCCGCGGCATCTCCCTTGGGCTTGAGGTACTCGGTGTCAGACACGGCTACACTGGGCTGATCGGCGGAGAATTCGTGGCGCTCGGAGCGCGCGACGTTGGCGGAATTATCGAGCGCGGCGGTACGATCCTCGGCACCAGCCGCTGCCCGGCGTTCCTCACCGCGCCGGGTCAAGAAGCGGCTGCGCAGCAGCTTCATGACCGCGAGGTGGGGGGACTGGTGGTAATCGGAGGTGACGGCTCGCAGGCCGGCGCGCACGCGCTCTCGGAACGCGGCGTACCGGTTGTGGGCGTGGCGTCCACGATCGACAACGACCTCGCCGGCTCGGACGTAACAATCGGTGTGACGACCGCCCTCGACATCGCACTCGAGGCTATCGACCGGCTGCGGGTAACCGCCTCCTCGCACGGCCGAACGTTCCTTTTGGAAGTCATGGGCCGCAGATGTGGTTACCTTGCACTGCTGGCAGGTATTGCCGGTGGGGCCGAGGCAATCATGCTCCCCGAGGTGCCGCAAAGCGCGGAAGAAGTTGCCACAGCAATTCGGGACGCATACGGGCGCGGCAAGAGCCACGCGATCGTCGTCGTGGCCGAGGGCTCCTCGCCGAACGCAAGTGAGCTCGCGGCATACTTTGCGCGGCACGCCGAACATCTCGGGTTCGAGCTGCGGGTAACGAGGCTCGGACATACCCAGCGTGGCGGGGCTCCCGGCGTGTTCGACCGCATGAGCGCTACCGTACTTGGCGCGGCCGCCGTCGAGCAGCTGCAATCCGGTGCCCACGGCAACCTGCTCGGCATTGTAAACGGCAAGGTCACCGCCACCGCGCTGGCCAGCATCAAGGGTATGGCCAAACCCCTCGACCCGCAGCTGATGCGACTCGCCCATGTGCTTTCCGCATAGGCTTTGTGCACGTCCGCTCGCTTCGGGTAACCGATCTATCAGGAGCTAGAACATGATGCTGAAAGAGATTTGCACACCTGACGTCGTGCTTTGCAGGAGCGACACGCGCGTGCTCGCCGCCGCCCAGATGATGCGCGACATGCACGTCGGCGATCTCGTCGTGGTCGATGACCCTTTGGGGGATCAGACTCCCCTCGGCGTGGTCACGGACCGTGACATCGTCGTCGAGGTGCTCGGCCGCGAGCTCGATCCTCGTATGGTTACAGTCGGCGAAATCATGCGTAAGCCCGCGGTCATCGCCAGCGAGACCGAGGATGTCTCTCAGGCTCTCGAGCGCATGAAGGCCCACGGCGTGCGTCGCGTCCCGGTAATGGGCGCAGGCCGCAAGCTGGTCGGAATAGTGGCTCTGGATGATCTACTGAAGCGGCTCGCCGCCGATGCCCGCGCGCTCGCCGAGGTGGTAGCGCGCGAGCAGGACAACGAACATCGTGGGCGTCGCTAAGATGCCTTGGGTCGGCGATCGTCCTGCGATCGTGCGTCTTCTCTTCAGCCTGCTGCTCATGGCGACAGTTGGAAACTATGCCCATGCGCAGACTGTGAAGGCGAGCGCATCCGTGGCGCACGGTGAGCACATCGCGCAGAACGTCTGCTCGGCGTGCCATGTGGTAGCGAAAGGGCAAGAGTTTCCGCCCCTTCTGAATCAGCCCGCGCCAAGCTTTTTCGACATTGCAAATCGCCCCGGCGTAAGCGCAGAGAGCTTGCGCCACTTCATAACCTCTACTCACTGGGACACGGATAAGCTGCCCATGACCATGCCCGATCTCATGCTGAGCGATGACCAGACTCGCGCAGTGACGCGCTACATTCTCAGCCTGCGAACCCGTTAAACACTCAGGGCCTTCCATCGGATGCGCCGTTTGCACCAAGTGGCCGAACCTGGTCCGGGGCTCGTGCGTCTCATATGCGGGGCCTCGATTGCGATAGCTGGCCCTTGAGCTCGACGGCTCACCCACACAATGCGGTACGGCTAGCCACAGCGGACCTAGTGCCCGCGGTAGCGCATCGCTAAGCACTTCCTCGTATACACCGGCGGAGAGCCAATCGGTCACGATGCCTTGGTCGCGGAAGCAAAGAGTTCGTAAGGATTTGTGAAGCACGTGATCGCTATGATCGCCGCGGTCTTGCTCATAACGAGCACAGACGCGGTGAGTCAGCCGACGGCGCCCGGCGGCGAGCATTGGAGCAAGGGGCAGCTCGATCAGCTCACCGCGCCGATCGCTCTTTACCCTGACCGGTTGCTGGGATCGATCCTGGCTGCTTCGACTTATCCACTCGAAGTGGTAGAAGCAACGCGCTGGCTGGATGATCCGGCACACGTCGCTCTCAGCGGAGACGATCTGGCGGCGGCGGCTGAGGGTCAGCACTGGGACCTGAGCATCAAGTCGCTCCTGCCCTTTCCGACCGTGCTACACATCATGGACAGTAACCTCGAGTGGACCGAGGAGCTCGGCGATGCGTTTTTGGCACAGCAGGGCGATGTCATGCAGTCCATACAGCGGCTTAGGCAACGCGCTGTGGGTCAAGGCACCTTGCGCTCAACGCCTCAGCAGACTGTCACGGAAGATGCGAGCGCAATCAGCATCGAGCCGGTGAGTCCGGACATCGTGTATGTGCCGTACTACGTCCCGGGTGTTTACGGGGGTTGGGAGTGGCCGGATTACCCTCCCTATTATTTCGTTCTGCCCTCGGGAGTAGTCTTGGGGGACGCGCTTATCGGCTTTGGCGTCGGTGTCGGCTTTGCCGTCTTCCAGCCTTGGTGGGGCTGGTACGGATTCAACTGGCTGGGAGGTGGCGTCGTGGTCTATCCACCTTATCCGCACCCTCCAGGCAATTCCCCGCGGCCGCGACCGCCCCTCCCCCGCCCAATTCCAAACCCCTGGCAGCACGATCCCCAACACCGCGACGGCGTGCCCTATCGTGATGCAGCGACGGCCACACGCTATCTGGGTACACCGGCCGGTGACAGGCGCACGTTCCGCGGCTTCCCAATCCCCGCCGCAGCGCAGTCATCAGCCCCCGAGATGCCCAGGAGTACGGCACCGGCTTCCGCAAACCCCCCTTCGTATGAGAGGGCACCGGCACCCGCCCCGCACGCGGCGCCTCCTGCATTTGAGTCGTTCGGTCATGGCCCTCAGGTACGCAGTGAAGCGGCGCGAGGGTTCTCCAGTCGGTCGATGTCGTCTGCGCCAACCGCCGGCGGTCACGCGGGGCATCGCGAGCCATGAGATGCCCTGCGAGCGCTCCTGTGCGATTCTTCAGAATGCGATCAGTCAGTCTCATCCGCTGCCGTGTGCCTAACCGCACGTCTGGCATGATGCTGGGCACCCTCATCATGCTGGCCGGAGCCAAGATCCTCTGCGCCGCGCCAGCGATTGCGCCGCAACACGAATTTGCGGGCGCGGACGACGCCGTGCAGGCACTCGTGGCAGCTACGCGCTCCGGTGAGCCAACCCGCCTGCTGGACGTTCTGGGTCCGCGTGGCGCGCGACTGATCTATTCCGGCGATCCGACCGCGGACCGCGAGGGTCGGGAGCACTTCCTCGCCGCGTACGACGACTCTCACCATCTTGAATACGACGGGGTTGACCAGGCGGTGCTGCTGGTCGGCGCAGTGGCGTGGCCCCTACCTATCCCGCTCGTGCACAACGCCCATGGATGGCGCTTCGATACGCAGGCCGGTGAGCAGCAGATCATCGATCGTCGCGTCGGTCGTAACGAACTGACTGTCATTCGGGTCTGTCGCGCCTACGTCGAGGCCCAGCGCGAATACGCCGACCTGCAATCCTCTTCGGACCGCGTGCGGCAATATGCCCAACGGTTCCTCAGTCACTCTGGACAAAGGGATGGGCTCTATTGGCCCGTGAAGGACGGAGAGGCCGAAAGTCCGCTCGGCCCGCTGATCGCGCAGGCGCGCGTCGAGGGTTATCCCACAGAACACACCTCAGGCAAGCGCCGTCCATACTACGGCTATTACTATCGTATTCTGACGCGGCAGGGCTCCCACGCCTTGGGCGGTACCAAAAACTACATCGCTGCGGATGGGCGCATGACTGCAGGCTTCGCCTTGCTGGCATACCCGGCCGTCTATGGGAATTCCGGCATCATGACTTTCATGGTCAATCAAAACGGTATTGTGCGCGAGAAGAATCTCGGCGCACATACGCTGGAGATCGCCGGCGGCATCGAAGACTACGATCCGGATACGAGTTGGCACATTGCCAGCGATCATTAGCCCAATCGAGTCGCTGCTGCGCCCGGCGAAGCTTCAGCGCTGGAAGCGCATCACCGGCCGATCAATTTCGGCCACGCGATGGGCATCAGACCCCATTTCAAATGGGCCGCGAGGGCCCGCTGATGCAGCCCCCTCGCATCTAATACACTGATCAGCATGCGCTTCTGACTTGGCAGGTGCTCTCAGACTGCCTGACCGACCCGGCCTATCCCCGGCAGCTGGCCCAACCGCAGGGAGTGCCCGAGTCCGGCTGGCGTAGGCAACACGGAGCTTCTGCTCCCGGCGGATCCTTGCAGCCACCGAAAATCAGCGTGGTTGTAGCTCTCGCCGCCGCGGCTGTTCAGATTGCGTCTTACAGAACCGCACTGACCAACCGGGCACTCTGCAGCCGTGATGCCTACCGCCCCGCTTCATGTCCGCCGCATCGATTCCACCCCCTGCGCGCCCCACCTCACGCGCTTACTGAATACACTTGCGCGCCGCTGCGAGGAAATTCCACATGAAGCGCGGTGCGTGCGCAGCTCGGCAGAGCTGCCGTTCGCATTGCTGCGCTTGGTGGAAATGGCTGAAGAATACGCACTTCCCTGGTGCGGACTCGTCCTTGGCTCGCAATGCTGGCTTTTTATCGGCGAACTACTGAACTCTTCCACGGATGAGCCTGCTCCGCTCTTTAAGACGCACCGCTTCGATGCGCACGGCAGACTCAACGATCAGTCGGTCTGGGCACGGAGTGTAAACGGCCTCTGGTATCTTCGGTCGCGGCAAATCAACGGTGTCGTGTAGCAGACGCCCGTGCACATCTTCACTTCCGCTAGCACTTCGTCATGAAGAGCGCTGCCGTCGGGCTGTTTTCTGCGGTTACGCTGCTGTTGCTCGCCGCAGCCCCTCGCTCCGCTTGTGCCCAGACACCCTCCCCACTTCAAGAATGGCAGTATTCCGGCGGCATTATCCTCGCGCGACTTTTCGAACCCAACTTACCCGAATGGCGTTCCGTGGTAGGAGCGGCCGCGGAGGTGCAGCCCGTATATGACGGCTCGCACGCCTACCGCCTCAGCGGCGGACCTGATTTCCTCTTCTATTACCGCGACGTCGCTTTCATCTCCAGCGGCGAGGGTATCGGCTATAACTTCTTGCGCGGTGACCACTACCAGTTCGGGCTCGGACTGACGTACGACCTCGGTCGGAAGGAAAAAGACGATTTGACCAATCTGCAGGGGATGGGTGATATCAAGGCGGCGCCGGTTGGGAAGCTGTACGGCTCGGTAGTGCTGTCACGCAAGTTTCCGCTGATCCTGCGCGTTGACGCCCGCCAGTTCATCGGCGGCGCACAAGGCGCAGTCGGCGATGCGGCTGTGTACATGCCGCTTCCTGGCAGCTCCAAGCGCTTCGTCATGTTCGCCGGTCCGTCCATCACCCTGGCGACCCACCATTACCTGCAGACCCTTTACGGAGTCGACCAGCAGCAAGCCTTTGCTTCGGGTCATCCGGAGTTTCTGATTACTCACAACGGAACGGTCGCCGCAGGCGTGGGCTTCAGCGCCACCAAGTTCCTGGGTGAGCACTGGCTGATAAACCTTGACGCCGCCATAAACCAATTGCGCGGCGATCCCGCGCACAGTCCCATCGTCGAACGACGCACCGGACGCGCCATTGCGTTGTCATTCGATTATCAGCACGAGTCAAGGTGACCCGGGTGTCGTCGTTGCCTTATTTCACTGCGTCGCGGGCTCGTTCCCGGCGCGGCTCATCGCAAGGCTGACGCCAGCGCTGCAGAAATCCTCTGCAACCAATTTACCGCAGGGGGAGCCCCGCTCGCGGCCCGGCTAGACGGACTTAACAACAGGAGAAGATGTCCGGTGCGACCCGGACCGCGTCAGATCTTCGCGTGCGCTACCGCGTTTGCGCTTGCCGCTGTATGAGATGCGAGGGTGCCGAGGTAATGGCGACCCTTAAGTCCGTACCACAGCAGGCCGGTTCCCAGGATCACGCCCGTGTAGGCGAAGGCTCCCCACGTGTTGTACCACGGCGTGCCGTAAACAGCCTCGCGAGGCCACGCCAGGTTCAGCGCCATACCGGCACCCCACAATACCGCGAAGACATTGATCAACAGACCCCATCTGCCCATGGTGAAATAGCCACCTGCCGCCAGATCCGCCGGCGGCCACTGTCCCTGCAGTCGCTTCATCAGCAGCGGCAGCGTCACCATCAGATACGCAAGATAGATCATGATGACGGCGATCGATGTAAGCACGGTGAAGATCTTCGGCTGGCCGACGTTGATGACCAGGATCAGCGCTGCAATCACACCGATCACAACAGCGGGCGTAATCGGTGTCTGAGTGTCCGGGTTTACCCGCGCGAGACGTTCACCGAACGGCAGGGCATTGTCGCGCGCCATCGCGAAAGTCAAACGGATGGCGGCAGTATGCACGGCAAGGGAGCACACAGTCACCGCGACAACGATGCAGATCAGAAAGATCTTCCCCAGAGGACCCCACATCACCTGTTCGACGATGTATTGCAACCCGCCGCTGCTGCTGGCGATCTGCGGGTCTCGTAAATCAGGCGCCGAGAGGACCGCAAACACCAGGATTGCTCCACCAATAACGAAAGAGGCGAGGATGGCGCGCAGAATCGCCCTGGGAGCGGTGCGCCGCGGCTCGACGGTCTCCTCACCCAAAGAACTCGCGGTATCGAATCCGTACATCACATATCCGGAAGCCAGTGATGCCATGAGAAAGGCACCCAGATAGCCTCCGCTGACACCAGTTCCGTATCCCCCCGTTGAGAAAAACACCCCGGGCCCGCGCGTTGAATGGAGCGCCAGGATGATTGCGATCAGACAGGCGGCAATCAGCTCAATGAACACTCCTGCACTGTTTATCAACGCCATTAGGCGCACTCCGCGTGCGTTGACCACGGTGGTAAAAACAATCAGGACGGTGCCCAGAATTACCGCGTTGGTGGCGAAGTCGTACGCGCCTTTGCCGTCGCCGACGAGCTGAAAGCCGCTCCACAGCCGAGGAAGGTTCAGTTGCAGCGCAAGCACGACTGCAGAGAGTGTGACGATCGAGGCGGTGAGCATCAGCCACCCGGCAGACCAGGCAACGACGCGGCTCCCCAGCTGTTTCGACCAGTTGTAGACCGAGCCTGCGACTGGGTACTTAGCGGCCAATTCCATGAAACACAGCGCCACCGCCAGCTGCCCGATCAGGACCATCGGCCAGGACCACAGGTAGGCTGGTCCGGCGGTGCCGAAGCCAAAGAAGAACAGCTGAAAAGTGCCGGTGAGGATCGAGATATAGCTGACTCCGGCTGCAAAGCTGCCAAACCTGCCGATGCCGCGATCAAGCGATTCCTTGTATCCGAAATGCTCCATACCGCTGTCGGTATGAACGGTGCCAGCTTTCTCAGCCATTCGTACCCCCTAATCCGTTCCTGCGCGGTCTTTCCCCATGGGATCAGTAATTGATCGGCGGGAAACGCCGTCCGCGACACTGCTAGTGTGCCCGTAGTGGCCATCAAAGTTTATGCGACGTCCTGCACGACTGCACGTGCGGTGCATCCCAGAGGAAGGAACTGAACAGGACAAATCCGTCATAAGCGCTGAACCCGGCTGACAACGCAGATGGCGGTGCGACTCAGGCGCGCCGCAACGCGATCGCGGCGGGCCCATTTTTCGTGACGGAGCTGAGAGGCGGTGCCGTGTACTGAGCGCCGCTGCGCTACGAGCGGTGGGTGCTCGAGCAATTGGCGCGAGCAGATGCAGACCCAGCGGCACCGCCGTGATGATCCACGCGAAGCCACCGGATGGTCGGCCAATCGCTTCCTCGCCTGAGTACCCGAGCTCGCGCGCCACGTGAATGATCGGCTCACGCTGTGCTCAAGCGCTTCCGTAAGGTGTCTTGCTCCTGACCTGCGCGTTCGGCCTCACAGAAGGTCCAGGGATCTGCTATCAACTTCCAACTATCTGCAACCCCGTGAGTCAGATAAGCCACTGATCCGAAACAGATAATTCTTCCGAAGCTTTTAACCCCTAGCCCCGCGGTCACATGGCTTGCGGCAGCTCGATGGGATGCTACCCTGTCATCGTTCCGCCCGAAGCAAAAAAACGGCGGTAAAAGTGCCGAAGCACTCTGTTACTTCGGCATTGCGTGCGCAACACAACAGCAGGAGACCACTCATGCTTACAGTGCACCTCGCAGTCTGCTTCATCGGCTTGCTGGCCGGCGCCTTCGCACTGACCGCTCTGTGCCGCGGGCGACGCGCGCCGAGCTGGGAAACGGTGCTGCTGGCGAGCACCGTGCTCATCAGCCTCACTGGCTTCGCGTTACCCTCTCCCCCTGGAACTCCCACGCCCGACCCAGCGCGGGTCGTAGGCGGGATCGAGTTGGTAATCGTCTTGATCGCTCTGCTGGCGCTCTATGCTGGCCACCTGCTCCGCGCCTGGCGGGGCATCTATGTCGCAGCCATCGTGGTGGCTGTGTACTTCAACGTCTTTGTGGTCGTGGCGCAGGGGTTTCAGAAGCTCGGCTTCCTACACACACTCGCGCCGACCGGCAAGGAACCACCGTTCCTGATCGCCCAACTCGTGACCTTGGCACTGTTTGTGGTGATCGGGGTGATCGCATTCAGACGCTACACCGGTCCGGTCAGCACCGCGGCCGGAGGTTGGTCCGCCGCCCCTGGCCGAAATTAACGGGCTCACTCAACCACTCGATTCGCGAGCTTCAGCGCCCGCGCCGGTTGCGGGCGAGAAATCCCTGTCTTTTGCGGATCAACGTGGGGCGACCTCCGCATACACCCGATCTTTAAGGGTCAAATTGTCCGTGGCCTTAATGGGTTTGGGGCGTAAAACGACTTCGGTGACCCGGTTCTTTTGCTCGCTGAACTCCTTGTATCCCTTGGGCGCCTCATCCAGCGACAGTCGATGACTGATGAGGAAGGTCTTGTCGATCTCTCCGTCTGCGATCATTTGCAGAAGCTTAGGAGGATATGTCTGCACATGCGTCTGGCTGCTGCGAACCGTAAAGCTTCTCGATGAGCGCCCCGACCGGGAACTCATCTGCCGCCGCCGGCTCCCGGAATGGACACGTGGCATCAATCAGAGCCTTAAACAGCCGCAGGGGCAACAACGTCCCCTGCGGCTGTGAAGTGCTCGGGCGCTGCCTAGCGAAGATTAACTGGGCTGTCGGGTCGTCCGCGACGATTTCGATGTTGGCCGGGGATTGCCATTGGTAATCTCGGCTTCGTCGAAGGAAGCCTGCAGTTCGGATTTACGCTGTGCCATTTCTGCACCCAGCGCCTTGGTGTCGACCTTGGCCTTTCTTGCTTTAGGGAACATTTCACCCTCTTCCTCTTTGACGTGGTGGTCGATCTGTTCACCTAAGACGGTAACCTTTGCATCGTATAAGTCATCTTCCGGATCCGCAGCCTGCAACTGCTCGACTAATTCTTTGGCGCCGGCATGCTCAACCAACGCCTCGTCCATCAGGTCCGAGTCATCAATTTGCTCTCGGACTGCCGGATAGAATATTTCCTCCTCAAGCGTGGTATGTACTTTTAGCTCTCTGCAGATGTTTCGAACAAGGTCCGCTTTTTCATGATTCCAATCCCCGCCCCTCTCTTTTAGGGCTGAGAACTGTTTGAAGAGCGCCTTCACGCGCTTGTGATCCGACGTGAGGGCCTCGATCGCGTCGGTCCCGTTGTCATCGCGCAGCTTCGCGCCGGCTTTTTCTGTGGCCATTGATAGATCTCCTTATGTATCGCCGTGAGGTACATGCCCAGGAAAGGAATGCACCCGCTCATCCTAGAGGCTAGCGATGGGCGCTGCGACCGCGCCCGACGGCTTCGACCGTAGGAATGCGCTTATCGGAACTAAGAAATATTCTGGGTCGCGTAGCTCGCGCCCGGCAGGCAGAGTTCAAGGCCTAGTGCGGCGCAGACCTGCGGGGGCGAAGAATTGCTGACAGCTCCGGACCCCAGCGCCGAACTGCTATCCCACATCCTCTGCACCAGAGCGCATGGCCGCTCGCCGGATCCACGCTATGTGGGAGTATCGAGTCCGTGGTGACGATCGGCTATCAGCTATCTGAGGCTCTGATCTGAAAGATAGAGGTCCAGTCCGACCGTGCGACTAAGCGGTACAAAGCAACAGCGCACTTTTCCCTGAGGTGAGGCGCCCACCATCAACACCAAGGTTTAATACCAAAGTGGCATTGCCGGAGACTGGGCCTTGCGATCACCATCGTAAACCCGATCGTTCATCGTCATTCAGTACCGGGAAGGAGCTGCGCGAATGAAGCGAGCCACGTTGACCAGTATGGGTATTTTCGTATCGCTCGCCGCCTTGGCCGCGGGAGCTGCACTACCGGCACAGGACAAGTACAGCGTCCGGGTGCCGAACGGGATCGCATTCTCGGAGTTCAGGGGCTACGAGGGATGGTCGGTCATCTCGATCAGCGAGAACGCAGGGAAGATCGCCGTGATTCTCGGTAATCCGCTGATGGTAAAGGCCTACGAGAGCGGCATACCTGGCAACGGCAAGTCCTTCCCGGACGGTTCGAAGGTGGCAAAGATCCACTGGGACCCGAAGAAGGCCGAGACAGAACCGGGCGGTCCAACGGTACCTGATACGCAGGCTAATGCGCATTTCATGGTCAAAGACAGCAAGAGGTTTGCTGATAGCGGCGGCTGGGGATGGGCCGCATTCGATTACGATGCTGCATCAGATACCTTTAGGCCGGCAACGGATGCCGACAACCCGCCTCAACACGACGCCAAGTGCGGATTCGCGTGCCACACGATCGTGAAGGGACGTGACTACGTTTTCACGAACTACGCACACCGGTAATACGCAGAGTCGTGCGCTCACGAACCCCGTGAACTGCCCCTGCACGCTCCCTGTGACCCCGCATGCCCGCGGACGCCTTCGCGCGACACCGCACCGCCCCGCTCGATGGAGCACCGCCGAACGCGCCTACCTAACCTCACCTGGCGCGCGAATGCCAACGCGAGGCCCATGCCGAGCCGTCCGCTCGAGGGCCCTCATCGGAGTCGCGCCGGGCCCGCCTAAGCGCTAGCTGGTCGGGTGCGCATCACTCTCAGCCGTAAGTGAACTCCGGCTTGCTCTGTCCCACCTCTATGATGTAGCCATCAGGATCGCGAATGTAGCAGCGAGTCTCTCCGTACTTATCCTTCGGCTCGGTGATAAATTTCGCCCCCCGGCTTCGCCAAAGCTCGTAGCAGGCATGAATATCCGCAACGCGGATATTCATGAAACTGTTGACTGAATCGGGGTCGATGGGAACGCTCAACGTTACCGTTGGTTTATCGGGCGTCGGACCGCCGCCAACGTTGACAATCAGCCACGTATTCGCGATCTGCAGGTACCCGGGCGCGCCCTTGCTATCGCCCCTGCTCAGAATGCGCCCTCCGAAGACCTTCTCGTAGAACTGCAGCGAACGGCCGATGTCGGCGACCGTGATGAAATGTGCGACAGTGACCCCATCCCGCGGCGGCATCTGGTAGGTTTTCTGCTCAACTTCTACTTGACTCATAAATGACTCCGTTTCGGTTGCGGTATCCCGGCTTAAGTCCGTCTGGCTAAGCGTCGAGGTCTCCTGCGAAAAGACATCATTCAGTCGTAGAACGCCGGCAGGAGCTTCAATGTGTCGGTTTGCTCTTTGTAGTGGTTGATGAAGAAGGTCGCCTTGTATGTTGCGATCATCCCCCTGATTCTTTCCATCGATGCGATTGACGCTGCCTTATCGGTGTTGAGCGACGGCACGATGTCCTTCTCAAAGTTTTCCTCCGAATGAGCGACGTCTCCCGAGAGGATGATGAAGCCGGACTTCTTGAGATGAACCAGCAGCGACTGGCTACCTGGGGTGTGCCCCGGAGTGGATATCAGAGTCACGCTCCCATCGCCGAATACGTCCGTATCACCATCCACCAGCTGAAGGTTTTTCGGCGTCCCCATCAATTGGCGCGCCAGCGCCAGCAGCTGTTTCACGTTGTCGTTGGGGGCATTCCCGCCGGAATTGATCCAGTTGTACTCAGCACGCTGCATCATAATCTTCGAGTCGGGAAACTCCTGCACGTTACCGATGTGGTCCCCGTGCGTATGGGAGATTGCGACGATTGTAATGTCACTCGGCTTCAACCCTATCTGCGCGAGTTGATCAGTGATCGACCTGTCCAGGTGATAGACGATCAGTTTGGGCAACGTTGACCACCCATTGGGGTTGTGAAGGGCGGAATCGGGAACGCCCGTATCCCAAAGCAGCCAGTCGCCGCGGTGCTTCACCAGCCAGCAGGTAGAGGAAAATTTGATCGTGCGCCCGACGTTTTCGCCCGGCGTCCACACCGACTCGTCGTTTGCAACGGAGCGACCGCAATCCAGACGAAAGAGTTTATCAGCGGTGGCGGCTCTGGCGGGGTCCGGCAGGTGGGAGGCGGCGCCCGCAGCAAGTGCGCCCGTCGTCGTGAACAAAAGACCCGAGAGGAGTGGTAACGTCAGACTCACAGGTCGCCGCATGACTGTTCTCCTCGAGCTAAAACGATCGATTCGCCCGATCGCGTCTCGTTGCGTTCAGCGACCGCCCGAATCCGTCCGACGACTCGCTTCGTAAAGGAACCAGGTGCGCCGCTCGGTCTCGTCGACCCAGATTTCGATCAGACTGGTCGTGGCGATGTCGCCGTACTCCTCGCACACGTGGTGCGCTTCGCGCAGCCGAGCAGCCAGCGTCTTATTGTCCTCACGCAGCTCCGCGAGCATGTCGGACGGCTCGACATAGTCGGCATCGTTATCGCTGATACGCTGTAATCTCGCGATGTTGCCGATGGAACGCAGCGTCGTGCCACCAACCTTGCGAACGCGCTCCGCGATCGGATCCGCCATCGCAAAGATCTGATCCGCGTGCTCATCGAGGAGCAGGTGGTAGTCTCGGAAGTGCGGGCCGCTCAGATGCCAGTGAAAGTTCTTGCTCTTCAGGTATAGCGCGAAGACATCCGCCAGGATGGCGTTCATTGCTCCACTGATATCGCGTGTCGCTTCCGGGGATAGATCAGTCGGGGTAAGGAGCGCACCGCGCAGCGTCGCGCCTCTGTGCCCCTTGGCGTGTGCAACGTGGGCCATGGCGACCATCCTCCGGTTTGCGTCTCCCGGCAGTACCAACTGCCGTGTGCAGCGAGTAGAGCAGCCGCGGGGCCCGGGTGTCGATTACACGATGGTATTGTCAGCCGGGAAGGGGCCGTGCGAATGCCACCCGCATCAGCGGCGTGTCGGGAACAACGTCGGGTATAGAGGAACACCCCGCAGAACGTATGTGCCGGGAGCACGCGACGGCCTCTCCGATCTCATGCGAGGTGAGATCGCTTCGTCCTCCCGACAGCCCACAGATCATGGCGCGGCGATTGCGCGCAACGCATCGATAGAATATTTCCCGGCACCAGTGACAAACAACAGCAGGAAGCCTCCAATAATGCTGAGATTCTTGTAAAAGCCGTCCATGCTGTCGACGCGCCCGGAGCCCTTCACTGCCCAATAGCGATGTCCAATAAGCGCAGTGCCCAGCGTATATGAGGCCATGAGGAAAGCCGCGGGACGCGTAAACGCGCCGACCGCGACCGCGAAGGCCACCGGAAGCTCCATGAAGGTTGCTACCGCAGCGGCCGGTACCGGCGTCGGAACACGAAGCTCCACCATTTGATTCACCGTGCCCGAAAAGTCCTTGAGCTTTCTCCAGCCGAAAATTAGAAACAGTGTCGCAAGAAGAAGACGGGCCGCGAGAACGAGCACGTTGTGTGTGTCATCTAGCATAGCGGTGCCCTGCATCAAACGTGTTCTCTTCAGTGGCTCGCAAGAAACCCCGGGCGGCAGTCCGATCCCATTCGCAATGACACGCCTAAACCAGATGCTAGCGGCCGGTATCGCGCCGTCTTTCGAAGTACGCTCGATGACCCGCTCAGCTCGGAAAGGTCGTGGCAATTACCGGGACATGCTCTTGGCAACGATGACGGAGTGTCGCGCGCATCGCGACCCTCCGTTCTCAGGAGCTCTTCCCCAGCGCCTCGAGAACCGCCGCAGGCCTGATCGGCAGGTGACGCACCCGGGCGCCGACAGCTGCGAAGATGGCGTTACCTATCGCCGGACCCACCACCGTGGTGCAGGGCTCGCCTAAGCCCACGGGCACCTCGGTGCTCGCGACGAATTCGATGTCCATGTCCGGCATGTCGCCCATGCGCAGCGGCGTGTAAGCGTCGAGATTCGTCTCCCTGATCTGGCCATTCACGAACTCAGCACCTTCGTGCAGCGCGAGGCTCGCCCCCCAGAGAGAGGAGCCTTCGGCCTGCGCGAGCGCCCCATCCGGATCGACGATCGTGCCGGCGTCAACGACAAGCGTCAGTTTCTCGAGCATCACTCGCCCGCTCACCCGGTCAACTCGGACCCGGGCGACGCAGGCCGTCCAGGTCGGCATGGTGCGCTCCTGGCCAAAGGTTGTGGCGATACCGAGACCGGTGTCCTTAGGCACGGGCGCACCCCAGCCCGCCTTCTCCGCCACCCGCCTCAGCACGTGCGCCTGCCGCAATGCACCGCCCACTGCGTTGGGTGCGCTGCCGGCGTTCCGCCCGACGCCATCTAGCATCGCCAGGCGAAACTCAACCGGGTCGCGCTTCACAGCTCGCGCAGCCTCGTCCATGAAGCTCTCAAGCGCCCAATTGACCCAGCCTGATCCGACCGAACGCAGATAGCCGGGACGGAAAGCGCGATTGGCCAGGTCGTTCGACAGCGCCCGCACGCGATGCGCTCCGACTGTGTACCAGTGATTCGCGCCCGAGATCGAGAAGGTGTCGTAGGGCTCTCCGTTCAGCCCCTTGGACATGAAACCCGGGGCCAGCACCTGCGTTGGCCAGCCCGCGCAGGCGTGGTGCTCCATGCCAATGGCCTTGCCGTCACCGTCGAACGCCATGCGCAGCCGTTGAATCGACGGGGAACGGAAGGAGCCGAAGCGCGTGTCGTCGGCTCGCGTGCACACCATCTTCACCGGCTTGCCGATTGCTTTCGCCGCCAGTGCCGCGGGCACCGCATAATCCCCGTACAGTCGCCGGCCAAATCCCCCACCGAGCAGATAGGTACGCATGATTACTTTGTCTTCGGCTACACCGAGCGCCTTGGCGATCGTCGGCAGAATCAGCGATTGCCATTGGTTACCGGTGTGAATCTCCCAGACTCCGCCTTTCTCGCAGGCGAGCGCATTGACCGGCTCGAGTTGGAAATTAAGTGCGCTCGCAGTCGTGTAGGTGCGCTCAAGGCTGGATTTCGCGGCGGTGAAGGCCGCATCGATGCCGGGATCGCCCACCAGCAACGAGCCGCCTGAGGGATTCTCGATCAGCTGCCGCCCGCGCTCGAGCAGATCCTTCTCGGAGACCTTGGCGGTGTCATCTGAGGCCCACTCCACCTTGACCTTTTCGGCCGCGGTGCTGGCACCAAAGAAGGAATCCGCAAAGACCATCACCCATCCGGGCACGGTGCCGGACGGGTCTTCGAGGACGATGCTGCGCAGATACCCCTTAACGTCCTTGGCGGCGGAATCGTCCACCGCAACGACCTTCGATCCGTTGCGGGTGGGCGGTACCTTCGGCCGCGCATACACCATGCCATCGACTTCCGCGTCGATACCATACCGGCCCGCGCCGTTGGTCTTTGCGGGAATGTCGATCGCCCGCACGGGCTGGCCAATCAGGCGACGCTCGGCGAGAGCCTTAATCGGCAACTGTTGCAGTTGCTCAGCGGTATAGCTGCGGCTGAGATTGCCACGCCGCACGATGTCAGCATAGGTGATCGAGCGCCCTCCCCCATGCACGACGCTCGAGCGCGCGGTGCAGGTTGCCTTGGGGAGGCCAAGGAGCCGCGCACCTTCCTCGATGAGCGCGATCCGGCCCGCGGCGCCGGCGCGGCTGTACAGGGGGTAGCTCTGCCACACCGACCAGCTGGCGCCGGTGATCATCAGCCCCCACTTCGGGTCCGAGTCCACCGAGTCGATGCGCACCGCGCTCCAGTCGGCCTCGAGTTCCTCGGCAAGGATGCGCGCCACGGCTGTGCCGATGTGCTGGCCCATCTCGGCGCGTATGACATTGACCGTGATAAGACCCTCGCGGTCGATGTGGTACCAGATGGTCGGTTCGAAGAGCTTCCCGGCAACCGCCGCGGCCGGATCGGCTACGGCCAATGCAGTGCGGGCGAAGGCGAGTGTGAAGCCGGTGCCGGCAGCCCCGATCAAGAATCCACGGCGTGAGAGCGCAAGCCCCGCATCGGCGCGCGGGGGGCGCTGAGGATTATCCATGTGCGGCGCTGCCCCTCATTTCCTTGGCGGCCAGCTTGATGGCGGCGCGGATCCGCCGGTACGTCATGCAGCGGCACAGGTTCCCGCCCATGACGGCATCAATGTCGTGGTCACTGGGGTCCGGGTAGTCCTTGAGAAGAGAAGCTGCCTGCATGATCTGCCCAGACTGGCAGTAACCGCATTGCGGCGCCTGCGTCTCGATCCAGGCCCGCTGCAGCGGGTGTCTGCCCTCGGGGTCAAGTCCTTCGATCGTGGTGATCTGCGCTCCGTCGACTGCGCTGACCGGCGTGATGCAGGAGCGGATGGCGCGCCCCTCGAGGTGCACGGTGCAGGCACCACACATGCCGATCCCGCATCCGAACTTCGTGCCCTTGAGGCCGACTACGTCGCGAATCACCCAGAGCAGTGGCGTCTCCCCGGCCACATCGACCGATGCCGGCCGCCCGTTGATTTGGAATGCGATGGACATTTTCACCTCGGGTGAGACGGTCGGTTGATCATGACCCGCTGCCCGCCTTGCGGATCGCCGCAACCTTCCCTTCAAGATCCGTCCACGCGGGCTGGTCGGTGCGCGTGCGGCGCAGATACGCGCCCAGGCTCGCGATCTCCGCGTCGCTCAGGTGGGCAAAAGGTGGCATGAAAAGTCCTGGTGCGCCGTCCTTGAGACCGACGCCGTGCAACATGACCTGAACGAGATTGGTGGGTTCCGCTGCCGACAGGGCGCTGTTGAGCGCGAGCTCCGGTCGCGCGATCAGGGGCGCAGGTCCACGGTTGTAATGGCAGGAAGCGCAGGCGGCGATGTAGAGACTCGCACCCGGATCGCTCTCCTCTTTCTCATCAACGCCCGAGGCGCTCATTGCCTTGACCAGTACCGAACTGACGCCTGCCGCCCGTGTCGCGGCCCCGTTCATGTCCGCAAAATAGGTGGCGATCGACTTGACGTCGGCATCGGGGAGCTTCGCGAGTCCGAAGTGGATCACCTCCGACATTGAGCCGGCAGCGACGCCGTGCAGTGCGCTTCCCCCGGTGCGCAGGAAGTCGTAGAGCTCCGCCTCGGTCCAGGGAAGCGGTGCAGGATTGGCCGCCGTCAGAGCTGGCGCCACCCAGCCATCGACCAGGCCCCCCGTGTACGCGCGTGCTCCGGTTTTCGAGGCCCCGAGGGCATTGCGTGGAGAGTGGCAGGCGGCGCAATGGGCCAGGCCATCCGAAAGGTAGGCGCCTCGGTTCCAAGCTTCGCTCTTGGTCGAATCGGGCCGAAACACCCCCGGCCGGAAAAAGAGCAGTTTCCATCCCCACTGCAGGGCGCGGATGTTGACCGGGAAGGGCACAGTATTGGCCGGCGGAACGAGGTTCACCGGGGAACGCGTCATGAGATAGGCGTAGAGCGCCTGCACATCATCGTCGGTGATGCGGGTAAAGTGATCGAAGGGAAATGCGGGGTAGAGATGTGAGCCATCCCGGGCGACGCCCTCGTGCAACGCGCGCGCGAACGCGGGCTCGGACCAGCGGCCGATGCCGCTCGCGGGATCCGGTGTGATGTTGGACGTGTAGATCGTGCCGAAAGGAGTCCCGATCCCCAGCCCACCGGCAAAATGCTGGCCGCCCTTGGTCGTGTGGCAGCTCTCGCAGTTCCCCGCCGTGGCCAAAATCTCGCCACGCGCGATCAACTCGGGCGCGAAAGCAGAGGCCGCCGGCGGCTCCACAGGGGCAATTGCCGCGCGGTGCGCCAGCGCGAAAAACGCCAGTGTACCGACCACGACAACTGCCAGGACCCAGATCAGCCTTAGTTTCAGCATCATGCCTTCACCGGGTGCAGACAGACTTCTGCTGGGCCGAGAACAGCCGGTAAAGGCGCTGCGTCGGGCGCCCAGCAGCAAGGTAGCGCTATTGGGCCCGCAGCGATCAGCGGAATGCTATTGCACCAACGTATCGGCCCTTCGACGGCGCCGGGGTCCCGGGTACGTCCGCCTCAACTTGACGGAAATGTGCAGTCGCACATTCGACAGCGTCCCTGCTCCCTCATCGAACCCCGCAGAATCCGCCACCCGAGCCGGGTCCGGTCCCCGCCGCGAGCCGATACCATCGTCCAACAGATTCCCCGCTGCGCGCGTGGCCTACTGAAAGCGTGTGAAGGGCGCTCAGGGCTTCGGGATGCAGGCCATTAGGCACCCGAGTTTCGGAGTACAAGTCTGATGCTCGAGACCAGCGATGTCCTGCTTCTCGCGCGACTCCAGTTTGCGTTCACGATCTCGGCTCACATCATCTTCCCCGCGATCAGCATCGGGATGGCGAGCTATCTTGCGGTGCTCGAGGGTCTATGGCTGCGAACCGGCAAGATGGTCTACCGGCAGCTATTCCTCTTCTGGTCGAAGATATTCGCGGTCGGGTTCGGCATGGGAGTCGTCTCCGGAGTCGTGATGAGCTACGAGTTCGGCACCAACTGGGCCGGCTTCTCACGCTTCGCTGGCTCCATCAACGGACCGCTGCTCGCCTACGAGGTGTTGACGGCATTTTTCCTCGAGGCCGGTTTCTTGGGCATCATGCTGTTCGGCTGGCAGCGGGTCGGTGCCCGGCTGCACTTTCTTGCCACAGTCATGGTGGCGCTCGGCACGCTGCTCTCGACATTTTGGATCCTGGCTTCGAACAGCTGGATGCAGACCCCGCAGGGCTTCCAGATCATCGATGGCAGGGTCGTGCCGCTCGATTGGCTGAAAATCGTCTTCAATCCTTCATTCCCGTTCCGGCTCGTGCACATGTCGCTGGCGGCCTTCCTGGTAGCGGCGACCATCGTAGCGGGCTGCGCCGCCTGGCATCTGCTCAACGGCCGAAGTGGCGCCGCCATCACCACTTCGTTCTCGATGGCGGTCGGCATGATCCTCGTGGCGACACCGATCCAGATGATCGCCGGCGACGCACACGGCCTCAATACGCTCGAGCATCAGCCGGCGAAGATCGCTGCAATCGAAGGCCTGTGGCAGAGAGAGCGCGGGGGAACGTCGCTGAATCTGGTTGGCTGGCCGGACATGCACGAGGAGCGAACCAAATACGCCTTGTCCGTCCCGCATCTCGGCAGCGTGATCCTGACGCGCAGCTGGAGTGGCGAGATCCCGGGCCTGAAGGAGTTCGCGCCCGAAAACCGCCCCAATTCGACCATAGTGTTCTGGAGCTTTCGCCTCATGGTCGGCATGGGACTGCTCTTGCTGCTGCTCGGTCTGCTCGGCCTGATACTGCGCCTGCGCAACAAGCTCTATGACACGCGCTGGTTTCAGTACTTCGCCCTGGCAATGGGCCCGTCGGGGCTCATCGCTTTGCTCGCGGGTTGGATCACTACCGAGGTGGGACGCCAACCCTGGGTTGTCTACGGCGTGCTGCGCACCGCGGATGGCTTATCGCCTTTGTCTTCGCAGCAAGTCGGGACCTCGCTTTTGATTCTCCTCATCGTGTATTTCCTGGTCTTCGGTACCGGCAGCTACTACATGGTGAAGCTGATGGCGAAGGGACCAGAGGCCGGCGATATGGGAGCTGAGGTTCCGGGCCAGGGTGGCGCGAGCCTGACGCCCCTTGCCCAGCGTCCCCTCTCGCGCGCCACCGATCCGATCGACGAGTAAGCCGCACATGAGAATCGATCTTGCAACGATCTGGGCAGGCATCATCGGTCTCAGCGTGCTTCTCTACGTGCTGCTCGATGGCTTCGATCTGGGCATTGGCCTGCTCTTTCCGTTCTTTGATCGCGAGGGAGACCGTGAGGTCATGCTGAACACGGTGGCTCCGGTCTGGGACGGCAACGAGACCTGGCTGGTGCTCGGCGGCGCTTGCCTGTACGGTGCCTTTCCCGTTGCCTACGCGACGTTGCTGCCGGCGGTCTATCTTCCGGTGATCGGGATGCTTTGCGGCCTCATCTTCCGCGGCGTCGCGTTCGAGATTCGTGCCAAGGCGCGCCGTACGCAGAACCTGTGGGATCTCGCCTTCGTCTTAGGCTCCGGGACGGCGACGTTCTGTCAGGGGCTGATTCTTGGCACGCTCTTGCAGGGCATCCGCGTCGTCGATGGGCGATTTGCGGGTGAGGCATTTGGCTGGGTCGCGCCATTCCCGGTGTTCTGCGGACTGGGACTGCTCGTCACCTACGCAGCGCTCGGCTGCGGCTGGCTCGTCATGAAAACCGATGGCGATCTGCAGCGGCGCATGCGCAGGCTGCTGAAGCCGGCCTCGGTGGTTCTGCTCGCGATCGTCGGAGTGATCAGCCTCTGGACCGTGATCGGGCAGCCGGCCGTTGCGCACCGTTGGTTCGCCGGATATAACTTCATGTACTTCGCCCCGGTACCGCTGCTCGTCCTCGGCTGCGTCGTCGGCATTTTCGGCTCGGCGCACTCCGGCCACGACGCGCGCGCGTTCATCCTGATGGAAGCCATCATGTTTCTCGGCTACAGCGGTTTGCTGATCAGCATCTTCCCGAACATCGTGCCCCCGGACCTGAGCATATGGGCGGCGTCCGCTCCCCGATCGAGCCAGATTTTCGCCCTGATCGGCGTGGCGATCGTCCTGCCGATCATTCTTTCTTACACGGCATTGTCCTACTGGGTGTTCCGCGGAAAAGTGCGTCACGGTGAGGGTTACCATGGCTGAAGAGGCGCGAGAGGCACGCTCGCTGCGGTCGCGGCTCGGCTGGTTTGCACTGCTGTACGTGGGTGGGGTGCTGGCGGCGTTAGCTTTAGCCGCAGTGCTGCGCGCCCTGCTACAGGCGCGGCTCTAGGCGCGTGTGTGATGTCTTGCAGCACATGCTTTCTGGCGCGAACTTGAACCCTCCTGGCGCTGCTATCGGACGCGCTGCAGTTGGCGCGCGGGAAGTTGATCGATGAAAGCAGATCAGTTGTGAAGTGGCTGAAGGAAGCAAAGCCATGTCTCCCACCTCAGCTGGGATAGCCTCCTGCCATGCGAACGTGGCCGGCGTAAACCTGTTCTACCTCGAAGCAGGGTCGAAGGATGCGCCGACAGTCGTCCTGCTGCACGGCTACCCTTCGTCGTCGCGGATGTACGTTCCCCTGATTCCGCTGCTCGCAGATCGCTACCATTTAATTGCAGCGGACTATCCCGGCTTCGGCCAGAGCGAGGCGCCGCCGCCATCCCGCTACCGCTACACCTTTGACCACCTTGCCGAGACGATGGGCGCCCTGCTCGAACAGGTCGAGATCGGCCGATATGTGCTTTTCATGCAGGACTACGGCGGCCCGGTCGGCATGCGTATGGCGCTCGCCCACCCGGGAAGGGTTCAGGCGCTCATCGTCCAGAACGCCAACGCCTACCACGAGGGGCTCGGCCCGAAGTGGGCGGGCATCGCCAGGTATTGGGCCGATCCGGCGGCGCATCCCGAACAGCTCGACGCTTTCGTCTCGCTCGAGGGTGCCAAACAGCGCCATCTGGGCAATAGCCCAAATCCTGAGCGCTACGACCCAGATGCCTGGACGGAGGAGTTCGCGCTGCTGTCGCGCCCCGGCCAGCATGAGATCCAGGCTGCGCTGCTGTACGACTACCGCACGAACGTCGCCGCCTATCCGGCCTGGCAGGCGTGGCTGCGCGCATACAAGCCTCCGCTCCTCGTCCTGTGGGGACGCTATGACCCGTCATTCATCGTGCCGGGCGCGCTGGCATACGCACGCGATGTTCCGGACGCGGAGATCCATATCCTCGATGCCGGCCATTTCGCGCTGGACGAACAAGCGGACCAGGTCGGGCAGCTCACCCGGGACTTTCTCGCACGTCGCGTCGCGCCGCCGGACTGATCGACGGACCCGATCCTTTACCGAGAATCCGCCAGCCGTGGGAATAGAATTGTGCCGGTTGGCGCCCCCGGCCGGAGTTGTCGGACTGGCCTAAGACCTTGAGGTTATTCCGATTCTACCCGGTGGGTATTTGCTTGTTACCCACCGGATTATCGATTCACGCGTGCCCAGCTCGGAAACCCACGCCAACCGATCCGTCTCCACAGGCTTGGTTCCGAGGAAAGCCGGCCGGTCACAAGTGTGCATGTTGGCTCAGCCACCGATGAGAATTTCCCTGGCAAATGGCGCTAAGCCCCGCTACCTGTAAGAGCGCTAGCTCTCCGTGCGTTACCCGTTGGCGTCTTCCTGAAACTTCGACGGCGAGGTTCCAACGATCCGTCGGAAGGTACGCGCGAAGTGACTGGGATTGGCAAACCCCGCCTCGACGCCCGCAGCCAAAACGTTGCAATCTCGAGTGCGGAGCTTCTGTTTCGCGCGCTCGATTCTTTGCAAGAGCACGTATTGATAGGGTGAGTGGCCAGTGCTCTGGCGAAACATCTCTGAGAAATAGTGGGGGCTCATGCCAGCAACGCTCGCAAGTTGACCCAAGCTCAGGTCATCTCCCAAGTTCTCGCCGATGAAACCCAGTACCCGCTTGAGACGGTATGCCGGCAGCCCTCCAGGAACAAGAACAGTGAGTGGATTTCCAACGGCATGCCGGGACGCAAGATACACGGCCAGCGAATCTGCCAAGGACTCGCCATACAGTCGCCCTGCCGGAGAACCCTCCGCTAAGTCGAGCGTCATGGTGTTCAGGATCGATGCAATATGTCGATCCTTTAAGTCAAAGCCTTGTCGCAGCTCGATGTCGCTGCGGTGCGCGGTAGTTTCCAGCGACTGCGTCAGCAATGTCGGATGCATCGCCACGGCAACCGTGTGAACCGGCCCCAACCAGCGTATTTCATCGACGGCTCCTCGCGGCTGGAGGATGACGGTGCCGGGTGTCCCTACAAACCGAGTACGTCTTCCGCCGGCTTGCACTTCGTATTTGACACAGCCCTCTAGCACCACCTGCAGGAAATGCTCCGGGTGCTCGTGTTGGGGGATTACGCCGGCAGCGATCCGGTGCGTCTCCAGCGCGATACCTGCCCATCCGATTCGAGCACTCGTCAGGGTAGGCGCCGTTTCTATCAATGGTTCGGCTCGCCCCTCGCGGCGGACCTCGATGCGGTCCATGCGCGACTTCGGATGCAAAGTCCGAAGCTCGCGCCCTACCGAAATTGAGGCTTCCGGGACAGTTTTATCAGCCATCGCCGTTCACCGAACGACCGACCGCGACCGTTCTAATAATAATCGGAAGATCGGAACATCTCCGGTCTTTTGGAACATGCAGCTGCTGGGAAGGGGCCTAGCCTTTCGAGAGCAGTTCGGCACCGCAATCGACCCAATCAGGCCCTTACATGACGAAAGCCACGTCCACAGATCGTGACCAATCGCGGTGCATCACGAAACTGGTGATCCTAAGGGGCTCAATGGCCCTTCAACCATCCGTGCATATGCTTATCGATGAGGCGACCATCGAACGGGTCGTTCACGAGTTCTACCGTCGCGTGCGAGGGGACTCTGTGCTTGGAGAGATCTTCCACGCACGTATTGCGGACTGGGAATTCCACCTGCAGCGCATGTGTGAATTCTGGTCGTCCATTGCACTAGGTAGCGGCCGCTATCGGGGCCGTCCACTGAGCAAGCATCGGACTCTGCCCGTCAGCGCGCCTCACTTCGATCGCTGGTTGGAGCTGTTCGCGTCAGCGGTGCAAGGGATATGCACGCCCGCGGCCGCCGAGCTGCTCGTACGGCGAGCACGACTGATCGCACGCAGCCTGGAGGGCGGAATCGCGAGTGCTCACGGAACGGTACTCGGAAGAGATGGGCGTTTCATACCTTTCCAAGGGTCAACGCTCCAGCCACGTGAGCAGCAGTTATGAAACCCATCCTTCCCGCGGGCCTGAAGGCATACAAGCGCACGCCGATTTTCGATGAGTACACCCTTCCGGCAGGTCTGCGGCGTGAGCACCGCACGAAGGCCGGCGTCTGGGCCCTGATCCACATCACCCACGGGGCACTGCGCTATCGGGTTCTTGACCCGTTTCATGAGGAGATCCTCACTAAAGAACGACCTGGAGTGGTCTGGCCCAGACAGTTGCACGAGGTCGAGCCCGTCGGGCCGGTAGGAGTGTTCGTGGAATTCTTCGCCGAGGATCCGGCTGGCCACGACCCCCATAGGGGAGCCCTTCCGTGAAGCAACCATCTCTCATTGGCGTGAAATCCCGCGACTGCAATGGGGGTCGCGCCAGCTTTCTTTCCAGCCCTTACACACAACACCACTTAGGGAGCATCGTCATGAAAGTTCACCGGAAATTTCTCGCCCTTCTTGCCGCTCTTCTATCCGCCTGCGGCGGAGGTGGCGGATCATCGTTGCCGATACAGGTGGCCTTTTCGCCACCGTTGCCAACCGCGATTCAGGCGGGCAACACTACCACCCTGTCCGCCACGGTCAGCAACGATGTGAGCGCTTCCGGCGTGAACTGGACCGTGATCTGCAGCAGTGCGGACTGCGGGTCGTTCAATCCAATACAGACCGCAAGCGGCGCTCAGACAACGTACACGCCGCCTGCCACGGTGCCGGGGGGCGGCACCGTAACCATAACGGCAACATCGATTGCGGACAGCACCAAGTCGGCGTCCGGAGGCGTCACGATCACCGGGGGCGCAAATCCGGTCCTGGCCGATGGCACATATGTGTTCCATCTCGCCGGTGTTGATCAGAGTCAGGGCCCCTACAGCATTGCGGGTGCCTTCAAGGTTGCGAGTGGCCTGATCACCGGTGGCGAGGAGGATTTCACCGATCTCACCTCTGGTGATCACTTCACCCTCGACCCCTCAAAGTCCTCCCTTGGCACCTCGGGTAGTGACCTCCAGGTGACTCTGCAGGCGATGCCCGACAACACGCCGGGCGCTCCTGTCATCGGCGTCAATGGACTCCTCACCTTGCGTGGCAGCCTCGTATCTAACACGCGGGCTCTCATATCGGAGCACGACAACTGGGCGACAGCCACGGGCTCTCTCGATCTGCAAACCAGCGCAGCGGCTCCCAACGGCACGTACGCATTCGCCGTCCAAGGAAGCGACACCAACAGCAGCCAGGCACTCGCCGCCGGCGGAATCCTGCACTTCGACGGCGGCGCGCTCGTCGTAACTGACAGCGTGCTCGACATCAACGATGGCGGTTCGGCGCTCACCGGACAGGCGTTCACCTCCGGGACGGTGAGCACTGCCGACGCCTATGGTCGAGTCACGATCGCGCTCGTCCCAGCCACGGTCCCGGGCATGACGTTCAGCGCTTATGCCGTCAGTACGACGCGAATCTACCTCATCGAGGATCAGGCCGACGTTGCCAATGCAAATCTCGGGGGTGTAGGGCTGGGTCAGGGCGCCAACGCGGGAAAGTTCACGCTGGCGAGTGTCGCGGGAGTGAGCTACGCCTTCGGCGTTGCGGGACTGGACAATGCCGCGCCTTCGGGCAGTCCGGTCACCATCGCAGGCGGATTCGGCCTGAACGCGGACGGGTCGGTTTCCGGCGCCGCAGCATTTGCTGACTACAACGTGCATCAGGGCAATCAGCTCAGCGGCTCATGGATCGTCGCCCCCAATGGGCGCGTGACAATCAGCCCGGTGAGCTTCCCCACAACCGGTGTAACTCTGTCCTTTCAGCTGTACCTGGACGGGAACGGTAACGGCCTGGTGATCGGCGTGGACTCCTTCCAGACCACTGAAGGGCCGGCCTTCGCGCAGACCGGGAACACGAACGCACTCTCAGGCGCCTATGGGATGACTGTCCTCGGACTCAATGCAAGCTCGGGAACCTTCAGCGCGGTAGGCCCAGTCAGTGTTACCGCGGGTACTTTTTCGGGCTCGGTCGATCTCAACAACAGCGGCTCGCCATCCTCTGGAATCGCGGTCAGCGGCTCACAGAACGCAGGCAACGGCACTCTGAGCCTCGCAGGACTAAACCCGAACGACCAATCGGCGAACACCGGCTGGGGTTACTACCCTATCGACAACACGCGCATGCTCGCTATCGAAGTCGACGGGAATGAGCTCGGGTTGCTGTGGCTTGAGGCAAGCACTTCCACTCATTAACCGGGTACCGGTGAGGAGTTCGCATGTCAGCGGAACATTCAGTCTCCAAGGCGCGGAACCTGCTGCTACACGCTGCAGGGTCCCGCCGGAGCTGTCCGCTGCGACCTTGCCTCCGTGAACCGGCTGGTCAGCAGAGTGACAGACGGTCACAGCGAACTGGACGTCATTTTATTCCCTTGGTCCCGGCGGCGTTGGCCTAGCGACACCGGCAAATGCAACAACTGTCACAACCACCCAGGAGAACGAACCATGGATTTAGAACCCTTCAAACGTTGGCTTTGCCTCGGATGCGGCTTTCTCTATGACGAAGCCCTCGGGTCACCCGAGCACGGACTGGCGGCCGGCACGCGCTGGGCCGATGTGCCCGAAGACTGGGCCTGTCCGGACTGCGGTACCCCGAAACGCCTGTTCGAGATGGTCGAGATACCGTACGCCGCGGGGCAGCCCCTCTTGCGCGCGGCAGTCTGAACAAACTACCAGGAGTAGAATTATGAATCCGACTTTCGTACTGCCCGCAGCCGAGCGCGGGTACAACAAGTTCCTGTCCACCGGCGAAAGCTCCTCCTATATCGCCGGCCATCCGGAGGCTACGCTGACGCGCCACTCCAGCTTCAATTTCGGCCCATTTCAAAGCGGCCGCAAGGGATTTGGTAAGTTGCGCGTATTCGGAGATGAGGTATTCAGTGGTCCGGGATGTGGCTACAACATTCACCGCCACCACAATTTCATCATCTGCGCCTTTGTCCTCAAGGGACAGCTCACGCATATCAACACTGTCGGGAACATCGACCAGCTGAGCGCGGGGGATTATTACGCGTTTTCCGCAGGCGCTGGCGGCAAGCACTCTGAGCTCAACCTGCGCAACGAGGACGCCAATATCATCTACATCTGGATTCTGCCCGATCAGCTGTTACTGCCGCCTTCCTACGCCCGTGGCCGGTACGATGCGGTCCGAGACCGCAACCGGCTGGTAACTCTGGCTGGAAATGCTGACGGCGCACTGCGCCTTGCGCAGGACGTCAAGATATCGCGCATCTCGAGCGATAGGGCCATGACGCTGGAATACTCACTGGCAGCCGAAGACCGCGGGCTATATGCCTTTGTGCTCGAGGGGCAGGCATGGATCGGCGATACCGCGCTAGCGCGACGAGACAGCGCGGGGCTATGGGGAGCCACCGGGGGGCGCATCAGATTGCGCACCGGGCCTGAGGATACGGACCTATTGCTAGTTGAGTCCGCGCCTTAAGAGATACCGGAGTGACAGCGTTGGCCTGGAATCGGGAGTCATCTCTCTCCCGACCAGGCCGGGGGAGAGAGATAATGCCCATACTTCAGATCTATTACCCACAGGATGCCCTGTCCGTCGATCGCAAGGCCGCGCTGGCCAATCAACTTACAGAGGTACTTTTGAACATGGAAGGCGGCGCCAGAACGCAAGGCGGGCTGGCTTTCGCCACCGTTTTCTTCACCCCAATACCCACCGGTGACTGGTGGGTCGGAGGTCGAACGGATGCAGGCTACGTCAGCAAGCCAGGGAAATTCCTGGCTCGGCTGAGCGTTCCGGAAGGGTATATGAGTCAGACGCACAAGAGCGAAGTGCACGCCATGGTCAATACCGCCTTCCTGCGTGCGCTGGCTGACGCTGATGCCACCGATACGCGGCAGGGTAGCAGCATCCTGGTAATCATTGAGGAGGTTACCGAGGGAAACTGGGGTTGCGCCGGCAGGACGCTCAGTCTCGCCTCGATTGCGGACGCGGTGGGGCTCACGAAGAGCGGCGAGCGGTTCCGATGGGTGCAAGCCTACTTTGCGGCCAAAGCACGCCAGTTCGCCTCCGCCAGGTATCCGGCCGACACCGGAGGTCTCTTGCCCCGCCAACCTGACGAATAAGGACGAGCGGTCTGAAGCAGGCGTGCCGCCGATGCAGAACGAGCTCCTGCTTCTGCCCGGGCTACTTTGCGATCGGCGGCTGTGGGTGCTGCAGATCGCCGGTCTGGCCGATATCGTCCGCTGCAGTGTCATCGATCTCAGCGCCTGTGACTCCATCGAAAGGATGGCCGACGTTGCGCTGCAGCAGGGCCCCGAACGGTTTGCGCTTGCCGGATTCTCGATGGGCGGGTGCGTCGCGCTGGAGATTCTGGCGCGAGCCCCACAACGCGTTCAATGCCTCGCGCTACTCAGCACGCGCGCCGCAGGGCTGCTGCCTGCGGTGCGACAGCACTATGAGACGGTCATCGCAAATCTTCGGGTTACGGGCATGGACGCGTACCTTGCCGAGGCCTTTCCGCAGTATGTCGCATCGGAGAACGTGCGCGATGACGCACTTCGGCAAACCTTTCTTGCGATGGGAAGAGATCTTGGTAGCGAGGTGGCCGTGCGTCAGATGCGGGCGCTGCTTGCTTACCCTGGATTTCGCGGCGCTCTGCACCAGATCGCCTGCCCGACAGTATTGATCTGCGGATCGGAGGATCAGCGCACTCCGCTCGACGTTCATCGTGAGATGGCTGTGGCGATCCCGGGAGCGCAGCTACGCGTCATCGCAGGATCCGGCCATTTCACCCCGCTGGAGCAACCGGTGGCGGTTACTGAGATCTTACGGCGCTGGCTGGAAATATCGTGGATGGCCTAATGCATCTGCCACTGTTGTGTTGGCGCCCCGGTGCAAGAATTGATAACGAGCGGCACACCCTCCGCGTCCGTCTCACCAAGTGAATCAAGACACTTGCCGCCGATGCCAGTGATCTGCCCATTCGCATACGTCCAATGCTGGCTCGGGCTGCCGTTGCAGGTCACGTAGATCACCCGCGCACCGTCCACCGGGGCGGCGCCTGAAACATCGAGGCAGCTGCCACCAATTCCGGTGATCTGGCCGTTGGCGATGCTCCAGTACTGCTGGTCCTTACCGATACAGTGGCGCAGTCGCACTTGGGTCCCATCGATCTGATAGCCGTGCCAAGGCACCAAGACGCATTCGTTTGTGTTGGCGGCCACCAGAAGGCTGCCGCCAGCGCAGGAGGCGCTACTCAGCGAGAGCAGAACGACACCAAGGCTACCCAAGAAACTAAGGAAAGGTGTCTTCATTGGATCGTCCACTGTTGGCTTGGGGAAGACTTGCAGGGGCTTAGGATCAAAGGAACGCCGTCACCACCGGAACCACCTGGCGAGTCCAGGCACATCTTGCCCAGTCCGATGATCTGTCCTGCGGTAACCTGCCATCTTTGGCTGTCGCGCCCGTTGCACTGAACCACAATGACTTGTGCGCCGCTTTTCGGGAGGCTGCCCATGACATCTAGACAGGTTCCGTTCGCACCATGCAGTGAGCCACTGGAGACAATCCAATTCTGAGTCGGGCTGCCCTGACAGTTGGACTCAATGACGGGCGTACCGTCGTACGTCGTTCCACCTTGAATATCCAGGCAGCTTCCGGTGCCGTTCCCCACTTGTGCGGCGCCCGCGGGCGTCAGTGGCAATGCCGCGCCAAGGATGAAGCCCAATGTTAGGAGCGCGGCACGCCAGCTTGTCATTCCGGCTTACTCCCACACAGCGTGGGTGATCTTGCCTTCCTTGTTGAGGATCAGCGTGAGACGGTTTGGATTCGAGTCAGCGCTCGCGATACCGTCGCCCGGGCGAATGACCCGCACGGGTGCACCGATCTGTTCCTCGCGCACCACATCGGTACCGGAGCGGACGCCCGAAGCGCCCTTGGCTAGAAAGGTTTTTCCGACGCATTTGCTGCAGTCGTCGACGCCCATTTTGCTTTCCGTGTACCCGGGAAGCGCGGAGACTGCAACCGCTTCGGAAGCACTGTGCACGTTAACGCCCTTGAAAGAATGCTTGGGTTCCAAGGGGAAGATCGCTTCAACCTCCTCGAAACCCCTGGCCTCAGCCGCCTCCACCGGCGCGCGCGCTACAAAAATCAGCTCGAGCACGCCGTCCGCCGGAACACCGTGAGAGAGAGGTATTAGTTCGGCTTCCTCCCAGCCCGAGCTGCTGGCGACACCTCGAACTCGGATGATATCTAAGGCTGGCCCATGAGTGCTGCGCATGACCTCTACGGACGTGATGTGCAGGACCGGGGCGCGCAGACTGCGGTCGTCCGCGGGGGCGCCCGTTGCCGCCCCTATCCACGGAGGCCCGTCGTGTGAGGGGTCGGGATTCGCAGGCTGCGCCACACTCACGCCAGCGCGCGTCAGAGTCAGCATCAGCGCTGCGGCCAGGGTCAATGTTGCTCTCATGGGTTCGATCTCCGCGAACTTAGGATGTCGGGTGGGATGGCAGGGTTTGCGTTAGCGCGAGCCCCGGAGTAACTCGCCGTAACACCCGGCAGGATTTTCGGGGGCGGCACGCCACATCGCTCGATCTGCTGATGAAGCTGCTCGAAGGCGTTAAGTATGAGGTCTGTGGGTACCATCTGCGTCAGCGTACAGAAGGTAGTGGCTGCGCTGGCAAAACTGCCGTTCTCGGTAAGCTTGTTGATGGGTGCACCACCGCCGCATACTGAAAAGTACGCGCAGCTGTCTCGACAGGCCTGCACACCTGCGGTGATGTCGCGAGCCATGGCGCACAGCGCCTCGCTCGTGCGCATCTGTTCGAGGGAGTCCGTTCGGACGTTGCCGATCAGGAAATCCCGGTATTCGGGGTGCTTAAGACCGAGCAGCTCGGGTGAGAAAGTCGAGACGTTGCCGTAGCAATCGACATTCAGCATGCCAAACGGCTCAGTCTGGATGTTACGCAGTTCCTCTTCGGCAGGACGAAAAACGCGCGGCAGCATTCCGTCGATCTCACGGACGAAACGGATGCGTCCGCTCTGCCGAGCCAAACGCCAGAACTCACCCAAGAAGTCCCGATACCGATCGCGCGGACTTTCGCTGGCAAAGAGCGCCGAAACATGTGCGCCCTCGGATTCTTCGACATTGAAACAAACGTCCTCGATCCCCTCGCTAACGTAGAACTCAAGCATCTCGTCAGGCGCACGCAGGCTTGCGGCACTTAGCACGGAGATCACATGGAAGGGCACCGCCTGCGCGCGCAACATTCGTATACCAGCCAGGGTCTTATCAAAGGTGCTAAGACCGCCGCGCGTCAAGCGGTGTTGGTCATTGAAGCGACGCGGCCCATCAATGCTCACCCCAACCCCGACGCTCCATTTCCTGAAAAGCTCGCACCAAGCAGGTGAGATAAGCGTCCCGTTGGTCTGAAAGGAATGGACGAGCTTGATCCCTGACGGCCGCAACGACTCGACGATCTGAAACGCCTCTTCGTAGAAATCGGGCGGTAATACCAGTGGCTCGCCGGCGTGCCAGATTACGGTGAGCTCGCCTCCCGTCCAGCCGGACGCGAAGATCTTCTCGAAAAGGTGACGCACCGTATCGGGTGCGATTCTGCTCGGGTTACTGCGCTCGGGGAGATAGCAGTAAGTGCAATCAATATTGCAGAAGGGTGTCGGCTGAATCACCACAATGCCGATCGATGGCATGGCAATCTCGATAGTCGTATATCCGACTAAGCATTGTGCCAGTAGTTGTGCCAGCCATTACCCCAGTTATTCCAACCTCCATTGTTCCAACCGTTACCCCAATTGTGCCAGTTGGGCCATCCGAAGCCGCCATTTCCCCAGCCAAGGTGCCACCGACCCCAGCCGCCGTTTCCCCACCAGGTCGGGATAATTCCCGCGTCACGTTCCTCGTTGTTCGGTACGGCGCTTCCGGCATTCTGCGTCCTTAATACTTGGGAGACCCCCTCCCTAATGGCCTGCAATCGCGTGGCCACACCGTCACTAGGGGCGGGGCGCTCCACTGTGGGCTGGCCTGCAATTGGCGCGGCGGCCATGCTCAGTGCAAGCGAGGCCCCCAGTGCTCCACCCGGGAGAATGAGGCGAAGAGCGTTATTCAGGCGGCTTTTCCGGCGCATGACGGCTCCCGAGCTTCTCGCTATTACACGCGAAGGGTGATCGAAGGATAGTCTACGGACAAGTATACGCCTCCCGTGCTCCGGCAAGCGGTTTCCGCGAATGACATTGTTCATGGCGATACCGCGCGGGCATGGTGGGATAGCCGACGTGCTTCACCCTCGACGCTGAGGGATCGTCGCGGCACCGCAACACGAAATAGTTTGACCTCCCGAGGACGTTCCCACATCAGTTGCGCGAGATGACCCGGCGTCCGGCAGAGGAGCTGACTTTTCGCGGGTTCATGCCTTCGACGTCCCGCTCCCACCAGCCTGAACTGGCGGCGCATTCCAGCGCCCTTGCGCAGACCCAGATGGCTCTATTCTGCAACCCCCCCAAAGAACTCGGCCGCCGCTAGGGAGCACCCGCCGATAGTCCGCGGGAGTCGACAGTGTTCACGCGAGTGCAGCATACAAACGATCCGCGACCTCGGAATTGCCCGCTGTGCTTGGCGATAGGGGCTGCCGGGGACGTCATTGCAGAATTCTGCTGTAGGCTCCCGACAGCCACGCGATGGTCCACAAAACTGCGGAGGTGCTGCCAGTGCTTACTCTTACGCAAAACGTAGTCGTCCTTGTTCTTGCCCTGCTCGCTGCATTGCTGCTGCTGGCCGTGCTTGATCGAATCTGGCCGCTCGGCCTGCGTCACACACAAAACGACCTGATCGGTTGGCACCTGAGCGTGCTGGGTACAATCTATGCTGTCGTTTTGGGCTTTATGCTGTTTACCGCGTGGACGAACTTCGGCGCCGCGCAACTGAACGCCGACCTCGAGGCAAATGCTTTACGCAATATGTACCGGCTTGCGGCGGGCTTACCGCAGCCGCAGCGAGCGCAGCTTGAGACGGAGGCCCGGATGTATGCCGATGCCGTCATCAACCAAGATTGGCCAGCAATGACTCGCGGACAGATTCCTGAAGGTAGCCATCAACTCAACGAACGACTGTGGAAAATACTGGTGGGCGTCAAGGCGTCATCGAGCTCCGAAAGCACTGCAGCGGATCACGCGCTGTCCGAGCTGAGCGCGCTCACTCTGCATCGACGCACGCGATTGCTTCAGGGCGTCTCACAACTACCCGGGATCTTCTGGGCTGTCTTGCTAGTCGGCGGGATTCAGACGGTGGTCTCGGCCTCCATGTTTGCTTCCGCGAAGCCCAGAATGCATACTTTCCTCGTATTTTCTACCACCCTGCTGGTCACCCTCGTGCTGCTGGCCATCGCCGATGTCGACCGCCCATTTCGAGGCTGGGTGCATATCAACAACTACGCCTTTGTACGTGCACAAGAGTTCATGCGCGAGCTCGATTGAGCTGCCGCGAGCAGACGGTGTTGTTGCTCCCCGAACAGGTCCCACGACGAATGACACGGAGCGAATCTCATGAGTAGGATTCTGGGGCTTCTTGCGTGCATCACCCTGCTCTGCATATCCGCCACCTCAGTGAGTCACGCCGCGCAGGTGGTCAGCAGCGTGAACGCCGGCGAATGTGTGCATAGGCCGCGCGGGTTCACACCGGACGGCACACCGATATTTCTGTTCCATTGTCACGGCGTTCCGAACGAACAATGGAGCATCGCAACTGGACAAATCACCGCGGGCGGTTTGTGCCTCGACGTACAAGGCAGCACGCCGACAGAGGGCGCACCGGTGATCATAGTCACTTGCAACGGTCGACCGAGCCAGAAATGGAGCATCCAGAACGGTCAGATAATCGGCATCGGCGGCAAATGCCTGGATACGGTGGGCGGCAACGTGTCAGATCACGCCCCGCTGGTCATCTCAAGCTGCTCTTCGGCGCCCACGCAGCAATGGTCGGTCCAGTAATGAGTCACATGAGGTTTCACCGGACTCGACTTGCTAAGATGTTCCTCTAAGGTGCGGCGTCGTTATCCGCGGAGCAAGCTAGCACCACAATTGCGGGCAGCTGAGGGGCTAAGTTCGCCCGGACCATATTGGTGCATACGTGCGTAAGTCGTGCATCGCCTCAGTATTGCTGCTCGCGCCCGTCGTCGCGCATGCAAGTTCGGCCGAGCCGGCCCATGGATCGCCCGCACGCACTTCGGCCGTCGGCCCCCACAACCCTGTCGGGCAGGCAACGCCGCCTCTTGATCTGCCTACGCTCGAACAGCGGCTGATAGATACTCCCGCACTGGGAGTATTCACGAAGCTATCGCTTAAGAATCAGGTTGATGATCTTCTCGGCGACTTCAGGTCCTTCTACGGCGGGCGCTCGAAATGGACACTCGTCGAGTTGCGTCAGAAATTCGAATTGCTGCTACTGAAAGTAGTCACTCTGCTGCAGGATGATGACCCAAGTCTCGCCACCGCCATATCCTCTTCACGCGAAGCGATCTGGGCGGTACTGAGTGACCCCAAGAAGCTTGCCAACTTGTAATCGCCACCATCGGAGCTGCCATGCGCCACCGTTTACTTGTATTACCGAGTGCGTTGCTGCCGGTGCTCGCCTCGATGGGTGCCACCGCGAGCGATGAACATTCGTTTGGCAAGGATCTTAAAGCTACCATCGCGCTGCAGGGGTTCGCCTGCGATCAGGTGGTTCACTCTACGCGTAATGGCGACAGCGACTACACCGCCGTATGCAAGGACGGTAACCGCTATCACGTATTTGTCGACTCTGGGGGGCGCGTGGTGGTGAAGAAGCTTTGACCTTTGGTGAGCGGCCTGCTTTTCCAAGGATACCTGGGCCTACGAGGTACGACAGGCTGACATAACAAGTTGGCGCCCCCGGCCGGAGTTGCCGAACTAGCCTAACGCCTTGAACTGCGTAGGTTTCTCTGTCGCGGGTAATTTTTTGTTACCCACCGCTATATGGACTCCCCCTGCGTGCAAGAGCAATCGTGGGCGTTCAGGAAGAGGAACGGACTGCAGAAATATATCCGGCCTGTTGATGCGCTCTTAGGCGCTGGCCCTGATGACAGTCGCTCGCAGGAACCTCATTAGTTACTCGGTGTCGAGCACCGTTGCGGGTATCAGGTTCTTCCTGCGGCGGTCTGACCTGCTTCCATCAGCTTGTTGCTCGAGCAGTCCTGGTTCGTGTTTCCTCCGGCGACTTTCGGTTACTACCCTCGACTCAGACGGCTGCCGTCATTTTCTGCGGCTGACGATACTCGGTCCCTTTAGCCAGCAGGGCCCAGATGATGCGTGCATGTTTGGCCGCCAGCGCTACGGCCGCGATGTTCACATGCCGGCGCTCTTTGAGTGCTTTGGCCCAGGTACTTCTGGCATCGGTTTTGCGGTTCACAAATCTCAGCAGTGCCCGCGCCCCATGCACCAGTAGCATGCGTAGATAGCGATCGCCGCGCTTGGTAATGCGCCCCAACCGAGTAATGCCGCCGCTGTAGTACTGGCGCGGGGTCAAACCCAGCCACGCCGCAAACTGACGGCCGTTCTTAAATACGCGTGCATCCCCGACACTCGCCACCAGGGCGGTGGCCGTGATCGGTCCGATGCCGTTGATCTGCATGAGCCGCTGGGAGGGTTCGTTCTGTGCCGCCAGCGCCTCGAGCTGACGATCGTAGTGCTCGACTCGGTGGTCCCAGTGGTGCAGCTGTTGCAGCAGTTCCGCCAAAATCTGGCGGGCCAGGGCCGGCAAGCCGTTCTCGGCATCCTCCAGGATCTGCGGCAGCTGCGCTCTCAGACGCCGAATCCCCACTGGAACTACAATCCCGAACTCACCGAGCAGGCCGCGGACCTGGTTGACCAGCGCGGTCCGGTTAGCCACCACCAGAGTGCGCACACGGTGCATCATGAGCACCGCCTGCTGCTCCTCACTCTTGATGCCGACGAAGCGCATGTTCGGCCGACCCACGGCCTCACAGATCGCCTCGGCGTCGTTGGCATCGTTCTTGCCGCTTTTACGATAAGGGCCAATGAACTGCGCAGCCATCAGCTTCACCGTGTGCCCTAAGCGACCGAGCTCTCGAGCCCAGTAGTGCGCTCCGCCGCAGGCCTCGATGCCGATCAGGCACGGGCGTAGCTGCGCAAAAAACTCAAGCACCTCAGCGCGCGAGAGCTTCTTGGTTACCCCGGCCCGCCCTCGTTCATCGACTCCGTGCACCTGAAACACCCGCTTCGCGATGTCTAGCCCAACTCGTGTAATCTCCATCTCGACTCCCCCTCTTCGTGATTGAGTGGCCCGCAATCCTCAATCTGGCACACCGATGCCGTAGAAGCAGGGGGGAGTCCATGTCATTAGTTACCCGCTGGACACGGAGGGGAACCTTCCCTGCTGAGCACTGTTCGGGGGCCGGCTTCGCTCGGACATTGAAATCTGGCTTTCGTCGAGAGCCTCGGAGCCTTCCATACGGGCGATACGTCGGCGATAGACGAGACCGAACGGCGTTAATCTCCCTTGCCAAACAGATTAACTGAGAAACTTCGCTTGGAGGCTCCACCGTTGGGCTGGTGAAGCCTAATTGGACTCAACGATCTCATACCCGAACGGGAGTGCAGCATCCATGAGCCACTCCCAGGTCCAGAGCGCGAAGGTGCGCAGAGCATACAACTCGTAGAGACTCTCACCACGACGAAGGATCATGAGCGGTGTATGGTGCAGACTGGTCAGGGCAAAGCAGTGAGGGCGAAATACGTCGGGGTGCAGATCCAGTGCTATACCGCTCGCCAACACCTCTCGAGAAGAAGGTCCATCGATCCAGATGCAGGTGCGGCTATGCGAGAGCGGTGTGACGCTTGCGACCGTGGGGGGTACGACAGACTGGAGCGCACGAGCGAGGTCCTCGTTGTCCCGGGTAATGATCCAGAACTGTTCCGGCCCGATCTTGAGGAGCAGCCGCGAGCTGACGGCGACCGCTTCCCCCACACTGATCGGAAGATCCGTACCGAGGATTGGCCGCACTGCCGTGGCGAGCGCCATTGCGGTCCCGGGGAAAGCCGCGACCTGCACGAGCCTCCGATCCCTCGCTTCGCCGACGCGCAGGCCGCGCTTGCCGCGGGCGCTGTTTCGGCCGCAGCTCTTTAACACGCCGACGAGCACGGAGTTCTTCTCAAGCACGCAGGCGCTCTCCTTTCGGATCGATGAATATCGGTGCAACGATACGCGCCTTGACCAGTTCCCCTTTGAGTGGAAAGGCACACAGAATCTCTTCTCCCGCGTGCGTGAGGCCACCCTGGTACAAACCCAATGCAATGAATTTATTCAGTTCCGTCGACCAGGTGACGGATGTGATATAGCCGCGACCGTGACCTTTGATTTCGTCTGTCGCTGCAAAGAGCACCGACCCACCACGCAGTGTCTTCGCCGGCTCGAGACACTCGATGCCCACTAAGCTCCATCGGCCTGCAGCACGCAACATTGGTCGCTGACTCAACTCACGGCCGACGTACGCTTTAGCCTTGCTCGCCATTCTCGCGAGGCCCAAGTCGTCCAATGTATTACGATGATCAAGCTCTAGGCCCGCCACGTGGCCCTTCTCGATACGCAACGAAGCTACGGCCTCGAGTCCGAAAGGCTTGATCCCGAGCGGGGCACCAGCGGAAAGAATGTGTTCCCACAACGCTACAGCGTAGTCGGCCGGTACATACACCTCGTAAGCGAGTTCGCCGGAGAAACTCAGGCGAATAAGACGCAAGGGAACTCCGTCAAACTCCAATTCCAGACAGCCCATATACGGCAGCGTTGCGTCCGACAGCTCCTTCCCTGGCAGGGCCAACTGGAGAGCAGCGCGTGCCTTCGGCCCCGCAATGGCCATGGCGCCCCATTCATCCGTGACCGAGGTAACGTGCACTCGTAGCTCGGTCCAAGCTGTCTGAAGTAGAAATTCCATCCACGACAGCACGTCCGCGGCGTGGGCCGTGGTTGTTGTCATGAAATAGCGCGTCTCGCTAAGGCGTGTGGTCGAACCGTCGTCGAACACGGCGCCGTCATCGGAAAGCATGACGCCATACCGCGCCTTGCCTACTGGAAGCTTTGCGAAATCGTTAGCGTAGACCCGGTTAAGAAATTCGGTTGCATCGGGTCCCTGCACGTCGATCTTGCCAAGAGTGGAGGCATCAGCAAGGCCTACCGCCGTGCGCACAAGCCTCATCTCCTCGATGTAGGCAGCTTGTACCGTCGCTCCTGCCCAGCTGTACCACCACGCCCGCAGCCAGGGCCCCGCCTCGATTAGGGCTGCGCCGTGGGCGAGATGGCAGTCATGAAGCGGCGAGCGCCGCGTCGGTCGAAAATGCCCTCGCACGTTGCGTCCCGCGAGTGCGCCAAAGGCCACCGGGGAGAAGGGAGGGCGAAAGGTGGTCGTACCCATCGCGGAGACATCGACGCCCTGCAGCTCGGCGGCCATGGCCAAGGCGTTCACATTACTCGTCTTGCCTTGATCGGTCCCCATGCCGAGTGTGGTGTAGCGCTTCAGATGCTCGACGGATTGATAGCCCTCCTGGTGCGCGATAGTGAGGTCTTTCACCGTCACGTCGTTCTGGAAATCGACAAACGCCTTGTCGCGGTGCCTGTGGGGTAAGCGCCAGAGGGGCTCCACTGAGTGAGCTTCCGCCTCAAAGGTTGGGGCCGACACTGCCGATGCGCGAACGGTTCGGCCCACATACGTGACTGCGCTTCGGCCTGCTTCCGCTCCCTCGCGGACCGCTGCCGCACACGTGAAGCTACCCTGAACCGCACCCGCTCCGAACTGACTCGGGGCATACCCCTCAGGTACGAACGCCCCGATATCCGCTCGATAGCGCGGCTTCAGGCCGCCGTGCGAAGTGAGGTGAACCGTCGGAGACCAGCCACCCGACATGCAAACCAGATCGCACGGGTATTTACGTGGCTGTGAACCATCACCCACCCGGCCGAGGATCACCCCGGATACCCGCTTGCCCCCAATTACCTCGATGACAGTCGTATCAGGCAAACGCTCCATCGCCAGTGTTCTGCAACGGGCCTCAAGGCCGGGATCGATCCTGTTGCGCTGATCTGCGACAGTGATAGCGAGCCCTTGGCGGGCCAGATCGAACGCCGTGCTGTAAGCGCTATCGTTGTTGGTTACGAACACTGCTCGCTCTGCGAGCCTTACGGCAAATCGATTAAGGTAGCTGCGTACCGCGGATGCCAGCATCACGCCTGGGCGGTCGTTATTCGCAAATACCACGGGTCGCTCGTTCGCACCGGTAGCGTAGATGATCGAGCGAGCGCGTAGCGTGATCAAAACCTGCCGCGCCTCGCCTGCGGCCGGATCTGGCTTCAAGTAATCGCGCCGTTCGACCAGTGCGACTGTGCCGCCGTCATACACACCTAGCGCGATCGTGCGGCGCAGTATGGTCACGTTGAGTAGGGACTCAAGCTCTGTTTCAGTTTCGCGACGCCAGTCTTCAGCGGAGCTGGCCATTGGCTCGAGGAGCAAGTTGCCCCCGAGCAGCCAATCCTGTTCCACGATGACCACACGCGCTCCGGCCCGACCCGCGACAAGGGCCGCGGCCAACCCCGCCGGGCCCGCGCCGATGACTAACACGTCCGCAAATGCGATTCGCGTGTCGTAGCGATCAGGGTCTCTCGCGTAGACGCCCCGTCCGAGACCGGCAGCCCGACGGATGAAGCGCTCATCGAACATCCAGGCGCCGCGCGTCGGACCGATGAAGGTCTTGTAATAGAACCCTGCCGAGAGCAGGGGCGCGACCAGCGAGTTGAGCGCCAGTAAATCGACTCCGACCGATGGCCAACCGTTTTGACGGCGCGCCACGAGCCCGTCGATGAGCTCCGTGACGGTCCCCGGGGCATTCGGTTCTGTGTCTCCCCCTCGCCCAGCGTGAAGAGACCATTTGGCTCTTCGAAGCCCGCCGACAAAAAACCGCGCGGTCGATGGTATTTGAAACTTCGACCGACTACGTGCACTCCGTTGGCCAGCAACGCCGAGGCCAATGTGTCCCCGCACAGGCCACGCATGGCTTGCCCATCGAGTGCGAAGGTGAGCTCCCGGCTGCGATCGATGCGCCCGCCCTCCAGCAATCGCCGCGACATCCCGGTCATTTCGTCGCGGCCTCGCCAACCGCGCGCTTGTCTGCGAAACGGCACGCAGTGACCTGATTCGTGGCGGTATTGCGCTCAACGACCAGCCATTGACGACAACCGAGTACGTGTTGCCAATACTCGCGATGCGCGCCTTTTAGGTTGTCAAACAGGAACACGTAGTCGTGCCATGCATTCAGGTCCGCGACGCCCTGGGCGGGTCGCACTTTGTTCGCGTCCCCGCCGTAGCGGAACTCCGTGTAATCACGCTCACCGCATAGCGGACAGGTAATCAGCATGGGCTCATTTCCCAGCGCTCACTGCTTGTAGGTCCAATTGCCGACACCGTCCTCATCGAGTTCAGCGCCTCGCGCGAATCGATCCAAGCTGTAGCAGCGATTCAGTGGATGTTCCTCGTCGTGAGCAATGGTATGCGCGAAGCACCAGCCGGAGGCGGGTGTGGCCTTGAACCCCTGATAGCACCAGCCGGCATTCAGATACAGGTTACGAATCGACGTGCGACAAATGAATGGAGAGCCATCCGGAGTCATATCCTGAATACCGGCCCAGTGGCGCAGCAAACGAAGTCGCGAGATGGACGGAATGAGCGCCAGCGCGGTTTCGGCCACACTCTGTACTTTCGGAAACTGCCCTCGCTGCGTATAGCTATTAAAGCCGTCGATATGAGCCCCGAACACCAATCCTCCCTTGTCTGACTGAGAGATATAAAAAAACTGAGCGCCATAGGAGATCACATGATTTATAAAGGGCTTAATTGGCTCTGACACGAATGCCTGAAGGAGGTGGCTCTCAATGGGCAACCTCAGCCCTGCCAACGCAGCAACTCGCGACGAATGACCCGCTACAACGATGCCCACGCGCTTCGCCTGTATCGCACCTCTGTTGGTTTGGACTCCGCAGACAATTCCATCTCGGATCACAAGGCCAGTTACTTCGCACTGCTCGATGATATCCACTCCACGAGCATCCGCGGCGCGTGCGTATCCCCACGCCACTGCATCATGGCGCGCCGTCCCGGCGCGTCGCTGCAACAACCCTCCCGAAATCGGAAAACGTGCATCGGCAGAATAATCCACGTAGGGAAGCAGTCGCATCACTTCGCCACGATCGAGAAGCTCCGCATCGATGCCATTCAGGCGCATGATGTTGCCCTTGCGAGCCAGGATGTCGAGGTGCGACGGTGAATGGGCCAGCACAATCTGGCCCCGTTGAGAAAACATCACATTGAAATTCAATGTCTCAGAGAGGTTCTCCCAAAGCTTCAGAGAGTGTTCGAAGAACTGTGTGTTACCGTCGAGTACATAGTTCGAACGCACGATCGTTGTATTGCGTCCAACATTTCCGGAGCCGATGTACGAGCGCTCGAGCACCGCAACATCAGTGATTCCGTGATTGGCGGCGAGGTAATAGGCCGTCGCAAGCCCGTGCCCTCCACCGCCGATAATGACAACACCGTAGCCTGACTTGGGCTCGGCAGCTCTCCAGGCCCGTGGCCACGGCGTGTTGGAGTCGCATGCCGTGCCAGCGAAAACGCGGAATAGCGGTGCAACCGGTTCATGGAGTTACGATGCCCGACTTTGCCCACCACACCACGGGTCGGCGCCGGCACTCAATCTCTTAACTTTTTTGCGGCGCTGTCTCATGGCAATGTTATTTGAGCCGCGCGCGAGGCTACGACTGGCGGGCGACATACCGCTTCTCAACAAACCAACCTTGGCAGGCTAGCCCCGTTTGTTTTTTGGAGAAAGCGTATGATTTCGATTAAATCGATCTCAATTATCGATAGCGTCTGCGGCGCATCTTCTCCGCGATGGTTGGACTGAGAAGACGACCGGCTGTCGACGCTATTCGTCCGGATCCGCTGACCGGCAGGGACGGCACTTCCACCGCTTTTCTCACGGGCAAAACGGTAGCGAGGGCCGCGAATTTCTTATGGCAACAGCCCACCGTCTGTAAGCCTTATTTCCAAACCGCAGAAGCTACTCTTAGATGATTACCGCCTATGATCTTAAGAATTGCGTCACGCGGATAGCCATGTTCTAGCATTACGTCAACTAGCGCGGGGATACGCTCCGGCTCGAGGAACGTGATAGGCGCGCTGGAACCTTTGTCATTCGGCCAATATTCCGGGTGCGCCTTGAAATATTGATCGAGCTCCTCCATGTCGTACACGTAATCCAGACCAAGACCCACGTGCTCGGGCCCCACTAGCTGGACAATGTGATCCACGTGCTGAAAGATCAGTGGCACGAGGTCTGCACCGGGTTCCAGGAAGGCGCTATCACCGTTGATGCCCACGACACCACCTGTCGCTGCGCAAGCCTTTATCAACTCGTCCGGAATATTCCGAGGGTGCGCGTAAACAGCGTGGCAATTGGAGTGAGAGAAAATGACAGGTCCAGCGACGTGCTCCATCACCTGCATCGCAGTTCGCCAACCGGTATGGGAACAGCAGGGGACCATGCCCACGCGCACCATCTCATCGAGTACCTTACGGCCGAAGGCAGTCAGCCCACTATCTTCATCCTGACAGCCTCCGCCGACCGAGTTGTTGAGGTTGTAGGCCATGAGCATCCACCTGACGCCCAACCCATAAAAAAACTCGATCATGCTCAGTTGATCGCCAAGCGCGCGCGTCCCTTCCAAGTCGAAGCAGATAGCCAGCCTTCCGCTGCTCTTCGCAGCAAAAATGTCTTCAACCGTGTTGATAAGGATGTAATGATCCGGGTGACGATTGACAAAATGTCGAAACTGGGCCAGCACTCGGATGTTATCGTCGAACCGCGTTACATCGTAGCCAACGTTTAGACAGATGACGGTCTGCCCTACGGCTCTGCACCGCTCCAGTTGCGGCAGGAAGTCGTCGTTCGGCCGCAAGGGCATGCAAGCGTGATTGTCCCAAATTATCGCGTCCGCCAACCAAGAGCGCTCGGATGTCTTAATCATCTTCCAGTGTCCTTATGAGCGTGAGCAACCCAATTCGGCGTGCACGATCGCGAGGCGCCGCGAGCGCTCATGTTCCTTGCGGCGCCGCCCGGCGTTTCTCCCTGAGGACGCGCGTCGCCTTCTCATCGACCGAATATGAATTATCGTTCTGGCGAATCACGACAGCGTAGTCGCGCTCCGCAGACTCTACGGATACGTATCCCCCTACGACATCGTTCAATACGCGACCCGGGTCTCGGTCCAGGGGATCACCCCACCCGCCACCGCAACCCATCTCGAATAGCAGCCGTTCCCCCGCGGGCAACATCCAGCCGCTGGCCTTGCCCATTGGTCGCTCGTGTGACAGTCCGACACTGATCGTCATCTTGTTCGTCTTGCCACTTCTTCCGCCGTCCACACCCCAAGCGGGTGCTTTGGTCTGCTCAATCGTTCCGATAAGTTTCAAGTCCGTAAGCGCCTTCCATTCCTTGACGACCCCCACTCCGCCTCGCCACTTGCCCGCGCCCCCCGAATCCGGGCGTAGTTCGTACCGTTCTGTGAGTATGGGCCATCGCTCCTCCAGAATTTCGACCGGCACGTTACTGGACTCACCCAGCACGAACAGAATTAGGGCATTCTCGCCATCTTGGTCTCTTGCCGCGCCTTGCCCACAACATTCGTCCTCGCCGCCGGCAAAAAAACTGCCATCGACCGGGTCAATCCCACTAAACATCACGCCGCCGAGATCGCCCCCCGACCGTGCGACCGACTTGTCCGGCGCAATCTTCGCCATTACCTGAAACAACGATTCCGCCATGATCTGCGCGGTCCAGCCGGACAGAAATATCGGAGCCGGTGGCTTCGGATTAAAAACAGAGCCTTCGGGCGAGACAACTTTCACCGGCCGAAAAAAGCCCTCATTCGCGTCGTAGTTCGGCGCAATGATCATCTTCAGCACAAGACGAATGGCAGATACCGTCGAGGGAAATGGCGAGTTCACCGGCCCCGCCTGCTGCGGCGCGGATCCGGTTGTATCTACGGTAATCTCATCGCCTGCGATCCGTACTGTCGCCTTGAACGGTACTTGATCCTGCGTAAGTCCATTGTTGTCCAACGCCGATTCGGCCGACCACGTACCATCCGGCATCGCTTTAATTGCCTCTCGTGCGATACGTTCGCCGTGATCAAGGATGCGAACGGCAGCCCCTTCCACCGTGTCAGCGCCGTATTTCTGCACGAGCTCCAGTATTCTCTTGACCCCGTGCCTGCATGCCGAGATCTCCGCGGTTAAATCCCCAATGACTTCGGTCGGCATGCGACTGTTCGCGCGAATGATGCCGACGATCTCCTCATCTAACTTTCCGCGCTTGACTACCTTAACGGCGTGAAGCTGCAGGCCTTCCTGCCAAATATCCGTCGTGTCGGTGCCATAAATATCCTTGGCACCAAGATCCATCCAGTGCGCCTTGACCGCCGTGTATCCAAAGATTTTACCGTCGACAAATATGGGGCAAATTATGACGGCATCCTGCGGGTGCGAGCCGGTCCAGTACGAATAGGTCGACAGCAGTACGTCGCCTTCGTGAACGTTGTCGACGCCCAGGTGTTTCATCACGCTGCGAATTGTGAAGGTCAGGGTTCCCATGAAAAATGGAATCCCGGGCCCCTCGGCAATCAACTCAGCATCGCGGCTGTAGATGCCAATGCTGAAGTCAATCATCTCGTAGATAACTGGATTGAAGGCGGCCCGAACGAGCGTGCTACGCATCTGGCGCGCTGTGGACTGAAAATAGCTTCGAATCACTTCAACGGTTATAGGGTCAAGAGTGGCCTCTGTACGCACGATCGATTCTCCTCAGCGCCGCGTGACGAGCAGGCTGCCCACGCGATCTACAGTGCACTTATGATGTTGGCGGACGACCGTCGTCGTAGTTGGCTCAACTATTAACGCCGGACCTTTCACGAGATCGTCGGCTTGGAGTCGCGCGCGATCAAACACGCGGAACTCTTGGGACCCAACCTCAAGGAAGTCGTAGACGGTGCGTGTTCCCATGAGAGCTTTGCTGGGATCCCCGTTCCCACTCGCGATCGGGCGCAATCCCGGCGCAGGGATCTCTCCAACAGACTTAACCCGCAGCGTTACAACGTCAACCGGGGTCCCTAGTCGATAACCATAAACGGCTTCGTAGACTTTCTCGAACGCCTCGAACGTAGAAGTCATACCCTCGAGCTGGGTAAGTTGCGCGGGGATAGGAACTGATACCGAGTGCTCCTGACCGAGATAGCGCATATCCGCGGTGCGAACGAACTGCCAGCGCTCTTCAGGAACGCCTTCTCGACGAAGCAGCGCTTTCCCTTGGTCTTCCAATGCAACGAACTGCCGCTCAAGCTCGGCAGGACTCAAGCGAGACAACGGCTGTGCGATCGTCTGGGCCACGTCGTGGCGAAGATCGATCATCAGCATTCCCCAGGCGGAGAATGCGGCTGGCAGAATCGGAATGATGGCGGCTGGTAGGCTCAGCTCGTCCATTAGGTATGCGCCAAACAGCGGCCCTCCCCCGCCGAAGCACAGCATCGCAAAGTCCCGCGGATCATCGCCCGACTCGGCTGCTATGTCCTTGATCGCTTCCGCCATATTGCTCATGACAATTCGCAATATGCCGCTCGAGGCACGATGTAGATCGAGCCCGAGCGGTTGGGCAATCTGCTCAGTAATGCCTTTGATCGCGGCACTCGGGGCAAGCGATATTGTCCCGCCCAGAAAGTTGCTTGGATCTATAAAACCGTTGGCCAGCAGCGCGTCGGTGACTGTCGGCTGGGCGCCGCCGCGCCCGTAACACATAGGACCGGGGACCGCGCCCGCGCTCTGCGGACCGACCTGAAGCGCGCCCGCACTGTCGATCCTCGCAAGGCTCCCGCCCCCAGCCCCAATGGTGCGAATATCCAGGTTGGAGATCAGAATAGGATAGCCGCTGACCTTGGTTTCGCGTTGGACAGCGGCCTCACCCCTCTTAATCATGGCTATGTCGAAACTAGTGCCCCCGACGTCCATCGTGATTAAGTTCGGTTGCCCGATCAACTTCGCCATATAGGCTCCGCCGATCACGCCACCCGCGGGCCCTGATAGCAGCATATTGATGGCGCTGCTCTTGGCAGAGTCCGCGGTCAGGCCGCCGCCATCGGATTTGGTCAGCACGATTTCCCCAGCAAATTGCCGCGTTTTGAGTTCCCGCTGCAGATCACCAATCCAGCGCTCCACGACCGGGGCCAGGTACGCGTTCAGGATGGTGGTCATGCCGCGCTCGAATTCTCGGTGTTCAGACGCGACGAGCGATGACAATGCGATCGAGAGCTCTGGAAATTCTTCGAGGATGACCTCGCGTGCACGCCGCTCATGGGCCGAATTCTTGAACGAGTGCAAAAAGCAAATCGCGAGTGCCGCTACATTTTCTCTTTTTAGAATGCGGGCAATTCCCCGAAGTTCACCTTCATCCAAAGGCACCAGAACCTCACCGCGGGAATTCATTCTCTCCGTCACTTCGAATCGAAGGTTTCGCGGTACGATCTGCGGCGGCTTGTGATATTTTGGGTTGTACATTTCAGGGCGATTGAACCGCATTATCTCGGGTACGTCGCGGAAGCCTTTTGTACCAAGATAGGCGGTTCGCACGCCCTTGCGCTCAAGAAGCGCGTTGAGCGCGGTCGTCGAACCGTGAACGAAGAATCGCTGCACGTCGCGAAGATCAATTTTTGCCTTGGCGATCGCCCCCATTACCCCTTCTAAGGTGTTGTGCGGCGTCGTCAATGCCTTGTCCATCGAAAACGTACCGGCACTTTCATCGAACACGACGATATCGGTAAACGTCCCACCCGTGTCGATTGCAAATCGAATGTCTGGCTTCTGCATCATTCCCGGCCCCCGTTATGCTCTAGACGTCGTGGCAGACTCCCCATGCACGCTCCTCATAGCGAATGGAGCTGAATGCAAGCGGGTCGGATGCCCTGACGGTCAGACGCGTATTGTCAATTGTTTCTCTCGCTCGACGTGGCGCTAATGAATGGCGTCGACCAGCGCGTCGACATCCTCGGCCGTGTTGTACATATGGATTGCAACGCGAATCCGCTCCCCACGAACGGTCGCGCGTATCCCGCGAGCCTTGAGCTTCTCGGCCGCTCCGGGAACATTCAGCATCACAATGGCCGAGCCATTGTGTTCAAGGTTCAGTCGCCTGCACAGAGTCGCTGCGAGTTGCGTGTTGTGGCGGTGGATATTGCTCACACCCACCTGGTTGATTAACGCAAGGGATGGCAGCAGTGCGCTCGCGGAGATTAAACCTGGAACCACGTCAAACCTCCGGGCAGAGCGGGCCGCAGGGAAATCGATTCCGTACGGGGCTGCGTAGGGTTCCTCGCATGCAAACCAATTTGGTTGCAGCTGCCGAAACGTGTCGACAGTCTCGCCGCAACGCGATGAACGCCGGCCCGTTGGGACCCATCAGCCACTTATAGGACGAGCACACAACAACGTCCGCCAGTGTGGCATCGAACGGTTGCCACCCAGCAGCCTGGGTCACATCGAGACACAGCAGCGTGCCCGAGCGCCTGCACGCTTGCGAAACGATCTGCAGATCCACTATAGATCCATCGATCGACTGAACCAGCGAAAGCGCTACGGCGGCGTAATCGCTAGAAATGCGATGCGCAATGGCAGTGAGCGGAGCCGTGTCAACGGTAACGCCGCGATATTGTTGAGCAACAAAAGGTATGGTGTTGGAATTGTGTTCGAATTCAGGAACGAGGACTCGTGAACCTGGCTTAAGATTTGCGGCCACAACGTTCACCAGCGCCGCCGTTGTATGCCCCACCCCCACATGAGCCGGCGACACGCCTATCAACTTGGCGAATTCTTGGCGCACATTGTTGAGCTCCTCGAGCCAGGCGACCCAATCAAGATCACCACCGCTCCACAAATCGAGCGTTCGCTTCGGCCGCTTCAACCGAGGATATCGGCGGAATCCCTCGCAGCGCTGTATTGAAGTAGCTCCGCGGCGCATTCCAAAGAGAAGTGTCCATCTTGAGCATCTCCGAGCGCTTACGCATTTCCCGCCTGCGCGGCACGCTTGCGTGCATCGATGAGCGGCGGTCAGTCAAAAGCTATAACAGCACCATCGCCGTTAGCCTCAGCCACGGTCAACGCGTGATGCGCCGCAACCAGATCTTCAGCAATGATGCCCAGGGACTTGAATAAGGTGATGTCCTCATCTGACTGGCGTCCCGGCTTGCGACCGAGGAGTACCTCACCCACCTCCCCGATGACGTGCTCGGGCGTTATGGCACCCGACCGCAACGCGGCCAGGTAGTCACCACCCTCTGCTTCCAACATGGGTAAGTAGTCGGCGTATAGACGGCTGCGCCTGACAGCCTCCTCGTCTAGTTCGCGAAACTGTCGCACGCTCGATCCAACCGCATTGACGTGCTGCCCCTCCCAGAGCTCGCGGCCAAAGAGTATGGGTTGGGGCGCAGAGGTCAAAGTACAAATCACATCGGCACCGGTCACTGCTGTCTCCACACTATCGTGGACAACGATTTCCGCTGAAACTTCCTTGTGGGCCTCAACAAACGATCCCGCGCGATGCGGTGACTGACTCCAGACGCGAACCTCCCTTATCCGGAGGCAATCGAGGAGCGCGGCAAGGTGATGGCTTGCCTGTTCACCAGCTCCCAAAAGAGCTACGACGCTACTGTCCGGACGCGCCAAAGTCGCAGTTGCAACGGCCGTCGCAGCCGCTGTGCGTCTTGCCGTAATCTCGCCACCATGCAAGACCCCAACAGGCGTTCCTGTAACCGGATCGAATACCACGACGATACCTTGGTGGCCCGCGAGTCGGCGTTGTCGATTTTCCGGATATACGGCTGAGACCTTTGCGCCAAAGAGTAAAGGCTCCTGCAGTACCCCAGTCATTACACTCAGCACGTTGCCGTTCATGTTGTGGATGGGAACAATGAGACGATTCGGCTGATCGGCTCTTCTCAACGAAGTCTCCTTGAATGCGCGCGCGGCGAGCTCGAAGCAAACAGCGCGCGGGAGACAGCGCGCGACAGCATGACGATCGAGAACCCGTAGCGTGCCCACGCAGCCCTATCCGCAAGCTAATCCTAAACCGCTACGGCTCAGTGCCCGGTCGCCTCGGAAAGATGCGTTACAAAAACCCGTCCAGTGCATCCTTCCAGAATCCGGAAAGAATACGCGATTTCAGACGTTCGAAGAAAGCGTATGATTTCGATGGAGTTCATCTCAAATCGGAATAGCCATGAAACTCGATCTGAATGGGCTAGAAGCGCTAGAGGCCGTTGTCAGGTATGGCGGTTTCGCCCGTGCGGCTGAACATTTGCACAAGGTACAGTCCGCAGTCAGCCACCAGGTCCGAAAGATCGAACGGCAGCTCGGAGTCACGGTATTCAACCGCGACGGCTACCGGGTTCACTTAACACCCGCGGGCGAAGCGATCCTAGCCGAGAGTCGTCGCTTATTGGCGCAGGCCGAGCACGTTCGATCGTTAGCTCGGCAGTTCTCGCAGGAGTGGGAGCCCTCCCTAGCCATTATCGTAGATGGCATCCTACCGCTCGATCCGACGCTCGCTGCGATGAAGGCGCTTGCCGCTGCGCGCGTGCCTACCCGAATCCAGGTCAAGGTGGAATTCTTGCGAGGCGTACAGTCAAGCTTCGAGAAAGAAAACGGTGATCTCATGCTAGTCGCGGATTACGCAGCCAGCCCATACCTCCACGAGGAGGCGCTCCCCGCAATGGATTGCGTACTGTGCGCGGGGCGCTCTCATGCGCTCGCCGAGGCCAAGCGTGTTCTTGCTAGCGCAGTTGCAAGAGCACGTTGAGCTTTCCGTGCAACACTCCAGCGAGGAGCAGGGCCATGATCGACACCTATTTGGCTGTGAACGTGCGTTTTTTGTTTCTAGCCATCACACGAAGAAAGAAGCGCTCCTGATGGGCGTTGGTTTCGGATGGGATGCCTTTATACCTTGTGCACAGTGAGCTGAAAGTCGGGCGCACTACGGGAAGTTAAATATCGGGGCGGGTCGTGGTACCGCTTCACTCCGCGGTTGGTGCATCGAGCCGACCGCCAACTGGGACGTGCTGGGCAACAGTTCATCTCGCTACTGCGCAAGTCTGCCTGGCCGCGGTCGAGACTGCTACGCCGCGGAGCTTGAGGGGAATAGCTTCAAATATTCGAACCCATCGATAATCGAGATCGATTTAATCGAAATCATGCGCTTTCTTCGAAGAACAAATGGGATTAGCCTAAAATTCTCGGGGGTGGTTTGCTGAGAGACTGATACGGTAATGCAGTCCAAGAATCGTAGCCTCGCGCACCGCTCAAATAACAACTCCCATAAGACAGCGGCGCAAAAAGAGGGGGGAAAGATGCCCATCTGCGCGATATCTAGGTCTGCCTTGGTTGGCTTCGTCCTCACGACTATCGTGCTATCGGTGCCGGTCGTGGCGCAGCAAGCGCAGTCGACGGACCAGACGGCAAGCGGAAATGCCACGCAGCTTCAAGAGGTCCTTGTGACCGCGCAGAAGAAGACAGAGAATCTTCTGGACGTTCCAGGTCCTGTTACCGCAATCAGTGCGCAATCACTTATCGACACCAATCAATGCGACTTGAGGACTACTTCACTCAGGTTCCGGGCTTAACGGTGACGCCGAGCGGTTAGGCATCCGCAGCTGTCGATTCGAGGCATTACCAGGGTGGTTTCGTTAATCCAAGTGTCGGCGTTACGGTCGACGACGTGCCTTATGGTTCTTCTTCGGGAATCGCGAGCGGTCAAGAGGTAACTAACTTCGACCCGGACGATCTCCAGCGGATCGAGGTATTGCGCGGGCCGCAGGGAACGCTCTATGGCGCTAGCAGCCTGGGGGGATGGTTAAATATGTAACGATCGATCCTTATCTGACCGCGACGAGCGGTCAGGTTCAGGCGGGCGCGAACGACGTTTATAACGGCGGGAAGCTGGGTTACAACTTCCGCGGAGCCATCAACATGCCGCTCGACGATACGTTGGCGGTTCGTGGGAGTGCGTTCTACCGAACTGATCCAGGCTATATCGACGATGTGTTCACGGGGCAAACCGACGTCGATCGGGCTTGGATTGACGGGGCTTTCGTTAAGGCCCTGTGGCAGCCTTCGCAGACTTTCTCACTCAGAGTGACCGCACTTGTGCAGGACTTATGGTCGGATGGAGTATGTCAAGCCTATTCTGGATTGGCGGATTTGCAGCAGAGTGCCGCGTGGGGATCCGGAGCTCACATCGCGACACGCAGGCCTACAGCGCGACTCTGACTGCCAAATTGGGCTCTGTCGATCTTACCGCAGTGAGCGGCTACAGCATCAGACAGTTCTACGAATGGCAGGACTACACCAGCCTTTATGGTACGACCGCGCAGCAACAGTTCGGTGTCACGGGCTCGCCCGTCAGCCACGTTGGCACCACCTACAGGTTTACACAAGAAATTCGGCTTAACGGCTCAATCGGCCCAAAGTTCGAATGGCTGTTAGGTGGCTACTACAATCATGAAGATTCGCCTGCCGACGGCGGATTATTGGCGACCGTCCTGCCACGGGTCAAGTGGTGGGACAGTGAATAGACTACAACTACCCGAGCACGTTCGAGGAATATGCGGGTTGCTGACTTACCCTTAATTTTACGGATCGGTTTAACCTGCAATTGGGCGGGCGTGAAAGCACCAATAGGCAAACCTACTCAGAGGACGATGTTGGGCCTTACGTTTCGATATTTGAGGATTCACCTTCACCTTTCGTCTACCCGGAAGTACATACAAGGACTGCGCTTTCACCTATTTGGTGACTTCTCGATTCAAACTCTCGGCAGATTCCATGATTTACGTGAGGCTCGCAACGGGCTATCGACCAGGCGGCCCTAATGTACAGGGCAGTGCAATCCTGGTGCCAATCGAATACAACCCTGACACACGTATTAGGAAATCGGCGTCAAAGGCGAAGTCTTGGATCACAGGCTCTTGCACTGTTTCCGTGTACTACATCCAATGGAACGATATCCAGCTGCAACTTGCCAATCCATCAGCGGTATATTTTATTACGCCAACGGAAGCGAGGCTAAGAGTCAGGGGCTAGAGCTATCGGCGCAAAAGCCCGTTAACGGGCCTGTCTATAACGGGCTGGATTGCTTGGAATGATGCAAGGCTGACTGAGCCGTTGCCACCTGGAGTCTCAGCGGTCGGAATTCCGGGGACCGATTGCCCTACAGCGAACCCTTTTCCGGGAATCTATCGGTGGAGCAGACTTTCCCCTTGCGGTTCTTTGCGTGGCCCGACGGGTTTTGTCGGCGCTCGATGTTTACATCGGCGATCGCGTAGGGCAGTTCGCGAGCATCTACCTGGTCCCTCCCGAGCGGCAAGATCTTCCTGCCTACACGAAGCTCGATCTGCGAGGCGGCGTCGACTACGGCACCTGGAAGCTTAACTTGTACGTGAACAACTTAACGGACAAGCGAGGTGTCCTGGATGGCGGGCTCGACGTCATCCCCAGTAACGCTTTCTTCTATATTCAGCCCCGCACCATAGGGATGATTGTTTCGAAGTCATTCTGAGTGCGAGAACGACAGGTTACTGACGCCGCCGGCGAATCCTTGACGGGGCGGGATCGCAGGACCGCCACGCCCCAGAGCGTAACAGGTGGAACATGTTGTCTGCTCGAGCGATCCTGGGGAGTGCAGAGAAGGATGGCCACTCGAATAGGGGTGGATATCGGAGGGACCTTCACCGATTTGGTCCTGTATGACGATAGCAGCGGCCAAGTGACTGTCGAGAAAGTACCGACGACGCCGTCAGCACCGGAAGTCGGTTGTGTGGAGGCGCTGCGCCGGGCCGCGATCAGACTGGGCGCTGGAGAACTGCAAGTATTTTCTACATGGCACGACAGTGGGATTAAACGCGCTGCTCGAGAGACGAGGCGCGACTGTCGGACTGTTGTGTACAGAGGGATTTCGGGATGCGCTGGAGCTGGCGTGGCGCGCGGCCAGAGTCCTGTGACCTGAACTGGGTGCCCCCGAGCCATTGGTGCCACGGCACGTGCGGTTTTCGGTGCGCGAGCGCATCGATGCCCAGGGCGGTGATGCGTGGGTTGGATCGGCGAAATGTCGCCATGCGGTTAAGATCTTTCACGACCATGGAGTAAACTCCGTCGCGGTCTGCTTCATGAACGCGTACGCAAATCCCGCGCATGAACTTGAGGCGGCGGAAGCTCTGCGCGAAGCCGGGTTTGCGGGGGACATCTCTGTCTCTCACAAGCTCTCGCGGGAATATCGCGACTACGAGCGTACGAGTACGACCGTTGTGGACGCGTTTGTACGCAAGCGCATGGCGGACTACCTCGACCGAGTAGCCGACGGTGTTTCACAACTGGGCTTCAAGGGTGAGTGCCTCATCACCCGCTCGGGTGGTGGCTCGATGGCATTCGGCGAAGCACGCGAGCGCTCCTTCGAGACGATTAACTCCGGACCCGTGGCGGGCGCCGAGGGGGCAGCGGAGCTTGTGCGAGCCCTGAATCTCGGTGACCTAGTGACCGCCGATGTCGGTGGCACGAGTTTTGATACAGCTTTGATCGTCAATGGTCGGCCACAGCTTCTATACCAGGGCGAAATTGACGGAATGCCCGTTCAAGCGCCTTGGGTGGACGTGCGCTCGATCGGCGCCGGCGGCGGTTCCCTGGCATACGTAGACTCTGGCGGCTTACTGCACGTCGGTCCGCAAAGCGCTGGCGCGCAGCCGGGTCCCGCTTGCTATGCGCGCGGCGGCACCGAACCGACGGTGATGGACGCCGCATTCTTCCTTGGAATGTTGGGTGACGGGCGTCTAGCGTCGAACGTCCGGCTTCATGCATCGCGGCAGGGCGCTCGCGGCACTGAACAAGATCGCTCAGCAGCTAAAGAGCGATGCACACAGGGTGGCGGTGGGCATCATCAAATTGGCATGCTCGAACCTGGGCGAACGCCATCCGCGAGATTACGGTGGAGCAAGGCATAGATCCAAGAAGGCTTAAGATCTTGGCTTTCGGCGGAGCAGGTCCGCTGCTGGCAACACAAATCGCGCGCGAGTTGGACATCCGTGCGGTCGTGGCGCACCCTTGTTCGCTGGGAACTTCTTGCTTGGGGCCTGCTGGGCTCAGATATCGTGCGCAGTTCGTCGCGCACACAGTCATTTAGACTAGCAACCGATGGTGTGGAACGCATTGAGACGGCGGTACGGGCGATGTTTCCCGAGTTGGAGAATCGCCAGGGAGATCACAGACTTTTGCAGAACGGTGAGCGCGAACTGGCGCTCGGGATGCGCTTTAGCGGCCAGGAGTACAGCCTAACCCTCCCGGTGCCCTGGAGGAACAATGGCATGAGCCTTGGCGTCGCTGAGCTGCAGCAAGCGTTCTTGGAGGCTTACAAATACACGTTTGGCATTGTCTTGGACAACGCCGTCGAGGTGATCGTCTTACGCACAGCAATTCGCAAGTCTCTGTCGCGGCAGATCGGCCGGCCTCGGGAGGATAAGGGTCTGCGCGCCCCGGAGAAGTTGCAGGCCGTGTACTCGTTTGCGCGCGAGCGCGAATTCACTGCAAGAACCATGGCGCGCTCCTTGCTAGAGGAAGGCCGCAACCATGCCGGTCCGGCGGTCATTTACGAGGACACTGCCACTACGTATGTGGATGCCGATTTCTCCTACGGCCTAGATTCCAACGGCTGCCTCGTGCTGACGCGTGAAGGCTAATTCATATGAAGTCGAAAGTTGCTCCGCCACACGTCTACAGTAACTGCACCAGTTCCGCGGGTGCTTCCGGCACGCTGAGCGAGGCGGATCCGGTGACCACACAGATCATCCGTCACGCACTTGATTCGGCTGCGAGACAGATGAAGCGTGCCACTATCCGCACTGCCTTCTCTCCGATCATCTATGAAGCCCTCGACTTCGCTGTAGTCCTATACGACACGCGGATGCGGATGTTGGCCCAGGCACCAACCTTACCCATCTTTGTAGGCACCATGGGCTTTTGCATCGAGGGGGCTGTGCGGGCCGTCGGCGGGCAAGAGCAACTCGAGTCCGGTGACGTTCTGATTTACAACGTACCATACGGCACCGGTTCGCATGCGCAGGATTGCGCGATAGTGATGCCGGTCTTCCTGCCGGAAGGCGAGCTCATCGGTTATGCGGCCAACAAAGCGCACTGGCTAGACATCGGTGCGAAGGCCCCGTACTGCACCGACACCACGGACGTGTATCAGGAGGGTGTCGTTATCCCCGGAGTGAAGCTATACAAGGCCGGCAAGCTAAATGAGGATATCCATCGAATGGCGATCGCCAACTGCCGTTTGAAGAAAGCTGTGAATGGCGACCTCAACGCACAGGTTGCAAGTTGTCACGTCGGCGCTCGCGAGTTCCTGCGGGTGATCAAGCGTTTCGGCCATGCGACATTTACCGAGTGTATCGAGCGTATGTTCGATCATGGCGAAGCAGCGGTGAGGGAATTCATCAAGTCGATCCCGGACGGCACTTATCGCGCCACCTGCCATATGGACGACAATGGGGTGGACGATAATCCGATCCAATTTGAAGTCGTTGTGACGATCAACGCATCAAACGTGCGCATGGACTTCAGCAAAGCGCCCGACGCGCAACGAGGTCCCATTAACGCGCCGTTCCCATCAACCGTCAGCGCGGCGAGAGTCGCCCTCATGATGGCTGCCGGGAGTGCTCACGAGACACCGAACGAAGGCCACTTTCGTCCGCTGGAGATCGTCACGCGACCTGGCTCAATGTTCCATCCGGTTGAGCCGCAACCCTGCTATCTCTACGGATGGCCACTGATGTCCGCCATCGAGGGCATTTTCCAAGCCTTCTCCACGGCAACCGCTGGGCGACTCCCTTCGGGCGGCGCGGGCGACACGGCGGCTGTACAGTTCTACGGCCGCAGGTCGGATACGGATGAGGCCTTTTATGCGGGGGGATTGTCGCTTCCGGTCGGTCAGGGCGCGCGTCCCAATTGCGACGGACCGACATTGTTCGTCCCATCGCTCGCGCAATCTCATGTTCAGTCACCTGAACTCTTAGAAGCCAAACTGCCGATTCAGTTCGAGCGCTGGGAATTCACCCCTGACTCTGCTGGCCCAGGCGAGTTTCGCGGCGGCAGCGGATGGCAGGTCTCCTACCGCCTTTTGGAGGACGTCATGTTAATTTCAACCATCGAGCGGACCCAGGTCCCTGGCTGGGCGCAGTGCGGAGGGTTGTCTGGCGTTCCGAATCGGTTGGAAATCGACTTTGCTGACGGGCACACCGAGACCCTGCGAAAGGTCACGAATCTCAATGTCCCGGCGGGAAGCCGCCTGCGCATTTATTTGGGGGGTGGCGGTGGCTATGGCGCGCCGAGCAATCGGTCGGCGGAAGCCGTGAGGCGTGACTTGTTGAATGGCATGATCACCATGCACCATGCTCGGAAATATTACCCGCATGCCGTGTAATTGAGATCCCGGATCAGGTGACTATCACTTTGATGCGAGGATGGACTCCATGATCACAGTCTTGCGCGATGCACGCATATTCGACGGGGTGTCGGCAGAGCTCACCGAGGGCGCGACGGTCATCGTGGAGGACGACCGAATTCGCGAGGTTACGACTTCGCGCCGCAACTTTGCTGACGCGCGGGTCATCGATTGCCGCGGTCACTTTCTGATGCCCGGGCTGATCGATGCACACTTTCATGCCTACACGCCGACCTTCGACATCAGCAAGATCGATCGGATGCCGCAGGCGCTGCTCGTGAGCCATGCGCGGGTTATCCTCGAAGGTGCTTTGCAGCGTGGATTCACGACCGTGCGGGATGCCGGCGGAGGTGACATTGGTCTGTGGATGGCGATCGAGGAAGGATGGATACAAGGACCGAGGTTCTTCTTCTCGGGCAAAGCAATCTCGCAGACCGGCGGTCATGGCGATGCTCGCCCGGGCACTGTTGTGGAGCCTTGCGGATGTTCGCGATATGCGGGTGTTCTGTCTTTAGTTGCCGATGGCGTCGATGAAGTGAGACGTGCGGTGCGGGATGAGCTGCGCAAAGGGGCACGGCAAATTAAGATTTTCGTCTCGGGCGGGGTCGTGTCACCCACCGATCCCCTCTGGATGCCGCAGTTTACCGATGAGGAAATCAGGGTCGCGGTCCACGAGGCCTCGACTCGACGCACTTATGTAATGGCCCACTGCCTGACCGATGACGGGGCGCGCCGATGTGTCGAATCCGGGGTACGCTCTATCGAACATGGGACGCAAATCTCCGAGGACACAGCACGTTTAATCGCTGCCAAGAAGGCATTCGTCGTACCGACCCTTTCAGTCGTCGACGTGCTGCGCAAGCATGCGGCGGACTTAGGCTTGCCGCCCATGAGCAAGCAGAAAATCGCAGGAGTCTATGAGAGTTACGCTAAGTCCATCGAGGCGTGCACGCGTGCAGGAGTGAAGATCGGCTTGGGGTCGGATCTGCTCGGTCAGGAGTTCCACCGTCTGCAGGGCGGCGAGCTGGCTTTGCGTGCCGAGTTTAATCGGCCCATTGACGTGCTGCGTTCGGCGACGTCGGTCAACGCGGAGCTGCTGCAGATGAGCGGCCAACTCGGCTGCATTCAACCGGATGCCTATGCGGACCTCCTGGTCACCAAGGAAGATCCACTAAAGGACCTTAGTTTGTTCAGAGAGCCGCTGGCTAACGTTCTCCTTATCATGAAGGGTGGAGTGTGCATCCGAAACGCCCTGTAAGAGACTTGATATGTGAAGGTCGTTCAGCCGCGGGCCTCAGCAGCGGAAGATAGGGAGCAGGCTGCGGGTGGTCGCAAACGTAAAAGCCACGGATTCACCGGACCGATCACTGGAACCGGGCGCTCTCGCGCTCGTCGCCATTCAGTGTGTGCTGGTTGCCGGAAGCTTGTCCTTTGGGGTCTTCCCATTGATGGTCGACGGGTTCGTGCGATTGGCTCATTTCAACGTTCAAGCGGCGGGATTGTGCGTTACGGCAGAGATGCTGGGCCAATCTGTGGGTGCAGCAGGCGCCCTAGCACTACTGCGACGGGTCGGCAGCCGCCGGGTTACCATCGCGGCTCTCGCACTGATCATCGTTGGCAACGGCCTGACCGTTGGCCTTTATTCTTCCTACCGGTGGCTACTCGCGGGACGGGTTCTGGCCGGTATCGGGTGTGGTCTTACTGTAGTTTGCATTGGACTTCTGGCAGCCACCAAGCAAGCCGACCGAAACTTCGCCATATTCAACACGGCAAATCTACTCGGTTGCGCAGCGCTGGCTGCGATTGTCCCGATGCTGTTCCGCACGTTTGGGGTCGGCGGGGTCTTCGCCGTAATCGCGGGTGCAACGGCTTTGTGTTTATGCATGATTCGGCTGATTCCAGACTCTTATCGGGATGGGACACCGCACGAAGGAAAAGCTTCCTCTTCGGGTATTCCATTACTACAGAGTGCCCTGACGTGCGCCATGACCGTTGCATACTTTGTGAGTCTCACGATGTTCTGGAGTTATGCCGGCGATATTGGTGCAGGTCATCACATGGGGGTCGAAGCCGTTTCATCCGCCGTGGCGCAAGCGTGGCTCGTGGGGGGAGTTGGGAGGTTCCGTCGCCGCAATTATGATGGCAAGGCGCTCGCCGCGGATGTTCATCATTGCTCTGTCCGCAATTGGCGGCGCAGCGACGACTTACGCAGCTATCATCGTCTTCAACCCACTTGCGTTCTCAGTGATCTTGACGGGCTTCGTATTCTTTTGGCTTCTGCTGTATCCCGTTCAAATGGGTCTATTTTCCCAGGTTGACCCGAGTGGACGTCTCGCGATGCTCGCGTGGTTCGTTCAGTTAATTGCGTGCGCAATCGGGCCGGCTCTGGGCGGATTTGTCTTGCATGTGAGTTCGTATAACGTGTTGGCATTTGCCTGCGCGCTTGGATATCTCCTCTTTGTCTCCGCCGCACTGGTGCTAGTGCCTGTAGCGAAGCGGCACTTGGCGCGCAGTAGCTGAAGGCGCAATTGACACCCACAACACGTCTGTTAATAGCCGAGCGCCCTACTCTCAGCCACTCTTGCGGCTTACATACGGGCTTGCCTGTTACCCGCGGACCGTGGGGAGTTCGGGCTAGCGCTAGCCAAAATATTGCGTGGGGCCGCGTCGATTTAGTCTCGTAATGAATTCAACTCCGGGACCGGGAGTTGAATGGAGCATCGTAAGTTACTGATCTACGGCACATTTTTTGGGTTGGCGCCCCCGGCCGGAGTTGAACCGACGACCTACCGCTTAGGAGGCGGTCGCTCTATCCACTGAGCTACGGGGGCGAGCCGGCGGAAAGTGTACCGTGTACCGGCATATGAGGCCCCTAGAAACCGCCTCACGGGGCCCGTGCCGGATTTGGCTGCGCACCCGCGCTCGCCAGCTCGTCCGCTAGCCGCGTAAGCGGGTGTGCGCCCCCCAGATTGGCGTTCAGGTGTACGCGGGCGAGGCCTGCCGTTGAACGCGCAAGTTGCAGATCGCCACTCGCCCGGGCACGTCGGGCGCGCAACAGCAAGCCCTCACCGATCCATGCCGAGGACTGCTCGTCGACGGACTCCTTTTGTGCCAGCAGCAACGCCTGCGCGACATTGCGCTCAGCCTGCGCAAGATCACCCTGTTCGAGCGCGATGGCCGCGCTCAAGACCTGAACGGACCGGCTCGGATCAACTGGCTCCCCGTCCGCATCGACAGAGAGCGTCGCGGCGCGCGTAAGCAGCGCCTGGGCGTCCGCGGGATCTTCTTTACTGCGCAGCAACGCTTCGATGCGCAGGACCTGCGCCGCATCCGGACCGCCTGCAGCCCGCGAAGATTCGGCGCTTTCTCGTATGCCGCTCCACAGTGCGCGCGCCTCGTCGATTTTCCCCGAGGCAACCTGGCTTTCAATCCGCAGAAGCGTACGACGCAGGCGCTGCGCAGGAATCTCATCTCCAGGCGCGGATTGGAGCAATTCAGCCGCTGCGGCTCCCTGTCCCAGCGCCAGTAGTGCCCTGGCCTTCAGCAGCTTGAGATCATGAGCATTTGAGTCTCCGCCTTGGTCCGTGGACTGAAGCTCATCGATCAGCTGCATGGCCCCGAGCACCTTGCCCCCGGCCAACAGATCCGTGGCCAGGTTGAACTCGTGTATCCAGGCGCCGATCGATGCCGGCGCGCCGCTTTCTCCCTCACCGGCGCGTAATTGCCGCAGCGTTGCCACCGCAATCCCGTTGTGGCCTGCGCGCGCTTCGGCACGGGCGACCGCGTTAAGCGCGGTCATGTGCTCGGCACCGCTGCGCAAGCCTGCAGACTCGAGTTCGGCCAGCGCCCGGTGCGCCGCCGCCACCGCGGCACGGTTCTTGCGCAGGGCCGTCTCCACATAGCTCTGCACGAGGCGGCACTCCGCCTTCACCTGCGGGCGCACGTCGGTGCCCAGGGCATCGAGCGTACGCATCGCTGCATCGATCTCACGCTCCGCCTCGGCTTCTCTATCAAGATCGTCGTAGAGGTTCGCAAGTCCGCAGCCGACCTGGGCCAGCGAGACGGGTTCACCCGCATGCGCCAGCGCCTGCTCCGCCTCCTTCATCATGTCCACCGCGGTATCCGGATAGCCGAACTCCTCATACCGCGCGGCCAGCTGATTCAGCAGGTCCGCCTGCAGCAGCGGGTCTTCGTAGTGGCGTTGCGCCAGCAGCTCGCGGGCCCGATCAAGGTAGGCGCGTTGTTTACCGGGGCCCGCGCTGCGGCTGAAGTCCGCCACCAGGGTGCTCATGAACGCCCCGACCAGGTCGTTACGGCGTGCCTGCTGGAGTGCCCCGTCGCGCTCCTGTGACGCCCGGTGCGCCTGCCAAAGCGCCGTGCCAAGGCCCGCAATGAGCGCAGCCAGGACGGCTGCGCCGCCAATTACCGCGCCACGGCGGCGGCGTAGGAACTTGCGGGCACGGTACCCGAAGCTGTCGCCGCGCACCGTGACCGGTTCGTGCGCAAGGAAGCGCTCGAGGTCATCCGCGAGCGCCGGGACGGATGGGTAACGCTCGTTGGGATTCTTCTTCAGAGCCTTGCCGAGTATGTTGTCCAAATCCCCGCGCAGCGCCCGGGACGGGATGATCGGGAGCAAAGCTGCGAGCGAGGCGCGGGGCGGATCTGCGCTGACCACGGCATGCAGCAGCTGGGTCGCGCTGCGACCCTCGATCGTCACGGCGGCACATCCGGTGAGCAGCTCATAGAGCACCAGGCCAAGCGCATAGACGTCAGTCGCGGTGGTGACCGGCTCGCCGAGCACTTGCTCAGGCGCGGCATAGCGGGGAGTGAGCGCGGGGACGCGCGTCTCGGTGAGCGCTGCGCCACCCTCCTCATTGCGCAGCAGCTTTGCGACGCCGAAATCCAACAGCTTTACCGTCCCCTCTGCGGTGACCAGAATGTTCGAGGGCTTAAGATCGCGGTGGATGACGAGGTGAGCGTGGGCGTGCACGACTGCGGCCAGGACTTGGAGAAACAGGCGAATGCGCGCGGCCAGCCCCAGCTCGTGCTGCTGGCAATAAGCGTCGATCGGCTGCCCTTCCACATACTCGAGAACCAGATACGGATCGCGCCCGTCGAGAACGCCTGCGTCGACAAGCCGCGCGATGCCCGCATGGCTAAGGCGCGCCAACAGCCGCCCCTCGGCGCGGAAACGCTGCTCACCGGCGCCGCCAAGAGAGAAAGCATGCAGGAACTTGATGGCGACGGTGCCCTCGAAGCGGCCGTCAGCGCGATGCGCGCGCCAGACGCTGCCCATCCCGCCGCGTCCGATCTCCGCGTCGATGAGGTAGGGTCCGACTGAGCGGCCGCACAAGGAGCCGCGCTCGATGAGCCCCGACGCAGGTCCGATGCTCTCCTGCAGGAAAGCGGCAAATGAATCGCTCTGGCGTGCGGCGAGAATACGCTCCAGGCGCGCAGCACTAGCGGGGTCACGCTGGCGAAGTCCTTCCAGCCAGCTGCGCAGGTCATGCTCGGGCAGCTCAAGCATGCGATCCAGCTCGTCCGAAAGCGCCCTCCAGCGCTCCTCGGTGGCGGCCAGCTCCGGGTCCTCCGGTCGCTCGTCCACTGCGCTACACCCCTTCACTCCCCGCTGTGTACACAGATCGGATTTCCGTCCTACGGACCGCCAGTGCGAGGCACGAGCGTATTTTATTGCCCTGCCGACAGCCGCTCGAACAAGAGCACCCGCGCCTTCTCCCACTGGCGCTGCACGGTGCGCACGGACACGGCGCGCTGCGCCGCGATCTCCTCGAAGGTATAGCCACAGAAGTACTTCAGATCGACCACCTGCGCGAGCTCGGGATCGTGAGTCGCAAGTTCATCCAGCGCGTCGGAGAGGCGCACGAGCTCCTCGTCTTCGGGAGCATGACTGGCAATCTCGTCCTTGAGCTCAGTTAGGTGGAAGGCCCCGCCGCGTTTCAGCGCGCGACGCTCGCGGATGAAGTCGATGATGAGACCGCGCATCACGCGCGCCGCATAGCCGAGAAAGCGCTCGCGATCGGGGAACACGGCAGCGCGATCCGACATCCCGAGATAAGCCTCGTGCAAAAGCGTGGTTGGACTGATCGGTGCCCCCGCGTTGCGACGCAGCTGGCGCTCGGCGAGCTGCCGCAGCTGCGCATACAGCGCGACAAACAGCCGCTCATTCGAGGTGCCTTCCTCCGGCACAACGGGCGGCGGGTCAACCTGCTCGATCACGATGCTTCCCCGCGTACTGTCGTTCGAGGATGCCGAAGGCGTGCTGGGACGGCAATCCTCTGTCGGCCGGGCCGCAGCAGCCAAGCTGCCGGCCGGGACCGCTGTACGGCGCGATGGCGGCACTGGTCATGCAAGACCTTGTTCTGGAATGATTTTCTGGAACCTAAGGGCCGCCCAGGCACCCGCTGCAGCCCGCGCCGTGCTGCCCCCCGGCGCCGGCTCGGCCGTTAATTCTCGCAATGACCATTCGAGGGCGTAGCATGCTCCATGTATAAGAACACGCCGGTCGTATGGGTTGAGCCGCTGCTTCGCCGGAGGCCTTCATGACTACGTCCATCAGTGTCAGGCACTCGCCCCCTCTTCACGTCGAGATTCGCCATGTGGCTGTCGGTCAGCCTCTGCAATGGCTGCGCCGCGGCTGGGATGACCTTCGGGCAATAGGCCTGCCGGGCATCGCCCATGGCGCGCTGATCGCGGTACTGGGCGCGGTACTCCTCATGCTCGGCAGCACGCACCTCTATCTGACCGCCGCGGCCGTCACCGGCTATCTTTTAGTCGGCCCCATCATGACGACCGGCCTGTGCGAGCTCGCCCGCCGGCATGAGAGCCACGAAAGCCTGGGATTCGATGATTCGCTGCAGCCGCTGGCACGTCACACAGACGCACTTACGCACTACGGCGGTACGCTCGCAGTCATCGCGGTGCTGTGGTTTGCCGTGTCAGCCGTGCTGCTGCAGTCGGTGTTTGCCACCTCCGCACCCACTCTGGCGGTAACTCTCTGGGGTGGATCGGCAACCCTCACCACCCAGCAGCTGCTCGCCTACATCGGCTGCGGCGCGGTGCTGGCGGCATTTGTCTTCATGGTGTCCGTGATCGCGGTGCCACTGATAATCGATCGCAACGCTACCGCCTCCGAGGCCATACGTGCCAGCGTCCGCGCCACGTTCCGCAGCCTGCCGGCGATGCTGGTATGGGCGGCCCTGATCGTGGTCCTGACTCTCCTCGGCTTCGTTACTCTGCTCCTCGGCATGGTCATTGTCGCGCCACTGCTCGGCTACGCCACCTGGCACGCTTACCGCGACATCGTGGCCTAGCGGTCTCACTCAGGCATACCCGCAAGATCGCGGACGGACCTGCCGCGAGCGCCGCGGCAGCCCGGTAGCGGCGCCGCTCGTGTGCGACGCCCTTATCAGAGATTGCGTACACATGGCCAAAGCGCACTTCGCCAGCCGTCGCTGCCGAGGCTGTGGGTGCTGAACGTGATCCATCGTCCGATCCATTTGCGTTCGTCCTGGGTCGCCGTTAAGGTTAGGTACAAATAAGAAATCGGTCCGAACGCTGCATGAGACGCTGGTGCCGGAGTCGGGAGCCCTGGAGCAGCAGGCCAACCCCGCCCGGTCCGTCCGCCCGCCGGCGGCGGGTGATGCAACTCTGCCTCAGGATCGCAAGCGCGCAGTGAACTTGCGACCACGGTCGGGGGAGATCGCGAGGGCGGTGTCGGGAGTGCTCCGTGCGTTCGCAATCTGCTCCCCGCTATCTCTGCTCGATGCGCCAGCTGCGATCGCCCAGCAAAGCAGTGTCACCGTATTGTCGGCCGCGATTCCGGCGCAACCGCTTGCGCAAGCGCTGGCGGCACTGGCGAGGCAGACAAATCTAAGACTTGTATACGTCTCAGCGCTCGTCGCCGATAAACGCTCGGCCGCCGTACCCGAGGGTATGACGGCATTCGAAGCCCTGACTCGCATGCTTCGCGGCACCGGGTTGCGCTTTGAGAGCCTCACGCACGAGACCGTGCGGATCGCAGCTTCGGCGCCGCCAACTGCCGCGGCCATGCGGGTTCCCAACAATACCGAGTCACCCGAAGTCATCGTCAGTACGGAACGCAGACAGGACGATCTGCACGATGTTGCGGCCACGGTCCAAGTCCTCGACGGCGGACAGCTGAAGGAACTTGGCGCCACCACCTTCAGCAGCTTGCTGCAGTTCACACCGAATGTGACCTTCAGCGGCAACGGCCCCGGCACCGGAAACATCTTCGTCCGCGGACTCGGTTTCCTCGGTACCGGCAACCAGTCGCAGGCCACGGCCGCCCCGTTCCCGAATGTAGCGCTCTATCTCGATGAGCAGCCGATGCAGTTCCCCTCTCGCAACAACGACGTGTACATCGTCGACATGCAGCGGATCGAGGTGCTCGAGGGGCCACAGGGGACACTTTTCGGCGGCGGCGCCGAGGCGGGTACGGTGCGCTATGTCACGCGTCGTCCGGATCTGGCCGCCAGCGGCGGCGAGCTGACTGCCGGATACGGCGCAACGGCGCATGGCGGTGACAACAGCCGCCTGATCGCCGTACTCAACCTCCCCCTGGTTGCCGACACGCTGGCAGTGCGCGCCGTGGTCTTCTCCGAGTATGAGGGTGGCTACATCGACAACGTGCCAAGCACGATCAGCTACATTCCCGGCACGGTCGAATCCGCAACGGGCGCGCATGCCAACAATGCCGCGTTGGTTGCCACCAACACCAACCCGACCGACTACGGCGGAGCAAGGCTGTCGATTTTGTGGCGACTCAGCGAGAAGTGGGATCTGCTCCTGCAGCAGAACTACCAGCGCATGGAGGCAGACGGGTATTTCTACGCTTATCCTTATGACTCAAACGGCCAGGCCCTGCAGCCCTATCAGATCGCTGCATTCACGCCTGCCTATACCAAAGACCGCTATGAAAGCACCGCCTGGACGCTCGACGGCGAGCTCGGCTTCCTGAAGGCAATCTATACCGGCAGCTTCATGAGTCGCCAGGTTGAAGGGCAGCAGGATTATTCGAACTACCTGCGGTCAGTGACCGGCTCGGCGTACGGATGCATCGGTACCGGATCCCCGTATTTCAACGACGTGTCATTCCCCCAGCCGCCCCCCAATGGCCTGCTGGGAACCAAACTGACCTGCTACCCACCCGTGGGTCACTGGCATGATGCGATTCAGAACCAGCACCAGAGCCACGAGCTGCGCATCCGCACTGATCCGCAGCGTCGTGTAAGTGCACTTTTGGGGACTTTCTGGGAGAAGTTCGTCATCTTCGACCAGATGGACTGGTACTACATGCGTATTCCGCAGTGTGGTCCCTTGGGGTCACCCATCCTTAACAATGCTCTCGCCGGAGGAGCCGCGTGCCTGTCGGCCGTGGGGCCATTCCCGGGATCCTTCGCCAGTGAGCCCGGCCTGCGCCCGGGGATCGCGTTCGGCCAGGATGACCAGCGCGGGTACAAGCAACTGGCGTTCTTCGGCTCGATGGACGTGCAGCTTGTGCCCAATGTGCTGTCGCTGACCGCGGGCCTGCGCCACTACCACTACGAGAATTTCGAGGACGGCTCTCAGTACTTCAGCGAGACGACCAACCCAACGGTGCTCAATCACGCAGACGGTACGTGTACGACCATGGGTGGGCCGGGCGCGTGTGCGTACCCGATCAGTCTTGCGCAAAGTGAGGGCGGCTGGATAACCCGCGCCAGCCTGACCTGGCACGTTACCGAAGCCAACATGGCGTATTACACCTACTCGCAGGGATTCCGACCGGGGGCGTTCAATCGCACCCCCTCACTCCCTGGCCAAACCTTTCCCTTTTCGATGGCTCCGTACTGCGGCCCGGCCTCCCCCGACCCCCGCTGCCAGTCCGGGGGCAGTCTCTTTGGTGTGAACACTTCCCAGTACGCACGACCGTCGGCCTATAGATCCGACACGCTCGTCAACAATGAGATCGGCTTCAGAAGCGAGCTTCTGAAGCAACGCTTGCTGGTAAACGCATCTGCCTACCTGATGCGCTGGAACGACATTCAGTGGCAAGTCTATGACCCCGCAACTTTCGGCAACGTCACCTACGTCGCAAATGGCCCGGATTACGACATCAAGGGCTTGGAGCTTCAGATCGTCGCGCGCCCTACCGATTCACTTACGCTCGAGGGCTCGAGCTCCTGGAATGCCTCGCGGCAGCTGAACGCTCCCTGCCTGCGATCGTCGGGCATCACCATAGCCACTCCGGCCAATCCCACTGCGGCCGGTCAGTGCATCAGCGTAGTTAACGGCAATCCATACATGAACCCGTGGGGGCAACCGGGCAGCTCACTCCCCTACTCGCCTTCGCTGCAGCTCAATGTCCGCGCGCGTTACGCGTGGAGTCTCGGTGGTTTCATGCCCTTCGCGATGCTCAGTGCGAGCCACGTCGCCGCGATGCGCAACGCACCAGAGAACTACCCCGACGGTAATGCTGCGGGACAAAATCCCCCGACTAGCGCGCTGCTCAAATACACCATCCCTGCGTACACCCTGGTTGATGCTGCGCTGGGGATCGCCAAACAGAACTGGTCCATGCAACTTCAGGGCGCCAATCTCACGAACGCGTATGGGCCGACGAACATTACTTCAGCGCAGTTCATCAAGTCGGAAGTCCCCTTGCGGCCACGCGTGCTGATGGCGCAGTTAGCGCTCACCTTCTGAGCGCCCGCGCGAACCTCCGACGAAGGAAGAATGCAGACACCCTGATGCCTACGCTTGTCGAAAGACGCGCGCCACGTGCACGCTCTAAGCATCGTTTTTGACTGCTACGGTCACGTTGCCAAAGAAGCGAAACATGTCGCAAACGGTCGCTGCCCTGTTGGTAGATGCCCTGGAAAAGATGGGCGTGAAGCAGCTTTTCGGGCTTATCGGTGATTCGCTAAATCCGCTGGCAGATGCGATACGCCGAAGCGACATTGAATGGATCGGTGTGCGGCATGAGGAAGGCGCTGCGCTCGCCGCGGCCGGTCAGGCCAAGCTCACGGGTAAGCTTGCGGTATGCGCCAGGACGACCGGTCCGGAGAGCACGCACCTGGTCGCCGGTTTATACGAGCAGCCTTCGCTGTTGAAGGCCCCGCGATCATCGATGCGGTCGTCGTCTCCGATGAACTGCCGAATCTCCCGCACCTCGATCTGGAGTTGGTGGGTCACGTCGCCATGGCCAAAGCCAAAGAAGCACTGCTCGCCATCACCGGCAACTGACATAAACCGTCGTCAGCATTGGCTCTCAGGCATGACTCATTACTGACGGTGCCAGTTTAGGCGCGCTGCGTGGCCAGCCACGTCGAGCCTGCGGGCGATGCTCGCGCAATGCACCGCCGCCCAAGCGCTGAAGCACGCCGGCGACCCGCGCGTGAGGCCTGTACGTTTCAACACGCCCTGCTTGGATGTTTGCAGGGAAAGTGCCAGGGAAAGTGCTTATTGAGTCCGGCGCGGGTTAGGAGAAGGATGTAATGGGTTAATCGGGAGTTTTTATGAGTAACCATACCGAAAAGGCTCCGTCGAACGTGAAATCTGCGCCGCCCTCTTCTGTCCCAGCAGCAGTGATTAAGCCCGAACAGCGGCAAACTATGATCGCCGAAGCGGCTTATTATCTTGCGATGCAGCGTAACTTTGAGCCGGGGCACGATGTTGAAGACTGGCTTCTCGCCGAACGGCAGGTCATCGGTGCACTTGCTTCCGGCGCATCCACCGCCAAACGCCAGTGAGGCGTGATATGCGCGAGGGCGCGAGGGCGCTGGCTATGTCATGTCTCGTCGATGCTTACTTTCTAATGGAGTCTAGCCCCCGGGCGCGAGATAGTTACTGATCCCCATGATCGCTTCGGCAACTCGAGCTTTCGCCGACCGCCGCGAGGCAGGTCGCGAGCTTGCGGAGGCGGTCGGCAGAAAGCTGCTGCCCAAGCCGATCGTGGTGCTCGGTCTACCACGCGGTGGCGTGCCGGTCGCCTTTGAGGTCGCGCGGGCCCTTGATACCCGGCTAGGCGTATTGCCCGTCCGAAAGATCGGTCTGCCGCAGCAGCCGGAACTCGCCATCGGGGCGGTGGCCAGCGGAGATGTTACAGTGCAATCTGCCCCCGACGGATGCGAAATCGACCCGGCATATTTCGCCAAACTTGCGCAAAGTGCACGCAAGGCGCTAAGAGATCGTGAGCGGGTCTATGCCAAGATGCAATCGATGCCCGAGTTGAGCAATCGTACCGTCGTAATAGTGGACGACGGACTCGCGACGGGGGCGACCATGCTTGCCGCGATCCGTGCGGCACGTAAAGCCGGGGCGGTGCGCGTGGTTGCCGCGGCGCCTGTTGCCTCCGATCAGGCAGTTGCCCTGATTCGCCCTGAGTGCGACGCAGTGATCATGTTGAGGATCCCGCGATTTCTGGACGCCGTGGGGAGCTGGTACCTGGATTTCACACAAGTCGACGATGCCGAGGTAGAAAATCTCCTCGCTAGCGCCGTAATGAGTAACGGCCCCGAGGAATAGACTTCGCGAGTCAGGCCTCTCGAGCCACTGAGGACGCGGATTCATTTTGCGCGGCGTTTCGGGGCGAAAGCCGATGCGCCGACAATTCGTCCTGGCCGCCAGCGAGAAGGCGCAGCGCCCGGCGTCCGTGCCGCAGCGCGTCCCGAAGATAGGAATTTGCGCGTGCGATCCATGGTCGGGCGTCAGGAAATTGCGGGTCATCCAAGTGCCAAATAGCCAGTTTTGCCCGCGTAGTTGCCCGATGACTCATATAGAAGCTGATGACCGCATCGGCGGCGGGGTGCCCTCGCAACAGCTGGAACTGCCGCACAAGTTCACCAGCCAGAGCCGGGTATCCCAGGCGTTCAATTTCCAGTGCCAGAAACGCGAGTTCCTCTAGAGGGTCGAACAAACGCAGATTGCGGCTGAATTCCAGGCAATCAATAACGCACGGCGGCGATCCCAAATACACGTGTTCGGCCCGCAGATCCCCGTGCCCTTCCACGACACACCTACCCCGCTCTCCGAAACGATGTCCAGCCCGCTGAAGGAATGTGCGCTGTGTATGGGTGACGGCCTGCACCAACGCCTGGTTGAGGCGCGTGCCGCTTTTCTGGAGTGACCTCTGGTTAGCAGATAACTCATTCCGGAAGCGCCGTACGTACGCCTCGCTGCTTATGGGCGCTGCCTCCGCCTGAGCGAAAAAGGCACCCAGATGAGCCACCAGGCGGTTGCGTTCTGCAGCGCGCAACGACCGGTGACCGAGAATGCTATCGAGCATGCCGGAGGCGGGCAGCTGACGCATCTTGACCAGCCAGTCCTCGATGCATCCCGTTGCGCCCCCGAGCCTTAGCGAGCCGCCGCGGAGTCTTAGCGGCACGACGGAAAGATACACCTTGGGAGCGAGTCGCCGATTGAGCCTGACTTCCTCGATACAGCCGCGCTTGCGTGCCGCCTGGCTGCGGTAGTCCATGGCGTGGTGTCGCACGGGCTTTTTGAGCTTGTAGGCGTACTTCGCGGTGAGAAAGACCCACGCAAAATGCGTCTCGATGCGCTGCACCCGTCGCACCCGACCCGGATAGCTGCGCGGCAGACTCAGGAATGCGACCTTCTCCTCAAGCGTGACTGCCGCGCGTGTTGACATCAAACCGGACCCATACGCTCGAGCGCTCCCAGGAATTAAGGTCCCGAGGTTCTGATACCCGCATGATACGCGGCGCAGGCTCCGCGCCGATAATCGGCACGCCGGGCCGCGCGCTTCGCAGGCGGCTGCCGAAATTTGTCCAGCAGCAGTGTCCGCGGAAAGTGCGTATTGAGCAAAAAATGGCCAGCTTTGATGATGTCCTGTGGAGTCGTGCCTGAACGATTCAGTGTCGATCACCCAAGGAAGTGCGGCCCTCCGGACCGATGGCATCGAGCTATCTCATCACTGGCGGCGCAGGTTTCCTCGGTATCAACCTGTGCCGTCATCTGCTTGCGCGGGGCGAGCATGTCAAATCACTTGATATCGCCCCGTTCGCGTACCCGGAGCGCGACCGGGTCGATGCGACCCTCGGGGATATCCGTGACCGAGCGACGGTCGAGCGCTTGATGCCCGGCAGCGATATTGTGGTGCATTGTGCCGCCGCCCTGCCTCTCGCACCGCGTGAGGATATTTTATCAACGACGGTGGCCGGCACGCAGATACTCTTGAAAAGCGCCGCAGCCCACCACGTCAAGCGCTTCATCTTTATCTCTTCCACCGCCGTTTACGGGGTGCCCGATCACCACCCTCTCCTCGAAGAGGACCGCCTCGTGGGAGTAGGCGCGTACGGAGAGTCTAAGATCCAGGCGGAAGGTCTGTGTGTGCAGGCGCGTACGCAAGGATTGTGCACAAGCGTGTTGCGTCCAAAAAGCTTCGTGGGTCCAGAACGCCTCGGAGCGTTCGAGCTGCTCTACGACTGGGCCTATAGCGGTCGAAACTTTCCGGTTCTCGGGTCCGGGAACAATCTCTACCAGCTCCTTGACGTCGATGATCTGTGTCAGGCGATTGACCTTTGCTCGCAGGGTGAGACGCAGAAGGTCAATGACACCTTCAATGTCGGCGCGCGGGAATTTGGCACGATGCGCGAGAGTTTTCAGGCCGTTTTGGATCGAGCGGGGCACGGGGGCCGCGTCATCGCCCTACCGGCCAGACCTGCGATCCTGCTTTTGGAGATTTTTGAAGCGCTGCACCTCTCGCCGCTGTATCCGTGGATCTACCAAACCGCCTCGCAGGAGAGCTTTGTCTCCATCGACCGCCTTGCCACTCGTCTGGGGTTTAGCCCGCGCTACTCGAACCGCGACGCTCTGATCCGCAACTACGACTGGTATGTGGCAAACCGCACGAAGATACAAAGCGCAACCGGCACAACTCACCGAGTGCCCTGGAGAAAAGGGGCGTTGCGTCTTGCCAAATATTTCTTCTGAGCCGCCCGTGGCGCATCCCGCCAACGCGAGCGTGAGTCCCTCGGGTCATCCCGATCAGGTCAACGCACAAACCCGTACTCCGGGGTCGATCGCCGTGGCAGCGCTTGAAACGTTGCGCCCGTATCAATGGCTCAAGAACCTGCTCGTCTTTGTGCCACTCGCGGCCGCTCATCGGCTCGGCGATTTCGCCCTGCTCGGGTGGGCGGCGCGGGCGTGGACCGCCTTTACCTTGTGCGCCTCCTGCGTCTACATCATTAATGACCTCTACGATGTGAAGGCGGATCGGCTGCATCCGCACAAGCGCACCCGACCGCTTGCCTCCGGGCGACTGCCACCGCTGCTTGCCGCGAGTCTCGTACCCATTCTCCTGGGAGGCACGATCGTGGTCGCCATCCCGTTGGGACTCCACGCCGCCGTCGCGTTGGGGTTGTATTTCTCGTTGATGGTTGCTTACACGCTTCGACTTAAGACGGTCGTTCTGCTCGATGCACTGATTCTGGCCGCAGGGTATGCACTGCGCGTGCTCACGGGAGGCTTTGCGGTTCACATACGCCCATCGCCGCGCCTGCTCGCTTTCTGCATTTTTCTGTTTTTCAGCCTCGCATTGGTCAAGCGCTATGCCGAGTTGGCATTGCTGCGCTCACGGGACGGCTCGGCGACCCACGCCCGCGCCTACGTCCTCGAAGATCGCGAATGCATCATGGCGCTCGGCTGTGCAAGTGGCGTGCTGTCGGTGCTCGTGCTGGCGCTCTATATGAGCGCGAATGAGGTCACTCAACTCTACAGCCGCTCTGAGCTGATCTGGGTCACGGCCGTTCTGCTGCTCTACTGGATCAGTTACATGTGGCTGATGGCTCATCGGGCGCGCATGACCGATGACCCGTTGGTCTTCGCCTTAAAGGACCGCATGAGCAGCCTGCTGATACTGTCAATGGGTGTAACGGCTTGGCTTGCGGTGTGAGCTGGCCATACACCCCACGGCGACGGCGGCGCGCCATCGCCGGCTACAGCGTCGCGCATGCCCTGCTGATTGTCGCCTGCGCTTACGCGGCGGATTTAAATGACGCGCGCATGAGCAGTCTGGCGGATCAACGCGAGCAGTACGAGGCCCTGGTTCCGAAGACTATCCTTGAGCTGCAGCCCTTCCGCACCAAAATGCAGGCGGTCATTGCGAGTGCGGACGGAGTTCGCGGCCGCGTCACACTGGTCAACCTGAATCCCTTCATCAGTTCCTGGTACCTGCTGCAATTTGACTGGGCCGACCACCGCGAGCCTCAAAGCTATCACCTCGAGACCCAACGCAGACAACCGTTGAGTCTGCGCATGACCGACGCCGGCGCCATACGGCTCACAGACCCGAGCGGCGCGGCCTGCGATGTGTGGGGCAATGGAGCGCGAACTACGCTGGAGCAAGCCGCAGCAAGCGGCTTACCCTATGCCCCCTTGTGTGGCGAATGGCTTTACCTGCGCAACCCTGTCGCAGGCCATCACACCTCGCTCGAGCGGGTAACGGACTTTCTGCGTGACCATGTATGGGGCGGCGAGCGGGTCATCACGTTCGTCAAAGAAAAGCTCTACCGGGATGCCTTCATGGAGCGGGGGGCTGCCTCGGCAGCCTCCCAAGCACACGCGCCCGTCTCGCCACTTGCCCCCCTGAGCGCGATGGTGTCCGCCGAGGCGGCACAATCGAGTCTCACTCCGGAACACCTGGCACTCGATCTGGATACGAGCGAACCTGACGCCCTGCCCGGTCAGTGGTATCCGGTGCGCGACATCCCTGAAGTGATGGTAAGCCTCATCACGGCGCAGAGCATCGATAACCGCATCCGGCAGGGGCGTGAAGTGAGCGTAAACGCCCTTGATGTGGTGGAGTCAAAGGCACTCGTATACCTGGTCGCATTTGACCTGCAGCGCTTGGACCTACACTTCGTATTGGGAACCGATCACCCGCGACTGGACTGGTCTGATCGTCCACCCGCGTCCTCGCGCGACTTGTGGCTTCCAGGCCCGGATGGCATCGATAGCTCCGCTCCGCTCGTTACCAACGGAATGGTGAGCCCTGCCGATGCGGAGCGCACGGTTGCCACGTTTGCCGGGGGCTTCAAACGCTCGCACGGCGCGTTCCATTCCGGTCCCTTCGCCGAGCGCAACCACGGCAGTCACTATGGCTTCATTGAAGAGGGCGTCGTCTTCAGTAAGCTGCAGCCGGGGCTTGCGACCGTCTCGTCAACGATGATGGAACGGTCGATCTGCGTACCTGGAACGCCGCCGACGATGCCGGCCTCGCCCATCTAAGATACGCGAGACAGAATGGCGTACCGCTCATCGACTACGATCCGGCGGCCGGCACGGGAGTTCCCGGCGCCGTTCGTGAACCTCTGGGGTCCCGGCAACTGGTCGGGCTCGGCGGAGGAAGACCTGCGCACGTTGCGCGCCGGCCTGTGCCTGCAGGACAGTGGCCAGCACCGTTTTCTCATCTTCGGTTACTTCTCCGCCGCCACCCCGTCGGCCATGGCACGCGTTTTTCAGGCATACCATTGCCGTTACGCCATGCACCTCGATATGAACGCGCTCGAGCACACCTACCTGGCGCTGTACGTCCGGCGCAACCAACAACGGGTCGTCGAGCATCTCATCGAAGGCATGCAAGTGGTCGACCGCGCTGCCGACGGCGAACTGGCACCGCGTTTTCTTGCCTTTCCGGATGACCGCGACTTCTTCTATCTCACCCGTCGCGGGCGCTCGCCGTGATCGGTCGCAAGAAGCTGCTGCTGCTCACGCTCGCACTGGGCAACTCCGCCGCATGGGCGCAGAGTGCTCTGGTGGAGCGCAATGCGGCGCTACTGCACCAACTCGAAAGCGTCCACCATCTAAGCCCAGCCCAAATGGAGAAGATCAGGGCAATCTTTGCCGGCTCACCGATCATCGGGCAGGGTAACCCAGCGGTCACGCAACATCCGGTCACACCTGAGCAGTGCACGACCATGCTGCAGCAGCAGGGAGTGACCTACGCGAACGCACGCTTCGAGCAGATCTGCGGTGCGAAGTTCATGGCGCCACTCTACGATCCGCGGCATGCCCGCCCGGAAGACGCCACGGCGTGTATTGACCAGTTCGAATTTCCGGACATTCCCTGCGCCTATCCGGTGGTTTGGGTCAAGGCGCGGGAAGCCGCACAGCTGTGCGAGGCGCAAGGCAAGCGCCTTTGTGATGCCAATGAATGGGAGGATGCGTGTCAGGGAGAGACCGAACCGCCCGACTACCGTTTCGATCTGGCGCAGGGAGTAGCGCCCGAGGTCGCCGTGCAGCGCATGCGGGAAGTCCACAATCGAGTACACAGCGCGGACAAGCGCTGGAGCTACGGCCCAGCCTACGAGCGCGGCATTTGCGCGACCGGCAGCTTCAAGACTGCGGGCTGTAACGGCGGAAGCTGGACCCAGTGCGGATCCAACACCTATCCGGCCGGCGACTTCCCGGCCTGCCACAGCGCCTTATCGGTGTACGACTTAAATGGCAATGCCGCGGAGCACATGAACCTGCCGCTTGATCCGTCGCAGATGTCGAGCCGCGGGAGTACGACGCTCGGCTACACGGAGATGAAGGGCAGCTGGTTCATCTTCGATACCTATCGCGCACACGATGACTGGTGCCGCTGGCGCGCGCCCTTCTGGCATGGGACGCGCGTGATGGATATTCACAGCCATGCTAATTATCACCTCGGGTTCCGCTGCTGCAACTCGGTTTCGCCCCCGAGTAGCCGAATGCAATCCCGAAGCGACCTCTCTGGACCTGCAGCCGCGCCGCTCTTTAGTAATGCGAGCCGGTCGCGCCCATCAGCCGCGCTTCGACAATTGCTGGGGAGTCGTCTGCAGCAGCCAGTTGCGCCATGAGTGAACGCAGGTGCTCCCCGAGTCGGGGCAACGGACCGTCGCGCGTCAGCGAGCGCGCCAGCGCCGGATCGGCAAGAACCTCTTCCAGGGATCGCCGGACGCCATCGACGTAGACAGCGGAGCTTATGAGACGCACGCCGTGGCTGTAATCCGCATAGCGGGCGCCGTGTACCGTGCTCAGCGGCTGAATGGGTTCGTCCGTGGCACGATGCCAACCATAGATTGCCACCCGCCCCGGATGCACCCACAGCAGGCTCGTCAGCACGAGATCTTTCTTATCACCGGAAGTCAGCTCTCCCAAGGGTGCGGCCTGCGCGATGCGCTCACGACTGATCAGCTCGTTGTGGTACACAAAGTACAGGGTGCTGCGCATGGCGTCGCTCGCCGGAAGCGGCTTAGGCTCAAGCTTGACTGGAGCCTGCGAGTAGATGGCGTCCACCAATTTCGGCGTGGGGAGGACGAATCCAAAGTGACTAGCCACTTCTAGGGCCGCACGCAGGCCCATCGGCACGAGCACAAAGTCCGCGTCCGACCCAAGAGCCAGGTAATCAGGTAGCACGCACACGGTGATCCGGACCCGACGCGTGGAATCAGAAGCGCCCACCGACACCGGCACGAGGTGGCGCAGAAAGTCCGGTACGTTGCCTGCGAGCAACTCTGCCTGGATCAGGCGGTCCCGCTCGACACCTGACAAGTCCCGCACCCGTTGCGCGAATTGACTGCCGGTTGCGGCCGCCGGCTCGCGCAGCGGGATACTGCGAACTGGACCCTGATCGCAGGATGCTAACCCGGCGAAGGACGATGCGGTGCCTGCAAAAGCGCCGCCAGCGCCGAAGATCATTGCGCCAGCGAACGCCAGTCGGTACCACCTGCCCGAGCACATTTGCGCACCCATTTTTTCAGCCTAGCGCATTTTCAAGTGACGGACTGCCAAGAGCCACGCACTTCCTGCGAGCGCAATAAGCTCCCCTCACTGGTCGGCCTCCGAGACCGGCCAGCGGTCCAAGAGCGGCGCGAGCGGCATCCCGCGGAGCATGCGAGCTACGGCCTGAGTCAGCAGCGGCGCAACCGGCAGTACTTGGACCCGAGATGCATAGACGCCCGGCAGCGCAGCTCCGACGCTGTCGCTGAGCAAGATCCGCGCAAGGTCAGGGTCGGCGCCCAGCGTCGCAAGTCCGACGGCAAGAGGCGCATGAGTAAAAGCAACCTGCACGGCACTTGCTCCCGCATTACGTAACGCACTCGCGGCCCGAATTAGAGTGCCCCCCGTGGCGCACAGGTCATCGAGCACGATCACGTTGCGACCGATGACCTCGCCAACGACGCGCCCCGATGAGACGCTACCGCCCGCTCGGCGCTTTTCTATGAACGCAAATCCAATCTCGCGCCCAAGCCGACGCTCAAGCAGCTCGCGGAAAATTTGCGCACGCTTGACGCCACCGACATCGGGCGAGCAGACCGCTATACCTTCATCCCCATTCTCACGGGCGACGTAATCAACGAACATCGGGATCGCCGAAAGCTGATCGATGGGGATGCGAAAGGCGTTATCAAGGGCCGTGGAATTATGAGCATCCAAGGTGACCACGCGATCGACCCCACTTCCCTCGAGGAGCTGCGCCACGTAGCGTATCGTTACGGGGTCTCGCGGCTGGGTACGGCGGTCTTTTCGGGCGAACGCCATGTAGGGAACGATGGCAATCGTGAGCGCTGCTCCGGCGTCTTTTAGCCCAAACAGCAGAAACAGAAGTCGCAGCAGGCGCTGTGCCACCGGGGCTTCGCTGCAACCCGCTAGCGACTGCACCACAAACACCGTACGGCCACGCACTGAGACAAGCGGTCGAAGCTTGAACTCGCCCGCCTCGAATTCCCGCTCCTCGATCGGTGCGAACTCGATTTCCGCGCCTGTGGCAATCGCATGGGCGAGTGCCTCACTCTCGTGGAGTGCAGTGATCAAAGGCTTCGGGCAGTTTGTCATCGCCTAAACGTCTGATGCGGCCGATTACAATGTGACAAATAAAAAAGCATTGACTAACCCACCACAACTAACCATACGCAATCAACGCAATGGATCCTCCGGCATCTTTAACTGCAACCAGCCACCCGCATCTGCGCCAGGGGCGACGAGTGGAGCGTAGCTGCACCTGGCTAGTGATAGTCAATCCTCAACGTCTGGCCGATTTCGGCGACTGCCGCCGAGAATCCCCCGTCATCGGAGAGAAGTTATGCCCTACAGCGACAACACCGCTTTGCCGCCCTCCGTTCGTAGCCACCTTCCCGAACATGCCCAGGACATCTACCGAGAGGCTTTCAATCACGCCTTTGCCTCTCATGTGGGTGACCCAAGACAGGAGGAAGCGGCGCATCGTATCGCTTGGGCGGCGGTCAAACGGCGCTATAAGAAGGAGGGTGAGGAATGGGTGCTACTTAGCGGCTTTTAAGGGTCATCAGAGCTATTCTTGACGCGCGGATGACTAGCGGGCTGACGGGTGCGGAAACTGGCCGGACCGTGGTGCGTTAGCCCCCTTGGGCCAAGGGTCCCTCGACGGGATACAGCTGCCGCCTCCCCACCGAGCTCTCACATGTAAGCATTGGCCCTTCGGGGTCCGGAGTGCCGCCTAGTCGCCCGTAGCCGAAAGTACCGCAAGCTTACTTTGGGTCCGGTCGCAGTCCCCCGGATCAGCGCTGGTTCTTTTCGGGGAGTACGTCTGTGCAAGTGCGGGGACTTCCGTGGGCGGCACTGCCCGACTGATGAAGAACCCCTGGTACTGGTCACACCCAAGGGAGCGAAGCCGCTCAAGCTGCGCGGGCGTTTCCACGCCTTCCGCCACGACCTTCAACCTGAGGCTGTGCGCAAGTGAGATGATCGCGCGGACGATGGAAGCATCTTCCGCGCTGCCTGCCAGGTCGCAGATAAAGCTGCGATCGATCTTTAGTTTGTCGATCGGAAAGCGCCGCAGGTAACTCATGCTCGAGTACCCGGTGCCAAAATCGTCGATCGCAACGATGACGCCCATGCGGCTTAATTCTTCGAGAATCTCGATTGAGCCTTCGGCATGGCTCATGACGGTGCTCTCCGTCACCTCGATCTCAAGGTATCGGGGGTCGAGCTCATTGTCATCGAGGGCTGCGCGAATCAAGGCGAGGAAGCCCGGCTGGCGAAACTGAATGGGCGAGAGGTTCACAGCCACCCGAAGGAAGGGCAGCCCGCTTAACTGCCACGCTCTGGCTTGTCGGCAGGCTTCCCGCAGCACCCAGCCCCCGATGGCGAGGATCAATCCTGTCTCCTCCGCGAGTGTTATGAACTCACTCGGGGGCACAAGACCGCGATCGGGGTGATGCCAGCGCAGCAGCGCCTCGACGCTGCTCATGGTTCCGGAGACGATGTCGATCTTCGGCTGATAGTGCAGCTCGAACTGCCCCTGCGCGAGCGCCCGGCGCAACTCGTTCTCAAGCTGCAGCCGCTGGTGCGAAAACGCCTCCATTCCAAGCTCGAAGAACTGGTATCTGCACCGCCCGCGCCGCTTTGCGACATACATCGCCTCATCGGCTCGTGCGAGCAGTACCTCTGCAGATTCCCCGTCGTCCGGGAACACACTGATACCGATACTCGGTGAGGTATGAACGTCGTTGGCCGCAATGCGGCACGATTGGCTGACCGCCTCGACCAGCTTCTGGGCGACCCTCGTGACACCCTCCCGATTGGCAATGTCCTCGAGAATGAGCAGGAACTCATCGCCCCCGGCGCGTGCCACGGTGTCTGAGACGCGAAGCGCGCTCTTCAGTCTCCCGGCTACATGACACAGCAGCTGGTCGCCCGCACCGTGCCCGAGGGAGTCATTGATCAGCTTAAACCGGTCAAGATCCAGAACGAGTACGGCAAACATCTGCCGGTCACGCCTCGCATGGGCCATCGCCTGACTCAGCCGATCGGTGAAGAGGGATCGATTGGGAAGGCCCGTCAGAGCATCATGCATCGCCTGACGATGGAGTTCCGCGTTGGCGTGCTCAAGGCTCAGACGATTCGCGGCGAGCTCCGCATCGCGCTGATGAAGCACCGCCAGGGCCTGCGCAACCTCGTGGTGACGATGACTGAGCGCATCGCGCAGGCTCTTGCCAAAGGCCCCGAGCAGAACGCAGCGGCCGAGCGTCGCCCCGAAGCACAACCAGACGAGCGTTCTCTCGGCGGCGGTGCGCGTTGGCAGCCACTGCGACCCGGACACGAGGTACAGAGTAATCCCCATCGCCAGGAGAATCGTGAGCCAGCTCAGGAGTGCCTGGCGGCCGGAGAGTCTTAAGCTTGCAAAGCCGAAGACGATGAACAGTGTCGTCAGGAAGAAGAACGTCACCTGCGGGGCGACCAGGATCCCGACAAGCTGTATCAGTGAGGCCGCCGTGAGGTTGGGAATCGTTAAGTAAGGGTCCTTGGCGGTCGCGATGTCTGCGCGGCTGGACAGTGCATGAAAGGTCCCCGAAGCCACCCACCCGGCCATCACATACGCAAGCGGCACCCACGCAAAGCAGCTGCCGGCCAGGGCAAAGCCGCCCAGAAGCAGCGCATCGACTGCATAGCTGGCCAGGGTTGCCTGCAGGATGCGCGTACGCAGGGCACGCCTCCTATTCTCATGGGACATGGGCAACTCCGGGATCGGCTCAGTCGGCACCGACAGCAACACGCGATTAAATTGTGGGGCGGGGCTAGCGCCGATCAACGTATCGGCCGGCCCGCACGTGTGCTTGAGGGAGTCCCTTCGCGGCGGGGGTCAAGGCGCCCTATTAACTGTGACGGGGGTCGCACTTAAGATCGCACGCACGCCCGGAAAGGTAAGCTCTTAAAGGGAAGCATCCATGGCGAAGCCCCTACAAATATCCGTTTCCAGGCGCGCCTTTTGCAGCCGGCGGCACCGACAAAGCCACGCTCCTTAACCTTTCTGATCCTCCCCAGAGCTGCGAGCGCGAAGCTGCCGAGGCGCGGAGCGATGAGCGTGATGTGCTACCTTAATGGCCACCCGTTTCGGGGGAGCCTTGAGCCTGATGGCCAAGGGAGCCACTGGCTCAAAGTGAGCCCGAAAGTGCGCGAAGCCGCCGGAGTAAAGCCTGGCGGTTTGGTCACCCTTGAGATGTTGCCGCTGACCAAGGAAGGAGCGCCGCGCCTCCCGATGGCTCTCGCACGGCGCTCGCGGCCGCCCCGAAGGCACATACGGTGTGGTCCGACATCACCCCCATCGCCCGCCGCGACTGGATCGCATGGATCACCTCCGCCAGGCAGGCCAAGACTCGCGTTCGTCGGATTCGCAACGCCTGCGACGTGCTCGCATGGGGCAGGTCGCGTGTCCTTCTTTGACCGCTCAAGCATCCACAGCCAGGCGATCAAGGCCCCTCAACCCGCCAAGTAGACGGAACGCCACGGGCATCAGGCGCCCCTCCCCTCGCGCTTCCCGCAAATCTGCGACCCCGGCCGCAGAGCCCCTCTGCCAAGGGGTACGACAATTCCCGCCTCGTTTTCGAGAACTCCCAAATTCCCATGGCTGCCCCGATCGATCGCTCCCCCTTAAAAGCCGCCCCGCTTCGGGACCCGGGTCAGTCGCTGCGCGACACGAGCATTGATCTGGTTCTCGGGCGTCTCCTGCCCTGGGCATGGATCGCCTCCATCGGCTGGGCACTCGCCGTGCATGCCTGGATGAGCGAGCGGTTCGGCTGGCACCTGAGCTTCCTGAGCCTTGCGCTGGTGGCTTTAGGCCTGTCCGCGATCTGCGTGCTGCAGTTCTACTTCGTCGCCGTCGGGTCAAAGATCTGCAGCTCGGTCGGGATGGGGAGCGCCTGGTCGGAGAGTTCCTGGAGCAGCAGCTGATCCCCCACGGCGGCCGCATCATCCATGACGTGCCCGCAGACGGCTTTAACCTCGATCACGTGCTCATCGCCCCCCAGGGCATCTTCGTCATCGAGACCAAGACCCGCAGCAAGCCGCGCCAGGGGGATCCGCGCTTGAGCTTCGCCGGCGAGACCCTCAAGGTCGCAGGCTTTGTGTCCGACCGCGATCCCATCGCCCAAGTCCGGGCCTCCAGCCGCTGGCTCTCAGAGCTCCTGACCGAGAGCACCGGGGAGAAGATCAAGGCCCGGGGGGTCGTCCTCTTCCCGGGCTGGTTCATCGAGCCCATGACCCGGGACTGGCTGAACGCAGCCCTTCCCTGGGTGCTCGAGCCGAAATCCTTACCCGGCTTTCTGATTCGCGAGCCCCGGACCCTCGATGAGCGCCAGGTCGCGATGTTCGCCAATCACCTCACCCGCTACGTGCGCGCCCGCGAAGACGCCGAGCGGCGCCGGTAAAGGTAAAAAATGACACGCCCGGGCCAACCCCGGGCGTGCAAAAGAACGAGCCCCTAGAGCAGGCCGTGCTCAGAAAAAAGAATGTTGAGCACAACATTTCTCGCCGAATCGGGATTTCTCTGACACGTTGAGTGGTTTGCCACTGCAGCGAGCTCTCCTGCGGGTTGCTGCAAAAGAGCTCAACATTTTTGCGCCACAGTGACGAGGATTGTCTCGGAGAGATTTAGGTCCGTCCGTTCCGGGCGAGGAATTCGATCAGTAAGCGATTCACCGCTTCGGGCTGTTCTTCGGCGATCGAGTGACCGGCGCCGTCGACCAAGTGAACGCCAAGGAGTCGGCGGCAAGCGTTGTGCATCGATTCGAATGCCCCTGGGGATTGACGAACACCCCAGTCCCTCGCGCCGCCGATGTACAGTGCGGGAACTTCGATTTTTCGCCCGGCAAAGATTGTCTGATCAGTGGAGTATCTCGCGTCAGTGAGAATCCGGTAGGAGTTAAGGCCGCCCTGGAATCCGGTTCGGGTGTACTCGGTGCTGTACACCTCAATATCCGCTTCGTCATCCAGCGGCACAGCGCAATTTGTTCTTTGGACGGCTTCGCCGTTGCCATGGTCTTGGCGATCCCTTTATCGAGGTCCATGACGTAATACGCGGGGAGTTTGGCGAGTTCAGCAGCTGTCCACGACTTGAGGGAAAATGGCTTATTCACAGGCCAGTTGGCGCTCTTAAACCAGTACATCGCGCGTAATAGATCGTGGACGCCCTGTGGTGCGTGCCACATGTTCTCGTTGGCCTCACGAGTCGCTGAGTAATAGATGTAATGTTTACGCGGCCTTGGGAGCGCCGCTAACTCCTTCTGTATGTCCACGTCCGGTTGGGCGGCGTGGAGCCGATTGGCCGTATCGAGTGGAAGCGTGCCTGAATCGTAGAATGGGTTACTCATGCTTACGACTGACTGGAAAACGTCCGGCCGAGCCATCGCGCACCACTGTGCGGTCGGCGCACCCCAGTCATGTCCAATTACTGCAGCGACTCGCTCGTGCCCGAGTGCACGCGTAAGTCCGAGCACGTCCACAACTCGATTCGAGAGCAGGTAGGGGAGAAGGTCGTCCTCAAATCTGACCGGCTTTGGTGCAGTAAGTCCATAGCCGCGAAGATCCGGCGCGACGACGTGAAAGCCCGCGCGCGACAACGCCAGCAATTGATTTCGCCACGTATAAGCCAACTCCGGAAAGCCGTGGAGAAGCAGCACGCAAGGCCCGGGCGTCTCGAACCCCGCCTCCAGGATGTGCATCGTTAGACCGTTATTGTTATCGACCCGACGAGAGCGGATCCCCGGGGGAAGAGTTTGCCTCCCATACTCGACATCCGTGTTTACGCTCGCGTCAGCGCTGTCCCCTTGACCGCTCCTCGCCGAGGCCCATGCGCTGCCGGCGGCAAGCAGCCCTGCTGCCCGGAGGAAATATCTTCTCGTAACGTGACTAGGGCGCGTGTCCGTGGGGCACATCCGAGGTGTCGCCGTCTTGCTTGAAACGACGCAAACATCGTATCGCATCGATCATCAGTCCGTGAGAGATCGCAGCTCGCTCCTTGCGTCTGGCTCTCCCGCGCCTCTGCGCGGGAGAGCTCTACAGCCCTTACAGTCTGCGTAATCACCCAACCATATCGCTCCCGCCCATAAGGAGGCGCCGCGCCCGCGGAGGCGCCAAGGCATCCGGAAACATCTGAGAGATGGCTTTGAGGTCCAGATCCGCCCGGGGCGTAGCGCATCGTCGTGTGAGACCGGCGTGTCCGCGCCACTGGCTGATCGTCGCGAAATCCACGCCACCTTTGAGCAGCGCGATCGCCGTACGGCAAATCGAGTGCGGATGGAGGTTCTTGTCTCTCGGGCGGGCGCTAACGTGGATCAGCGCCCCACGCTCTGCGGTATAGGGAGCCGTGCCGCGCGAGGCATTACGCAGACAGGTGGCGGCATCGTCCGCGGCGCGGGCGCGTGCAAAAGTTTGTCGGGCGAGCCGACCGGGCCGGGATCGGTAAACTTGACGGGCATGGGGATCTCCCAACGTGCGGACAAGTGGGCCGTCCCACCATAATCACGCATCCGTCAATCCCAAGTACGACAGAGTTACCCAGTCAGCTCGTAGGAAATCGTAAGCGTCATGCGCCCCATCGTTAGATTTGGGGCGGGCAGTAAAACGGGAAACCGATCTCGGGCGACCGGTACTCAGGATGAGGACCACTGTCGGCTGTCGACTCCTTCAAAGGGGCGTGCACCGACACCTCGGCCGGCACTGCATACGCAGGATCTGCCGTCTCGGTAAGTTCACCGAGCAAGCCGACTCCCGGCCTGAACAGCAGCACAGCCGCTGTGTTGAGAGCAACGCGGAGGGCAATGGCGATCTTGGTGGGCCTGTTCACGTGCTCAGTCTTAATCCGTGCGGGGCCTAGCGCCAGCCTAGCGGCCGCCCGCTCTTAGGTCCTGCGCGTCGCCGACAGTCGCCTCATACAACGCCCGCGTCGGTGCCCGTGGGGCCGCCCCCCAACGTCTCTGCGCGGCGCCAGCCATGAAGCCGGCGAACTGGTCGCAGGCCGAGCGCTGAGCCGCACAGCGCGCCGCAAAGCGGCACCCGTCGCAGCGCGCAGGGCCGATGAGGGCATCGAGGTACGTGCCAGCAATCGCGCCGGAGTATGGGCTTTTGCACTTACGGAGAGGGCCGCCCATCGGCGGCCTCTCTTAAGTCTTTGATTTTATGGTGGAGCGGAAGGGGATCGAACCCTCGACCTTCGCATTGCGAACGCGACGCTCTCCCAGCTGAGCTACCGCCCCATTTCTCAAGGCGCGCGATTCTAGCATCGAGGTCTGAGCGGTCCAATGAAGATTAAAACCACCTGTCAGATGCGGCTATGATGCCTTTTTGGGGATCTGTAGTTTCCGAGGAACACGGAAGAAAGGGACGCCATGCTGCCCGTCGGGAGCCGCGCGCCGGAATTTACCTTGCCGGACCAGAATGATCAGAGCGTGTCGCTCAGCACGCTCTTGCGTCATGGCCCGCTGATCCTCTACTTCTATCCGGCCGATTTCACTCCCGGATGCACGCGCGAAGCGTGCAACATCCGCGACCTGCACTCTGAGCTGGTGCAGTGCGGCCTGGATGTCGCCGGCGTCAGCCCGCAGAGCCCGGACAGCCATCGGCGCTTCCGGGAGAAGTATCAGCTGCCTTTCACTCTGCTCGCCGACGTCGACAAGTTCGTGGTGCGCATGTACGACGTGCTCGGCCCGCTCGGTTTTGGCGTGCGCCGCGCCACCTATCTCATCGATCAGGCGCGCTACATCCGCGACGCCGTCCTCGCGGACTTCCGTATCGGCCAGCACGCGGATTTCATCCGCCGGGCCGTCGCTTTGAGTGCCGGCGGCAATCCGCGCCGCGAGGGCGCTGCCGGAAGCTAGAGGCGCAGGCGCACGAGCCGCGCGCGCCCGAACTTCGGCACGCTAAGCACGTATAGCGTATCCGGGTCGTCCTTATCGATACCGGTGACGCCGGTGCCCAGCAGGGTGTGGAGCATCTCGGCCGCCACCCGAGCGTCGGCGATTACGAGCACCGCGCCGCCTTCGTGTTCGTGCAGGAGCGCACGGGCTGCGCCCGCGGCATCGGCCGATTTGAACGGCTGCGGCACCAGATTCAGTTGGCGCGCGACCAGCTCCCCGGTCTGCTCGGCACGCCGCTCGCCGCTGACATAGATCGCGTCCAGCATCGCACCGGGCGCCGGGCTGCTCAGAAGCCGCCCGAGCCGCGCAGCCCGCTCTTCACCATCAGCCGAGAGCGGCGGATCGGCAATTGTGCCTGGCTCCTTCTCCGCCGGATGCATCAGTAACACCACGGTGGTCCCGGCGCTGCGGTACACCGCATACGCCATGACCCCCAGCAGCACGGCCAGGAGCAGCGGCAGCCACAGGGGCGCAAGGAAGGGACGGCGGTAGCGGCTGATGCCGGGAGTCTCCATGGGGGCGCCATGATACCCGCGGCGCGCGCCGGAAACGGAGCGGGGACGTCAACCGGGTGCCCCGGCACGGGCATTTTCCTCCGCGCCTAGGTAATCTTGGGGCGGGGGAGCCTACCAGCGGCGTGCCGGGAGGGGTCGGATGCCAGCGGGCGGTCAAACGACGGTCATTCAGCGCATCCTGGAACGGCGCGCCGAGAGGCCACCCACGACGACTGAGGAGACGACCGCGAGCATCGCCGTGATGCTGCGCGTTGTGCCCCCGCCGAAGGCGCTGCTCGTCATTCTCGAGGCCGGGCTGCGCCAGCAGCTGGAGCGTCGGATCACCGCTGACCAGCTGGATGTGGTCACCGTTGCGGACGAAGCGGACGGCATGCGGCGCTTCAGCGCGGATTTCCGCCCCGTCGTGGTCACCGATTCACTGGAGATGGTGCGGCAGCTGCGCGCGCGCACTGGCGAGCGCACGCCTTTCATCGTCTATATCTCTGAGCTCGATGACAGCGCCGAGCGCGAGGCCGGCCTGATCGCCGGTGCCGACGAGTGCGTCGGACGCCGCGCCAGCGAGCGCGAGATCGACGCGCGCCTCGCCTCCGCACGCCGGGTTGCCGAGCTCGAGACGGTCCTGCGCATCACGCTCGCCGAGAACCGCAAGCTCTCGGCCACCGATGACCTGACGCGCGTCGCCAGCCGACGCTTCTTCAGCAAGCACTTCCCGCGCGAAGTCGAGCGCGCGGCGCGCTATGGGCGCGGACTTGTCGCTGGTCCTGTGCGACATCGACCACTTCAAGAAGCTGAACGACACTCTCGGCCATGCCGGGGGCGACCAGGTGCTGCGCCAGTTCGGGCAGCGCCTGCAACAGACCCTGCGCCGGGGCATCGACTGGGTGGCCCGCATCGGGGGCGAGGAATTCGCGGTCGTTCTGCCCGAGACGGCCTACGAGCCGGCGCTCGAAGTCGCGCGCAAGCTGCGGCTGGCCGTAGCCAAGGCCCCCTTTACCTACGACCGGAAGAACGTCGAGGTCACCGCAAGTTTCGGATTGTGCGGGCTCGACCGGGTACAAGCCGGCGAACGGCAGCTCGCGCAGCGCGTGCTCAAGATCGCCGATGCGGCCCTCTACAAAAGCAAGCACGGCGGGCGCAACCGTGTCACCGCGACGCTCTTCGGCGGCACCCCTTAGCGAGCGGCTGGCGAAAAGACGCGCAGCCTGACATAAGTTCTTGCTGGGGCTCAGCCTTTGACTGCGCCGGCACTCTCTGTCCACAAAGTTATGCACAAATTCTGTGGATAACTCGGGCCGGTGGTAAGGGGCGGCCGCTTGTGTGAGACTGAGTGTCCGTTTGAGCTTCGCCGAGCCGCACATGAAGAAGACAGGCAGCGAAACTACCGCATCTGCAGAGCCCGCCGGGCGCGCCCAGCTGCTGGCTGACGTTGCCAAGCAGCGCGTGCGCATCGCCAAGGAGGAGCTGAAGCGCGCGCGCAAGCGACTGAAAGAGGCCAAGCGCGAGGCTAAGCGTGCGCGTAAGCACGCCGAGGCGGTGCGCAAGGAGCTCAAGCGCGCCAAACGCAGCGGCCGCAGCAAGTCGGAAAAGAAGGCGGCCAAAGTGCAGGCCGCGAAAGCGCCCGCCACCAAGCCCAAGCCCGCCGGCGCGGCCCGCAAGACCCGGGCCGCAAGCCCCGCACGCAAGAAACAGCGTACGCGTCGCACCGCGCCCACTGCGGCCGTGAAGCGGACGCGGCGCCGGCGCTCCGTTGCACCACGCGCTCATGCGGTGACCAGCCCGCGACGCGTACCCGTAGCCCCGCGTGGCGCCAGACCGAGTCCGACCCGCACGCGCCGGCGCGCGCGCGCAACGCCCGCCCCGGCCCCGAGCGTGGCCGCAGCGGCCGCGGCACCAGCGAGCTCGCCGGCACCGGCCGGCGATGCCACCGGATCGGCGACACCCGGGCCGGTGGTCTGACTAACCTGGAAAGATCGCGCGCGATGAACCCCCACGCCCCGCTTACCTCCCCTTCGAGCTCACGCATGCTGGCGAGCTATCTGACCGATATCGAGCAACTGCTCGAGGAGCAGCGCTGGGATGCGGCACTGCGCGAGGCCTGCGAGCTGCCGCGCATCGCCGTGGCGCTCAGCGATCCACAGCTGCGCTGCACGGTGAATGACCTCGACAGCTGGTGCCGCGAGTGGCTGAGTGATGAGACGGCCGGACCCGGCGCTCAGGGCGCGCGGCTGGAGGAGCTCGCCGCGCACGGTACCGAACGCGAACCGGTGCCGGCCTCAGCGCTGCGGCGTCTGCAGCTGCGGCGGCACGTGCGCACGCCGCCGCGCGGCTACGTGCCGCCTCCGGACGAAAACCTTCCGCCCGATGATGCCGTCTCGGATGAGACCGGTCGGGCGCTGGTCGGTGCGACGCGACGCTGGTACGCACGCGCCGGCTGTCACGATCCGACCGTGCAGACCAATCTCGCCCGCCTCGCGGTCCTGCGCTGAATACACCCGGTGTGCGCTCCGCCCCGCGCCTGCCACGGGACGGGCGCTGCTCCAACCGCCCGGGTCCCCTGAATGTTCATTCAATGTGGCGTTTCGCACTAAAGGCGGCCAAATGCTCGGCTAGATCTTTGTAATTGCAGCACTTATACGGTTGTGCAGCTGCTGCTTGCGTCTGCCGGAGTGTTAATGGAATATACGGCCCGGGGGGAATTCACAAGAAATTGAGTGCGCGTTCAATGCCTCACTCAAGTACGGTCATGAGAACGGCGGCCATCGAGCGCAGCACGCGTTTGCCGCTGCGCGTCGGGGTGGTCCTCGCCAATCAATTCACCCTGTCCGCATTCGCCGTGTTCATCGATCACCTGCGTCTGGCCGCCGATGAGGGTGACCGCAGCCGGCCGCTGCACGTGCAGTGGTCGATCATGTCGAGCCGCCAGGAGCCTATCTCCGCCAGCTGCGGAGTGCTGATCCAGCCGACCAGTCCCCTGTTGCCGCCCGAGCAGCTCGACTACGTCGTGGTGATCGGCGGCATCCTGCACGGCGGGCCGCAGATCGATGAGGCCACGGCACGGTATCTGCGCGATGTGGGCGCAACGGCGGTCCCGCTGATTGGCATCTGCACCGGCAGCTTCATCCTGTGCCGCGTCGGGCTGATGAAGGGCCGCCGCTCCTGCGTCAGCTGGTACCACTATCAGGACTTTCTCGAAGCCTTCCCCAACCAGGAAGTCATCGCCGACCGGCTGTTCCTCGCCGACGGCCCGCGCATCACCTGCGCCGGCGGGGCCGGAGCCGCGGCGCTCGCCACCTACCTGATCGAGCAGCATCTTGGCCGCGCCGCGGCGCAGAAGGCGAGCCAGGTGCTGCTCTTTGACCGGCCGCGATCCGGCAGCGATGCGCAACCCCATCCGCCCCTGTCCGAGACTGTCGCCGAGCCGCGGGTGCGGCGGGCGCTGCTGCTGATGGAGCAGAACCTCGCCCGGCCGATCGCGGTAGCCGCGGTTGCTGCGGAACTGGGCCTGTCGGCGCGGCAGCTCGAGCGGCTTTGCCGGCAGCACGTCGGCATGGGACCCGCCTCGCTGTACCGCCGCCTGCGCATGCGTTACGCGAACTGGCTCATCGAGAACACCGACCGCTCCGTGACCGATATCGCCAATGAGGCGGGCTTTGCGGACTGCGCGCACTTCTCGCGCCAGTTCAAAGACGCCTACGGGCTCTCGCCCTCGACGCGGCGCCTGCAACCGCAGCGCGTGGCGAACGGCGACGCGGCGCGCGCCCGGGTCTTCGAGTGAGGCGGCACCGTGCGGCAGCGCGGCCGCGGACTGCCGGGGACGCCGCGGGTGCGGCGTGCGGCTCCCAGCGGGCTGACGTGATTGTTCAATCGCGCGCCGGACACGCTCAGATGTAATCGCTGCATTGACCGCCGCCCCGCCGGGAAGAGTCTTCACAGGTGTGCACTTCCCGCGACCGCAGGCGGCTTGTGACTGGTTTTCTAAGGGATGAAATCATGAATACCAAGATCTCCTACGCCGTCGCCGCCGTTCTCGCCGCGGCGGGCGCCTCCGCCAGCGCGACCGCCGATCAGAGCGATACCAGCGCGAGCAGCGCCGGACCCTCCGATGCGCTTCAGGAGATCACCGTCACCGCGCAGCGGCGCAGTCAGAACATGCAGGACGTGCCGATCTCGATGCAGGCCTTTACCGGCCAGGCACTCGAGCAGATGAACATCACGACCTTCGATGACTACATCAAGTACCTGCCGAACGTGACCGCGGCCAACAACGGCCCGGGCCAGAACGAGCTGTTCATGCGCGGACTGTCGGCCGGCTCGCAGCCGAGCCAGGGCAGCGGCTCGACGGGGCTGTGGCCGAACGTCGCCATCTATCTGGATAACCAGTCCGGACAGCTGCCCAACCGCAACCTCGACATCTACGCGGCGGACCTGAACCGCATCGAGGTGCTGGAAGGGCCCGCAGGGCACCCTGTTCGGCGCCGGCGCGGAAGCAGGCGTGATCCGCTACATCACCAACGAGCCGCGACTCGACCGCGACGAGGCCACCATCAAGGCCGGCTACGGGACGACCGCGCACGGCGACCCGAACAGCAACCTCACCGCGGTACTGAACCTGCCGCTCATCGCCGACACGTTCGCGGTGCGCGGGGTCATCTACAACGACCGCCGCGGCGGCTACATCAACAACGTGCCGGCCACCTTCACGCGCAAGAACACCGACATCGGCATCCATTACGCCAACTACCCGGCCGGCTGCGTCGATGGAGGCGGGGGCGGTGCGCCGGCCTGCCAGGTGCCGCCCGGCAGCCCCTCGATCAACAACGCGCAATACGTCGGCAACGCCATCAACCCGGTCACCTACCAGGGTATCCGCGTCGAGGCGCTGTACAAGTTCAACGACGACTGGGATTTCCTGCTCAGCCAGACCTACCAGGACATGAACTCCCAGGGCGTGTTCTACCAGCAGCCCAACGGCTCCGATGGCGAGGCGCTGCAGCCGCTGGAGGTGACGCTGTTCAACCCCTCCTACGACAAGGACCGCTTCGAGAGCACGGCCTGGACGCTGAACGGCAAGGTCGGCCCGCTGAAGGCCGTCTACACCGGCGGCTATCTGGTGCGCAACGTCGAGCAGGTGGGCGACTACACCAATTACTGCGCGCGGCGTGTACGCAGACTACTATCAGTGCTACGGACCGATCGGCGTATCACCCGAACCTGAACTCGACCTGCTTCTCCCCGAGCGCCAACTGGCGCTCGGTGGAGCGCAACGTGCACCAGCAGCACGAGTTGCGGCTGAGCACGCCCGATGAGTGGCGCCTGCGCGGCATCGTCGGCGCCTTCTGGGAGAGCAACACCCTCTACGACCAGACCGGCTGGAACTATACAAGACCGTTCCGTCCTGCACCTCGAACGGTCCGCCGGACAGTCCCGGCAATACCGGCTGCTTCGCCGAACATCGGCACGGTCCCCGGCACGACCGTGGTCAACCCTGGCGTGCAGGGCGACAACACCTCGTTCTATCAGGACACGCTGCGCAAGACCAAGCAGACGGCCTTCTTCGTCTCCGTCGACTACGACCTGATTCCGAAGGTGCTGACCCTCACCGCCGGCACGCGCCATTTCCGCTTCGACAACTCATTCCGCCGGCAGCGTGCTCTCGAGCTTCGGCTGCTTCGAGGGCGGGACGCCGCCAACGGGCTGTCATGTGACCCAGGACTCGTGCCAGCCGGCAGTCCGTCTACGACAGCTACAACCTGAACGCCGCAAACCTCGCAGACACCGAGTCCGGCTTCAAGAGCCGCGCCAACCTCACCTGGCACATCACGCCGGACACGATGGTGTACTACACCTTCTCGCAGGGCTTCCGCCCGGGCGGCTTCAACCAGAACGGCGGCTCGCCGCACGCCTTCGACCGCCGGCCAGCGTGCCGCAGTACTCGATCCCGACGCTCGTACTCACTCGGACAAGCTGACCAACAACGAGATCGGCTGGAAGACCGAGTTCTTCGATCACCGCCTGCAGTGGAACGGCGCCATCTACCGGGAGAACTGGGACAACGTCCAGGTCGCCTTCTTCGATCCCGGCGTCGTCGGCAACATCTTCTTCAACACCAACGGCCAGAACTTCCTCATCAAGGGCGTGGAGACTTCGCTGGTGGCGCGCGTGACTGACCGGACTGACCGTGCAGGGCGCGGCCTCGTGGAACCAGAGCCGGCAGACCAACTCGCCCGTCCTGATCAACAACAATCCGGCGAGCCCCGAACTTCGGCAAGCCGATCACCAACGCCTGCAACTGCCTTCGGCGGCAACTGCGTCGCGGTCACCAACCCCTTCGGCCCGATCGGCTCACCGAGCGCCAACGCGCCGCCGATGCAGTTCAGCCTGCGCGCGCGCTACGAGTGGACCATCGCCGGCTATGCGCCCTTCGTCCAGGTCGGCGCCAGCCACAGCGCGGCATTCCTTCACGCAGGCCGGCTCGAACCCGACGATCGCGCGCCGGCGCCATCAGCACCGGCCGCCTGCGCTTCGAGAACCCGGCCTACACGACCTACGATGCCTCGGTCGGGGTCTCCAAGGATGCCTGGTACGCGAACCTCTTCGGGCAGAACCTGAGCAATTCGAACGCCAGCACCTTCGTGAGCACCGACCAGTTCATCGTGGCGCAGACCCCGCTGCGGCCGCGCGTGCTGGGCGTGGAGTTCGGCTACAAGTTCTAAGTCACCGCCGCTGCTGCCGCGGCGCCCGGGGTGTACGCGGCAGCACCGCGCCGCGGTGGTATCGTGGTCAGGCAATGCACCCTGACATCACTCCCGCATGAGCGCTGCCGCCACTGTGGAAGCCGAGGTGCTGCGGCTGCGCGAGCTGGTGCAGGCACGCCGCTTCGCTGAGGCGCAGCCGCTCAGCGCCAGCCTCCTCGAGCGCGTGCCCGAGAACCGCGACGTGCTGCATCTGCGCGCGCTTCTCCTGCGCCTGAGCGGTGACACCGAAGGGGCGCTGGCAACCCTCGAGCAGCTGGAGCAGTTCCACCCGCAGTACAGCCGCCTCTATCAGGAGCGCGGACACTGCCACGTCGCCCGGCGCGATGCGGACAACGCCATCGCTGCCTTCCTGCGCGCGGTGCAGCTGAACGCCGCGCTGCCGGTAAGCTGGTCCATGCTCGAGGGTCTTTTCCGCATGACCGGCCAGAGCGCCAACGAACAGGAGGCGGCGGCCCACGTCGCGACCCTGAAGCGCCTGCCCGCGCCGGTGGTCACGGCCACGTCCCTGTTCGCCGACGGCGAGCTGGCCGCCGCCGAGCAGCTGATCCGCCGCTTTCTCGGTGAACACCCGCGCGATATCGAAGCCATGCGCCTCCTCGGCCGCATCGCAGCCAAGGGCGAGGTGATCGCGGATGCGCAGCGGCTGTTCGAGGCGGTGCTCGAGCTCGCCCCCGACTACCAGGCCGCGCGCGTGGACTACGTGCAGGTCCTGCTCGAGCGGCAGCTGCACGCCGCCGCGCAGCGCGAGACGCAGCAGCTGCTCGCCGCCGACGCCACGAACCGCCAGTACCGGATCCTCTACGCGCTCGCCTGCGTCGGCCTGGGCCAGCAGGAGCGGGCGATCGAGACCTATCGCGCGCTCCTGCCGGGGGCCGCACAGCCCGCCGAGCTGCATCTGTCCATCGCCCATTCCCTGAAGACCCTCGGGCGAACTGCGGAGGCCATCCTCGAGTATCGGGCTGCCGCCCAGGCCCGCCCCGGATTCGGCGATGCGTACTGGAGTCTGGCCAACCTCAAGACCTACCGCTTCACGGAAGCGGAGCTGACGCAGATGCGTTCCGCGGAGGCCGACCCGGCCACAGGCGCGCTCGACCGCTACCACCTGTGCTTCGCACTCGGCAAGGCGTACGAGGATCACGGGGACTACGCCCGCTCGTTCGAGTATTACGCCCGCGGCAACGCGCTGCGGCGCGCGCTGAGCCCCTACCGGCCCGAAGTGATCGAGCGCAACACCCGCCTGCAGATCGCCGTATGCACCCCGGAGCTGTTCGCGCGGCATCAGCGCAGCGGCTGCCCGGCTCCCGACCCGATCTTCATCGTCGGCCTGCCCCGCTCCGGCTCGACGCTCATCGAACAGATCCTCGCCTCGCACTCGCAGGTTGAAGGCACGCAGGAACTCGCCGACGTGCCGCGCATCGTCGTTGACCTGCAGGGCCGGGACTGGCAGGCCGAGGAGCCACGCTACCCCGGCGTGCTCGCCCAGCTCACGCCGGAGGACTTCACCCGCCTGGGCGAGCGCTATCTGCACGACACCCGTGGCTACCGCGGCAGCCGGCCGTACTTCATCGACAAGATGCCGAATAACTTCCGCCATATAGGCCTCATCCACCTCATGCTGCCGCGGGCCAAGATCATCGACGCGCGGCGCGAGCCGATGGCCTGCTGCTTTGGCATCTACAAGCAGCTGTTCGCCAGCGGCCAGGAGTTCGCCTACACCTTCGAGGACATCGCGCGCTACTACCGCACCTATCTGGAGCTCATGGCGCACTGGCAGCGTGTGCTTCCGGGGCGCGTGCTGCGCGTCGCGCACGAGGAACTGGTCGGGGATCTGGAAGCCAGCGTGCGGCGCGTACTCAGCTACTGTGGCTTGCCCTTCGAGAGCGCCTGCGTGGAGTTCCACCGCACCGCGCGTAGCGTGCGCACCGCCAGCTCCGAGCAGGTGCGCCAGCCGATCTACCGCGAGGGCCTGGAGCAGTGGCGCAACTTTGCGCCGTACCTGGGCGGGCTGCGCGCAGCCCTCGGCGATGCGCTCGAGCGCTACCGCAGCGACTAGGTCCCTGCGGCCTTCAGCGTTGCGTGCGCTCCCAGCCGGCCGCGCGGTAGACCGGCACGGCGGCGCGCGGCAGCAGGCCGACCCCACGGATGTGATCGGCCGCCTTCTCCGCCAGCATGATGGTCGGAGCGTTGAGATTCCCGGTGGTGATGCGCGGCATGATGGACGAATCGACGATGCGCAGAGCCTCAAGGCCAAGCACGCGGGCTTCGGGGTCCACGACCGCCAGGGGATCGCCACTGCTGCCCATGCGACAGCTGCACGAGGGATGGTAGGCGCTCTCCACCCGGGCGCGGATGAACTCATCGATCTGCGCGTCGCTGACGACGTCCGCGCCGGGCTGTAGCTCGCGGCCGCGATACCGCTCGAAGGCCGGCTGGGCGAAGATCTCCCGCGTCAGGCGCACGCAGGCGCGCATCTCCACCCAGTCCTCCTCGCGCGACATGTAGTTGAAGAAGATGCGCGGCTTGTCGCGCGCCTGCGCCGAGCGCAGCCGCACCCAGCCAGAGCTGCGCGAGCGCATCGGCCCGACGTGCGCCTGGAAGCCGTGCTCGCGCGCGAGCGAGGAGCCGTCGTAACTGACCGCGAGCGGCAGGAAGTGGAACTGGATGTCCGGATAGGGCACGCCCGGGCGGCTGCGGATAAAGCCCCCGGTCTCGAAGTGGTTGCTGCTGCCCAGGCCGTCGTGGCGCAAAAGCCAGCGCGCCCCGATCAGCGCCCGGCGCCACAGCGAGATATCGCGGTACAGCGTGACCGGCTCGCGCGAGGCGATCTGGAAGTAGAACTCCAGGTGATCCTGCAGGTTCTCGCCCACGCCCGGCAGCTCGTGCACCAGCGGGATGCCCAGGCCGCGCAGTTCCGCGGCCGGACCCACGCCGGAGAGCTTCAGCAGCTGCGGGGTGTTGATCGAACCGGCGCTGACGATCACCTCGCGGCGGGCGCGCACTGCGGCGCGCGCCGCGCCCTGTTCATAGCGCACGCCGACCGCGCGGCGCCCCTCGAACACGATCTGGGTGGCGAGCGCATGGGTGCGCACGCTCAGGTTCGCACGCCGCATGGCCGGGCGCAGGTAGGCATTCGCGGCGCTGCAGCGCCGCCCCGCCCCGACCGTCATGTCCATGGTCCCGAATCCTTCCTGCTGGTAGCCGTTCATGTCCGCGGTACGCGGGTAGCCGGCCTGGCGCCCGGCCTCGAGCCAGGCCTGATGCAGAGGATTGGTGAGCAGCCCGCGCCGCGTCGCGAGCGGTCCGTCGGCGCCGCGGTACTCATCGCCGCCGCCGGCACGCCCCTCGGCGCGCCGGAAATACGGCAGCACGTCCTGGTAGCTCCAGCCGGTGGCGCCGAGTGACTCCCAGTTGTCGAAATCGAGCGCGTTGCCGCGCACGTACACCAGACCGTTGATGGAGGAGGAGCCGCCGAGTACCTTGCCGCGCGGGGTGTGCAGGCGGCGGTTGTTCAGGTGCGGCTCGGGCTCGGTGTAGTAGCGCCAGTCGTAGCGCTCCATGTTCATGGGGATCGACAGCGCCGAGGGCATCTGGATCCACAGCGAGCGGTCCGAGCCGCCGTACTCGAGGAGCAGCACGCTCGAGCGGCCGTCCGCAGTCAGCCGGTCGGCGAGCACGCAGCCGGCGGAGCCCGCCCCGATGATGATGTAGTCGAACGACTCGGAACTCACCGCTTCAGGCTTTCACGGCACGCCTAGTACGGCGCCTCGATATCACCCAGGGCGACATAGACGCTCTTCAGCTGCGTGTAGTGCTCGAGTGCGGCGCGACCGTTCTCGCGGCCGAGCCCCGACATCTTCACGCCGCCGAACGGCAGCTCCACCGGGGTGATGTTGTAATGGTTGATCCAGCAGGTGCCCGCCTCCAGCTGCGCGATGACGCGGTGCGCGCGCGCCAGATCGCGCGTGAACACCGCCGCCGACAGGCCGAACTCGGTGGCATTGGCACGCGCCACCACCTCAGCCTCGCTCTCGAACTCAAGTACCGCCATCACCGGCCCGAAGATCTCCTGGCGCACGATGTCCATCTCGTCGCGGCAGCCGTCGAAGATCGTCGGCGCCACGAAGAAGCCGCGCCCGAGGGCTCCGCTGGTGATGCGCGTGCCGCCGCACAGGAGCCGCGCGCCCTGGGCGCGCCCGCGGGCGATGAAGCCGAGCACCTTCTCCATGTGGGCCTGCGAGATGAGCGCACCGACCTGGGTGGCCGGATCCAGCGGGTCACCGATCTTCATCGCCTGGGTGCGCACGCGCAGCTTCTCGAGAAATTCTGCGCGGATGCTCTTGTGGACGAACACCCGCGTGCCGTTCGAGCACACCTCGCCGGCGGAGTAAAAGTTGCCCAGCAGCGCACCGCTCACGGCGTTGTCCAGGTGCGCATCCTCGAACACGATCAGCGGCGACTTGCCGCCCAGCTCGAGCGTCACCTGCTTGAGCGTCGCGGCGGCATCGGCCATCACGGCCTTGCCGGTGCGCACCTCCCCGGTGAGGGAGATCTTGCGGATCTGCGGGTGCTGGCTCAGCAGCCGCCCCGTGTCGGCCAGGCCCTGCACCACCTGGAACACCCCCGCGGGCACCCCGGCCTCGCGGTAGATCGCCTCGAGCTGCACCGCCGTGAGCGGGGTGAGCTCGGCGGGCTTGAAGATCATGGCATTGCCGCAGGCCAGTGCCGGCGCCGACTTCCAGCAGGCGATCTGCAGCGGGTAGTTCCAGGCGCCGATGCCGGCCACGACCCCGAGCGGCTCGCGCCGCGTATAGCCGAAGGCCGCCGGCCCGAGGCTCAAATGCTCCCCGGCGATCCCCGCGGCGATGCCGGCGAAGTACTCGAGGCATTCCGCACCGGAGAGCACATCGACCGCGCGCGTCTCCTGAATCGGCTTGCCGGTGTTGCGCGTCTCCAGCTGTGCGAGCTCGTCGTTGCGCTCGCGCAGCAGACGGGCCGCGCGGTTGAGGATGCGGCCGCGCTCCGCGCCGGTCAGCGCCGCCCATTGCTTCTGCGCCTGCTGGGCGCGTGCCACCGCGGCATCAACCTGCGCCGCTCCATCGACCGCTATCTCGGCGATGACCTCCGCGGTGGCGGGATTGATCACGCGGAAGCTCGTCGCCTGTGCCGCCGGCCGGGCCGGCCCGCGCGCCGGAGCCACCAGCGCCTTAAGCCGGCCCTCGACGAAGGCGGTGAGCAGGGCCCGCGCGCTGCCGCTGTCGGCCTCCTGCCACTCCGACAGCGCCGCGCGCAGCCACACGCCATCGATCATGGCGGCGATCATGGCGGCGAGGCTGCGCGCCTCTTCGCCGGGTATCATGCGGCGCAGATCCGCGCGCAGGTTGGAGAGCATGCGTTTCTGGTAGGCGGTCTGCACCCGCTTGAGACCCTCGACGTGCAGAACCTGGCCCCAGAAGGCCAGCCACGCCGTCCCGGTGCGCTTGTCGAATTCCTCCGGTGCGAGGTTGACGTCGATGACGGCCTGCACGCGCCCGCGCGCATCTGCGGCGAGCGCAAGTCCGGCGCGCATGCGTGCGGCGAGGGTGCGGGCGAGGGTGCGGAAGGCGGCCTCGAGCAGGCCGTCCTTCTCACCGAAATAGTGTGCGACGAGCCCGGGGGAGACGCCGGCGCGGCGCGCGATCTCCGCCAGAGTCGTGCCGACGTAGCCGACTTCGGCCAGACTGTCGATCGTGCAGTCGATCAGCTGCACGCGCCGCAGCTCTTCCGCTTCGTCGCGCACGGCGCCGGCAGCGCGCACACCCGGTTCTCTGGAGGTGGTTGATTGCCTGTTCAACGCTATGGTTCCGAATGGTCCCGCCGGGTGGGCATTCGCGGCCCAGTCTTCTTTGATCCGGGAGGCAATACTTCTCGCCTCCTCAGGGACTTGCAATTCTTTCGCCGGCTTGACAGCGTGTCGATTAAACGGCTATTCAAGCTTAACGAGAATGATGATGTGGGGGGCCGCGCCGGTCAAGTGCGCACCAACGCGTCGCAAGGAGGGTCATGGCGGCTAATGCGTTTGCGCGCCGGCGGCGGCTGAGGGCCCTCACCTGCGCCGGGCTGTCCCTGGCCCTGCTCGCCTGTGCCGCGGTCGCTTTAGGGGCGGAGGCGCCGCCCTCCGCGGCCGCCTTGGTCCGCGATCCGCCGAGCTGCCGCACGGTGCGTCTGCCGGATATCGGCTGGACCGACGTCACCGCCACCACGGCGGTGTTCAGCGCGCTGCTGAAGCGGCTCGGCTACCAGCCGCAGATCACCGTGCTGTCGGTGCCCGTGACCTTCGCCTCGCTCAAGAACCGGGATCTCGATGTCTTCCTCGGCAACTGGATGCCGGCGCAGCAGGGCGACATCAAGAGCTATCTCGCCGACGGGTCGGTCGAGGTCGGCCGCGCCAATCTGCGCGGGGCCAAGTACACCCTCGCCGTGCCTGCCTATACCTACCAGGCGGGACTGAAGAGCTTCGCCGACATCGCGCGCTTCGCCCCGCAGCTGCACTCCTCGATCTACGGCATCGAGCCCGGCAACGACGGCAACCGCCTGGTGCTGTCGATGCTCAAGCAGAACCTGTTCGACCTCGGCACCTTCACGCTCATCGAGTCCTCCGAGCAGGGGATGCTCGCGGAAGTCGAGCGGCACGTGCGCGCCCACGAGCCGATCGTGTTCCTCGCCTGGGACCCGCACCCGATGAACATGCGCTTCGACATCCGCTACCTCGAGGGCGGGGACAACGTGTTCGGCCCCAACTACGGCGAGGCGGCGGTGTATACCAACACCCGCGCCGGCTACACCAAAGAATGTCCCAACATGGCCCGGCTGCTCAATAACCTCTCGTTCACCACGCTGCAGGAGAGCCGCGTGATGGACGACATCCTCAACCGCCATCAGCCCGCCGAGGTCGCCGCGACCACCTTCCTCAAGAACAACCCCGACACCGTGGCGCGCTGGCTTGAGGGTGTGAGCACCTACGACGGGCGCCCGGCGCTTGGCGCCATGCGCACCACCGTGAAGCTCGCCGGCGGCTTCAGCCTGGAGCGCTGGCTCGCTGATCACAAGATCCCGGTGGGCGACTCGGTCGCAGTGGCCATCGAGTACGTGAAGACGCACGGCCGGGCGTTCTTCGACGGCATCTCGATCGTGCTGCGCGGCAGCGTGGATGGGCTGACCGCGCTGCTGCGTGCCGTCCCTTCCCCGCTGCTGGTGCTCGGCGCGGCGCTCCTGAGCTGGTTCCTGCGCCGCTCCTGGGCGCTGGTGGCCTTCGTCGTTGCCGCCCTGCTCTTCATCATGAACCAGGGCTACTGGGAGCCGACGCTCGAGACGCTCTCACTCGTCATCGTCGCCGCGGTCGTCTCGGCACTGATCGGCGTCCCGGTGGGTATCGCCGCCGCGCACCGGCCGCGCCTGTATGCGACGCTGCGCCCCGTGCTCGATCTCATGCAGACCCTGCCCGCCTTCGTCTACCTCATCCCGACGCTGGTGCTGTTCGGGCTCGGCGTGGTGCCGGGACTGATCTCGACCGTCATCTTCGCCCTCCCCGCCCCCATCCGCCTCACCCAGCTCGGCGTGAGCTCGGTGCCGAAGGCGCTGCTGGAGGCCGGCGAATCCTTCGGCGCGACCCGCATGCAGATGCTGTGGAAGGTCGAGCTGCCGAGCGCCGCCCCGACGATTCTCGCCGGCATCACCCAGTGCATCATGCTCAGCCTGTCGATGGTGGTCATCGCCGCGCTGGTGGGCGCCGGCGGCCTGGGCGTGCCGGTGGTGCGGGCCCTGAACACCGTGCAGGTCGGCATGGGATTCGAGGCCGGTTTCGTCATCGTGCTCCTGGCCATTGTGCTCGACCGCATCAGCCGCCCGAGCGACAAGACGGGGACCTAGATGAGCACGGCGCTCGAATTCAAGAAGGTCGACATCCTCTTCTGCGCCCGGGGCAACCGGCGCGCGACCGCCCAGGCGCTGAGCCAGGCGTTGCGTGCCCTCGATGCCGGCGGTACGCGCAGCGAGATCGCGGCGCAGACTTCGGTGGTGGTGGGCGTGGCCGATGCCTCCCTCGCCGTGGCACGCGGGGAGATCTCGGTGCTGATGGGGCTGTCCGGCTCGGGCAAGTCGACGCTGCTGCGCGCCGCCAACGGCCTGAATGCCGTGACGCGCGGCCAGGTGCTGGTGGCCGACGGCGAGACGACCGTCGACATCGGCGCCAACTGCGACCCGGAGACTCTGCGGCGCGTACGCCGCCATCGCATCGCCATGGTGTTCCAGCAGTTCGGGCTTTTGCCCTGGCGCACGGTGCGCGAGAACGTCGGCTTCGGGCTGGAGATCCGCGGCGAGCCCACCGAGAAGCGCCGCGAAATCATCAACCGCCAGCTCGAGCTGGTGGGGCTGACGCAGTGGGCCGACCGCTACACGAGCGAGCTGTCCGGCGGCATGCAGCAGCGCGTCGGGCTTGCGCGCGCCTTCGCCACCGATGCCGACATCCTGCTCATGGACGAGCCGTTCTCCGCCCTCGATCCCCTCATCCGCCGCAAGCTCCAGGACGAGCTTTTGGCGCTGCAGGAGCGGGTGCGCAAGACCATCCTGTTCGTGAGCCACGATCTCGATGAGGCACTCAAGCTCGGCGACAAGGTCACCATCATGGAGTCCGGGCGCATCGTCCAGACCGGCACCGGACGCGACATCGTCGAGCACCCCGCCAATGACTACGTGGCCGAGTTCGTGGAGCACGTGAACCCGCGCACCGCGATCAAGGGCACCGCAGCCGGCGCCTGAGGGCGTCGGCCCGGCACCCAGGCTTCGGGCGCCGGTGTCGCTTTCCTTCAAATTTCTCGCCGCCCGGGTGCTAACTGCCGCCGCGGATACGGGCGCATGATGCGCGCCACCTGTCGCGCCGGAATTCCCCCATGCAACCTTTCTCCGGCCTGTCGCTGATCCTGCGCGGACTGACCGGACAGAAGAGCTGGCAGCCGCAGTGGCGCAGCCCCGAGCCCAAAAGTGCCTACGACGCGCTCATCATCGGCGGCGGCGGCCACGGGCTCGGCGCCGCCTATTATCTGGCGAGCGAGCACGGGCTCAGCAATATTGCGGTGCTGGAAAAAGGCTGGATTGGCGGCGGAAATACCGGCCGCAACACCACCATCATCCGCTCCAACTACCTCTTCGATGAGAGCGCCGCTCTTTACGACCATGCGCGTGCAGATGTGGGAGCATCTGTCCCAGGCGCTCAACTACAACGTCATGTTCTCCCCGCGCGGGGTCATGATGCTCGCGCACACCGTGCACGACATGCAGGTGTTCAAGCGCCACGTCTACGCCAACCGTGCCGCCGGCGTCGACAATGAGTGGCTCACCCCCGAAGAAGCCAAGGCCTTCTGCCCGCCGCTGAATATTGGCGACATCCGCTACCCGGTGCTGGGCGCCGCGCTCCAGCGCCGCGGCGGCACCGCGCGCCACGACGCCGTGGCCTGGGGCTACGCACGCGCCGCCGATGCCTTAGGGGTCGACATCCTCGAGAACTGCGAGGTCACCGGGTTCACGAAGGATGAGGCCGGGCGCATCTCGGGGGTCGAGACCAGCCGCGGGGTGATCCGGGCCCCGCGCATCGGCGTCTCCGCCGCCGGCAGCACCAGCGTGGTCATGAAGCTCGCCGGCGTCGAGCTGCCACTCGAGAGCTACCCGCTGCAGGCGCTGGTATCCGAGCCGGTCAAGCCCTGCTTCCCGTGCGTGGTGATGTCGAACACGATCCACGCCTACATCAGCCAGTCGGACAAGGGCGAGCTCGTCATCGGCGCCGGCACCGACGCCTATACCTCGTACACGCAGCGCGGCGGCCTGCACATCACCAGTCACGCGCTGGAGGCGATCTGCGAGCTCTTTCCCATGTTCCGCCGCCTGAAGATGCTGCGCAGCTGGGGCGGCATCGTGGACGTGACCCCCGACCGCTCGCCGATCCTCGGCAAGACCCCCGTGCCGGGCCTGTACGTGAACTGCGGCTGGGGCACCGGCGGTTTCAAGGCCACCCCCGGCGCGGCTCACCTGCTCGCCTGGACGATCGCCCGCGACGAGCCGCACCCGATCAACGCCCCCTTCACCCTCGAGCGCTTCCGCGACGGCGACCTCATCGACGAGGCCGCCGCTGCCGCGGTCGCGCACTGACTGCGCACCGAAGGCCACCGCCGTGCTGCTGATCGACTGTCCTTACTGTGGTGAGCGCCCCGAGCCGGAGTTCGCCTACGCTGGCCAGGCGCACATCGCGCGCCCGCCGCAGCCGGGCACGGTGGAGGCGCAGGACTGGGCCGACTACCTCTACCGCCGCGACAATGTGCGTGGCGTGCACGCCGAGCGCTGGCGTCACACCCGCGGCTGCGGCCGCTTCTTCAACGCACTGCGCGACACCACCACCGATCAGTTCCTCGCCACCTACCGGGTCGGCGAGCCGCGGCCGCAGGCCGGGGGCCGCCCGTGAACGAGGGCCTGCGCACACCAGCCGGGGGCCGCATCGACCGCGGCACGCCCCTCACCTTCACCTTCGATGGGCGCCGCTACGCAGGTTTTTCCGGTGACACCCTCGCCTCGGCGCTGCTGGCCAACGGCGTGCATCTGATGGGCCGCTCCTTCAAGTACCACCGCCCGCGCGGGGTGCTGGCCGCGGGCGCCGAGGAGCCGAACGCGCTCGTCACCGTACGGCGCGATGCGGCGCGCCAGACCCCGAACCTGCGCGCCACCCAGGTCGAGCTCTACGAGGGGCTCGTGGCGGTGAGCCAGAACCGCTGGCCGAGCCTCGCCTTCGATACCGGTGCGGTGAATGACTTCTTCGCGCCGTTCATTCCGGCCGGCTTCTACTACAAGACCTTCATGTGGCCGCGCCGTGCCTGGTACGCCCTCTACGAGCCGCGCATCCGCGCCGCCGCTGGCCTCGGGCGGGCGCCGAAGCTTCCCGACCCGGACCGCTACGCCAACCGCTTCGCGCATTGCGACGTGCTCATCGTCGGCGCAGGTCCCGCAGGACTGGCCGCGGCGCGGCGCGCCGCGGCTGAGGGCGCGCGCGTCATCCTGTGCGATGAGCAGGCCGAAGCGGGCGGCTCGCTGCTGAGCGAGCCGGCAGGCGCCGAGTGCCACATCGAGGGACAGCCTGCGGGGGCGTGGCGCGCGGCGTGCCTTACCGAGCTGCACGCGAACCCGCGGGTGCGCATCCTCACCCGCACTACCGCCTTCGGCTACTTTCCGCACAACCTCGTCGCCCTGAACGAGCGCCTGAGCGAGCACCTCGCGCAGATCCCGGTCGATGCGCCGCGCGAGCGCCAGTGGCAGGTGCGCGCCCGCGAGGTGGTGCTGGCCGCCGGGGCCATCGAGCGGCCGCTGGTGTTCGCCGGCAACGACCGGCCCGGGATCATGCTTGCGGGTGCGGCGCGCACCTTCCTCAACCGCTACGGGGTGCGTACCGGCACGCGCGCGGTGGTCGTCACGGCCACCGACGATGCCTACCAGGCGGCGTTCGAGCTGCAGCGCGCCGGGGTTTTCATTGCGCTCATCGCCGACACGCGCGCGCAGCCGGCGGCGGCCGCGCAGGCGCAGGCGGCCGGCATCCCCGTGCTCGGCGCGGCCTGCGTGCTGGGCACCCAGGGGCGCCGTCGCGTGAGTGCCATCGAGCTGGCAAGCCTTGCCGCCGACGGTGCGCTCAGCGCGGCGCAGACTCAGCCGTGCGATGTGGTGCTGGTCTCCGGCGGCTTCACCCCGAGTGTGCACCTGCACTCCCAGTCCCGCGGCAAGCTCCTGTGGAGCGAGAGCCTGCAGGCCTTCCTCCCCGGCGCGGCCGCGGAGCGCGCACGCAGCGCCGGTGCCTGTCGCGGCGTGTTCGAGCTTGCGGCGGTGGTGAGCGATGGCGCGCGGGCCGGCGCCGAGGCCGCGCGCGAGGCGCTCGATCCGCGCCGCCGCGGCGTCGACCCCGCCGGCGGTGCCGGCCGCGCAGGCCCGACCCTGAGCGAAGCACCGGGCGGCCCGGGCCTCATCGGCGCGCTGGCGCGCACGCCGCGCACCCACGGCCGCGCCTTCGTCGACTGGCAGAACGATGTCACGGCCAAGGACCTGCACCTGGCGCTGCGCGAGGGGTTCCGCTCGATCGAGCACGTCAAGCGCTACACCACCACCGGCATGGCGACCGACCAGGGCAAGACTTCGAACCTGAACGCCCTCGGCATCGTCGCGCGCTCACTCGGCAAGAGCCCGCCGCAGGTCGGGCTCACCACCTTCCGCATGCCCTACACGCCGGTCACTTTCGGCAGCTTCGCCGGACCGGCGCGCGGGGACCTGTTCGATCCGATCCGCCGCACGCCGATGTACGACTGGGCCGCCGCCGCGGGCGCAGTGTTCGAGGACGTGGCGCTGTGGAAGCGGGCGCGCTACTTCCCGCGCGGCGCGGAGGATATGCATGCCGCGGTCGGCCGCGAATGCCAGGCGGTGCGCGGCCACTGCGGCCTCTTCGATGCCTCGACCTTGGGAAAAATCGAGGTGGTCGGACCGGATGCGGTCACGTTCATGAACCGCCTCTACACCAACGCCTGGAACAGCCTCGCCGTGGGGCGCTGCCGCTACGGGGTGCTGTTGCGCGACGACGGCTTCATCTACGACGACGGGGTGGTCGCGCGTATCGGCCCCGACAGCTTCCACGTGACCACCACCACCGGCGGCGCGCCGCGGGTGCTGGCGCTGATGGAGGACTACCTGCAGACCGAATGGCCCGACCTCAGGGTCTGGCTCACCTCAACCACCGAGCAATGGGCGGTCATTGCCGTGCAGGGTCCCAAGGCGCGCGCGGTGCTCGAGGGACTCACCGATGTGGACCTGAGCGCCGCGGCCTTCCCGCATATGAGCTTCGCGCGCGGGCACATCCTGCGGGGTACCGATGCGCCTGTTCCGCGTCAGCTTCACCGGCGAGCTCGGCTACGAGATCAACGTGCCGGCCGATTACGGTGCGGCGGTGTGGGCGGCGGTGTGGCAGCGCGGCCAGCCTCATGGCATGAGCGCCTACGGCACCGAGACCATGCACGTGCTGCGCGCCGAGAAGGGCTACATCATCGTCGGCCAGGACACCGACGGCACGGTCACTCCGGATGATGCGGGCCTGGGCTGGGCCATCGGCAAGAACAAGCCCGACTTCGTCGGCAAGCGCTCGCTGGCGCGCGCTTCCATGAATGCACCGACACGACGCCAGCTCGTGGGCCTGCTCACCAAGGACCCCGCGGTGGTGCTCGAGGAAGGCAGCCAGGTGATGGGCGCGGCCGGCAGTCCCGTGCCGAGCCGGCCCCTGGGCCATGTCACGTCCTCCTATGCGAGTTCGGTGCTGGGGCGCTCGATCGCACTCGCCCTGATATCCGGGGGTCGGGCCCGTCTCGGGCAGACGCTTTACGTGCCGACGGCCTCAGGCGAGGCAGCCGTCGAGGTGACCTCCACGGTGTTCTATGACGCCGCCGGAGCACGCATCAATGCTTGACCTCACTCAAGCGCGCACTGCACCTGCGATCAGCGAGACGATCTGGCTGCGCTCGATCGGGCCGCTCGCGCGCTGGGTGCTGCGCGGCGGGGAGCCGGTGCGCGCCGCCGCCGAGGAGGCGCTGGGATTTGCGGTGCCCGCGCAGGCATGCCGCGCCGGGGCGAGCGGGGACCGTGCCGCGCTGTGGCAGGGGCCGGATGAGTGGCTGTTGCTCGCAGCACCGCAGCAGGCGGGTCTGGCGGCGCGTCTCACGCGCGCGCTCGCCGACCTGCCGCACTCGCTCGTGGACGTGAGCCATCGGCAGGTGGGGCTGGTGCTGCACGGCGCGCAGGCAGCGGACCTGCTCGCCAGCGGCTGCCCGCTCGATCTGGACCCGGCGGCCTTCCCGGTCGGCATGTGCACGCGCACCGTTCTCGGCAAGGCCGAGGTGGTGCTGTGGCGCACCGAGGCCCAAGCCTTCCACCTCGAGGTGTGGCGCTCGTTCGCGCCCTATGTCACCTCCTACCTCGGCGAGGCGGCCCGCGGCGCGGTTTAGACAAGGGCCGGTCGCAATTGGAGTCCTGCGCGGGGATGCGAGGGCTACACTCAAATTTCACGGCGGCGCCGCAAGCGGTGCGCCCAACGCGGAGAAGCACTCGTGAAGACGCATGTTCGGGTCCTGGTCATCGGCGGCGGCGTGGTCGGGGTGAGCACCCTGTATCACCTCACCAAGAAGGGCTGGAAGGACGTGGCGCTGATCGAGCGCACGGAGCTGACCGCAGGCTCCACCTGGCACGCCGCGGGCCTGCTGCCGCTGTTCAACATGAGCTACACCGTCGGCCAGCTGCACAAGTACTCGGTCGATCTCTACAAGCGGCTGCCCGCCGAGACCGGCCAGGACGTGAGCTTCCATGTCACCGGGAATTTGCGCCTGGCGACCTGCAAGGAGCGCATGGACGAGTACCAGAAATACTGTGGCACGGCCAATACCATCGGGGTGCCCTTCGAGGTCATCAGCCCGCAGCGCGTCAAGGAGCTGTGGCCGCTCGCCGAGCTCGGCGGCTCGGCCGACACGCCGGCCATCATCGGCGCGCTCTATCACCCCGACGACGGACACATCGCACCCGCCGACCTGACCATGGCGCTGCGCAAGGGCGCGCGCGCCGGCGGCGCGGAGATCTACGAGCACACCGAGGCGCAGGCGATCGAGCGCACTCCGTCCGGGGAGTGGCGCGTGAAGACACCCAAGGGCGATATCACCGCCGAGCACCTGGTGTTCGCCACCGGCAACTACGCACGTCAGACCGGCAAGCTCATCGGACTTAACGTGCCCGCCATTCCCGTCGAGCACCAGTACATCGTCTATGACGAGTCCCCGGAGCTGGCGAGCTACCGCAAGGGCGGCGGCCGGGAGCTGGCGGTGCTGCGCGAGTCCGATCAGTCCTATTACCTGCGCGAGGAGCGCATGGGCTGGATCCTGGGGCCTTACGAGAAGGGCGCACCGGCGCGCTTCGCCGACGGCGTGCCGGACTGGTTCGGCCGCAGCCTCTTCCCCGGCGATCTCGACCGGCTGGTGCCGCACGTGGAGGCCGCCACGCGCCGCGTGCCGGCGCTGGAGAACTGCGGCATCAAGGACATCGTCAACGGGCCGATCTCGTATACCCCGGATGGCAGTCCGCTCATCGGGCCAGCCTGGGGCGTGCATAACGTGTGGCTCAACGAGGGCCACAGTTTCGGGATCACCGCCGCCGGCGGCTCCGGCTGGCAGCTCGCCGAGTGGATCACCGAAGGCGAGCCGGGGATCGACCTCCTGGCGGTCGATCCGCGCCGCTTCGGTGCCTACACCAGCAAGCGCTACGTGGTGAAGAAGAACGAGGAGACCTACCGTAACGTCTTCACCGTGCACTTCCCCGATGAGGAGCGCGCCGATGCGCGCCCGGCCAAGACCAGCCCGGTGTACGACAAGCTCGACGCCAGGGGCGCGGTGTGGGGCCAGCGCTACGGCTGGGAGCGCGCCAACTGGTTCGCGCCTGCCGGCGTTGCGCGTAAGGACCACTGGAGCTTCCGCCGCACCAACTACTTCCCGTACGTCGCGCGCGAGGTCGCGCTGATGCGCGAACAGGTCGGCGTCATCGATCTCACTCCGTTCACCAAGCACGAAGTCACCGGTCCCGGGGCGGAGGCCTGGCTCGATCACCTGGTCGCGAACAAGGTGCCGGCCAAGATCGGGCGCATGGCGCTCTCGCACGCACTCACCGTAAGAGGCGGCATCCGCTCGGAGTTCACGATTACCAAGATCGCGGATGAGCACTTCTACGTGGTGAGCGCCGGCGCGGCCGAGCGCTACGACGGCGATTACCTCGGCAAGCACCTGCCGCAGGACGGCTCGGTGTCCCTGCGCAACATCACCAATACCCGCGGCTGCTTCGTGGTGGCGGGGCCGAAGTCACGCGCCGTGCTGACCCAGCTCACCGACACCCCGCTCGACAACGATGCCTTCCCGTGGCTCACCGCCCAGACCATCGAGGCGGCGCTCGCGGTGGATGTGTACGCGCTGCGCGTGAACTTCGTCGGCTCGCTCGGCTGGGAGCTGCACTTTCCTATCGAGTATGCGCACAACCTGTTCGATGCGCTGTTCGAGGCCGGCGCCGCCCACGGCATCGGCATGGTCGGCATGCGCGCCATGGAATCGCTGCGCATGGAGAAGTCCTACCGGATGTGGGGCAGCGACATGACCCCCGACTACACGCCCTTCGAATGCAGCCTCGACCGCTTCGTGCGCATGAAGAAGGGCAACTTCATCGGCAGGGCGGCGCTCGAGAAGCAGCTCGCGCAGGGCGTGCCGAACCGCTTCGTCACCGTCGAAGTGCACGGCGTCACCGATGCCGATCCGCTCGGCAATGAGCCGCTGTTCGACAAGAGCGGCAAGATGATCGGCCGGGCAACCTCGGGCTATTACGGCCACCACGTGAAGAAGAGCCTCGCCATCGGCTACGTACAAGCGGCATACGCACAACCCGGCACGCCGCTGTCGATCCTGATCCTGGGCGAGAAGAAGCAGGCCACCGTGATCGCCGAGTCCCCGTACGACCCGGACAATCTCGCCCTCAAGGGATAACGAACGGGATTCCGGCCGGCGGGCGCTCGTCAAAGAGTGCACGTCCACGCCGAGTTCCGGCTCGACCAAGGTCATGGGCGAAAGCGCGACATCGCCCTCGCCGCAGCGGTACCGAAATAAGTTCTACAGCTGCCCCGTGCTGCCGCAGCAAGGAAGCCGCGCTCCACAGCCGCGGGATCCGCGCACCAGGCCCGCGCGGCCGTCCGCAGGAAGCACAACCCGGCGTATGCCCAGGGTCGCCGCCCTCACGCGAACACCAGCAGCGAGCCGCCGAAAACCACGAGGCCGATCACCAGCGCGATGACGCAGTAGCCCATGATGTCCTTGATGCCGAGGCGCGCAATCGCAAGGATCGGCAGCGCCCAGAAGGGCTGGATCATGTTCGCCGTCTGCTCGCCCATCGCGGTCGCCATCGCCGTGAGGGCCGGGTCAACGCCGAGCTTGACCGCCGCGGGCACCATGAACGGACCCTGCACGGCCCAGTGGCCCCCGCCGGAAGGCACGAACAAGCTGATTATGTTCGAGGAGATGAAGGTCCAGAAGGGCAGCGTCTGGGCGGTGGAGAACTCGACGAAGCGCTGCGCGATGAGGGCGGCAAGCCCGGTCCCGGTCATGATTCCCATGATGCCGCCATAGAGCGGGAACTGCAGCAGGATAGGGCCCACGGTGCGCGCGCTGGCCTCGAAGGCGCGCACGTAGCGGATCGGGCGCCAGTGGAACAGGAGCCCGAGCATCAGCACGATGAAGATGAAGCCGTTGATGTCCAGATGAAAGCCCCTCGCGCGGATGGTGTGCACCTCATAGAAGAGGCCCATCAGGACCAGAAGCAGACTCAGGATCCAGGCATCCTCGAGTGCGGTCGCGAAGGTGTGCGGACGCTGGGCCGGAGCGGCCACTTCGCCCTGGGCGATGAGCGCGGCCGGGTCTACCCGCTTCATCTCCTTCGCTTCCGGCGCCATGAAGCGCAGCGTCAGCGGAATGATCACGATCAGGAGCACGACCGGCACCAGGTTATAGGCGGTGAAGATGGTGTAGCCGAACCCCTCCACCTTGCCGGTCACTTTCTCGACGATGTTGAGCGCGCTCCCCGGAGTGGCCGTGGCGAGCGCGATCGAGCTCGACAGCCCCGAAGCCCAGACCATGAAGCCCATGTAGGCGGCGGCGACCAGGAAGCTGAAGTCGACCTCCTTCAGGCGCTTGGCGATCTCGCGGGCGACGAGGGCCCCCACGACGAGCCCGAACCCCCAGTTGAGCCAGGAGGCGATTGCCGCGGACAGAAACACCGTGACCGCCGCCCCGCTCTGGGCGCGCGGCAACGCGGCCAGCCGGCGCAGCAGTGCCTTCACCGCCGGGGCGTCCGCGAGCGTCACCCCGGTCACGAGCACCAGCGCCATCTGCAGGGCGAAGGCGAGAATTTCCCAGATGCCCCTGTACCAGACCTCGATCACCTGGCCGGCATTGTTGTCGGTCCAGATGAGCGCCGCGGCCACCGTGAGTAAGGTGAGGATGACGGCGTAGAGGTAGGGATTGGGGATGTAGCGCTCGGCGTAACGGACGCACAGCCGGGTGAGCTGACGCATGAGACCCCTGATCAATGGCAGCTGTCCGTGATCCTACCCGTTCGCGGCACGGGTGCGCCTCAACCGGCCGCGCTGTTAGGTCGGTGAACGGCGCCGGCCCGTGCCGGTTTTTATATGACCATATAGTGTTGCGGTCGCGCGCCGGCCGTAGATATTATCGATAGCATAATATTACGAGCGAGCTATCCGACGCGTGATGCGCCTGCGCGAACCGAGCCTCGTGTGCGTGCCCCGCCGCCTGCGCGCCGCCGCCGCAGTGCCGCTGCTGGCGCTCTTGCTCGCCGCCACCGCCCGCGCGGCGCCGGTGCCGATCAATCTCGATACCTTCGATGCGCTCAAGCGCACGGTCGCCCTGCCCGATGCCATCAGCCTCGCCTACGTGCCGCTCGGCGACCCGCACGGGCGTGCCACGGTGCTCATCCATGGCTACACCGACAATGCGCGCGACTGGGTGCCCCTGGTCCCCTACCTCGACCCGCACCGGCGGCTGATCCTCATCGACCTGCGCGGCCACGGCCGCTCGAGCAAGCCCGAGTGCTGCTATACGCGCCTCGACTTCGCCTACGACGTGAAGCTGCTGCTCGATGCCCTGCACGTGCGCGAGGCCGACATCGTCGGTCACTCCATGGGCAGCATCGTCGCGCAGACATTCGCCGAGTACTGGCCCGAGCGCACCGGCCGCGTCGTGCTCATCTCCTCGACCGGCGGCCCGCGGCCCGGCACGGCCGCGCCGCCGCCGAAGTACGACTGGGCGAGCCAGATCAGAAAGCTGAAGGAGCCGGTCGATCCGGACTCGCCGTTCATGATCGAGTGGTGGGCCTCGCCGACGAAGGTGGACGAGGATTTCTTGCGCCGCCAGCGGCGCGACGCCGCCGCCATCCCGCTCAAGGTGTGGCTGGCGGTGCTCGACCAGGGGCTGCAGACGCAGGACCTGCAGCGCACGCTGCCGATGCTGCATGCCCCCACCCTGCTCATCTGGGGCGAGAAAGATCCGATCATCGAGGAGGCAGGCCGCCAGAGCCTGCGCGAGGCATTGCCGCACGCGCAGGTGCAGGTCTTCCCGGGACTCGGCCACAACCCCTTCTGGGAGCAGCCGCAGGCGCTGGCCGATCTCATCAACGCGTTTCTCAGTGCGGGCGCCGCGCCCGATCACAACAGTAAGTAAATCGACCGACAGACTGCAGGGGAGTTTGCACCGATGAAGTCGCTATTCAGGATCCGCGCTTTCTACGCGGGCGCCCTCACCGCCCTCGCTCTGGCTCTCGCACTGGCACCGGGCAAGCCTGTGGGCGCACAGGAGCAGGCCACCTCCTCCGGCAGCGGTGAGCAGATGGAGACCATCGTCGTCAGCGCGCGCAAGCGCGAGGAGTCGATCGCCGAGGTCCCCACCAGCATCACCGCCTTCACCGCCGAGACGCTGAAGGATTACAACATCGAGTCGTTCAACGACTACGCCACCAAGACCCCGAACATGTCCTTCACCTACGGTGGCGGACCGACCGGCATCGCCGACTCGCGCACCATCTCGATCCGCGGCATCACCGGGCAGAACCTGTTCGGTACCGCCGGCGCGACCGGTTTCTACATCGACGATACCCCGGTACCCGGCTCGATCGATCCGCGCGTGGTGGACCTGGCCAGCATCGAGGTGCTCAAAGGCCCGCAGGGCACGCTCTTCGGTGAAAGCTCCCTCGGCGGCAACGTGCGCCTGATCACCCGCCAGCCGAACCTCACCGAGTCAGGCTTCGGCTACATGGCGCAGGCCGGGGCCACCTCCGGCGGCGGCAGCGCCGACGGCGGCGCCAACGCCATCGCCAATTTCGTCCTGGTGCCGAGCACCCTGGCGCTGCGCGTGGTGCTGTTCGGCAACCACGACGCCGGCTATCTCACGCGCACCTACCCGACCGACCCCAACAGCGCCTGCGCCAGTGATCCGTTCGCCTCCTGCCCGCGCACCAGCGTCGGCGACCAGGGCGCCATCACTTCCTACGGCGGTTCGGCGGCGCTGCTGTGGCGCCCCGTGGACGCGCTCGATATCAAGCTGCGCGTCATGTTCCAGGACCAGAAGGACTACGGCTTCCCGGCGAGCTTCGCGCCGCTGCCGACCTTCGAGCCGGTCTACACGCTCAACCGCGCCTTCGACGTGCAGTCGCGCGCGCAGGACAAGTGGACCATGCCGACGCTCGACTTCAAGTACTCCGGCTCGGGCTGGTCGGTCACCTGGGCCAACAGCTTCTTCTACCGCCACACGAGCGACATGGAGGATTCCACCTACGGCACCCAGCAGGTTCTGACCGGGGGCTTCTACAACCTCACCGGCGTGCCACCGCAGCCCTACATCTGGGACGGCGAGCGCTACCACAACCAGCTGGCGAGCGAGCTGCGCTACTCCTTCGATCCGATCCACAACTGGAGCGGCACGCTCGGCCTGTACTGGTCCAACACCCACACCCGCTTCACCATCCCGGACACCTACGCGCAGGGCCTGAGCTCACCGGGCACGACTTCGTGTCTGTTCCCCGACCCGACCTGCACCGTCATGAGCCCGGCGTGGCCGACGAACCTGATCTGGACGCAGACCAATCCCGGCACCCAGGAGGACAAGTCGATCTTCGGCGAGCTCTACTACAAGTTCGCCAAGGACTGGACGCTGACCCTGGGCCTGCGCGCGTACTGGCTGGACCAGACCACCGACTACACCGCCGACGGCTTCCTCAATGGCGGCCCGGAGCCGAGCTCGCCGCAGTCGAACAGCCAGACCGGCGTCAACCCCAAGGTGGCCGTGCAGTGGCAGGTGATCGACTCCACTATGGTGTACGCCTCGGCCTCCAAGGGCTTCCGCGCCGGGGGCGCCCAGGCGAACTTCCCGGGCTGCTCGGCGGACTCGAACCTGCCGAACGATGCGATCACCAACGTGCGCTCGGACACGCTGTGGACGTACGAGCTCGGCACCAAGGTGCAGCTGGGTAACATGCTGATCTCGGCCGCCGCCTATGACATCGAGTGGAGCAACCTGCAGCAGCAGGTGGCGCTCGCCTGCGGTTTTTACGTGCAGATCAACGGTCAGAAGGCGCGCGTTGATGGCGGGGAGATCGAGGCCACCGGCAACCTCGCCAAGGGCCTGAACTTCCGCTTAGGTCTCGGCTACGAGAAGACCGACATCACCGATCCGGGCTATCTCGCCGATGCCGGCGTGCCCAGCGGCTCACGCATCAGTGGCGTGCCGGCCTTCACCGCCTCCGCGGGCGCGGTGTACTCGCACCCCTTGACCGCGAACAACGACGGCTTCCTGTCGGCCGACTACAGCTACACCGGCAACAGCATCTCGCTTCTGGTCGGCGGTGGCGGAGTTGAGCCCGAGCGCGGCGGCTACGGGCTCGCCAACCTGCGTTTCGGCGTCGACCACGGCAGCTCGGAGCTGGCGCTGAACGTGCACAACCTCTTCAACAAGAAGCCGAACCTCGGTGACATCGGCTACATCGGCTACGCGCAGTACAACCAGGCAGGCTCGGTGATCCCGCAGGTGGCGACGCTGCAGCCCCTGACGGTGACTCTGCAGTTCACCAAGTCGATCCAGTGAACTAGGCCCAAAGCGGCGGCGCGGCCGCGGGTGCCTCTCAGGCGCCCGCGGCCCGGCGCGGCGCACCCGCACTGCCCATCGCCCAGCTGTGCAGGAGCTCCAGCTGCAGGCGCGTCTGCTCGATCTGGCGCTCGGCCGGCCAGTCACCGGCGTTGGCCACGGCCCCGGCCGTCAGCCCGTTGATGAAGGTGACGAGCGAGCGCAGCACCTGCTCGCGCGTGCTGTCCGGCCACTGCCCCCACTCCGCCCAGCACTGTGCGAGGCAGCGCTCGAACAGGCGCAGGTACTCGCGGTGCACCCAGGTATTGATGCGCTTCAGGCGCTTGTCGGTGCTCACCTGGCCCCAGAAGGTCGTCCAGAAGGCGCACTCGGTGCGGCGCTGCTCGTCCACCGGCAGCGCCTCGGTGAGCAGCGTCAGCAGATCCGGGCGCGCGGCGCCCCCCGGGTGGGTGAGGCGCTCATCGATGCGGCGCAGGATCAGCCGCAGGGCGGCGATGATGATGTCCTGCTTGCTGTCAAAGTAGTGCGCGAGCATCCCGGTGGTGTAGCCGGAGCCGCGGGCGATGCGCACCATGCTCGCCTTGTCGAAGCCGTGCTCCGCCACGACGCGGCAGGCAACCAGGGCGATCTCGTCGCGGCGCCTGTCGTGATCGACGATCTTGGGCATGGCTGCGGGGTCCTTAAGTTGCGGCCCCGGCGGCCGGCGGATTGTCCTCCAGGCCCGCATCCGCCTGCGCACAGCGGCGCTCCTCGGCCTCGAGATCAAAGGAGCGGTAGGCCCACAGGTACACCCCGGCGGACACCGGCAGGCCGACCAGCATGGCGATGTCCGCACCGCCCAGAGCCCGCGCCACCGGTCCGCGCCACTCCTCGGTGCTGAAGAACGGGATCATGGCGGCGAAGCCGACGAGTAGGCGGCGAGCCCGCTCCAGTTCCAGCGTCCGTACATGCCGTTCGGCGTTGAAGATCTCGCGAATCGAGTAATGGCCCTTGCGCACGACGTAGAAGTCGACGAGGTTGATCGCAGTCCAGGGCGTGAACAGGTAGAGCAGGACCGCCAGGAAGTCGGCGAAGCGGCTGCCGAAGCTGCTCGAGGAGGCGAGCGCGATGGCGGTGCTGGCGATGAAGGCGAGCGCAAGGCTCGCCAGACGCTTGCCGGCGGTGGACTTCAGCGGCCTCAGCGTGTCGGCGACGCTCAGCAGGGTGAGCGAGGCGCCGTAGAAATTGAGTGTGGAGACGGCAATCAGGCCGAGCACCGCGGCGATCAGCAGCACCTTGCCAAAGCCCGGGTAGACCCGGTCGGCGGCGAGCTCCATGGCGGCGGGAATGTCGAGCCTCGGGGCGCAGGCCGCCACCACCGTGCCGACCAGCATCATCCACGCGCCGCCGACGAAGGCGCCGAGGTAGGTCCACCAGAACGAGTCGCGCACGCCCACGTCGCGCGGCAGGTAGCGCGAGTAGTCCGAGACGTAGATCGACCAGCACAGCTGGTAGGACGCCGCGGCAAAGAGCTGCGCGTAATGAACGGCACGGCCTTGAACTCGCCCCACTGCCACTGACTGGCGGGCAGCTTCAGCAGGAACACCGCGCCGATCGAGAACACCATCAGCGTCACGATCATGAGATAGGCGAACCCAGCGCTGCGCGAGGTGGATCATGTCGTAGCCGACCGCGGCCAGCGCCAGCGCAAAGAGCGCGAACACCGTGATGGTGAAGGGCGAGTCGCGGCCACGGCCGGATGCAGCTGATGGATGGCCTGGCCGGCAGCACCTGGTTGAAGGCGTTGTAGCCGATGTAGGCGACCAGCGCCACCCCCCACACCAGAAGCGCGCCGATGTAGCCGAACTGCGGGCGCGACTGGATCATCTGCGGCAGCCCGAGCTGCGGTCCCTGGGTCGAGTGGAAGGCCATGAAGAAGGTGCCGAGCGCGGCACCCGAGGATCACGGCGAGCGCCATCCACAGGAGGTTGCCGCCGAGCGCGACCCCGACCGCGCCGACGCCACGGTCGCCAGGTGCGCATCGCCGGAGAACCACACCGGCCACAGATGCCACACCTTGCCGTGGCGCTCGGCGATCGGCACGTAGTCGATCGAGCGGGATTCGATGAGCTTCGCCATGCACCCCTTCGCGGCCCGGCTATTTAATTATGAGCTCAACATTACAGGATTCCGCTGCGGCGTGGGTGGCGGCGTGACCTCGAACGCACCCGGCCCCGCGGGAGCCTCGCGGCCCGCTCAGTCGCTCGCGGCGAGCAGGCTTATGAACTCGGGGTGCTCGCGCAGCGAGGCGAGATCGGGGTCGTTTTTCATCCAGCCGCTCATGCGCGCCGCGGCCCCGGATTTCTTCAGCGCCTCGATGGCGCGGTCGCCCTGGCCGAGCCGCGCGTACACACAGGCGCAGTTGTACATCGACAGCGGATCATCGGGGCTCAGCTCGAGCGCCTTGCCGGTCTCGCGCAGTGCCTCCTCCGTGCGCTTCGCCTCGGCGAGCGTTACCGCATAGATCAGCCGCGCGCGCGAGTCATCCGGCGACTGCAGCAGGTAGTTGGGCAGCAGCTCCAGCGTGCGGGCGCGGGCCGCCTGCGCCTCGGCGAGGCGCCCGAGCCGCTCGCAGGTCATCGCCAGATCGATGTAGCCGGTGAAGAAAGTGGGCTTGAGTTCGATCACCCGCCGGAACTCGTTGTAGGCCTCCTCGAGCTCGCCCTTGGTGAACTCGATGCGCCCCAGCGTCCAGTGCGCGACGAAGTCATCGGGGTTGAGCTCGACCGCCTTGCGGCTGGACGCGCGCGCCTCATCCAGCCGGTTCCACAGAAAGTACGACAGACCCATGGCCGTGTAGGCTTCGGGCAGATTGTTGTCGTACATCAGCGCCTTGAAGCTCAGCTCCTGGGCGCGCTCGCGCGCGCGCTCGTCGCGGGCGAAGTACTGGTACTTCTGGCCGTAGGCACTGGAGCAGGCCGCGTAGGCGGCGGCATAGCGCGGATCGAGCTCGATGGCCTTCTCAAAAAGCTGGATCGCGTATTCGATGCTGCGTTTGGTGAGCCGGTAAAGGTAATCCTGGCCGCGCAAGTACAGATCGTACGCTTCCACGTTCACGGTCTGTCGCTTGGTGAGCGAGACCTTCTCGGCGAAGGACAGCTTCAGCTTCAGCGCCTCGACGATCTGCTGCGCTACCTGTTCCTGGATGTCGAAGATGTCATCGAGCTTGCCCTTGTAGGTGTTACCCCACAGCTGGCGGTTGGTGGCGGTGTCGACCAGCTGCACGGTGATGCGCACCGAGTCCTGGAAGCGCCGCACGCTGCCGCCGACGATGTAGCGGGCGCCGAGCTCTTCGGCGAGCGCGCGCACGTCGCTCTTGCGCTCGCGCATCTGCTTGGTGGCCCAGCGCGAGATCAGATCGATCTCACTCACCAGCGACAGGCGCGCGATCAGCTCCTCGGTGAGCCCGTCGGAGAAATAGTCGGTCTCCTGATCGGGGCTGATGTTGTCAAACGGCATGACCGCCAGCGCGCCGCGCTCGCTGCCCGGCACCGCGGCGCCCGCCCCGCCCGTGGCGGCAGCCGCGCTCTCCAGCGGCGCCGGCGAGGTCTTCGCGGCGAGCGGTGGAGCGAGCGTGACGCCGATGCGCTCGAGCGAGCGCACGATCGCCTTGAAGCCGGCGTCGGAGTCCTTGAAGTACTCGACGTGCTGGATGCCGGCGAGCTGGTAGCGGAGGCTCGGCGGAATGACGGTGGGCTCCAGATGCACCGGCAGGATGTGGCCCTTGCGCTCGCTCACCAGCACCACTTCCTTGGCGACGTTGTGCGAGTGCACGGCGGTCTCGGTCACCATGAGCAGCAGCACCTTGGCGCTCTCGAGCGCGTGCACGATCTGCTCGCTCCAGCGCGATGCCGCATCGATCCCGGCCTGGTCGATCCACACCGACACCCCGGCCGCACGCAGCCGCGCCGCCACCTCGAGCACCCGGGCGGCATCGTCGCGGGAATAACTGATGAAAACCTCAGCCGATTGAGCCACGCACCCTCGTTCCGAAAGTCATTTTGTTGGAGTTATCCGAAAAAGATTAGCACGGAGGGCTCGAGCTGGCGTATCGCCCCTCAAGCGACCCAGCCCCCGCGCCTGTCGCAATCAGATAAGCGTCGCGTAAGATCCGCGCTTGCGGACCGCCGCGCCCCATGGGAGTCAGCGCCAATGAAAGCCGCCACCGCTCTTTTCCTGCTCGCGCTGCCTTACCGGCTCGCAGTTGCCGAGGCCGCCCCGGATGTCGCCCCTTATGTCATCACCGCCGCCCCGCTGATCGCGCTCACCCACCTGACCGTCATCGACGGCACGGGTGCTGCGGCCCTCACCGACCAGACGCTCCTCATCGATCATGGCCGTATCGCCCGGCTCGGCGCCGCCGCCACCGTGAGCATTCCGGCCGGGGCGGAGGTGCACGAGCTGCGCGGCCATGCGGTGCTGCCGGGCCTGATCGGCATGCACGACCATCTCTACTACACCGCGGCCTACACCCCGATGCGCCGCCCGGGCCGGATCGAGGAGCCGGGCCTGTACGTGCAGGAGCTGCCCTTCAGCGCCCCGCGCCTGTATCTGGCCGCCGGGGTCACGACCGCCCGCACCACCGGCAGCGTCGAGCCCTACACCGACCTCAAGGTGCGCGAGCGCATCGCCGCCGGGCTCATGCCCGGCCCCGCCTTGGACCTGTCGGCGCCCTATCTGGAGGGTCCTGGCACACCCTTCGCCCAGATGCACGAGCTCAAAAGCCCCGCGGAGGCCGCGCACTTCGTCGACACCTGGGCGGAGGCGGGCATGACCTCGCTCAAGGCCTATATGCACATCACCCGTGCCCAGCTCAGCGCCGCGATCGGTGCCGCGCACCGCCATCACCTGAAGCTCACCGCCCACCTGTGCTCGGTGAGCTGGCCGGAGGCCATCGCCGCCGGGATCGATGACTTCGAGCACGGCCCGGTGTACACCGATTCGCAGTTCGTGCCCGAGCGCCAGCCCGACGTGTGTCCGTCGCGCAAGCAGGCCGCCGACAGCTGGCTGAAGCAGGATCTCGCCGGGGCGGAGGTCGCAGCGCTCATCCACTCCCTCGTGAGCCACCACGTGGCCGTCACCTCCACGCTGCCCGTCTTCGAAGCCGGCCTCATCGGCCGGCCGCCGCTGCGCGAGCGCACCCTGCAGCTGCTGTCCCCGGACGCCCGCGACAGCTACCTCACCGCCCGCGCGCAGATCGATCCGCACGATGCGGTCGGCCCGGAGCTCTTCCGCCGCGAGATGGCATTCGAGCGCGCCTTCTACGAAGCCGGCGGACTGCTGCTGGCAGGTCCGGACCCCACCGGCAACGGCGGGGTGTTGCCCGGCCTCGGCGATCAGCGCGAGGTGGAGCTCCTGGTGGAGGCCGGCCTAACCCCACTCGAAGCCATCAAGGTGGCCACCCTGAACGGCGCCCGCTATCTCGGGCGCGAGGGCGAGATCGGCTCGCTCGCCGCCGGCAAGCACGCAGACCTCATCGTGGTGCGCGGCGATCCCAGCGCCCGCATCGAGGATCTCGAGAATGTGGAGATCGTGTTCCGCGACGGGATCGGCTACGACTCGCCGAAGCTCATCGACGCGGTGCGGGGCCAGGTCGGAATCCGCTGAAGCGCGCCCGACCCGCCACGTGCGCCTGCCAGGTCGCACCTTGCGCAAAGTCTGTCGCAATCAGGCAAGAATAGAGTAAAATCCGGCATGTGACGCTTCCCCGCAGTAAGTTCGCCTTCCTCACCCTGCCGCGCTACTCGATGATCGCGCTCGCCAACGCGGTCGAGCCGCTGCGCATGGCCAACATCATCACCGGGCAGACCGTGTATGAGTGGTCCATCGTCAGCATCGACGGGGTGGCGACGCCTGCGAGCAACGGGCTCGAGATCGCCCCGACGACGGCCCTCGAGCAGCTCGGTCCGGTCGACATTCTGTTCGTGTGCGGGGGCGTGAATGTGCAGGCGGCGGTCTCTGCGCGCATCCTCGCCGCGCTCAGGCGCATCGCCGAGCGGCGCGTGCCGCTCGGGGCGTTGTGCACCGGCGGCTATGCGCTCGCCAAGGCGGGCCTGCTCGATCGCTACCGCGCCACGATCCACTGGGAGAACCTCTCGGCGCTGCGCGAGGAGTTCCCGCGCATCCAGCTCAGCGACCAGCTCTTCAGCATCGACCGCGACCGCTTCACCTGCTCCGGAGGCGTCGCGCCACTGGATCTGATGCTGCATCTGGTGGAGGCCAAGCTCGGCGCCCACGTCTCGCAGCTCATCTCCGAGCAGTTCATCGTCGACCGCGTGCGCAGTGACCGCGACCGCCAGTACGTGCCGCTGCGCGCGCAGATCGGCGTCAGCCACGAGAGCCTGATCAAGGTGGCGCAGCTGATGGAGGCGAACATCGAGCGGCCGCTGTCGCTCGATGAGATCGCCCAGGCGACGGGACTGTCACGGCGCCAGATCGAGCGGCTGTTCAAGCGGCATCTCAACTGCGTGCCCAAGCGCTACTACCTGCAGATGCGGCTGCGCCGCGCGCGCGAGCTGCTGCTGCAGACCTCCATGCCCATCATCGACATCACCACGGCGTGCGGTTTTCAGTCCCCGCCGCACTTCTCGCGCTGCTACCGGGCCCAGTTCGGCTGCCCGCCGAGCGCCGAGCGGCAGGCCCGCCCGGGCAAGGCCCCCGCCGTGCGCGAGGAGCCGGTCACGGTCTGAGGCGTGCGGCTTGCCTTAATTCACCGCCTGTCGCTTGGGGACACGTCGCGGTCGCGTAGCAGCACCTGCCTTGGGTACCCTCCCACTACCATCTTCATAAAGCGGCCGCGCGAGCCGCTAACCCGAAGTCGCGCATGGAGATTTCGATGGCAGAACCAGCCGAAGGCGACTTCAACCTACGTGACCTCAACGATCAGGAGCTCACCGAGCAGGTCCACGATGACCTGTACAACGGGCTGAAGAGTGAGGTCGAGGAAGCGACCCACATCCTGCTCGAGCGCGGCTGGAACGCCGAGAAGGTACTGAACGATGCGCTGGTCGAAGGCATGCGCATCGTCGGCATCGATTTCCGCGACGGCATCCTGTTCGTCCCCGAAGTGCTCCTGGCCGCCAACTCCATGAAGGGCGGCATGGAGATCCTGCGGCCGCTGCTCGCCGAGACCGGGGTTCCGCCGATCGGCAAGATCGTCATCGGCACGGTCAAGGGTGATATCCACGACATCGGCAAGAACCTCGTGTCGATGATGCTCGAGGGCGCGGGCTTCGAGGTCATCGACCTCGGCATCAACAACCCGGTCGAGAAGTACCTGGCGGCGCTGGAGGAGCACAAGCCGGACATCCTCGGCATGTCGGCGCTGCTCACCACGACCATGCCCTACATGAAGGTCGTCATCGACAAGATGAAAGAGACCGGCATCCGTGACGATTTCATCGTGCTGGTCGGCGGGGCGCCGCTCAACGAGGAGTTCGGCAAGGCCGTCGGCGCGGACGCGTACTGCCGCGACGCCGCGATCGCGGTGGAGACTGCCAAGAGCCTGCTCGCCGCCCGGCGCGCCACCCGGGCCGCCTGAGCGCGGCCGGCCGCCCGCGCGCTGCCTCGTTACTGCCGCCATGGACACGCCTCGCGGCACGCTGGTCATCGCCTGCGGCGCGCTCGCGCGCGAGATTGCCGCCCTGCGCCGCGCCAACGACTGGCCGCACCTGGAGGTGCGCTGCCTCCCGGCCGAGCTTCACAACCGCCCCGAGCGCATCGCCCCGGCGGTGCGCGCCGAGATCCAAGCGCAGCGGCACCGCTACGAGACCATCTTCGTCGGCTACGCCGACTGCGGCACCGGCGGTGCCCTCGATGCGCTGCTGCGCGCGGAAGGCATCGAGCGGCTGCCGGGCGCGCACTGCTACGAGTTCTTCGCCACCCCCAAGGTGTTCAGCGAGCTCGCCGAGGCGGAGCCGGGCACCTTCTACCTCACCGATTTTCTCCTGAAGAACTTCGAGCGCCTGGTCATCCGGCCGCTTAAGCTCGATACGCATCCGGAGCTGCGCGATGAGTATTTCCGCAACTACCGCCGGCTGCTGTATCTGGCGCAGGCCGAGACGCCCGGGAGTCTCGAGCTCGCCCGCGCCGCTGCGCAACGCCTGGGCCTCGCCTTCGAGTACCGCTTCAGTGGCTACGGGCAGCTCGGCTCGCGCCTCAAGGCCCTCATGGAAAAAGCGCAGTCGCCCGCATGGCCAGCCTGATCATCATCTCCTGGCGCGACATCCCCGCCCAGGTGCTCGTCAAGCGCGGGCGCGAGACCGCCAAAGTGCAGCTCTCGCACCGCTTCCAGGAGGCCGTCGACCGCGCCGCCATGCGCGCCGGCAAGGGCAGCTCGGATGCGTATCTGGCCGATTGGAAACGCAGCGAGCCGAAGCCCTGCGGGGATGACCTGCAGGGCGAGGCCGCCGCGGAAGCCGCGCGCATCGAGGCGGCCTTCACGGACGAGGCGCTGGAAGCGCTCATCCGCGCCAAAGGCCTCATGACCCCGGAGTCTTAGAAGATGTACGCCGTCCGTCTGTGGTCCGTGCGCCATGCGCGGGGCCTGAACACGTTCTACAAGAGTCTCGAGAACACCCTGGTGCGCCTGCATCCCCTCTTCCGGGCGATCGGCTACGAGCGCCTCGAGCGCCCGGTCGCCGCCATCGAGCGCAACGTCAAGGGGCTGCTGTTCGACTGCCGCATGTGCGGACAGTGCGTGCTGTCCTCCACCGGCATGTCCTGCCCCATGAACTGTCCGAAGAACCTGCGTAACGGTCCCTGCGGCGGGGTGCGCGACGACGGCCACTGCGAAGTGAAGCCGGAGATGAAGTGCGTGTGGCGCGAGGCGGTGGCCGGCAGCGCCCGCATCCCCGGGGGCGCGCAAGCCATTCTTAAGGTGCAGCCGCCCGTGGACCGGCGCCTCATGGGACGCTCCGCCTGGCTGCGCGTGGTGCGCGAGCGCTGCGCGGAGCCAAAGTCATGAGATTCGAAGACGAGCCGGTGCCGGGCTATCCGCTGCCCATCCTCCCCGGCCACACCTCCCCCGGCCGCTTCGAGCGCGTGCTGCGTGCCGGGCAGTTTGCCGTCACCAGTGAGCTTGCGCCCCCGGACTCGGCCGACCCCGAGGACGTCTACCGCCGCGCGCGCATCTTCGACGGCTACGTTGATGCCATCAACGCCACCGACGGCTCGGGCGCGAACTGCCACATGTCGAGCCTGGCGGTATGCGCGCTGCTGACGCGCGTCGGCTACGCCCCGGTCATGCAGATCTCCTGCCGCGACAAGAACCGCATCGCCATCCAGGGCGACATCCTCGGCGGGGCCGCCATGGGGGTGTGCAACATCCTGTGCCTGACCGGGGATGGGGTGCAGGCGGGCGACCACCCGCAGGCGCTGCCGGTGTTCGACCTCGACTCGATGTCGCTTTTGGAAACGGCACGGACGCTGCGCGATGAGCATCATTTTCTCTCCGGCCGCAAGATCACCTTCGCGCCGCGGGTGCTGCTCGGGGCGGCAGAGAACCCCTTTGCGCGTCCGGTGGAGTGGCGCGCGCAGCGGCTGGCCAAGAAGGTTGCCGCGGGCGCGCAGTTCATCCAGACGCAATACTGCTACGACGTGCCGATGCTGCGGGAGTTCATGAAGCGCGTGGAGGACCTCGGGATGCTCGACCAGGTATTCATCCTGGTCGGGGTCGGACCGTTCAAGTCCGCCAAGGCCGCCGAGTGGATCCGCGCGCACGTGCCGGGCGTGCACATCCCGGATGCGGTGATCGCGCGGCTGAAGGGCGCCGCCGACCAGGCCCAGGAGGGCCGGCGCCTGTGCATCGATCTGGTGCAGGAGATCCGTGGCGTGCGCGGCGTACATGGGGTGCACCTCATGGCCTACCGCCAGGAGGAGAGCGTCGCCGAGATCATTGACCGCTCCGGAGTGCTCGGCGGCCGCGTGCCCTGGCACCCCGGACGCGATGCCACCACGAATACCGACAGGAAAGCCTCATGACCGATACCGTAATCAGCTCCGCCACCCGTGAAGTCGTCATCGGCTTCGAGCGCCCCTTCGTCATGATCGGCGAGCGCATCAATCCCACGGGGCGCAAGATCCTCGCCGCCGAGATGGCCGCCGGCAACTTCAGCCGCGTCGAGGCGGACGCCCGCGCGCAGCTCGAGGCCGGTGCGCAGATGCTCGACGTCAACGCCGGCATTCCGCTCGCCGATGAGCCGGCGATCCTCGCCAAGACCGTGCAGCTGGTGCAGTCACTCACCGACGTGCCGCTGTCGATCGACTCCTCCATCGTCGCAGCCCTCGAGGCGGGGCTCGCGGTGTACAAGGGCAAGGCGCTGGTCAACTCCGTGACCGGCGAGGAGGAGCGCCTGGAGACGGTGCTGCCGCTGGTGAAGAAGTACGGCGCGGCGGTGGTGGCCATCTCCAACGATGAGACCGGGATCTCCGAGGACCCGGACGTGCGCTTCGCGGTGGCCAAGAAGATCGTGCACCGCGCGCCAGGATCACGGCATCCCGGCGAGCGATGTCGTGGTCGACCCGCTGGTGATGCCGATCGGCGCCATCAACCAGGCGGGCGTGCAGGTCATGCGCCTGCTCGGACGGCTGAAGAACGAGCTCAAGGTCAACACCACCTGCGGCGCCTCGAATGTCAGCTTCGGGCTGCCGCCCCGCGACGGCATCAACGCGGTTTTCCTCACCATGGCGATCGGCGCCGGGCATGACCTCGGCGATCACCAACCCGCTGCACCCCGAGATCGTCAAGGCGGTCATGGGGGCGGATGTGATGATGGGCCACGATCCGGACTGCGCGCGCTGGATCCGGAAGTTCCGCGAGGCCCCGGCGCTGCAGGCCGGCGGCGGTACCGCCGCCGCCGCCGAAGGGGCGGCGCGCGGCCGGCGCGAGGGCGGCCACCGGAGGCGCGCGCCAGAGCCGCCGACATGAGCGCAACCCGACGCGCTGGTCGTTTTCACGCCCTCCGGCAAGCGCGGCCGCTTCGCCCTCGGCACGCCGCTTGCTGCAGGCGGCGCGCACCCTCGGCGTCGACATCGACTCGGTGTGCGGCGGCCGTGCGCTGTGCAGGCGCTGCCAGGTGCTGATCGCCGAAGGCGAGTTCGCCAAGCACGGCGTGAGCTCCTCGGCCGCGCATCTTTCGGCATTCGGCGGCAGCGAGCAGCGCTACTCGCGCCGCGCGCCCGCTCGCCCCCGGCAGCCGCCTCTCCTGCCAGGCCTGGTCGCGGGCGATCGTGGTCATCGACGTGCCGCCGTCAAGCCAGGTGCACCGCCAGGTCGTGCGCAAGGCCGCCGAGGCGCATGCGATCGAGCTCGATCCGGTCGTCGCGCCTGCATTTCGTCGAGGTGCGCGAGCCGGACATGCACGACCCTTCCGGCGACCTGCAGCGCCTCACCGAGGCGCTGGCGAAGGAGTGGCAGCCTGCGCGGGCTCAGCTGCGATCTCGCCGTGCTGCAGCAGCTGCAGCCGGTGCTGCGCAAGGGTGCCTGGAAAGTGACCGTGGCGGTGCACGCCGGCGCGCGATCATCGCCATCTGGCCAGGACTTCACGAGCACATCTACGGCCTGGCGATCGATGTCGGCTCCACCACGATCGCCGGCCACCTGTGCGATCTGGACGAGCGGCGAGGTGGTCGGCTCCGGCGGGCTCATGAATCCGCAGATCCGCTTCGGCGAGGACCTGATGAGCCGGGTGTCCTACTCCATGATGAACCCGGGCGGGGCGGCGCAGCATGACCGAGGCGGTGCGCGAGCGCGCTCAACAGCCTGGCCGCAGAGGTGGCGCGCGAGGCGCGCATCGAGCGCTCGCGACATCCTGGAGTCACCCTGGTCGGCAACCCGATCATGCATCACCTGGTGCTCGGCATCGACCCGGTGGAGCTCGGCGGCGCGCCCTTCGCGCTCGCCACCGACGAGGCGCTCACGCTGCAGGCGACCGAGATCGGGCTCAAGATCAACGGCAGCGCGCGGCTGTACGTGCTGCCGTGCATCGCCGGCCACGTCGGCGCCGACGCCGCCGGCGTCATCCTCGCCGAGCGTCCGGACCTGTCCGAGAAGCTGACCCTCCTGGTCGATGTCGGCACCAACGCCGAGATCGTGCTCGGCAACCGCGAGCGGCTGCTCGCCTGCTCCAGCCCGACCGGGCCGGCCTTCGAGGGCGCGCAGATCAGCTGCGGCCAGCGCGCCGCCCCCGGCGCCATCGAGCGCGTGCGCATCGACCCGCAGACCCTCGAGCCGCGCTTCAAGGTCATCGGCTCGGATCTGTGGTCGGACGAGCCGGGCTTCGCCGAAGCGAGCGCGCGCACCGGCGTCACCGGCATCTGCGGCTCCGGCATCATCGAGGTGATCGCCGAGATGTACCTGGCCGGCATCATCAACCAGGACGGCGTCATCGACGGCGCGCTCGCGGCGCGCTCGCCGCGCATCGTCGCCAACGGCCGCACCTTCTCCTACACTGCTCCATCAGGGCGCCGACAGCGCCCCGCTGCAGATCACCCAGAACGACGTGCGCGCGATCCAGCTCGCCAAGGCGGCGCTGTATGCCGGCATCCGCGCTGCTCATGGATCACGCTGGGTGCCGAGCCAGGTCGAGCGCATCCGCCTGGCCGGCGCCTTCGGCAGCCACATCGACGTCAAGTACGCGATGGTGCTCGGCATGATCCCGGACTGCGACTTAAGCCAGGTGTCGCTCCGCCGGCAACGCCGCCGGCACCGGCGCGCGCATCGCGCTCCTGGATCAGTCCTCGCGCAAGGTCATCGAGGATCTGGTGCGGCGGGTGGAGAAGATCGAGACCGCGATCGAGCCGCAAGTTCCAGGCGCACTTCGTCGAGGCGATGGGCATCCCGCATTCCACCGCCTCGAGCCCGCATCTAGCCCAGGTCGTGCAGCTGCCCCGCGCCGCGCCACCGGCCCCGCGGGTGAGCCCGCGCGGCCGCAACCGCCGTCCGGGCTGACGGCGGCCGGGGCGCAGCTAACGGCGCCCGTGGACGCGCGCACCTATCGCTTTCGGGATCAGCCGGTTCACTACACCGTCAGCGGCAGCGGGCCGCCGCTCGTGTTCGTGCATGGCACGCCCTTCTCATCGCACGTCTGGCACCGCATCGCTCCGCACTTCACCCAGACTCATACCGTTTACTGCTATGACCTCCTGGGCTACGGGCGCTCGCACCAGGGCGGCGCCGGGCAGGATGTCTCGCTTCGGGTGCAGAACACACTGCTCGCAGAGCTGCTCGCGCACTGGCAGCTGCGCGCCCCCGATGTCGTGGCCCACGATTTCGGCGGTGCCACGGCGCTGCGGGCGCACCTGCTTGATGGCTGTGACTATCGCTCCCTCACGCTGATCGATCCGGTGGCGATCGCCCCGTGGGGCTCCGCCTTCGTACAGCACGTGCGGCTGCATGAGGCGGCCTTCGCCGGCCTGCCGGCCTACATCCACGAGGCCATCCTCGCCGCCTACATCCGCGGCGCCGCCTACCTGCCGCTCAGCGAGGCCGTGCTCGAGCCCTATCTCGCCCCGTGGCGCGGTGAGCGCGGGCAGCCGGCCTTCTACCGGCAGATCGCCCAGATGGACCAGCGCTACACCGACGAGATCGAGCCGCGGCTCGGGGCGCTGCGCTGCCCGGCCCAGATCCTGTGGGGCGAGGAAGACCGCTGGATACCGCTCGAACGCGGCCTGCAGCTGCACACCCTCATGCGGGAAGCGGCATTTAAGCGGCTCCCCCGATGCGGGGCATCTGGCGCAGGAGGATGCCCCTGAGGTGGTCGTGGGGCTGCTTGCGTCCTTCCTGACAGGCGCATCCGGCGGTAGGACTGCGCCGGCAGCCGCCGGGGGTGCTGTGGATTAAGCTCTTCCGACGTCCAGACAGCTCACTCTGCCCGGGCAAGAACATCGTGCAGGCTGCTGCCCAACCGCACATCCGCCACCGGCGCCTCCCGGATTCAAGGCAAAAAGCGGATGATTCATCCGAGCCCACGGTCACTGCCCCTGCATAGCGAGGCCCCTGTGAAGACCCGATGAACGCCTCTGAGACCGAGATCCCCGCGCGGCGGCTGAGCCGACCGCCACACCCGAGGCGCTCCTGGCGGCAATCGTCGCCTGCTCCGATGACGCCATCGTCAGCAAGACCCTGGAGGGCCGTATCCAGTCCTGGAATGCCGGAGCGCAGCGCATCTTTGGCTACGAGGCCGGCGAAGTGATAGGCAAACCCATCACCCTCATCATCCCGCCGGAGCTGCACGAGCAGGAGCGGGAGATCCTGCGCAAACTCGGCCGCGGGGAGCGCATCGACCACTTCGACACCGTGCGCATCACCAAGGACGGGCGACGCCTGCCGGTCTCGCTCACCATCTCCCCGGTGCGCGATGCGCACGGGGTGGTGATCGGCGCCTCCAAGGTGGCGCGCGACATCTCCGAGCGCAAGTTCGCCGAGTTTGCGCTGAAGGAAAGTGAGCGGCGCCTCGCCATCGAGGTGCACGCCCTGGCGCGCCTGGCCGACTGGAGCACGCGACTGTGGGGCTGCACTACCCTCGATGAGGGCATGGAAGAGATCCTCGACGGCGTGGTCGAGCTGCTCGGCGCGCAGCACGGCAACATTCAGCTCCTGAACGGCGCCGGTGATAGCCTCAACCTCGTGGCGCATCGCAACTTCCCGCCCGAGTTTCTCGAGTTCTTCCGCGAGGTATCGCTGACCAGCAACGCCTCCTGTGCCCGGGCCATGCGCAGCGGCAAGCGCGTCATCATCGAAGACGTGAGCCGCGATGAGCTCTACCGGCCGTACCGGGCGCTGGCGGAGGCGGCCGGCTACCGCGCCGTGCTCTCCACTCCGCTGCGCGCAGCGAATGGCCCCCTTCTCGGCATGGTGTCGGTGCATTTCACCGCCACCGGCCGGCCCTCCGAGCAGGAGATGCGGCGTCTGGACCTGTACCTGCGGCAGGCCGGAGATTTCATCGCCCGCTGCCATATGGAAAAGACCCTGCGCGAGCGCGAAGAGAATCTGCAGGAGGCTGACCGGCGCAAGAACGAATTTCTGGCCCTCCTCGCCCACGAGCTGCGCAACCCTCTGGCGCCGATCCGTTTCGCGCTCGCCACCGCGCGCCGCGCCGGCACCACCGCCGAGCAGCGCTCCAAGGTGCAGGACGTCATCGACCGGCAGGTCACGCACATGACGCGCCTGCTCGATGATCTCCTCGACGTCTCGCGCATCACCGAGGGCAAACTCACCCTGAAGAAGACCACCACCGAGCTCACCCTGGTGCTCGGCGCCGCCATCGAGACCGCCCGTCCGCTGCTGGACGCGAAGGGGCACAGTCTCGAGATCGAGCTGCCCAAGCAGCCGGTACGCTTCACCGCTGACGCGGTGCGCCTGGCGCAGGTCTTCTCCAATCTGCTCATCAACGCCGCGAAGTACACCCCGCGCGGCGGGCGCATCGGTGTGCGCGCCGAGTGCGGTGCCGGCGAGGTGGTGGTGCGGGTAACCGACAACGGCATCGGCATTGCGGCGGAAGTCATGCCGCGCCTGTTCCAGATCTTTTCCCAGGCGCAGGCCGCGCAGTCCGAGGGCGGCCTCGGGGTCGGCCTGTCGCTGGCACGTGGCCTGGTCGCGCTGCACGGCGGCACCATCGAGGCCTACAGTGGGGGCGCCGGCCAGGGCAGCGAATTCGTGGTGACGCTGCCGCTGCATACCGCCAGCGCCACCGCCGAGGAGTCCGTCGCCGCGGCGCCGCCGGCCACGCCCGCGGCGCTGCGCGTGCTCGTGGTCGATGACAACCGCGACGCCGCTGATACCTGCGCCACGCTGCTCGAGGTGAGCGGTCATCGCGCCCGCACCGCATACTCGGGCCGTCAGGGACTTAAGCTCGCGCGGGAGTTTGCCCCGCACATCGTCCTGCTCGACATCGGCCTGCCGGATCTGAGCGGCTACGAGGTCGCGCGCGAGCTGCGCGCGCTACCCGGTGGCGGAGAGATGCTGCTGGTAGCCGTGACCGGCTGGGGGCAGGAAGAGGACCGCCGGCGCGCCTACGCAGCCGGCTTCGATCAACACATGACCAAGCCGCTCGCCGCCGAGGCGCTGGAACAGATCCTGGCGCCGCTCAGCGCGGCGGCCGCAGCCACCCGGGCGCCCGGCACCGCGGTCAGGCTCGAGCGGGGTTGAGCCCCCACCCTGGCTCAGACGTTGGAGTCGGGGAACGACGCCTTGCGGCGGTTCATGTAGTCATTCAGCGCCTCATCGACCGCGACATCGAGCGCTGGCGCCTCATACTCAGCGAGCTGCTTCTTCCACAGAAGGTTGGCGCGCTCGGTCATGTCCTTCGCCCCTTCCGCCTCCCACTGCTCGACGCTGTTGTTGTCGGCGAGTGGCGAGCGATAGAAGGCCGTCTCGAAATTCGCCTGCGTGTGCGCACAGCCGAGGAAGTGCTTACCCGGTCCGACCTCGCGGATCGCATCGAGCGCCTGGCCGTTCTCGCGTAAGTCCACACCGGCAAGGAGTGTGTGCATCATGCCGGCCTGGTCCGCGTCCATCACGAACTTCTCGTAGCCCATCGCCAGACCGCCCTCGAGCCAGCCGGCCGTGTGCAGCACGAAGTTCACGCCCCCGAGGCAGGTCGGCAAGAGCGTATTGGCGGACTCGTAGGCGGCCTGGGCATCCGGGATCTTGGAGGCGCACAGCGAGCCGCCGGAGCGGAACGGCACGCCGAGCCGGCGCGCAAGAGCCGCCATGACATACAGCACCAGCGCCGGCTCCGGGGTGCCGAAGGTCGGGGCTCCCGACTGCATCGACAGCGAGGAGGCGAAGCTGCCGAGCACCACCGGCGCACCCGGGTTCACCAGCTGCGCGAGCGCCATGCCGGCGAGGGACTCGGCCAGCGTCTGCGCCACGGTGCCCGCGACTGTCACCGGCGACATCGCGCCGGCGAGGATGAAGGGGGTGACGATCGTGGCCTGGTTGGCGCGCGCATAGGTCTTGAGCGCACCCAGCATGGTCGCATCCCAGGTGAGGGGCGAGTTGGCGTTGATCAGACTGATGATGCAGGTGCGCGGCTTGCCCGTCAGCGGATCCTGGAAATGGTCACCGAAGAGAATCCGGGTCATCTCCACGGTGTCCTGGGCGCGTTCCGGGTGCGTGACCGAGCCCATGTACGGCTTGTCGCTGTACTTCATGTGCGCGTACACCATGTCGAAATGCCGCTTGTTCACCGGCAGATCGACCGGCTCGCAGATCGTCCCGCCGGAGTGGTGCAGGCCGTTGGAGAGGTAGGCGAGCTTGACGAAATTGCGGAAGTCCTCGATGCGCGCGTAGCGCCGCCCCTCATCCAGGCTGCGTACGAAGGGCGAGCCGTAGGCCGGGGCGAAGACGGTGCGGTTACCGCCGATGATGACGTTGCGCGCCGGGTTGCGCGCGTACTGCGTGAACTCCCTCGGCGCGGAGCGCTGCACCAGGGTGCGGCACATGCCGCGCGGGAAGTGCACGCGCTCGCCGCGCACGTCGGCGCCGGCGTCCTTCCAGATCGCAAGCGACTCGGGGTCGTCGCGGAAGTCGATGCCGATCTCCTCGAGAATCGTGTCGGCGTTGTGCTCGAGGAGCTCCAGCCCCTCGCTGCCCAGCACCTCGTAATACGGCACGTTGCGGGTGATGTACGGCACGAACTGGTGCGTGCGCGCGGTGCGCGCGGCGATCTTGGCGTCGCGGCCGCTCGGGCGACGGGGGCGACCGCTGGAGCTCGAGGGTTGGGGCGCGTCCATGGGGTGTCCTAAGGCTTTGATTGCGCACGGTCAGCGTGCGGAAGCTGCCCCATTATGGTTCAGGGCTGCCCGCGCCAACTGACCGAATTGCGGCATGGACTTCTCCGGCAGCGCCAAAACCGCCGGCGCGCCGCCGCGCCGCTACTTATCTTCGGGCTTAGCCACGACCGGCAGCTCGATGAATGTCGCCGCATCTCCGCCGCGGAACACCCGCTGCGTGGCCTTGCGGTAGTCCTGCGGGCGCGCCAGGAAGATGTTGTCGACATAAGTCTGCGGATTGCGATCGTAGAGCGGGAACCAGCTCGACTGTATCTGCACCATGAGCCGATGACCCGGTTCAAACACGTGATCGACCATCGGCAGGGCGAAGCGGTAGCTCTGCACCTTGTTGGCGGGAATCGCACGCGGCTGCTCGATGCTGTCGCGGTAGCGGCCGCGGAAGATGTCCATGGCGATCGGCAGCTGATAGCCGGACATGGGCGGGTCGGAGGGGACTTCGTCGGGATAGACATCGATGAGCTTTACGACCCAGTCGCTGTCGGTGCCGCTGGTGGCGGCGAAGAGATTGACTCCCGGGGCTCCGGCCAGATGCAACGGCTCCTTGAGCACCGCTGTCGTGTAGGTCAGCACGTCGGGCCGGTCGGCGACGAAGCGCTGATCCTCAAGGAGCCAGCGCTGCCAGGCCGCGGTATCGGCGAAATGCACCGGACGCGGAGCATTGGGCACGGGCCGCGCCGGGTCCGAGACGTACTCGTCATAGCCGCGCGCCGTCGCCGGCGCGCTGAACGCCAGCCCCGAGTCGGCCTGCAGATACAGGCGCTGCGACTTGAACGGACAGCCGGACTCGCACGATAACGGCCACGCCGGCAGGCGCCGCCAGGTGTTGCTGCCGGTCTCGTACACGAACACCGGCGGTGTGTTGGCCCTGGGCGCGCCGTCCTTCAGCTGCTCATCCAGAAAAGGCTGCATGACCTCGCGCCGGAACTGCAGCGCGGTATTGCCCTCGAGCTTTAGGGGCCCGAGCGTCGTGCCGTCGTAATTCACCCCGCTGTGGCGCCACGGGCCGAGCACGAGGAAGTTGCGATCGTTGTGGGTGTCTTTGGGCTCGGTGGCCGCGTAGGTATGCACGCCCCCGTACATGTCCTCCTGGTCGTAGAGGGCGGTGACGTACATGGTCGGCACTTGCAGTGGCTCTTTCGCCAGGATCTGGTCCAGGGCCTGCGCGCTCCAGAACTGGTCATAGGCCGGATGCTCGACGATCTTTTGCCAGAACGGCAGCTGGTCGATGCCGAAGCGCCGCGCGAAGTCATTGCCGGAGCCGACCTCCAGAAACAGCCGGTACTCGTCGTACACCCCGCTGGGAATCTCCCCACCCTCCCCGCGCTGCACGGTCTGATGGTAGATGTAGCGGAAGTTGGACTGCCGGAACGCGCCGTTGTGAAACCAGTCATCGCCCTTCCAGCCATCCACCATGGGGCACATGGGAACCGCGGCCTTGAGCGCGGGGTGCGGGTTGATCAGGGCCATCAGCACCGTGAAGCCCTCGTACGAGGAGCCGATCATGCCCACGCGGCCGTTTGATTCCGGCACGTTCTTCACCAGCCACTCGATGGTGTCGTAGGCATCCGTGGAGTGATCGACCGCGGTGCCGTTGAGCACGCCGCGCAGCGGGCGTGTCATGACGTATTCGCCCTCCGAGCCGTACTTGCCGCGCACGTCCTGGAACACGCGGATATAGCCCTCGGGCACGAAGACCTCATCCCCCATGGGAAGCGTTGCGAGCATGTGCGGGCTCGCGTAGCGCTTGGCGCGGTTGGCGGCGTTATAGGGCGTGCGCGTCAGAATGATCGGCGCATGAGCCGCGCCCTTGGGCAGGACGATGACGGTGAACAGCTTGACCCCATCGCGCATGGGGATCATCACTTCCCGCTTCTCGTAGTCGTAGGCCGCGGTGGGCGCGGCGAACTGCGCCGGGATATCCGGCTTCATGGGCGCGGTCTGCGCCTGCGCCACACCGAGTAAGGACAAACCGCCAAGAACAGCAATGACCAGGTTGATGCGCATCTGTTTCTCGCCCCCCACGAGCATCCGGAAAAAACCCGCGCCGCATGTTTTAAGCCTAGCAGAACTCAGGCCGTGCCCCGGGCTGGGCCTTCAGGGTGCCGGGGCGTTAGGATGGCACATGACCCGGCCGGATCTGCTTGCCGCGCTGCGCGCCGTGCTGCCCGAGGATGCGGTGCTGGCGAGCGTTGAGGAGCGCCGCCCCTACGAGTGCGACGGCCTCACGGTCTATCGCGAGCTGCCGCAGGTGGTGGTACTGCCGAGGACGGCCGCCGAGGTGCAGGCCGTCCTCAAGGTGGTCAGCCGCCTGAACGTACCCCTGGTCGCGCGCGGCTCGGGAACCGGCCTTTCCGGTGGCGCCACCCCCCATCCCGAGGGCGTGCTTTTGTCGCTGTCCCGCATGAACCGCATCCTGGCCATCGATCCGCTCGGGCGCACCGCGCGCCTTGAGCCGGGCGTACCGAACCTCAAGGTCTCGGAAGCCGCCGCGCCGCACGGACTTTACTACGCACCCGACCCCTCCTCGCAGGTTGCCTGCTCGATCGGCGGCAACGTGGCGGAGAACTCCGGCGGCGTGCACTGCCTCAAGTACGGGCTGACGGTGCACAACGTCCTCGGCGTGCGCGGCTTCACCGTCGAGGGCGAGCCGCTTAAGCTCGGTGGGCTCGCGCCCGATGCGCCGGGTCTCGACCTGCTCGCGCTCACCATCGGCTCCGAGGGCCTGTTGATGATCGTGACCGAAGTGCTGGTGCGCCTCATCGCGCGGCCGCCGGCGACGCGGCTGGTCATGGCCTCCTTCGACGACGTGCACCGCGCCGGGGATGCGGTCGCAGCCGTCATCGGCGCCGGGATCATCCCGGCCGCACTGGAGATGATGGATCGCAAGGCCAGCGCCGCGGTCGAGCCGTTCGTGCACGCCGGCTACGACCTCGCCGCGGCAGCCATTCTCCTCGTCGAAGCCGACGGGATGGCCGAGGAGGTGGCCGAGCAGGTGGCCGAGATCGAGCGCGTGCTGCGCGGTGCCGGAGCGAGCGCGCTGCACGTCGCCGCCAGCGAGGCGGAGCGGCAGCGCCTGTGGTCGGGGCGCAAGAATGCCTTTCCGGCGGCCGGCCGGATCTCGCCGGACTACTACTGCATGGACGGCACCATCCCGCGCAAGCATGTCGGGCGCGTGCTCGCGGCGATCGAGGACATGGAAACCCGCTATGGCCTGCGTTGCATGAACGTCTTCCACGCCGGCGACGGCAACCTGCATCCGGTGATCCTCTTCGATGCGAACCAGCCGGGGTGCTGGGAGCGTGCCGAGCGCTTCGGGGCGGAGATCCTCGAGCTGTGCGTGGAGCTCGGTGGCACGATCACCGGTGAGCACGGCGTGGGGGTGGAAAAGATCAACTCCATGTGCGTGCAGTTCTCGCCCGGCGAGCGGGCGGCCTTCGCCGCGGTTAAGGACGCCTTCGACCCCCACGGGCTTCTCAACCCGGGCAAGCTCATTCCCACCCTCGCCCGCTGTGCCGAGTACGGTCGCATGCGGGTGCACGCCGGACAGCTGGCGCATCCCGAGCTGCCGCGCTTCTGAGGGAGTCATGGGACAGCCCGGCGATGCGATGGATGAGCTGCGCGAGTGCGTGCGCCGCGCCGCCTCGACCCGGACCACGCTGCGTCTGCGCGGCGCGGGCACCAAGGACTTCTACGGCGAGCATCTCGAGGGTGAGATTGTCGATCTCAAGGCTCTGTGCGGTGTGGTCCACTATGAGCCCTCGGAGCTGGTCCTGTGCGCACGCGGCGGCACGCCTCTGTCGCAGCTCGAGGCGCTGCTCCGCAGCGAAGGCCAGTTCCTGCCGTTTGAGCCGCCGCGCCCGGGTGCCGATCCGACCCTCGGCGGGGTGATCGCGGCCGGCCTTTCCGGCCCACGGCGCATGTACGCGGGTGCGGCGCGTGATTTCGTGCTGGGGACGCGCCTCATGGATGGGCGCGGGGAACTCCTGCACTTCGGCGGCGAGGTGATGAAGAACGTTGCCGGCTTCGATGTCTCGCGCCTGCTGTGCGGGTCGCTGGGCATCCTCGGGATCCTCACGGAGGTTTCGCTCAAGGTGCTGCCGCGGCCGCGGTCCGAGCTGACCGTCCGGCTCGAACTGCCCGCGGCTGCCGCCGTCGGGGCCTTCAACCGCTGGGCCGGGCAGCCGCTGCCGCTGGCGGGGGCGGCCTGGAGTGGCGGTGCGGCCTGGGTGCGGCTCGCCGGTGCGGCGCCGGCCGTCGCCGCCGCCGCCATGCATATCGGCGGAGAACGCGTGGATGAAACCACCGCCGGGGCTTTCTGGGAGGACCTGCGCGATCTGGCGCTGCCGATCTTCGCAAGCAGCTGCCTGTGGCGTGTGTCGCTGCCCTCCACCGCGGCGGTCGATGAGGCGGATGCGCGCGGACTGATCGACTGGGGCGGCGCGGTGCGCTGGCACGGGGATCCGTCCGCAGATCTTGATCCGTCCGCGCGCGCCGCGGCTCTCGGCGGCAGCGCCACGAAGTGGCGTGACCCGCACCGGCCCGGGACGCGGTTCGCGCAGGTCCCGCCCGCGACGCTCAACCTGCACCGGCGTCTCAAGGAGCGCTTCGACCCGCACGGGATCTTCAACCGCGGCCGGCTGATCCCGGGGCTCTAAGACTCTAGCCCGGCGCGGCCGCCTCGGCCTGGTGCGCGCGAACGAAATCCGCCAGGGTCGCAAAACGAAAATCGTAGCGCGGCATCACCGGCGGCAGCCGCGTTGCCTGGCAGCCACCCCGGGCGGCGGCGCGGTCGATCCATGCCGAGGCCAGTGCGGCCGCCTGTGCCGGGACAAGATCGTGGTAGAGGCTCTGCGCGGTGTGCAGGATCTTTCTCGCCGGCACCCCGAGTGCGGCCACCCGCTCGATCAGGTAACGGAAATTGCGTGCATCGGGCTTGTAGGAGCCGATGTCCTCGGCGGTGCAGATGGCATCGAAGGCCACGCCCAGCCGCGCCTGTGTGCCGGCAAAGCTCGCCCGGTCGACGTTGGAGAGAATCACCAGCCGGTAGTGACACTGCAGATAGCGCAGCGCCGCCGCCGAATCGGCAAACGGCGGCCACTCCGACACCGAGTCGCCGAAGGCGCGGTGTGCGGATTGCGGCAGGTCGAGCGCGCGCCCGCGCGCGAGACGTCGATGCACCTCGGTCAGCACGGCCGGATAGAGCATGGCGGGGGCCTCGGCCTGGATTTCGGACTCGTGGCGCGCGAAGTCACGCAAGAGCTCAGCGCAATCAGCCAGGCCGGCCGCCTGCTGCAGGGGAAGGAAAGCGCGCTCAAGGCCGCTCTCCCAGTCGATGAGCGTGCCGTAGCAGTCGAAGCTCAGGGCCTGGAAATCGTGCAGCCGAACGGCCGTCACAGGCTGATCGTTCCACGCCCGAGCTCGATGACCTCGCCACTCACGGCGATCTGCCGGCTCGCATCGACCCGCAAGCGCAGCGCCGAAGGGCGGCCGGCGTATTCGCCCTGGGCAATCTCGTACTCGCACGGCAGGGTGCGACCCATGGCCAGGCACCAGCCGCCGAGGTTCGCGGCCGCCGAGCCGGTGGCCGGATCCTCGCTCACGCCGTTACCGACCGGGAAAAAGAACCGTGCCAGAAGACCCGCCGCGGCCGGCGCGAACACGTACACCTGGCTGTGACCGCTGGCGCAGGTCAGCCGCTTGAGCAGATCGGCGCGTACCGTCACGCCGCGTACCGCCGCCTCGCTCAAAAGTGGCACGATCAGCTGTTCGGTGCCGGCATTCACCCACAGTGGCCGCTCGCCGATATCTTCCTTGTCGACGCCCAGCACCTGCGCGAGCTCGAAGCGCGACTCCTCGACCTCGTGCCAGGTGGGGCTCTTGGCCTGCAGCGTCCAGCGGTTGCCGCTCGCGCTCACCGGGATGATTCCGGCGGCCATCTCCAGCGTCAGACGGTCCCCGCCCAGACCCAGTGAACGGCACACGTGCGCCGTGCCCAGCGTCGGGTGACCGGCGAAGGGCATCTCGTAGGACGGCGTGAAAATGCGCACACGGGCATTGGCGCGGTCCGAGGGCAGGATGAAGGTCGTCTCGGAGAGATTGAACTGCAGCGCCAGGGCCTGCATCCTTGCCGCATCGAGCGTCTGCGCACGTTCAAAGACGCACAACGGGTTGCCGCACAGCGTGGTCGGACCCGTGGTGAACACGTTGACGAGACGGTAGGCGTACGCGGGCATCGGCAAATTCTAGCCGCACAGGATGGCGATAAGCCATGACGACTCAGCTGCTGTTTCGCGACGATGCGTACCAGAAAAGTGCCAGCGCACGCGTGCTCGCAGCCAGCGAGCACGGCATCGAGCTCGACCGCACCGTGTTCTACCCGTTAGGGGGCGGCCAGGCGGGCGACTGCGGCGTTTTGGTGCGCACCGACGGCACCGCGGTAGCCATCGTCAACACCCGCAAGGGCGCATCCCCCGAGTCGGTGCTGCACCTGGTGCAGCCCGGCAGCCCGCTGCCCGAGCCCGGCGAGACGGTCACGCTCGAGATCGACTGGGCACGCCGCTATGCGCTCATGCGCCTGCATACCGCGCTGCACCTGCTCTCGTGCGTCATCACCGCGCCGGTCACGGGCGGCAACATCGTCCCGGACAAGGGGCGCCTCGATTTCGACATCGAGCTGAGCCAGCTCAATGCCGCCCACATCGAGCGCGAGACCAACGCGCTCATCGCTCGGGCGACGGCGACCGAGACGGTGTGGATCACGGATGCGGAGCTCGAGGTGCAGCCCGAGCTGGTCAAGACCATGAGCGTGCAGCCGCCGCGTGGTGCCGGACGCGTACGACTGCTGAGGATTCCGGGCATCGACCTGCAGCCCTGCGGCGGCACGCACGTGGCCAACATCGGTGAGATCGGCGGCATCCGGGTCCTGCGCATCCGCAGCGAGGGCAAGCGCAACAAGCGCGTCGAGATCGCGCTTCAGTCGTAGCGGCTGAGCTCCAGGCCGTTGCCGAGATTCAGAAGCACCGAGCTCATGCGCGCGGCGGCGCGTACGCGCGCGCGGTAGGCCTGCGCGTGGGCGCGGGCGCTCTGCGGCTCGATCATGTTGTCGGCGACGATGAGCGCGCCCGGTGCAAGCTTCGGGTACAGGCGTTCGAACACCGGCACGTACAGATCCTTCCACAGATCGATCAGCACGAAATCGAACGGCCCGGGCAGCGCCTCGAGCGATGCCAGCGCGTCACCGATGCGGAACTCGACATACTGCTCAAGCCCGGCGCGCCCGAGTCGCTCCCGCGCATACGCGGTCTTCGCGGCCACCAGCTCGAGGGACGTCACCCGCCCGTCCACGGCGCGGGCGCCATCGGCCAGCCAGTGGGTGGAGTATCCGTAGGAGCTGCCCACCTCGAGAATGCGCCGCGCCCCGGCTTCCCGAATCAGAAGATTCATGAGGACCCCCGCTGCCCGCCCGACCGGCAGCAGCATCTCATCGCGGCGGCGAGCGGCCTCTTCGGGGCTCAGCGTCTCCCACAGCTTATCCTCGCGCTCGGCGCGCGCCTCGTACTCCTCGATGACCGCGCGCAGCGCCGGTTGTGACAGCGGATCGGGCATGAGGCACTCTCCTTACGTGGACTTCAGGCGGCGCCGGAGAAGTATTCCTGGAGCGAGGCCACCCCGAGGCGCTTGGCCTCGAAGAGGCTTTCCAGGTGCTCACGCGAATTGACCAGTCCGCGGGCGCGCAGCACGCCCTGCTCGTCGATGAGCGCGGCGAAGGGCAGCCGGCTGACCTGGAACGCAAGGCCGAGGGCCGGCGAGACCACGTAGGGGATCGATTCCAGGCCCTGCACCTGCACGAACTGGCGCTGCTCGGCGAGATCGCCGTCACTGGCGAGCAGCACGTCCAGCCAGCCACCCTCGTCGCGGCGGCTGGACTTGACCGCCGCCAGGAGCGTCTTGCAGACCGGACAGGTGGGCGAGACGAAAAGCAGCAGGGTGCTGCGGCCGTCGGCGCGCGCCGCGCCGACCTCGTGCGCCTGGCCGGCCAGATCGAGCACCCGCAGCGCCGGGGCAGCTTCTCCGACCTTGAGGCCGCGGTTGAGCATGAGCGCGCCCGCCGGGGCGATGCGCTCGTGCAGCACGCCCAGCTGGCGCACCACCGCCAGCAGCACCGCCGCCAGCGCCAGCACCAGCACCCACAGGATGACATTGGAGATCGCCAGCGCACTCATCTACGGAGCCCTCCAGAGCGCGCTGCGCGGAGCCACCTGGCCCAGAAGCCTGTCGACGCTCATATATAAGAGTGTCAGCACACCGAGCCCGCCGGCGACCGTAAGCAGGTCCGTCGCCATGAGCGGGCGCATCCGCCAAGGTAAAGCCGCGACGGCGAGGGCGGCGCCGAGCATGAGATTACGCGCGACCATCCACGCACCGATGGGACGTCGCTCATTCGCCCCGCCGCAGCCGCAGGCGAGCTCGCGTCGGCCGCGCGCGAGGTTGATGCCGATGGCGCACGCGTAGAGCAGCAACAGCGCCACGCCGCCCAGGGCCGCCGCGGCGCGCGTGGCGGGCAAGAGCAGTCCCGCGGCGAGCGCAGTCTCCACCGCCGGCACCGCCCCATGAAGCACGACCCCTTCCGGCAGCAGGCGGTAGGCACGGAACGCCGCGCCGAAGGCGCCAAGGTCACGCAGCTTGTGGAGCGCCGCGCTCGCAAACAGGACCGCAAAGGCGCCGCTCAGCAATGTGCCGATTACCGGATCGATCATGCCGCCATCATAAACCACGGCAGACCTCAGGCTGCGCGCGACAGGATCGCCGCGCTCGTAGGCACGCCCGTCCCGGCCGTCACCAAGACGTTCTCAAGCCCCGGCACCTGGTTGACCGAGCTGCCGCGAACCTGACGCACGGCCTCGGCGACGCCGTTCAACCCGTGAATGTAGGCCTCGCCGAGCTGGCCCCCATGGGTATTGACGGGCAGCCGGCCGCCGCTCTCGATCTGACCGTCCTTGATGAAATCCTTCGCCTCGCCACGCGCGCAGAAGTCAAAGGCTTCCAGCTGCGGCAGGACGAAGGGCGAGAAATGATCGTAGAGCACGGCACTTTGAATATCGCCCGGACCGAGCCCGCTCATGGCATAGAGCTGGCTCGCGACCAGGCGCATCTCGGACAAGGCGCTGATGTCGTGCCGATAGAAGCTCGTCATGTTCATCTGCTCATCGGCCGCTCCCTGGGCCACGGCGCGGATCAGCGCCGGCACCTGCCGCAGGTGCCGGGCGCGCTCGCTGCGGGTGACCACGACCGCGACCGCGCCGTCGCTTTCCTGGCAGCAGTCCAGCAGGCGCAGCGGCTCGACGATCCAGCGCGAGGCCTGATGATCGGCAAGCGTGATCGGCTTGCCGTAGAACCAGGCGTGCGGGTTGCGGGCCGCATGACGCCGGCAGGCCACCGAGACACGCCCGAAGTCCTCGCTGGTCGCGCCAAAATCGTGCATGTAGCGCCGTGCCGCCAGCGCCACCCAGGAAGCCGGGGTCACCAGGCCGAACGGCACCGTCCAGGACCAGTTGGCGCTCTCGGCGGTGGCGAACGGGGGCGGCAGGAATGCCTGGCCGAAACGATACTGCGAGCGCTCGTTCATGGCGCGGTAGCACACCACGACCTCGGCGATGCCAGCTTGCACGGCGAGCGCCGCCTGCAAGAGCGGCGCACACGCGGCACCGCCCCCATATTCGGTGCGCGCGAAGAACTTCAGCTCCCGCGCGCCCAGGTTGCGGAACACCTCGATCTCGGGGTTGCGGTCCATCGCATAGGTGCACAGGCCGTCCACCTCCTCGGGCTTGAGCCCCGCATCCTCGAGGGCCGCGCTGACCGCTTCCAGCGCCAGAGTGAGCTCGCTGCGGCCGGAGTCCTTGGAGAACTCGGTCGCGCCGATGCCAACGATGGCGGCCGCGTCACGTAGGCTCATGGCAGGCTCACCACGACCGCCGCATTCACGTGCTCGCCGAGACTGTTGCGGCCACTGACCTCGATCTCGATCGAGCGTTCACTCTGCTCCTCGCGCTTCGCGCGCACGATGCCGGTAAAGCGCAGGGTGTCGCCGGCGAAGTTGGGCACGCCCAGCCGGATGCGGACGCTGCGGATTCGCCCCTGCACACCCAGCCAGTCGTTGACGAAGCGCTGCACGTAGCCGTTGGTGGTGAGGATGTTCATGAAAATGTCGGGCGTACCGCGCTGCCGCGCGGCGGCTGCGTCATGGTGGATCACCTCGAAATCCCCACTCGCCAGCGCCCCCGCGACGATTACCGAGGGCGTGACGGCGACGCTCAGAGGCGGCAACTCAGCGCCGATCTGTACTGTCTCGAACCTCTGCACCGGTTACTCCAGGGTCAGGGGCGTAACCGCCCCGGCGGCGAGGCGCGTACCGAACGCGGCGAGGAGCGGAGCGGCAGCACCGAGCGCGAGCTCGACCTGCTTGGCCCACAGGAAGTACGCGTGCACGGGATACTCCACATCGGCACCGAGACCGCCGTGCAGGTGCTGGACCGAATGCGTCACCCGATGGCCGGCCTCGGCAGCCCACCATTTCGCCGTGAGGGCCGCCGCCTCGGCGGGCTCACCGCAGTCCACGCTCGACACGCCCTGCCAGTAGACCGAGCGCAGCGCCTCAAGGTCGATAAAGGCGTCAGCAAGGCGGTGCTGGACCGCCTGGAAGGTGCCGAGGGGACGCCCGAACTGGCGTCGCTCGCTCACGTAGGCCGCCGCGCGGCGCAAGGCCTCGCCAATGATGCCGACCTGCAGCGCGGCGAGCGCGATGCGCGCCCGCGCGAGCAGCCACGGCAGTGCCTCGGCGCCGCCGAGGAGCGCGGCGCCGGGGAGGCGCACGGCAGCCAGATCGAGCTGTGCCTGCGGCTCCCCGGAACTCGAGTGCTGCGGCGTCATGGTGAGCCCCGGGGTGGCGCGCTCCACGAAGAACAGGCGCGGCCCGCCGGCGGTGGTGGCCGAGACGATCAGGTACTGCGCCTCGGACCCGTACGGCACACAGCTCTTGCTACCCTCCAGCCGCCAGCCACCCTCGTGCGGCGTCGCGCGGGTTTGCGGCGCGGAAACCTCGCCGCCGCATTCCTCGAGCGCAGCGCTGAAGAGCGTCGTGCCCCCGGCTACGGCGCGCAGCAGCGTGCGCTGCGCCGCGTTGCCGAACTGCTGCACGGGCAGCGCGCCGAGCACCAGCGTTGCGAGCAGCGGCACGGCGGCAAGCGCCGCGCCCTGCTCCTCGAGCAGCAGCCCGAGCTCGGTGAGACCGAGGCCGGAGCCGCCGTGCTCGACCGCGATGGCCGTACCGAGAATCCCCGCCCGGGCGAGCTTCTCCCAGAGCGCCGCATCATACGCGGCGCCGCTGCGCCGGAAGTTCTTACGGTGCTCATCCGTGAAGCGCTCACCGAGCAGTCTCCGCGCCAGCTGCCTGAGCGCCTCCTGTTCCTCACTGTAGCTGAAGTCCATGGCGCCTCAGCTCTGCAGGCGGGGCCGGAAGGCGTAAAGGACGTAACCGGGCTCAACTTCGATGAAGTGCGCCTCCACCGGCGCGCCAATGCGCACCGCGGCCGGCTCCAGGTCGGTGAGGTTGCCGATCAGCCGTACGCCCTCCTCCATGTCGACCAGCGCTACCGGGAGCGGATAGCTGAACCCGGGCAGCTGCGGCTGATGCACGATGACGAAGCTGTGCACCAGTCCGCGCCCGCAGAGCTCCTGCGTACCCCACGCCGCGCTGTGGCAACGCGGGCAGCGCGGACCGGGCGGATGATGCAGGTGGCCACACGCGGCACAGCGGCGCACCCGCAGGCGCCGCGCGCTGAGACCTTCCCAGAAAAACGCGCTGTCGGCGGTGATCGACGGCCGCGGGCGGGCGGGCTTGGCGGCGGCGGCCACCGCCGGCTGGGATTGCGGCTGGGGACGGAACTTCAGGATCCGGAAGCGCATGCGGCCTACCACCTCACCGCGCTGGTCGGTGAACTCGTAGCGATAGTGCAGGAAGTGCCCGCAACCGAGCGCAGTGCGCTTCTCCTCGGAGACCTCCTCCAGGTAAACCGCCTGCGTGATGAGGTCGCCCGGGCGCAGGTAACGCACGTACTCCTGGTCCATGTTGGTGGCGACCACCGCGGTAAACCCGGCCGCATCCAGGGCCGCGATACCGAGCAGCGTCGCCGGATCGCCACGCCCGCCCTCAGGATGGAAGCGGCCCATGGTCCACACCTCGAGCATCGCCGGGGGAGCCACGATCCCGCCGTGGGCGCTTCGCGCTGCGCACGCCTCATCGAGGTAGAGCGGGTTCGTCTCGCCCATGGCCTCGCACCAGCGGCGGATCATCGGCACGTTGACCGGATCCGGGGCGGTGCGCACCGCGGTGGCGAGCGCGCCGTATTGCGCGCGCAGCGCCGCAAGCCAGGACGGGATGCTCATCGCGGGCCCCGCTCGCGCGGCAGGCCGAGCCCCTGCTGGGCAACCATGTCACGCAGCACCTCGGTGGCACCCCCGCCGAAGGTGTTGATCTGGCAGCGCCGGTACTCGCTCTCCAGACGCCCCTGCAGTACGGCGCCGGGCGAACCGTGTTTCAGCAGCCCGGCGCAGCCGCTCACCTCAAGAAGCAGGCGCAGCACCTGCACGTAGCTCTCGGTGCTGAAGATCTTGCAGGCGCTCGCCAGCTCCGCCCGGGTCTCACCGCGCGCGACTTCCCAGGCCACGCGGTTGCCCAGTACGGCGTAGGCGCTGAGCAGCGCATGACACTCCGCCAGCGCCCGCTGCACCCAGCTCTGATCGATCACGCGCAGTTGCGGACCGAGCAGCGTCTCCTGCGCCCAGGCGAGGGTGGCATCAAAGCAGCCCTGAGCACCGTAGGCGAGGGCCGCCAGCCCCACCCGCTCGTGATTGAGCTGCTCGGTGATCAGCTGCCAGCCACCGTTGAGCTCGCCGACCAGCATCGTCGCCGGCACGCGCACGTCCCGGTAGTAGGTGACATTGGTGCGCACATCGCCCACGGTATGAATGGGCGTGAGCGCAAATCCCGGCAGGCGCGTATCCACCATGAGGATGGAGATGCCACGGTGTGAGCCTGCCTGGGCATCGGTGCGCGCGGCGAGCCAGATGTAGTCGGCCCCCTCCGCCCCGCTGGTGAAGACTTTCTGCCCGTTCACCACGAAGACGTCGCCGCTGCGCACCGCCTGGGTGTTGAGTGCCGCCAGGTCCGTGCCCGCCTGCGGCTCACTGTAGCCGATGGCGAAGTTGAGCTCGCCGCGCGCGATGCGCGGCAAGAGCTCGCGCTTCTGCGCCTCGGTGCCGCGGCGGATGAGCGCCGGGCCTATGGTATTGACGGTGACGAAGGGGAACGGCGCCTGCGCCAGCCACAGCTCCTCGAGCAGGATCTTCTGCGCGAGCGGGTCCAGATCGCGGCCGCCGTACTTCCGCGGCCAGCCCGGTGTCAGCCAGCCGTCGCGTCCCATCTGCTGTATCACCGCGCGGTAGGCCGTTCCACTCTCGCGGTTGCCGGTGGCGGCCTGCACCTGCGGTGTCAGCAGCGCCGCCAGATAGGCGCGGAACTCGCGCCGCAGCGCACGTTGCTCCGCGGTGTAGGCGACGCGCACGCTAGTCTCCGGCGAAGGCGTGGATGCCGAGGCGCTGCAGATTTGCGGCCGTGAGCGGTACGTAGCGCCCCTGCGCCGCATCGCGCACGAACAGCGGCTCGGCCGTGCGCTGCGGGTCGTACCCGGCGCGCTGCAGGTCGATCTTGCGCAGCTTGAAGGTCGTGGTGAGATCTGCCTCGGCCGCGACGCGCACGAAGAGCGGCACCGCGTAAGGCGCCAGGTGCGCGCTCGCGAACTCGTGGAATGCGACCGGATCAAAGGCAGCCGCATCGGCGTAGGTGAGAGCCACCATACCGGCCCGGCCCTCGCTGTCCGGGACGCGTACCCCGTAGACATTCACCACGGCCGGCCCCGGGAACTGCGCCAGTACCGCGGCCACCTCGTCGGTGGACACGTTCTCGCCCTTCCAGCGGAAGGTGTCCCCGACGCGATCGACGAAGTAGTAGTAATCATCCTCATCGAAGCGTACCAAATCGCCCGAGCGTACCCAGCGGTCACCGGGACGGAACACGTCCCGCAACAGCTTCGCCTGCGTAGCCTCAGGGGAGGTGTAGCCTTCGAAGAAGCCCGCCGCGGTGGGCCCGTCGAGCACCTCGGCGATGAGTTCGCCCACCTCGTGCGGCCGGCACAGCACCACAGCGCCATCCGGCCCGCGCACGTGGCGGCCGCTGTCGACGTCGTAGCGCACGACGCGGATGTTGCTGCGTTCCGGGTATGGCACACGCCCCACCGAGCCGATCTTGTTGTCGACGTTGGTTATGCCGTAGTTGGCCTCCGTCGAGCCCAGGCCCTCGCAGATGAGCTCGACACCGAAGCGCTCCTGGAACTGGCGCCACACTTCCGCCTTCAAACCTGCTCCGGACATACGCCTGAGCGTGTGCTCGCGGTCATCCGCGCGCGGCGGCTGGTTGAGCAGGTAGCGGCAGATCTCCCCGATGTAATACCAGGCGGTGACCCGGTGGGCCCGCACATCGTCCCAGAACTCTCGCGCGCTGAAGCGGCGTTTCAGCACGATCGGGATGCCGACGTGCAGGGCCGCCGAGACGACCACCATGCCTCCGGCCCCGTGATAGAGCGGCAGGACGTTGTAGAGCACATCGCTGCGCGTAAGCTCGAGGAGTCCCGCGATGACGCCGCCGGCGTTGAGAAAGCGCAGGTGGCTCATGAGCGCCGCCTTGGGCAGGCCGGTGGTCCCGGAGGTGAAGATGTAATAGAGCGGATCGCCCAGGCGCACCTGCGCCCGCCGCGCGCGCGGCGGATTGTCCGCGGCGGCTGCCGCCAGCGCTGCGCCGAGGAGCGCGCCCCGGCAGCGGGAGCCCGCTGCGGGGCGTCATCGGCGTGGGCGAGCTCAAAGACCCGTGGCGGCAGCTCGCTCGCCGCAAGGGTCGCAATGCGATCGGCGCATTCGCTGCCGAAGATCAGTGCGCTCGCACCGGTCTGCCCGAGCGCGTGACGCAGCACGCGCTCGCGCGCCGAGGTGTTCAGCAGCGCCGTGACGATGCCGACCTTGGCAAGTCCGAGCCAGATGAGGGGAAACTCCGGGCGGTTATCCATCATCAGCGCCACGACGTCACCGGGCACAAGCCCGGCGGCCAGTGCCGCATGCGCGACTTGATTGGCCCGCCGGTTCATCTGCGCAAACGTGATCGTCTGCCCCTCAAAGATGATGAAGGGGCGCTCGGCCGCATCGGTGGCGCGCTCTTCCAGCAGATCCGCAACGCTCAGCGCCTGATCGCGCCGATAGCCCAAGATGCGGGCGTAGCCGCGATTCAGTCGCTCTTGCGTAAGCTCGCGCGGTACGGACTCGGTCACGGCAGGGATCCAGGTGGAGAGCGCCTGCCGAAGGGTAGCACCGGGGCGCGCCGGGCACGCTCCTCAAACTGAGGGAGCGCGCGGCCGCCGCAAGCCCCGATAGCACCGCGAGCCGAATGCATTTAGCATCCCGCAGGCCATGAATACCGCGCGGCTCGAGGCCTTCACCGACGGCGTGATCGCGATCGTGATCACGATCATGGTCCTGGAGATGCACGTACCGAAGGGCCACGACCTGGCTTCGATGCGCGAGCAGGTGCCGCTCTTTCTCGCCTACGTGCTTTCGTACATCAATGTCGGCATCTTCTGGAACAACCACCACCACATGCTGCACGCCACCGACCGGGTGGATGGGCGCGTGCTGTGGGCGAACCTCGCCCTGCTGTTCTGGCTCACCCTCGTGCCGTTCGTCATCCGCTGGATCGATGAGTCCGGTTTCACGAGCCTGCCGGTGGCCGCCTATGGTGTGGTGCTCGCCGGTGCCGCGATCTGCTACGTGATCCTCGAGCGCACCATCATCGCCGTTAACGGTCCGGACTCGCGCCTGGCAGCGGCCGTGGGCAGTGACCGCAAGGGCGCAGTATCCCTGGCGCTCTACCTCATCGCCATACCGTTTGCGTTCTTTGAGCCGTGGGTGTCGATCGCGCTGTACGTCACGGTCGCGGCCATGTGGCTGATCCCCGACCGGCGCATCGAGGCGCTGCTCGGGGCGCGCGGCGCTACTTCGTCAGAAAGTTGAGCAGCCGGTCGGCCAGCGCGCCAAACGGGGGCCAGAGCATGCGCATGGCGCTCACCGGCGCCTGATAGAACACCGGGCGCAGCTTGGAGAAGGTCATGAACCCCTCCCTGCCGTGGTAGTGGCCCATGCCGCTTGCCCCTACCCCGCCAAAGGGCAAATCGTGCTGCCCGACGTGCCAGAGCGCATCGTTCACGCTCACGCCCCCGGACATTACGTGCTCGAGCAGGTACTCAACCGTGGCACGCCGGCGGCTGAAGGGATAGAAGGCGAGCGGACGCGGCCGCGCGTTGATGAAGGCGACGACCTCCTCGAGGCGCTCGTAGCCGAGTACCGGCAGCACCGGGCCGAAGATCTCGCGCTGCATGAGCTGTGAGTCCGCCGGCGGGTCGATCACGAGCTGCGGACAGATCTTGCGCAGCGCCGCATCGCTCGCCTCGCCGGCCAGCAGCGGCACGATGCGCGCGCCGCGTGCCCGCGCATCGTCGAGGGCGCCGGTGAGGCGCGCGAACGCCTTGCCGTCGATGATCGAGGTGTAGTCGCGGCTCTCGATGCTGCGGTAGCGTGCGGCGACGATGTCCTGGGCGAGCCGGATGAACGGCTCGATGCGATCGCGCGGCAGGAACAGATAGTCGACCGTGGTGCAGATCTGCCCCGCGTTCATCAGCTTCACGAACAGGATGCGCTCGGCCGCGGTGCGCAGCGGGAAGTCGGCGCAGACGATTGCCGGGGACTTGCCACCGAGCTCGAGCGTCACCGGGGTGAGGTTCGCGGCGGCGGCCGCCATGACGCTGCGCCCGGTCTGGGTCGAGCCGGTGAACAGCAGATGATCGAACGGCAGGCGCGAGAATTCGACACCCACCCCGCCGCTCTCGTCGAAAACGGCCAGCTTCTCGGGCGGGAAGTAGCGCGGCAGCGTGGCGATCAGGAACGCGGCGAGATGGCGCGAGTTTTCCGAGAGCTTGACCATGGCGCGGTTGCCGGCGGCGAAGATCGAGGTCAGCGGCACGAACATGAGGTTGATGGGGAAGTTCCAGGGCACGATCACCCCGACGACCCCCAGCGGTTGCGGCACGACGCGGTTGCGCGCCCCCGGGAAAAGCAGCAGGTCGACGCCGCGACGCTGCGGGCGCATCCAGCCGCGCAGGTGGCGCAGCGTGTGCTTGATGCCATCGAGCGCGGGCACGAGCTCGCCAAAGAGCGTCTCGTGCCGCGAGCGGTTGCCGTAATCCTGGTTCACCGCCTCGAGCAGTGCCTCGCGATTCTCCGTGAGAAAGCGCCGCAGCGTCTTCAGGTCTGCTGCGCGCGCGGCATAGCCAGGCACCGGGTCGGCCGCGTAGGCGCAGCGCTGCCGCGCCAGCGTCTCGCTGAGCACACCGGCGATCGCCGGCTGCAGTGGCAGCGCGGGCGCCGTGCTCACGCGCACCTCCGGAGTCGCCATCAGAAGTGCACTCCCACCTCCACGCCCCAGAAACGCGGGGCCGTGATGTTCGTAAAGGACGTGCCCAGGGTGGTGGCGCTGATCAGCTGGATGCCCGTGGCGTACTGCTTGTCGAAGAGGTTGTTCACGTAGGCCGCTACCGTATAGGCCGTGCGCCCGTGACTGGTCCAAGCCAGACGCGCGTCGGTGCGATTCTGCGCCCCGCCGACGGTAAATGCGCCACTGAAGCAGCCCCCGGTCGCCACCGCGTCGGCGTTGCAGCGCGCCGCGCCCTGCCAGGCATCCTGCAGGGTCAAGTCCAGGTTACCGCTGAACAGATCCGCCCAGACATAGTCGAAGACGCCGGCGACCCTCCACAGCGGCTCCCCGACCGGCTGGTCGGTGAGGTTCGTGCCATCCGGAGCGGTGTAGGCGCCACGGTAAGTGAGATCGATGTAGGCCGCGTTCACCCTGAGCGAGGCCGCATCCGTGGGCTGCCAGTGCGCTTCGAGGTCAATGCCGCTCGCGTGCTGGTCGCTCACCGTGACCTCGTACTGCGGCAGGTCGCCGTTGCCATTCGCGACTAGGTTCAGGTTCTGCAGGTTCGAGTACACGTAGTAGTACACCGAAGCATTCAGCAGCAGCCGGTGCTGAAACCACTCACTTTTGATGCCGGCCTCGTAGTTGCGCACCGTTTCGGGGTTGTACTTGGCTCCGGGCTCAAGCGCGTTGTAGCCACCGGCCTGGTAGCCGTGCGCGTAGGAGACGTAGAACATCACATCCGGCAGCGGCTTGTAGTCGAGCACGACGCGCGGGCTCGTGTCGTTCCAGCTGTTCTGCACGCGGTAGGGGGCGGCGAGCGCGACGGGCGTGTTGAACACCAGGTTCTGCGTGAACGGGAACGGCGGCAGCGGCACACCGAACTGGTTGAGGAGCGCCAGGCTCTGATCCAGCTGACTGGCGCTGCGCGTGGGGTTGTACCAGCTGAAATCGCGCTCATCGTGCGTGAAGCGCACGCCCGTGGTCAGGTTCCAGTTCGTCCCCAGGTGCCAGATCACGTCACCGAAGGCGGCGTAGGCGCGCGAGTAGCCGTGGTTGTACATGTTCTCCTGCCAGGGGTCCCCGAGCAGCGTGACCGGCACGCCGGCCTGCGCCAGGCCTGCGCTGATCGGCCCGTAGATGCCGCCGGGCAGCTCGCCGGTGTTGTTGAGCAGAGTGTCGATGCTATCGGTGTAGAGGTTGATCTGGCTGTCCTGGCGGGCGTTGTCGAAGTAATAGCTCAAGCCACCCAGCCAGTCCGCGAGCGGCGTCTTACCCCCTAAGGTGAGCTCCTGCGAGAGGCTCTGGTTGTTCTCGATGTTGTTGTCATCGAAGTACAGGTTGATGCGGTTGGTGCCGTCCTGGTCCTCGCGATTGTAGGTGCTGAACTGGCGATAACCGGTGATGGAGGTGAAATCGGCGAAGCTGAAGGCGTGCTCGACGCGCAGCGTGAGCCCATCGAAGCGGCGCGTCTCGATGCCATTGACGACATCGTTCAGGACCGGTGCGCCGAAGGGACTGATGTAGCTGGCCGGATTGGGCGGCACGGCGGGCGTGCCCGGCGCCGGCGGCAGCGGTACGATGCCGATCGCGGGACGCGCCGGCTGATCGAGATTCTCCATCTCGTAGGTGAGGCGCACCTTGGTGTCGGCCGGTGCGTTCCAGCGCAACTGCACCCGCAGCCCGTAATCCCCGTCGCGGTCGTAGCGCACGCCGGTGGCCGCATCGCGCAGCCAGCCGTGGTTGTGGTTGTCGACGAAGCTCACGCGTGCGGCCACATCATCGCTGAGGGGCGCATTGAGCATCGCCTCGTAGTACTGCGTGTTGTAGCTGCCGTAGCGCGCCCTGGCGTCCGCCTGCCACTCGTCCGCGGGCTCATTGGTGACCACCGAGATCGCCCCCGCTGCGCTGTTTCTGCCGAACAGCGTCCCCTGTGGGCCCTTGAGCACCTCGACGCGCTGGATATCGTTGAACAGCAGGAGCGCGCCGCCGGTCTTGCCGGTGTATACCCCGTCCTCGTAGATGCCGATCGGCGAGTCGGTGCCTATGCCAAAGTCGGTGACGCTGATACCGCGCAGCGTGTAGCCGGGCTGGGTCGGCTGCTCCCCGTCCACTTCCAGGCCGGGAATGTAGCCGTTCATGGTCGAAAGATCCGTGGCCGCGAGCTTCTCGATCTGCGCGCTCGTGACCACCTGCAGGGCGATGGGCACCGCCTGGGCGACTTCCGTGCGGCGCTGGGCGGTGACGGTGACCGTCTCGATCCCGCTGGCCTCGGCGGCAGCGCCAGCCGGCGCATCGGCGGCGGGCGCATCGGCGAGGACAGCGCCGCTCAAGAGCAGTCCAAGCAGCGGCAGCAAACGGATGGGAGACGGCTTCTTCGGCATCATGAAACTCCGATGGCTAAGGCTAGGAGCCGCACTGCCCCGGCAGGGCGGCTATCCAGTCACGAATGAGTTCGAGGCCCTCGCGGTGGACCGTGCCGCGGCCCTGCTCCGGCATCATCACGCCGGGCTCGCGCGAGGCCATGCGGTAGGTGAGGATCGAGTCCTCCGGGTGCCCGGGCACGATGTCGTAGAGATGGTCGCCGGTGCCGCGTCCGGCGGCGACCGGCGGCTTGCACAGGCCCAGGTGCCGATCCGGCGCCGTGGCGACATCGAAGGTAAGCGCCGTGGTATCGGCCGGGCCGGTCGGGTTGTGGCAGTGGCCACAGTTGATCTCCAGATACGCCCGCGCCCGCGCATCGAGCGGCTGAGCCGGATCGCGCCAGTTGGCATTGCGCGGCGCGATCGCCGGATCCGGTGCCCCGGTCAGGTAGCCGATGCGCGTGAGGTAGGTGAGCTGGTTGTAGGTGCCGTCGGGGTAGGTGTAGTCGCGGTTCAGGTGGCGCGCCTTGGGCCCGATCGGCGCGATGGCCTTGGTCTTAAGATCCGTCACGTGGCACCCGGCGCACTGGTTCTCGTTGGGCACCACATACGTGAAGTGCTCCTCACTGCCGTGAGCGTCGATGAGCGTGAGCGGTATCTCATCGCCAGTACGGGCGAGCTCGGCATCGGTCTGCGCTTCGTTCCAGACGTAGGGCAGCGCCTCCCAGCCCGCAGCCCGCCGCACCAGTACCCGTGTCTCGATCAGGCGCACGCGCGCCAAATCCAAACCGCCGCCGGCAAAATCGTGCGTCTGGTCGTAGGTGCGCCGCACCGCTTCGGCCGGACCGTTACTGCGCGGGTAATAGAAAGTCTTGGTGATGATGGTGCCGACCGGAAAATCGAAGCTCTGCGGATCGGCATAACGGGCCGAAGTGCCGGCGGGCAGCCACAGCGTACGGAACTTGTGTGCGTAGTCGCTGAACAGCGGGGTATTGAGCTCGTACGGCACGACACGCGAGTTGGCGGCAAGCCGCTCGCCGTCGCGGTAAACGACATGCCAGTCACTCAGGTGCGCCGGCCGGCCGCTCGCGAAGAAATGCACCGCTGCAGGGGGGCGGCTGCAGGCGCCGAGCAGCACGGCAAGCGCGGCCGCCGCGGCCACAAGGTGCGCGATCCCGATCCGCAAGGCTCAGCTCCTGCCGGGCAGCTCAACCGGCGGCAGCTTCGGCAGCTCGCATTTGAACGCACTCATGTCGGTGTTGGGGTTCTTGTACTTGTGCGGCCCATCGGCGTTGAGGATTCCGACGCTGCCATTCTGGATGCAGATGCGCTCGGCGGGCGGCGGCTGCCCGTTGACGAGGTTCTTCTCGTCCCGGTAGCCATCCCAAAGAATCTCGGGGAAGTGGCCGTTCAGGCCGAACATCGCCAGCTTCAGCGTCTTTAGGTCCAGGCCGTCGGGGGCATCACCGCCGCCGGAGAAACGGTTGCCGTAGACGAAAATGGCCCGCGGATAGGGGTCGTAATTCGGATCGATGCCGGGCTTGTTGTAGTAGTTGGTGGAGAAGTAGGCGGAGATGATGAGATTGGCGGTCTGATTGTCGGCGATGTCGTTGTCGAAGATCTCGACCTTGCTGTTGGAGTTGACCACCACGCCGGCGCCGGCCGGCACGCTCGCGACCGCCGCGCCACGCGCGGCGAAGTTACCGAGGTTGTTCTGCAGCACCTTGTTCTGGAACACGCGGGTCGAATGGCCGGGCTGGCTGAGATTGGGCATGTTGAACACCAGGATCCCGCCGGTGTTGCCGGTGGCGGTATTGTCGTATACGTCGGCGTTGATCGTATTCTCGATCTCGATCCCGGCCACGTTCTGTTCGGCGCGACAGCGCCGCACGATCACATTGTTCGACTGGCCGACGTATATGCCGGCATCGGCGGCACCGTAAGAAGAGGAATCCTCGATCAGGATGTTGCGCGAGTGCACCGGGTAGATGCCGTAGGCGCCGTTGCTGGTCTTCGGGCCACCGGTCCACGCCACGCGCACGCCACGGATGGTGATGTTCTCGCCGTCATTGATCTTCAGGCCATCGCCCTTGGTGTCCTCGATGGCGAGGTTTTCGATGGTGAAGTCATTGCCGTAGACCAGCATCCCCTCGGGCCCGGAGATCTCGTTCTTGAAGGACAGGATGCTCTTGTCGGCTCCCTGGCCGCGCACGGTCACCCCATTGGCGCGCAGGGTGAGCACACGGCTGAGCGCATGCCGACCGGCGGGAATCTCAATTACCGAGCCCGGCTTGGCATCGAGGAAGGCCTCCTGCAGATGCTTCTGGAATTCCGCCTCCGCGGCGCTCAGTGCCTGCGGTGACGCGGCGTGCCGCTCACAGGCCGCGGTGATTAGACACAGTACAACAACGGCGCTTGCGCGCATGCCTGGCTCCCCCACAAAGTCTGGGCGGAAGGCGCCGCGGTAAGGCGCTCCGCGGGTGTGAAGATAACACGCATCCGGCCGCGGCGGCGCCACCGCCTGCGCCGACCGGCTATTTGAAGACTACCGTGCGCCCGCCGTTCAGAAATACGCGGTGCTCGGTGGCATAGCGGACCGCGGCAGAGAGCGCGCGCCGCTCCGAGTCCCGCCCCGCGGCCACCAGCATCTCCGGGGTGTAGGTGTGGTCGACCCGCTCGACGATCTGCTCGATGATCGGACCCTCATCCAGATCGTGGGTGACGTAATGCGCCGTAGCCCCGATGACCTTCACGCCACGGTCGTAGGCCTGGTGGTAGGGCTTGGCCCCCTTGAAGCCGGGGAGGAACGAGTGGTGGATGTTGATCGCCCGCCCCCGTAGTTTCGCGCACAGATCATCCGACAAGATCTGCATGTAGCGCGCCAGCACCACCAGCTCCGTACGGGTCGAATCGATGAGCTCAAGCAGCCGCCGCTCCTGTTCCGCCTTGGTCGCAGCGCTCACCGGCAGGTGAAAATACGGCAGGTTGTGGCGCAGCGCCGTCGGCTGCAGGGTGACGTGGTTGGAGACCACCGCCGTCACGTCCATCTTCAGTTCGCCGGTCCGGTGCCGATAAAGCAGGTCCTCCAGGCAGTGATCGAAATTCGACACCATGATGAGCACGCGCATGCGCTCGCTGGTGTCGTGGATGTGCCACTCCATGTCCTCGGCTTCGGCAATGGGGTCAAATTCCCGGCGCAGGCGCGCCAGATCGACGCGCTCGCCCTGCACCGCGCAGAAGGTTACGCGGACGAAGAAGCGCTGGGAGATCGTGTCGTCGAACTGGTGCATCTCCAGCAGATAGAAGCGGCGCGCGGCCAGAAACCCGGTGACGGCCGCAGTCGTGCCCATGCGACTGGGACAGCTGGCCGTGAGCACGTAGGGATGATCGGTGGCGAAGTTCACAAGCCCGCTCCTGCGGGGCGCGCCGGCGCCCGGAAAGCAGCCTGACAGTCGCAGCGCCGAAGCTCCAACCCAAATGGGACCGCAGCGGTCGCTTTCGCGCCATGCGGGCCGAAAAGCGGCCGCCGCCGCGGCTAGCCCCGGCCCGCCACGCGCACCGCGGCTCCGGTCACCGCACGGGCTGCGTCCGAGGCCAGGAAAGCGATCACGTCGGCGAGGGCCTCCGGGGCAACCCAGCGACTGAAGTCCGCCTGCGGCATGTCGGCGCGGTTGCGCGGCGTGTCCAACGTGCCGGGCAGCACGCAGTTGACCGTGATGTGACTGTCCTTGAGCTCCTCGGCCAGGGATTCGGTGAGCCGCTGAATGCCCGCCTTGGAAGCGGTATATGCACCCATGCCCGCGGCGGCGCGCGCGGCCGCGCCCGCCCCGACATTGACAATGCACCCGGCGCCGCGCGCTTTCAGCCGCGGCAGCGCGGCGGCGCTCGTCACCACCGCGGTCTTGAGATTCATCGTGAACATGCGGTCCCAGACCTCGAGTTTCTGTGCGTCCAGGGGTTGCCACTCAAAGCCCCCGGCGAGGTTCACCAGCACATCCAGGCCGCCGCAGGCGGCCGCGAAGTCCTCCACCGCTGCAGCCGTGGCAGCGGAAGCGCTGAGGTCGACACCCCCGTAGAGGCGGTGCGGCGGCGCGAACCGGGCCTGCGCCCACGCCGGCACGGCACCGAGGTCAATGAGCCCGAGGCACGCCTCGGTAGCGGCAAAACGCCGCGCCACCGCCGCACCCAGAGCACCGAAAGCACCCGTGATGATGATGGCGCGCGCCATCTCAGCACCACTGCGCCGAGGCCGCAGCCGTGTCTGCCAGCCGCACGCCGCGGATGTTGCACTTGCGCCGCGCCTCTTGCGGGGTGAGCTCGAAGACCTCCTCCCAGCGCAGGCTGTAGAGCGGACCGGACTCGCGGCCAACCGCCGCCCCGCGCTCGAGCGCATCGAGGACGGTGAGCCAGGTCTGCGGGTAGTGCAGTACGGCCCGGGTCAGAATGCGCGTCGATGAGAGCATGTAGAACACACACAGCTCCCCGGCAAGCTCGGCGCTGAGGTGCACGAAGAGGTTCGTCAGACGCATGTAGTACGGCACGACCTCGCCAATGAAGTCGAAGCCGCCACCGCCCAGGATGTGCTCGAGGTCGTGCGTCTGGCCGGCGCGCAGGAAAAAGTACTGGTAGTCGTTCTGCGGCTTGTAGGGCGGGACGATGTCCACCTGCAGGTCGTTGTCCATGAGCTGCTTGTAGAAGATGCCGGCCATGGTGTGCGGCGGGTAGTCCTTGAGGTCCTCGCGCTTGAAGGAGGACACATAGCCCTCGCGGAACCAGGCATCGAGCGCAGCGTTCTGGCGCCGCTCGGCGGCGAAGAGCTCGTTGATACGGTTGATGTCCTGCACCTCGCGCAGTGCCAGAACGAGCGGCATCGGGTCGGACGGGGTCGGTGCGTCCGGCCCGTTCTTGCGCAGCAGGTGCGTGGCGACCCAGTCACGGATGCGCGGATCGTTGAGATAACGCGAGGAGCTCACGAGCGTGCTGCTCGTGGTCGGCACCCGCGTGAGTCCCTTCATTAGATAGGCGTAGTCGTTCACGGCTTGCGATCTCCGTTCTTGAGAGCAGGGGTAGCGGACAGCTGCGCCAGCAGCGCTTGCGGGATGGACACCGGGAAGCGCAGCAGCATCTGCGCCATGCCCTTGGCCGCCGGATCGAGCTGGGTGCTCGCATTGATGCCGCCCTCGAGCGCATCGTGCACCACGAGGTTAAGAGCGTGGAATCCCGGCACCTCATAGCGCTCGACGCGCGGCGCTCCCGCCCCGCCCAGGTGCCGGAACCACTCCCCGACAGCGGGCGCGGTGAGCGCCGCGCGCAGCCACGGGAGGTACCTGGGGTCGCGGGCGATCACCGCCACGTTGAACAGATGGCCTTTGTCACCGCTGCGCGCGAAGGCGAGCCGCACGAGCGGCACACTCACCGCATCCGCCGGCGGCGGTGGCGACGCGCCCGCCAGCGACGGCCGAGCCGGCGTGTAGGGCCGGCCCGGGAAATCCGCCAGCTCGCAGCTCACGCCATCGAGGGTGAGCCGCGGCGTGACGCGCGTCTTGGGAATCAGGCACAGAAACAGTCCGGTCACCGGCAGCACGTGGGTGGCAAGGTTGATGGAGGTGCCGACGGACATCCCCGAGATCGCCGCCCACTGTTCGCGGGCGAAGAGATCGGCACCGAGCTTGTGCTCGTGATCGGCGACGAGCTTGGCGATGACCTCGCGGCCAGCACCCGGCTCGGCATGCGCGCCGAAACTCGCCTCCGCGCCGATGACGATGCAGGCCGTGGCGCGGAAATCCGCCAGGTCCTTCGCGCGCAGCAGCTGCCGGGCGCGCTCGAAAAGTGCAGCCCCCTGGCGTTGCGCCTTGGCAGCGGCCTCTTCGCCGATGAGGGGCTGATAGGCGATCGCGCGCCAGCCGTCCTCGTGGGTGATGCACACCTTGTAAGTGTCGGTGGGCGGGTGCCCCCGTGCCCCGGTGACTGCGACCCGGTCGGGCGCGACCTGCACGAGCTCAACGTGGCTGAAGTCGCAGCGTACATCGGCGACGATGTAGTCGGACGGATCACTCACCTCGTAAAGAAGCTGCTCGGCGACCGTACCCACGCTGACTAACCCCCCGGTTCCGGCCGGCTTGGTGATGGTCAGGCTCCCGTCGCCGCGGCACTCGCCGATGGGGAAACCGAGGTTCTCCCAGGCCGGGACGTCGCGCCAGTCCGTGAAGGTCCCGCCACTGACCTGTGCGCCGCACTCGAGCAGGTGACCGGCAAGGGTGCCTGCCGCCAGGAGATCGAAGTCCTGGGCGCCCCAGCCAAACTCGTGGATGAGGGGACCCAAGGCGAGCGCGCTGTCCACCACCCGCCCGGTGATGACGATGTCCGCCTTGGCGCGGAGCGCAGCGGCGATGGGGAAGGCACCGAGGTAGGCGTTGGCACTGATGATGCGCTGCGTGGGCAGCGCGGCGCCCGTGAACATCTCGCGGCAGCCCTCCCCGCGCAGCGTCTCGATCTGCCCGCGCACGTCATCGCCGTCCACGCAGGCTACGCGCAACTCGAGCCCGGCCTCACGGATCATGGCCTGCGTGGCGGCGGCCAGCCCGTGGGGGTTCAGGCCGCCGGCGTTGGCGATGATCCTGACGCCCTGACGGGCGATCTCCTTCAGGAACGGCCCGACGTGGACGGTGAGGAAATCCGCGCCAAAGCCACCCTTCGGATCCTGGGCCTGCATCCGCCCGAGCAGGCCCATCGAGCCCTCGGCGAGGTAATCGAAGATGAGGTAATCCACCGCGCCCGCGCGCAGCAGCTGCGGCACGGCGAGCGCACTGTCGACGAGGAACGCGGACGCGCCGCCGATGCGGATGACGCGATCTGAAGCCGAGCCGCTCATCGCTTAATGCCCCTCGCGGCGCACCCGGGCCGCCCCACACCACTCTAGTACGCGTGCTTGCGCCACATTGTAACGAGGGTTACTTTCGGTGCATGACCCTGCCGCGCTCCGCCGCCCTCGCCGTCCTGCGTCGCAGCGAGTGGCTGCGCCACGAGCCGGCGGGCCTCGCCGACGCGCTTCTCAGCCACGGCCACCTGTTGCAGCTACGCGCCGGGGAATGGGCGCAGACCGAGGGGGATGACCGGCGCGGACTGGTCTTGGTGGTATCCGGTTTGGTGCACGTGTTCTGCCAGGCTGCGGGCGGGCGCAACGTGCTCGTCGGACATTGCGAGGCGGGTGCGGTGCTCGGTCACGCGACGCGCTACAGCGGCGGGCCGCGGCTCGTGACCGCGGTGTGCGCCGCGCCGAGCGTGCTGCTCGTGGTGCCGGAGCGGGGCCTCGAGGAGGTCGCCGCCCGGTGGCCGACGCTGTGGCGCGCACTGGCGGTCTCGGCCTATGGCTACACACGGCGCACGGTGCGCGCTCTGGCAGAGCTTATCGCACTGCCACCGCGTCAGCGCCTCGCTTCCCGCCTGCTGATGATCGGCGGCCCGGATGCCGTCGTGCACCTGAGCCAGCAGGCTCTGGGCGAGATGATCGGTGTCACCCGCAAGACCGTGAATGCGCATCTTGCCGCCTTCGCGCGCAGCCGCCTCGTCGAGGCGCATTACAACCGCATCCTGATCACCAACCCGGGCGGCCTGCGGCGCATCGCGGAGAGCTAGCCCGGGCCGCGCCGCGGCCGGTCAGAAAGTGGCTTGCAGCTCAATGAGCCAGAACAGCGCGGCCGCGGCGGCGCTGACCTGGCAACGCGCCGCCGGCGGCAGCCATGCGGCGTCCCACAGCGCGAGCTCGATGCTCGCGCCCTCGCCGGCGCAGCGCAGCGGCGCGAGTGCAAACAGCAGCGTCGTTTCGGCCTGCGGCATAAGGAGGCAGGGGGCGCGGCACCTGCGCACCCGCGCCGTAAAGCGTGCGCGGCGGGTCATCACGTTGAGATCGGTCACGGCCTTGCCGACGGGCCGTCCCTCCACCGCCAGCTCTCCCGGAAACTGCCACGGCTCGCTCTCCCCGCTCAGCCGGCGCACCGTGCCGTCCGCATCGGTGAGCTCGAGCTCGCCCTCCAGCACGCACAGGGTTCGGTCGATCCCGGTGAAAGCGCTGAATGGCCCGGCGCTGCGCACCTCGGCTGTGCTTACGCGCCAGTCGAAATGGCTTAAATCGGCGCCGGCCGGATGCGCGAGAACCTCCCGCGTGATGCCACCGCCGTTCTTCCAGGGCACCGCGGAGCGCTCACGCGCCGGCAGGCGATACGCCAGGCCGCGCGCCACGCTCAAGGCGGCAGCGGCACGCTGAAGTCGCCGCCCGGTGATTGCGCTACGCCCGCTTCTATCTCGTAGTAGGCGCCCTTGTCGGCGACAAAGATGTGGCAGACCGTCGCAAGACCGCGCGAGTCATCGAGACTGCCCGCGGCGATACTGATGTAGTCGCGGCCATGCGGCTCCCAGAAGAGGGTCGAACCGCACTCGGCGCAGAAACCGCGCCGCGCCGCGCCGGATGCGGCATACCACTTGAGCCCGGAGTCCTTGCGCAGCACGAAGTCGCGCCGGCGCGCCGCGGTCGCCGCCAGGTAATGACCCGTCTGGCGGCGGCACTGCGTGCAGTGGCAGGCCACCACGGGGCGCAGCGGCCCGCTCACGGCGTAGCGCACGGCGCCGCACAGACACCCGCCGGTGCGCACGGCGTTTGCTTCAGTCATGGAAGCCACCGGGGGCGAGCTTTTGCTTCAGATATACGAAGCTTAAGGCCCACATCTCCGCCGCCTGCTTGTGGTCAGCGGCGGCGGCGTGTCCGCCGTCGGTATTCTCATAGAAGAGGACTTCGTGGCCCTGGCTCTCCATGAGCGCTGCCATCTTGCGTGCGTGCACGGGGGTGACGCGGTCGTCGCTGGTGGCGGTCACGAACAGCACCGGCGGATACTGCCGTCCGGCCTTGACGTTCTGGTACGGGGAGTACTTCAGGATCCAGGCACGGTCGGCCGCGCGTGCCGGATCACCGTACTCGGCTTCCCATGAGGCACCGGCGCCGATCTGCGTGTAGCGGATCATGTCGATGAGGGGAACCTGGCACACGACCGCGCCAAAAAGCTGTGGTGCCTGCACCATGTTGGCACTGACCAGAAGACCACCGTTGGAGCCGCCCATGATCCCGAGCTGGCGCGGCGTGGTGAGGCCGCGCTGAACGAGGTCCTTGGCCACCGCCTGGAAGTCGTCGTAGGCATTCTGGCGATTGGCAAGAAGCGCGGCCTGATGCCAGCCCGGACCGTACTCGCCGCCACCGCGGATGTTGGCGACGACGAAAACGCCGCCCTTACTCAGCCACAGCATGCCGAAATTGGCCGAGTAGCTCGGGGTGAGCGAGATCTCGAAGCCGCCGTAGCCGTAGAGCACCGTCGGTGCAGGTCCCTTCACATCACGCCCCCGGGTCACAAAATAGGGCACCCGGGTCCCGTCCCGGGAGGTCGCGAAGAACTGCTCGGTGCTCAGGTGCGAGGCATCGAAACGCGCCGGCAATGACTTGATGGCGCGCGGCTGCCCGTCGTCGGTGAACACGTACAGCGTCGTCGGCGTGGTGAAGCTCTCGAAGCGGAAGAAGGCCTGCGGACCGAACGCGTTCGCGGCGACCACGTGCGTCGAGCCCCCCTGCGGCAACGGCAACACCGTGTCCTGCCAGCGGCCGCCCTGCTCGCGGAACGCGTGTACGGACCCGGTGACGTCGTGGTAGATGGAGGCAAAGACCGCATCGCGGCCGATCGCCACCTCATCGACCGAGGTATGCGCATCGGGGGTAAAAAGCACGCTGACGCCGTTGCTCGGGCCTGTGGAATTAGCGGGCACGCTCGTGTCGAAGGCGACCAGCGAGCCCTTGGCGATGGGCACCCCGCCCGGCGGCGTCCAGTCATCGCGCAGCGTGAAGATCAGCCGCGCATCCTGTGCGCCCTTCAAGTCCGCCCCGAGTGGCAGCGGCAGCGGCGCGAGCGTGTGATCGCTGCGCAGCAGCTGGTACTCCGCCGTGAAAAAAGTCACGGCGCGCAGGATGACCGCCACTGACTTCTTCGGCCCGTGAAATACCGCAGCCTGCGTGGACACATCGGTGGCTTTGCCCTCGTAGAGGGTACGTGCGGCGCTCATCGGCTCGCCGCGCTTCCAGATCTTGACGATCCGCGGATAGCCGGAGGTGGTCATGGAGCCGGCTCCGAAGTCCGTACCGAACAGCACCGTATCCTCGTCCAGATACGTGATCTGCGACTTCGCCTCGGCGAGGGCAAAGCCGTCCTTCACGAACTGGCGCGTCGCCAGGTCAAACTCCCGCACCACGGCGGCATCCCCGCCACCGCGTGACAGACTGACCAGACAGCGCTTCAGTAGCGGAGTGCATTCCGCGCCTTCCCACACCCAGTTCTCGTGTTCGCTCGCGGCGAGCGCATCGACGTCGAGCAGCACCTCCCAGCGGGGCGAAGGCCTGACGTAATCGCCGATGGCGGTACGACGCCAGATGCCCTTCGGGTGCGCGGCGTCCTGCCAGAAGTTGAAGACATCGTCGCGCTCGAGGCTGCCGTAGGGGATGCGGTCGGTCGCATCGAGCACCTTGAGAATGGCATCGTAGTCGCGCTGGTAATCCGGATCGGCCTTGAGCACGGCGAGCGACTTGGCGTTCTGCGCCTTCACCCACTGCAGGGACTTCGTGCCATGGACGTCTTCGAGCCACTGGTAAGGATCGTTACTGGCCCTGCCGGTGTGCTCGTCAGTCACCGTGTTGGCTCCCCAAGCGGCCGTTATGAATAGACACCCGAGCAGCAGAGCGCCGCTCCCGTTGTACCTGAAAGCCATGACTCTCCTCATGCACACCGCTCGCCGGCTCCGCGTGGCTGGTTCGGAAGGCTCCGGATGCGGGCACGCCTGTGATTATTGAGGGCGGCGCTACCACCCAGACTGCACATCCTCGCGCATACAGCGCATGCGCGGCAAAGGCCACGGCACCGGCACAGGCAAGCACCGGAATTCGCGCCCGCAGGGCTTAGGGCGTCGCGCTCTTTGGGGCGTAGGTGAACTTCTGTCCGGCGACGGCGGCCTGGAACATGGCCCCGCCCTTGACGATCGTGAATACCGCCATGCCCTTGTAGTAACTGCCGTTGGTCGTGGCATTGCCGCGCACCCCGCTCGTTCCCGAGCTGGCGCCGCTGGTTCCGACCTGGCCCGATGCCGCAGTCGTGATTGCGGTCGCGTTCACGTCCGCGCCGAATTCATAGTTGCCCTGGGTAAATTCGTCGTAGGCGCGCTTGTCCTGGAAAAAGATGATCATGCTGTAGGCCCGGCCGCCGGCCTGGAAGCCAACGCTAACCTGGGTGAGGGTGGTATTACCGACGTAGGTGTCGTGCTCGTATACGCGTCCGTTGCCGTGCGCGCCCCCGACCACCAGTGCGCCCTGCCCGACTGACGGAAACACAGCGTAGCCGTAGCAGTCCTTGAAGAAGGTGGCACTGTCGCCGGCGTTCTTGAACGCCGCGATGGTGTCGCTGTATGGGCCGGCGGCGGCGGTGATCGTCGTACCGAGCAGCAGCGCTGCCAGTACCCACAGGCTCAGAAGTCTCATGCGCGGTCTCCTTGGTTAGGAGCCCGGCTCGTGCGCCGTGCTGCCGCGCACACCGGGCGATTTCCCGGCGTCATTTAGCCTTAGCGACCGCCGCGCAGCAACAGGAAAATCGTCCGGTCCGTCCCCGCGCCGCGGTGCGGCGCGGGGAACTTTCGCGGACGGCGCGAATCTGCGCAGTTAGAACTTGACCATCACTCCGGCGCCCCAGACCACCTCACGCGAGCGCAGGTCGGGGTACCACAAGCCCCCCTCGTTGGCGCAGTTGTCGGCGCCGACGGTGCTGCCGTTGTTGCAAACAAAGCTCGCCGGAGCCCCGGTGTTGCCCAGCGGCGGCGTCACGCCGCCCGCACCGGACCAGTACGGCACATTCGAGTGCCGGAAGGTGAACTCGGTCCACCAGGTGATCCACTGGCGCGGCATGTACTGCAGGTTGAGCTGCGTATCCCACTGGTAGAGCTTCTGTCCGGGATTCTCGGTGAAGTACGGCGTGCCGCTCTGCGCGGTCGCACCATTAATCGGCGGAACCAGCGCGAGGTAACGACCCGGGTTATTCATGAAGCCGCCGCCGAGCGTGACCGCGAAGATGTTGTGATCGAACCAGAAGCGGTTGTACTCCATCACCCCGAAGAAGTTGGCCTTGTTGGGATTGTGAGCGCAGTGCACGCCACCGCCGTACTCACAACCGATATCCATTGTGACCGACAGCGCCATCTTCGACAGCCCGGTGCTGTCGGCGTGGTCGTAGTACTTCCACAGCAGGCTGTCATCCTCGTGCACACGCGTCACGTTGGCGTAGTTGATATAGGTTCCGTTCGGGTTGGGTGATCCGACGGCGGCGTTCGGATTGCCGCCGTTGGCCGGAAAGCCGCTGCCGACGGCGAGGTTGTCCTGCCCTATGGTGTAGGTATTGAAGACGAGCTTGAAGTTCTCGTTGGGTATCCACAGCACCTGGCCGCCGAAGCCGGGGTGACTGTTGAACTTCGCATAGCTCTGCCAGCCATTGATCAGCCAGGGCTCGATCTTGAGCGTCTGGGTCGGGTACCACTGCACCCGCAGCCCGTTGAAGAACCAGGGCGTGTTCGAGGACACGAACGAGGGCTGGTAGGTCCAGTTGTCGAAGTTGTAGTAGCTGAAGAGCCCGATGTAGGAGACGAATATGCCGGCATCGACGTTGAGCCCGTGGTTGACGTCCCAGTGGTACCCGGCGTTGGCCTCGGAGAAGTACTTGTAGGCCCCCTGCAGGTCCCACTGGCCGACCCCGGCGCTCGCATCATTGCGCGGCGTGGTCACCGAGAACAGTCCGAACATGGACAGGAAGCGCGCCTGCACGTTGTGCCAGTGGAAGTTGCCCCCCAGACTCACCTGCTCGATCTGGAACTCGCCGGAGCGGAACTCCTCGGTCGAGCCGACGATGGTGTGATCAACGGGGTGATTGAAGTCCTGCAGGTAATTCACATCGAAGCGCACTTCGGGGGTGAAGAACTTGGTATCGAACACCGGATCCGTGGCGCGCGAGGTGCCGTTCATCCAGCCGATGTCTCCGACCGCAAAGGGCGTCTGGGTGTCGTTGGCCGGAGCCGCATCGGGAGCCTGCAGCGCTTCGGGCACAGTCCCGGCCGCGGCAAGCACCGGAGCCGGTGCCGGTGCTGCCGCCGGCATGGCTGCGGGCGGCGTGACTGCCGGATGCTGCGCTCCGGCACCTGATAGCGCCAGGTCGTAGCGCGTGGCCTGCCCGGCCCTTACGGCAAGCGGTGCCGTGACGAGCTTGGGACGTCCGGCCACTTCTGCCGTCACGGTCCATTCTCCGGCCGGCAGGTCCGGGAGCGTGAACATGCCGTCGCTGGCGGAGATCGTGGCGCGGACCGCACTGCCATCTGCCTTCACGGCCGTAACGGTGGCGTGGGCCACCGGCGCCTGGTTGGCATCCGTCACCAGGCCAACGATCGCGCCGACCACCGGCTCGGCCGCATGAGCGGCGCCGGCGGCGAGAAACCCGGACGCGAGACACAAATACAGCAACTTAGACAGGGCTCGGTTCATTTCGACACCTTCATCCAACCGCCGCGCCCGGGGAATGGGGATTCCCAAGCGCAAGATCAGTTTTTATTCTGCACCGTCGCAGTGCAGGCCCGGTGTTAAGAAAATGACGGCGCTGTCTACCCAGCTGTCATCCCAACAACACGCGTGAGGCTAGCTCTCCGGTGTCTCCTCTGGACATAAGCGGTAACCCAGGCCGGTTTCGGTAACCAGGTAGCGGGGCCGGCGCGGATCGGGCTCGAGCTTGTCGCGCAGGGTCCTCATGAAGACCCGCAGGCTGCGCGCGTCCTCCGTCCCGATCGGGGACCCCAGACCTCGCGCAGCAGCTGACGCTGGCGCACGACCATGCCGGCCTGGCGTGCGAGGCACTCGAGCACGCGATATTCCAGCGGCGTCAGATGAATCTCGCCCTGCGGCCCCTGCGCGCGCCGGCGCGCCAGATCGATCCGCAGCTCACCAAGCTTGCAGGATCAGCGTCTGCTGCGCGCCGCGCACGCTGCGCCGCAAGCCGCGCGCACGCGCGCCAGCAGCTCGGGGGCCGAAAACGGCTTGGTGATGTAGTCGTCCGCGCCGGCATCCAGTGCCGCGATCTTCTGCTCCTCCATGGTGCGCGCCGAGAGCACGACGATCGGCACGGGCGACCAGGCGCGCACGCTGCCGGATGACGGTCAGCCCGTCGGCATCCGGCAGCCCGAGGTCGACCAGCAGCAGATCGGGCTTGTGGCTGCGCGCCTCGATCTCGGCGCGCGCCGCGGTCTCCGCCTCGATGAGCTCGTAGCCTTGCCCCGAGCAGCAGCGCGCAGCACGGCGCGGATCGCCGGCTCATCCTCGACGATCAGGATCTGATGTGTGGCGCGCGTCATGCTTCGGGCTTGCGCGCGGGCAGCGTGAATTCGAAGCGGGCACCGCCCGCAGCGCGGCGCTGGGCCTCGATCTCCCCGCCGTGCGCGCGCACGATGGCCTGGCAGATCGCAAGCCCAAGGCCCACGCCGACGACCGTACCCTCGTCATTGCCGCGCTGAAACTTGTCGAACAGCGCCGAGGGATCCCCGGGCGGCAGTCCGGGACCATCGTCATCCATGCGCACGCGCACGAAGCGGCCGTCCGCCACGGCCGAACCCATACGCGCGTGCCCCGGCGGGGTGTACTTGGCGACGTTGTCGAACAGGTTCGCGAACACCTGCACGATCAGCGTCGCATCGACGATACACCGGCGGCAGGTCCGGCGGCATTCACAGCTCCACCGGGTGCCCGGCAAGCTTGCGCCCAGCGACTCCAGCGCGGTGCCCACCAGGTCATCGAGGGTCTGCCAGTCGCGGCGCAGCACTACCTGGCCCGACTCGAAGCGCATGAGATCGAGCACATTGGAGACCAGCTCCGACATCTCACGCGCCTTGGTCTCGATGGAGCGCGCCAGCAGCAGCCGGGTGGCATCATCGAGGTCGGCGCCGTGCTCGGCCAGCGTGCTGCCCGCGCCGGCGATCACGGCGAGCGGGGTGCGCAGGTCGTGGGAGATGGAGGCGAGCAGCGTATTGCGCAGGCTCTCGCGTCTCGGCGGCCAGGCTCGGCGGCCTCCGCGTCCTCGGCCAGCCGTGCCCGCTCCAGGCCGAGCCCGATCTGGCCGGCGAAGGTCTCGAGCAGATGGCGCTGCTCGGGCAGCAGCACGCGGCGCGGATTGGCCGGCAGGACCGCGAGCACGCCCAGCCGGCTCACCCATCGTTGCCCAGTGGCACATATAAGCCCTGGGCTGCGGGCAGTGTGTCGGTGCCGAGTCCGGCCTGGCGGCCGTGGTCGGCACCCATTGCGCCACCGCCAGGTCCGCGCCGCGGAAGGACTGCTCGAGTGGCGGCTCGGCGCGGGTAGCGCAGCTTGCCGTCGCGCGTCGGGCAGCAGGAGCACGCCGCGTTGCACTGAAACACCTCGGCGACGTGGCGGATGGCCACTCGCGCCATGTCGGAGATGCCGCGGGTCGCCGCGAGCTCGCGGCTCATGGCATACAGCAGTGCCGTGCGCCGCTCGCGCGCCCCGGCGACGCGAGTCTGCTGGCGCACGCTCGCCACGAGATTCGCGATCACGAGCGCGACGATCAGCATGACGGCGAAAGTCACGCAGGTACTGCGCGTCGGCAGATCGCAAATCGAGAAGCGCGGCGGCACGAAGAAGAAATCGAAGGCCGCGACGTTGAGTGACGGCGGTCAACAGCCGCCGGGCCGCGGCCGAGCCGCAGCGCCGCGACGGTCACCCCCAGCAGATACACCATGACGAGGTTGGACAGCTCGAATGTGACGGTACAGCGCGAACGCCACGCCCGGTACACAGCGAGCGTGGTCACGAGCGCCCAGCCGTAGCGGTTCCAGCGGATCGGGCGCGGGCTGCACAGCCGTGGCGCGCGGCGAGCTGCGCGCGCCGCGCCGGCTGCGCGCCGCGCCTGATCGGCGCTGCGCGATCACGATGACATCGAAGCCACGCGCGTGGCGCAGAGTTGCGTCGGTGGTCGAGGGCCGCAGCCACGCGCGCCAGCCGCGCGCGCTTGGGCGCCCCGACGATGACGCGGGTGGCGTTGCGCGTGCTGGCGTACTCGAGCAGCGCCGCCGCCGCCGTCGGACCGTCCAGCGTCACGGTCTCCGCGCCCAGCGACTCGGCCAGCCGCAGTACGTCGATGCGACGATTGCGCTCGGCATCGGAAAGGCGCAGCAGCGCCGGCGTCTCCACGTACACGACGGTCCATTCGGCATCGAGCGCATCGGCCATCCGCTTGCCGGCGCGCACCAGCTGCTCGGCCTGTTCGTCCGGCCCGACCGCCACCAGCACGCGGTCGCCGGCAAGGCGCGAGCGCGTGCGGTCGACCGGCAGAGCGCGCGCCGCGGCCTCGACGCGATCGGCGACGCGCCGCAGCGCCAGCTCGCGCAGCGCCATCAGGTTCGGCGTGCGGAAGAACTCTTCCACCGCCGTCGCCGCCTCATCGCGCGATGTAAACCTTGCCGGCGCGCAGACGCGCCAGCAGGTCATCCGGCGGCAGGTCGATCAGCTCGATGTCGTCCGCATCGTCGAAGACGCGATCCGGCAGGGTCTCGCGCTGGCGCACGCCGGTGATCTGCGCGACCAGGTCGTTGAGACTCTCCAGGTGCTGAACATTGACCGTGGTCCAGACGGTGATGCCGGCGTCCAGCAGCTCCTCGACGTCCTGCCAGCGCTTGGGGTGGCGCGGGGCGGGCTCGCCGCCGACCAGATTGGAATGCGCCAGCTCATCCACGAGCAGAACCGCGGGTGCCCGCTTGAGCGCTGCGTCCAGGTCGAACTCCTGACGCACGATGCCGCGGTAGTGAACCGCGAGGGTCGGCACGTGCTCCAGCCCCTCCAGCAGTCGCTCGGTCTCCACCCGGCCGTGCGGCTCGACGTAGCCGACCACGACGTCGGTGCCGGATGCCTTGAGAGTGCGCGCCGCCTCGAGCATCGCATAGGTCTTACCCACCCCGGCGCGGGCACCGAAAAAGATGCGCAGGCGTCCGCGCTTGGCGCGCGCCTCCTCGGCCTGCACGTGCGCCAGCAGTTGATCCGGATCAGGCCGGACGTCGCTCATGCCGGCAGGCTTCGCATGGTGGGAACTCTAATGCGGCAGCTGATCCAGGGCGAGATTGAGCTCGAGAACGTTCACGCGCGGCTCTCCCAGTACGCCCAGGAACCGCCCGCGGGCGCCGGAACGATCAGCGCCTCCACGGCGCCGACACTGAGGCCCCGGGCACGCGCGACGCGGGGTGCCTGATAGTGGGCAGCCGCGATGCTGATCTCAGGATCGAGGCCGCTGCCGGAGGCGGTCACCAGATCGACCGGAACGGGCGCGGTGTTGCCCGGGTCAGCGGCTTTCAATGCCTCGATCCGTGCCTGCACCGCTTCCACCAGTGCCGGGTTTAGCGGCCCGAGATTCGATCCGGTCGAGCCAAGCCCGTTATAAGGCTGCGGCGTGGTGGCCGAGGGGCGGCCCCAGAAATGCTTCGGATCGGTGAAGTTCTGGCCGATGAGACGGGATCCGACCGGCCCCTGCCGGCCGTGAGGACCAGACTGCCGCGTGCCTGTGCCGGGAAGAGCACCTGGGCCAGCCCCGTGACGAGCAGCGGATAGGCGATGCCGGTGATCACGGTCATGAGCAGCAGCAACACGAGGGCCGGACGAATGAAGGTTTTCATGATGTGCGCTCAGATGAGGCGCATGAGCACGAGGCCCAGGTCGATGACCTTGATCCCGAGGAACGGGATGATGACCCCGCCGAGACCGTAGATCAGCAGGTTGCGCCGCAGCAGCACCGCCGCGCCGAGCGGCCGGTATCTTACGCCCTTCAGCGCCAGCGGGATCAACAGCACGATGATCAGCGCATTGAAGATGACCGCAGACAGAATGGCCGAGAAAGGGCGTCGCCAGCCGCATGACGTTCAGGGCATCAAGCTGCGGATAAGTGGTCGCGAAAGCGGCCGGGATGATCGCGAAGTACTTGGCGACATCGTTAGCGACGCTGAAAGTGGTCAGTGAACCGCGGGTCATCAGCATCTGCTTGCCGGTCTCCACCACCTCGATGAGCTTGGTGGGATTGGAGTCGAGATCGACCATGTTGCCGGCTTCCTTGGCCGCCTGCGTGCCGGTGTTCATCGCCACCGCCACATCGGCCTGGGCGAGCGCGGGGGCATCGTTGGTGCCATCTCCGGTCATTGCAACCAGCCGGCCCTCCGCCTGGTGCGCGCGAATCAGCTGCAGCTTGGCCTCCGGCGTCGCCTCGGCAAGAAAGTCATCCACGCCGGACTCCGCGGCGATGGCCGCGGCGGTGAGCGGATTGTCGCCCGTGATCATGATGGTCTTGATCCCCATCTTGCGCAGCTCGCCGAAGCGCTCCTTGATACCGCCCTTGACGATGTCCTTGAGCTCGATGGCACCCAGCACCCTCGCGCCGTCACTCACCAGAAGCGGGGTGCTGCCGCGGCGGGCGATCTCCTGCACGGTGTTGAGAATACCGCGCGGAAAGAGCCCCCCTTGCGCCTCGATGTGTTTCTGAATGGCATCCGCCGCACCCTTGCGTACCTGGCGGCTGCCGATGTTCACCCCGCTCATGCGCGTGTGGGCTGAGAAGGGCACGAATTCCGCGCCGAGCTTGCTTAAGTCGCGCTCACGCAGACTGAAGCGCTGTTTGGCGAGTACGACAATGCTGCGGCCTTCCGGGGTCTCATCGGCGAGCGAAGCCAGCTGCGCAGCATCGGCGAGTTCCTCCTCGGAGACTCCCGCTGCGGGAATGAACGCCGCAGCCTGACGGTTGCCGAGCGTGATCGTGCCGGTCTTGTCCAGGAGCAGCACGTCCACATCGCCCGCAGCCTCCACCGCACGACCGGACATGGCGATCACGTTGGCCTGCATCATGCGGCTCATGCCGGCGACACCGATGGCCGAAAGCAGTCCGCCGATGGTGGTGGGGATCAGACATACCAGGAGCGCGATGAGCGCGGTGATGGTGATGGGGGTACCTGAGGTGGGCGACGGCGACGCTGTAGAGTGAGTACGGCAGCAACGTCGCGGTGGCAAACAGGAACACCAGCGTGAGCGCCACCAGCAGGATGGTGAGCGCGATTTCATTGGGTGTCTTTTGGCGTTTCGCGCCCTCCACCATGGCAATCATGCGATCGATGAAGGTTTCGCCGGGGTTCGCTGAGATGCGCACCACCAGCCAGTCCGAAAGCACTCGCGTGCCCCCCGTCACCGAGGAGAAGTCGCCCCCGGATTCGCGGACCACGGGAGCGGATTCTCCGGTGATCGCGCTCTCATCGACCGAGGCTGCGCCTTCGATCACCTCACCGTCGCCTGGGATGTAGTCGCCGGTCTCAGCCACCACGATATCGCCGCGACGCAGCTGATCGGCGTGCACGCGCTCATACCGCGCACGATCGGCCGGATCGGTGAGCCGCTTGGCGAGCACGGATTGCTTAAGGCCACGCAGTGCGGCCGCCTGGGCCTTGCTGCGCCCCTCGGCCAGCGCCTCGGCGAAGTTCGCAAACAGGACCGTGAACCACAGCCACAGCGCGACGTTGGCGATGTACCAGGCCGGCGCCTCACCTTTTCCAATCAGCGCCTGCAGCCACAGCAAAGTGGTGACCAGACTGCCGACGTAGACCACGAACATGACCGGATTACGCCACTGCACGCGCGGGTCGAGCTTGCGCAACGCATCGTGGATCGCCGGACCCACCAGAGTGCGATCGAACATGGACAGACGGCGGCGCGCTGCGCTGCCCATGGGCTGGCCCGGGCCAGCGCCAGCTACCGGGGTACTCTCAGCCATGAGCTTAACTCCAGAGCAGCAGGTGCTCGATCACCGGACCGAGCGCGAGCGCGGGCACGAAGGTGAGTGCGCCCACCAGCAGCACAGTTCCGATCAGAAGCACGACGAAGGTCGGTCCATAGGTCAGCATGGTTCCGGCGGTAACCGGCACACGCTTCTTATGCGCCAGTGAGCCAGCGATGGCCAGCACGGCCATGATCGGCCAGAAGCGTCCGATCCACATGACGATACCGAGGGAGACGTTGTAGAAGAGCGTATTGGCCGAGATGCCGCCAAAGGCGCTGCCATTGTTGTTTGCGGCGGAACTGAAGGCGTACAGAATCTCGCTGAAACCGTGGGCCCCCGGGTTCGCCACGCCGGCTTGTCCGGCGGTGCTGCTCACCGCCAGCGCCGTGCCCACCAGCACGATGAAAGGCATCACCAGGATGGCGACCGCGCTCATTTTCATCTCGAATGACTCGATTTTCTTGCCCAGATATTCCGGCGTGCGGCCGATCATGAGTCCGGCAATGAATACGCCGATCACCGCAAAAATGAGCATCGAATAAACCCCGGTGCCGACCCCGCCGAAGACGACCTCGCCCAGTTGCATGTCGAAAAGTGGCACCAGTCCGCCCAGGGGGGTGAAGGAGTCATGCATGGCGTTGACGGCGCCGCAGGAGGTCCCGGTCGTCGCCACAGCAAACAGCGCCGAGGCGGCGATGCCAAAGCGCGCTTCTTTGCCCTCCATGTTGCCGCCCGGCTGCGCCGCTGAGGCACTCTGATCGATTCCGAGCGCGGCGAGGTGCGGATTGCCGCGCTGCTCGTTGTAATCGGCAATCGGAACCAGCGTGACGAAAAGGATCAGCATCGCGGCGAGCAGCGCCCAGCCCTGCCGCGTGTCGCCGACCATGCGCCCGAAGGTGTAAGTAAGCGCTGCGGGAATCAGCACGAGGGCCAGAATCTCCAGAAAGTTCGACAGCGGAGTCGGATTCTCGAACGGATGCGCGGAATTGGCGTTGTAGAAGCCCCCGCCGTTGGTGCCGAGCTCCTTGATCGCCTCCTGCGAAGCCACCGGTCCGAAGGGCAGCGTCTGCTTCTGGGTTGTCACGGTCTCAAGCACCGGCTTGCCGGCGGCATCGTTCACGGGGCTCCCGGCCGAGTCGAGCTTCGGCTGCTGATAGGTCAGGGGCTCGAGCAGCGTGACGTCGGCATACGGGCGCATGCTCTGCACGACACCCTGGGAAACCAGGGCCAGCGCGAGCACGATCGACAGCGGCAGCAGGACATACAGCGTCGCGCGTGTCAGATCGACCCAGACATTACCCAGCGTGCGCACCCTGTGCCGGGCGAACCCGCGGATGAGCGCGATGGCTACCACCAGCCCGGAAGCCGCAGAAAGGAAGTTCTGCACGGCCAGCGCGGCCATCTGCGTGAGATAGCTCAGCGTCGTTTCACCCGAGTATCCCTGCCAGTTGGTATTGGTGGTGAAGCTGATGGCCGTGTTAAACGCGGAATCGGGCGCGACATTCGTCAGCTGCTGGGGATTTAGCGGCAGCCACAGCTGCAGGCGCTGCAGCGCGTACACGGCGAGCGCACCCAGGGTATTGAACAGCAACAGCCCCAGCGCGTAGTGCTGCCAGTTCATCTCCTCGGCTGCATTGACGCCGGCCAGCCGGTACAGGAGCGCCTCGGACCGCGCGCCGAAGCGCAGCGGGGCGACTGGCCGGCCCTCCATGACGAGGGAAATGTAGAGCCCGAGCGGCTTTACGCACAGCAGTACGACCGCCACGAGTGCGATCAGCAGCATCCAAAAAGCGGCCGTCATCAAAACTTCTCCGGCCGGAACATTGCGTACAGTAGATAAACAAAGAGCCCGAGAACCAGGAGGGCGCTCAGGGCATACATCGCGTTCACTCCGCACCTCCCAGGCGGGTGAACAGGCGCACCAGCCAAGCCGTGCTCAGGCTCAGCGCCGCGAGCAGTACTATGAAAATAACGTCCAAGATCGCCTCCGCACGGATTTCTGCGTCCTAAAGCCGCGCTTCGCGCCGCTCGCGCCGCTTTGCGCGCCAAGCGTGGATAATGCGCCGCTCGATGCCTTGAGTGGCGGGCGGTGCGGAAGCACGCCCCCTGCGCAGCGGGTCCCCGGTATCCCTTGAGCGCCAGGTCGCCGCGACGATGTACAGGGTCACGAAAGCGCCCAGAACATAAAAAGCGATGCCCGCATTCTCCATATAGTGCTCCTTTGGATGAGGAACACTATCGGGATTGACACGGATACGGCGTTAAGAAAATGCCCTGGAGGATCGCGCGGCGCAAACCGATCGCGGCCTGCGCAATGCCATCGGAATCCGGGGCTTAGCGCGGTCGCAACCCACACTTCATGGCTGTGTTGTATGCCTGGATACGGCCGCCGCCCTAACTACTTATCTGCCACCCGGACCGTCACGTGACCCAACTAACGCTTTAAACAGCTGACGGCGCCCGCCTACAGGCGCGCGGTGACCGAGCGTCTAAGGTGAACGCAGTTCCTTGAGGGCCTGACGGCACAGCACTGATGAATCCCGAAGAGGTCGCACGGGCGTGCGACGAGCTACACGAATGCCTGGATCAGGGGCCGGGTGAAAATCCCGGAGTGCACGCGCGTGCCCTCAGCGTGCTGCGGCGGTTGCGGGGTGCAGCCGCCAAGGATGAGCTCCTGGGATTGCTCGCGCAGACCGAGGCGGCGTTCGGTAGCTGGTTCAGCCGTCAAGAATGCAACCGCAGCGAGGCTGAGGACCGCAGCCAGCGTGAACAGCTGGTGGAGCGGCTCGCCGAGCTGGAAGAGCACTGGTCGTAGTGCGCGCGCCGCCGCGGCCCTGCGCAGAGGTCCGCGGCGGCAATGTCAGCCGGCACTAGCGCGCTGCGGTCGGTGCCGGCACGTAGATGCCGCGGGCAAGAGCCTGCTCGAGTGAGTGATCCGCGAGGTAGGCCTGGGTCACGGTGCCTGTGTTGATGGAACGCACCGCTGCACCGAGGGACTTCTCGTAGCAGCGCTGCGGGTCATCAGTCGGCACAAGATCCGCGCGATGCCCGTCGGTGCATGCGATCCAGGCGGCGTGCTGCAGCCGACCGTACAGGGTGCGGCCATCAGCGGCCTGCCTCAGATCCAACCCCTGCGTGTTGACGTGGATGGCGACGGTCACCTTGTGTTCGCCAGCCGAGACGCTGGCAGCCCATATCCCGCCCACTACCGCGGCAGCCAGCCAAAGCCCGCGCAGAGCGGCAAAACCTGTTGACCTGTGCATGTTGAACTCCTTAGGTACGCTAATCATTGCCCGGAGCGTTCGCCGTTCCGGTGGCGCGTGTCCCTGAAAAAGGACACTGTTGACTGGTATGAGCGCGGGGTCGGCCATTCAGGTACCAGCAGATGAGCCGCGGCACCCAACGGGTGAGGGAGGCAAATTCTCTGGTACCCGAGCGGCTCGGCGGCGACTCTTACTTATTACCCGCAGTGCGTACGCCGGATCCGTGGTCGCAAAACGACATGCCTGAGGTTAAGAAGACGCTCGTCGAACGGCTGTTCGCTGACCATGGCGGTGCCTTGCAGGCGTTTCTCTACCGGCGGGTACGACAGCAAGCAGACGCCGCCGAGCTCGCCCAGGAGGTGTACGTGCGGATGCTGCGGCTTGCCGACACCGACGCCATCCGCAATCCGGAGGCGTACCTCTACACGGTGGCGAGCAACCTCGCCAAGGAGCACGCCCGGCACGCACATCGCGGCACCAGCGCCCTGGACATCGACGATCCGCAGGTGCAGGAGCAGCTCGCAGACCTGCCCGTGGTAGGTGCGGAGCTCGACACCGAGCAGCGCATCAGGCGCCTGCGCGAGGTGCTGGCGCAGCTGCCCCCCAAATGTCAGGCCGCCGTCGTACTGCAGTACTGGCACGGCCAAAGCTACGAGGAGATCGCCGCCCGGCTGGGCGTGTCCACGAACATGGTCAAGAAGTACCTGAGTCAGGCGCTGATGCACTGTCGGCGACGCATGGCACGGTTGGGGTGAGTCATGAGCGCTAAAACCGACCGCGTGAGGGAACTCATCGCCCAGGAGGCCGCCGATTGGTTCGTCGCCAATCGCGCCGGCCTGTCCGCCTCCGAGCGCGAGCAATTCGCTCTTTGGCTGAGGTCCTCGCCGCTGCACGTCGGCGAATACCTGAGCGTCACCGCCATCGCGCGCGATCTGCGCGCCGCCACTGAGAGCTCGGCCTCCCACCTCGAGGAGCTGCTGCGACAGGGACGTGAGGACAGCGCCCACGATGCCGAGCCGCTGCGGGGGCGACTGGCCGGATATGTGCGCGACTTCGGCACCGCGCGCTGGCGCAGCGTCGGGCTGGCGGCAGCGGCGGTAGTGGTGGCCGCAGTCGGGCTGACTCTGTGGTGGCCGATCCGTCCCGGCCCTGAGCCGGTCGTGCCCGAGGAGGTGACGACGCTCGACCTCGTCACACCGCATGGCCAGGACCATGCCTATCACCTCGCCGATGGCTCGGTCCTGCACCTGAACTCAGACAGCCGGGCTACCGTGCGCTACTCGCGCCACGAGCGTCAGGTGCGTCTGACGGCCGGCGAAGCCGACTTTGAGGTAGCCCATGATGTCTCCCGGCCGTTTAGGGTGCTCGCCGGAGCCGCAGAGGTCGTCGCGGTGGGCACTAACTTCGACGTGTACCTGCGTGCGGATGCCACGCTGGTAACGGTCGTCAACGGACGGATCACGGTGGCACCGGCCCCCGAGGCCAGCGTGCGCCTCGGACTTGCCCCGGGACAGCAGCCCCCCGTGGTCGCCCTGAGCGCCGGGGAGCAGCTCACGGCGGTTGACGGCAGCTGGCCGCCGCTGGTGCAGACCGCGGACCCGCAGCGCAGCACGGCGTGGCTGCACCGTCAGATCGCCTTCGAACACGAGCCGCTTGAGCGCGTGGCGGGGGAATTCAACCGCTATTCCAGCGTCCCGATCGAGATCGCGAGTCCGGCGCTGCGCAGCCTTGAGATCAGCGGCGTGTTCGCGACTGATGATATGGATGCGTTCATCGCCTTCTTGCGCAGCCTCGATGGCGTCAAGGTCGACGTGACCGCTACGCGGATCCGCGTATCCCAAACAACGCCACCGGCGGCCCGCTAGACTCCACAGCAGTTCCGCCCGCAGGGATCAAACAGGGCTATGGGGGGAGGTTCGGCTCGCTCCTCGCAGCTGATCGCCGCAGTCGTCGCGCAGGCGCTGGGGACGGCAGCTGTGTGCCTGCCACCCGCACTCGCGCCGCGTGCGGCCTGGGCCCAGGGGCCGGAATCGCCGCAGCTGACGACGCAGATCCCCGCACAGCCGGTGAGCCGCGCGCTCGCCGCGCTCGCCAGCCAGACCGGGCTGCAGTTTGTCTACGTCTCCGGCGTGATCCGCAACCAGCGCTCGCAGCCGGTGGTCGCGGGCCTCAGTGCAAGGGACGCCCTGCTGCAAATGCTGCAGGGGACTGGGCTGCGCTTCCGGTACCTCACGGCGCACAGCGTGCGCATCCTGCCCGCTCCGGTAGCGGAGCCGGCGCCGGACTCCGCCCGCGACGGCCTCGGGGAGGTCATCGTCACCGCGACGCGGCGGCGCGAGAATCTGCAGGACGTACCAACCACCGTACAGGTCCTCACCCAAGACACGCTCGCCAAGCTCAACGCCACGACCTTCGATGACTTCCTGAGCTTTCTGCCGGGCGTCACCGCGCACGGCGTCGGCCCGGGACAGAACAACATCTACGTCCGCGGCCTGGGCACAGCCGCAAACGCGGTGCAGGGCTCGGGCTTCGGCGGCACCTTCCCGACCGTAGCGGTCTACGTGGACGAGCAGTCCGTGCAGCTTCCGGGGCGCAACCTCGACCTCTACGCGGCCGACCTCGAGCGCATCGAGGTGCTGGAGGGCCCGCAGGGCACCTTGTTCGGCTCCGGGGCGGAGGCGGGCGTGCTGCGCTACATCACCAACAAGCCCAAGCTCGACGTCACTGAAGCCACCGTCAACGGCGGCTACGCGATCACGGCACACGGCGCCCCGAGCACCGCGCTCGATGCGGTCCTCAATGTCCCGCTGATCCCGCAGCATCTGGCGGCGCGCGTACTCATCTACAACGAGAAACGCGGCGGCTACATCGACAACGTCCCGGCCACCTTTGCGCACAGCAGCGCGGACCTGAGCATCCAGTACGCCTACAGCAATAACAAGGTTCCCGCCGAGAACGCGGTGATCAACAACGGCCCCTACGTCGGCGCGAACATCAATCCCGTCACCTACCAGGGTGTGCGCGCTGAAGTGCTCTACCAGGTGAACGACGACTGGCAGGCGCTGCTCACGCAGTCATATCAGCTGGTCGATGCGCAAGGCGTGTTCACCGAGATGCAGACGGGGCTGGCCGGCGAACCACTGCCGCCACTTTCGGTGGAACTGTTCAATCCGTCCTACAACAAAGACCGCTTCGAAAGCACGGCGCTCACGGTGAGCGGCCAAGTTGGTCCTTTGGAGGTGCTCTACGCCGGCACCTATCTGGTACGCAACATCGAGCAGGTGCAGGACTACACCAGTTACGCGCGTGGCGGACTGTACGCCGACTATTACCAGTGCGTGCAGAAGGTTCCGGGCTCCAACAATCCGGCCACCTCGCAGTGCTTCTCGCCCAGTTCCAGCTGGCACCTCGCACAGCGCAACACGCACCAGACCCACGAGTTGCGCTTCACCACGCCCGCGGAGTGGCGCCTGCGCGCCGTAGGGGGATTGTTCTACGAAAATTACCTCATCCAGTCGAATGTCGACTGGTTCTATCTCACCGCGCTGCCGTACTTCTATCCGGTTGCACCGCCCAACGGCTACTGGGTTAATGCCACCGGACAAGTGGCGTGCGGCTGCCAGGGAACGCAGTTCATCTCCGCTCCGGTCACCCTGATCAATCCGAATGTCCGCCCGCTGGGCGATGCATTCTTCAACGACATCACGCGCGGCTACCGGCAGCGCGCCGCATACTTTTCGGCAGATTTCGATATCGTGCCGCAGCGACTCACCTTGAGCGCCGGCACGCGCTATTTCGATGACAACATCAGTGAACGCGGCGCAACAGCGACCAGTTTCGGCTGTCAGCGCATCTACGGTAGCGATCCGCCCGATCCCTGTATCGATCGGGACTTCATCGATCTTGACGCGTTGCATCTGGCCAAGACCTACACCGGGTTTCGCAGCCGCGCGGGCCTTAGCTGGAAAGTCACGGATGACGCCCTGCTCTACTACACCTGGTCGCAGGGATTCCGCTCGGGCGGCTTTAATCGCGGATTCGGCAATAATGGCTCCTCACCGCTTACGGCCGTGCAGCCTCCCAATCCGGTGCCACCGTGGCAGGCCATCGCAACCAAGAACGGGGGGTGGACGGCGCCGTATGCCTATGCGCCGGATACGCTCATCAACAACGAGATCGGTTGGAAGACGACCTGGCTGAGTGAGCGCCTGCAGTGGAACGGCGATCTCTATCAGGAAAGGTGGAACAACGCGCAGATTGACGGGACGGACTCGGCCGTGCTCAGCGGCTCGGTGCTGAACGGCGGCGATTACCGCGTGCGCGGCCTGGAATCCTCGCTGACAGCGCACGTGAGCGAAGGCTGGACGCTCGAGGCGGCGCTCGCCTGGAGTCACAGCGCCCTGGTGAAGGAGGCGCAGTTCTACTGGGCGAACGGCCAGCCGGTCGACTTCAGCCTCCTGCATCTTCAGGGCCAGACCGTGCCGCTGCCCAATCCACTCGGCACCCTCGGCAGCCCTCTCGCGGGGGCGCCGCCCTTTCAGGGCAATGTCCGCGTGCGCTATGAGTTGCCTTGGCATGAATATCGGGCCTTCGCCCAGATCGCCGCGACCTATCAGTCGCACTCGCTGGCGACGACCGACCAGATCACCACGGATTTCCAGGGACAGAGTACGTACTACGAGCTGCCCGGGTTCGCCAGCTACGACGCCGCGCTCGGCGCCTCGCGGGATGGCTGGACGGTGCAGCTGTACGGGCAGAATCTCAGCGACAAGCAAGCCCAGCTGTTCGCGAACTACCAGACCTACTACTACAAAGCGATCACCGTCAGCCGCCCGCGCACCCTCGGGCTGCGCTTCAGCTACAAGTTCAGCGGATCCTGAGCCGGCCGCCCCGATGACTGCGCGCATGATTGCCATATAAGCCATTGTTTCTTCGGATCATTTATCCTGAACTCGCAGCATCTACATGTTTTGCTGTGCGAGCGGGTTGAGGACTGGCCGTGATCCGCAGGCGCGAAGTGTTAGGAGCATCGTTTGCCTGAGCGGGCGGCGGCCCGCGCTGCACTACCACCCCGCCCTGCACCGGCCTAGACTCAGTTGGCCGCCTTTAAGAAGAAGGCGGCTGCCGATGCGTCAACCTCGAGCCCACGCGGTGATCCCGCTCAAGTGGGCCGGAGCACCCCGATGCGGGCCATGACCTTTATTTTGCTGCTGTCACTCCCCGGCGTTTCTTCGCTCGCCAGTGCAGAGACCCTGCGGTGCGGCTCGTACCTGATTCGCGAGGGGGATGACGTCTTCTCAGTGCTGTCCAAGTGCGGCGAGCCCACGGACAAATCGACCATCACCGAACCGGTATACGCGTCTGGACCGAGCGGCAATACCTTTCCGACCGGCGCGGTCGCCGAGACGCAAGTGTGGCGCTACAACCGCGGCAGTGGCCAGTTCCCGGTCATCATAAAAATCTCAGACGGCGTGGTGCGCTCGATCCATTTCGTCCGCTGAAGGGCGGTAACCGCGGCGTGTGACAGGCTGTACCTGATGACCCGGGCAGGCGTTTGGGTCACATGACGGCGGTCGGGCACCTGGCGGTGGGGGTGGGATTCGAACCCACGGAAGGCGTGAACCTTCGGTAGTTTTCAAGACTACTGCCTTAAACCACTCGGCCACCCCACCGGCACTGCGGCAGCAACCTTAATTGTAGCGGGACTGCGCCGTGGCACAGCGCATTTTCCCGCCCGAGCCACCGTCCGTTGCGGCTTCCGTTGCCACGGGCCAGCCGTAAAATGAGCGCGTGCGTGCGTTACCGGTCATCTCGTGCGCTCTGCTGGTCGGCTCACTGGGCCTCTGGGCGCTGTATCGGCAGCGCCGCGCGCGGCTCGCACGATTCGCACGCAGGGTAACCTGCGGCAGCGACTCGCCGGAGACCGCGACGCTGCTTCTGGCGCGCGCGCTCTTCCTGCGGATCAAACGCCGGCCGAATCCGGTTTTTTTCGCGCCCTGGCTTGCACCGCTGGGCCCCTCGCCCACGGCGGTGCTGGACCATGGGGGATGCTGCTCGGGCATCCACCGTCTGTTCATCGCCTCACTGGATACCCTCGGCATCCGCTCGGGGCAGATCACCGTTTACCGCCAGCCCGGCCCGGTTGCTGCGCATTGCCTGGCGCAGGTGCACATGCCCCCGGCACCGATGCTGATCGATGTGGACTACGGTGTTCATTACCGGCACCCGCAGGGCGGCCCTATCAACCTCACCGATCTTCGCGCCGGACTCGTTCCGCAGCTCGAACCCTTTGTAACCGACCCCCATGCGCGCCGTGTCGAGGGCAAGATCTGTGGCCCTCCGGGCTACCCGGCCAACCGCTATTTTGAGTTCGACTATCGCGCCACGTGCACGGCGAACTGGACCCTGAGCCGCGTACGTCGCTGGGCTTACCGCGTACTGCTGTGGACCACGCGCGGCCGCGTGAACGAGTTCCTCGTGCCACCGCTGCTTGAGTGGCCGGAGGTGCTGCTCGCCTCCGTTGCCGCAGCCCTGGGCGTTGCCCTGTTCGCAACCGACCTGGCCCTGCAGTAAGCGCGCGGAGCCCTCAGTGCAGCGTGGCCAGGAACGCGAGCGAACGCTGCAGCGCCTCACCGGCGGCGGCGAGCTCGAGGTTGAACTGGTATTCGTGTCCGAGTGCAGGGGAGTAGTCGGGCGCGAAGAACACCGAGTCGACGCGGACGTTGAGTCGCTCGAGAGCTGCGGCGAGAGCGCGCGACTGGGGAGCGAGGGGGTCGGCGTTGCCCACGGAGAGGAAAGCCGGCGGAAACCGTGGCGTGAGGTACCGCACCAGATCGAGCGTCGGCAGGCGTGCATCCTGCGCGTACCCCGCACCGAGGTAGCTGCGCAGCACCGTGCGCATGAACCAGCTGGGCGAGCCGCCTTGCGCGGCGGGGTGCACGTCGTATGGCCCGCAATAGAGAATCACGCCCGCGAGCTGCGCCGGCGCCAGCGCCGGCGCAATACCGAGAAGGCGCGCATACGAGGCCGAGGTGGTGAGATTGGCGAGCTGTCCGGCGAGAAGGGCCCCGGCCGAGTCGCCCGCCAGCACGAGGCGCCCCGGGTCCACGTGCAGGCGCGGTGCATTCTGTACCACATACCCCAGCGCCTGGTTTATCTGCCGCAGCGGCACGGGGTACTTCTTCCCGGGTGCCAAGGCGTAATCCACGGCAACGACCGTGTAACCCCCCGCGGCGACGATCTGCGCGTAGCTGGCAACCTGCGCCCTGCTGCCAGCGAGAAAACCGCCACCGTGAATCCACACCACCGTCGTTAGCGCAGGTTTGCGGGCGGCGGACGGGAAATAGACATCGAGCTGCGCCTCGGGATCGCCCGGTTCGTAGCCCTGATCCGGCAGGGCGGTAATGCCCGCCGGCACCCGCGCGGCCAGTTGCCGCTCCAGGCGGACGCCGCCGATATTCATGGCGCTGCGGATGATCAGCGCCGAAGGCCAGGGGCTCAGGACATCCGCAACGAGCCCCGCCAGCACCAGCAACGCCACCGCGGCGGCAAAGCGCATCCCGATTCGCATGAGCGCTCGACCCTTTAAACCAATCGCCCGCGGGCCCGCTCCAAGCAAGCGTAACGACTTTGCGCCACGCCCGGCAGGCTCCCGCAAGGGACGAAGCCGTCGGTGCCAAGGATGGATCCGTTACGCCGCCGCAGACCGCGGCGCCGGAATAAGTGTCTCATATACGCAGCGCTCAGCGGCGCGGGAGGAGTAGGTGATGAAGACGACAGCCACGGTAGGGATTGTGGGATCGCTTGCCGTCAACATAGTGCTGGCCGTACTGATTGCGGCCGTGTTCAGTGCCACCCCGACCGTGCAGGCCAGCGAAGTGGTGCAGTGCCCGCAGGAGCACGTCCCGGCGGTGGCTCACCCCGCCGAGAGCGGCCACCCGGGCGGCCATCTCGTGGCGGTACGGATGGGGTGGGAGGCGGGCTGAGGCCCGCGTTCCCGTCCGGTGGCTAGGACGCCGCCGGTGCCGCCAGGCGCGCGGCCCGTGCCGAGCGCAGCATGGAGATGGCGGCGTACGTCACGATGACGATGATGAGCCAGCGCATCAGGGTGAGTGGCAGCTGCTTGACAATGTAGAAGGCTACCAGGCAGCCCACCACCCCGCCGAGCATGATTCCGAGCGAGGTCGCGTGTGAGAAGCGGCCGCTGCGGAAGAAGCCCAGACTCGCCACCGGCTGCACCAGGCCATCGCTGCCCATCATGATCGGGAACGCGGCCAGGGGGTGCATGCCGAGCAGCGCCAGCACGATGACGCTCGGGGCATAGTTGCCGATGCCGATGCACATGAGTGCCCCCAGCACGAAGTTGACCGCCACGGCCACGACGAAGCGCCAGCCGCTGAGCGCGAAGGCGGTACCGCCCTGGGGAAAGAGGCCGAGGTTACGCATCACGAAAAATGATGCCGCGATGAGCAGCGCGATCCCCATGTACAGCTGGATCTCGCGCCGCGGCAGGCGGCTGACGAACCCCGCCCCGAGCCAGGCACCCACGGTGGCACTGCCGATCATGCAGGCGAGCAGTGTCGGATCCACTGTTACCGAGGTCACGAACAACACCGTCTCGAGGAACGCCCCGCCGTTGTGGCCGACGTTGAGCGTGCCCGGGATCAGCTCATCGGGCGGGGAGCCGCGGAACTTGAACAGCGCGGTCGTCGGGGCGAAAGAGCCGATCCCCAGGGTATCGAGGAAGTCCGTGACGCAGCCGATGAGCACATCGCCGAGGCTGGGGCGCCCGGTCAGCCGGTAGCGGCGCACCGACCAGACCCACCCGCACACAAAGGCGATATTGATTAGCACCAGGGCGATCAGCAGCGCGGTCTTGGTCGTGCCCATCGTGAACCTCGCGCCTTCAGCGCCCGCGCGCCCGATCGAGCGCATCGGCGGCGCGCAGGAACTGGATGCTCGTCTGCACACCGAGCCGGCTGAACACGTGCAGCGGGATGCCCTTAAGGGGCGTGACCGGAAAGCCGAGTTCCTCCGCGGCGGCGCCCTGCACCCAGCGCGCCAGCAACGCCCCCATTACGCTGGCGAGCGCGACCCCGCGACCATTGTAGCCGAGGCCGGCTACGAGGCCCGGGGCGAGCTGGTGCAGGTGCGGCAGATGATCACGGGTCAGCGCCACAAAGCCGCCCCAGTGATATTCGAATCTGACTGCGGCGAGCTGCGGGTAGATCTCCCGCACCGCGTGATAGTGGTGACGCACGGCGAACGTGCCGGGGCGGGGCGCATAGGTACCGCGGGTGCCCATTACCAGGCGGCCGCTGCGCTCGACGCGGAAGTAGCGCAGCAGGCGGCAGGTGTCGGAGGCGGCCTGCCCCTGCGGCAGGATGGTGGCGCGCAGCGCCTCCGGCAGCGGTGCGGTGGCCACCTGGAATGAGGGCACCGGCACCACCGAGCGCCGCAGCGTCTCGGTGAGTGATGTCGTGTAGGCGTTGGTCGCCACGATTACCTGGGCCGCGGTGAGACGGCCGCGCGGTGTATCGATCTGCCAGCCGGCAGCGGTGCGGGTAAGTTTCAGCGCCGGTGTGCGCGTGAAGAGCTCGCCCCCGGCCTTAAGGAGCGATGAGGCCAGCCCGCGTGCGTACGCGAGCGGTTGCACGGTGCCGCCGCGGCGATCGAGCAGGCCGCCGCGATAACGCTCCGACCCGGTGAGACGCGCAACCCCCTGCCGATCGAGCAGCTCCAGCGCCGCGCCGCGGCGGCGCCACTGCGCCACACGCGCCGCCTGGGCGGGCAGCGCGGCTTCGGTGGCCGCGGGCTGAATCCAGCCGGTGCGCGTGGCATCACAGGCTATGCCATGGCGCGCGATCAGCGCGAACACGAAATCCGGCGCCTCACCGACGGTGCGGATGACACGCGCGCCGAGCTCCTGCCCAAACAGACTCTCCAGCGCATCCGGATCGTACTTAAGCCCGGGGATGACCTGGCCGCCATTGAGCCCGGAGGCGCCCTCGCCCACCTCACGGCTGTCAAGAACGGCAACCGCGCGCCCGGCCTCGGCCAGGTGCAGCGCGGCGCTGAGCCCGGTGTAGCCGGCGCCGATGACGGCGACCTCGGTCGTATGGTCAGAGGTGAGCGGGGTGACCTCAGGCCCGGGTGGGGCGGTCACGGACCACAGCGACTGCAGCACTACGGCGGGCATCGCGGCTTATCGATTATCGATTGCTGGCAATCGTGTGGGACACCGACTCTACGGCAGCGCCTGCACGCGGTCAAACCGATGCAGCCCCCGCGCGCCACCTTTCGCCGCCTCAGACGTTGTGCCAGACTGCTTGCAAAGCTGTCGTCCGCGGCACGCCGCGGCGACACCAAAACGCGCCATGCCAGCGCGTCCGCTTTGGGGAAACCGATGTCATCAGCGCCCGCTCTCACCGCTGCACTGTGCCTCGCCGCCTGTGGCGCCGCAGTCGCAGCCACCGCACCGCCGCTGCCCGCCGAACACCTCACGGTCGAGAAGCTGCCGCCAAAGAGTCCACACTGGGTATACGTATTCGACGCGGCGTTCGATAACGAGATCGACCAGCGCATCAACCTCTACGACGGCGACAACTACCGGCGCCTGGGTCAGATCGATGCCGGCTTTACCCCCGGCATCAACATCTCCCCCGATGGCACCCGCAGCGTGGTGGCAACCACCTACTACGCGCGCGGCAGCCGCGGCGCGCGCACCGACGTGGTCGAGTTCACCGACAACACCACGCTCTCGCCGGCCGGTGAGATCGTGATCCCGAACAAGCGCGTGATGACCTCGCCGAATATCTTCAGCGTGGCCTACAGCGACGACGGGCATTTCGTCTACACCTCCTACGTGACTCCCGCCGCCTCCTTCGGCGTGCTCGATCCGGCGCAGAAAAAGGTGCTGGGCGAGATCGACACCGCCGGGTGCGTGCTCGTGATCCCGTCGGGCCCGAACCGCGTGGCCTCGATGTGCGAGAGCGGGCGGCTGCTAACCGTGACGCTGGATGCGGACGGGCACGAGGCGAGCCGCGCGATGTCCGAGCCCTTCTTCAATCCCGACAGCGATCCGGTGTTCGTGCAGGGCGTGCGCACCGACAAGGGCTACGCGTTCCTGTCCTTCCTCGGCGAGGTGCATGAGGTGGACTTCTCCGGGCCCGCGCCGGCGTTCGCGCCGGTATGGTCCCTCGTCAGCGCGCAGGAGAAGGGCCACTGGCGCCCCGGCGCCGAGCAGGTTGGCACCATCCACCGTCAGCTCGGCCGGCTGTACGTGCCGATGCACGAAGGTGGCGAGGGCACGCACAAGGACGGCGGCACGGAGATCTGGGTGTTCGACATGGTGACGCACCGGCGGCTGGCCCGTTGGCCGGTGCATGCCGCGGGCCTGAGCAATGTGCTCGCGATCCTGGTGTCGCAGGACCCGGCGCCGCTGCTGTTCGCCGCCACCGCCAACGCCGATGTGGCGATCTTCGACGCGCTGAGCGGCAAACTGAAGCACGTCGAAAAGCGTCTGGGGCAGACGCCGTGGATGATGTTGAACCCTTGACCTGACGGGGTCCGTGATGCGCTCGATCGACAAACTGTTCGAAGATTCCTCCCGTGCACTGGCGCGCCGCAGCTCACGTCGCAGCCTCCTGGGGACGCTGGGGCGTGTGCTCACCGGTGCGGCTCTGCTGCCGCTCCTGCCCATCGACCGCTCCGGCAGCGCCCGCGCCGCGGACGCGAAGCAGAAATCGCCGGTCGGGCCGGAAAACTGCGAGTACTGGAAGTACTGCGCGGTCGACGGGTTCCTGTGCGCCTGCTGCGGGGGCACCTCCTCGTCCTGTCCGCCGGGAGCCTCGCCCTCGCCCATTACCTGGATCGGCACCTGCCACAATCCCGGCGACGGCCGCGACTACATCATTTCCTACAACGACTGCTGCGGTAAGACCAGCTGCGGTACCTGCGAGTGCAACCGCAATGAGCGGGAGAAGCCGCCCTACCGGCCCTCGCGCAACAACGACCTCAACTGGTGCATGGCCAACGCCGACTCGAACTACCACTGCTCGGTGGCAGTGATCCTCGGAGTCGCGGACAAGCCGCAATGAGGCGCCGCCGCCGCGCCTGGGGCGGCCTGCTGCTCGCCACCGCAACTGCCACGGCCGCGCTGGCCGAGGGGCCGAAGTATCCCCAGGGTGCGGAGAGCTTCCAGGCCAACTGCGCCGTGTGCCACGGCCCGGCAGGCGCGGGCGTGCCTGCGCTGGCACCGCCGCTCACCTCCTATCCCGCGCACTACGCGGCGATCCCGGAAGGGCGGCGCCAGCTGGCCATGACCGTGCTCTACGGGCTGTTCGGTGAGATCACCGTCGCGGACAAGCATTTCGATTTCCGCATGCCGGAGTTCTCGCGCCTGGATGATGCGACGCTGGCGGCTACCCTGAACTTCGTGGTCTTCGACATCGGCCACGCCGCCGACAGCGTCAAGCCCCTCGAGGCCGGAGACATCGCCGCGGAGCGCGCGCACCCGAGCGACGGCGCGGCGGTGCGCGAACACCGCAAGAGCGTTGTGCCGGGCGCACCCTAGAGAGGGCACATGCGAGGCGGTGCTCCCCTGCTGTGTGCCATCCTTGGCCTGGGCGGCAGTGCGCTCGGGGGACCGCAACAGAACTACGTGCTCTACTGCATGGGCTGCCACGGCGCCGAGGCGCAGGGTGTCCCGGGCAGAATTCCGCCGCTGGCCGGAACACTCAACCGCTACATGCGCAGCGCCGAGGGCCGCAATTACGTGCTGCGCGTGCCCGGAGCGGCCAACACGGTGCTGGGAGATGCGGATCTGGCCGGCGTGCTCAACTGGCTGGCGCTCACCTACGCTGCACCCGGGGACCCGCCGGTCGCGCCCTTCAGCCCCGATGAGGTGAGCCGCGTGCGCCACGTGCCCCTGGCAGACGTGCAGGCGACCCGGCGCGAGGTGGTGCGGAATCTCGCCCTGAGCGGCCCCGCGCCCGCACCCGAGTACTAAACTCAGCCGCAGCCCTCAATCCCCCGACAAGGACACCCCGCCCATGGCCGCCGTTCTGCGCTGCTTGCTGATCGCCACGCTGTCCCTGCCCGCCCTGGCTGCCGCGCAGCCCGCTCCGGCGGATCTCGTGGTTAAGAATGCCCGGATCTACACGGTCGATGCCGGGCGCTCAGTCGCCCAGGCGCTCGCGGTCAAGGACGGCCGTCTCGCGTTTGTCGGCAGCAACAGCGCCGTGCAGGCCTTCGTCGGGCCGCACACCCACATCGAGGATCTCCACGGGCGGCTGGTGCTTCCCGGCCTGATCGATTCGCACATCCATCCGCTCGACATCGCCGACCTTGATGTCTGCGATCTGGATGACCGCGCGATGTCGCTGCAGGATCTCACGGCCTTCGTCAGCGCCTGCCTGGTGAAATACCAGACCCCGGCCGGCGGCGCGCTGCGGGTGTACCAGTGGAACTACAGCGCCGGCAACGAGCCCGATGCCGGGCATCCGACGCTGCGCGCCGCGCTCGATGCGGCCTCCACCACGCGCGCCATCGAGCTCCTGGGCGAAGACGGGCACCACGGCGCCTTCAACAGTTTCGCCCTGGCGCAGGCGCGCAACGCCGCGGGCCAGCCGGTGGGTCTGTCCAAGGCTACGCTGGCCGGTGACTTCGCGGCCTACAAGGCACTGGTCGGCGTCGATGCCCTGGGCGAGCCGAACGGCGCGGTCAACGAGGATGCGCGCGGCGCGGTGAGCCGGCACGGCATGCTCTACCTGGCACTCGAGGAGGTGGAGAAGGTGCCCGAGCGCATCACGCAGCGCCTGAACAGCTCCGGTATCACCGGCGTGCTCGATGCCTTCGCGGCGCCCGAAGGCCAGGTGGTGTATGACAAGCTACTCGCACAGAACAAGCTCACCGTGCGCGTGGAGCTCGCGCTGTTCTTCGACCCCTCGGCAACGCGCAAGAACAATGGCGAGGTCGACTACGAGCGCATCCTCACCGAGGCCAACGCGATCCGCGCCAAGTACGCGACCAGCGAGCTCATCCGCGCCGACGTCGTGAAGATCTTCGCCGACGGTGTCATCGAGGGTAATCCGCTCGCGGTACCGCCGACGCTCCCCGACGGCGCGAGCCTCAGGCCCTGGCTGCAGCCGATTTTTGCCATCGACGCCAAGGGCGGCGTCTCCGTCACGGGTTACGTCGACCTGGCATCCACCGTGTGCCAGGAGGCCCGTGCGCACCCGGAGAACTATGCGACTGCCGAGGCGGTCGGCGCCTTCATGAAGGCCAACGGCTACCACCCGGGGCAGTGCACTATCTCCGCGGGTCAGCTGCAGCACGACCGCGCCATCCTCCTCGAGTACGCGCGCCGCATGCACCTCGCTGGCTACAGCCTGCATTTCCATGTCATCGGCGACCGCGCCGCGCGCACCGCCATCGACGCCATCGAGGCGGCGCGCGCCGCTGACGGCATCGCCACGACCCGGGACGCGCTGGCGCATCTGCAGCTGGTGAATCCGGCGGACGTGCAGCGCATCGGCCGCGATCACCTCTACGTCGCCTTCACGTATGCCTGGATGACCACCGATCCGGAGTACGACATGACCGTCATCCCCTTCGTGCAGGAGGTGCACGGCAACGGCTACCAGGCGCTGCACGTCCCCGGCAGCTACTACGAGAGCAATGCCTATCCGGTGCGCGCCGTGAAGGAGGCCGGGGCGATCATCACCGCAGGCTCGGATGCGCCGGTCGACACGCGCGACCCGCGGCCGTTCGTGAACATGGCGTACGCGGTGACGCGGCGCATACCGGGCCAGCCGGCGCTCAATCCGCAGCAGTCCATCACCCTGCCCGAGGTGATCGAGGCCTACACCATCTCCGGCGCCCGCATGCTCAATATTGACCACGATGCCGGCTCGCTCGAGGCCGGCAAATCCGCCGACTTCATCGTCCTCGACCGCGACATCCTGCAGCTGGCCGCGAAAGGGCACGCGGATGAGGTCGCACAGACGCAGGTGCTCGGCACCTGGTTCCGGGGCGTCGAGGTGTACAAGAACCCGGGTCGCCGGCTGCGCTAGGCCGGCAGCTCACTCACGGCGCGGTGGGCCTGGTCGATGGCCGCGTCCGTGTAGGCGGCAGCGCCGGAGTCGGAGTTGGCGATGCTGATCTGCCCGCAGGGCGCGCGGCCCAGGACCTGCGGCTGCTGCGCCTCCGGCAGGAGCGGATCGAACAGCGAGTTGTACTCGGGCGCGTAGCCGTGCGGCCAGCGGTTCACGGTTATCGCGAGGATGTCCCGCGCCGGATCGAGGCCGAAAGGCCCGAGCATGCGCGCGAGCTGCGCGCGGATCTCGCTCTCGAAGCGCGCAAAAGAGGTGGCTAAGAGCTCGGCCCGCCCCGCGCGGTTCTGCTCACGCTCGCTCAGGCCCGGCTGGCAGGGCGCGCGCTCGAGGCGCAGCACGATCGGCTCGGCGGGCTGAGTCGGGCTTTGGTACGCGCCGATATCGACGCGCGGATTCAGGTAGAGATTGCTGAAATAGCTCCCCGGGGCGTAGATCTCGCTCGCGCCTGCGGCCGCAAAGGCGCGCCAGTTGCTCAGCGCCACGTTCGCGTACACCAGCGGCGCCTTCACCAGCGAATGCAGTGCGGCCTTCTGCGATTCCGGCAGCTGCGGGCACAGATAGGGAATCATGACGTTCCAGCACGCGAGCACGGTGTGACGTGCGCGCGCCACATATGCACGCCCCGATCGCACCCAGCTCACTTGGACCTCCGGCGCCGCGCCGGATGCCGCGGTCTGCGCCACGCGCACGACCGTGCTCAGCAGGCGCAGCCGCACAGGGCTCCCCGGGCGATCGAGTGCGCTGTAATCAAAGCGCGCGGTGGTCACCTCCTCCACCGTGCTGCCCGCAGCGCACGCGGGCAGCAGGCGCCGCACCAGAAGGCGCGCAAGCGTGGCATTGCCGTCGGGGAAGTGCAGCCGCGGGGAGCCACCGCTCTCGTGGTAGCCCGCGGCGGTGGGGCCCATGCGCGCAGTGATGCCCGCATCGAGGCCCAGGCCCTGGAAGCCAGGATAGCCATAGCCCCACAGGTCCAGCGCCGAGACCGCATCGATGCCGACCGCCCACTCCCCGTGGCTGCGGCGCTGATAGTAGGCAAGCACCGCAGGATCCACGCGGGCGCAGTCGCGCAGGAAGGCGCGATAGCTGATCCCGGCGAGCCGCTCCTTCTTTTGCGCGCTGGTGAGACCGGGAAGGTAGTCCTCGTGGCCGTGCTCGATACGCATGAGGTCTGCCCGCGCGGCCGCGGAGAGCGGTGTCTGGCGCAGCAGGTCGGCGAGGCGCGCCGTGCCGAACCCGGCCACCAGACGGTCGGCGCCGAAGGTCTCGCGATCGAAGAACACCGCGCGCTTGAGACCCAGCTGCGCGTAGTGCGCGCGGTGCTCGATGCGGCGGCTGAGCGCGGGCACGTCCACGCCGAGCTCGGCAAGGAGCCCGCGCGCGACGGCGCTGTAGGGGCGCGGACTGTCGATGTCGAGCGTGCCCCCGTTCACCAGCTGCATGCGACCGGCGAGGGTGAACTCGTTGCGCTTGGCGTGACCGCCGAAGTCATCGTGATTGTCGAGGATGAGAATGCGGCGCGCGGCGCCGAAGCGCTGCCGGTAGAAGTGCGCAGCGGCAAGGCCGCTGATCCCGGCCCCGACTACGATCAGATCGTAGCGCTCGCCGCTGTCCTCGGCCGGCGGCACGGGGCTGCCGTCGCGCCGGGCATGAGCGGCCTCGAACGATCCGGGATGCGCGCCGCGCAGCCCGGTGAGGGCCGGCGGATAGTCCGGCAGCACCGCTGCCGGGAGCTCGGACTCCGCGGCCGAGGCGACGCCGTGCAGCAGCGGCCCGCACAGGCTGCCGGCGGCGGCCACCAGCGTGCCCTGCAGAAAGTCCCGGCGCGGAATCGCCCGCTGCGCGCCCGGCGGCAACGCCGGGGGCAGTGCGGGCCCGCCCGGGCCCGCACCGCGACTTCGCGCCATTATTTCTTGAGGATGAAAGTCAGGCCGTAGGTGCGCGGCCGCCAGGTGTACTCGCGCAGCAGCCGCTCGCCGCCGGACTGGCTGCAGGCGCTCGTGGTCACGTCCGAGGGGCAGATGGTGTTGTTGTAATCGACCACCGGATGAAGGTTGGCGAGATTATCGACGAAGGCGCTCACCTGCCAGGCGCCGAACTCCATACCGGCGCGCATGCTGGTGAACACCGTACCCGGCAGCACGAAATTGCCGGCATCGTACTGCAGCGTATTGGCCTTGCCGCCGAGGTCGGTGGGCGAGCCGTCCAGGCCCGGGGTCACCCACTTGGCGCGCGACTTGTACTCCGAGTCGATGCGCACGAAGGTCGGACGCGCGAAGGCGGTGAACTTGTACTCCAGGCCCGCCGATACGGTCACCGGGGAAGTCGGCTGGCCGCCACCGGTCTCGCTCGACTGGCCGGTGATGGCATCGCCGTCGGCCACGACCGGCGTGGTCTCGACCGGGCTGAGCTTCGAGGCCTGGCTGTAGCGCGCGTCGGTGTAGCCGGCCGCGACCTCGAAGGTGAGATTGTCGGTCAGCGCCACGTCGGCCTGGATGTCGCCGCCCTTGGCCACCGCCTGGCCGAGATTCGCGATGAAGGAGATCTGGCACACCGGCGGGATGACGGTCTGCTGGATGTTGTTCCACTTGATGTAGTAGATGCTGGTCGCGATGCGCACCACGTTATTGATGTTGTTCTTGGCGCCTACCTCGAAGCTGCTGACCGTGTCCGAGCCGTAGGTGGTGGGCGATTCCTTGATGCCGAGGGTGACGAAGTCCGAGGCGCAGGCGATCGGCGGCAGCGGATTGTTGGCCCCACCGGGCCGGAAGCCCTTCGCCCAGGTGAAGTAGTAGAGGTTCTTCTGATCGGCCTGGTACTGCAGACTCACCTTCGGGGTGAAGGCGTTCTCGCTGTTGCTTCCCGAACCGAAGGTCGGCGGCGCAAACAGCTGCGGGCCGCCGGTATAGGTGTCGAAGGAGTACTTGTTCTTCGAGTAGCGCGCGCCGACGGTCAGCTTGAACTGGTCCGTGAAGCTGTAGGTGCCTTCGCCGAAGAGTGCGTACTGCTCATCCTTGGCGCGGGTCGAGAGGAAGTACGAGTCGTAGGGGAAGCCGGCGACATAGGGCACCGGATTGCCGTTGTTGTCCGTGAACACGTCGGTGTAGGGGGTGCCGGTGAGCGCCTCGCTGAGTTCGTTCAGGAGCGGATCGTGGATCTGCTCCAGATAGCTCTGGCGGTTCTCGGTGAGGAAGATGCCCGCAGTCCACAACAGCTTCGCCGCCGGATCGCTCGACTGCAGGCGAAACTCCTGCGTGAGGTTGATCTGGCCGTTGTCCACCGTGGAGGGTGAGGTGTAATTCATCGCTCCGGCCGGCAGGTGGATGCCATTCGCGTCGATCAGGGTCTGCAGAGCCCATGAACGTCTGGTAGAAGCCGAGGTTGTAGAGGGTGCCTTCGTAACCGTCCTGCTCCTTTCTGTGGTAGTAGGCGGTATTGGAGACGAATTCCGCAAAGCCCAGGTCCCCGCTGATCTTCAGCGAGGCGAGGTAGAAGCGGTCCGGCACGCGGCGTTGCGTGGGATCGGCGTTCACGAACTTGTTGTTGTTCGGGTCGGAATACAGCGGCCAGTAGTTGTCGATGTCGTTCTTGTACTGGTCCTGGTAGTAGATCCCCGGAGTCATGGACCACTTGTCCGAGATCTGCCACAGCGCCGCGAGGCGCATGAGCAGCGTGTTGCGGAAGTTGGCGTTCTGCTCGGTCTGCTGCCCGCTGACCGGGTTGATGTCGTCAACCCAGCCGCCATCGCGCCGGTAGGAGATCGCGAAGCGCGCACCCAGCACCCCCTGGATCAGCGGGCCGCCGACGGCCGCGCCGGCCTCGTAGCTCGGCGCCCCGCCCTGCGTGTTGGCGATTTCCTCGCGGCTGTAGATCGAGCTGGTGGTGAGGCTCGGCTGGGTGGTGATGTAGCGCACCGTGCCACCCTCGGAGCCGGCGCCGAACAGCGTGCCCTGCGGGCCGCGCAGCACCTCGATGCGATCGATGTCGAAGGACTTCGGCAGCGCCTCGTCGGGATTGAAGGCGAGCGCACGCATCTGGATCGGCGTGTCATCCATGTAGATGCCGGTGGTGCCGGAGCCGCCGGTGCTGGATATGCCGCGGATCGAGATGTTGTTCGTGCCGGAGTTGTCGAAGTTTACGCCCGGGGTGAAGCGCGCGACTTCCTGGAAGTCCTTGATGCCACGGTCGTCCATGTTCTCCTGGGTGAGCGCGGTGACGCTGATCGGCACCTTGCTCAGGGACTCCTCGCGCCGGGTGGCCGTGACGGTGACCTCCTGCAGTGGGCCTGCGGATGTGGCCTCCGCCGCCTGCTCCTGGGCGAACGCCGCCCCAGCAGCGCTCATCAGCACCAGGGCGCCACCCACGCCCCCGAAATGAGACGACCATGACTTCTGACCGCGAATGCGTCGCATAAAAAACTCCCACCTGATCTTGTTTCTTCGTCTGCCGCACCGAAGGCGCGTGCGGACACTCTAGTCACAACCCAAGAGCGGGCTCAAGCATCGCTGATCCAGCTGCGCATGGCGCGCGTGGCGCGGTTAGTTGTGGTGCGTCCGGCAGTCACGATTGCACCGAAGCGGTGCGCAGGGCGCGGGCGCGCCGGCGTGAGTTGACGAGCAGGAAAGCTCCCAGCGCGACGCCCAGAGACAGGATGCTCGCATTGAAGTCGTGCTGCATCTCCGGCGTACGGGCCATGGCGTAGAGAACCGCCGCCATGCCGCCGAGCGCGACATAGTCGAGCCAGGGGAAGAGCCACATCGTGAGCGCGGGCAGCGGGCCCCCTGCCGCCTCGCGCGCGCGCCGCACGCGCAGGTGCGCCACCACGATCATCATGTAGATGAACACCATCAGCGCGCCGGAGGCGTTCACCAGGAAGGCGAATACCTTCTGCGAGTGCGCGGTGGCGGCAAAGATGCCCAGCACCCCGGCGATGCTCCCCATCCACACCGAGCGCGTCGGCACGCGACGCGGGTTCAGCTGCACCAGATACTGCGGCGCATCGCCGTGCTCGGCCAGCACGAACAGCACGCGCGAGCAGACGTAGAAAGCCGAGTTCAGACACGACAGTACCGCGGTGAGGATGATGGCGCTCATCGCCAGGCTTGCCCAGCGGAACTGCATGGTGGACAGGGCGAGCGTAAAGGGCGACTCCCCGGAGCGCACCTGCGTCCAGGGAACCACGCTCACGATGAGCAGGATCGAGCCGACGTAGAAAGTGAGGATGCGCACGATCACGGTGGTGCTCATCTTGGCCACCGCGCGCGCCGGCTCCTTCGATTCCGCGGCGGCGATGGTGGTGATCTCAGCCCCGGTCAGGGAGAAATACACGGTGACCGCACCGGAGAGGACCGCGGTGATGCCCTTCGGCGCAAAGCCGCCGAAGGCGGTGAGGTTTGCGAAGGTATTGCCGTGCGGGGCGGTGAAGCCGAGCGCGAAAGCCGCGGCGAGCGCGATGAACACCAGGATCGCCGCCACCTTGATGGAGGCGAACCAGAACTCGAACTCCCCGTAGCTGCGCGCCGACATGAGGTTGACCCCGGTCATGACCCCCATGAGCGCCAGGCCCAGTGCCCAGGGCGCTATGTCGAGGGCGGGCGCAAACCAGCTGTGCAGGATGTTGGCCCCGGCGATGGCCTCCACCGGCACGACGATCATCCAGAAATACCAGTACAGCCAGCCGGCGACAAAGCCGCCCCAGTTGCCAAGACCGGCGCGCGCGAACTCGGTGAAGGAGCGCACGGTCGGCAGCGTCATGGCCATCTCACCCAGCATGCGCATGACCAGCAACACCAGCGTGCCGGTGATCAGGTAGCTGATCACGATGGCCGGACCGGTGGCGGCGATCGCGGCGCTACTGCTCACGAACAGGCCCGCGCCGATCATGCCGCCGATCGAGATCATGGTGATGTGGCGCGGCTGCAGCGAGCGGCTGAGCTCCACCGGTTTGCTCTGCGGGACCTCGTTCACGCGGACCTCAGCATCGCCTGGCCATGGGATGCCGCGCGCGCAGTCTGCAGCAGCAGCGGCGCGAGCTTGCTGCGCATCTCCGCCAGGGTCCAGCGGCTGGTGGGCGCGGAGATGTTGACCGCGGCCAGCGGGGTGCCGTCGATTCCCAGCACCGGGGCTGCGATCGACAGGTCGCCGCGGTAGCACTCCTGCTCCGACCAGGCGTAGCCGGCCTCGCGCGCCTCCTGCACCCGGCGCACGATGAGCGCCGCATCGGTGAGGGTGTGCGGGGTAAGGGCGCGCAGCTCGCAGCGCCGCAGCAGGCGCGGCGCCACCGGCGGCGGCAGCGCCGATAGGTAGGCCCGCCCCGAGGCCGTGCAGTACATCGGCAGGCGCCGCCCGACCGGCATGTGGATGGTGAAACGCTTCAGGCTCGGGAAGCGCGCGATGAACACCATGTCATCGCCCTCGGGCTCGGACAGGCTCACCGACTCCCCGCTCGCCTGGTTGAGGTCGATCAGGTGCGGGGTGGCGTGCTCGAGCAGCGCGTGTCCGGCGAGGTAGGCATGCGCGAGCGCGAGCGTGCGCGGGGTGAGCACCCAGCGCTTGACCCCCGGGTCGCGGCGCAGAAACCCGAGGCGCACCAGCGTGTGCACGCAGCGCTGCGCGGAACTGGTCGTCATGCCGACTCCCGCGGCGAGTTCCGCGAGACTGAGTGCGCGTCGCTCTCCCCCGAAGGCTGCCAGGATCGCCAGGGCCTTCTCCACGGAGCGGTTGAAGAGCGGGTCGCGCGCTCGCGCCGGACTGGTCTTGCGCGGCGTGCGCTTCATCGTGAAATGCAGTATATGGCTATCGATAATCGATAGTCTACGCGGTCAGCCGCGTGCGGCCGCCCAGATAGGGGTGCAGCGCCTCGGGTACGCGCACCGAGCCGTCCTCTTCCTGGAAGTTCTCGAGGATCGCAACCAGGGTGCGCCCGACGGCCAGTCCCGAGCCATTCAAGGTGTGCAGCGGCTCGGGTTTGCCACCGTCCGGATTGCGCCAGCGCGCCTGCATGCGCCGCGCCTGGAAGGCCTCGAAGTTGCTGCACGAGGAGATCTCGCGGTAGCGCTCCTGCGAGGGGAGCCAGGCCTCGAGGTCGTAGGTCTTGGCGCTGCCGAAGCCGATGTCCCCGGCGCACAGCGCCACCGTGCGGTAGGGAATGTTCAGCCGCTGGAGCACCGTCTCGGCGTGGCCGGTGAGCTCCTCGAGCGCGGCGACGGAGGCCTCCGGGCGCACCAGCTGCACCAGCTCGACCTTGTCGAACTGATGATTGCGGATCATGCCGCGGGTGTCCTTGCCGGCCGCGCCCGCCTCGGAGCGGAAGCACGGCGTGTGGGCGACGAACTTCAGCGGCAGCGCCTCGGCGGGCACGATCTCCCCGCGCACGAGGTTGGTGACCGGCACCTCCGCGGTCGGGATGAGAAAGAAGCCCTGCTCGCCGCGCACGGCGAACAGGTCCTGCTCGAACTTCGGCAGCTGGCCGGTGCCGATGAGCGCCGGGCGCTGCACCAGATACGGCACGTACACCTCGGTATAGCCGTGCTCACGCGTATGCAGGTCCAGCATGAACTGCGCGAGTGCGCGATGCAGGTGCGCAAGCTGGCCCTTCAGCACCACGAAGCGCGCGCCGGAGAGGCGCGCCGCGGCGGCGAAGTCGAGGCCGCCCAGATGCTCGCCGACCGCGACGTGGTCCCTGGGCTTGAAACTGAAGCGCCGCGGCTCACCGTGCCGGCGCACCTCGCGGTTGGCGCTCTCGTCGCGCCCATCCGGCACGGAGTCCTGCAGCAGGTTCGGCAGCCCGAGCTGCCACTCCTCGAGCTCCTCCTGCACGGCGGCGAGCTTGCCTTCGGCCTCGGCGAGCGCGGCGGTGAGACTCTCGCCCTTGGCCAGAAGCGCGCCGGCATCCCGCCCCTGACCCTTGGCCATGCCGACCGCCTTGGCGTTGGCGTTGCGCTCGGCGCGCAGGCGGTCGACCTCGACGGTCCAGGGCTTGCGCTTGTCCTCGAGCGCCCGCAGCGCTGCGACATCGAGCACGAAGCCGCGCCGCGCCAGATTGCGCGCCACCCCTTCCGGGTCGCTGCGCAGCAGTTTTGGATCGATCACGGCCTCACCCTTTCGACTCGTTGCGCGCCCGCAGGCGGGCGAGGGCCTCGCCGATCTTGATCTCAAGTCCGCGGGGCACCGGGCGATAGTATCGCCGATCCGGCAAGCCCTCCGGCAGGTAGCGCTCGCCGGCGGCAAAGGCGTCCGGCTCGTCATGCGCGTAGCGGTACTCGCGCCCGTAGCCCAGGTTCTTCATGAGGCGCGTCGGCGCGTTGCGCAGTTGCAGCGGCACCTCGAGCGTGCCGAACTCCTTCACGTCCGCCATCGCCTCGCCCATCGCGACGTAGACGGCATTGCTCTTGGGTGCGCAGGCGAGGTAGACCACCCCGGTGGCGAGCGCGAGCTCGCCTTCGGGCGTACCCAGGCGCTCGTAGGCCTCCCAGGCCTCGAGGGTGAGCGCAAAGGCGCGCGGGTCGGCAAGTCCTATGTCCTCGATGGCCATGCGCGCGATGCGGCGTGCGAGGTAGATCGGGTCGCACCCGCCATCGAGCATGCGGCACAGCCAGTAGAGCGCCCCATCCGGGTCCGAGCCGCGCACCGCTTTGTGCAGCGCCGAGATCTGGTCGTAGAACTGATCGCCCCCCTTGTCGAAGCGGCGCAGCGTGCCACCGGCCACCTCCTGGGCGATCGCCAGGGTCAGGCTGCGCGCACCCCCGGCCGCCTCGACCAGACTCGCGCCGATCTCGAGCATGTTGAGGGCGCGCCGGCCGTCGCCGTCGGCCGCGCGGGCGATGAGCTCGAGCGCGGCATCCTCGGCGCTGATGTGCTCGCGTCCCAGACCGCGCTCGCTGTCGCTGAGCGCGCGCTTGAGAAGCGCGGTGAGGTCCTCGACCGTGAGCGCGCGCAGCACGTACACCCGGGCACGTGACAGAAGCGCGCTCACCACCTCGAAGGAGGGGTTCTCCGTGGTCGCACCGACGAAGGTCAGGGTGCCGTCCTCGAGGTAGGGCAGGAAGGTGTCCTGCTGTGCCTTGTTGAAGCGGTGCACCTCGTCCAGGAACAAAAGCGTCGGCCGCCCGTCTGCGGCGCGCGCCGCGCGCGCGGACTCCACCGCGGCGCGGATGTCCTTCACCCCGGCCATCACGGCCGAGAGCTGGATGAACTGGGCGTTGGAGGCCTGCGCGATCAGCCGCGCCAGAGTGGTCTTGCCGGTGCCGGGCGGTCCCCACAGGATGAGCGAGTGCAGCCGGCCGGCGGCGAGGGAGGCCGCCAGAGGCTTGCCCGGCCCGAGCAGGTGCTGCTGACCGATGAACTCGCCGATGTGGCGCGGCCGCATGCGGTCGGCGAGGGGCCGCAGCCCCTCGACGGCAAAAAGATCGTCAGAGCTCACGGCTGCTAGGGATGCGGCGTGCCGATGACATCGACACCCTTGGGCGGGGTGAAGGCGAGATCCTGGGGGGCCACGGGGACGTTGCGCGCCACCTGCTGAAACATGATGGTGGCGGTCTGGCCGAGCTTGTCCTCGACGATCATGCGCTTGAGATCATCGCTCGCGAAACCGAACAGCGCACTGCGGAAGTCGGCATCCGCGGCCAGCGGCTCGACCAGCACCCAGTTGAGGCCGGCGCGGGTGCCGGCGGAGGTGATCTTGAAGTTCTGGCGCGGGTCGGCCGCCCCCGACAGCAGCATCGCCGGCGTGGCGGTGAGCGCGGCGTCGACGGGCTTTACCGTGACCTGCTGCAGGTCACGGTCATAGAACCACAGGTTGGTGCCGTCACATACCATCAGCTGTCCCTCGCCGGTGGCGCTGCCCCCGGAGTTCTGCGGGTGGATGTCCCAACTGAACTTGCCCGGACGCTGCACGATCAGGGTGCCGGTGGCGCGGTCGATCTCGCGGCCGTGCGCATCCGCCAGGGTCTGCAGGAAGCTCGCCCGCAAGGTCTTGAGGTTATCGAGGTAGGCATCGAGCGGCGTCGCCGCCTGGGCGAGCCCCATGCACAGCAGGAGGCCAAGTCCGCCAAGGAGGCTGCGCGCCGCACCGCGCCGGAACATCTGCCGCATGCGCCCCTCAGTCCTCCGGCGGAGCCGGCGCGAGCACGTCGCGGGCGCCGTTGGCCTGCAACGGACCGACCAGGCCCGCCAGCTCCATCGCCTCGAGCAGGCGCGCGGCGCGGTTGTAGCCGATCTTCAGGCGCCGCTGCACGTAGGAGATGGAGGGCTTGCGCTCGGTGGTGACGATGCGCACGGCCTCGTCGTAGAGCGGGTCCTGCTCGGCGCTCTCCGCGCCTCCGGCCGCACCGCCCTCGCCCTCCTCCCCGGTAAGTCCCGGGATCGGGGTCTGCGGCCCCGAGAGCACTTCCTCGATGTAGTTGGGCGGGGTGGAGCTCTTGAGCGCCTCGACCACGCGGTGCACCTCCTGATCGGAGACGAACGCACCGTGCACGCGGGTCGGGAGCGAGGTGCCCGGCGGCAGATACAGCATGTCGCCGTGGCCGAGCAGCGTCTCCGCCCCCATCTGGTCGAGGATGGTGCGCGAGTCGACGCGCGCGGATACCTGGAAGGCGATACGGCAGGGAATGTTGGCCTTGATGAGGCCGGTGATGACATCCACCGAGGGGCGCTGGGTGGCGAGGATCAGGTGCAGCCCCGAGGCGCGCGCCTTCTGTGCCAGGCGCGTGATGAGCTCCTCGACCTTCTTGCCGACGATCATCATGAGGTCGGCGAGCTCATCGACCACGACGACGACGTACGGGAGCGGCGTCAGGTCCTCGATCTGGCGCTGGTCGATGGAGGGATCGTTGGCCGCGCGCAGCATCATCACCGGATCCTTGATCGGCTTGCCCTCGTCGATGGCTTCCTTGACGCGGCGGTTGAAGCCGGAGATGTTGCGCACCCCGAGCGCAGCCATCAGCTGATAGCGCCGCTCCATCTCCGCCACGCACCAGCGCAGCGCATTAGCGGCCTGCTTCATGTCGGTCACGACCGGGGCGAGCAGGTGCGGGATGCCCTCGTACACCGACAGCTCGAGCATCTTCGGATCGATCATGATCAGGCGCACGTGCTCGGCGGTGGACTTGTACAGCAGCGAGAGCACCATGGCGTTGATGCCCACCGATTTACCCGAGCCGGTGGTGCCGGCGATCAGCAGGTGCGGCATGCGCGCCAGGTCCGCCACCATCGGCTGACCGCCGATGTCCTTGCCGAGCGCCAGCGCGAGCGGCGAGTGCACCTCGTCGTAGGCCTTGGAGCGGATGATCTCGCCCAAGGTCACGACCTCGCGCTTCTCGTTGGCGATCTCGAGCCCCATGACGCTCTTGCCCGGGATGACCTCCACGACGCGCACGCTCAGCACCGAGAGGGCGCGCGCCAGATCCTTGGCGAGCGCGGTGATCTGGCTCGCCTTGACGCCCGGAGCCGGCCGCAGCTCAAACCGCGTCACCACCGGCCCGGGCTGCACCGCCACGACCTCGACCTCGATGCCGAAGTCCTTGAGCTTCATCTCCACCAGGCGCGAGAGCGCCTCGAGGGCCTCGGCCGAGTACAGCGGCTCGCGCGGCGGCGGATCGTCGAGAAGCTTCAGCGGCGGCAGCTCGTTGGCCTTGGGTGCATCAAACAGCGGCACCTGCCGCTCGCGCTCGACGCGCGCGCTCTTCTCCACCACCGGCAGCGGCGGCTCGATGCGCGGCGGGGCGCGCGTCGCCGACTTCTTCTGCGAGCTCTCCACCGCCTCCTTGCGCGCCTGGCGCCGCTCGCGCCCCTCGGCGGCGTCGCGCGAGGAGGCCGAGCGGGCCCGCAGCCAGCCGATGCCGGTCCAGGCAAGGGTGCCGAGGCGGTCCATGATGGTGAACCAGGAGACGCCGAAGGCGAGGGACAGGCCGGCCATCCAGGCGGCAATCAGCAGCAGCGTCGCGCCGAGGAAATTCACCCCGGCGGCAAGTCCGTTGCCGACCAGCGACCCCACCACCCCGCCGGCGCTCTGGCGCAGCGTGCCCGGCTGCCAGTGGAGCGTCGTGAGCGCGCAGCTCGCCACGAGAATCAGCAGGAACCCGGCCACGCGCACCGCGGTATTGGCGCGCGAGGTGCCCTCGGCACGGATGCGCCGCTGCAGCGCCACGCAGGCGAGCGCGAGCATCAGGGGAAACAGGAACGCCGGCCGGCCGAAGAGGAAAAAGAGCATGTCGGCAAGCCAGGCGCCGACGACGCCGATGCGGTTGTGAACCGCGGCGGCGTTGCCGGTGAAGGAGAATCCGGGATCATCCGGGCTGTAACTGGCGAGCGCAACCAAAAGCACCAGCGCCACGATGGCGATGGCGATGATGGCGCTCTCGCGCAGGCCGCGGCTCACCGCCGCGGTAAAGCGGGCGCCGTTACGCGCCGATGCAGTCGATTCGGCCAACCCCTTCAATCTCCGTCGTAAGATAGACCGCGTACCATTATAAGGCTTAGGTACTATGCCTTAAGTGTTTCGATTTCCGGGTACTCCATGACGAAGCTCCGGCACAGTCGCCTCATCATTCTCGGCTCAGGACCGGCCGGCTACAGCGCCGCCGTGTACGCGGCGCGCGCCAATCGCGCGCCGCTCTTGATCACCGGGCTTGAGCAGGGCGGCCAGCTCATGACCACCACCGACGTCGACAACTGGCCCGGAGACGTCGAGGGACTGCAGGGCCCGGCGCTCATGGAGCGCATGAAGCGCCATGCCGAGCGCTTCAACACCCAGATCATCAACGACCACGTGCACAGCGCGGACCTCAACAGCCGCCCCTTTCGCCTGCTCGGCGACTCCGGCACCTATACCTGCGATGCGCTGATCATCGCCACCGGGGCCACCGCCCGCTACCTGGGCCTGCCCTCCGAGGAGAAGCACCGCGGCCGCGGCGTCTCGGCCTGCGCCACCTGCGACGGCTTTTTCTTCCGCGGCCAGAGGGTCGCGGTGGTCGGGGGCGGCAACACCGCGGTCGAGGAAGCGCTGTACCTCTCGCACATCGCGCAGCACGTCACCCTCATCCACCGCCGCGACAAGCTGCGCGCCGAACGCATCATGCAGGACCGCCTGTTCCGCGAGGTCGAGACCGGCAAGATGTCGGTGATCTGGAACCACGCGGTCGAGGAGGTGCTCGGCGATGAGCAGGGTGTCAGCGGCGTGCGGCTCAAGGCGGTGAGCGGTGCGGGGACGCGCGAGCTGGCCGTAACGGGCCTGTTCATCGCCATCGGCCATACCCCGAACACCGGCCTCTTCCACGGCCAGCTGGCGATGCACGAGAACGGCTACCTCATCGTCAAGAGCGGCATCGAGGGCAACTGCACCGCCACCAGCATTCCCGGCGTCTTCGCCGCCGGCGACGTCGCCGACCACATCTACCGCCAGGCCATCACCTCTGCCGGCGCCGGCTGCATGGCGGCGCTCGATGCCGACCGCTACCTCGAGGCGCTCGACACACACACCGGCGCCTAGCGCGAACCGACGCTCAAGCGATGCCCAGGGACACGGCCGAGGTTTTAACGAGCATCAAGGAACTGCGAGCGCAGACCTGGAACGCGCTCGGCGCCGAGGCCTATCCCTTCAGCCGCCACGAGTTTCTGGCCGCGCTCGAGCGCACCCATTGCATCGGTTCCGGCAGCGGCTGGGAGCCGCGCTACATCCTCATCCGCGACGCCGCCGGGCCTCGCCGCCGCGGTCGCCGCCTACGTGAAGACGCACTCCTTCGGGGAATTCGTATTCGACTTCGCCTGGGCGCGCGCCTACGAGCGCATCGGCCGCCGCTACTACCCCAAGCTCACCGTCGCGGTCCCGTTCACACCGGCGAGCGGCCCGCGGCTGCTGGTGCGTGAGGGGCTCGAGCGCAGCGACTTCGAGGAGCGTCTGCTGAGCGAGCTCGAGCGCTACGCCCAGGGACACGCGCTCTCGAGCGTGCATGCGCTGTTCGTGGACGAGGCCGCCCGCGCCGCCTGTGCGCGCCGCGGCTGGCTGCTGCGCCGCGACTGCCAGTTCCACTGGGTGAACCGCGGCTACGGGAGCTTCGAGGATTATCTGGCCAGCTTCACCGCCGAGAAGCGCAAGAAAGCCAGGCGCGAGCGGCGGCGCGTGGCGGAGGCCGGGGTACGCTTCGAGACGCGCTTCGGGGGCGAGCTCGACCGCGCGCTTCTCGACCGGGTCTATGAGTTGCACCGCGACACGTTCCTGCGCCACGGGCACGAGCCCTACCTCACGCGTGAGTTCTTCACCGAGATCGCCCGGGCGCTGCCGCAGAGCCTCATGGTGAAGCTCGCGCTCATCGGCACACACGTGGTGGCCGCGGCGATCTTCTTCGTCGGCGCCGATACGCTCTACGGGCGCTACTGGGGCGCTGATGCCGACTACCACAGCCTGCACTTCGAGGCCTGCTATCACCAGGGGATCGAGTTCTGCATCGAGCGGGGACTTAAGCGCTTCGAGCCCGGCACGCAGGGGGAGCACAAGGTGAGCCGGGGCTTTGAGCCTGCGCTCACCTGGTCGGCGCACTTCATCGCCGACCCGCAGTTCCGCGCGGCGATCGCCGATTACCTGGCGCAGGAGGGGGCGGCGGTGGAGGCCTACGCACACGAGGTGCAGACGCACGTGCCCTATCGCGGCCGGCGCCACTCAGGCCCCCTGCCGTGAGGACCATCACCTGGCTCTCCCCGCACGATGCACCGGAGTGGTTTCCGCCTCCGGAGCAGGCGCTCGAGGAGCCGGCGGGACTTCTGGCTGCCGGCGGTGATCTGTCCCCGGAGCGACTGCTCGCGGCCTATCGCCGCGGCATCTTCCCCTGGTATTCCCCGGGTCAGCCGGTTCTGTGGTGGTCGCCCGATCCGCGCGCGGTGCTGTTTCCCGAGGAATTCCGCCTGCGGCGCAGTCTCGCCAAGACCCTGCGCAACCGCGGCTTCACCGCCTCGCTGGATCGTGACTTTGCCGGCGTGATCGATGGCTGCGCGGCGCCGCGCGCGACCAGCCCCGGCACCTGGATCACGAGCGAGATGCGCGCGGCGTATCTGCGCCTGCAGGAGCTCGGCTATGCGCACAGCATCGAGATCCGCCACGCCGGCGCACTCAGCGGCGGGCTCTACGGGGTGCGCCTGGGTGGGGTGTTCTTCGGGGAGTCGATGTTCAGCCGCGAGCGCGATGCCTCCAAGGCGGCGCTGGCGCACCTGGTGGCTCTGTGCCGCCGCAACGCTCTGGCCGTGATCGACTGCCAGCTGCCGTCGCGACACCTGGAGAGCCTGGGTGCGCGCACCATCCCGCGCGGGCAGTTCCAGGCTCTCTTGGCCGAGCACGCCGCGGCCCCGGCGACCGTGCTGCGCGAGGCCTGAGGGGGCCGGGGCCCGCAAGCGGATGCGCTCGCGGCCAAATTGCCAGAAGCGCGGCCTTTGTGCTCCAATTCGCGCCCCCGATCGGCCTTTAGGGCGGTATGTCGAAGGAAGATGCGATTCAGATGGAGGGTGAGGTCACCGAGACCCTGCCCAACACGACTTTCCGCGTGAAGCTGAAAAACGGCCACGTCGTGACCGCGCACATCTCCGGCAAGATGCGCAAGAACTACATCCGCATCCTCACCGGCGATGCCGTGACGGTGGAGATGACGCCGTACGACCTCACCAAGGGCCGCATCATCTACCGCGGCCGCTAGAGTTCCCGCTCTTATTTAAGGTGACTTGTTAAGGCGCGCAGCGCGCGCTGGCCTCATCAGGCCGGCACTGCCGGCAGCTGCGCCGGCTCGCACTCCAGCGTGAGCTTCTCACCGTCCTTGGACACCGCGACCTTGACGTGACCGCCGTTGGCGAGGCTGCCGAACAGCAGCTCCTCGGCGAGCGGCCGCTTGATGTGCTCCTGGATGGTACGGGCCATGGGACGGGCGCCCATCTTGGCATCGTAGCCATGCTCGGCGATCCAGCGCCGCGCCGCATCATCGAGGCTGATGGTGACGCCCTTGGCCTCGAGCTGCGACTCCACTTCCATGATGATCTTGTCGACCACGCGCTCGATCGTGAGCGGGTCGAGGGCGGCGAACTGGATCACCGCGTCCAGGCGGTTGCGGAACTCGGGCGTGAAGATGCGGCGGATGGCCTCCATGCCGTCGCTCGCGTTGTCCGCGTGCGTGAAGCCGATGGAGGCACGCGCCATCTCCTGGGCGCCGGCGTTGGTGGTCATGACGATGATGACGTGGCGGAAGTCGGCCTTGCGCCCGTTGTTGTCGGTGAGGGTGCCGTGGTCCATCACCTGCAGCAGCAGGTTGAACACATCCGGATGCGCCTTCTCGATCTCATCGAGGAGCAGCACGCAGTGCGGGTGCTTGGTGACCGCCTCGGTGAGCAGCCCGCCCTGGTCAAAGCCGATGTAGCCCGGCGGCGCGCCGATCAGGCGCGACACCGTGTGGCGCTCCATGTACTCGGACATGTCGAAGCGCAGGAACTCGACCCCCATGGCGATCGCGAGCTGGCGGGTGACCTCGGTCTTGCCCACCCCGGTGGGACCTGCGAAGAGGAAGCTGCCGACGGGCTTGCGGGATTCACCGAGTCCGGAGCGGGCCATCTTGATGGAGGCGGCGAGCGCCTCGATCGCCTGGTCCTGCCCGAAGATCACGAGCTTCAGGTTGCGCTCCAGATTCTTCAGCACCTCGCGGTCGGAGCTCGAGACGCTCTTGGCGGGGATACGCGCCATGCGCGCCACCACGTCCTCGATGTGGCGCACCTCGACGGTATTCTCGCGCTCGGCGACGGGCTTGAGGCGCTGCCGGGCGCCGGCCTCATCGACCACGTCGATGGCCTTATCCGGCAGGTGCCGCTCGTTGATGTGACGCGCGGCGAGCTCGGCGGCCGCCTTGAGCGCATCGTCGGCGTAGGTGATGCCGTGGTGCTCCTCGAAGCGGGGCTTGAGCCCGAAGAGGATCTCCACCGTCTCGGCCACCGAGGGCTCCACCACGTCGATCTTCTGGAAGCGGCGCGCGAGGGCGTGATCCTTCTCGAAGATGCCGCGATATTCCTGATAGGTGGTCGAGCCGATGCAGCGGATCTCGCCGTTGGTGAGCACGGGCTTGATGAGGTTGGAGGCGTCCATGACGCCGCCGGAGGCGGCGCCCGCGCCGATCACGGTGTGAATCTCGTCGATGAACAGGATCGCGCCGGGGAGCTTCTTGAGCTCGGTGATGACGCCCTTCAGGCGCTTCTCGAAGTCGCCGCGGTACTTCGTGCCGGCGATCAGCGCACCCATGTCGAGCGCGTAGATGGTCGAGTCCGAGAGCACCTCGGGCACCTTGCCCTCGACGATCAGCCGCGCCAGCCCCTCGGCAATCGCGGTCTTGCCGACGCCGGCCTCGCCGACGTAGAGGGGATTGTTCTTGCGGCGGCGGCACAGGATCTCGATGGTACGCTCGACCTCGAGCTTGCGGCCGATCAGCGGATCGATGCGCCCGTCCTGGGCCATGCGGTTGAGGTTGCTCGTGTACTTCTCCAGCGCCGAGCCACCCTCGGCGTCGCGCTCAGCTTCGGCGGCGCCTTCTTCCTTGTCGGTCTTCTCCTCGGCGATCTTGGACAGGCCGTGGGAGATGTAGTTGACGACGTCCAGGCGCGTCACGTGGCGGCGGTTCAGCAGGAACACCGCGTGGCTCTGTTTCTCGCTGAAGATGGCGACCAGCACGTTGCCGACGCCTACTTCCTTCTTGCCGCTCGACTGCACGTGGAACACGGCGCGCTGCAGCACGCGCTGGAACCCGAGGGTGGGCTGCACCTCGCGCTCCTCGCCCTCCTCCAGCTTCGGGGTCGACTGCTCGATGTGCTCCTTCAGCTCCTGTTTGAACTTCACCAGATCCGCCCCGCAGGCCCGCAGCACCTCGCGCACCTTGGGGGTGTCGAGGATGGCGAGCAGCAGGTGCTCGACGGTGAGGTACTCATGGCGCGCCTCGCGCGCTTGGTGGAAGGCATCGTTAAGACAGTATTCGAGCTCGTTGGACAGCACTTAAGCGGACCTCTTCAGCACTAATTCCACAGTTCCAGTAGAAACCCTAAAGCCGCGGCGGAACAGTCAGACGACGCCGCGTTCAGGCCTCCTCCAGCGTGCACATCAGCGGATGCTGGTGGTCGCGCGCGTACGTGGTCACCTGCGCCACCTTAGTTTCCGCGATCTCGTATGTGAAGACCCCGCAGACCCCCTTGCCCTTGGTGTGCACTTCCAGCATCACGCGTGTGGCGGTCGGACGGTTCAGGGAGAAGAACTTTTCCAGCACGTCGACGACAAACTCCATGGGCGTGTAGTCATCGTTCAGCAGCACCACCCGATACAGCGGCGGTTGCTTGACCTCCGGGCGCGCCTCTTCGACGACGACGCCGGTATCAGGGCGGACCGGATGCGGATCGGGCATGGAGTCTTTATAGGGGTCGCGAAACGGCAACACAAGCCTGCCAGAATGAGTAGTCGTTACTCCTGCAGAAACAATCGCTTGAGAGCACAAGCGCGACGTGCTTATGATGGCAGATCGCTCGCGCGCGCGGCGCCGCGCCAGGGCGCACGTTGCAGGGCTTGTGGTCGGCCCAGCGGAACATACTGAAGCTCATGCTCTTATCCTCATGAACGCGGCATCTTGGCTCGAGGGGCTGCCCGCCCAGGAGCGCTGGCGCACGCTCTTGCTCAATGAAGGACCACGAATCGCCACCTGGGTTCTGGCGCTGGCGATCGGCGTGCAGGCCGCCTTCCTCGTGACCGGACTTTCGACCGGGGCCGCCAAGGCGCCCCTGGCCACACCCGCCGCCGCCCACCGGCCCGTGGATGTGGCCGCGATCACCAATGCGCACCTGTTCGGCGCCGCCCCGCTGCCGAAGCAGGACGCCTCGAACGCGCCGGCGACCAGCATGCCGCTCGTGCTCACCGGCATCATCGCCGGCAATGATCCGCAAAACGGCCTGGCGATCCTCGGCCAGACCGCGCAGAGCGCGAAGGTGTATGCGGTCGGCGACACCATCGCCGGCGGACCGAAGCTGCACTCCGTCTACATCGACCGCGTCGTGATCGACCGCGACGGGCAGCTCGAGTCCCTCGCCCTGCCGCATCAGATGAACGCCGGCAATGCGCCGCCGCCGTCGGCGCAGCTGCTGCAGGGGACGGAAAATCCGGCCCTGGAGCGCATGCGCCGCATGATCACCGAGCAGCCGGGCCTGATCGGGGATGTGCTGCGGCCCCAGCCGGTGATGGACCACGGACACATGAACGGCTTTCGGGTGTATCCGGGCCGCGACCGGGCCGCGTTCGCGCGCCTCGGACTGCGTCCCGGGGACCAAGTTACGGCGATCAATGGAACGCCGCTCGATGATCGCGATCGAAGCGAGCAGATCCTGCGCACGCTGCAGACCTCCAGTGAGGCGCACGTCACGGTTATCCGCAACGGGCAGTCGCAGGATCTGCAATTGAACATTGCGCAGCTGGCGCAGGAGGCCGACAGCGTCGCCTCCCAGGCCCAGCAGGCGGGACCGGGCCCGGCGCTGCCGCCCGGGGCGCCGGCCGAGGCGGCCCCGGAGCCGCCGCCGCAGCCGACGTCGGACAGTACCGGCCCCTGATCGGCGGGAGCCGGGCTGACAGTTTTTGCGGGGGTTAACTTGCGAATGAGTGCCTTTGGTTCTTTCACCGTGCGCACCGGCGTGGCGCTGCTTGCGGCCACGCTTGCCGCGGCGCAGCCGGCCGGCCCGCCGCCGGCCCCCGCAGGCGCGCCCCCCGCACCGGTGCAGCGCATCACCCCGAACTTCAAGGACGCCGACATCACGCAGATCGCCGAAGCGGTCGCGGCCGCCACCGGCAAGAACTTCATCATCGACCCGCGCGTGCGCGCGCAGGTGACGATGCTGTCCTCGACGCCGATGTCGCCGGCGGCCTTCTACGAAGCCTTCCTCTCGATCCTGCAGGTCTACGGCTTCATCGCGGTGCCGGCCGGCGGCAACGTGGTGAAGATCCTCCCCGACGCCAATACCCGCACCTTCCCCTCGCTCGATCTGCCGGACAAGGTGAACCCGCAGTCCGATGAGATCGTCACCCAGGTGATGGGCGTCAACAACGTCAGCGCCTCGCAGCTGATCCCGATCCTGCGGCCGATGGTGGCGCAGTACGGGCACCTGGCCGCCTACCAGGCCTCCAACATCCTCATCATCACCGACCACGCCTCGAACGTGGCGCGCATCATGCGCATCATCCACCGCATCGATCAGGCAAGCGGCACCGAGCCGGACATCGTGCCGCTGCAGAACGCCTCGGCCGCCGAGGTGGTGCGCGTCGTGAACTCGCTCTACACCGGCGGCAATGCCGCCGAGGGCGCCCAGGTGAAGGTCGTCGCCGATGAGCGCTCCAACAGCGTGCTCGTGGCCGGCGAGCAGAGCCAGCGCCTGCGCGTGCGCGCGCTGATCGCGCACCTGGACACCCCGCTCGAGGCCGGCGGCGATACGCGCGTGCGCTACCTGCACTACGCCGATGCCGAGAAGATGGCGCCGAAGCTCAAGGAGCAGATCACCGGCATCGCCCAGGCCTCGGCGGGACCTGCCGGCGCGGGCGCCGGCGGCGGTGGCGGCTCGGCCGCCGCGCAGGCCGAGAAGAACGCCATGGTGTGGGCGGATCCGACCAACAACGCGCTGGTCATCACCGCCCCGCCCAAGCTCATGCGGGCGGTCATGGACATCATCGACAAGCTCGACATCCGCCGCCCGCAGGTGCTGGTCGAGGCCATCATCGCCGAGGTCGACGTCGACAAGGACGCCGAGCTCGGCATCAACTGGGCGGCCTTCTCCAACGGGCAGAACATCCCCGTCGGGAGCTTTGTCTCCCCGATCGGCGGCACGAGCATCGTCGATCTCGCCGGCGCGGTGCAGAACCCCGCCAACGTCTCCACGACGCTCCTACAGGGCACGACCATCGGCATCGGCCGCATCGCCGGCACGGGCGTGAACTTCGCCGCGATGCTGCGCGCCATCCGCGGTGACACCAATACCAACGTGGTCGCCACCCCCTCTGCGGTCACCATGGACAACCAGGAGGCCGAGCTCAAGGTCGCGCAGGAAGTGCCCTTCGTCACCGGCCAGTTCACCAATACCACCGCGGTGACGGGCGGCACGGTGAACCCCTTCCAGACCATTCAGCGCGAAGAGGTGGGCACGATCCTCAAGGTGACCCCGACGATCTCGCCGGAAGGCTCGGCGGTGATGCTGAAGATCTCCATCGAGAGCTCGAGCATCGGCCAGAAGCCGGCCGGCGCGGTCGACCTGGTGACCAACAAGCGCACCATCACCACCACCGTGCTCATCGAGGACGGCGGTATCGTAGTGCTCGGGGGCCTGATCGAGGACAACAGCGTCAAGGGCGAGAACCGCGTGCCCTACCTCGGCAACATTCCGATCATCGGGCTGCTGTTCAAGACGCGCAACGCCACCTCGACCAAGAACAACCTCATCCTCTTCATCCGCCCGAAGATCCTGCGCGACCAGGCGCAGGCCGCCTACGAGACGGACCTCAAGTACAACTACATGCGCGACCAGCAGAAGTCCCTGGACGAGCGTGAGGCGCTGCCGCTCTTGCCGGGGGTCGCGCGCGGCACCCTGAACCCGCTCCCGCCGGCGCCGCCGCCGCAGGCGCAGACGGTCGCCCCCGGGCAGCCGGCGCCGGTGCCCTCGGCCCCCGGTCCGACGATCCCGCTGCAGCAGGGCACCGCCGCCCCCAGCGCTACCGCCAAGCCCGACCCGAACGGGACCTCGGCGCCGCCCGGACAGCCGTGAACGAGCTCGCCACACCGCTCGCCGAGAGCGCCGATGCCGCTGAGCGGCGCCTGTCGTTCGCCTTCGCCAAGCGCCACGGCGTCCTGGTGAACCGCGTGGTCGACGGGGTGGCCGAGTGCTTCTACCGCGAGTCGGCCTCCCCGCACGCGCTCGCCGAGGTGCGCCGCTACCTGCGCCGCCAGATCCGCCTGGAGCGGGTGCCGGAGGGGCAGTTCGATGAGCTCCTGCGCCGCGCCTACGAGGCCGGCTCCGATGCCATGCAGGCGGTCGAGGGGCTCGATGACAAGACCGACCTTGCGCACCTCGCCCAGGAGCTGCCCGAGCAGGCCGACCTGCTCGACAGCGAGGATGACGCCCCGATCATCCGCCTGATCAATGCCGTGCTCACCCAGGCGGTGAAGGAGAACGCCTCCGACATCCACGTCGAGCCGTTCGAGAACCGCCTGGTGATCCGCTTCCGCGTCGATGGCGTGCTGCGCGAGGTGCTGCAGTCCAAGCGCGCGGTGGCGCCGCTGGTGGTCTCGCGCATCAAGGTCATGTCACGCCTGGACATCGCCGAGAAGCGCCTGCCGCAGGATGGGCGCATCAGCCTCAAGATCGCCGGCCGCGCGGTCGATGTGCGCGTCTCGACCATCCCTTCCGGGCACGGCGAGCGCGTGGTGCTACGTATCCTCGACAAGCAGGCCGGCCGGCTCGACCTCACCTCCCTCGGCATGGACCCGAAGACGATGGCGGCGATGGATGAGCTCATCCACAAGCCGCACGGGATCCTGCTGGTGACCGGTCCGACCGGCTCGGGCAAGACGACCACGCTGTACGCCGCCCTCGAGCGCCTGAACGACAACACCCAGAACATCATGACGGTCGAGGACCCGATCGAGTACTACATCGACGGCATCGGCCAGACCCAGGTGAACACCAAGGTCGAGATGACCTTCGCGCGCGGCCTGCGCGCGATCCTGCGCCAGGACCCGGACGTGGTGCTGATCGGTGAGATCCGCGACCTCGAGACCGCGCAGATCGCCGTGCAGGCGAGCTTGACCGGCCACCTGGTGCTCTCGACCCTGCACACCAACACCGCCGCCGGCGCCATCACGCGTCTGCGCGACATGGGCATCGAGCCGTTCCTGCTGTCCTCGAGCCTGATCGGCGTCTTGGCGCAGCGCCTGGTGCGCGTGCTGTCCCCGGACACCAAGCAGCCCTTCACCGCCGGGGAATACGAGCGGCGCCTGCTGAACTTAGGTCCGAACGACCCCTCCCCGACGCTGTACCGCCCGGGGCGCGATGCCACCGGCGGCTACCGCGGCCGCTCGGGCATCTACGAGCTGATCGTGGTCGATGATGCGATGCGCACCATGATCCACGATGGCGCCTCCGAGCAGGAGATCGAGCGCCATGCGCGCCTCGCCACGCCCTCCATCCGCGACGACGGCCGCGCCCGGGTGCTGCGCGGCGAAACCACCCTCGAGGAAATACTGCGCGTCACGCGCGAGGACTGATCAGACGTGGGTGCGTTCGAATACACCGCCCTCGATGCCGGGGGCCGCGAGCGCAAGGGCATTCTCGAGGGCGACACCCCGCGGCAGATCCGCCAGCTGCTGCGCGAGCAGCAGCTGCTCCCGGTCAGCGTCGCCGAGGTGGCGCAGCGCGAGGCCAAGCGGCAGCGCTCCTTCAGCCTGCTGCGGCGCGTGGCCCCGGGCGACCTCGCCCTGTTCACCCGCCAGCTCGCCACCCTGGTGCGCGCAGGATTGCCGCTGGAGGAGTCGCTTCTCGCCGTGTCGCAGCAGACCGAGAAGCCGCGCGTGCAGTCGATCGTGCTCGGGGTGCGTGCCAAGGTGATGGAGGGCCACACCCTCGCCTCGGGCTTTGCCGAGTTCCCCAAGGTCTTCCCCGAGATCTACCGCGCCACGGTTGCCGCCGGGGAGCAGTCCGGGCACCTGGACAACGTGCTCGAGCGGCTCGCCGACTACACCGAGAGCCGCGAGGAGATCCGCCAGAAGGTGCTCGCAGCGCTGCTCTACCCGATCGTGCTCACCGTCATGTGCTTCGTGATCGTGAGCTTCCTTCTGGCGTTCGTGGTGCCCAAGGTGGTCTCGGTGTTCGAGTCCACCAAGGCACGGCTGCCGCTCATCACCCGAGTCCTCATCGGCACGAGCGACTTCGTGCGCCACTACGGCATCTACCTCGTGATCGCGCTGGCGCTGGCCATCTGGGCGTTCCGGCGCTGGCAGCGCAATCCGACCGCCAAGCGGCAGTTCCACAGCTTCCAGCTGCGCGTGCCGGTGCTCGGCAAGCTCGTGCGCGGCTTCAACACCGCACGCTTCACGCGCACCTTCAGCATCCTCTCGGGCGCCTCCGTGCCGGTGCTCGAGGCGATGCGCATCGCTGGCGAAGTGGTGACCCACCTGCCGATGCGCGATGCGGTCACCGAGGCCGCGGCGCGCGTGCGCGAGGGGGCCCCGATCGGGCGCTCGCTCGCCCAGAGCCGCCTGTTTCCGCCGATGACCATTCACCTGATCTCCAGCGGCGAGTCCTCGGGCGAGCTCGACAGCATGCTCGAGCGCGCCTCGATCAGTCAGGAGCGCGAGCTCGATGGCCTGCTCGCGGCCATGGTCGGGCTCCTGGGCCCGCTGCTCATCGTCGGCATGGGCGTGTTCGTCATGATGATCGTGTTCGCGATGCTTTTGCCCATCTTCGAGATGAACAACCTCATCCACTAGAGGGGCCGCTGCGGCGCAAAAGCCGCGGCACTTCACAAAGCGTCGCGCAGAGATTGCAGTTGCCGCGCGATCTGTTTTAAGTTCGCGCCGTCTGAGCCAGGGCATACCACCAGGTATGAGTGAGAAGCCGGAAGCGGACGAATACGAGGACGATGAGGCCGACGAGCCGACCATCGAGGACGGCGACGTGGACCTCGATCAGGTCAATAAGGAGCTCGACCTTGCCAAGCGGCGTGGCCAGAAGGCCGGCGACCCGGCCTGGCGGCGCCTCGAGCGGCTGATGGAAGAGAAGAATACCGCCGAGCTCACCAGCGACTTCGAGGACTACGAGATCGGGCTCGAGGGCGAGCCGCCTAAGGGTGGCCCCCCGCGCCGCAAGCCGCGGCACTGAAAGACCCCTCAGTGGAAGTCCCGCGAGCGCGTCAGGAGCTGCCCGAGCAGCGCGCTGCGGTCGATGAGGCGGTGAGCAATCAGGTGGCGCACGCCCTCCTGCTGCTGCAGCTCCCCGTGCACCTCGAGCAGCCGGGACTGAAGCAGCGGCGCGCGCTGCTCGCGGCCGATGCGCTCCCACACGATGACGTTCACCTGGCCGCTCTCGTCCTCGAGGGTGAGGAAGGTCACCCCGCCCGCCGTGCCGGGTCTTTGGCGCATGAGCACGATGCCCGCGGTGCGCACCCGGCTGCCGTGATGCAGCTGCGCGAGCTCGGCGGCACACTTGAGCCGGGCGGCGCGCAGCCGCTCACGCAGCAGCGCGAGCGGGTGGCGCCCGAGGGTGAGACCTAAGGCGGCATAGTCAGCGACGATGCCCTCCCCTTCGGTGGGCGCACGCAAGAGCGGCCGGCCCTCCCCGTCCGCCACGCCGCGCAGGTCAGCCGGCGCCAGCGGCAGGGTGCGCTCGGTACCGGCCACCTCCCAGAAGGCGAGGTGCCGGTTGCCGCTGAGCACCGCGAGCGCCCCGGCGGCGGCGAGCGCCTCCAGATCGCCGCGGTCGAGCCCGCTGCGCGCGCTTAAGTCCCGGATGCTCACGAAGGGTCCGGCGGCCCGTGCCGCGATCAGCCGCTCGGCACCGTCCTGGCTCAGGGACTTCACCAGGCGCAGCCCCAGCCGCAGCGCCGGCGCGCCATCCGCGCGCCGCTCGAGGGTTGCGTCCCAGGCGCTGACGCCGACATCGACGGGGCGCACCTCGACCCCGTGGGCGCGCGCATCGCGCACCAGCTGCGCGGGGGCGTAGAAGCCCATCGGCTGGCTGTTGAGGAGCGCGCAGGTGAAGGCCGCCGGCTCATGGCACTTCAGCCACGCCGAGTCGTACACCAGCAGCGCAAAGCTCATGGCGTGCGACTGCGGGAAGCCGTACTCACCGAACCCGGTCATCTGCTGATAGATGCGCTCGGCGAACTCATCCGGGTAGCCCCGGTCATGCATGCCCGAGAGCAGCCGCGCCCGGAACGGATCCAGTCCCCCGGTGCGCTTCCACGCCCCCATCGCGCGGCGCAGCGCATCGGCCTCCCCCGGTGTGAAGCCGGCGGCGGTGATGGCGATCTGCATCACCTGCTCCTGGAAGATCGGCACGCCGAGGGTGCGCTCGAGCACCTCGCGCACCGCTTCGCTCGGATAGGCCACCGCCTCGGCACCGCTGCGGCGCCTGAGGTAGGGATGCACCATGTCCCCCTGGATAGGCCCGGGGCGCACGATCGCCACCTCGATGACCAGGTCGTAATAACAGCGCGGCTTTAGGCGCGGCAGCATCGCCATCTGCGCGCGCGACTCGATCTGGAACACCCCGACCGTGTCGGCGCGGCACACCATGTCGTAGACCTCGGGGTCTTCGGCGGGCAGCAGGCCGAGGTCGTGGTGCGTGCCGCGAAACGCATTCACCAGCGCGAAGGCGCGCTTGAGCGCGCTCAGCATGCCGAGCGCGAGCAGATCGACCTTGAGGAGGCCGAGGTCATTCAGATCGTCCTTGTCCCACTGCACCACGGTGCGCTCGGGCATGGCCGCGTTCTCGACCGGCACGAGCTCCTCGAGCAGCCCGCGGGCGATGACGAAGCCGCCGACGTGCTGGGAGAGGTGGCGCGGGAAGCCGGGAAAGCTGACCAGCTCCTGCGCGAGCGGCAGCACACGCCCGAGCACCTCGCCCTGCGGGTCAAAACCCGCCGCGGCCACCCGTTCAGCCATGGCGGTGCTGCCGTCCCACCACTGCATGACCTGCGCCAGGCGCGTGGCCTCATCCGCGCTCAGGCCGAAGACCTTGCCCAGATCGCGCAGCGCGCTGCGCGGCCGGTACATGATCACCGTGGCGGCGAGCGCCGCGCGCTCGCGGCCGTACTTGGCGTAGACGTACTGCAGCACCTCCTCGCGCCGCTCGTGCTCGAAGTCGATGTCGATGTCCGGCGGCTCGTTGCGCTCGCGCGAGATGAAGCGCTCGAACAGCATCGCCGCGCCGCGCTCGGGATCGACCGAGGTAATCCCCAGGCAGTAGCAGACGCGCGAGTTGGCCGCCGAGCCGCGCCCCTGGCACAGGATGCCGCGCGCGCGCGCAAACGCGACGATGTCGTGCACGGTGAGGAAATAGGCCTCGTAGTTGAGCTCGGCGATGAGGGCGAGCTCGTGCTCGAAGGCTGCGCGCTCCTTCGGCGGCACGCCCTGGGGCCAGCGCCAGCGTGCCCCGGCCTCGGTGAGCTTGCGCAGGTGGCTCGCGGGTGTCTCCCCTGGCGGCACGAGCTCACGCGGGTACTCGTACTTGAGCTCATCGAGACTGAACTGACACGCCGCGGCCACCGCCACGCTTTCCGCAAGGAGCGGCGGCGGATACAGGCGCGCGAGCCGCTCCGGCTCGCGCAGATAGCGCTCGCCGTTCGCGTACAGCTGCGTGCCGGCCTCGCGCACCGGGACGCCGAGGCGGATCGCGGTGAGTGCGTCCTGCAGGCGCCGGCGCGCGCGCACGTGCAGATGCACATCGCCGCTGGCGAGCAGCGGCACGCCCAGGCGCGCCCCGAGCGCGGTGAGCTGTGCCAGGTGCGTGGCATCGCCTCCCTCGCGCAGCAGCTCGACCGCGATGCGCACGCGCTCCCCCGCGAGCTCGGTGAGCCAGCTGAGCGCCTGCGGATCGGCCGGCCGCTGCGGCAGCCACAGCACGAAGCACTGCTCCAGATCGGCGGCGGCGATATCGGTGCGGCGCAGGCGGTAGCGGCCTTTGTCCGCGGCGCGGCGGCCGCGGGTGATGAGGCGGCACAGCCGCGCGTAGCCGGTGCGGTCGATGGCGAGCGCTGCGAACTTAAGTCCGCACTCGAGCCGGAACTCGGAGCCGACGATGAACTTCAGCGGCTGCTCACGGGCGGCCATGTGCGCCCGCACGACTCCGGCCAGTGAGCACTCATCGGTGAGGGCGAGCGCGCGGTAACCGAGCTCGAGCGCGCGCGCCACGAGCTCATGCGGATGGGAGGCACCGCGCAGGAAGGTGAAGTTCGACAGGCAGTGCAGCTCGGCGTACGCCGGCGCCGCTGCGGCAGGAGCCGGCATCACCCGAAGATGCCGTGCAGGAACCAGCCGTGCGGGGCCTGGCGCTCGCGGAACACCCACAGCCGCACGCCGTGCGCATCGCGCGCGGTGTAGTAATCGCGCGCCACCTCGGCCCCGTCCCACCAGCCGCTCTCGATGCGCTCCGGCTCGCCCAAAAGCGTGAGCGCCCCGCGCCGGCGCGGCAGCCCCGCGCGCACCGCGAGCGGCTCGGGCGGATCCAAAAGCCACAGCGGCCGCTGCCCGATGCAGGCAGCCGTTGCGGTGGCGGCGCGCGGCGCAGCGCCAGGGGCCGGCGGTGCACTCAGGCGCCACGCGAGCTCGGGGCGGTGATCGGCGTGCAGCGTAAGCCCGTGGATCGCCGCATCACCCAGGCGCGCCCGCAGCCGCTCGATGAGCGTATGGGCCTCGCTCCCGGGCATGCCGCCATGCTCGCCCGGCTGCCACAGCGAGCCGGCGCCGTCGGCGAGCGTGAACAGCCGGCCGGCACGCAGCTCCAGTGCCCGCACCGGCTGCGGCAGCAGGCAGCGCGAGAGCTCCTCGGCGAAGAGCGCCCCGAGATGGCGGGCATCGTGTCCCGGGGCCGCCAGGCGCAGTTCGCAGCGCGTTGCCGCCCCGCGCCGGTGCAGCAGGCGGCACTGAACTGCCATGACGCCGGCCTGGCGCACGCGCAGGAAATCACCGAGCTCGGCCAGCAGTCCCTGCAGCGCCAGCTGCAGTGCCTCGCAGCTCTCCGCCTCGGCGCTGAGCTCGCAGCGGCGGCGGAAGCGCTCCGGCGGCCGCACGTCCTGGCGCAGATCCGCCAGCCGTCCGCTCAGACGATCCAGCTGCGCGAGCTGCGCAGTGCCGAAACGCCGCGCAAACCCGGCACGCGGCAGCCGCAGCACCTCCCCGAGCGTGCGCACGCCGGCCGCCTTCAGGCGCTCCACCACCTGCGGCGGCCAGCGCAGCACCGCCAGCGGCAACGGTGCGAGCAGCCCGGTGAGCTGGGCACGTGCCGCAATCGTCACCTCGCGCCCGGCGCGGGCCGCGGCGAGTGCCGCAAGCGGCGTCGGCGCACACGCGCACTGCGCTGTAAGTCCCGCCTCCGCAGCGAGCGCGCACAGCGCCGCCCGCAAGCCGGCAAGGCCGCCAAACAGATGCAGGCTGCCGCGCACCTCGAGCAGCAGCCCATCGGGCGGCTCGAGGCTGACGCGGGGTGTGAAGCGCAGGGCGCCCAGCGCGAGCTGCCGCAGCGCCGGCTGCGTGCAGGCAGGCAGGTGCACCGCCAGCCACAGCGCTGCGGCGGGGCTCCCCGCATCGCCCCCGGGCACCGGCAGGAGCTGCGGCCGCCCGGGGTGGGGAGCGGGCGCCGCCGGCAGCGGCAGCACGGCGCGGCGCACGGGCTTCACGCTCATGCGGGCAGCGCCAGCTCCACCACGCCGCGTGCGCCGCGGCCTTTCAGGAGCGTGACCTGCACCGCACCTGCGCGCGCCGCGACACTCAGGCGCAGCGTGGCCGCGGAAGGCTCACGGGCGGCGCGCCGCGGACGAAAGAGGATCCCCAGGGTGCGGCCCTGTGCGGCGGCGAGCTGCAGGCGGCGGATGTCGCGCGGGGCGATTTTGCGCAGCCACGCGAGCGCCGCCTCGCCGGCGCCCGAGCGCAGCACCTGCTCGAAGGACCACAGCGGCCGCGCCCCGCCCACCACCGCCAGGCGCTCGAGCACAAAGCCGCGGCGCACGAGCGCGGGGGCGAAGGGCAGAAACGGCGGATCGACCCACACGCACCAGCGTGCGCTCACCTGGCGCGTGAGGGCGACGAGTGCCGGCAGGACGAGCTCCAGCTCCCCGCTGCCGAAGCGCGGAATGAGGATTTCGATCAGCCCGTGGCGCGGCCAGCCGCCCCCGGGGAGCGCCGCATCCAATGGCGCGAAACCGCTCGGCAGCACCGGCAGCGGCGCGGTGCTGCGGCCGCGCCAGATGGCCGGATGCTCGAGCAGGCGAGCAATACGCGAGTCGTCCATGGCGGCCGCGGTGACAACAGACCTTCAGGCCTTTTGCAGCAAATCCGTACGGGAGTGCGCGGATCAGCTACATGAGCGCGCCGGCACGGCCGCGGCGCACGACACCGACGACGATGCCCTCGATCAGCAACGGCTCCTGTTTCAGGTCCACGCGGATGGGCTCGAAGTCAGCGTTCTCCGGCAGCAGCCACACGACCGAGCCTTCCTGGCGGTAGCGCTTGACGGTTACCTCGTTCTCCAGCCGCGCCACCACGATCTGCCGGCTGCGCACTTCGGAGGTACGGTGCACCGCCACCAGATCGCCATCGAGGATGCCAACATCCTTCATGCTCATGCCGATGACCTTGAGCAGGTAATGCGGCCTGGGCTGGAAGATCGAGGGATCGATCTGCAGGCGCGCCTCGAAGTTCTCCTCCGCGAAGATCGGCTTGCCGGCCGCGACGCGGCCGATGAGCGGCAGCCCGATCTGCTCGCGGATGGTGTCCTTCAGCTGGATGCCCCGCGAGGTGCCGGGCACGAGCGCGATGACGCCCTTGCGTGCCAGTGCCCGCAGGTGCTCCTCGGCCGCGTTGGCCGAGCGGAAGCCCAGCTCGTGGGCGATCTCGGCGCGTGTGGGAGGCATGCCGGTCTCGCCGATGAAACGCTGGATGAGCCTTAAGATCTGCGTCTGCCGAGGCGTGAGGTCCGACATGAGCGGCTCCTGTCGATATATACAGTACCTGTGATTATATCCAGATTGGCCGCTTCGGCAAGCGCGCGTGCAAGCGCAGACTTAACCGCACCTGAATCGCGGCGCGCGTTGGTCGCGCGCAGGCCGCTCACACACAGCGCAAGCGCAAGCGCCAGCACGTGCGCCAGCGCTGCGCACCAACGACGGGCAATTAAATCGACGTAACAAAAAAACCAACGGCGCCCGCGCTGCGAGCGCATTCCTACACGCGCAAACACAGAAAATTTCCGCGTGTACAAACATTTCATCTCCATTGCACAGTGTCGCGGCCCGAAGACAACTAGTATGTTTTCTAGTTGCATTCCCGCGGCAAATTTGATGCAGTTGCTGTTGGCGAACGACGGCGGAACTTGCCCACCGGAGTCGCTTCGGTTATCAAGACTCCCGAATTAACAACCCAAAGGGGACGATTCTATGAAGTGCGCGAGCGTAGTGACGGCAGCCGCTGCCGTGGCAGTGATGGTTGGTCTGGCCGGCTGTACAGATCTGAAGCCGCTCCAGGCTCAGGTTGACGATCTGAAGGCCCAAGTGGCGAAGGTGCAGGGTGATGCCTCTGCCGCCAAGAGCGCCGCTGACTCGGCCAACAGCGCGGCGGCTTCGGCCGGTCAGGCTGCGAGCGGCGCGCAGAGCACGGCGAACCAGGCTCTGGCCGCGGCACATGCCAGCCAGTCCTGCTGCGATGCGACGAACGAGAAGATCGACCGCATGTTCAAGCGCTCGGTCTCCAAGTAAGCGATTTTAGGCTTACCGTTGATGAGCAAAACGCCGCGCAGTCGCGCGGCGTTTTCTTTTTCAGGGCCGGGAAATCCGCAGCGCTAGTAGCGCACCAGCGCCGATCCCCAGGTAAAGCCGCCACCGAAGGCCTCAAGCAACAGCAGGTCGCCGCGCTTGATGCGGCCGTCGCGCACGCCGACATCGAGCGCCAGGGGCACCGAGGCCGCCGAGGTATTGCCGTGGTCCTGCACGGTAATGATGACGCGCTCGAGCGGCATATCGAGCTTCTGGGCCGTCGCCTGAATGATGCGGATGTTGGCCTGGTGCGGCACCAGCCAGTCGATCGCGGCGCGCTCAAGTCCGTTGGCGGCGAGGGTCTCATCGACCACCGAGCCGAGCTTGTTGACCGCGATCTTGAACACTTCCTTGCCGGACATGACGATCGCCAGCTGCGGCTGGAAGCCGCGCGATACGCCGCTGCCGCAGTAGAGCATCTCGTGGTAACGCCCGTCGGCGTGCAGGTGGGTCGAGAGCACGCCCGGTTCCGAGGCCGGCTCGAGCACCACTGCCCCCGCCCCGTCGGCGAAGAGCACCGCGGTGGTGCGGTCCTTCCAGTCGGTGATGCGCGAGAGCGTCTCCGCGCCGATCACCAGTGCGCGCTTGGCTTCCCCGCAGCGCACGTACTTGTCGGCAATCGACAGGGCATACATGAACCCGGCGCAGGCGGTCTCGACGCTGAAGGCCGGGGCGCCGATGCAGCCGAGCCGCTCCTGCAGCAGCACGCCGACGTTGGGAAAGATCAGATCGGGCGTGGTGGTGCCCACGGCGATGAAGTCCACCTCGGTCGGGCTCATGCCGGCGGCATCGAGGGCGCGCCGGGCCGCCTGCTCGGCCAGATCGAGGGTGGTCTGCCCGTCGGCGGCAATGTGGCGGCGCTCGATCCCGGTACGGGTGCGGATCCACTCGTCGGTGGTGTCAACCAGCGCTTCGAGCTCCGCATTCGTCACGACCCGCTCGGGAAGATAGGCGCCCGTGCCGGTGATGCGTGAGTAGATCAACTCCCCGTTCCTTCCCTCGTTAACGCCTGCGCGATGTGCTGGGTGAGACCGCGCCGCGCGGCGAGTGTGGCGGTACCGATGGCCCGCGCGAACGCCACACCGTCGGCACGACCGTGGCTTTTTACCACGATCCCGGCGAGACCCACCATGCACGCGCCGTTGTAGCGGCGCGGGTCCAGGGCCGCGGCCGCGCGGCGCAGCACCGGGCGTGCGATGAGCCCGGCGAGGCGGTCGAGGAAGGAAGCTTGAAATTCCTGGCGCATGCGATCGGCGATGAGCCCCGCCACGCCCTCCATGGTCTTCAGAGCCACGTTGCCCGTGAATCCGTCGGTGACCACCACATCGACATCGCCCGAGAAGATGTCGTCGCCCTCGACGAAGCCTACGTAGTTGAGGCCCATGCTCTGGATGAGGGCATGCGCGGCCTGCACGCCCTCGTGGCCCTTCATGTCCTCCTCGCCGATGTTGAGCAGGCCGATGCGCGGATTGGCGACGCCGTGCACGTCGCGGGCGATGATGGCGCCCATGGCCGCGAACTGGCCGAGCTGCTCGGGGGTCGCCTTGGTATTGGCGCCCAGATCGAGCATCTGCGTGAGCCCGTGTGCGGCCGGAATCGCCGAGATGATCGCGGCGCGCTCAACGCCCGGCAGCGTCTTCAGCACGAAGTGCGCGATCGCGGTCAGGGCGCCGGTGTTGCCGGCCGAAACGGCGGCCGCGGCCCGGCCCTCATGGACGAGGTCGACCGCGAGGCGCATGGAGGAGTTTTTCTTGCGCCGGATGGCCTCGCGGGGCTTCTCCTCCATCGTCACCACCTCGGTGGCGGCGACGAGCGCGGCGCGCGCGCGGCAGGCCGGGGGGAAGCTCGCGAGCGCGCCCTCAATGAGGGCGGCATCGCCGACCAGGAGCAGACTCAGCTCCGGGTCTTCCTCGAGCGCGCGCCGCGCCCCGGCGAGGTACTCACCGGGCGGATGGTCGCCGCTCATGACGTCGATCGCGATCGGCAGCACGCAGGGCCCTTCAGGTCCAGCGCATCCGCAGGCGCGGCGCGGCTATTCCTTGTCTTCGTTCTCGGCCGGCTTCTCGATCACGCGCTTGCCGCGGTAGAAACCGTCCGGAGTAATGCGGTGACGCAGGTGCGTCTCACCGGATTGCGGATCGGTCGACAGCGCCGGCTTGGCCAGTCCGTCGTGCGAGCGGTGCATGCCGCGGCGCGAGGGCGTCTTGCGGCTTTTTTGAACGGGCATGAGATCTAACTCCTCAATCGAATTCGGTCACTCAACGCTTCAACAGATCCTTCAGCTGCGCAAACGGCCGGTGCGTCTCAGCCGGCGGCGCCTCGTGCTGCGTGCCGGCCGGGCACTGCGCGCCCTCGTGCAGCGCCACGATGGGCAGACTCAATAACAGCTCCTCCGTGATGAGCTCCGGCCGTGCCGCCCATCAGCCCGGCCAGCCCCATTAGCAGCGCCGTCCGCTGGTTCTTGCGCACATCCGGCCAGTAGGCGGCGATCGAGGTTAACTGTCCGGGCCAGATGGCCACGGTATTCGTAGCGTTGGCCTGAACCGGAAGCATCTTCATTCCCAGCAGCGCTGGAAACGACAGAAACGATCCACCGCCCGCGACCGCGTTCAGCACGCCAGCCAGAAATGCGGCCACCACGAGCCACACCCAGTGCCAGTCAATGGTTGTCAGAGCGCCGCCTAGATCGGACATGAGTCTCCATTGTAGAGTGCCGCCGTTGTTCGCGGTTCGGAGGTCGCCGGGTGGTCTTCGCCGGCTTTCGCAGAGCGGCGGAGACGACTGAAACCCACAGCGACTATGCTCCAGGAACGTATAACTCTACGGGAAGGCGCGAATTCTATACCATTAAATCGTTGAAAATAAATGTGATATTGAAATTATTTCACATATTAGCATAGTAACACTCATATTTTATGAATTATTTATGCTATAGTTTCATCAAATGGATTGAGCGGCGGGGACGCAGATCTCCCGCCCCACCCACAAATCTTGGATTCACCAGGAGGAATTGATTATGGCAATCACCCGTTGGGACCCATTTCGTGAAGTTGTTGCCCTGCAGAACCGCCTGAACTCCCTCTTCGGCAACCTGAACAACGAAACCGAGAGCGCGTTGACTACGGCCAGCTTCGTGCCCGCCGTTGACGTTTACGAGGACGAAAAGAAGGTCGTCCTCAAGCTCGAAGTCCCTGGCATCGCAGAGAAGGACCTGGACGTGAGCGTGGAAAACCACACCCTCACCGTCAAGGGCGAGCGCAAGTTCGCCGCGGAGGAGAAGGAGGAGAACTTCCATCGCATCGAGCGCCGTTACGGCAGCTTCTATCGCGCCTTCACGCTGCCCTCCACCGTTGACACGGAGTCGATCGACGCCAAGTACGACGCCGGCGTGCTGAAGCTGGAGCTCAAGAAGAAGCCCGAAGCCCAGCCCAAGCAGATCAAGGTCAGCGTCGCAGCCTGAAGGCTGCGACAGTTGTCTCTGATCAGTGGTCAGTTCTGCGGCTGGAAGAAGAATTCTTCTTCCAGCCGCGAGTCCTTGAGTGCATACTTCTTCTGGTAGTTCCATCGTGCTCTCCTCAGAAGGAAAATGGCAATGAATGTTTTCAACCCGCTTGGCTATCTTGCGTCGTTTGTTCTTGGCTGCGTTGTCGTGTATGTGTTCAAGCCGTTTCTCGGTCTCCTATTCGGCCAGGAAGGGCGAGAACCTTGCGACGAAAGAAGATATCGCTCAACTCACGAAGCTCGCAGAGGGAATCAAAGCCAAAATCTCCGATGATGTCTGGGACCGACAGGAACAATGGAAGCTGAGACGTGATGTTGTGATTGATCTGATTCGTGCTATGGCAGATATGGACAGACTCATTCCAGACTTTTGCGCTGCATTTTCGTCACCGTCTGGAATTCTGACTGAGGAAGCAAAACAGCATCTAAAGAATAATAGAATTGAGTCCTTCAAGGAAGAAAGACGATGCACTTCTTAATACCTGAGAGCGCATACTGTTGCCGATCTAGCGATTCATGGAAAACTGTCAAAAGCATCCTCATCGTATTTTCAATTTGCGGGCTTAGTCTTAAGGGAAATCCCTTCCAATCCAAGCAGATACGACTCCAAAAACGCGGCAGAGCTAGCAAAGCTGCACAATGCAGCAATCATTGCCGCGCGAAAGGAGTTGGGAGTCTATGAAACAGACGACTTACCTGTCTTGGATTACGAAAATCTACCTTCAGGTGGCGATGCGTCACACTGACTCACTGACCCCTGATCCACTGGAGTAATAATGGCCATTCGTTGGGACAAATTCACCGTCAAATCGCAGCAGGCGATCCAGCAGGCGCAGGCGCGCGCTGCTGAACTGGGCAACCCCGAGGTGCAGCCTGTACATCTGTTGCTGGCGCTGGTCGAGGACCGCGAGGGCGTGATCCCCGCCGTGCTCGAAAAGATCGGTGTGCCCATCGAGCGGCTCGAAAGCGATCTGCACGGCATCGAGGAAAAACTGCCTCGCGTGGCCGGCGCGGCTGCGCAGCCCGGCATGAGCCAGGCGCTGAACAAGGCCCTCGAACAGGCCTTTCGCGAAGCGACGAACTTCAAAGACGACTACGTCTCCACCGAACATTTGCTGCTGGGCGTGGCCGGCATCTCAAGAGCGATCCCGCGCGCGACGCCCTGGTCGCTCTCGGCGCCACCCGCGACGCCATTCTCAAGGCGCTCACCGCCGTGCGCGGCTCGCAGCGCGTCACCGACCAGAATCCCGAGGCAAATTCCAGGCTCTGGAAAAATACGCCAAGGACCTGACGGATCTTGCGCGCCGCGGCAAACTCGATCCCGTCATCGGCCGCGACGAGGAGATTCGCCGCGTGATCCAGGTCCTCAGCCGCCGCACCAAGAACAATCCCGTGCTCATCGGCGAGCCCGGCGTGGGCAAGACTGCCATCGTCGAGGGTCTCGCCCGCCGCATCGTCTCCGGCGACGTGCCCGAAAGCCTGCGCGACAAGCGCGTGATCGCGCTCGATCTCGGCTCCATGCTCGCCGGGGCCAAGTATCGCGGCGAATTCGAAGACCGTCTCAAGGCCATGCTCAAGGAGATCGAGGAGTCGAACGGCCAGATTGTCCTGTTCATCGACGAGCTGCATACGCTGGTCGGCGCGGGCGCGGCCGAGGGCGCCATCGACGCGAGCAACATGCTCAAGCCGGCTCTGGCGCGCGGCGAACTGCGCGCCATCGGCGCCACTACGCTCAACGAGTACCGCAAGTACATCGAAAAGGACGCCGCCCTCGAGCGCCGCTTCCAGATCGTCTACGTCGGCGAGCCCAACGTCGAAGACACCATCGCCATCCTGCGCGGCCTCAAGGACCGCTACGAGCAGCACCACAACGTGCGCATCAAGGACGCGGCGATTGTGGCCGCGGCCACGCTCTCGCACCGCTACATCTCCGACCGCTTTCTGCCCGACAAGGCCATCGATCTTGTCGACGAAGCCGCCGCGTCGCTCGCCATCCAGATCGGCTCCGTGCCCACCGAGATCGATCAGCTGGAGCGCGAAGCCACTTCGCTTGAAATCGAGCGCGCCGCGCTCAAGCGCGAAACCGACTCGAACAGCAAGGAGCGGCTCCAGGCCGTGGAGCACGAGATCGGCAATCTACGCGAAAAAATCACCGCACTGCGTGCGCGCTGGACGAAGGAGCGCGATGCCATCAACCGCATCGGCGAGTTGAAGAAGAAGATCGAGGCGCTGCGCTTCGAAATGGAGGAGCAGACCCGCAAGGGCCAGCTCGACCGCGCCGCGCAGATCCAGTACGGCGAACTGCCCAAGCTCGAAGCCGAGCTTAAGCGCCTGGATGCCGTCCAAGACGGAAAGGGCGGAGCCCCGCGCATGTTGAAAGAGGAGGTCGACGAGGAGGACATCGCCAAAATCGTTTCAAAATGGACCGGCATTCCCGTCAGCCGCATGTTGGAGGGCGAGGTCAAGAAGCTCGTCCACATGGAAGAACGTTTGCGCGAACGCGTCATCGGCCAGGATGCCGCACTCGGCGTGGTCGCCAATGCCATTCGCCGTTCGCGCGCCGGCCTCAGCGATCCAAAGCGCCCCATTGGTTCGTTCATTTTTCTTGGACCGACGGGCGTTGGAAAAACCGAAACCGCCCGCGCCCTCGCCGAGTTCCTCTTCGACGACGAGCAGGCCATGGTGCGCATCGACATGAGCGAGTACATGGAAAAACACGCCGTGGCTCGCCTCATCGGCGCGCCTCCGGGATACGTGGGCTACGACGAGGGCGGTCAACTCACTGAAGCGATTCATAGGCGGCCCTACGCAGTAGTCCTCTTCGACGAGATCGAAAAGGCGCATCCCGATGTCTTCAACGTGCTGTTGCAGGTGATGGACGACGGGCGTTTGACCGACGCCAAGGGCCGGACGGTTGATTTTAAGAACACGGTGCTCATCATGACTTCGAACCTGGGCGCGGCCATGCTTGCCGGCGAGGCGCTCAAGACCGAACACGATTTCGAAATGGCCCGCGAAAGCGTGATGCGCACGTTACGCGAGCACTTCCGGCCTGAGTTCCTGAACCGCGTGGACGATATCGTGATCTACAGGCAGCTGGGCAACGCGCAGTTGAGCCAGATTCTCGATCTGCGCCTGAATGAGGTGCGCAAGCTGCTCGAGGACCGCGCCATCTCGATCGAGTTAACCGAGTCCGGCGCGGCAGTTGATCCTCACCGCGAGGCTCCGACACGGCCTACGGTGCGCGCCCGCTCAAACGCGCCCTGCAGCGCATGGTCCAGGATCCGCTGGCCATCAAGATCCTCGACGGCGAAGTCCTGCACGGCGCACACGTCAAGATCGACGTCGACCGCAAGACGAATCAGTTGAAGTTCGAACCCATGAGCCGCGAAGCCATGGCGTAAATACTGTGGTCAGTTGTCGGTGAGCAATGACCCGCCCGCCGGCTCCGCATTCGTGCGGAGCCCGTGATGTTTCCAGCACCGCTGCTCGAATGAAAACGCATCGCCGCATCTATCAGATCGCCCTCCAGTTTCGATCCCCTCACTTCGCCTGCGCCACGAACAACGTGATCGACATGGCCGGGAACACCTGGCCCTTGAGCGCGCTCGTCTTGTCCTTCTTCGATACCCGCGTCACCCTCGCGTCGGGCAGCGAGCGAATCTCTTTCAGGTCGGCGCTGCTGTACGCAAAGACCCGGGCGCGTTTTGCCATCTTCAGGTTTGCGAGAACAACGTCCGACCTCAGATCACCGAACGTCTTGTTGACGACCACGATTGTGACCGCATGGTCCGCGCTGCGCCACGCGGCATAGACCGCAAGCTTTCCCTGGTCGCCGCTTGTGGCATCAAGACTTGTGTCGCCGAACTCTCCACCGGCATCGTCGTAATTGCGGAAGATCTTGAAGGCAAACATCGCCGGCGAACTCAGCTCCGGCGCTCCCCAAAGAGCGCCCAGGTCAAGTCCCTCGCGCCCGAAGATCCCCAGAATGTCCGCCTGCGCCACCGCTCCGCTGATATGTTCCTCCCCGCCCCAGTTGTATTCCGTAATCGCCGTCTTGGTGCCGGGATAATCCGCTGTGATCCACTGCTTCATCCGGCGGATCATCATGGGAGCAATTGTCTCGGCATAGTTATCCGGGTTGCGCAAACGCTGGTCCGCATACGCCGGATCCCAGAACACGCGTGTCGAGTCGAGAACCTCCCTCTGCTGCGTACTTGTGCCCGCGGGTTTGAATCCCGCGTCATCCGCCACGAAATAAGTGTGCACATCCAGGTAATCGAGCAGGCGGGTGTGCTTCGGGTCCGCATCCTGAGCGGCCTTGAACGCCTTCAGGTAGTACTCGATCAGCGGGAGGTTCCCGTGCGAGACGCGATCCGAAAAATCGTAGCTGATACCTTGTCGCGCCGAACTTGACGGACTCAAGATCCTTTTGCGAATAGAAGTATGCGTACCAGTTGTCAATCACCGGACCGCTCACCTCTGCCGTTGGATCGGCCGCCTTCACTGCCCTCGCCGCTTTGATTCCGTTCTCCGTGACCTCGTCGTAGGTAAAAGGCAATGGGTGCACATCGCGATGATTCAGATCCCACCAGTTGGGCTCGTTGTCGAGCGAGTAGATGGCCACGCCTCCGTGGGCCGCATCGCCGAACTTAGCCACCAGATACTTCACCCAATCTTCCGTCCAGCTCGCATCCACCCTCATGCAGGTGTCGGTCGGATCGTTGCCGGCGATCTTCTTCCCGTCGGGCCTCACGCCATTGCCGAAATCCGTCCAGTACGGATCGGTCTTCTGCTGCGGCCCATACTTGGCCACGGAGAAGCTGCCGGCCCGGGTGCGCGATTTGGCCACCCAACCCATCACCGGAACCGTTCCCATGGTCTTCGCTCCACTCTGGCGATCGTCCATCACCTGTGAATTGAACTCGGAGACGTCGGGATATTGCGTGTTGGCATTGGGAATATTCTCGTAAAACCAGTGAGCGGCGTGGTTGCTGATGTCGAGCTTGTAGTTGTATCGCGTCACTCCGTCTCCGCCCCAACGATCCATTGTCAATCGAACGGCTTTGGCTACCTTGAGCGATTCATGATCCGGATCCGTTAGCCGGTACGCATTCATCCCGTAAATCAGCGGGCTGATGGCATGACGCGCGGCTGCTGCATTCACCGTGAGCGACGGCCCATTGGCGACCAGCGGCGTTGCGAGCGTGACCGTTGCCACCGCCGACCTCGTCGGATCGAACGAACTCCTGGCCTGGATCGTGGCCGAGGGCGGCGCAGGAAAGGGCGTCACATACATTCCGCTCTTGCTGATCGTTCCCAGAGCCGCGCTTCCGCCATCCACGTCATTCACAGACCAGGTGATCCCTCGGTCGTAGCTGCCGGTTCCGCTCACAGTCGCGGAGAACTGTTCGCTCTCGCCGGATGCCAGCGTGATGTGTTCCGGAGTGATCGCGACCTCGGTCACAACTCCGGTCTGCGGCGCCTGATCGGTCTTCGGTGCGCTTATTGCCTGCGCATTGCAACGGCCCAGGCAAAAACCCAGAAGCAAAGAATACGCCAACAGGAGCGTGGCGAACGGCTTTGAGATTTGTCCACGCCTGACGGCGGGGCGAACGACCGCTGAATCCTTTGCAGGCATCAGACCCTCACAAGAATGGAGGAATTGGTGTTGTTCAGCACTGTAGCACACCGCGGCTTCACTGCCGCAGCTCCACCAGCGTCGCACCCTGGCCGCCCTCGTTTTGCGGAGCCTCTTCGATTCCCGCCACGTGCGGATGATTCTTCAGGAACTCCCGCACTCCGCGGCGCAGAATCCCGGCACCGTGTCCGTGAATCACTCGCACGCGCTCGAGGCCGGCCATAAAGGCGCGGTCGAGATATTTCTCCAGCTCGTCGGTCGCCTCGTCCACGGTGCGGCCGATCAGATTGATCTCCATGCGCATCTCGTCGGTGTTCGCGCTGGTCACGGAGACGTGCACGCCCTTCTGCTTCCGCGCCGCGGCCAGCGGATCGAATCTTCCCTGCCCGGCCTTCCCTTGCCCGGAATCTGCTCCGAGATCCGGAGGCGCGGAGCACTCATCGCGCTTCAGGCGCATCTTGATCGGCCCCAGCGCCACTTCAAACAGATCTTTCTCCACTTCGCGCTGCACCACTCCGACTTTGCCCATCGCCTTGATGAGCACGCGATCTCCCGGCGCGATATGTCGGAGCACGTGCGGCTGCGCATTGGCATCGCCCTGGTCCGCGCCGGTGCGATGCGCGACGACGGTTTGATTGAAGCTTTCCTGAAATTCGCGCCGCAGCCGCTGAATGCGCCTCTCGGCCTCTTTCGACAGTTTTTGCTGCGCCGCGCGGTCCTCGATCGCACGCACATTCTCGCGCATCTGGAACTCGAACTCTTTCATCAGTGAAGCCAGTTTCGCTTCGAGTTCGCGCACGCGGTTGCGCATCTCCACGTCGCCCTCGCGCTCCAGCTTCTTGCGCTCCTGATTGAGCGCGTACTCTTGTTCGCGAGCCGCCTTGCGTTCCACTTCGAGTTGCGCCAGCTCGCTGTGCAGCTTGTCCAAGAAGCGCGCAATGTCGGCCTGCTGCGAGCCCATCCGCTGGCGCGCCGCGGCAATGATCGCCGCATTCAGCCCCAGCCGCTCCGCTGTCTGGATGCCCGCCGAAGCGCCCGGCACGCCGAGATGAAACTGGTAATTCGGAACCAGCGTCTTTTCGTCCACTCCGGCCGCCGCGTTGCGCACGCCGGGAGTATTCGCCGCGTACACCTTGAGCGAAGTTTGGTGCGTCGAGATCAGCGTCCACGCAGCGGCCCCAAGAAAGATGCGCCGCCACGGCCACCGCCAGCGCCGCACCCTCTTCGGGATCGGTCGCCGAACCCAGTTCGTCGAGCAACACGAGCGAACGCGCACCGGCGAGCCGCGAAAGCCGGTCGAGGTTCGTGATATGCGCGGAAAATGTCGAGAGCGCGGCCTCGATCGACTGCGCATCGCCGATGTCGGCCAGGAACGCCGTGAACACCGGAAAGCTCGCCGCCGTGGCCGGCACCGGAATCCCCGCCTGCGCCATCATCGCCAGCAACGCCGTCGTCTTCAGCGCCACGGTTTTGCCGCCGGTGTTGGGCCCGCTGATGATCAGTTGCCGCTCTTCGGCCGTCAATTCCAGGTCCAGCGGAACGACCTGACCGCCGGTGGCGCGCAAACGCTTTTCCAGGAGCGGATGGCGGCCACCCTGGACAGACAACAACTCTGCTCCAAAAGTCAGGCGTAGCGCAGCCGAAGGCGCGCGCGAAGCGCGCCCGCGCCAGCAGGCTATCCACAAGCGCCAGCACTCGCGCGCCCTCGACCAGACTATGCGCGTAGCCGGCGACCTGCCGCGTGAGCGCGACAAAAATCCGGTGAATTTCTTCCTGCTCCTCTTCGATCAGCCGCACCAGCTCGTTGTTTTGCTCGATGGTCTCGAGCGGTTCCACATACACCGTCTGCCCCGAAGAGCTGGCCCCGTGAATCACGCCCGTCACGCGCCGCTTCAACTCCGCGCGCACGGGAATCACGAACCGTTCGCCGCGAATCGTAATCAGGTCTTCCTGCGTCGCGCCTTCGCCCGTCAGCTTGCGCAGTGCCGAGCGCAGGCTCTCCTCAATCAATCGCTGCTGGCGCTCCTGCTCGCGGCGAATGCGGTTCAGCTCCGGCGAGGCGTCGTCGGCGAGCGAGCCGTCGGGTTGAATCTTGCGCTCGATCGACTCCGCGAGCGGCCGCAAACTTGTGGTCAGTGCCGCCGACAATTCCCACAGTCCCGGCAGCTTGCCGACAAGCCGCACGGGTGGCTCGCGCAAGAGCGCCTGCCACGAAGCTACGTCGTTGGCGAGCCGCGCCACACTCTGCAGCTCCGCCGCTTCCAGCGCCGCGCCGTCAATCTGCGCCTTTGCGGCTAATTGCGTAGGATCGAGCAGGCCGCCAAGAGGAATCGAAACCTGCTCTTCGAGCAGCAGCCGCACCTCGCTCACCAGCCGATGCTGGCGGCCGATCCAACCCTCATCGGTTGAAGGCTGCAACGCGAGAATCGCCTCTCGGCCCACCGGCGAGGCGGCATACCCCGCAACCAGCTCGAGCAGCGGCTTCCACTCGAGAGCGGCAAAGTCGGCGTGTTCGACCGGAGACGGAATGGGATCGAGAAGCGGCATCGTCCAGCAATTATCTTAGAAGCTATAAAATGGGTTAGTTCGAATTCGAAGCGGGAGTAGAAGGAGGCACCGCAGGAGCTGCCGGGCTTGCCGCACCTGAGCTCCCCTCGGAGGAGGTTTTGGCCTCCTTCGCAGCGGCCTTGGCATCGGATTTGGCGTCGGCCTTGGCTTCAGCCTTCGAATCGGATTCGCTGCCGGAGGAACCTCCCTTGGCTGCGTAGTCGTTCACATACCATCCCGCGCCCTTGAAACTCAGGCCCGGCACGGTCATCGGGCGCTCCAGTGCGCCGCCGCATTTGGGGCAGACCTTCTCCGGCTTGGCGCCGAACTTTTGAATTTTCTCAAAGCGATGGCCGCATTGCGTGCAGCGGTACGGGTATAAAGGCAAGTCTCTCTTCCTCTCTGGCAGGAATCTCCCACTTCTTCAATTCTAGCGAGAAGGCGGCAAATTATCAGCAAATGCCGCCTTCTCTTTCGATGCGGGTGATCCCGAAAGGAACCTTCCCTATCGTGTGGAAGCCCTCAGTGCGCCATAATGTCCACCGACGCGCTCACGTCTTCCCATTGGAGAGTCAGTTTCCCCTTGCCGCCACCATCGTCTGCCAAGGTGTAGGTCAGGTCCTCCACCGTGGCCGGCGGCTTGGACATCCACATGGGCATCTTGCCCAGGTCCTGCGCGGGATCGTAGGACAATCCCCACTCGCCGGTCGCCTTGCTCACAATCAGCATCCATTGCGCCGGATCGGAGATATCGACGAACAACGTGTAGGTGCCCGCGGGAACGTGCAGCTTGCCGAGCATGATGTCGCCCTCAGTCTTGAGCGTGGTGGCCGAGTTCGCGCCCGCGCGCCACACGGGATAGTGCGGATCGTGGCTGATCAGTCCGTCCTTGGTGAAGATTTTGCTCTCGCGGCCGCGCACGCGAGGCGAGCTATAAGTAATGTCGATGGTCTTGCCGCCGATGGTCGCCGATGCCGTGGCCGGCGGACTCTTCGGCGGGCCCGAATGCGGCTCCATTTGGGCTAGTAGCGTGGTTGCGGCAAAGAGCAATCCCGTGCAAATCAAAACGCGTTTCATGCGATGCTTCTCCTCCGGGCAGGGCCTTTTTGGGAGCGATCCGGCGTCAAAATCCTGCGTCCGTGCGAAATACTGCGTCCGCGCCCCATCCATTTCCGCGTCTTTTGCGGAGAAGGGCGGGAGTGGACGCCCCCCTTGATCGGCCGGATCAGCGGGGCGGCCCCGACGCAAGAATTGTCGCATCGCGCGCCCCCCTTGCGAAAGCTGTTTTCGCTGAGAGCAAAGGCCAAACGCATTCAAAATAGGAGAAGACTCCGTATCCACCGGAATTCACACGGCGTTCAGCACTCTGCTTCTGGGTCGAGATCGATTGACCAGCCAGCGGGAACCGGCGCGATCCAATTCACGTCACTGTTTAAGCGGCGACCACAATACTTCAACCACTGGCCGGAAAATAGGCTACCATGAACGGGAAATCAATCCTATTGTTCCGGCTTCCTCCTAAGGTCTCTATGACTGCGCATCGGCGTTCGCAACTATCCGCTCTTCTGCTTCTCTCGGGTTTGCTCTTTGTCGTTCCTACGAATCCGCTGCAGGCTCAGGGAGAACGCGGCACCGTGAAAGCGTCCCCCCTCACCGTCTATGCGGAGATGTCGGCTGACAGCGACGTCGTCACCACACTTGCGCCCGGCAAATCGGTGCAAATCACCTTCTCCGTGACTAACAGCGACGGGGCCTGGTGCAAGATTGCCAGCGTTGAGAGCGCAGAGAAGCTCGGCTACGTTCGCTGCGCCGGGCTGACCGGCCGAACGCACCGAGCACTGCTGCCGCCTGCCCAGGGGCGGATTTATCCGCCCCGGTTTACCAATCCTCGAATAATGGAACTCCATCGCGCGCACAACAGCGTTGGGCACTGGCGGCTTCCGCCATCCTTGCAACCTTCGATCGCGAGTCTCTCGACACTCTCTCTTCCAACGACAGCGCCTTAGGTGTAAGAAACATGCTGCAGAATTGGTGGGGCATTGGGAGCCGCGACGAATTCCTGCAGGCGCTTCAATGGATCGACCAGGGCGGTCATCGGCAGGTGTTTTCCGCACTTGGCGCGCGCACCGCCAACCTGTCACCAGACGAATTGTCGAATGCCGTCAGGCAACTTAACTCAGAGAACGCAAACAGCGTTACGATGGCGCACCGTTATTACGGGAAATACGGTGCGCAGAGCATCACGGGATGGGACTACGCCCGTTACATCAATCTGTGCCGCTGGGGCGTCGCCGCCGGATACATCTCTGAAGAAGAAGCCTGGCCGCGCGTGATGCACGCAGCGCAGATTCTTCAGCAGACGTTCAACTCATGGAGAGAATTCGGGGAGAACTATCTTGTTGGCCGTGAGTTCTGGTCTTTGAACCAAACCAGAATCGATGGCCAGCAGATGCGGGCAATCTACCAGAAACTGCTGAATGACCCCGGCAGCCCGTGGAACCGCATTCCGTGGAACCTCCCGCTCGAACAGCCTAGTTCGACGGCGCGAAACTCGCCAGATGTTACGCCCGGCGCCCAATCCGAGAGTGCAAGCGCAGCCAGTGCTCCCTGCGACGCACTGCAGCAAGCGGCAGCGAGCGGTCAAGTCTCCGGCGCGGAGTCGATTCTCGAAACTCAGCCTGGTTTGGTCAACTGTCGCGACTCGCGCGGATGGACTCCGCTGTACTACGCAGCGTTCAATGGGCAGACCGGGATGATTCAGATTCTCGTCGCGCACGGCGCGGCTGTAGACCCTGCCGACCAGGATGGAACCACACCGCTGTACAGCGCTGCATTCAGGGGCAATATAGATGTTGTGCGTTCTCTGCTCGAACACGGCGCGAATATCGAGGCCCGAGACCACAAGGGATTCACATCCTTGAATACGGCAGCGTGGGCCGGGCAAACCGATGTGGTTGCGCTCCTGCTTGCTCACAACGCCAATGTCAATACCCGGGCCAACGAGGGCTCGACTCCGTTGCAAGGAGCGGCTGCCGATGGGTGGGTTGAAGTCGCGACGCTGCTCCTGGAGCACGGAGCCCATGTCAACCTTGGTAACATTCACGGGTTTACGCCTCTGCACAGTGCGGCCGACAACGATCGGACGGATGTCGCCGAGGTTCTTCTCGCACACGGGGCGGCGATCAACGCGCGCACGGATGCAGGAGACACGCCCCTGCATTGGGCCGCATTCCACAACAGGATGAGCGCCGCGGCGTGGCTGCTCGAAAAAGGCGCCGCGGTCAATCCCAGCGACAAGGATGGCAACACGCCGCTGCACTGGGCCGCCGCCCAAGGGCATGTGGAGATGACCGAACTCCTGATCGCCCACGGCGCAGACATGAAAGCCAGGACCCGTTTCGGCTGCACCCCGTTGCGCGGCGCTTACGATTTCCACCAGGCCGCCACCGCGCAGGTGCTGCTGCAGCATGGAGCGACGCAGTAAGTATCCTTCGGCACAGCCGGAGGCTTTATGGTTGCTGGCTACTCAAAGGGGGCCCGCGCCTGAGGCGGTCGCCGCGGCGACTTTGTTAGCCCCGCGCTTTAGCGTGGGGATAGAGGATTCCACAGATTGACTCCGGAGTCCCGTAGGGACGGTGCAAGGACATTTTTTTTGCAGGAATCAATAGCCCCCAGCCGAGTTCTCCGCCGCTCCAATCGCGATTCTCGGCTATATTGATCGCACAGAGTAATTCCGCAAGCGAGGCCCTCCTGTGAACTTTCGCGCTCGTCTGTCTTTTTTTGTCCTTCTTCCCGTTGTAGCGATTTCGATGCATCCGCTCTTCGCGCAGCGCGCGCCCAACGCCAACGCGTCCTATCAGCAGTTGCGCGGATTGCTGCCGGGCAGCGAAGCCGTCAACGTCAAAGACTTCGTGCTGAAGCGCGACGCCGCCGAATTCACCTTCCACAGCGGCAGTTTCGCCTTTTACGGCGCGGTGAACGGTAAAGTCACGGGCGCGGTCTTCAAGGGCCAGGGCCACCTGCACATTACGCCTCCCACAGCCGAGGAACGGCACAATCTCTCTCTCGTGACGCAGACCGAAGAGTTCGACGAGGACTTCGACCAGGTGGTGCTGCGCTTCACCGATGTCACGGCCGATGAGCTGCACAAGGCTTCGACCGGCCCCGGCCAGCCCGACAACGCCTATGCCAAAGCCGCCGAAGAACTGCGCTCGTTCCTGCGCCATCATGCCGAAGGCTCTTACGATGAGGAGGGCCACTCGTTTTATTATGGAAAGCTTTACGGAAACCTCGACCTGCGTCTGCTCGAAGACGTCCTGAGCTCCGGTCCAGGCGGCTATTTCTTTGCGGCAATCCATGGCAGCAAGAATTCTCACCTTTACTTCATCTTCGACCCGGAAGGCGTTGACGAAGTGGCCCCGGAAGAGGTCGCGCTGCTCAAGTGGGACACGATGAACGACACCGAAACCATCCCCCTCGCCTTCCACCGCGCGGCTGAGTACGCAAACGGCACGGCCAGCGGCAACGAGCACAACGCGGCCTACAAGATTCTGCACCAGGACCTCGATGTTTCCATCGAGAAGAGCGGTTTCCTCTCGAGTCTGGCCACCATCCAGATTGAAGCGGAGCAGGACGGCGTCGCCGTCATCCCGCTCGACCTCTATCCGACGTTGCGCGTCAGCCAGGTCACCTCCGGCAAAGGCGACCCCCTCGACTGGGTGCAAGAGAGTAAGGATCAGGATCCCAACTTCGGCGTCATCCTTGCCGCGCCGCTCAAAAAGGGCGAAACCGCCACCGTCAAGATCACCTATGGCGGCAAAGATGTCGTTATCAACGAAGGCGGAGACAACTACTATCCCATCGCGCGCGAGAATTGGTTTCCCAACTCCGGCCAGGGTTTCGGCGACTACTCCACCTATCACATGCTCTTTCATGTGCCGAAAGAACTCCAGATCATCGCCACGGGAACCAAGCTGAATGAAACCACCGAGGGCAAAATCACCACCTCGGAGTGGAAGACTGAGACGCCGCTTCCCGTGGTCGGTTTTAGTCTCGGCGAATTTGCCATGAAAGAAACAAAAATCGGCAATCCTCTCGGCGGGCAACTGACCGTTGACGCCTATGCCAACAAGCAGAGTCCCGACATGGTCAACACGCTCGATCTGCAACTTCAAGCAGCCGAGGTGAGCCTCGGCTCGTTCGACACCACTACCCATGTTGGGCAACGAGCTCAGTCAGGGCCAGGTCGCCGCGCAAATCTACACCAACTACTTCGGCCCGCTTCCCTTCCCGCACATCGCGCTCACGCAGCAGTCGGCCTGCAACTACGGCCAAAGCTGGCCCATGCTCGTCTACCTGCCCATCTGCGGTTTCTTCGATAAGACCCAGCAGCATTTTCTCGGCCTGAGCGACTTCACCGAGGCGACGTATTGGGATGTGGTCACGCCACACGAAGTGGCGCACCAGTGGTGGGGCCACACCGTCGGCTTCCGCGGCTACCGCGACCAGTGGATGAGCGAGGGCTTCGCGCAAACTTCGGCTTCCATCTTTCTCCAGCTCACGCGGCCCAAGCCCGACGACTTTCTCCATTTCTGGAAGCTACAGCGCGAGTTGCTCACGCAAAAAAACGAGTATGGCTTCAGGCCCATCGATGTCGGCCCCGTGACCATGGGCATTCGCCTCAGTTCGCCCAAGACCGGCTGGAGCGTTTATCAGAACGTCATCTATCCCAAAGGCGCCTACATCCTGCACATGATCCGCATGATGATGTGGTCGCCCAAGGATGGGGAAGCGCGCTTCAAAGCCACCATGCAGGACTTTGTGAACACCTACCGCCTGCAGGCCGCCACCACCGAGGACTTCAAGGCCATCGTGGAAAAACACATGAGCCCGCAGATGGATCTCGAAGGCAATCACACCATGGATTGGTTCTTCCGCGAGTATGTCTACGGCACCGACCTGCCTGCGTATCACTTCGAGGGCGACGCCACGCCCAGCGGCGACGGGTGGAAGCTGCACTTCAGGCTGGAGCAGTCGCACGTCGGCGCAAAATTCGCCAACACCGTGCCGCTCTACGTCGAACTGGCCAACGGCCAGATCATGCGCCTCGGCCAGATCGCCATCCACGGTCCCAACACCGTCGATCAGACCGTGCAGTTGCCCAAGCTCCCCGCAGCCATCAAGCGCGTGATGATCAACTACTACTACGACGTGCTGTGCACGGACAATTAACGGATCTCAGCCTCACGACAAAAAGCGCGAACCCTGGGGTCCGCGCTTTTTGTTGCCTTCATGACACTGGCTTACGCTTTCGCCAGCACAGGCTTTCCCAGCTTTTCCGCGATCATCTCGTGCGCGTGGGCGAAGAACTCTTCCTTCGCGATCTTGCCTGCTTCGAGTTCGGCGAGAATGGCTTTTTGCGCCTGATACTCGCGGTTGACGATGCCGGCTTTGGATTGCAACATGCGCCACGCTTTGCGCCGCTCTACGCAGAACATCACTAATTGCCTGCTTAGGGCGTAGTAAGTCGTCTTGCCCTCGTTCTCGACGGCGATGTACACACCGAAGTCGGGAATGTAGCTGCGATGCTCGGGCAGTAAATAGTAACGATAGACCACATCCTGCTGCGTAATGCGGACGAGCATGTTATCGAGCGCAATCATCTTCTCCGCCTGCTCGGGCTTGATCTTCTTCACGTGATTGCGGAAGCGCGCTTCCGTTGTGCACCAGTGCGCCACGGTGTAGCGAACCGTCTCGCCCGTCGCCTTCGACTTTGTCTCGTACCAGTCGAGATCGATCGACGGATTGCCCTTGATGTCGAGCGCTTCCTGGTAGGTTTCGCCGAGCCGCGGATTGAAGACGAACTCCGGAGCGCCGCGCGAGTCGCGCACGCGCTGCGCCTGGAAGAGCGCCATATCGTCGGCCACGCCGTGCTCAGGCTGGCAAGTGGTGAAAGCCTGCAGGAACATGGTGCCGCGATACTCGAGGCCGTCGAGAATCGCGCGGTAGAGCTTGGGCGCGTTGGCCATCGAAACCTGCGCCACGAACGGCGATCCGTGCCCGGCAAGGAAGGTTTCGGCCACGGTTTTCTTCTCGGTGTTCTTGCCCTGCGTGGCCGCGCCGAAGACGTTCATGTCGTTGCCGCCGAGCATCGGCGTCGAGTCGGAGTTCTGGCCGCCGGTGTTCGAGTAGACCTGCGTGTCGAGCATCAGCACCTTCACGTTGGGCCGGTTCTGTAAAACCACTTTTGACGTGTTCTGATAGCCGATGTCGCCGATGCCGCCGTCGCCGCCGACCACCCAGACCTTGGGCAGTTCCCTGATCTCCTGGTCGGTCATCAGCGCGTCGGTGAAGTGCGTGAAGTGGTAATACTCTTCCTCGCCGATGCCCTTGCCTTCGCGGGTGAGAATCACGTCGGCGAGGCGCTCGGGAATCACCGAACGGCGCGCGTGATCGACGATGAAGCTCTCGCCCATGAGCCAGCCCACGGTGACGCCGTCCTGGAAGAGCGAGTTCATCCATGGATAGGGATGCGGATTGTTGGGCGAGGTCGAGCCGTAGACCGTGTTGCAGCCGGTGTGCGCGGCCATGGCCATTACGCTCATGCCGTTGGCCAACCGTCCATCGACCGCCTGAAGGTTCTTGTGGTTGAAGGCTTCGGTGAGCAGGACCGCGGCGAGGGCTTCGATGAGTTGCGTATCGGTGAGCTCGCCGTGTTGCTTTTCGTAGGCAGCGATGCGCACTTTGGTGTCACCCTCGTCTTCGCCGCCGAGGCCCAGCACGAGATGCTCGATGGCCTGACGCAGCAGAGCGTACTCGGAGGGATTACTCCCTTTGAGCGCCGCCAGGCGCGCCGCACCGTTCTTTTCGAGGTCGCCGGCTTTTGCGACGAAGCGGTCGCTCTTGGCGTAGAAGAGCGGGCGCATGTAGGCCTCGGTGACGGCGGCGATGGAGCGCAGGACGCTCTTTTCGCCGCAGCCGGCGCAGGCGCCGTCGCCGGCCACCAGCGCGTCGTAGTTCGAGCGCACCATGAGCATGTTGCGCAGGGTCGCGGTCTTGGAGTCGGCGGGATTGGCGCCGTTATAGAGGCCGAGGTACTTCTGCGAGGTATCGGGCAGCAGGTCGAGGAAGGCGGTGCCGGTTTCGTGCTCGGCGTTCACCTCTTCAGTCTCCTGCACCATCTTGAGCGCCTGGTGATCGCCGCAGGCCGTAACGCAGGCCGCGCAACCCTTGCAGAGATCCGAAACAAAAATCGAAAAGATGCCGCCCGAGCCCGACTGCTTGCGCTCCGGCGACGAGAATATGGCATTCACCTTCTGGTAAGCCATCGGGACCTTCTCGATGATGTTGAAGAACTGCGCCTTGGCTTCGGCCGAAAAACCGTCCACAGATTCAGTGACTTCGCGAAGGATCTTCGGCAGCGGCGTTCCCGTCTTGATCTCGGCCAACATGCGCTGCCGCGTGAGCTTCTCGATCTCCGGGAGCTTGGCGAGCATCTTGCGGCGTTCGGCTGGATCGGATACGTAACGCGCGATGGCCGTGCCGAGCACTGTGCTCAAATCCTGCGAGCAGTTGGGCAGCGCGGTGTCCGGGCAGACGCTGATGCATTCCATGCACTGCGTGCAATTCTCCGGAATATAGAGCGGAGTTTCGCGGCGGGCAACGTATTTCGACGCGGTGTCGCCGGTGGCCGCAGCCACCACGCCCATGGCAGAGAGCGGCGTGGACGGCTGGTTGTAGCCGAAGTGCGCACGGAACTCGGCGTCGAATGTGGCGATGCTGGAGACCGGAGTGCGGGGGCCCTGGCCTTCGGGCGCGGCGTGCGAACGGCAACCTGCGCTGGTCGAGCATGCCGCCTCTGCAAATTCGGGGATGTCTACTTCCTCGAAGATGGGCAGCAGCGCCTGGCCGCGGAGGCTGGAGTGATCGGCAGCCGCAATCGCGCCGATCGCGATCTCTTTTACGCGCTCGATGCCCTGCAGCATGACTTCCATGTTCGACTGCACAACGGCCTCGCCGAGCTTGCCGAACTTCTTCACGTACTGCTTGTAGACGACCTCGCGGAACTGCTCCTGCGTGATGCCGAACTCCTGCAACATGGGGCTGACCGCGAAAAATGCGCCCAAGAATGCATTGCCCTGCATGCGCAGTTGCAGATCGGCGCGATCGGTGGCTTTGCGCGCGATCTCGAAGCCGGGCAGCGTGAAGACGCGAATCTTCTTTTCGATAATCTGCTTGCGCGCCCAGATGGGCAGGTTCTGCCAGGCGTGCTCGCCGTCCACGTCCGACTCCCACACCAGGCAGCCGCCCTCTTGCATGCCGTCGAGCGGATTGGTGTGCGTGAAGGCCTTGGGGTCGCAGCAGAGGACGACGGTTACGTGGCGCAGATCGCAGTTGACGCGAATGCGCTCCTTGGCCGCGACCATGAAGTAGCTGGTCGGCGCGCCCTTCTTCTCCGAGCCGTACTTGGGATTGGCGCTGACGTGAATCACTTCCTTGGGATTGCCCAGCGCGTCCACTTCGTGGTCGCGCTCGAAGAGCAGATCGTTCAGGTCGCCAAGAATCGCGCCGAGGTTTTTGCCGGTGGTGATTGCGCCCCAGCCGCCGATGGAGTGGAAACGCACGGCAACCGCGCCCTCGGGCAACAGCGAGGGCGTTTCGCCGGCGATGACGCTGTAGGGGTGGTCGATGCCGAGAACGAAAAAGTTCGCGCCATCGGCCGCGGTCTTGCCGTCTTTGCGCGCCCGGCCGGCGGTCACGTACTCGAATGCGCCGATGATGTGCTCGGGGCGGAAGTCGCGCGAACCGAGGCCGTAGCTGCCGCCGAAGAAGCGCGGCACTTCGGCAAGCTCTACCTTGGGCAGGCCGTCGGTTCCCTGCACTGCTTTCGAAAACGCGGTGCGGATGTCGCGGCCGAGGGGATTGTCGCCGGCCAGCGCCTCGTCGGTGCGTTCGAGGATGATGACGTTCTTCTTGCCCTTGAGAGCGTTGACGAGCGCAGCCTCAGGGAACGGCCGGATCACGTTGACGTGAATCGAGCCGACGCTCGACTTGCCGCGTGTCTGGCGCAGATAATCGACCGCGGCCTCGATGTTCTCGGCTGCCGATCCGAGCGAAACAAAGACGGTGTCCGCGCCGGCAGTTTTGTACTCGCTGATCAACCCGTAGCGGCGGCCGGTGAGCTCGGCGAACTTCTCGTAGGCCTCTTCAAGAAATTGCAAAATCGGCTCGGCAAAGTTGTTGCGCCGCGCGATCACGCCCTGCATGTAGTGTTCCTGGTTCTGCACCGGGCCGAGCAGGACGGGATTGGTCGAGATCCATCATTTTGGGCACGCGGCGGCGCGTGGGTCCGAAGAGAACGCGCTGCGCCTCGGTGGGGCAGTCGATGATGTCGTCGGGCGCGCCGAGATACTCGCGGATCAACTCCGACTCGTGCTTGTAGAAGGTGCGCTCAAGGTGCGTGGTCAGGAAGCCGTCCATGATGTTCATACCCGGCGTGAGCGAGAGCTCCGTCACGCGGCGCAGGATCAGCGCCTGGTCGGCGGCCTGCTGCGCATCTTTCCCGAACAACATGATCCAGCCGGTGTCGAGGGCGCCATAAATATCGTCGTGGCCGCAGTGCACGTTCAGCGCATGCTTGGTGAGAGCGCGGGCGCCCACCTCGAGCACCATGGTCGATCCCTTGCCCGGCGCGTGATAGTACTGCTCCACGCCGTAGACGACACCCTGGCCGGAAGTGAAGTTCACCACGCGCTTGCCGCACACCGAGTGCGCGATGGCGCCGCCCTGGGCCGCGTGCTCGCCCTCGGTTTCGATGGCCAGCGTGTTGCCGCCGAAGACGTTCAAATGGCCTTCAGCGTAGGCCTGCTGGAAGAGCTCGCCGCCTTCGGTCGAAGGCGTGATGGGGTAAAACACGCCGGCGTCGGCGATGCGGGTTTCGGTGTGGTACGAGACCAGTTGATTTCCGTTGGCGGTAACGCGGATGCCAGGATAGCGAGCAGCCTTCATAGAGTCCTCACAATGAGCCCGGTTGCGACGTTTTCCGATATTGTTGCATGCACCGGAGTGCGGAGACGGGAAGTGCTTCCCATCCGTATCATCCGATGGCCACGGTCAAAGATGTGCAGTGCGTGCCTGCTTGCGCCAAAGCAGCCCGAGCAAAAAGCCCTTATCAAACCAAGCGGAACGGCCGCGCCGGCATTCAGGAGACCTAAGGGGAAGGTTACTCCTCGCGAAGACAGCCACCTTAAGTATGCTCCTTTGATAGAGACGGTGTTTCACGATTCGGGACCGCTTCGGGCTCTGGTCCAGGTCCGGGAATACCGCACGCAGGCGCGGTCGAGCGCTGTTGCGCTACCATAAACATAGGATTCGAGCGATTCTCCAGTTATTACGTGGCATTTCGAGCTTCGTGCAAGGTGGCTCTTTCTTGAGGAATGAGCCACTTAAGGGTTGGGGTTTCGATTTGCAGCAACTGGAGAACCGCTGAGAGGTTCCCAATGTTTGTCGTGGTTTGGCAGTTTGAGATTGCCGAGGAGAATGTGGCTGCTTTTGAGGCCGCTTACGGGCCCGAAGGCGCCTGGGCGCAGCTCTTCCGCGCCTCGGCTGAGTATATGGGCACCGAGCTGCTGCGCGACGCGTATGTTCCCGGCAGTTATCTGACCATCGACCGCTGGACCAGCGAAGAGGCCTTTCGCGCCTTCCGCAAGGACCACGACAGCGAGTACGAAGCCCTGGACCGCCAGTGCGACGCGTTGACCGGCAAGGAGACGCGGGTAGGGGCCTATACGGTGTAAGAGCCTGCGACAGTTGTTCTGACATGCCGCCGGCAGTCATTCGAGCACCAAAAGATTCCGGCTGAACTGCGGCTCGGCCATGTATTTAAGGCCGCGGTCAAAGGTGACCAGCACGCCGCCTTCTTTAATAGCCAGGCCCAGCAGATACGCGTCTGTCACCTGCTGGTGGCCAGAGATACGCGATGCGAACGGCGCGGTCACTGTAACCCAGCTATCCGTTCATGATCGGCCAATAGCGGTAACCGGGATGCGCCCTGAGAGCTTGAAGGATAGCATGGCTCGCTCCAGCAGGAATTGTGGCTGGTCGCATCGCGGCATTCGTCGCAATCGCGGATGAAGCCCGCTTCGGTCAACGGGCAGACGCCCCAGTCGTGCTTGCCTGCTGGAGAGAAACCATCGCTCTGCCTTTTGGCGATGAATGTGTTCTGGGTCGGCCAAGGCAATCAGCACGTTCAAATCAAGCAAATTTCGCCGGATCATACTCTTCTTCTTCGAGTTTCTTCACCATCTCGCAAGTGATCGTTCTTCCCGTCCGGGGTAACACTGGGAGACCAATCTGCCGAATATTCGATCTCGGGGAGAGGAGCCGCCGGCGCTGCTTCCGCTTTTCGAATCAGCTCGTCGATCGCGGCGCTCAGGGTGAGCCCCCTCGCGCGGGCATAATAGGCGGCGAACTCGTGGGTTTCGTCTTTGAGCGTGATCGTGGTTCTCATAGACCCATCCTACATCATTTTTCAATTTGATGCGCTAGAATCATGTTGATGCATTTTTTGTAGTTGATGCATAACATAGAAATTTGATGCAGACGCGAAGTATTGATGCGAATACGCTCCTGATCATGAACCATTATTGATATTCTCTCTTTCTTCGCCAGTTTTTCTATCCATTCCTGTCTCATCCTGCTACAATCCCTTGGAAATCCAATTCAAGCCGCTCGCCATTTCCTGCCGGAAAGGAGGAGATGCGCAGGGTGAGCAATGTCTTGAGGAGCCCTCCCAATGGCCATCGTGGACGACCGCGCCAAAGCCGTAGAACTTGCCCTGGCACAGATTGAAAAACAGTTCGGAAAGGGGTCGATCGTCCGGCTCGGCTCCCGCGAGGCGCTGCTGCCGATTGCGGTGATCTCCACCGGCTCCATCAGCTTCGACGCGGCGCTGGGCGTGGGCGGCATCCCGCGCGGCCGCGTATCGGAGGTTTTCGGTCCCGAGTCCTCGGGCAAAACCACCATCTGTCTTCAGGTCATCGCCGAAGCGCAAAAGGCGGGAGGTCTGGCGGCGTTTGTGGACGCGGAACACGCGCTCGATCCCGGCTACGCCAAAAAACTGGGCGTCGATGTCGACAATCTGCTGGTCTCGCAGCCCGACTCGGGCGAACAGGCTCTGGAGATCACCGAAGCGCTGGTCCGCTCAGGCGCGATCGATGTGCTGGTGGTGGATTCGGTGGCCGCGCTGGTGCCCAAGGCCGAGCTCGACGGCGAGATGGGCGACTCGCACATGGGCCTGCAGGCGCGCCTGATGTCGCAGGCGCTGCGCAAGCTCACCGGCACGGTTTCGAAGTCGCGCACCGCGCTGGTTTTCATCAACCAGATCCGCGAAAAGATCGGCGTGATGTTCGGCAACCCCGAAACCACCACCGGCGGCCGCGCGCTCAAGTTTTACTCCTCGGTGCGCATCGATATCCGGCGCATCGCCGCCGTCAAGGAAGGCGACACGGTGGTCGGCTCGCACACCAAGGTCAAGATCGTGAAGAACAAGGTGGCCGCGCCCTTCCGCGAGGCCGAGTTCGACATTCTCTACGGCGAGGGCATCAGCAAGGAGGGCGACGTGCTCGACCTGGCCGTGACCCACAACATCGTGGAGAAGTCCGGCGCGTGGTACAGCTACGGCGGCGAGCGCATCGGACAAGGGCGCGAAAACACCCGGAGTTTCCTGAAAGAAAACAAGGAAGTCTTCGCCAAGCTCGACGCCGAGCTGCGCAAGCGGCTGGGCATCGGCGCCGCCAAGGCAGACGTGCCCGAGGTTCCCACCGGCGGCCCGGCCGAGGCCAAGGAAGCCGTGCGCGGGCGCAAGGGATAGGCTTTATCGATCCGGCCCGATGGGGCGAGACGGTGCTTTCCCAACCTTTCCGGCCGCCGCGGCGAGCGCGGAAAGAGTGGGCCGCCAGGTCTTGTGATTGAGGACTGGATCGATCATTCGGGTCGAGTGAGTTCCAAATCCACTTGAGAGTTCAGGAGGATGGGAATGAAAGCCTATTCGCGCCGCGCGATGCTCAAAGGCAGTCTGCTGGCGCCGGCCGTTGCCGTTGCTGCCAGCGGCATGAGCCCCGTGGAAGCGGCGATGCAGGCGGCCGGCGAAGCCTCCGGTCCGCTGCCGGCGAATGAACCCGAGGCAACCCAGGGATTGGCGGCGGTGAATGCCTTCCGTGAACGCCTGTTGCTCGATTTCGGCTGGCGCTTCCATCTCGGCGACGCGAGCGATGCGACCAAGGACTTCGGCTTCGGCAGCGGACGCGCCGGCAACTTTCAAAAGACGGGCGGGTTTTTGCCGGCGAGCTCTATCGGCTTCGACGACAACGACTGGAAGCCGGTCAACCTGCCCCACGATTGGGCCATCGAACTGCCCTTCACCAACGATCCTGCGCTCGAGAGCAAGGGCTTCTATCCCCTGGGCCGCAACTACCCTGCGACCAGCATCGGCTGGTACCGGCTTGTCTTCGAGATGCCCGCATCGGACAGGGGTAAGCGCATCTCTCTGGAATTCGACGGCGCCTACCGCGAGACCATGGTGGCCCTGAACGGCTTTTACGTCGGCCGGCACAGCGGCGGCTACGATCCCTTCCGTTTCGATGTCACCGACTTTGTCAATCCCGGCGGGAAAAATGTTCTCGTGGCTCGCGTGGACGCAACCGAGAGCGACGGCTGGTTCTACGAGGGCGCGGGCATCTACCGCCATGTGTGGCTGGTGAAGACCAACCCCGTGCATGTGCGGCAATGGGGAACCTTCGTGTCGTCAGAGATGAAAGCGGGCGCGGCTGCGCTCTCCATCCGCACCGAGGTGAGCAACGACAGCCATGCCGTTGCCAACGCGCGCGTGGTTTCCACCATTGTCGATCCCGTAGGACGGCCAGCGGGCAAAGCGGTGACAGCCTCGGCAGCCATCCCCGTGGGCGCCGAGCAAAGCTTCGAGCAGAAGATGACGGTGAGCAAGCCGCAGCTCTGGTCGCTCGACGACCGCAACCTCTACACGCTGGTGACGGAGGTGCGCGTGGGCGGCGATGTGGCGGATCGCTACGAGACACTTTTCGGCATTCGCACGATCAAATTCGATGCGCAGAAAGGGCTTCTTCTCAACGGCGAGCCGGTCAAAGTGAAAGGCACCTGCAATCACCAGGACCACGCGGGCCTGGGCGCGGCGCTGCCCGACGCGGTCGAGTACTACCGCATCCGCAGGCTCAAGGAGATGGGCTCGAACGCTCTGCGCACCGCGCACAATCCGCCCACGCCGGCGCTGCTCGATGCCTGCGACGATCAGGGCATGCTGGTCCTGGACGAGACGCGCATGATGTCGTCGAACCCGGAGGGCCTGAGCCAGTTTGAAAACCTCGTGCGGCGCGACCGCAACCGTCCCAGCGTCTTCATGTGGTCGATGGGCAATGAGGAAGCCGCGGCCAACACCGAAAGGGGCGCGCTCATCCTCACCGCGATGAAAGAGGTGGCCGCGCGGCTCGACGGGACGCGCCCGGTCACCATCGCGCCCACGGGCGCCATCGGAACCGGAGGCCTCGCGGTCTCGGATGTGATCGGCTACAACTACGCGGACCCGCAAGCCGAGGTCTATCACAATGGGCACCCCGGCAAACCCGTCATCGGCACGGAAACCGTGAGCGCCGTGGGCACGCGCGGCATCTACGTGACCGACTACGGCAAGGGCTACGTCGCCTCTTACGATCCCTACACCACAACCGGCCGCGCTTCGGCCGAGGGCTGGTGGAGCTTTTGCAATGCGCGCCCGTGGCTGGCCGGCGGCTTTGTGTGGACCGGCTTCGACTATCGCGGCGAGCCCTCGCCTAACGGCTGGCCGAACATCAGCTCGCAGTACGGAATCATGGATACCTGCGGCTTTCCCAAGGACACCTACTACTACTACCGGTCGTGGTGGACCGGGAATCCCGTGCTGCATCTCTTCCCTCACTGGAACTGGGAGGGGATGGAAGGCAAGGAGATCGCCGTCTGGGTGCATTCGAACCTCGAAAGGGTCGAGCTCTTCCTGAACGAGAAAAGCCAGGGCGCGAAGGAGATGGCGAAGGACTCGCACCTGGCTTGGAACGTGGCCTACGAGCCCGGAGCTTTGGAGGCGCGCGGCTTCAGGGAAGGCGAACTGGTGATGACAGACCGGAGGGAAACTACGGGCGCGCCAGCTGCGCTCGCTATATACGCAGACCGCGCCGAGATCGCCGCCGATGGCGAAGACGTGGCCATCTTTGCCGTAGAAGTTCGCGATGCGCGCGGCCGTCCGGTACCCATCACAGACAATCTGGTCACGTTCAAGGTCATCGGCGCGGGAAGACTGATCGGCGTGGGTAACGGCGACCCGGCCGATCAGGGATCCGGCAAGAGTTCGTCTTGCAAGGCCTTCGGCGGGCGGTGCATGGCGATCGTACAGTCCAAGAGGTCGGCCGATAGCATCACGGTTGAAGCTACGTCGCCCGGCATCGAGCCGGGCGCAGGCAACCATTTGGGCAGGCACGGTCACGCCGCGTCCGCAGGTGGCCGCGTGGGAGCGCCGGGCGCCCCAGGGAGCGGGCCTCACCGGCCTGTGGCGGCCCGCGCCGAACGGCGGAATGCCGCTCTTCGTTTTGATTCAGGACCGGAGCTCGCTGAAAGGAACCGTGGAAGGCATCGGCGAAAGCTGGGCGGGCGGCGACAACGCGCCCATCCCGATTACGGACGGTCTCGTCGATGGGGCAATCGTCAGCTTCACCGCCGGAGACAGCAGTTTCTCCGGCCGCATCAATGGTGATGCCATCGAACTGGTGCGCGATCAGCCCTTGAGCGCGAATGCGCCACGCCTTCCTTACCAAAACGCAACCTCGGGCCCGGCCGTCGGTCCTGCGCCCGATGGCTCCGATCCATCGCTCAGCCCGGCTTCGTTTGCGCCGCAACTGGAATCGATCGTCTTGCACCGGGCTGAGCGGTAGCGGCGGACCGCGACGCCTTCGCTGCTAAAATCCGAAGTGAGCCCATGCCCGTCAAAGCCCTCTATCCCGGCACCTTCGATCCGCCCACCAACGGTCATATCGACCTGATCAAGCGCGGAGCCAAGATCTTCGACCACCTCACCGTGGCGGTTCTCAACAATCCGGTCAAGGACCCGCTGTTTACGGTCGAAGAACGCGCGGAGATGCTGAGAGAGGTGACCGCCGAGATCGGCAACGTCTCCGTGGCGAGGTTCGACGGCCTCATGGTCGAGTTCGCCCGCCAGCAGGGCGCTTCGGCGGTGCTGCGCGGCATCCGCGCCATCTCCGACTACGAGCACGAGTTCCAGATGGCCCTGATGAATCGCCGCCTGGCGCCCGAGGTCGAGACCGTCTTTCTGCAGCCGCCGGCCGCTACTCCTTCGTCAGCTCGAGGATGGTCAAGGAAGTCTTCAGTTTCGGCGGCGACATCACGGGCCTGGTCCCGCCGAACGTGCTCAAGCGGCTGCGTGCCAGGATCAAGAACGGCAACGGCGGGTGAACTGATCGCTCACCAGACGCGCGGCACGAGCCGGTAGCGGACCTTTCCACGATAGGCTTCGTACCCCTCCAGGCCGCGTACCAGCGTGCGCTCCTCTCCGAAGATGCGGACCACCATCAGGGAGATCATGGCCACGCTTGTGAGAAGGCCGACAACGGAGCCGAGCAGCAGTGAGCAGCCGATAATCAGGAGGCTGGCGCCCAGGTACATGGGATGACGCACCATGCCGTAGACGCCGGTGTCCACGACCCGATGTCCGCGATCGGCCTGAATGCGCACCACCTGCGACGCGTACGTGTTGTCAGTGAACGCGCGAATCATGAAGAAGCCGCCGACCGTGACCAGAACGCCCCCGCAGATCGCGCACCACAACGGCAAACGCGGCGTCCAGTCAAATCGCCTGTCCAGCGGCGGCAAGACCATCCAGGCTAGCCAGACGACTTTGATGCCAAGAAGGATCGCCAGATCGGAGCGTGATTGCCCGCCCCGGCCGGGCCAGCGAGCACGCTCGGCAAGCAGTTCGGGATCCCTGAAGCGCATCCACAAAAAGGAGATCCACATGAGTGCTACCCACGCGGAATAGCAGATCCATCCCCGCACCCAGCGCCAGTCCCCCGAAAGCCACACCAGCAGAACTGGCAGCCCCACGACAAAACCGAGGGCAGCCGTGAACCCAAACCTCGTACTGATCCAGTTGGCGCGCATGGGAAAGTCGCCACAATCATACCGCCGATTTGCCGCGCGTCAATCGCCATAGCGACAGAAGTTTGCCAAAAACTCAAAATCTGTAAAAATGAAATCGTTATGACCGTCACAGCTCCCGCAAAAGTCTTTGCCGACCGCATTGGCCGGATTGAAGTATCCGCGACCATGGCCGTGGCCGCCGAGGCGGCCAAACTGCGCGCTCAGGGCGCCAACCTGGTGGATTTCGGCGCCGGCGAGCCCCACTTCGCCACTCCGCGCCACATCAAAGACGCCGCCATCGCCGCCATCGAGGCCAATTTCACCCGCTACACCGTGGTGCCGGGCATTCCCGACGTGCGCAAGGCCATCGTCGAGCGCCACGCCTGCGACTTCGGCTCGGACTACTCGATCGACGAAGCCATCTTCACCACCGGCGGCAAGCTGGCGCTGTTCAACGCCATCCAGATTCTCGTCGACCACGGCGACGAGGTCATTCTGCCCGTTCCCTACTGGGTCAGCTTCAAAGACATCATCCAGTACGCGGGCGGCAAGGTGGTTTATCTCGAAACCAGCGAGGCGGAGAGCTTCCGCATCACCGCCGACGCCATCGAGCGCGCCATCACGCCGCGCACCAAGGCCATCATCCTCAACTCGCCGTCGAATCCGGCGGGCTCGGTGGTCTCGGCCGAGGATCTGGAGCGCATCGTCCACCTCGCCCACGAGCGCGGGATTTATCTGCTTCTGGACGAGTGCTACGTGTACCTCAACTATGCCGGCAAGCCCGTCTCCGGCGGCTCGTTCACCTGGGCCAAGGAGCACATCGTCATCCTCGGCTCGCTCTCGAAGACCTACGCCATGACCGGCTGGCGCGCGGGCTTTGCGCTGGCCGCGAAGCCGGTGACCGCCAACCTGAGCAAGCTGCAGTCGCAGTCGACCTCGAACGCCACCAGCTTTGTGCAGAAGGCGGCCATCGCCGCGCTGACCAGCTCGCAGGAGTGCGTGGCCGAGTTCCGCGCCGAGTTCATCGACCTGCGCGACTACATGCTGGCCGCGCTCAAGAAGATTCCCGGCGTCACCTGCACCAAGCCCGAGGGCGCGTTCTACGTTTATCCCAACATCTCGGCGTATCTGGGCAAAGGCGGCATCAAGACGGCCACGGAGCTGGCCACGCGCCTGCTCCACGAGGCGCATGTGGTCTACCGTGCCCGGCGAGGCCTTCGGCACCGGGGAGCACATCCGCATCTCCTATCCGGTGACCAAGCAGAACATCGACGAGGGCACGCGCCGCATGGGCGAGTTCCTGACCGGCCTGAAGTAGCCAGGAAGCCGTCTGTTTCCCGCCAAAAGGACAGCCAATCGCCCGGCGCAGCCCGGTTGAAGTTGCGCTCCGGGCGCGCGGTCCCATCCAGCGGTTTTAGCCCTCAAAATAATTCGCCTCTGCCCTGTGCAAACGTTATCTCTGTCGAGTACGATGTTTCTTCAATGTTGAACGCCATCGATTTCCGTCCCGTGATTCTGGCCGGGGGCAGCGGCACCCGCTTCTGGCCCCGCTCCCGGCGCGCCCGCGCCAAGCAGGTTCTCGCCCTCGATGGCGAGCGCTCCATGATTCAGCAGACTGTGGAACGCCTCAAGCCGCTGGCTGCGCTGGAAAAAACCTGGATCATCACCAACGAGTATCTGGCCCATGAGATCGCCGACCAGTTGCCCGGCCTGCCCGCCGCGCAGATCGTGCAGGAGCCGGTGGCCCGCAATACCGCGCCCGCCTGCGGCCTGGCCGCCTTCCTCATCGAGCGCGAAAATCCCGATGCGGTGCTGGGCGTCTTTCCCTCCGACCACGTGATCGCCGACGAGCCGCGCTTCCTCAAGGCCCTGCAAAAGGGCATCGCCGTGGCCGCCGCCGGCGAAAATATCGTGGTGCTGGGCATCGAGCCCGCGCGCGCCGAAACCGGCTACGGCTACATCGAAACCGGCGACCTGACCAAGGACGACGCCGCCCTCCACGTGCGCCGCTTTATCGAAAAGCCCAACCAGAACCGCGCCGAGGAGTTTGTGGCCGCGGGCAACTACTACTGGAACTCGGGCATGTTTCCTCTGGTCGGCGCGCACCCTGGCCAACGCGGTGCGCGAGCACCTGCCTGAGACCGCTCCGCTGCTTGAAACCATCGCCGCCGCCTAGGGCACGCCGCAGTTCGACGAGGTTTTCCACGCCGCGTATCCCAAGTGCGAAAACATCTCCGTGGACTACGCGGTTCTGGAGCCGCGCTCCGCCAAGGGCGAGCACCTTTCGAATCTCTACTGCATTCCCGCCGAGTTCAGTTGGAACGATCTCGGCTCCTGGTCTTCGCTCTACGAGTACCAGCTCGAGACGCGCCTGCGCGGCGACGCCGAAGGCAACGTGGCCGACACCGGAGGCCACATGGCCATCGAGGCCAACGACAACTACATCTTCAGCCCCAGAAAGTTTGTGGCGCTGGTGGGCGTGGAGAACCTGGTCGTCGTCGACACCGAAGACGCGCTGCTGATCGCCCACCGCGACCACTCGCAGGATGTGGGCAAGATCGTGAAGGAGCTGAGCCTCACCGGCCGCACCGAGCTGATCTGAGAGTCGTAGGCAAGCGGACAATCCAGGCGTTGAGTCGACGAGCGCGCTAACTACGCCGCCACCACCTCGACGCGCCCCGCAGCCTTTTCCGCTCTCCGGCCCAACGACGATTTTCACGCCACGGCCCAGCCGCACCAGGCATTCCATCATCTTGACCTCGCTGATGCCGCGGAATTGCCCGCGCAGCATCCCGGAGAGCTTGGGCTGCGTCATTCCCAGCACCTTCGCCGCCTGCTGCTGGCTCCATCCCCGCTTGCGCAGAATCTCGGCAATCTTCATTGCCAATTGCGCCTTCAGGAGCATCTCATCCGCGTCCCGAAAGCCCAATTCTTCGTATGCGGTCTTTACCGCCTTCACTTTGCTCATCGCACAACCCCCAGTGCCTGTGCCTCGGCCTCTTTGAGCCGTGCACGGATCAGATCCATCTCCCGCTTCGGTGTCTCGATCCCGCGCTTCGATTTCTTTTCAAAACAGTGCAGGACATACACCGCCCCAGCGAATCGCACCGTATACACGGCGCGGTAGGCATTGCCGCGCCAATCCTCGACAATCTCCACGACCCCCGCCGAGCCGAATCCTTTCAGCGGTTTTGCCGCCGGATGAATTTGGCCGATCTGCGCATGAAAAAGCGCAAACCCGAAAACCTGTTGCACCTCCTCCGGCATGGCCAGCAAATCCTTCTTCGCCGATCCGATCCAGCGCAGCGGCTTGAGAGCGTCTTGCACGTTTCCATTATACCCAATTGGGAATAATGCGGAGCGAAGAGTTCCACCGCTGTACAATTCTTGCGTAACTCAGCGCAGCACAATTCGCCTGAGTGGAGGCAGGAAATGCCCGAAACCATCGATTGGCCGATGCACGCCAAAACCGCGGCGCCTGCGCCTTCTTCTTTACTTCCTTATTGCCGCTGTCATCCTGATTCTTCATCGGCGGCCGCGCCGCCATCTCCTATTGGGTTGACCTGCTCTGGTTCCGCTCGCTCGGCTACGCCCGCGTCTTCTGGAAGACCTTTGGCTTCGAGTGGGGAACCTTCGCAGTCTCTGCGGTGCTCACCTTCCTCATCCTCTTCGGCGCTTTCCTCGCTCTTGCGCCACGGCCATCGCCGCCGATCTGCCCGAGACGCACACGATCTTCTTCGCCGGCCGGCCCATCGAGCTGCCGGTAGCAAAGGCCCTGCGCGCCGTCGCCCTCATCGCCGCGCTGATCGTCTCCGTCGTCACCGGCTTCGCCATGCGAGTCGCAATGGCCCACGCTGGCGCTCTATTGGTACGCGCCGCGACGGCCGCAACTCCGCCGATCCCATCTTCGGCCGCCCGCTCGGCTTCTATCTCTTCACCCTGCCCGCCTGGCAGCTCATCGCCGGATGGCTGCTCACGCTGGCCGTGCTGGTCGCGATTCTCGCCGTGCTCTTCCTGGTTGCCGCGGGCGGCGGGCGCCTGCGCAGCGGCCAATTCGCGCGCTTCCGCTTCATCGATCTGGCGCGGCGTCTCCATCGCCGCCGGATTTCTGCTTCTCACGCTGGCCATTCGCGAGTATGTCGGCCGCTTCGATCGCCTCTTCGAATCAGCACACCATCTTCGCCGGCGTCACCTACACCGACGCGCACATCACGCTGACCGGCATGTTGTTCATCAGCGTGGCGCTCGTAGTCGGCGCGGTGATTGCCTTCGCCGGCGGCCTGTTCAAACCGCGCGCGCGCTGGCTGCTGGCAGCCGTCGTTCCCGCGGCGGTTTGCTTTGATCGTGGCCGGCGTGGCCGGATGGTACACGTCAGCACTTTCATCGTCAATCCCAACCGGCTTAACTGCGAGCGGCCTTATATCGTCAACAACATCGCCCTCACGCGCCAGGCTTTCGGCCTCGACCACTTCGTCGCAGCGCGAGTTTCCCGCCGACACCACCGTGGCCGCGGCCGATCCGGAACACAACCAGGCGACGCTCGAGAACATTCGCCTGTGGGACGTGAATGCGCTGCAGGCCACCCTGCGCCAGTTGCAGGAGATCCGCACCTACTACGATTTTCCCGGCATCGACATCGACCGCTACCAGATCGATGGCTCCCTGCGCCAGGTGATGCTCGCCGTGCGCGAACTGAACGTGGACAAGTTGCCCGAAACCAGCCGCAATTGGGTCAACGACAAGCTCATCTACACGCACGGCTACGGCATCACCATGAATCCCGTCAACGGATTCTCCGCCGAGGGCCTGCCTACGCTGTATCTCTCGAACATGCCGGTGCAAAGCACCGTGCCCGGCCTCAAGGTCACGCGCCCCGAGATTTATTTCGGAGAGTTGACCAATACCGATGTCTACGTGAAAACCGGCCAGCAGGAATTCAATTACCCGCAGGGCCAGAACGACAACTATTCGACCTACGAAGGCACCGGCGGCATTGTGATGGGCGGCTTTTTGCGCCGCGTGCTGCTGGCCTTCGATCGCGGCGACCTGACCAAGGTTCCCTTCAGCGACGACATCGGGGCCGAGAGCCGCCTGCTGATGCGGCGCAACGTGCGCGCGCGAGTCCAGGCGCTGGCGCCGTTTCTCACCTTCGATCGCGATCCCTACATCGTGGTCGGCGACGACGGGCGCCTCTCGTGGATCATCGACGCCTACACTTCATCTTCCACTTATCCCTACTCCGCGGCGGCCGATCTCGACGGGCAGCCGGTCAACTACATTCGCAACAGCGTGAAGGCGGTGGTTGACGCCTACGACGGCACGGCCACCTTCTACGTCTTCGATGCCAACGATCCCATTCTCGCCGCGTGGCGCGGCATCTATCCGGATCTGTTCAAGGACGCGTCCGCGATGCCTGCATGGTTGCGCGCCCACGTGCGCTATCCCGAACTGCTGCTCAGCACGCAGGCCGATGTCTACGGCCTCTACCACATGGGCAATCCCGAGGTCTTCTACAACCGCGAAGACCAGTGGAGCGTGGCCACGGAAAACGGCTCCAGCCAGAACGGCGACCAGGGCGCACAGCCCATGCATCCCAATTTCGTGCTGATGACGATTGCCCGGCGGGGCGAGTTCCGGTGGGGCGGGCGGCCTGGAGTTCGTCGAGATTCTCCCCTTCACGCCCATCAGCCGCAACAACCTGATCGGTTGGATCGCGGCGCGCAGCGACGGCGCGCATTACGGCAGCGCCGTGGTCTTCGATTTTCCCAAGTCGCGGCTGGTCGACGGGCCGCAGCAGATCGAAGCGCGCATCGATCAGAACGCGCAGCTCTCCGGGCAGCTCACGCTGTGGAACCAGCAGGGCTCGCACGTGATCCGCGGCAACCTGCTGGTGATTCCCTGCGGGCAAGCGCTCTTATATGCGGAGCCTATTTACCTGCAGGCCAGCCAGAGCCCTATGCCGGAGTTGCGGCTGGTGGTGCTGGCGCTGCAGGATCGCCTGGCCTACGGCCCGAACTTCGAAGCCGCGCTGGCTTCGCTCTTCGGATCGCAGGCGCCATCGCTCACCGGCGCGGAGTCGCCGCAATCGCAACCCACGGCTGCGCCTGCCGGCGCGCCGCAGCCTGCAACCGACGTCAATGCGCTCATCTGCGCAGGCCAGCCGCGACTTCGCCGACTATCAACGCCTCACTTCGGAAGGCAAGCTGGCCGAGGCCGGCCAGAAACTCGACGACCTGAAACGCACGCTCGATCAGCTCAGCGCTCATCAAAAGTGACGTTCACCGGGTAATTAGCCCAGCTTTCGCAATGCCGACTACTCAGAATTAGTTCTCTTACCCTCACCCGCGGAAGGACGACCGTATCGTAGAATGGCAGCCAGGACAACCGCGACCATGTGGAAATGTAGCACTTTACTAGCGGCTCTTCTGCTCGCAGCGAGCACGCCCGCTTACGCCAACTGGGGCAGCATTGCCGGTGGAAGCGTCGCGTCCGGTAACTTCCATAGTTTCGGTACGGAGCAGATCGAGATGCGTCGTGAGAATCTGCACATCCGCCTATTCCGCGATCGGGCCAAGGTCGAGGTGAGCTACATTCTCCACAATACCGGGCCGGTTATTGATGTGAGAGCCGGCTTCCCAAGCCTTGGTGTACAAACCCCGAACGAAGCAAGGCACGAGATCGTGTCATATGCCATTTTTGCAGACGGAAGGGGTATCCCTCACGTGATCGAAAAAGGCGATCCCAGACCGCTAAAAGCGCTCTTCGATTCCAAATTTATGAGCATGATCGATATGACAGATCAAGATCACGAAGCGGACGAAAGCAACATGCTCCTTGAGTGGTTTGCCTCGACGATCCATTTCGCCTCCGGCCAGACCCGCAGAATCAGCGTCAGCTACGATTCGCTCTATGCCTACTGTTCGGGTGGATTCTCTGACGATGCCGACACATGCGATGATCGGTTCGCTTATGTCCTTTCTACTGCCGCTGCTTGGAAGGGTCCGATCATTTCAGGGACAGTTACCATTGACCCTGTGACCGTTCCTGCCGGGCGTCTTATCCTGTCGCCCGCTGGTCGTTTCCAGCGCCGCGGATCCAGCTTTGTTTGGCGGTTCCATGGCCTCAAACCCACGTCCGCTGACGATATCCTAGTGAACCTGAATAACCATTCATCGACGATAGCTGAATATGTTCCAGGTTCAGACTCGATCCCTCCAAAGATTAACTACTATACCTCGGAGGCCGGGAGGTATTTCTACATGAATAGCGATTTCGCGGCTAGCGGCGATTCGGCTTCACCGGAATATTCAGCGGAAAATGTCGGCGATCCGGAATCCGAGCGGGAATGGCGAGCTGTTCGCGCACCGGGAATTGGAGACGCCCTCGTTCTCGAAATCACTAACCCGAGTCACATCGACCAAGTCGGGATCATCCCAGGCTGCGACGCCGATGAAAAGGAGTGGTTCAGCCATGCACGGATCAGAGACATCGGGGTCGAAGTGAACGGTGTTGACACGGGCAAGACCACACTGCCAGACGAGTTCACCTTCCCGTGGCCTGACTCACACAAGGCCTACGAATGGGTCAACCTTCCTTCGTACCGCGGCAAGGCAGAGAGAATTCGGCTGGTCGTTTACAGCGTCTATCCAGGTTCAGTCGACCAAATCACCTGCATAAGGAGGATTGTGCTTCGCCAATGGTTGAAATCGAGACCCGCGGTCAAGAGCGGAGTCGACGACCACGAGCTACCTTGAGGCGTCGATCGACGCTTCAGTTTGGCTGCTCAAAGCGGCTCTAGGTGTATATCACCGACCAGGCGGAAAGCGCACATTGCCGCATTTCCTGGTCCATGCAGCCAGCCCATCCTTTCGCGCGGGACGAAAGGATGGGCAGCGCGTCGTAAAACCTACTTCTCCACCCCAAACGTGAACGTCGTGGTCGAGCGCATGGTCTCGCCGGGCTTCAGTTCCGTGCTCGGGAAGCTGGGGTGGTTCGGCGAATCCGGGAAGTGCTGCGTCTCCAGACAGAAACCGGTGCGCTTTTGGTACTTCACGCCGTGCCGGCCGGTGAAGCTGCCATCGAGAAAGTTTCCGGCGTAGAACTGCACGCCCGGCTCGGTGGTCTCCACTGTGAGCTTGCGTCCGCTCACCGGATCGCTGGCGATCGCCGCCAGATGCAGCGTTCCCGGCTTGCCGTTCAGCACCCAGTTGTGGTCGTAGCCGCCGGCCAGCTTCAACGGCTCGAAGTCGGCGTCGATCCGTGCTCCGATCACCTCCGGCTTGCGGAAGTCCAGCGGCGTGCCGGCCACCGGCGCCAGCTCACCCGTCGGAATCAGCCCTGCGTCGGTCGGCGTGAAGCGGTCGGCATTGATCTCCATCTTCTGGTCCAGAATGTTGCCCGCGTCGTCGCCATGCAGGTTGAAGTACGCGTGGTTGGTCAGGTTCACCACGGTCGCTTTGTCCGTCGTGGCCGTATAGTCGACGCGCAGTGTGCTTCCCTTGAGCGTGTATCGCACCGTCACGGTGAGCGTTCCCGGGAATCCCATGTCGCCATCGGGGCTCACATGCGTGAACTCGACGCCGCCCGGCACTTCCTTCGCCTGCCACACATACTCGTCGAATCCCTTTGGGCCTCCGTGCAGCGCGTTCGGACCGTTATTGAGCGGAATCTGGTAGGTTTTTCCGTCCAGCGTGAACTTGCCGTGCGCAATGCGATTGCCATAGCGCCCGACGATAGCTCCCATGTACGTCTTTTTGTCGTCGAGATAGCCCTGCAATGAATCGTAACCCGTCACCACGTCCGCCAACTTGCCCGCGCGGTCCGGAGCTTTCACGCTCACCAGGTGCGCTCCGTAGGCCGTCACTCTCACTGCAATCTGCCCGTCGCTCAACGTGTAAATCGGGACGGCAGTTCCATCCGCGGTATGACCCCATATCGACATCTTCGTCTCTCCCTGGGCAATGGCGGAAAACGCCATCGCCATTCCTATTAAAGTTGCAACCATTGCCGTTGCTGGTTTCACGGTTTACACCTCTGTTGTCCGGTCTGCGCCGTTCTTGCCGCGGGCCGGATTCAGCCTGCCACACGGCGTCCGGAAGACAGGCCCGGACGGCGCGATTCAAGTTCCTTGGCAAATATAGCTGAATGGGCTGACAATTCCATCATATGCCCCAACTCTTTCCCGAGCGCCCTTCGCATCGGAGAAATATGTTGGTTCAGGGGAAGCAGTCCTTGACGGTCATCTGGAATTGCGCACTGCCTCGGCAACAACTCTGCGCAAGGCGCACGGGCGTGAACCCGGAGCCGAAGCCGCCGCTCAGCGGGGCGGGCTACTTCCTTGAGCTTTTCGTCACGCTCGCGTAGAGGCTGCGGGCCGTGCGCGGATCGATCAGCAGTTGCAGCCGCGGCGGGTGGTGGCTCATGTCCACGCGGGCGATCGACGCCTTGCGCATGCGGATCGCCGCCCCGCCGTTGCCCGTAATCAGCCGCCCCAGAAACTGAAAGATGCTGGGATTGTGCCCCACCACCAGAATCCCCTCGCGGTCGGCATACCTGGACAATAGTTTTTGGAAATCCTCGTAATTCCCGTTCAATCCCAGCGCGGGGTTCGTCTCCACTTTGGCTTCGTACCCCAGTTCCGTACCCACCAGTTGCGCCGTCTGCAGGGCGCGCTTCAGCGGGCTGGAAACGATCGCGTCAATGGGCGCCTTGAGCGCGTTCAGCACCCGCGCCATCAGCATGCACTGTTCCTTGCCCTCTTTGATGAGGCCGCGCCTGGCGTCCAGAACGGGGTTTTCGCGAATGGTTCCGGCATTCGCATGGCGCATGAGATAGAGGATCATGGGGGATCGATGCGGCGGGTCTTGCGGTCTTGCCGTACTCCTTGAGGGCCAATTTTAGCAGATTTGTAATATTGGCCGCCCCCCACCTCGCCGCCCGCCACCACCTCTCTCCTGCCTCCCACGCCGATTTCACCGCCAACCCGGCTTCCGCGGGAGCCAAGAGCCGATCGGTCTTCCCCCATCGCCACGGCCCTGCTAAACTAACTTGTGTCGCATCTAGGCGCGTAGCTCAGTTGGTTAGAGCGCTTCCTTGACACGGAAGAGGTCGCTGGTTCGAATCCAGTCGTGCCTACCAAGTTTCGATTCTAAGACATCCCATACAATCCAACGAATCACGATAAGCCGCTGAAAAATCAGCGGCTTTTGTCTTTCTTGCGTCCTAAGTGTGTATTGTGGAAGCCAACTCCTAGTGGGGGTATTTCTGGGGGTACGAATTTCCGAAAGTGGGGGTATTTCCCAGTTTCGGGGTTTTGGGGGTGATTGACCATGGCGCTCACAGACACTGAGATTCGGCGTTCCAAGCCCGCTGATAGGCCCTACAAGCTCTCCGATGGTGGCGGGCTGCATCTGCTCATCACTCAAGCCGGGGGAAAGCTCTGGCGATGGAAATATCGCTTTGATGGTGCCGAGAAGTTGATGGCTATAGGCCGATACCCCGACATCGCTCTAGCAGACGCCCGCGAGCGCCGGGATGCAGCCCGGAAGAGACTTGCCAACGGCATCGATCCGATGGCCGAGCGCAAGGCCGAGAAGACCGCCGTCAAGGTCGCCACGGAGCACACCTTCGAAAAGATCGCCGAGCATTGGCTGGAACACTGGCGGGGAAACAAGAGCGTGCGCCATTCAGCAACAACGCGGAATCGTCTGAATGTGAACGTCTACCCGGTCCTGGGAGAAAGGCCCATTGCGGAAGTCGAGCCGATGGAGCTTGTCCGGCTTGCCAAAGGGATTGAAGCACGTGGAGCTTCGGACATGGCGAAGCGGATTTTGCAGATCGTGGGCATGGTGTTCCGTTACGCCGTCGCGCACGGCTACAGCAAGCGCAACCCCGCCGCCGAGATTCGCCCCTCGGACATCCTGAAGCCCACGCGCAAGACAAACATGGCGCGCATCGATGCCAAGGAGCTTCCGGCGCTGCTCCGCGCCATTGAGGTTTATGAGGGACGGCAACTGACTCGGCTTGCCATCAAGCTCATGGCGCTTACCTTTGTCCGCACCAGCGAACTGATCGGCGCACGCTGGGAGGAATTCGACTTCGATGCCCGGCGCTGGTCAATTCCTGCAACTCGGATGAAGATGAAGACCCCGCACATCGTGCCGTTGTCTCTCAGGCCATCGAAGTGCTTGACCTGTTGCGGACGATCTCCGGCAACAGCGAGCTTGTCTTTCCCGGCGAGCAGGACTCCAAGAAGCCCATGTCCAACATGACGATCCTGAAGGCACTGGAGCGGATGGGCTACAAAGGCCGCATGACCGGCCACGGCTTCCGTGGCCTGGCATCGACGATCCTGCATGAGCAGGGCTACAACCACGACCACATCGAATTGCAACTTGCCCACGCGCCGCGTAACGCCGTGAGCGCCGCTTACAACCATGCGCTCTACCTTGAACCACGCACCAAGATGATGCAGGATTGGGCGGACTTTCTGGAGCAGACCCAACGGGGCGGCAAGGTGTTGCCCTTTCGCAGTTCGGCGGCATAGGGAGAGAGCAATCACTGCGCCGCCGGACGGCCAGCAGCCCGCACTCTGTAATCTTCTGACCACGGCTTCCGCGATGTCTTCCGCGCCCGGCTGCTTCGATTGCCTGCGCCGCACCCAATCCCCGGATAATCGCTCCCTGCCTGTCCGTCGCCACGGAACCATAGCTCAGGAAGGTTGTCAGCACCTGCTCATGCCCCAGGTTCTGACTCCATGCCTTGAACTCTTCGGGGGATTTGCAGACTTGTTCCCCAAGCTGTCGCCAGCGTCTTCCGTAGGCTGTGCGGATGAAAATAGGGCAAGCCCGCACGCTCGAATGCCTCACGAAAGATTGTCCGAATCGGCGCAGCGGTGCTCCAGTGCTCTCTTTCCAATCCCGCCGCTTCAAATTGGCGCGTCTGCCCTACCGCGATGCGCGTTGCCGGAAACAGCGGATCGTCATTACCCCACAGCTTCTCTTCCCGCAGAAATCGCACCCATTCCGCCACGATCTCCCGAATTCCTCGCCCACCGGGAAAAAGTATGTCGTGAAGGTCTTGCTGAATTTCGTCTTCACCTCGCGCGCATCCTGGTAGACGCAGCCTTCTTTCAGGTCCACATGCTTCAGCTTCATGGAAGCGATGGCCGAATCCCGCGCGCCGGTCAAGCAGCGTAAAAGCCACCAGAGCGCGGTTCCGGCGCTCAATCTCGTTCCCGCTCGGCATCGTCTCAATCACATGCCTTACCTGCTCCAGCGTCGGCGCTTTCCGTTCCCGCTGGGCCGTGGCAATCGCGTGTCCTTCTCCGACAAGTTGAAATAGTCGGCATCGGAATACTGAAGGCGCGCCTTGTACCCCGGCTGCCCTGCCAGCCAGAAAAAGAACGCCCTCAACTGCTTCAGCGTGGCGTGTAACGTCGCCTTGCTCAGCTTCTCCCCGGACCTCTGCCCCGTTTGCTCCGCCAGATGCCGTTTGAACGCCATCGCCTGCTCAAAGTGAAATGCCTTAAAGGTCCGATGCCGGGTGTACTCTTCAAACCGGCTCAGCGCCTTTGCGGCGGCGTCCACCGTCGGCTCGCTGTGGCCGCTTGGCTTCTTTCAGATAAGCGAAGTATTTGCGCTTGATTCGCTCATTTTCCGGGTTGTGTTTCGTCATGGTTTCTCACCCTTGGCTGAAGTCACTGTTTACGATGGGGAGATCAATCTCACTTACTCGTCGCTCTGCCTCCGAAAACGTGATGTCCAATTTCCCCCGAATCTCAGGCAGCTTCGCCCTGCTGGCGCGCCGGTAGATCATCCCTTCGCAGTCCGGGCAAATGCCGATTAGGTTCCCCAAGCTCGCCGTGATCGGCTGGTATTCCGCCATGTCCCCGGCGGGCCGCTTTGGCGCGCGGCATCGCACGCAGTAGATTTCACCGGGCTGGCAGGGCCGCTTGTTCTTTGTCCGGCGCGCCTGG
>CAWGSX010000001.1:0-1035091 GCA_963825385.1 uncultured Pseudomonadota bacterium | reverse complement strand
GACGTGGTCTGTAACATGCTTTGCGAGCGGCGGCTAACATCGATCTTGATGCTACCGCGACCATCGCGCGGGGGCTATAAAGCCCAACTTTTGGGGCTCCAGCCAAAGGGAGACGTCGGCCGATCGCGCAGCGATCGACCGACGGGCTGTTCGATGTTCGGAAAGCTGCAGCTATCCGTCAGCGGTGCGAACGCGAGGACGTTGGAACGGCAATCCGCACGTAGGCAGCAGATGTTGGACCGTCGAAAGCAGAGAGCCGATGGGGTGGCGAGCGGCTGCGCTTCTGAGGTCCTCGGCCGTCACATGCAGATAAATCTGTGTACTGGTGATCTGGCGGTGCCCGAGGAGATCGCGGATGGTCACGAGACCAACGCCGACGCGTCGCAGGTGAGTCGCGAAGGTATGCCGCAGTCGATGCGGGCACAGTGGCACTCCGATGTGGCTACGTTGACCCCAGGTACGCACGCGCTCGTAGATGGCGCCGCGGCTCATGGGTCGGCCGAACCTTGAGCGGAGGAACGGCGCGGTCGGCAGTGCTGGACCGCGCGCACTCGTGTAAACCTTGAGCACCTGCGCGAGCGCCGGGTTGAGGGGTATCGATCGCTCATGACCGCCCTTGCCGCGCACAGTGACTGTGAGTGCTGCGAGATCGACCTGCCCGGATCGCAAGTCCGCGCACTCGGAAGCGCGGATACCGGTGCCATACAGCAGCGCAAGTACTGCACGATCGCGAATGCCGATCACCGTGTCGGTACGAGGCTGTACGAGAAGGCGGCCGACCTGCTCTGCGTTCAGCGATATGGGAAGCTTGCGCGGCACCACCTTGATCGAGGGGAAGCCTGCCATCGGGTTGGACGATGGATCGAGATGCCCCATGGCCACGATCGCACGGTAGAAGCTGCGCAGGATCGTCAGCTGGCGGTTGACTGCCGAGTCGCCGTTGCCGCGGACCTCACGCAGGTGCTGCAGGTACTCCAGTACGTCCGCAGCTGTAACGTGATCCGGCTTGCGCTGCTGGCGGCACATACGGCACCAGTCGCGGAACTGCTCAAGGGCCGTCTCGTAGGCGGCCAGCGTCAACGGCCGAAGCCCGCGTGCGACGCAATGAGTGCGAACATAGAGCTGTATCCAATACGACCACTTCATCGGGGTTCTCCGATCGGAAGCGTGCGCACGGCGGCCTCCGGCCGCTGTGGTAGCGCATGAAGGTAAACCCCGGTCTCCTGGGGGCTGCGGTGACCCATGAGGGAGGCGATGATCGCCAGGTCCACGCCACGATCCATCAGATGCGTGGCGAAGCTGTGGCGTAAGGTGCGTGCGGTGACGCCGGCACGAAGGCCCGCACGCTCGACTGCGACGCTCACGATGTCGCAGACGTCCTTGGCACAGATGCGCCGTGCCTTGGCCGCCGTGCGAAATAGCGCGCCGCGCTTGCCGCGCTCGAGCAGGTACGCGAGGAGCTCGGTGTAGAGGCCTCCCGGGATCGGTATGCACCGAGCCCGGTCGCCCTTGCCGTGCCGCACGTTGAGCTCGTGGCGCTCCAAGCTGATGTCGGCAACATCCAGCGCGCAAAGCTCACTGGTACGCAGGCCGCAGCCATAGAGCAGCAGGATGACAAGCCGGTCGCGCCGTGCGGTGGGACCTGCGACGGCGGTGGCATGCACCAGGCGCTCGGCCTCCTCAAGAGTGAGATGCTTAGGCGCGGTGCGCGGAACCGTGTGCTGAAGGCTGAACCCATCTAGCACGTTGCGGGTCGCACGACCGCTGCGCCAAGCGTACTCGAGGAACCCACGCACGTGGCTTAAGTACTTGGCCAGTGACATGGCCGTGCGGCCGGCGCGCCGCTCCTCCTCCAGCCAGTGCAGAAAGTCCTCCAGCGTCACCGACCACAGCGGGATGCCCGGACGCAGACGCTCCAGTCCCGATACCACGCGCCGAAGCGTACAGCGCACGTCCACGATCGTGCGCGGGGTCTTGCGGCCCACCTTGTCGAGGTAGCTCAGGTAGCCTTCGACCAGCGGATCAAGCTGCTCGGTGCTCATGCAGCCTCCTGGCATAGCGACAGCCAGTCGTTGAGTGGATGCCGGTGCATCGCCTCGCGTCGCTGCGGATCCGCGACATGCACGTAGCGCACGGTGGTGGCGATGACGCTGTGCCCGAGCACGCGCTGGACCTCGGCCAGGTGGACCCCGGCCTCGAGCAGATCGGACGCGCAGGTGTGGCGAAACTGGTGCAGGCTGTGGAACGAGACGTCCGCTGCGCGTGCGATCCGGTGGATCGAGTTACTGATCGTCTGCGCTGCCAGGCGCTTGCCGGTGCGGGTGACCAGCAGCGCTCGCTCGCCAATCGCTGCGTTGCGCTCGAGCACGTTGTGGCGGCGCGGCAGGTAAGCCTCGAGGCACTGCAGGACCATCGGCGGCAGCGGCACGCAGCGTTCCATGCCGGTCTTACGGCCATCGATCCGCAGCGTGCCGTGCGTCTGGTCGAAGCAGTCGACGTCGAGCCGTTCGAGCTCGCCACGCCGCAGCCCCGTCCCATACAACAGCGCAAGTACGGTGACCCACAGGTGCGCACTGCACTCGCCGCGCCGGTTGCCGGCCTCGCGCCACAATGCCTGCATGTGCGCGCGATCGATCCGCTTAGGCAGCCGGCTGTACGGGGTGACCTTGGGCCCTCGCATCCACCGCAGCGGGTTGCTGGTCCATAGCCCCTGGCGCACGAGGTAGTCCCCGAACCCGCGCATCGTGCTCAAGGTCCCGTACACCGTCGCCTTGGCCCGGAAGCTCGAGCAGCTGGCGATGTAGCGCGTGATCACGTCCGCATCGATCCGCTCGATCGACACCCGCGGCCGCCGTTGCTTAAGCCATCGCCCCCATCGATCCAGCCCCGCCCTCGTGTGAGAAACCGTCGCTGCGCCGATCCCGCGCGCGGCGTACTCCTCTACATATGCATCAACCAGCCGGTCCCATCGCCTCATCGCAGTCCTCCCAAACGAGAAGGGCGGACCACTCGCGCGGTCCGCCCTTAACGTTATAGAACTAAACAATATGACTCCCGATATGACGGTCTGGGGAGTCGGGATGGGCCCTGAACTGAACTAAAATGCTTCTTGAGCTTGCGCGCCGCCTCTATGAAAGCCTCTGCCTAAAGCTCGATGTTACGCTGACGCCCCTGAACAAGTGTAGGTTGGTAAACTGCCGAGATGAGCCGACCATTCTGGCCGCTTTGCTGCGCAGCGATTCTCGCCTCTTGTGCCACCACAAGGGTCGCGCCTCCCGCGAGTGTCCCAAGTCCCACTGACCTGCCGCTGACGACGGTGGTGATATCGGCTAGCGGGCCGTCCGAATCACACTCATCGCTGCAGGCCGAGGCACACCGCCGTGCGACGAAATTCTGCGGCGAGACAGGGCGGGTGGCAGAGTTCTTGTCGGACAGGTTTATTAGTGGGAAGAGCGGCCGCTCGGGCAATAATGACCGACGTTTTCTGCGTCCCTCCGTCACCGCACGTTACGCCGGAGCTGAAGGACGCGGAAATCGCCAGCCTTGAGGTGTCACTCGAAAAGCACCGCATTACGCAAGCCGAGTTCGACGAAGACAAGGCGGCAATCCTCGCGGCGCCCTAATAGATGGCGCAGTGGGCAATAAAAAAGCGAGTAAGGGCCTAGCATGCTGCAGAGAAAAGCCTTTCTGCCGCCAGCTTACGAGAAACTGCAGTGAGAGAGTGGTTCATCTGCTGGGCGGCCTGGGCGCACAGCAGAGCCCCTCGGGGAGAGGTGTTTGCGCAAGGCGTCTCCGGGAAAATGGGAAGACACTGCGATCTCGCCTTCTTTGTAGAGCCAGCGCAAAGTGAGGCCTTCGGCGTAGCGCACGTTGATGCAGTACTGGGTCAGTGCGTCCTCGTTCTAAGCCTAGAAGCTCCATCCGCGACAGGAGAGCACTTGCTTACCGCCGGCACCTACCGAGTCGAACTTTGGATCGCAGCTGCAAATGCGCGTCGGGGTCGTATATACGGCAGAACTGATGCTACACGGCATCTGGTTCCCGGATGCGCAAGAGATGTTCGCGCAAGGCCTTCGTGCCAATCTAGTGTGAGGTGACGGAGAAAATGAGTCGAGCTGTACACGCGACCTGCTTCGACGCCTCGGCGCTGGTGAAGCGCTACGTTGACGAGCCCGGAAGCGACGCTCTGCGCGCGTACTGGCGCTCGCAAGCCACCCGCTATACGACGCCGTTTTGTCTCTACGAGACCTTGGGAGCTCTGAAGCGACACAAGCTTCGCGGAACGCTGACAAAGGATGAGTACCTCAATGCAGCTTCAGATCTGGTCGCTTGGTTTCGAGTGTCCCAGTCAAGCGTTCGGGACCTCGACTTCACCGACAGGCACGTATTTATTGATGCGAAAGAGCTGGCAGAAGACAACGATCTGGACCTCTCGGACGCTTTCCAGCTCCTGAGCTTGGAGGCTGGCTTCTTCGCGCAGTTGATCGGCGACTCCTCAACGTTGCTTGTAACCGCAGATGAAGCGCTCGCAGTGGCAGCTCGTAAGAAACGGCTTCAAGTTTGGGATTGTCAGCGCGAGCCCATGCCGACCGCGTAGCGATTAGTCCTTGCCGACCTTCCTGACATTCCGAGACTGGGACCCATATTTACAAGCCACCGTGGTTTCCCGTCGGTCGGCGAGGGGACAATAAGACCGCGTATTTGGCTGCTTCTGGTCTCGTCATGTACCCGTATGAGCCGGCGCCAAGGGCCGGCCGCAGGGGCGGCGTTACGCGCCTGCCGCGGAAGCGGCCCGCGAGCCAGTCAGGTCGTCGTTTGCCCAGTACGCGCGGCGCAGGAAATCAAAGGAGTTCCCGAGTTGAACCTGCAATGCAACTTCGTTCTGCTCCGCGATTGACGCGCCGGCCTGATTTGGCCGGCGCACGAGCGCTGCGCAGCAGCATGAGTGTCCTTCGGGTAATGCCGTCATCCCGGCAGGGATACGGATCAGCTCCGCCGGGACTGCGCTTCGGTAGACTCTCGTCGCATGATCGGCCTGCCAAAGCGCCTCTGGCACGACCCAGTGTGGTCTCAGGTCATCGCCTGGGGAATAACCGGCGTGCTCGGTACGCTTGTAGCCGTCAGCGTTTACTTCTGGAACCACGCAGACGTATTGACGCGGGTGACGGCGGCTATCAGATCCGGATGGGCGTGGCTCCTGGTGCCGGTGGCGGTGCCGCGGGCGCTCGTCTGGTCGGTCGTGGCACTCTTCGTCGCTGCGATGATTGCGTGGCGCGATGCGCGGAGAAATCCCGCGCATCCCTCGCCGTCCTCCCCTGCTGCCCCTGGGAGAAAAGAGTTGAAGATGGATGATCTCGAGGAACCCCAGCAGCGGTTCATCGAGGCGCTATTGCGCGTTTACCCGCGAAGCAAGGGCCTCCGCGATATCTTGGAGCCTCTTCAACTGACTTATGCCGCGGGGGAGATACTCGCGGAGAACCTCGAGGCGCTGGGTTTGGTACAAATCATTCAGGGCTTCTATCAAACAAAGTCAGTTTTGCTGACCAAGCAGGGACGCGATCTCTGCTACAAAGCGGGGTTAGATCTGCTCGGCTAAATGCTGCGCAGCGGTACGCAGCCGCTGCGGCACGGCGCACAACCCAGGGTCGGCGTAATATCCGCGGGCGCCTATGGCAAGCCAGTCACAAAGCTCGTTCCCCTTCTGGCTTGTCGTCATTCTGATCGGCTTGGGCCTGTGCTACACGGGCGTGTTCTATCAGACCGGCGCGCAGTATTACGACACCTGCTGGCGAAAGGCACACGCTAACGGGCACGACCCCGACTCGCCGGAGCAGGCGGCGCGCTGGTCGAAGTGCGAGGCGACGGCTAATGCCGCGCTGTTCGGCGCTGGCTTCGTGTTCAGCGGGAATCCCGAATATGCGACGACGCCACAGCTGAAAGCATTGATCGCTGCCTGCCCAAGCAACTACACGGACATCCCGATCACGGGCGCCTGGTTCCTCGCAGTGCAGCTGATCGAGGACTCTGGCGCCCCGAAGCTGGAGGATAAGTTCGGCCCGGCCAGCGTCCCGATCGTCCGTGTGTTCCAAAGAAAGTGGCCCAGCTGCGCGTCGGTCGCGGCACAGAACGGGTTTCCGAAAATAGTGAGGCAGCAAGATGGCAGCTGGGCCTTCGAATCGCCCTGCCTTCCCTGCAAGCCTGAGGAAGAGGCTATCGCCAAGTCCAACCAAGAGCTGCAGGAGTGGAACAGCCTGCCCGAGGCGGAGAAAGGGAAGAAGGCGATGGAGATGATTATGCGGGAGAACACTGCGCCGCCCGCGAAGTAAGCAGCGTATCCTGGCTTAGAGTCTAAGTCGCGTACCGCCTTCCCGTGCGCCGCAGAAAGCTCGCTGATAGGCGCAATCGCTCAGGCAGCTCATAGAGCATGGCAACTCGCTTCGACAGAAAGGCGTGCACCATCAGCACGCCCCCTTGCCGGTAGGCCGCTGCGGCGCAGCGTGGCTGGGCGGGCTTAACGTTCAACGGGGCGCTGCACTTTCGGCCGGCTGGCCGGCATCCGCCCCCGCAGTCGTGCTCTCGCCTTCCTTAGATTTCTGCGCTGCCTCGAAATCCCGCTTGGCGGCATTGGCCTCATCTACCGAGCGGACGTGTTCGGCAGCCCCATGGAAATGTGACACATCCTGCGCAATCAGCAACCCGGGGAGCGCCTCTCCCGTTGCCCTATTAGCATGGTACGCTGAGACCGATCCAATTATTTGCACCAGCCCGGAAGTAGACACATGGATCACCGGCCCGCCGCTCACGCCGTTAATCGCAACACCGTCGATGAGGTACGCCTTTCGGGCCACGAGGTGGTGGCTTATGGTGCCGGAGAAGAAGCAAAGTGCCTCTGGGTGAAGCGCGGGGAACCCCAGCCAGCCCACATCGACTCCAATGCCGCAGGGCTCGCTCATTGGAAGCAGTGCTATCGGGACCTCTGGCAAGTTAAGCTCGCGTTTGAAAAACAGCACAACCGCTGAGTCTGTGCTTCCCTCGATGAGCATGATTCGGTCTGAGCCTTGGAGCAGAAGCGGCGCTTGACCTTGCCCGTAGATTTTGATCGGTTGCTGCCAATCGTCTGCATGCTTCACCACGTGTGCGGCAGTGGCTATGCCGCACCAGCTTCGATCGTGATTCCAGAACGCTAAAAAGCCTGTTCCCCACCCGGTAGGTGTTTCAATCTTCACTACGTGCGGAGCGAGTGTCCTAACCGCTTGGTCCCAACTCATGACTCGTCCTCCTGCCTCTGATGGCCATGAAGACTTTCAGAGATCGGCAAAATCTTGGTCAGTAGGCAGAGCGTGAAGACGCGCACCGCTAGTCACTCCCCCTTGCCGGCAGGCCGCTGCGGCACAGCTTAGCGCCGGCGTCCCGGCTGGGCCACGACCCCCGGCATTCCGATATTGGGGGCGGCGCAACCAAGCGCGCTGCACTGCTCCGGTGTCTGCGATAGCGCTACGAACATGGATCACCGCACCGGTGCATTCGCGTAGCAGTCGAGCAGGTCGAGCGCACGGCACGAGACCACGCGCCCATCCCGTTCCAATACTCTGGCAAGCTGGGGGTTGGTAAGGCGGCGCGTCCGCAGAATCGCGTAGATCTCCTCCCGCCTGTCCGGGTTTAGTGCGTACTTGGTGTCGGAGCGGCTCGTCTTCTGCACCAGCAGGTCATACTGGACCAGCAGGCTCAGCACTTGCGGTACGGCGTCCGAGAACTGCGCGTCTAGCCCGCGTCCCTTGGGGATGTCCTCGTACCACATAAACCCCTTGTCCTTCCCTGCCCACATATGCTCCTGGTCAAGCTTTCTCAGCAAGAGGAGAGCGACGACATATTTGCGGCAGAGATGCGGCTCGCCCGAGTCGTGTATCTCCTTCGCACGCAACAAGAGCTCAGATACCGCGGCATCGGTGTACGCGGCGGCTCGCAGGACGGTGGTGCGCGTGCCGAGCCCTTCTTGGAGGAGTTCATACACACGGTGCTGCACAGGCCGCAGCAGGATCACCGGTCCGAGCTTGCCGAGCACCTCAGAGGTCAGGTCAGTCACACGCAAGGATGCGCTCGTGTCATACGCTATGGCGCGTACTGAAGATTCGGCCCACTCCGGCCGTGCCGTCACGGTAACGATTGCCGCCTTAACTGCGGCCTCCATCCCCGGCACGATGTGCTCCAGTGGATGGCAAACATAGACCACACACCCTGACATGGCATGCGCCCGACGGTTTGAATATCAAGCCTGTTTGCCGTTGCGAGGAGGCATGCACTCCAGAGGCAGCAGGTATTTCGCGGGTATGGGTATTTCCAACAGGTACTCGATTGGTAGGCGCGCGAGCGCCGCCAAAATGACGCCCCGGGCCGATTTGGTGACCGGCCCATATCCTGTCTGTACGCTCTTTGCCTGTGATCTCAGCGCGGGGCGTGAGCTCTCGGATTGAAACGCCACGGTGGGGTTGATGCTGTACTTAGCGCACCAGGCTTTGACCGTCTCCGATACACACGCCGATCGGTACCGGTTCCACTCCTTCACAAGTGCGGGGTCGATCGCCCCCAGCCGGGCAGGGAAGGTGCGGAACCAATCCGGTTCATCTGACGGTTGAAGCTCCCTGCGCTGATTGAGATCCGGCTTCTTTAGGAATTCCCGCGCCCAGCCCTTCTGCACCTCGCCTGAAATTAACGGGATCTCGATCCATTCATCTTCCGGGGACGGTGCCTCCAGCAGCCCCATGCGGATCGTGCTCGTGGGTCGGTGGAAGAACCGTCTGCCCAGAGGCTGGTCCACCACGAAGGCAACCCAGAACGGTTTGGCGAGAGGGTTGAATGTTCGGCCCGTGGGTGGAGGCTGGAGGGCAAACGAGCTCTCCAGCGGGCACACGACCAGAGCCTCCTTGGCGTTCTGCCCCAGCTCGACCAGTCGGCGCTCCTGCATGGTCAGCAGCAGTGCTTTGAGCGTGGGGAATCCGTAAGTTTTCCAGTCCGTCTCGGGCTGCGCGCGACGCAACACGAGGCCTAGGTGCGCAGCCGTGATGCTGCGATCCTGAGGGGAAATGTTGGAACGAATGATCTGCAGCGCGAGATCAACGTACTCGTTGGCGTTCATCGTGAGGGCCCTCTAGCAAGGCGCCCCTTAAGGCTTACAGCCTTAAGGGGCTTGATGGTTTACAACCTTGTTGCAGGGGCCCGACCGCGGAGACGGGTGCTGTTTGGCCAAACGTGCTAGACGCCTGCAGACGCCTCGCTGCCAAACTTCCGCTGTCTTCAGCCTACGGCTCCCGGGTCTTGGGCGTTCGTAATTGACGTTTCGCCCTTAATCTGGCCAAGGGCCAGCAGTCCCGGGGACTTTCAGCAGGCGCTATGGTCGCGGCTGGCGCGTTTCGTGTCAACGCAGAGCTTCGGCTTTAGGGTGCCGCGCCTCACAGTCCGGCCACAACGGCATAGCGTCCCCGCACATAATGGGGCCGATTAGAGGGGTTCCAAGCCAATGCTGCAGCGCCCACAGGGCTCTGGGAGCCGTGGCGCCAACGGAGCCCCTTTTATACCCCCAGTCGGCCGGCCTGCGGCCTCTGGTGCAGGCCCGATGCGTGTTCAAGGGACCGGCCCGAACGCCGGCCCGGGTGTCGGACTCCGAGATGGCGTGGCCGGGTGGCGGGCCAGGAGCGGACTGATCGCGGTGATGATGATGATGATGATCGTTGCGAACGCAACTTAGCACCAAGTGAAAGTCTCGCTCGGTACTCAAGAGGCGCCTTCGGCTTTGTGCCGGAGCGGTCCGGGGTAACCCTGCGCAGACCTACCCCCACTCGCGCTGCTAAGCCGCTGATCTGTCGTCATCTCAGGTTCCGACCTCGGGCACCAACGGTCGCAGCTCATGCCAGGAACGCATGCGTACGGCGCGTGCCGCATATACGGCCGCGGTGACGCTTGCCAGCCGCTGGCATTTGCGAATGCCGAACGCGACGGCGATGTGGGCGCAGGTGCGCGCACGGGGCCTATATCTAAGGGCGCGCCCGCACACTTACGGTTAGTAAAAATTTCCGACACTGTTGTCACGCGGGTGTCACCTTGGCGCGCGTTTCCTCGCGCCCACCGTGTCAGGTTGCTAAACTCTGCGAGGCGCGCGGAGGTCGAAGGCACGACCCGGCAGCAGCAGTGCGGCGCGCGAGTTGGAACGCTTAAGTGCCAGGGAGACTTGTGTGGTGCTTATTGCGCAAGGCGCACGAGACCGTGCCCCGCAGATAACTGATACGGCTTTCACATAACTCTGTCGCAGTTCACAGACGGGTTGCTGTCGCGTCTGCGGCCATGAGAGTTTTAAAAGAAAGCCTAGGGATTGAGCGAATGATGAAGCGTGCGCACCTGCCCTCCTGGGCGATGGCACTGGCGCTGTTGGCTCTGGCCGCTTGCGGCCAGGTGACTACGGACGGCTCCGGGGGCAACAACACCGACGCGGTGGCGCCCAGCATCACTTCCCAGCCCCAGAGCCAATCCGCCACGGTGGGACAGACGGTCAGCTTCTCCGTCGCGGCCAGCGGCACCGCGCCGCTGAACTATCAGTGGACCCGCAACGGCACGCAGATCGGTGGCGCCACCACCCCCACCTACAGTACCGCGGCGAGCCCCGCCGACGACGGCGCGATGTTCGCGGTGGTCGTCACCAACACCGCGGGCAGCGTGCAGAGCGGCGCGGCGCAGCTGACCGTGACGGCCGCGGCCGTGGCGCCGGCCGTCACCACGCAACCGGCGAGTCAGAGCATCACCGCCGGCCAGAGCGCGACATTCAGCGTAGCCGCCACGGGGACCGCACCGCTGAGCTACCAGTGGCGGCGTAACGGCAGCGCCATCAGCGGCGCGACGGCGGCGACTTACACCACAGGTGCCACCACCACCGCGGATAACGGCGCCTCCTTCACGGTCACGATAACCAACAGCGCCGGCAGCGTCACGAGCACGGCCGCCGTACTGACCGTCACTGCTTCCGGCGGCGGCGTCGCACCGACCATCACCACCCAGCCGGCCAACCAGAGTGTCACGGCGGGACAGACGGCCTCCTTCACGGTGGTGGCCAGCGGCAGCGCCCCGCTCAGCTATCAGTGGAAGCGCAACGGCAGCGCCATCAGCGGCGCGACGGCGGCCACCTATACCACGGGTGCCACGACCACCGCGGACAACGGCGCCTCCTTTACCGTTACCGTGAGCAACAGCGCCGGTGGCGTCACCAGCAGCGCCGCGACGCTCACCGTAACCGCCGCCAGCACCAAGCCCGTCATCACCGGACAGCCGGCCAATCAGACGATCCAGGCCGGTCAGGCCGCGACCTTCAGCGTGAGCGCGACGGGCACGGCGCCGCTGTCCTACCAGTGGCGCAAGAACGGCGCCGCCATCAGCGGCGCCACCGCCGCGGTCTACACCACACCCGCCGAGACGACCGCCGACAACGGCGCCACCTTCTCGGTGGTGGTGAGCAACGCCATCGGCAGCGCGACCAGCACCAATGCCGTGCTCACCGTTACCGCGGCCAGTGCCGGCACGGATGTCACCACCTACAAGAATGACCAGTCGCGCACCGGACAGAACCTCACCGAGAAGACTCTGACACCTGCCAACGTCAATTCGACCAGCTTCGGCAAGCTGCGCATGCTCACCACCGACGGCAAGGTCGACGGGCAGCCGCTTTACCTCTCCAGCATCAGCATCAACGGGGTGAGCCACAGCGTCGTGTACGCGGCGACAGAGAACGACTCGGTATACGCCTTCGATGCGAATACCGGCACGCAGCTTTGGACGGTGCACCTGGTCCCCGCGGGCGAGACGCCCAGCGGCCCGGTCAACTGCGACGAGATAACACCGACCATCGGTATCACCGCCACCCCGGTGATTGATCGCGCGGCCGGCGCGCACGGCACCATCTACGTGGTTGCCATGACGGTCTCGAGTGACGGTACGACTTACCACCACCGGCTGCACGCGCTCGATCTCACCACCGGGGCGGAGATTGCCGGTGGGCCGACCGACATCACGGCGTCCTATCCGGCCAGCTCCGGCAGCATCACCTTCGATCAGATGCAGTACGTGGCCAAGAGCGGACTCCTCAAGCTCAACGGCACGATCTACATCGCCTGGACGTCGCACTGCGACAACCAGTTCTACACCGGCTGGATCATGGGCTACAGCCAGACCACGCTGAAGCAGACCACGGTGCTCAACGTCGCGCCCAACAGCGGCGGCATCGGCCCGGCGATCTGGATGTCCGCCGGGGGCCTGGCGGCCGATTCCTCCGGCTACATCTATCTGATCACCGCCAACGGCGCCTTCGAGCAGACCCTGGACTCGAGCGGCTTTCCCAACATGGGCGATTACGGCAACGCGTTCCTGAAGCTCTCGACCGCGGGCGGACAGCTCTCGGTCGCGGATTACTTCTCGCCCTCAACCACCGCGTTCCTCACCAGCAACGATCTGGATCTGGGCTCGGGCGCCATCGTGCTGCTGCCGGACGTCACCGATTCCGGCGGTACGCTGCGCCACCTCGCCGTCGGCGCCGGCAAGGACGGCAACATCTACGTCGTCAACCGCGACTCCATGGGCCATTTCAGCAGCACCGGCAACAACATCTGGCAGCAGCTCACCGGGGTGCTCGGCAACAAGGGCACCAACCCCACCACCGGCATCGGCGGAGTATGGAGCACCCCCGCCTTCTTCAACGGAGTGCTCTATTACTGTCCCAACGGTGGCGAGATCTCAGCCTTCCCGGTGAGCCAGGCGAAGCTCGCCACCAGTCCGAGCTCGGTGACCGCCGTCGCGTTCCCCTATCCGGGAGCCTCACCGACCATCTCGGCCAACGGCACGAGCAACGCCATTCTCTGGGCGGCGATGCGCAACGGCTCCACCGGCTCGGCCCTGTACGCCTACGATGCGACCAACCTCGCCAACATGCTCTACAACAGCAACCAGGCGGCCGGCGGGCGTGACGCGCTCGGCGCATCGATCAAGTTCGTCGCGCCGACCATCGCGGACGGCAAGGTCTTCGTGCAGCAGACCAACGGCGTGGCGGTCTTCGGCCTGCTCAACTAGAGCCCGCGGCAGCCCCGGCGGCCCGTCGACAAGGTGCGGCACGCCCCGTATCCTCGAGCGCACACCATGAAATTCTGCAGCAATTGCGGTGCGCAGGTGACGCTGCGCGTGCCCGGCGGCGACCATCTGCCACGCTATGTGTGTGACGCCTGCGGCACGGTGCACTATCAGAACCCGCGCCTGGTGGTGGGATGCGTGCCCGAGCACGAGGGCAGCATCCTCTTGTGCCGTCGCGCCATCGAGCCGCGGCGCGGCTACTGGACCGTACCGGCCGGCTTCATGGAGAACCAGGAGACTCTGCAGCAGGCCGCGGCACGCGAGTCGCGCGAAGAGGCCATGGCCGACGTGGTCATCGGCTCACTTTTGTCGGTGGTGCACGTGCTGCACGCCGAGCAGGTCCACGTGTTCTTCCGGGCCGCGCTCCCGGAAGCGCGCTTCGGCGCCGGCCCGGAAAGCCTGGAAGTCGCCCTGGTAAGGCCCCAGGAGATCCCGTGGGAGGACCTCGCCTTCCGCAGCACCGATTTCACCCTCAAGCGCTACCTGGAAGACCGGGCCGCCGGCCGCGAGCAGCATTACTTCACCACCCTCGACCGCCACGCCCCGCCGAAGGCGCCGGGTTGAAATTCACCGCGGGAGCGGGGGCATGGCACAATGCCGCCCCCGCAGGGTCCGGGTCGAACCGGGCATTCCGCGGTTTGAGCCTCCTGAGGAAACCGAATGACTTTTGTCGTTACCGAAAACTGCATCAAGTGCAAGTACATGGACTGCGTGGAAGTGTGTCCGGTCGACTGCTTCCACGAGGGCCCGAACTTCCTCGCCATCGATCCCGACGAGTGCATCGACTGCACGCTGTGCGAGCCGGAGTGCCCGGTCGAGGCGATCTTCTCCGAGGAGGAGCTGCCGGCCGGCCAGGAGCACTTCAAGAAGCTCAACGCCGAGCTCGCCAAGGGATGGCCGGTCATCACCGAGAAGAAGGACGCCCCGGCTGATGCCAAGGAATGGGAAGGCAAACCGGATAAGCTCAAGCTCCTCGAGCGCTGAGCGCCCCGCAAGCGCTCAATGCTGGGCGGTCGGCGTGCTGACTTCCTGCAGGCGCTTCAGCAGCTGGTCCGGCGGCAGATAGCCCTCGAGCATGTCCCCGTCCGCGAGCACGATCGCCGGGGTTCCCTGGAAGGCAAAGTCCTTGCCCACCTCGTAGGTGTGCGCCACCGGGTTGTCCGGGCAGGCCTTGGTCTTGAGCTCCTGGCCGAGCTTGGCGCGCGTCAGCGCATCGTTGCGGTCCGGCGAGCACCATACCTGCTCGGCCTTGGTCCACGACTCGCTGTTCGGCCCGGTGCGCGGATAGAGCATGTAGCGCACGCGGATGCCGAGCCGGTTGTAGTCGGCCATCTGGCTGTGAAGCTTGCGGCAGAACGCACAATCCACGTCCGTGAACACCGTGACCGTGTACTTCGGGTCCTTCGGCGAAAAGATCAGCATCTGCGACTCGGGAACGGCGGCGAGCATCTTCATGCGCACCTCCCGGCGGTGCACTTCAGTCAGATTGCTGGCGGAGGCGATCTCGAACAGATCCCCGTTGATCGCGTACTTGCCATCGGCCGTGACATAGGCAATGTCGGCGCCACGGGTGTACTCGAAAATGCCGTCGATCGGCGAGGGGCGGAATTCCTCGACCTTGGAGCCGGGGATGTGTTTGGCGATCTCGGCGCGCGGATCGGCCTCGGGCTGCTGCGCCGCAGCTGTAGCCATCAGCACGCCGCACAGCGTCAGCGCCCCTGCGATCCATTTGCCTGCCGCCATGATGTTCCCGTCGCCCCGTGTGTGAGTCAGATAGTCGCTTGGATCCGTGTGGGCGCGGGAAGGTTCACCCGGGCCCCCGGATGGCGGTTCAAGTCTAGCAGAGGGGCCGCGGACACGGCGGCCGCGGGGGAAAATCAGCCGCGCGGATGATGCGTCGCGTGGAGGTCCTTGAGACGCTCCCGGGCGACGTGGGTGTAGATCTGGGTGGTCGACAGGTCGCTGTGCCCGAGCAGCATCTGCACCACGCGCAGATCCGCGCCGTGGTTGAGCAGATGCGTGGCAAAGGCATGGCGCAGCGTATGGGGAGAGAGTTCCTTGCTGATGCCGGCCTTGCGCGCGTAGCGCTTGATGATGTGCCAGAAGGCCTGGCGCGTCATGCGGTCACCGCGGCGCGTCGGGAAGAGATAATCGGTCTGCCGCTCGAGCAGGATCTCGCCGCGCGGCCCGCGGGCGAACTCCTTGAGCGCGCGCATCGCCTCCTCGCCCAGGGGAATCAGGCGTTCCCGATCGCCCTTGCCGAGGATGCGAATGACGCCCTGATTGAGGTTGATCTGGCTCTGGCGCAGATTCACCAGCTCGGAGACGCGCAGCCCGGTGGCGTAGAGCACCTCGAGCATGGTGCGGTCACGGTTGCCGAGCGGGTCATTGACGAGCGGGGCCGACAGCAGTGACTCGACCTCCTCCTCCGTCAGCGAGCGCGGCAGCGAGCGGCCGATCTTCGGCATGGCGATCTGCGCGGTGGGGTCCTCGCGGATCACACCCTCACGCATGAAGTAACGGAAGAAGCGGCGGAAGCTCGACAGCTGCCGCGCGGTGGAGCGCGGCCGGGCCCCGGCGCGCACGCGCGAGGCGATGAAGTCTTGCAGGTCGGCACGCGAGGTGCGCATGATCGGCACGCTGCGCTCGGCCAGCCAGCGCGCCAGTGCCGTCAGGTCGGCGCGATAGGCCGCCAGCGTGTTGGGCGACAGGCCACGCTCCATCCACACGGCGTCCAGAAAACGCGACACCGCGGGATCGGCCGATTCGGCGCTGGGTGTCATGGCTATCGCGGTGTTGGCCAAGTCTGCATCTCGCTGGGTGACCGTGCGTGCGAGTGGGTGCTAAGGACGCACCCTGAGGCACCCGGTCTCCCGGTAAAGTGGTAAGGCAGTATGGTGACCGCACCCCCCCGATCGACGTGACGACCTTCACATCCGTCCGCTCGCATTAACATAAAGAGAACCAGTTCACATACGTAGCCATGTGCACAGCATGAGCCGGAAGACTTTGTGAATCTGCCCCGCATGAGCTGGGGCCTGCTGCGCGCACCGCTGCGGTTCTTGTACGCCCTGTGGGCGGGAGGCGCGTTCCTGCTGACCGGGCTCGTGGCGCTGATCCTCCTGATCGTCCTGCCGCGCCTGGCGGCGCGACGCAGCGCCGCGCGCGCCCTGGCGCGCGCCTTCCTCACCCTCGCGGGCATGCCGCTCACGGTGCGCTTCCCCGAGCGCCTGCCCGAGACCCAGTGCGTGGTGGTGTGCAACCACGCGAGCTACATCGACGGCATCGTGCTCACGGCGGCCCTGCCGCCCCGCTTCGGCTTCGTGATCAAGCGCGAGATGTCGCGGGTGCCGCTCGCCGGTGGCCTGCTGCAGCGCCTGGGCTCGCAGTTCGTCGAGCGCTTCGACCGCCACCGCAGCGCGGCGGACACGCGCCGCGTGCTGCGCAGCGCCAGCAGCGGCGCCTCGGTGGTGTTCTTTCCCGAAGGGACTTTCCCGGATGAGCCCGGGCTACTGAAGTTTCACCTGGGCGCCTTTGTCACCGCGGCGCGCGCGCGCTGTCCCTTGGTGCCGGCGGTGGTCCGCGGTACCCGCCACGCCCTGCCGCCGCGCGGGCTGCCGCAGCCCGGTGCCATCGAGTTCGAGCTGCTCCCGGCGCTGCCGGCCGTCGCGGCGGATGATGCGCACGGCGTGCCGCGGCTGCGCGACAGCGCGCGCGCGGCGATCCTCGCGGCGCTCGGCGAGCGCGACCTCACATGTTGCGACGATACTGACCGCCCACCTGATACAGCGCCCGCGAGATCTGCCCCAGCGAGCAGACCTTGACGCTCTCCATGAGCTCGCCAAAGACGTTGCCCCCGCCGGCAGCCACCTGCTGCAGGCGCAGCAGCGCGTCCGGCGCGGCGGCCGCATTGCGCGCCTGAAACGCGCGCACCGCGGCGACCTGCGCCTGCTTCTCCTCTTCGGAGGAGCGGATCAGCTGCGTGCCCTTGTGCTCCTCGCTGGCGTCGGCGGCGGAGAGAAAGGTATTGACGCCCACGATCGGCAGTGAGCCGTCGTGCTTGCGGGTCTCGTAGTAGAGCGACTCCTCCTGGATCTTGCCGCGCTGGTACATGGTCTCCATCGCGCCGAGCACCCCGCCGCGCTCGGACAGCGCCTCGAATTCCTTGTAGACCGCTTCCTCAACCATATCGGTCAGATAGTCGATCGCGTACGAGCCCTGCCAGGGATTCTGGATCTTGTTGAGTCCGAGCTCACGGTTGATGATCAGCTGTATCGCCACCGCACGCCGCACGCTCTCCTCCGTCGGCGTGGTGAGCGCCTCGTCGTAGGCGTTGGTATGCAGGCTGTTGCAGTTGTCGAACAGCGCATACAGCGCCTGCAGCGTGGTGCGGATGTCGTTGAAGGCGATCTCGCGGGCGTGCAGGCTGCGTCCCGAGGTCTGCACGTGATACTTGAGCATCTGGCTGCGCGGGCCGGCGCGGTAGCGGTCGCGCATGGCGCGCGCCCAGATGCGCCGGGCGACGCGCCCGATCACGACGTATTCCGGGTCCATGCCGTTTGAGAAGAAGAACGAGAGGTTGGGCGCGAAGTCGTCGATCTTCATGCCACGGGCGAGGTAGTACTCGACGATGGTAAAGCCATTGGCGAGGGTGAAGGCCAGCTGCGAGAGCGGATTGGCGCCAGCCTCGGCGATGTGATAGCCGGAGATCGACACCGAGTAGAAATTGCGCACCTGCCGCTCGATGAAGTACTGCTGCACGTCGCCCATCATGCGCAGGGCGAACTCGGTGGAGAAAATGCAGGTGTTCTGCGCCTGGTCCTCCTTGAGGATGTCGGCCTGTACCGTACCGCGCACCGCCTTGAGCGCCGCGGCGCGGATGCGCTCGTAGGTCTCGGGCTCGAGCAGCTGATCACCGCTGACCCCGAGCAGGGCGAGCCCTGAGCCGTCGTGGTGCGGCGGCAGCGCGCCGTGGTAGGCCGGCGCGGGCACGCCGCGCTCGGCTGCCGCGGCGTGCAGCGCCGCGATCTGCCGCTGCGCTTCCTCCCAGCGACCCTCGGCACGCAGGTAGCGCTCCACCTGCTGGTCGACGGCGGTATTCATGAACATCGCCAGAAGCATCGGTGCCGGACCGTTGATGGTCATCGACACCGAGGTCGTCGGCTCGCACAGGTCGAACCCCGAATAGAGCTTCTTCATGTCATCGAGGGTCGCGATCGAGACCCCGGAGTTGCCGGTGCGCCCGTAGATGTCGGGACGCGTGTCCGGGTCCTCGCCATAAAGCGTGGTGGAGTCAAACGCCGTGGACAAACGGGGCCCGTGGCCGTGGGCGAGGTAATGGAAGCGGCGGTTGGTGCGCTCAGGTCCGCCCTCGCCGGCGAACATGCGCGTCGGGTCTTCCTCCTCGCGCCGGTAGGGGTAGACACCGCCGGTATAGGGGAAGGCGCCCGGCAGGTTCTCATTCAGGAGAAAGTGCAGCAGTTCGCCCCAGTCCTTAAGCTGCGGCACGGCGAGCTTGGGGATCGGCGAGTGCGCGAGGCTCTCGGTGTAGTTCTCCCCCGTCACGCTGCGCTCACGCACCTGATAGGCATAGGTGCGGCTGCTCGCCGAGCGTGCACGCTCCGGCCAGGCCTTGAGGGCCGCGAGGCCTTCCGCACCGATCGCCTCCAGGGCCGCGTTGTACTGGGTGCGCAGCTCGCGTCGGGTGCTGTCGGCGGCGGCCTCCGTCAGGGCCGAGTGCGCGTAGGGGGCGAGCGGCGCCGGCAGCGCCGCATCGTGCAGCGCCTTGAGTGACGCGTACAACCCGTAGGCGCGCCGCGCGGCTTCGACCTGCGCCTCGATGTGCACGCGCGCCTCGCGGCCGCCCTGGGCGATCTCGGCGAGGTAGCGCGTGCGGGCGCCGGGGATGAGCGGGGCGCGGGTGGCGGCCGCGGTCGCACCCGGATCAGCCAGGCTCCAGGAGCCGGTCCCGATCTGCTTGCGGGCGAGCGCGCCACACAACGCCGCAAACAGCGCGTTCACGCCCGGATCATTGAAGCGGCTGGCGATCGTCGGGAACACGGGCAGCTGCGCATCGGCGAGCCGGGCGTCGTCGGGGTGGTTGCGGCGCCACTGCTTGCGCACATCGCGCAGACTGTCCTCGGCGCCGCGCTTCTCGCTCTTGTTCAGCACGACCATGTCGGCGAAGTCGAGCATGTCGATCTTCTCCAGCTGGCTGGCGGCGCCGTACTCGCTGGTCATGACGTACAGCGACAGGTCGACCAGATCGACGATCTCGGTATCGGACTGGCCGATGCCTGCGGTCTCGACTAGCACGAGATCGAAGCCGGCGGCACGGTACAGGTCGATCACGTCCTTCAGGACCGGTGCGGTGGCCAGGTGCGCGCGGCGCGTCGCCAGCGAGCGCATGAATATGTTCTCCGAGGCGAGGCTGTTCATGCGGATGCGGTCACCGAGCAGGGCGCCGCCGCTGCGACGGCGCGTCGGGTCGATGGCCACCACGGCGATCTGCAGCTGCGGGAAGTGGCGCACGAAGCGCGCCAGCAGCTCGTCGGTGAGGCTCGACTTGCCCGCCCCGCCGGTGCCGGTGACGCCGATGACCGGCACCCGCTGACGCGAGCGCGCGAGCGCGCGGCGCACCTGTTCCGCCTGCGCATCCGCACCCGGAGCGCCCTCGAGCACCGAGATAGTGCGGGCGATCAGCCCGTGATCGCGGGCGTTGAGCGGGCGGAACTCGTACGGGGGCTTCGGCACCGCGCTGATGCGGGCGAAGACATCATCGATCATCCCGGCAAGGCCGAGCTGCCGGCCATCCTCGGGGGTATAGATCTTCTCGATCCCGTGGCGCTCGAGCGCCGCGATCTCGTCCGGAGAGATGGTGCCGCCACCACCGACCACGACGCGCACGTGCTCATAGCCGCGCTCGCGCAGCATGTCGACCATGTAGGTGAAGTACTCGTTGTGGCCGCCCTGGTAGGAGCTCACCGCGATGGCATCGGCGTCCTCGTCGATCGCGGCGCGCACGATATCGGCCACGGAGCGGTTGTGGCCGAGGTGGACCACCTCCGCGCCGCGCGCCTGCAGCAGGCGGCGGATCATGTTGATGGCGGCATCGTGGCCGTCGAACAGGGACGCGGCGGATACGAAGCGCAGCGGCGGGCGCGTCAGCATCTCGTCATCGCGCGGCAGTGCCGCGCCACCCTTCAGACCAGCGTTCATAGATGGCTCTCGCTCGCCGTAGGTAAAGTCCGTGTGTGCAGCCGCACGCGGACTATGTTACCGGCGGGTAGGAATGCTACCGGCCAGTATGATTTAGCCGCCCGCCGCCGGTCAACGCGCCCCCGGGGCGCGCCGCGCCCGCGCGCGGCAAATCACCCTCGCCGCGCCGCACCGCTATAATACCCCTACAGCCATGAACAGCCGCCGCAACGGCCCGCTCGCCCCGGGCAAGACCCCCGCGCCTGCCCCTTCGCCCTGGAAGGCCAGCCATGAACGCCAGCGCGACCGCGAGGTCAAGCGCGAGGCGGTGATCCGCGCCGCAGCGCGCGAATTCAACCGCAAGGGCTACCACAACACCTCGCTGGACGATATCGCCGCCCGGCTCGAGGTGACCAAGCCCACCGTGTACTACTACGTCACCAGCAAGGAGCAGCTGCTGTTCCAGTGCTTCGTCGCCGGCGTCGAGCGCATCCGGGCGGCGTTCCGCGACGTGCGGCGCCTGGAGGTGCCGGCGCGGGAGCGCCTGAACGCCGTGCTGCGGCACTATGGCGAGGCCGTAGCCTCAGAATTCGGCTGGTGCATGGTGCGGGCCGAGGAGCAGGACCTCTCCCCGGCCATGAGCCGCCACATCAAGGCCCTGAAGTCCGAGATCGACCAGGGCATCCGCCGCCTGATCCGCGAGGGCATCCAGGACGGCTCGATCCATCCCTGCGACCCGAAGATGACCGCCTTTGCGCTCGCCGGAGCGCTCAACTGGATTGCGCACTGGTACCGTGAGGACCAGTCCTTAAGCGGCGCGCAGATTGCCGAGGCGTTTGTCACCGTATTCGAAGCCGGACTCAGACCGCGCGCCAATGGCGCGCAGCTGAGCGTCCGTGACGTTGCGCGGCGGCGCACGCGGCGTGCCGCCGCGGCGCTTGCGCGCTGAATCCCACTTACCGAGGGCATCACCATGGCCAGCACCGAAGTCGTCATCGTCTCCGCCAAGCGCACTCCTATCGGCGCGTTCCTGGGGGCGCTCACGCCGCTCTCGGCCGTCCAGCTCGGCAGCGCTGCCGCCAAGGCGGCGATCCAGTCAGCCGGCATCGCCCCGGGGGATCTCGAGGAGGTCATCCTCGGCTGCGTGCTGCCCGCGGGACTCGGCCAGGCCCCGGCCCGCCAAGCCGCGGTGGCGGCGGGCATCCCGCTCGGGGTGCCGGCGACCACGCTCAATAAGATGTGCGGCTCGGGGCTGAAGGCGGTGATGCTGGCCGCGGAGCAGATCCGCGCCGGGAGTGCGCAGGTCATCCTTGCCGGTGGCCTCGAGTCGATGTCCAACGCCCCGTACCTGCTGCCCAAGGCGCGCACCGGCTACCGCATGGGGCACGGCGAGATCCTCGATCACATGCTGTACGACGGCCTGCAGAGTCCCTGGGACGGCAAGTCCATGGGGTGCTTCGCGGACGCCACGGCGGCGAAATATGGCTTTACGCGCGCGCAGCAGGATGCCTTCGCCACCGAATCGGTGCGGCGCGCCATGCGTGCGCTCGAGGCGGGCGACTTCGACGCCGAGATCACGCCGCTTGCGGTCAAGAGCCGTAAGGGCGAGACGGTGGTGGCGCGCGATGAGACCCCCGGCACCTGCGACGTCGGGCGCATCCCCACCCTCAAGCCCGCCTTCGGCAAGGACGGTACCGTGACGGCGGCGAGCTCGTCTTCAATCTCCGACGGCGCGGCGGCGCTGGTGATCATGAGTGCCGAGACGGCACGCAGCCGCGGGCTGAAGCCCCTGGCGCGCCTGCTCGCCTGGGCGAGCCACGCCCAGGAGCCGGAGTGGTTCACGACCGCGCCGGTGGGAGCGATGCAGAAGGTGCTGAAGTCGCTCAGCTGGACCGCGCGGGATGTCGATCTGTACGAGATCAACGAGGCCTTCGCCGCGGTGACCATGGCGGCCATCCACGATCTGGAGCTGGATCCAGCCCGCGTCAACGTCAACGGCGGCGCCTGCGCCCTTGGGCATCCGATCGGGGCCACCGGCGCTCGCATCCTGACCACACTGGTACACGCCTTACAGCAGCGGCGCGGGCGGCGCGGCATCGCCTCGCTGTGCATCGGCGGCGGCGAGGCGGTTGCCGCGGCGGTGGAACTTATATAGTGCGCAGGCAGCAGCAGCGGGGGAAGTCATGAAGATTGCGGACGCGCGCGCCGTCATCACCGGCGGGGCTTCCGGGCTCGGCAACGCCGTAGCCCGTCATATCAGCGCGCAGCGCGGCAGGGTGGTCATCCTCGACGTCCAGGAAGGACCGGGCCGCGCGGCCGCGCAGGCCCTGGGGCCCGAGGCCCTGTTCCTGCGCTGTGATGTCACCTCCGAGGCCGAAGTGAACGCGGCCATGGAGGCCGCCCAGCGCCACCTCGGGGGCCTGAACCTCCTGGTGAACTGCGCCGGCATCGTCGGGGCGGGGCGGGTGCTGGGCAAGAGCGGGCCGATGTCGGGGGAGTTCTTCACCAAGGTCATCCACATCAACCTCATCGGCACGTTCCTGTGCGACAAGGCCGCGGCGGCGCTGATGCAGAACAACGCACCCGGCGCCGACGGGGAGCGCGGGGTGCTGATCCATACCTCCTCAGTCGCCGCCTTCGAGGGGCAGATCGGCCAGGCGGCCTACTCGGCCACCAAGGCGGCCGTGGCCGGCATGACGCTGCCGATCGCACGGGAGCTGGCGCGCGTCGGTATCCGCTGCGTCTCGATCGCACCGGGCATCTTCCGCACCCCGATGATGGATGGCATGCCTGCGGACGTGCAGGCATCGCTCGCTGCGCAGGTACCCTTCCCGGCCCGCCTCGGCAAGCCCGAAGAGTTCGCGCAACTGGTGCAGGCGGTGTGCGAAATTTCGATGCTCAACGGTGAGACCATCCGCCTGGATGGCGCCATCCGGATGCAGCCCAAATAAAGAATACGCACTGAGGCAGGGGACGAACGTGGCGGAGACGATCGAGCGGGACGTCATGGAGTATGACGTCGTCATCGTGGGCGCAGGCCCCGCAGGGCTGGCGTGCGCGATCCGGCTGAAACAGCTCAAGCCCGAGCTCAACGTCTGTGTGCTGGAGAAGGCCTCAGCGGTCGGGGCGCACTCGCTCTCCGGCGCGGTGCTCGAGCCCGGCCCGCTCGAGGCGCTGCTGCCCGAATGGCGCACCGAGTACCCCGGGATGAAGGTTCCCGCCACGGTGGATGACTTCCGCATCCTCACGCCGCAGGGCTCCTACAAGCCGGTGCCGGACTTCGCCGTGAAGCTCCTGCCGCGCTCGATGACCTACAGCACTCCCTTTAACAACCACGGCAACTACATCATCTCCCTCGGCCAGCTCACTCCCTGGCTCGCGCAGAAGGCCGAGAGCCTCGGGGTCGAGGTCTTCCCGGGTTTCGCCGCCGCCGAAGCCCTGTTCGATGAGGCCGGCGCGGTCAGGGGGGTACGCATCGGGGATATGGGACTCGACCGCGACGGCAATCCCGGCCCCAACTTCACCCCCGGGGTGGAGATCCACGCCAAGCTGACCGTACTCGCGGAAGGGTGCCGCGGCTCGGTATCGAAGACCCTCATCGCGCGCTTCGCGCTCGATAAGGGTCATTGCCCGCAGACCTTCGCCCTCGGCTACAAGGAGCTGTGGCAGCTGCCCCCCGGGCGGGTGCAGCCGGGGCGCATCGAGCATGCGCTGGGATGGCCGGCCGACAGCCGTACCTACGCGGGCAGCTTCCTCTATCACCTGGACAATGACCGGGTGTACGTCGGCTACATCGTCGGCCTGGATTACCGCGACCCGCGGCTGCAGCCCTTCGAAGCCTTCCAGCAGTACAAGAATCACCCGAGTGTGAAGGCGCTCCTCGAGGGGGGCGAGATCGTCTCGGCCGGGGCGCGCACCATCGCCGCCGGCGGCTGGCAGTCGACCCCGACGCTCGAGATGCCCGGCGCGCTCCTGGTCGGCGATGCCGGCGGCACGCTGAATTTCGCCAAGATCAAGGGGGTGCACCAGGCCATCCGCTGCGGCGCCCTGGCCGGTGAGCACATCGCCGCGCACGGTAACTCGAGCGGGTTCGACGCGCTGTGGCGCGCCTCTGCGGGTGGCCAGGAGCTCAGGCGCATCCGCAACTTCAAGCCCGCCTTCAAGCGCGGCATGTGGTTCGGACTCATCAACTCGGCCTTCGAGACCCTGACCGCGGGCCATGCCCCCTGGACGCTGAAGAACACCGCCGACTGGTCGCGCCTCTACCAGCTCGATGCGTACACCTCCCCCGATCGCCACTGGGGCGAGCGCACGCTGCCGCCGCGCGACCGGGTGTCGTTCGTGTTCTTTGCCGGTAACGCGCACGATGAGAACCAGCCGATCCATCTGAAGGTCGCCGACACCAGCATCTGCGCCGGGCGCTGCACAAGGGAATACGGCAACCCCTGCGAGCGCTTCTGTCCGGCGGGCGTGTACGAGATGGTCGACGACGGCGCCGGCGGGCGGCGCCTGCAGATCAACGCCGCCAACTGCGTGCATTGCAAGGCGTGCGACATCAAGGACCCGTACCGCATCATCACCTGGACCACGCCCGAGGGCGGCTCGGGACCGAACTACCAGTCGCTGTAGCATGCGCCGCGGAGGCTCCCATGACTGAACTGTGGCGGCCGTCGGCGCAGCGGCAGGCCGACGCCAACCTCACCCGCTTCATCCAGTGCCTGAACGCGCGCCGCGGCACGAAGCTCGCCGATTACAGCGACCTGTATGCCTGGTCGCTCGCCCATGCGGAGGAGTTCTGGCGCGAGGTGGCACGCTTCGCCGATATCCGCGCCACCTGGGGTGCGGGCCCGGCGCTGGAGAATCCGGGTCGCATGCCCGGCACGCGCTTCTTTCCGGACGCGCGCCTGAACTTCGCCGAGAACCTGCTCAGGTTCGATGACGAGCAGCCGGCGCTGGTATTTCGCAACGAGCGCGGCGCGCGCCGCACGCTGTCCTACCGCGAGCTGCGCCTCGAGGTGGCGCGCGTGGCCGCAGGACTCGCCGCGGCGGGAGTGGTGCCTGGCGACCGCGTGGCGGGCTTCCTGCCGAACCTGCCGGAGGCCACGATCGCCATGCTGGCGGCGGCGAGTCTCGGCGCCATCTGGAGTTCGTGCTCGCCGGATTTCGGCGTGCACGGTGTGCTCGACCGCTTCGGACAGATTGCCCCCAAGGTGCTGTTCACGGCCGATGGCTACTTCTATGGCGGCAAGAAGCTCGATTCGCTCGCCGCGATGGCCGAGGTCCTCGGCCAGCTCAGCGGCGTCGAGCAGGTGGTGGTGATCCCCTATGTCGATGAGCGCCCGGAGCTGACGCGCCTCGGATCCTCCCGCGCGCGCGCCACGCTGTGGCCTGACTTCGGCAGCCGCGGCGCCGCGCTACGCTTTGCGGCTCAGCCCTTCAACCACCCGCTCTACATCCTCTACTCCTCCGGCACCACCGGCGTGCCGAAGTGCATCGTGCACGGCGCCGGCGGCACGCTGCTGCAGCACCAGAAGGAGCACCTGCTGCACACCGACCTCAAGCGCACCGACCGGCTGTTCTACTTCACCACCTGCGGCTGGATGATGTGGAACTGGCTGATGAGCGCGCTCGCCACCGGGGCGACCCTCATCCTTTATGACGGCAGCCCTTTCCACCCCGACGCGGGCACGCTGTGGAGGATGGCCGCCGAGGAGCGCATCACGATCTTCGGCACCAGCGCCAAGTACCTCTCGGCGCTGGAGAAGCGCGACTACGCGCCCGGAAAGGAGGCCGACTTAAGCGCGCTGCGCACGCTTTTGTCCACCGGCTCGCCGCTCCTGCCGGAGGGGTTTGACTACGTCTACCGCGCCGTGAAGGCCGACCTGCAGCTCGCCTCCATCTCCGGCGGCACGGACATCGTTTCCTGCTTCGCGCTCGGCTGTCCGACGCGTCCCGTGCAGCGCGGGGAAATCCAGTGCCGCGGGCTGGGGATGGCCGTGGACATCTTCGATGACGCCGGGCGCCCGGTGCGCAACGAGCGTGGCGAGCTGGTGTGCACGGCGCCCTTCCCCTCCATGCCGGTCGAATTCTGGAACGATGCCGACGGGGCCAAGTACCGCGCCGCCTACTTCGAGCGCTTTCCCGGGCGTGTGGCATCACGGCGACTACGCAGCCATCACCGCGCACGACGGACTGATCATCTACGGCCGCTCCGATGCGGTGCTCAATCCCGGGGGCGTGCGCATCGGCACGGCCGAGATCTATTCCGCCGTGGAGGCGCTGCCGCAGGTCGCCGAGGCAATTGCAGTCGGCCAGGACTGGCAGGACGACGTGCGGGTGGTGCTGTTTGTGCGCCTGCAGGCAGGGGTGGAGCTCGACGAGCCCCTCAGGCGCGCCATTCGCGACACCATCCGCACCCAGACCACCGCGCGCCACGTGCCGGCACGCATCGTCGCCGTCCCGGACATCCCGCGCACGCTGTCCGGCAAGCTCACTGAGCTCGCGGTGCGCAACGTCATCCACGGGCGCCCGGTGAAGAACATCGACGCGCTGGCCAATCCCGGCGCCCTCGAGCACTTCCGCAACCTGCCCGAGCTGCAGAGCTAGAGCGCGCACGGTGAGGGGCGCCGATCCGTCGAGCGCGGACGGGGAACTCCTGCGGCGCTACCGCCAGGAGCTCCAGGCCCGGCACTTCACCGCCGATGCGGCGCAGCTTGAGGCAGTCGCGCGCCTGGAGGACCTGCGCAGCCGCCTGCTGCGCGCGGGCGCAGCTACGCCACGCTGGCTGCGCAGCGTGCTGCCGCGCAGCGAGCGCGCACCGGTGCGTGGCCTGTATCTGTGGGGCGGGGTCGGGCGCGGCAAGACCTGGCTCATGGACCTGTTCTACGCGAGCCTGCCGTTTGCGCAGAAACGGCGTCGCCATTTCCACCGCTTCATGCACGACGTGCACGAGGAGCTGCGCGCGCTCAGAGCCGAGCGCGATCCGCTCGAGCAGGTCGCCGCGCGCCTCGCCCGCGAGGCGCGCGTGCTGTGCTTCGATGAGCTGTACGTAACCGACATCGCCGATGCGATGATTCTCGGCCATCTGTTCGCGGCCCTGTTCAGGCACGGGGTGACGCTGGTCGCGACCTCCAACGTGCCCCCGCAGCAGCTCTACCGCGACGGCCTGCAGCGCGCGCGCTTTCTGCCGGCGATCGCGCTGCTCGAGGAGCACATGGAGGTGCTGCAGGTCTGCGGAGCGACCGACTACCGCCTGCGCCAGCTAACCCAGGCGGGCACCTATCTTGCCTGCGCCGATGCGGCGACACCGCAGCGCATGCTCGCGCTGTTCGGCGAACTCGGCGGCGGCGCGGTGCAGCACGGCGGCACTCTGGAGATCGATGGCCGTCCCATCCCGGTGCTGCGCGTCGCTCACGGCGCGGTGTGGTTCACGTTCGGCGCGCTGTGCGCCGGCGCGCGCAGTCAGGAGGACTACATCGAGATCGCGCGCGAGTTCCAGTCGGTGTTCCTTTCCGACGTGCCGGTGCTCGATGCGGAGCACGAGGACGAGGCGCGCCGCTTGGTCGCGCTCGTGGACGAGCTCTACGACCGCAACGTCAACCTGGTGCTATCCGCGGCGGCGCCACCGGCGCAGCTGTACCGCGGCACGCGCCTGCGTGCCCTGTTTGAGCGCACCGTCAGCCGCCTCACCGAGATGCAGAGCGCGCAGTACCTCGCGCGCGAGCACCGCCCCTGAAGGGCGCCGCGCTAGATCACCCCGCGGCGCACCTGGTCCTGCTCGATCGACTCGAACAGGGCGCGGAAGTTGCCCTCGCCGAAGCCCTCGTTGCCCTTGCGCTGAATGATCTCGAAGAAGATCGGGCCGATGACGTTCTGCGTGAAGATCTGCAGCAGCACGCCCTCCCCTTTCTGAGGATTGCCATCGATGAGGATGCGGCGCTGGCGCAGCTCCTCGAGCGCCTCGCGATGCCCGGGCACGCGTCCGGCGACGCCCTCATAATAAGTGTCGGGAGTATCCTGGAAAGCGACCCCGTGGCGTCGCAGCACGTCCACGGTGCGGTAGATGTTCTCGGTCGCGAGCGCGATGTGCTGGATGCCTTCGCCGTGATACTCGCGCAGGTACTCCTCGATCTGGCTCTTGTCGTCCTGCGACTCGTTGATCGGAATGCGGATCTTGCCGCACGGACTCGTCATGGCGCGCGAAAAGAGCCCCGTGTGCTTGCCCTCGATGTCGAAGTAGCGGATCTCGCGGAAGTTGAACAGCTTCTCATAGAAGCCCGCCCATACATCCATGCGCCCACGGCCCACGTTGTGCGTCAGGTGATCGATGAGCACGAGCCCGGCATTCTCGGAGGCCCCCGGCGCGGCGTTCACCGGGCGGAAGTCGACGTCGTAGATCGAGCGCTCGCCGTACAGATCCACCAGATAGATCAGCGACCCGCCGATGCCCTCGATACAGGGGATGTTCAGCTCCATCGGGCCGGCGCTCTGCGGTCCGGGCTTGGCGCCGAGCGTGATGGCGCGGTTGTAGGCCCAGGCGGCGTCGCGCACCCGGAAGGCCATGGCGCAGGCCGACGGCCCATGCGCGCGCGCGAAGGCCTGCGCGAAGGACTGCGGCTCGGCGTTGATGATGAAGTTGATGCCGCCCTGGCGGTGCAGCGTGACATTCTTGGAGCGGTGCCGCGCCACGGCCGGGAAGCCGAGGCGCTCGAACAGGGAGCGCAGCAGCTGCGGATCCGGCGCCGTGTACTCCACGAACTCGAACCCGTCCGTGCCCATCGGATTGTCGACCTGCTCGCTCATGGACTTAGATCCCCGTCCGCACCGCTGCGCAACACGGCAATTATAGCCGCCGCCGGCGCTGCGCCGCAGCGGCCCGGGCCCGGCCGGTGCGTGGCACATGTATAATCGCGCGCCGCAACAACCGGGGGATCGGTGACCGCGCCCGTCTGTCATAAGATGCGTGCTCCGCGCATGCGACGCTGTCGCTTTCCCCACGAAGGATGATCCGGCATGCACGCAGCGGCTGCTGAAGATAGTCGACAGCTCCACAGCATTCCCGCCGCACGCGTCGCGCTCATCGAGCGCATCGCGCGCAGCGCCAACGCCAGCGGGGCGCGGCAGGGCCTGACCCAGCGCTTCCTGCGCGCCTACTACCATGGCGTCGGCGAAGAGGACCTGGCCGCGCGCAGCGCGCGCGCCCTCGCCCAGGCCGCCCTCGCGCACCTCGCCTTCGGCACCCAGCGCCGCAGCGGCCGCCCCCTGGTGCGTGTCTTCAACCCGCAGGCCGGCAGCGACGGCTTTGACTGTCCGCACACGCTCGTGCTCACGGTCACCGACGACATGCCCTTTCTGGTCGATTCCCTCGGCATGGCTCTGGCGCGCGCCGACCTCGCCGTCCACCTCATCGTGCACCCCGTGCTGCAGGTGCGGCGCGACCGGGCCGGGCGGCTGATCGACATCGGGGCCAACGGCGCCGCGGCGACGCATCCGGAGTCCTGGCAGCTGTACGAGATCGACCGCATCACCGACCCGAAACAGCTGAGCGAGCTGCAGCGCGACCTCGAGGCAACCCTCGCCGACGTGCGCGTGGCGGTGCGCGACTGGAGCGCGATGCGCGCGCGCGTGCGCGCCATCATCAGCGAACTGGCGAGCGACCCGCCGCCGCTGCCGGCGGCCGAGGTGGCGGAGGTCGCGCATCTGCTGGACTGGATGGAGGCCCGTCACTTCGTCTTCCTCGGCTACCGCCACTACCGCCTCGAGCGCGGCCGCAGCGAGGACCAACTCGTTCCTGACCGTGCCTCGGGACTTGGCATCCTGAGCGCGCGTCGCGGCCGCCGCACCGGCACCACCGTGCTGCGCGGCGATGTGCGCAGCAAGGCGCGTGAGGCCGAGCTGCTGATCATCACCAAGGCCAACTCCACCTCCACGGTGCACCGCGGCGAACTGCTCGACTACGTCGGGGTGAAGACCTTCGATCGCCGTGGCAGCGTCACCGGCGAACACCGCTTCCTCGGGCTGTGGACCTCGACCGCCTACCACGGCAGCCCACGCGACATCCCGGTCCTGCGCCACAAGGTGGACCGGGTGATCGAGCACTTCGGACTCGACCCCTCCAGCCACGACGGCAAGGAAGTGCTGAACGTGCTGGAGACCTATCCGCGCGATGAGCTGTTCCAGGCCAACGCCGCCGACCTCATCCGCATCGTGCGTGGCGTGGTCAATCTCTACGAGCGGCGCACCGTGCGCCTGCTGGTGCGGCGCGACCCCTATCACCGCTTCTACTCCTGCCTGGTCTACGTACCGCGCGACCGCTACAACACCGAGGTGCGTGAGCGCATCGAGGAGATCGCCCGCGCCGGATTTTCCGGCACCGATGTGGAAAGCCAAGCGCAGATATCCGGCTCGAGCCACGCCCGCGTGCACGTCGTGGTACGCACCGATCCCGAGCACCACCAGAAGCCCGATTACGCCGACATCGAGCGGCGCATCGCCGCGGCGGCCCTCACCTGGTCTGACCGCCTGCGCGAGGTGCTGATCGAGCGCTTCGGTGAGGCCAAGGGGATCGAGCTGGCGACCCGTTACCGCCACGCGTTCCCTCTGGCCTACGAGGAGGATGTCAGCCCGGACGGCGCCCTGGCCGATCTGGGTGATCTCGAGACGCTGCGCGAGCAGCCCGAGGCCCTGAAGCTGAACCTGTACCGGCCGCCGGCGCAGATCCTGCAGCGCGTGCACCTGAAGATCGTCAAGCTCGGCGACCCGGTGCCGATCTCGGACGTGCTGCCGATGCTGGAGAATTTCGGCCTGCGGGTCATCTCCGAGCGGCCGTACGAGCTGAGCTGGCCACAAGGCGGCAGGGCCTGGATCCAGGACTTCGAGCTCGAGCACCGCGACCGGCTGGTGGTCGAGATCGAGCGCATCGAGCACATCTTCCGCGACGCCTTTGCGGCGACCTGGAGCGGCGCGGTGGAGAACGACGGCTTCAACCGTCTGCTGCTCGCCGCCGAGCTCGATGCGCGTCAGGTGGTGATGCTGCGCGCGTACTGCCGGTACCTGCTGCAGACCGGAGTGCCCTTCAGTCAGATCTACATCGAGCGCACGCTCGCCGCCAACGCGATGATCGCGCGCCACGTGGTGCGCCTGTTCGAGGCGCGCTTCGCACCCGCGGTACAGCGGCAGCGCGGCAACGACCGGCGCGCGGTGAACATCGTGCAGCAGATCCGCACCGAGCTCGATGCGGTCACCAGCCTCGATGACGATCGCATCCTGCGCGCCTACCTCACCCTGGTGCAGGCCACGCTGCGCACCAATTTCTACCAGGCCGGCACAGACGGTAAATTCAAGCCGTACGTGTCCTTCAAGTTCGATCCGGCCAAGATCCCGGATCTGCCGCTGCCGCGCCCGAAGTTCGAGATCTTCGTCTACAGCCCGCGCGTCGAGGGCGTGCACCTGCGCATGGGTTATGTCGCCCGTGGCGGCCTGCGCTGGTCGGACCGGCGTGAAGACTTCCGCACCGAGGTTCTGGGTCTCATGAAGGCGCAGAACGTCAAGAACACGCTGATCGTGCCGGTGGGCGCCAAGGGCGGCTTCGTGGCCAAGCGTCTGCCGGCGAGCGGCGCCCGCGAGGAGGTGCAGGCGGAGGTCATTGCCTGCTACCAGACCTTCATCCGCGGACTTCTCGACCTGACCGACAATATCGTCGGCAACCGCATCGTGCCGCCGCTGCAGGTGGTGCGCAGCGACGGTGATGATCCCTACCTCGTGGTCGCCGCCGATAAGGGCACGGCGACCTTCTCGGATATCGCCAACGCCATCTCCGCCGAGTACCACTTCTGGCTGGGCGACGCCTTTGCCTCCGGCGGCTCCGCCGGCTACGACCACAAGAAAATGGGCATCACCGCGCGCGGCGCCTGGGAGTGCGTCAAGCGCCACTTCCGCGAGATGGGGGTGGACATCCAGCGCATGCACTTCACCGTCGCCGGCATCGGCGACATGTCCGGCGATGTCTTCGGCAACGGCATGCTGCTGTCGCGTCACATCAAGCTGCAGGCGGCCTTCGACCACCGCCACATCTTCATCGACCCGGAGCCGCAGTCGGTGGTCAGCTTCGCCGAGCGGGCGCGGCTGTTTGCGCTGCCGCGCTCGAGCTGGGACGACTATGACCGCAAGAAGATCTCGCGCGGCGGCGGGGTCTGGCCGCGCAGCGCCAAGTCGATTCCGCTCTCGTCCGAGGCCCGCTCGGTGCTCGGCATCGAGAGCTCCAGCGCCGCGCCCAATGAGGTGATCCGCGCCATCCTGCGCATGCCGGTCGACCTGCTGTGGAACGGCGGCATCGGCACATACGTCAAGTCCAGCGACGAGAGCAACGCCGAGGTCGGTGACCGCACCAACGATGGCCTGCGCGTCAACGGGCGCGAGCTGCGCGCCAAGGTCGTGGGCGAAGGCGGGAATCTCGGGCTCACGCAGCGCGGGCGCGTGGAATATGCGCTCACGCACGGACGCCTCAACACGGACTTCATCGACAACTCCGCCGGCGTCAACACCTCGGACGTCGAGGTGAACATCAAGATCCTGCTCAACCCGCTGATGCACGAAGGCCGGCTGAGCCGCCCCGACCGCAACCGCCTGCTGGCGCGCATGACCAACGAGGTCGCCGCGCTGGTGCTGCGCAACAATTACCTGCAGAGCCAGGCCATCAGCACGCTCGAGCTGCAATCGACCGCGCGCCTGCCGGAGTTTCAGCATCTGATCAAGCTCTTGGAGCGCTCCGGGGAGCTCAACCGCGCGCTCGAGTTCCTGCCCAACGACGAGGAGCTCGCCGAGCGGCGCAAGCGCGGCATCGGCCTGACCCGTCCGGAGCTCGCGATCCTGCTCTCCTACAGCAAGATCTGGCTGAACACGCACCTGCTCGCCTCGGATGTACCCGAAGACCCGTACCTGTCGGCCGAGCTGGTGCGCTACTTCCCGGCGCCGATCCGCGAGCGCTTCCCGCGCGCCATCGGTCACCACCGCCTGCGCCGCGAGATCATCGCCACCGCCACCACCAACAGCCTGGTGAACCGCATGGGGCCGACGTTCGTGACCCGCGCCCAGGAGGACAGCGGGGCGGAACCGGCCGCGATCGCGCGCGCCTATACCGCGGCGCGCGAGATCTTTGCGATGCGCGAGATGTGGGAGCGCATCGAGGCGCTCGACAACAAGGTCCCGGCGAGCCTGCAGTACGAGGCCGCCTTCGAGACCAGCCGGCTGCTGCGCCACACCACCTACTGGCTGCTCGCCTCGCGCGCGCGGCTGCAGGTGGATGCCGCGGTGCGCGAATTCCGCGTTGACGTGCGCGCGCTGGAGGCCGGCATCCATGAGCTGCTGACCGGAGCTGAGCTGCTGCGCTTCGAGGAGGCGCGCAAGCGCTTCGCCGATGGCGGCCTGCCGCCCGCGCTCGCCGTGCGCATCGCCAGCCTCGAGGCGCTCAACGCGGCGCTCGATATCTGCGAGATCGCCGGCGCGCACCGCACCGGGGTGCTCGAGACCGCGCGTGTCTACTTCGAGGTCGGCACCCGCATCGGCTTTGACTGGCTGCGTGCCCGCATCGAGAAGCTCAAGGTCGAGGGCCCGTGGCAGGCGGTGGCGCGCAGCGGCCTGCGCGATGCGGCGCTGCGCGTGCAGCGCCGCCTCACCGAGCGGGTGCTGGCCCGGCGCAGCCGCGGCAGCGCCGAGGCACGCGTCAGCGCCTGGGTGGAAGCGGCCGGCAAGGACCTGGTGCACTGGCAGCGCACGCTCGCCGATATGCGCGCCGCCGGGGCCGGTGACTTTGCCACCCTCACCGTCGGCGTCGAGGCCGTGCGGAAACTTGCCAACTGAAAGGCAGCATGACAACCACCGAGCCATCGCTCCCCGGCCGCCTGGTGCTGGTACGGCACGGTCAGAGCATCTGGAACGTCGAGAACCTCTTCACCGGCTGGACCGACGTGGACCTGTCGGAGCTCGGGCGGCGCGAGGCCACGCAGGCCGGCCAGGAGGTGCAGCGCGCCGGCATCAGCGTCGACATCGCCTTCACCTCGGTGCTCAAGCGCGCCATCCGTACGCTGTGGCTGATGCTCGATGAGATGGACCGCATGTGGCTGCCGGTCGAGCGCTCCTGGCGCCTGAACGAGCGGCACTACGGGGCGCTGCAGGGCCTGAACAAGGCGCAGACGGTGGCGCAGCACGGCGAGGCGCAGGTGAAGATCTGGCGCCGCAGCTACGACATTCCGCCGCCGCCGCTGGCGCTCGAGGATCCGCGCCACCCGCGCTTCGATGCGCGTTACGCCGGCGTCGCCGCGGCCGAGCTCCCCGCCACCGAATCGCTCAAGGACACCCTGGCGCGCGTGCTGCCCTTCTGGCACAGCCGCATTGCGCCGGAACTGCGCCGCGGGCGCAACGTGATGGTGGTGGCGCACGGCAACAGCCTGCGGGCGATGGTGAAGATGCTCGATGCCGTCAGCGACGCCGAGATCACCGAGCTCAACATCCCCACCGGAGTGCCGCTCGCCTACCAACTGGATGCGCAGCTGCGACCGCTCAGCAGCGGCTACCTCGGGGACCCTGCGGCGATCGCGGCCGCCGCCGAGGCCGTCAAGCGCCAGACCGAAAAGCGCTAGGCCGCCCAGCCGTCGTAGCGGCCGCCGAGCTCGCTGGCGAGGGCGCCCAGGCGACGGCTGAGCTCCTGCATGTCCGGCACCAGCAGGCGCATGCTCTTGGTGGCGTGCAGGCTGAACCCGCTCTCCTCCTTGAGCGGCTTGGTGTCGACCTCGAACTCCGGCTCAAGCCGCGCCCGCGCCCGCTGGCAGGCCGTCTCGTCCGGCAGCGACAGGAAGAAGTCCACCTTGTAGCTGTTGAAGGGCACGTAGCCCTGCGCGCGCAGCTGGGAAATCATGTGCTCATCCCAGGTCTCGGCGCGTGAGCGCTGCGCCGTGCGCAGCTTGAAGTAAACGCGCACGACGATCACGCCCAGAGTCGCCAGCAGGACGATAAAGAACAGCTGCACCGCCGCCTCAGCTGCCGCCCGTTCCGGGGAACTGCGGCTTGCGCTTCTCCAGGAACGCGCTGATGCCCTCGGCGCCTTCCGCGCTCACCGCGTGCGCGGCGATCGTCTCGCTCTCGAGCACCATCTGTGACTCGAAGGCGCCGAGCGATGCGGCGATGAGGCGCTTGGTGGCTCCGAAAGCGCCGCTCGCGCCGGCGGCGAGCTGCTCGGCCAGGGCGAGGGCGCGCCCGGCAAGCTCGGCATCCTCGACCACCTCGTTCACCAGGCCCCAGTCGAGGGCTTCCGCGGCCGTGAGCGTGCGGTTGCGCAGCAACAGCTCCATGGTGCGCTTCAGCCCGATGGTGCGCGGCAGGAGAAAGGAAGTGCCGGCATCGGGGGTGAGGCCAGCGTTGGTGTAGGCGAGGTTGAAGCGGGCACTGCGCGCGCACAGCGCCAGGTCCGCCATGGCCACGAGGCCGACGCCGGCTCCGGCGGCGGTGCCGTTGACGGCGGCGATCACCGGCGCGTTCATGCGGGTGAAATGGGCGATGGCGGCGTGCAGATAGGTGGTGAGCTCGCGGATGTAGTCATCACCGGAAGTGTCGCGCGAGGCCATGGCGCGCAGATCACCGCCGAAACAGAAGTTGCGCCCGGCCCCGATGAGGACCACGGCGCGCACCGCGGCGTTGCGGGCGCAGGTGAGCGAGGCAGCCAGAAGGTCCATGCTCATCTGCAGGTTGAGCGTGTTGGCGCTGTCGGGACGGTTGAGCGTCACCAGCGCCACGGCGCCGCGCGTTTCGACCTGGACGGTGGGTGTGGACACGGTGGCGCTCCCGCCTACTCGTCGGGGGCGATGGTGACCCGCAGGCCGGCCAGCTCGGCGGTGAAGTCGATCTGGCAGGACAGGCGCGAATTGTCCTGGTAGTGCGAAAGCTCGGTGAGCAGCTCGCGCTCATCGGACATCATCGCCGGCAGCCGCTCGGTCCATTGCGGATCGACGTAGATATGACAGGTGGCGCAGGAGCACATGCCGCCGCAGATGGCGGCAACCCCGTAGTCGAGTTCGCGCAGGTTCTCCATGACCTTCAGTCCGGTCTTGGCATCGACCTCATGCTCAACTCCATCGCGGTCGACGACTCGCAAAAGCGCCATGCAGCTCCCCGCTTCAGCACATGAATTGTTTGAGGCGAACAGGCCCCGGATCTGGTAGTTTGCCGTTTCGCCATGCGACCCGCCAGCCCGGCCAACGGCGTTGCGTTATCAGGCGCTCGGCAGCGGACCGAGCACCTTCATCACGAACACGGCGTTCTGAGCTTCACCGAGTGCCAGAAACGTCGCACGCAGCTCCTGATGCAGCGCTCCCATGACCGCCTCGTAACTGCCGAACACCTGCGTGCTCATGCTGTTCGTCACGATGCGCAGGCCCGCGTGGGCACCCAGCCGCGCCAGGAACTCGCGGATGGCCGGGGCAAAGTCGACGCGCAGCGGGTAGAGGCTGATCTCAACTCCGATGTCCATGGGCTACTCCTGGCACAGCGTCGCGGCGGGGGCATCAGCCCCTAAAAGGGGGCCGCTGCGGCTATCATCGCACGCGGATTAGAATGCGTGGCTTGGGAGCGCGAGGCGGATAAGCAAGATGACGCGGAAAATCCAAATCCACCAGGTTGACGCCTTCACCCGCGAGCCCTTCACCGGCAATCCGACCGGCGTGGTGCTGAATGCGGATGCCCTGAGCGAACCGCAGATGCTCGCCATCGCGCGCGAGCTGAACAACGCCGAGACGGCCTTCGTGCTCGCCCCCGACGGCGATGACCACACGGTGCGGGCGCGCTTCTTCACCCCGCGCAGCGAGGCCGGCTTCGTCGGTCATGCGACCATTGCGGCGCAGTACGTGCTATCACGGCGCCAGGATGCGCCGCGCTGGCAGCGGCAGAAATCCAAGGCCGGGATCGTTGACATCGAGGTGCGCGGCACCGGCGCGGACCGCCGCATCGCCATCCGCCGCAGCCCACCGCCGCTCGGGCGCGAGCTGAACGACCGCGAGCGCCTCGCGGTGCTGGATGCGCTGGCGCTGGACTCCGCCAGTCTCGACACACGCATGCCGCTGCGCATCGTCGGGGCCACCGGCACGCGCCTGCTGATCGGGGTGCGCGGCCCCGAGCCCCTGAAGCAGCTCAAGCCGGACCTGCAGCGCCTCACCACGCTCTCGGCGCAGATCGGCGCGGCGGGCTACTTTGTCTTTACCCTCATGGCCGACGCCTCCGACCACCTGACTGAATCGCGCATGTTCTGCCCGGCGCTCGGCATTGCCGAGGACCCGGTGAGCGGCAACGCCCACGGCCTGCTCGGCGCCTACCTCGCCCAGCTCGGATTTCTCGGACGCGGCGCCGAGCGCGCGCGCTTCAGCGGCGTACAGGGTCATTCGCTGCACCGCCCAGGGCGCGTAGATGTCGAGCTCGAGTTCGCGGCCGAGGGTCTGTCCGGGGTTTGGATCAGCGGTCAGGCGGTGGCGATCTTCGAGACCGAGATCGAGCTGTGAAGCTCAGCTGACGATGGGCGCCTTCCGGCCGCTGATGGCCCTGGCGCAGGTGCGCCGGGGTGCGATGCGGGCTGCGACGCTCGGCGGGCGCGAGATCCTCGTGTGCCACAGTTCCGAGGGACTGTACGCGCTGGACAACATCTGCACGCACGCGCACGCGCGTCTGTGCGAGGGACGGCTGCGCGGTACCCGCCTGATCTGCCCCCTGCACGGCGCCGTCTTCGATGTCCGGGACGGGCAGGTGCTGAAATCCCCCGCGGTCGTGGCGCTGCCCACCCTGCCGCTGCGGGTGGTCGCCGGCATCATCGAGGTCGAGCTCTAGGCTTCTCGCTCGGTGCGCGCCCCGCGCACCAGCCACGCCGCCGGCAGCGTCATGCAGGCGCCGACCAGGAAGGGCGCCGCCGCACCGAGCGCCGCATACAGCGGCCCGGAAGTGAACGGACCGATCACCCGGGCGAGGCTGCCGCTGGCAACGTAGGCGCCGACCACGGCCCCGCGGTCCCCACCGCGCGCCTGTTTCGAGGCGAGCGAGAAGGCGCTCGGGTTGTAGGCGCCGAGTCCCGCCCCATACACCAGCAGCGCCATGACGGTGAACACGATCGTGTGCGACAGGGCGAGCAGGAACAGACCCGCCGCGCACGCCAGGGCACCGCATACCGCCAGCCGCCGCTCGCCAAAGCGCGGGGCGAGCGAGCGCACCAGGCCGCCCTGCATCACCAGCGCCGGCAACGCCACGCCGAAGAGCAGGAAGCCGACGTTGCGGGGACCGAGTCCGTAGCGATGCAGCGCCCAGATGGCGAAGATCGATTCGAGGATCGCCTGCGCATAGGTGATGGCCAGCGTTGCGGCGGCCAGGCGCGCCAGGCGTGGCCGCTCGCGCAGCAGCCGCAATACCCCGCGGTGGGCACTGGTCGCGGGCGCCGAGGAGGGCTGCGCCCGGTGACTCTCCGGCAGCACGAAGTGCACGAGCACGATGGCGAGAATAGCAAGCCCGCTCGAGACCGCGGCCGGCACCGTGTAGTTGGCGGTGGCCGGGTCGCTGCCGGCGAGAAGTCCGCCCACCGGAGGTCCGAGGGAGAAGCCGATACCGATCGCCGCTCCGATCAGGCCGAGTGTGCCTGCCCGCTTCTCGGGTCGGCTGACGTCGGCGGCGTACGCGAAGACCGCGGCGATGTTGCCCGCCATGAAGCCGGCGAGCATGCGCGAGGCGAGCAGCCACCACACGTTGCCCGCCACCCCGAGCAGCACGTAGGAGAGGCAGGCTCCGGCGAGGCTCGACATGAGAATCGGGCGGCGGCCGTAGCGGTCACTGAGGCGGCCCCAGTACGGTGCCGCGATGAGCTGACACAGCGAGTAGCTGCCGAGCACGGGGGTGATGTATTGCGGGGCCACGCCGAAGCGGGTCGCCATGTACGGCACCAGCGGCACGAGGATCCCGAAACCGAGCGTGTCGATGACACAGATGAGAAACAGCGCGGCGAGTTGTCGGCGCATGCCGGTGCGGATGAGCGGTGCCGGTCAGTGGCCGGGTACGACGCTGGACAGATCCGCGCCGGGCAGTGCCGCAGGCGGCAGGTAATCGCGGGCGCCGAGCATGATCAGGTTCGGGATCCGCACCTCGTCCCAGCCGGCATCGCGCCCCTGCGGCGCGCCGGTGCACAGGATGGCGAGGCCCATGGAGGGCACGATCCACAGGCGGTTGCCGCCCCGGCCGGCGACGGCGAAGGTATCGCGGGTGGCATAAGGCTCCCCTCCGGCAACCGGACGCACGGCGACCTTGAGGAAGCTGCCGTAGTCGGCATCGCTGCGCGAGGGCACGCGCAGGTAGCTCACCCAGCCCGGCCGCATCAGCTGCACGCCCCGGTAGGTGCCGTCCCGGGCGAGCAGCTGGCCGATGCGGATCCAGTCGCCTTGACGGGCGAAGAGGCAGCAGTCGGCGTGGGCCGTACCGCCGGCACGGTCCAGCCACAGCCAGGCGTCTGCCGCACCCAGGCGGCGCCACAACGTCGCCGAAAGGTAGTCGGCGTAGCGCACCCCGCTCACGCGCTCGAGCACCAGCGCCAGAAGCTGTGCGTCCGCCCCCTGTTCCACGCGCAGCGTGCCATGGGGAGCCAGCAGCGGCAGGCCGAGCACCGCCGCCTTGAGGTCCGCGGCCTGATCGAGCTCGCCTGCGCCCAGTCCGCTCGACTGCTGCAACAGGTCGCGCACGGTGATGGCGCCGCGCGGGTCATCTGCCCACTGCGGCAGCAGCAGGCCGAGCGGCTCATCCGGCCAGCCGATACGCCGGTGGGAGAGCGCCACTCCGGTGGCGAGCGCCGCGAGCAGCGGGGTAAAAGACTGCGCATCACTCAAGGTGTCGAAGCTCGTGCCCTGCCAGTAGCGCTCGAACACGATGTGGTCGTGACGCGCGACGATCAGTGCGCGCGAGCCCTGCGCCTGCGCGTAACGGGCGGCGTCCTCGAGGGCGAGCGGATCGAGCTGCTCCTGCGCCGGGGCGACACGCGGAGCGGGCGGCTCGTTCCCGCCGACCAGCCGCTCGCGTGGCTCGTACAGGGGTGCACTGCGGCGCGACAGCGCGGCGAGGTAGCGCGGCCACAGGTCCGTGCCGAAAACGACCACCGCGGCAACCACGAGCGCCACAGCTGGCAGGGCATAGCGGAATAAGGGGCGCATCCGCGGCATTGGAGCACAGATGGGCCTGGCGATTGGAGTACCCTCTCTACTCATGCGACTGCGGCTGTTTGCACCCCGCTACTGGCTGACCTGGGCGGGTCTGGGCCTGGTGCGGTTGCTGGCGCTCCTGCCCTACCCGGCGCTGCTCGCCCTGGGGCGCGCCATCGGCGCGGTACTGCGGCGCCTGCCCATCAGCTTCGTGCGCACGGCACGCCGCAATCTCGAGCTGTGCTTCCCCGAGCTCGACGCCGCCGCCCGCGAGCGCCTGCTCAACGAGCACTTCAAGAGCCTGGGCATCGCGCTCATGGAGGTGCCGCTGGCGTGGTGGATCAAGCCCGAGCAGCTGGCGAAGCTGGTGCGGATCCAGGGTGCCGAGCACCTGCGGGCCGCGCTCGCGCGCGGCAAGGGCGTCATCCTCCTCACCGCGCACTTCACCTCGCTCGAGCTCGCCGGGCGCACGCTTCTGGCCATCGCGCCGGTCAAGTTCCTCTACCGTCCGACCAAGAACGAGGTGCTCGCCTACGCCCTGCAGCGCTTCCGCACCGGCTATGGCGGCGCGCCCATTCCCAAGGACGACATCCGCGCCTTCATCGGCGCGCTGAAGAGGAACGAGTGCGTCTGGTACGCGCCCGACCAGAGCTACCGCAAGAAAGGCGCGGAAATGGTGCCGCTGTTCGGCATTCCGGCCGCGACCAACACCCTCACCTCGCGCCTGGCGCGCATGACCGGGGCGACCGTGCTGCCGTACTTTCTGCAGCGCCTGCCCGGCGCGCAGGGCTATGTCGCAACTATTCATCCGCCCCTTGAAAATTTCCCCAGCGACTGCCCGGTGAGTGACACCGCGCGCTTCAACCGTATGATTGAGGACCAGGTACGCGTCGCGCCCGAGCAATATCTTTGGATTCACCGTCGCTTCAAGGGTCTGAGCGAGGACTATCCGGACTACTACGGCCGGAGGAGCGCGCCGCGGGTATGAATCTGGCCTGCGACCTGCTGGTCGTCGGCGGCGGCATCAACGGCTCGGGTATCGCGCGCGATGCCGCGGGCAGGGGCCTGTCGGTGGTGCTGTGTGAGCAGGATGACCTCGCCGCCCACACCTCCTCGGCCAGCACCAAGCTGATCCACGGCGGGCTGCGCTACCTCGAGGAGTTCCACTTCGCCCTGGTGCGCAAGGCGCTGCGCGAGCGCGAAGTGCTGCTCGCCAGCGCTCCGCACATCATGCGGCCGCTGCATTTCGTGATGCCGTATGCCGCTCATCTGCGCCCGGCGTGGATGATCCGCGCCGGTCTGTTTCTCTACGACCATCTGGCGCGCCGCGCGCACCTGGCCGCCTCCTCCAGCATCGACCTGCGCACGCACATCGCCGGGCAGTCGCTGCAGCCGGGCTATGAGCGCGGCTTTGTCTACTCCGACGGCTGGGTCGATGATGCGCGCCTGGTGGTGCTCAATGCGCTCGATGCGCAGGAGCGGGGTGCCAGGATCCTGACCCACACCCGCTGCGAGGAGCTCAGCGCCGCCGCCGGCGGCTGGCGCGCGCGTCTGCGCGGTCCGCACGGCCCGATCAGCGTCATGGCACGTGCGGCCGTGAACGCCGCCGGTCCCTGGGTGGACCAGTTCGTGCGCCACTCGACCCCGGTGCACACCCGCCACGAGGTGCGCCTGGTGAAGGGCAGCCACATCGTCGTGCCGCGGCTGTTCGACCACCGCTTCGCCTACATCTTCCAGAACGAGGACCGGCGCATCGTCTTCGCGATCCCCTATGAGCATGACTTCACGCTCCTTGGCACCACCGACGTCGACTACCGCGGCGACCCGGCTGCCGTGCACATCGCCGAGGACGAGGTGCGTTACCTGTGCACGCTCGCGAACCGCTACTTCCGGCAGCAGCTCGCGCCGGCCGACGTGGCCTGGAGCTACTCCGGCGTGCGACCGCTGCTGCAGGATGAGTCGAGCGACCCGATGAGCGTGACGCGCGACTATGCGCTCGAGCTCGACCGGCAGCCGGCGCCGCTGCTGTCAGTCTTCGGCGGCAAGATCACGACCTACCGCAAGCTGTCCGAAGACGCCGTCGGGATGCTGCTGCCGCTGCTCGGCAGCCGCGCCGCGGCGTGGACGGCCACCGCGAAGCTGCCGGGCGGGGATCTGCCCGAGGGCAGCTTCGCGGTGTTTCTGCGCACGCTCGAGCGGCGCTACCCGTGGCTGCCGGGCGCGCTGCGCACGCGCTATGCGCACGCCTACGGCACCCGCATCGAGCGCGTGCTCGGTGCGGCGGCGGCGCCGGCCGAGCTCGGCGCGCAGATTCTGCCGGGGCTTTACGAGCGCGAGGTCGAATACCTGTGCCGGGAGGAGTTTGCGCACGCTGCCGCGGACATCCTGTGGCGGCGCTCCAAGCTCGGACTGCACCTGCTGCGCGTGGACACCCGCCCGCTCGCTGACTACCTCGCCCGCGGGCGCGGGCTGCGCGCCACGGCGGCGGGGGCTGTCTGAAGGACTGCGCCGAGGCCCCGGCGTGGCGCTGGGCCGTGTGGATAGTGGTCGCGCTCGCACCACTGTGGGTTGTGGGCCTGTTCGGCCGCGCGCTGTGGACACCGGACGAGCCGCGCGAGGCCGACATCGCCTGGCGCATGAGCCTGCAGAGCGATCGCAGCCTGCCGGTGCTGGCGGGCGTGCCGTTCCTGGAAAAGCCCCCGCTCAGCTACTGGATGTCCGGCGCCGGCGTCGCGCTCTTCGGCGACCACCCCGCCGCCGCCCGCGCCCCGAACTTGCTCTACGCGCTGGTGACGGCATTCAGTCTGGCCGCCCTCGCGCTGGCGATGGGGCTCGGTCGGCGCGGCGCGGCGTGCGCGGCTCTCGCTGGCGGCAGCGCGCTGATCCTGTTTCGGGTGCAGAGCTGGCTTGCGCCCGATGCCGGACTTCTGGCCGGCAATGCGCTCGCGCTCTTGGGCCTCTGGTGGGGCTATACGGCCCGGTCCCGGCCGCGCAAGCTCCTCGGCTACACGCTCATGCATCTCGGTGCGGCGCTCGGCTTCATGGCCAAGAGCGCGCCGGGCTGGCTGGTGCCCGCGCTCGCGCTGCTTGCGCTGCTCGCCTGGGAGCGGCGCTGGAGTGAGCTGCGGCGCCCCGAGCTGTACGCCGGGTTTGCGCTGCAGGCGCTCCTCATTGGCCCGTGGCTGCTTGCCGTGGCGCACGGCCCAGGCGGGGCGCCGGCCGTGCGCACGCTTTTCTGGAACAACGTCGTGGGCCGCTTCACCCACCTCGATGCGCCGCCGGAGCTCGACTACGCGAGTGGACATCCGAACCGCCCGGGGAAATATTTCTTCGAGCTGCCGCTGTATCTTCTGCCCTGGACCCTGCTCGCCGCCGCGGCGCTCGTTTCCGCCGTCCGTGCCGTGCGCCGCGGCAGTGCCGACCGGGCGCTGCGCTTTGCGCTGTGCGCCGCGCTGCCCTTTCTGGTGCTGCTGTCCTTTGCGGCCACGGCACGCGACATCTACGCCGCGCCGGCGCTGCTCGGCTTCGCGCTGCTGATCGGTGTGTGGCTCGCGCGCCTGCCCCCGGCCGCACCGCGCCTCGATGCCCTGTGCCTGGCCGGCACACGTTATCTGTTGCTCATGATCGCACTCGCGATGGTGGCGTTTTTGTGGGTACTCGGCGCCTCGGGCGCAGCCCCGGTCCTTGCCTGCGCGCTCGCCGCGGTTGTGCTTCTCGGCGCCGTCACAGTGACACTGTGGCGCGCGCGGCGCCACGAGCTCGGCGGCGCGCACGCCCGCGCGCTGCGCCACTGCTTCGTGGCGTATGTGGCGACGGTGGTGCTGGGGGCAGTCGTGGCCTTCCCGGTGATCGACCGCTGGCAGGATCTGCAGGGTCTTGCGCTGCGCATCCGCACCGCTACCGCCGGTGCGCCGCTGGCGCTGCTGGCGCCGGATGAGACCACCCTCGCCATGATCGACCACGGCTTTGCCGGCTCCTTCAGCGTGCTGACGCGCGCCGATCCGGAAGAAGCGCGGCGCTGGTTCGCCGCCCGCGGTCCGCGCGCGCGTCTGCTGGTGCTCATGCCCGGGCACGCGCCGGGCGCCGTGTCGCGCTATCTTGAACGTTGGCTGCGCCCAGCGCCGCAGGGAGACGGGCTTGCGGGCCGGCTGCTCACAAGCGGCGGGGCGCGCCTGGTCGGGCGTTACGAGCTGCCGCAGGGGCGCCGCTACGCACTACTCGGCCCACCTCCAGGCTGATCATCGAGGACTTAGAGCGCCATGCACACCGACACCGCCCCGGCTCTCGCCCGCAACCTGCGCAACCGCCACATCCAGCTCATCGCGATCGGCGGCACGATCGGAGTGGGCCTGTTCCTCGGCTCCGCCAAGGCCATCCACGATGCCGGCCCGGGGCTGCTGCTCGCCTACGCCGTCGGCGGGATCGCGATCTTCTTCATCATGCGGGCGCTCGGGGAGCTGCTGACCTACCGTCCGGTGGCCGGCTCGTTCGCGACCTATGCGGAAGAGTTCTGCGGGCCGTTTGCCGGCTTCGTCACCGGCTGGTCGTACTGGCTGATGTGGGTGGTGATGGCCATGGCCGAGCTCACCGCCATCGGCATCTACGTGCGCTACTGGTTCCCGAGCATGCCGCAGTGGCTGCCCGCGCTGGTGGCGCTGATCGCGCTCTACGGCGCGAACCTGCTGGCGGTGCACGTGTTCGGCGAGCTCGAGTTCTGGTTCGCGCTGGTGAAGGTGTTCACCATCGTCGCGTTCATCATCGCGGGGCTCGCGGTAATCCTGCTGCACGTCGGTGAGCTGGGCGCGAGCGCCAGTTTCGCCAATCTCTACAACCACGGCGGCTTCCTGCCCTTCGGCCCGCTCGGTGTGCTTCTGACCATGCAGATCGTGATGTTCGCCTACTCGGGCGTCGAGCTGATCGGTGTCACGGCCGGCGAGGCCGAGAACCCACAGGTGGTGTTGCCGCGCGCCACCAACGGCATCATCGCGCGCATTCTCATCTTCTACCTGGGCGCCCTGCTCGTGATCATGTCGGTGGTACCGTGGACCGAGCTCAGTCCGACCGTTAGTCCCTTCGTGTTCGTTTTCGAGAAGCTGCGCGTGCCGGCCGCCGCAGGCCTCATCACGCTCGTGGTCATCACCGCGGCCGCCTCCTCCTGTAACAGCGGCCTGTTCAGCACCGGGCGCATGCTGTGGTCTCTGGCGCAGCGCGGCCAGGGTCCGCGCGTGTTTGCGCGCCTGAATGCCCGCCAGGTGCCGGCGGCGGGCATCCACGCCTCCGCGGCGGTGATGCTGATCGCGGTCGCGCTCAACTACAGTGTGCCGAAGGAGGTGTTCACCTGGGTGACCAGCATCACGCTGATCGGCACGCTGTGGACCTGGGGCATCATCCTGGTGGCACACCGCAACTACCGCCGCGCGGTGCAGGCTGGCCGCGCGCCGGCCGCCCCGTTCCGCATGCCGTTCGCGCCCTTCGCCAACTGGCTGGTGCTCGCCTTCCTGGTGCTGGTGACCGGGCTGCTCTGGCTCGACAAGGACACGCGCGTGGCGCTGTATGTCGCGCCATTCTGGTTCGCACTGCTCGCCGTGGGCTACGCCACGCTCAAGCGCCCGCAGCCTGCGCCCTCTACATGAGCGGCTCGCCGCCGCCGATGGTGCCGCCGCCGTCCACGACCAGGGTCTGACCGGTCGTGAAGTTGCCCGCCCGGGAGGCGAGCATCACCGCCACCCCCGCCACATCGTCCGGGTCACCCAGGCGGCGCAGCGGGTTCTGACGCGCAAATGCCTCGGCGCGTGCCGGATCGGCCCACAGCGCGCGCGAGAAGTGCGTGCGGATGATGCCCGGCGCAATGCAGTTGACGCGGATGTTGTGCGGCCCCCATTCGACGGCGAGGTTGCGCGCGAGCTGCATGTCGGCAGCCTTGGAAATGCAGTAAGGCCCGAGGTGTGCGCTGCCGAGCAGGCCGCCCACCGAGGAGATGATTATGACGACGCCGTCGCGCCGCTTGGCCATCCACGGCAAGGTCATGTTGCACAGCCAGACGTTGCTGAGCACATTGGTATGGATGATCTTCTGCCACACCTCGTCGGGCGTATCGATCGAAGGTCCGAAGGTCGGATTGGCCGCCGCATTGCCGACCACGATATCGATCTGGCCCCACTTCTCCACGGTCGCGTTGACGAGCCCCTGCAGCTCCTCCTTCTGACCGACGTGGCAGGCGCGGGCGAAAGCACTGCCGCCGGCGTGATTGATCTCGGCCGCCACCGCCTCGCAGGACTCCGCCTTACGGCTGGAGATCACCACGCGGGCGCCGTGTGCCGCCATCTGCTGCGCGATGGCCTTGCCGATGCCGCGCGTTGAACCGGTGACAAGGGCGACCTTGCCGGAAAGATCAAAGAGACTCATGCGGGACACCTCGGCGCGGGCTTGGGGGAGCGTCATTGTGCCGCGAGCGCGGAGCACGGGCCATAAGCGTGTTCCCGGCAGGCCGAATGCCAGTAGAATCCGCGCCTCGCGCCCGTAGCTCAGTTGGATAGAGCATCAGGCTTCGAACCTGAGGGTCGGGAGTTCGAATCTCTCCGGGCGCGCGAATTCACGCAAATGGGAAATTGATTGAGTTCCCACACGGCGAGCTGACTGTTTTGGGCTGCGCAGCGTGGCGCATACCGCGCGCGCGCCAGGTCTCCCGCCGGTAAGCGTGGACAAGACCCAGCCGCTGCGCGTCACGTCCCCGTTCCAGACTCCTCCACGCGCGGCGGCGCACGCCGCCGACGTGACGCTCGTGCAGCCTTCGAATTCGCGGTTGCCGCTGCCGGCTCCTCGGCACATTTCACCTGCTGCAACAGCCAGTCACGGGTACCGGCAGCCTCCGCCACCAGCCATTCGCGAAACCGCTTCACTTGCGGCCGCAGCAGAGAGTCGGCACGGAACCGCGCTTGAAAGGCCTGATCGGTCCATCGTCCGCTCGACACCGGGAACGGCAGGCTGATCGTGCCATCGTCGATGGCGGGGCCAATCAGCGCCAATCCGCATATGGTCAGGCCCGCATTTGCGCGTACTGCCTCCAGGGCGAGCTTAATGCGTTGGAAACGCATGCCTCGGTTGGGCTCTGTTCGCTTTAGCCGCTGCGTCTTGATCCAACTCGCCCAGTTGGGGGCCTGCAGATCCTCTTTGTAGAAGTCGAGATGCAGCAATGGGAACCCCTCGAGGCGGTCACGCAGTGCAACTTTCGAAATCCGACGTGTGTTTTCAGGTGAGCTTATCGGCAACACAAAATCTCGAAACAGTATGTCGTCGCGGGCGCCGGGCCGCGGCGGCGCGAAGCGGATCTCGCAATCGACCTGACCGATGCGCAGCGGAGCATCACCTTCGCCGTTGATGCAGAAAAGGACGTGTGGGTGCTCGAGCCTGAACCTCTCGAGGCGAGGACGCATCCATAGATCGGCGAAGTCTGAGGTAGCCGCGATGTGAATCTCGTCCCCGCGCTGCAGGTTCAGCATGGTGGAAACGCTCTCCAGCTCCTGGAATGCAGCGCGCAGGTGCTCGAGCGCACCGGATAACGCGGCGGTGGGCCGTAGACCCGACCGACCCCGTACGACGAGATCCGCGCCGAGATACTCCTCCAGCGCCTTGATGCGCTGCCCGACCGCCGCGGGTGTTATCCACAGCGCGCCCGCCGCGGCCCGGAGTGACCCAAGGCGTAGCGCCAGCTCAAGCGCCTGCAGTGACTTGAGGTGGGACAGGGACATGGCAACAAGCTAAAGATTTAGTTTAGTTATGGCAAGAAAGTTTAGCTTTAACCTGGCGCAAGCGGGGACGAAGATCGCACCAACAGGGAGAAAAACCGATGGCTCAGCTGCGGCGATACTTGATTGAACGCGACATTCCCGGCGTGGGCGGCATGTCGATCGTGGAACTGTGTGGCGCCGCCCGCGCCTCGAACCGGGCCATCGAGCAGATCGGCGACGGCATCCAATGGCAGCACAGCTATGTGGCGGGCGACAAGACCTTCTGCATCTATCTCGCCGAGGATGAGGCAGTCATCCGCAAGCATGCCGAGCTGAGCGGAATCCCCATCACTCGGATTGTCGAGATTCCGCAGATCATCGATCCGCTGACGGCCAACAACTGAAGAGGTCCCGATGCGCAAGCTACTTGCCGCGCTCTACAGCGCCATCGTGTACGTGCTGTTCCTCGGCGTATTCCTGTACGCCGTCGGCTTCGTCGAGAATGTGCTGGTGCCGAAGTCAATCGATTCCGGCACAACCGGCCCCACGGTGAGCTCACTGCTGATCGATTCCGGGCTGCTGCTGGTGTTCGCTTTACAGCACAGCGTGATGGCGCGTCCGGGCTTCAAGCGCCTTTGGACCCGTACCGTGCCGTGGGAGATGGAACGCAGTACCTTCGTGCTGTTTGCCAGCCTCGCACTCGCCCTGGTGTGCTGGCAGTGGCGCGCACTGCCCCAGCCGGTCTGGTCGATCGAGAACCCGACCGCCGCTGCGCTGGTGCTGGTCGTCTCGTGGTCGGGCTGGGCGTTGCTGCTACTGAGCACGTTTCTCCTTAGTCACTTCCACTTGTTCGGCCTTGCACAGGGTTTCGCGCCGCTGCTGGGACGCAAGCTTCCGGAGCCGCCTTTCGCAACCCCGTTCCTCTACAGATGGCTGCGGCATCCACTCTATGCCGGGTTCATCCTCGCATTCTGGGCAGCGCCTCGCATGAGCCTGGGACACCTGGTCTTTGCGGTGGCCACCACGGGGTACATCTTCGTGGGCATTTGGTTCGAGGAGCGCGATCTCATGGTGCAGTTCGGCGAGCGCTACCGCGAGTACCGCGCAACCGTCGGCATGCTCGTGCCCAGGCTGCGTTTGGCTGCGCCTCGCAAGGGCGCCGCCCAGTAGGAGCTGTTGCGCAACTCGCAAGAGGCCCCCCATGACTGTGCGCCCAAACTACCAGTCCCTTCTCGAGACTTCGCGGCGCGTTAACTGGCGCCTCGAGGATCTGATCGGCCCGGGCCGGCGACTGGATTTCACGCGACCATTCCTGCCGGAGACCTTTGCGCAGACCACGCCGCTTGGATTCCTCAGCCCGGCGGAAAAACTCAAGCTGAACCAGATCCGCGCCCGCGGCTACCTCGCGCTGTTCGAGCTGGTAGAGACGTTTGTCATGCCGTTCATCTGCGACCAGGCCGGGGACGCCACAGCCGCGGAGCCATTCCGCACGCAAGCACTGCGCCACTTTGCCGACGAAGAGGAAAAACATCGCCAGCTGTTCAGCGCTGTTCTGCGCGAGTTTGACGCCGGGTTCGGCACAGAATGCGGCCTGATCGGCCCGGCCGAGGACATCTGCCGAGTAATACTCGCGCACGGCCCCCTGGCGGTTACGATCGCCATCTTGGGCCTGGAATGGATGTCCCAGGCGCACTTCCTCGGGACCGTCAAAGACAACCAGGATCTCGATCCGCAGTTCAAGAATCTGCTCAGGCACCACTGGATCGAGGAGGCACAACACGCAAAGCTCGATGCGCTAGTCCTCCAGTCGCTCGCTCAGCGCAGCTCGTCACAGGACATCGCGACCGCGATCCACGAATACTTCGAGATCGGCGCCTTCCTCGACGGCGGTCTGAAGCAGCAGGCGGAGCTCGACCTGAGATCTCTGGAACGCTCCATCGGTCGGACTCTGTCCGAGCGTGACGGGCGCCAATTTCTTGAGGTGCAGCATCGGGCACTGCGCTGGACCTTCCTCGGGTCTGCCATGACGAACCGGAATTTTCTTGCAGTGCTCGCCCGCATCGGTGATGAGGCGGCCGCGCGGGTCGAACAAGCGGCGGAGTCGTTCTGCATGCATTGACGCACGCGCAGGCAGCGCCAGGCCCGTCTGCGGCATCCAACGCCGCAATGGACCTCTCGAAAAACGCACGATTGCGCAGGCCCGTGAAGGGTCAGGCGCGCTCTCATCCCAGAGAGCCGAACCTGCACAAGGCGAGATCCGACCGAGGGTCGCTTTGACAATGTCACCGTTGCCATACGCGCACGTCGTCAAGTCGAGACATTTGCAGTGTCGCAGCGCAGCGCTTCTACTGCGCGTGCAGGAGCCGCACGCGCCTCGTCACTGACGAGCACGCCGCGGCAGTGATCAAGGGCAAACCCGTCGTGAGGCGGGGACGCAAAGCTTCCGGTCTTCCATGATGAAGACAGCGGGGTTGCCGGTGGGCGTGCCATGAGCGCATGCCGATCGTCATATCCGGGCTCCCTTCGCGGAGCGGCTGTGCCTCCCCCCTTACTGGCGGCTCTACGGGGAGGTCAATGTGAATCGAATGATCAGCTCGCGGCTGGCAGCGCTGTTGCTGCGTGCAGCCCTGACAGCCTTCATCGTCTGCGCACCGGCACGGGCGGGCGAACACCACTGGCGCCTGAGCATCTCCGGCACGCCCGCGACCAGCGTGACCGCCGGGCAGAGCTACGCGTTCGCACCGCAGGAGAGCGGTGCGCGCTGGCGCACACCGGTATTCGCCATCGCCAACAAGCCCTCGTGGGCAAGTTTTTCCACCAGCACCGGAGCGCTCACCGGCACGCCGCCCGCGGCGAGCGTCGGCAGCTACGCCAACATCGTCATCGCGGTGAGCGACGGCGTCGCCACCGCGACGCTGCCGGCGTTTACGGTACAGGTCCTCACCGGCGCCGCGGCGTCGCCGCCGGTGATCAGCGGCACCCCGGCCACGACCGACCTCGCCGGCGCGGCCTACACATTCCAGCCCAGTGCCACCGACCCGAGCGGGCTCACGCTGGCCTTCTCCGTGCAGAACAAGCCCGCCTGGGCGAGCTTCAGCATTGCCACCGGGCAGTTGAGCGGCACGCCGGCCTCGACCCAGACCGGCGTGTATCCCAACATCGTCATCAGCGCCAGCGACGGACAGCACAGCGCCGCACTGCCGCCCTTCAGTATCACCGTATCGGCAGCCCCGGCGCCGGCCCCGACCACCGGTAATGCCGTGCTTGCCCTGACGGCGCCGACTCAGAACACCAACGGCTCACCGCTGACCGACCTTGCGGGCTACAACATCTCCTACGGGACCTCCTCCGCGGAGCTGTCGCAGACGGTCCAGATCACCGATCCGACCGTAACCACGTACACGGTGAGCAATCTTGCCGCGGGCACCTGGTACTTCGCCGCCACGGCCTACACGACGGCCGGCACGCAGAGCGCCCCTTCCGCAACGGTGAGCAAGGTGATCCCGTGACGCCGGCGCGGCGGCGCCCTCACACCTGAGCGCCTCACGGCGCGCCGTCGCGGTGCAGATGCGCACCGTAGTCGCTCAGCAGGATCTGCACGCCGAGGTAGCCGACGAACTGCGCATGCTCGCCGCCGGTGCCGGCGATGCTGCGACCGGCAAGGCCAAGCAGGATGAAGGCCGGGTGTAGCTTGTAGCGCAGGCCGACATCGGCAATCGTGTCATCCGGGGGTGCGCCGGAGGCCTTGTCCGCATAGATCTCCCCGTCGAGCTCCAGCCGCGGGCTCAGCTCCCGCCCGAGTGCCACGCCGAGGAAGCGCTCGCTGTAGCCGTTGCGGGGCAGGTAATAGCCCGCCTCCACGTTCACATCGAGGGGGCCGACCTTGTGGACGAGCTCCACCGGCAGCAGCAGTCGCGGCCCGGCGATGGCGATGCCGTTGCGCTGTGCGAGGCGCGAGCCGGCGGTCTCGAACTGCGGAAAGACCGATGCCTGCCACCCCTCCTCGCCCTGGTCGAGGAAGCGCCACTTGACCCCCAGAAAGACATTGCTCCAGCCTTCCTGGGCGCTGGCACCCGAGCTGTACTGCAGCACGTAAGGTGCCTCGACGGTGAGCTGAACGCGGTCGCCGAGGCCGAAGTTCACATCCAGCTGCGGCAGCTGGTAGCTGCCGGTCCCGGATGCGTGCGTGGCGGCCGCCCCGAGGTTGATTTCCCAGTTGCCCGCACCCGGCGTCCCCGGATCGTTGGTCAGGAACGGCGGCCCGCCCTGAGCCCGGGCCGGCGCACTCACCCATGACAATGCGAGCAGCATTAGGGCGGCGGGCAGACATTGCCGCCAACAGCATGAAGCCAACGCCAAAGCTCCTGCGGATCAGCGGCGATTGTAAGGCAGCTGCGCCGGCCTCGCCGAGCGGCCTTGTGCCTGCGATCATGAGGGACCTTCAGACTTGCGACGCTTACTGATGAAATCCCGAGCGCGCCCGGCAGCAAAGCGCCCCCTGCGGCGCTGTTCCTGGGTGCCCGCGCACGATCCGCTGTACCTGCACTACCACGACGAGGAGTGGGGCCGCCCGGTGCACGATGAGCGGCTGCTGTTCGAGATGCTCATCCTGGAGGGAGCCCAGGCCGGGCTCTCCTGGTCGACGGTCCTGCACAAGCGTGCGGGGTACCGGCGCGCGTTCGCCAATTTCGACCCCCGGCGTGTGGCGCGTATCACCGCCCGGCGCCGCGCCGCGCTCCTGCGCGACCCAGGCATCGTCCGCAACCGCCTCAAGATCGAGTCCACCGTGACCAATGCCCGCGCCTTCCTGGCCGTGCAGCGCGAGTTTGGGTCCTTCGGGAGCTACCTGTGGTCCTTCGTGGAGGGAGGCCCGCTGCTGAACCGGCCCCGGCGCGGGACGGTGCCCAGCCGCACGCCCCTGAGCGACCGGATCTCGAAGGACCTGCTTAAGCGTGGCTTCCGCTTCGTCGGCAGCACGATCGTCTACGCCTACCTGCAGGCGGTGGGGGTGGTGAATGACCACACCCGCGGCTGCTTTCTGTGTCCCGCGAAGGGGGCTCCCGTACGAGGGCCTCGCCGCAGGCCCAAGTAGCCTTCTGCGGCAGGCCCCTCTTAAGATAGCTGCCCCAAACACCAAAGCACCGGGATTCACTGTATGAAGGTACTAGCTGCGATCGCGTTCACGGCGGCACTCTCGGCGGGCACCGCCTACGCGGACTGCCCCTATCCCCCGGCGCCGACCAACCTCCCCGACGGGCGCACGGCCACGCTCGATGACATGCTCGCCGGCCAGAAGACCGTCAAGGAGTACCAGAAGGCGATCGATGACTACGTGGCCTGTATCGACAAGGAGCTCGATGCCCAGATCGCCAAGGGCGGCGACTCGCTCAAGCCGCAGCAGAAGGCCGATCTGCAGCACGTCGAGGCGCAGAAGCACAACGCCGCCATCGATCAGGAGCAGGCAGTGGCCGATCGCTTCAACGAGCAGGTGAAGGTTTTCAAGGCGCGCTCCGCCGACAAGAAGGGCTGAGTTGCTGACGCCGGCTGAGGCCGATCGCCTGATCGGGCAGCACCTGCAGTGTCTGCCCATCGAATCGCTGCCGCTGGCGCAGTGCGCCGGCACGGTGCTGCGCGAGAACATCTACGCCGAGCGCGACCAGCCGCCCTTTGACCGCGTGGCCATGGACGGCATCGCGCTCGCGGTCCACGCGCTCGAGCCGGCCCAGCGCAGCCTGCACATCCAGGCAACCCAGGGGGCTGGCGATGAGCCGCTGACGCTCGATAACCCGCGGCACTGCATCGAGGTCATGACGGGGGCGGTGCTGCCGCATGGCTGTGACTGTGTGGTGCCGGTGGAGGAGATCACCGTCGCCGCGGGCGCGGCCACGCTCGGGCCGCGCGCGCGGCTGGAGAGCTGGGCCAACGTGCACCGGCGCGGCAGCGACACGCGCCAGGGCGCGCTCCTGATAGGCGCGGGCGTAAAGCTGCGCGCTCCCGAGGTGGCGATCGCGGCTTCCGCCGGCATGGCGCGCATCCGCGTGAGCAGCCAGCCGATGCTCGCCGTGATCTCTACCGGTAACGAGCTGGTCGAGCCGGGCGAGCCGGTGCTGGCCCACCAGATCCGCCGCTCCAATGCCTACGCCATCGTCAGCGCACTGCGCGAGCACGGCTTTCAGCGCGTCGCCGACGATCATCTGCGCGATGACCCCGAGGAGCTGCGCGAGCGGCTGCGCTTCCACCTCGAGACGCACGACGTGCTGGTGCTCTCGGGCGGGGTCTCGGCCGGGCGCTTCGACCTCGTGCCGCAGGTTCTCTGCGAGCTCGGCGTACGCACCGTGTTCCACAAGGTCGCCCAGCGCCCCGGCAAGCCGCTGTGGTTTGGCGTGGCGGGCTCCGGCGCGGCGGTCTTCGGGCTGCCGGGCAATCCGGTCTCGACGCTGGTGTGCTTCACCCGGTACGTGCTGCCGGCGCTGCTGGGAAGCCTGGGGCAGAGCGCGGCGGTGGATGAGCGCATCGCACTCGGCGCCCCGGTCACCATAACGCCGCCCCTCACCCATTTCCTGCCGGTGCGCCTCGAGCAGGACGACTGGGGCCGCGCCTGGGCCATGCCGGCTCCGACCAACGGCTCCGGGGATTTCACTTCACTCGCCGGCACGGCGGGGTTTGTGGAACTCCCGCCCGGCCCCAATAACTACCCCAAGGGCCACGTCACCCGCTTCTACCGCTGGTCCTGAAGCCCGAAAAGGCCCTCTTTCGGCCCATAGCCAGCGCCCGGGCGGGGTGCGCATACTTGAGCGTCACCATGCCGAATTCCGAAGTCATCGTACCCTTGGGCGTAAGACCTGCGCCGCGCGACAGCCTCGGCCGCCCCATGCGCGATCTGCGCATCTCGGTCATGGACCGCTGCAACTTCCGCTGCCCCTACTGCATGCCGCGGGAGACCTTCCACGAGCAGTACCGCTTCCTCAACTCGCACGAGCGCCTTTCCTTTGACGAGATCGTGCGGCTGGCACGCCTGTTCGTGCAGCTCGGCGTACGCAAGCTGCGCCTGACCGGCGGGGAGCCGCTGCTGCGCGCCAATCTCCCCGACCTCATCGGCGATCTCACCGCGCTGCCGGGGATCGAGGACGTCGCGCTCACCACCAACGGGGTACTTCTGGGGCGCTACGCGGGCGAGCTGAAGGCCGCGGGCCTGAAGCGCGTGACGGTGAGCCTCGACAGCCTGGATGAGGCGGTGTTCAAGCGCATGAGCGGGGGCTTCGGTGGCGTCGCCGAGGTCCTCGATGGGATCGAGCATGCGCGCCGCGCCGAGCTCACGCCGATCAAGGTCAACGCGGTCATCCAGCGCGGCGTGAACGATGCGGACGCCCTGAAGCTGGTCGAGCACTTCCGTGGCAGCGGCGTCAGCGTGCGCTTCATCGAGTACATGGACGTCGGCAACCGCAACCACTGGAGCTCCGAGCTGGTCGTGCCCTCACGCGAGCTCCTGGCGCGCATCGCGGCGCGCTGGCCGCTGAGCGCGCTCAAGGCGGCCTACCGCGGCGAGGTGGCCGAGCGCTACGCCTTTGCCGATGGTGAAGGCGAGGTGGGGTTTATCTCCTCGGTCTCGCAGCCCTTCTGCGGGGACTGTACGCGTGCGCGGCTGTCCTCCGACGGCATCCTCTACACCTGCCTGTTTGCCACTCACGGCACGAGCCTGCGCGATGCGCTGCGCGGCGGGGCGAGCGATGATGCGCTGTTGGAGATGCTGCGCGCGGTGTGGCTGAAGCGCGCCGACCGCTACAGCGAGCTGCGCGCCTCCGCGAAGCCGGACGGCCACGAGCGCAAGGTCGAGATGTTCTACATCGGTGGCTGATGGCACGCCCGAAGCTGACCCACCTTGATGCGCGTAACCGTCCGGCCATGGTGGACGTCGCCGCCAAGGCGGTCACCGCGCGCAGTGCCCTGGCCGAGGCGCGCCTGATCCTGCCGCGCGCGGTCGGTGCGGCGCTGCGCGCGAGCGGACACCGCACCAGGAAGGGACCGGTGTTCGACACCGCAGTGATCGCCGGCGTCATGGCAGCCAAGCGCACCCACGAGCTCATTCCCTTCTGTCATCCGCTGCAGCTGGAGGACTGTCAGGTGCAGATCGAGCAGCCGCATCTCACACAGATCATCGTGCGCTGCCGCGTCACCGTGCACGCGCGCACCGGGGTGGAGATGGAGGCGCTGACCGGCGCGGCCGCCGCCGCCCTCACCGTCTATGACATGTGCAAGGCGCTCTCGCACGAGCTGGAGATCACCGGGGTGCGTCTGATCGAGAAGTCCGGCGGCCGGCGGCCGTTCCGGCGCGCCCCCAAGGGGCGTAAATGAGTGCCGCGCTATACGGGCTGGTGCTGGCCGGCGGGCGCAGCACCCGCATGGGACAGGACAAGGCTGCGCTCACTTACGCCGGCCGTCCCCAGCTCGAGCGCGCCGTGACCCTCCTCGCCCCGCATGTGATCCAGGCCTACGTCTCGGTGCGACCGGATCAAAAGGACGAGCCGCTGCGCGCCCGCTTCGCGCAGATCCCCGACCGGCTTTCCGGCGTCGGTCCGATCGCCGGCATCCTCGCTGCGCAGGCCCACCACCCGCAAGCCGCCTGGCTGGTGCTCGCCTGCGATCTGCCGCTGCTGAACGAGATGACACTGCGCCGGCTCATCGCCTGCCGGGATGCGAGCGCGAGCGCGACCGCCTACCGCTCAAGCCACGACGCGCTGCCCGAGCCGCTGTGTGCGATCTACGAGCCCGCGAGCGCTGCGCCGCTCGCGGCTTACCTCGCCCGCGGGCGCAACTGCCCGCGCAAGTTCCTGATTGAGTCCGCCGCCTGCCTGATCGATGAGCCCGATCCGCGCGCACTGGACAACGTCAACACCCCGCTCGAGTACGGGGCCCTTGCCGGTCAGACCGGCGCCGGGCGTGGCCCGTGAAGCGTCTGAACGTGCAGTACTACGCGCTGCTGCGCGAGCAGGCCGGCCGCCGCAGCGAGGCCCTGGAGAGCTCCGCCGCCACGCCGCGCGAGCTCTATGCGGAGCTGCGCCGCCGCTACCCCTTCACCCTCGAGGCCGACATGCTGCGCGTGGCGATCAACGCCGAGTTCGCCGAGTGGCACGCCGCGCTGCAGGATGGCGACCAGGTCGTCTTCATCCCGCCGGTGGCCGGCGGCTGAGGCAGTCATGACGCGCTTTCGCTTCACGCACGCCCCGATCGACACCGCGGCCCTGCGCCGTTCGCTTGCCGACCCGACCTGCGGAGGCTTTGCCGTCTTCGAGGGCTGGGTGCGCGATCACAACGAGGGACAGCGCGTCGAGCATCTCGAGTACGAAGCCTACGAGCCCCTCGCCGAGCGCGAAGGTGAGCGCATCCTCGCGGAAGCGGTGGGGCGGTTCGCCGTAACGCGCGCCGCCTGCGAGCACCGCCTCGGGGATCTCGGCCTCGGAGAGGTTGCGGTGTGGGTCGGAGTTGCCGCCGCGCACCGCGATGAAGCCTTCCGCGCGGCGCGCTACATCATCGATGAGGTCAAGCACCGCCTGCCGATCTGGAAAAAAGAGCACTACGTCGGCGGAGACTCCGGCTGGGTGAACTGCGAGCGCTGCGCCGCACACCGGGACGGAACGCACACGGCGCCGCTCAAGGCCTAGGGTCGCACCTGCCCGGAGCCGCGCACCACGTACTTGTAGCTGGTCAGCTGTTCGACTCCCACCGGACCGCGGGCATGGAAGCGGTCGGTGGAGATGCCGATCTCCGCCCCCATGCCGAACTCACCACCGTCGGCGAACTGCGTGGAGGCATTGTGCAGCACGATGGCGCTGTCCACCCCGGCGAGGAAGCGCTCGGCGGTGGCGGCGTTATCGGTGACGATGGACTCGGTGTGCGCCGAGCCGTAACGGGCGATGTGCGCGATGGCCTCGTCCACGCCGCCCACGACGCGCGCGGCAATGACCGCGTCCAGATACTCGGTGTACCAGTCCTCCTCGTGGGCCGCACGCACGCGCGGATCGATGCGCTGCACGGCCGCATCGCCGCGCACCTCGCAGCCCGCCTCGAGCAGATCGGTGATGATCGGCGCCAGATGCGTCGCCGCGCAGGCCGCATCCACGAGCAGCGTCTCGGCGGCGCCGCAGATTCCCGTGCGCCGCATCTTGGCGTTGAGTGCAATGGCGCGCGCCATGCGCACGTCGGCGTCGCGGTCGACGTAGACGTGGCAGTTGCCCTCCAGATGGCCGATCACCGGTACCCGCGCCTCCTGCTGCACGCGCGCCACCAGCGACTTGCCGCCGCGCGGCACGATGACGTCGATGTACTCGCTCATGGCCGCGAGCAGGTAACCGACCGCGGCACGATCCTGCGTCGGCACCAGCTGGATGCACGCCGCCGGCAGAGCCGCCCGCTCAAGTCCGGCCACGAGACAGCGGTGCAGCGCGGCGCTCGAGTGCTCGCTGTCGGAGCCGCCGCGCAGGATCGCGGCGTTGCCGGACTTCAGGCACAGGGCGCCGGCATCGGTGGTCACGTTCGGGCGGCTCTCGTAGATGATGCCGATGACACCGAGCGGCACGCTGACGCGCTCGATGCGCAGCCCGTTCGGGCGCTCCCAGCTGCTGATGACGCGTCCGACGGGATCGGGCAGCTCGGCCACCGCCTCCAGAGCCCGTGCGATCGCCTCGATCCGGCCCGCATCGAGGCGCAGCCGATCGAGGCGCGCCGCGCCGAGCTCACGGCCCGCGGCCAGATCGTGCGCGTTGGCGGCGAGGATCGAGTCGCGCGCGGCACGCACGGCGGCCGCGGCGGCGCTGAGCGCGGCGTCCTTCTGTGCGCGCGGCGCGCGCGCGAGTACCCCGGCGGCGGCGCACGCGGCACGACCCATGCCGTCCATGAGCTCACTTAGGGGTGTCGCCTCCATCCTCCGCTCAGCCCGCCGTCTGCGGTGCGCCCGCGGCCAGCTCCGGCCGCAAGAGCACGAGGTCGTCGCGGTGAATCATCTCGTCGCGGCCACGGAAACCTAGGAGGTCGGCGATCTCGCTCGAGCGGCGTCCCATGATGCGCGCGGCGTCCGCGTCGGAGTAGGCGACGATCCCGCGCGCCACTTCCGTGCCATCGGAGGTGAAGACACTGACGGTGTCACCGCGGTCGAAGCGGCCGCGCGCTGCGGTCACGCCGGCCGGCAGGAGGCTGCGGCCCTCGCACAGCGCCCGCACCGCCCCGGTGTCGATGATGAGCGCGCCGGAAGGACGCAGCGTGCCGGCGATCCACTGCTTGCGCGCCGCCTGGGGCGTGGCCGCGGGCAGAAACCAGGTGCAGTCAGCGCCCTCCTCCAGACGGCGCAGCGGGTGCGGGTGCTTGCCGGCGGCGATGCACAGGTGGCAGCCCGCGGCGACCGCGATGCGCGCGGCCAGGATCTTGGTGCGCATGCCGCCGGCCCCCACCTGGGAAGCTGAGCGCCCCGCCATGGCCTCGATCTCCGGAGTGATGTGGCGCACCTCGTGGATGAAGCGCGCCTGCGGATCGAGATTGGGATCGGCGCTGTAGAGTCCGTCGACATCCGACAGCAGTACCAGGCAGTCCGCGCTCGCCATCTGCGCCACGCGCGCCGCGAGGCGGTCGTTGTCCCCGTAGCGGATCTCGGCGGTAGCGACGGTGTCGTTCTCGTTGATCACCGGCAGCGCACCGAGCGCCAGTAGCGACTGCAGCGTGGCGCGCGCATTCAGGTAACGGCGCCGCCGCTCGCTGTCCTCGAGCGTCAGCAGCACCTGCGCCACGGTCACATCGTTGCCCTCGAGCAGCTCTTTGTAGGCGTGCGCCAGGCGGATCTGCCCGACGGCCGCCGCGGCCTGGCTGTCCTCGAGCCGCAGCGCACCCGCCTTCAGTCCGAGCCGCCGGCGCCCGAGCGCGATGGCGCCGGAGGAGACCAGAATCACTTTCTGGCCGCGCCGGCGCAGCCGCAGCAGGTCCTCGACCAGGGTCTCGAGCCAGGTGCGGTTCACCCGGCCGCTGTCGCCGTCGACGAGCAGCGCCGAGCCCACCTTGACGACGACGAGTCGTGCCTGTGTCAGGGGCTGCGCGGCGCTGAAGGTGCGGGTGCTCATCCTGCGGAAAACTATACGCATTCGAGGTGCGTTGCCCAAGGACAGCGCAGCCCCTACACTTGTGCGGCGCCGAAGTACAAACAGGGTGGCTTTTGCGGTGAGCAGAGATTACGAGCCGGTCGCCGGTCAGTGGTACGAGAACCTCGAAGAAGAAGAATCCTTCCGCGTCCTGTCGGTCGACGAGGACTCCGAGCTCGTGGAAATCGAATACCTCGATGGCGACATCGAGGAGATCGACCTCGAGACCTGGCACGAGATGGATCTGGACCGCATCGAGGAGCCCGAGGGCTGGTCCGAGTCCGACGACGAGGATGACTCCGAGGAGGAGGAGGACTGGGACGAGGATGAGGACGAAGACGACGACGATGACTGGGACGATGAGGACGAGGATGGCGATGAGGAACGGGACGAGTATTGACCGCTCCCGGACCTGACAGCTGGTACCACGAAAAAGAGTCGGCGTGGCTGTATCGCCGGGTCGCTGCCGCCGAAGCTGATCCCGCCAAGCGCAACCTGTTCCTGAAGCTCGCCGAGGCCGCCGAAGCGCAGGCGCTGAAGTGGCAGCCCGCCGGCACCGGCGCGCGCGAGTTCCGCCCCTCGCACCGCGCGCGCGTGGTGGCGGCGCTCCTGCGCCACTTCAAGGCGCGCTCCCTGCGCCCGGTGCTGGCCGCCATGAAGGTGCGCGGACTTTCGCTCTACAGCGCCCCGGCCGCGCACGCCGGCCATCCCATGCCGACCACGCTCGCCGAGGTCGGCGCCAGCCACCGCAGCGCGGTCGGCGGCAGCCTGCGCGCGGCCGTGTTCGGCATCAACGACGGCCTGGTCTCGAACGTCAGCCTGGTGCTCGGTGTCGCCGGCGCCGGCGTCAGCACCCAGGTGGTACTCACGGCCGGTGCCGCGGGGCTTCTGGCGGGGGCCCTGTCGATGGCGGCCGGCGAGTACGTCTCGGTGCGCTCGCAGCGCGAGATGTACGAGTACCAGATCGCCCTGGAGAAGGAAGAGCTGGCGCAGTACCCGGAGGAGGAGGCCGAGGAGCTCGCGCTCATCTACGCGGCGCGCGGGCTCGAGCTGTCGCAGGCGCGCACCTTCAGCCGCGCGCTGCTCGCCGATCCGCAGCAGGCGCTCGATGTGCTCGCCCGCGAGGAGCTGGGGCTGAACCCCGATGACCTCGGCTCGCCCTGGCGCGCCGCCACGGCGTCCTTCGTGACCTTTGCCGTCGGCGCGGCCATTCCGCTGCTGCCTTTCGTGCTCGGCGCCTCCGGGATGAGCGCCGTGGCATACGCCGCAGGCCTCACCCTGATTGCCCTGTTCGCGGTCGGACTCGGGCTGTCGCTCTTCACCGGACACGATGCCGGGCGCAGCGCGCTGCGCATGGTACTGATCGGCGGCGGCGCCGGCGCGGTCAGCTTCCTGGTCGGCCGGGCGCTCGGGGTCGTGACCGGCTGAGCGGACCTGTGTGGGGTGGCCTTGAAATGCCGTGCCCGGACCCCACGCTGGCAGGGGTAACCGGCTCCCGGTAGAGTGCTCTTCCTCCGGAAGTCAGGCACTTACGGCCATTCAACAGCAGGCGCACCGTCCATGAAACGCATCTTTCTCTTCGTCGTAACCAACCTTGCGGTCCTCCTGGTGCTCACCGTCGTCGGGCACCTCCTCGGCCTGGATCGCTGGCTCGCCGTCCACGGGCAGAGCTTCGGCGGGCTGCTGGTGCTGGCGGCCTTCTTCGGCTTCGGCGGCTCGCTGATCTCGCTGGCGATGTCCAAGACCATGGCCAAGCACGGCATGGGCGTGCAGGTGATCGACCCGCAGACCTCGGATGCGACCGGCCGCTGGCTGCTGGGCGTCATCGAGCACCATGCGCGCCAGGTCGGCGTCGGGATGCCCGAGGTCGGCATCTTCAACTCACCCGAGCCGAACGCGTTCGCGACCGGCATGAGCCGCAATTCGGCCCTGGTGGCCGTCAGCACCGGTCTGCTGCAGCGCATGGGTCGCGACGAGGTGGAAGCGGTGCTCGGGCATGAGATGACGCACGTCGCCAACGGTGACATGGTGACGCTCGCGCTGCTGCAGGGGGTGATGAACACCTTCGTGATCTTCCTGTCGCGGGTCATCGGCAGCCTCGTCGACCGCTCCGACAATGGCCGCGGCGGCGGCGCCGGCTACTTCATCACCGTGATCGTGCTGCAGCTGGTGCTCGGCATACTCGCCAACATCATCGTCATGTGGTTCTCGCGCCAGCGCGAGTTCCGCGCCGACCGCGGCGGCGCCCAGCTCGCCGGCAAGAACCGCATGATTGCCGCGCTCGAGGACCTGAAGCAGGTGCACCAGCCGCTGCCCGTCAAGCAGTTCGCCGCCTTCGGCATTGCCGAAGGGCCGGTCGGCGGCGGCATCAAGCGCCTGTTCATGAGCCATCCGCCGCTCGATGAGCGCATCGCCGCGCTGCGCGCCCTGAACATCAATTGAAGGACGGCCCGGCGCAGCTGCGCGCGCAGCTGCGCGCGATCGTCGGTGCGGCAGGCCTGCTCGAGGCAGACGCCGCCGAGCCGTACCTGCGTGATCACCGCTCGCTCTATCACGGACGGGCGCTCGCGGTGGTGCGGCCGGCGAGTACCGCCGAGGTGGCGCGCATCCTTGCGCTGTGCCACGCGGCGCACGTTGCCGTCGTGCCGCAGGGGGGCAACACCAGTTACTGTGGCGGCGCGACACCGGATGCCTCCGGGGAACAGCTCGTGCTCGCGCTCGCGCGCCTGAACCGCATCCGCGCCGTCGACGCCGCCAACGACACGCTCACCGCCGAGGCCGGGTGTCTTTTGGCGCAGGTGCAGGCCGCCGCGGATGCGGCGGAGCGCTTCTTCCCGCTCAGTCTGGGCTCGCAGGGCAGCTGTCAGATCGGCGGCAACCTCTCCACCAACGCCGGCGGGACCAGCGTGCTGCGCTATGGAATGATGCGCGACCTCGTGCTGGGACTCGAGGTCGTGCTCGCCGACGGCCGCATCCTCGAGACCCTCTCGGGCCTGCGCAAGGACAACACCGGTTACGACATCAAGGGGCTGTTTCTCGGTGCCGAAGGCACGCTCGGCGTGATCACGGCCGCGACCGTGAAGCTCTTCCCCAAGATCCGCACCTACGCCACCGCTTTCGCCGCCGTGCCGGAGATCGAAGCCGCGGTGCGCCTGCTCGCGCGCCTGCGCGCGGCGAGCAGCGACCGCCTGAGCTCCTTCGAGCTGATCCCGCGCGCGGCACTGGAGCTCGCGCTACGCCACATTCCCCAGGCGCGCGACCCACTCGGCAGCGCCTGCCCCTGGTACGTGCTGTGCGAGCTGTCCTCGGCACGTGCTGCCGATGATCTGGAGGGCCTGCTCAGCGAGTCGCTCAGCGCCGCAGCGGCGGCCGGTGAGGTAGCCGATGCGGCACTCGCCCGCAGCGAGCGCGAGCGCGCCGCGCTCTGGACACTGCGCGACAACATCCCGGAGGCGCAGCGCCGCGAGGGCGCGAGCCTCAAGCACGACATCTCCGTCCCGGTGGGGCGGCTCGCCGAGTTCGTCGCCGCAGCCGGCACGTGGCTCGCCGCCCACGTCCCGGAGGGGCGGCTCATCGCCTACGGGCACGCCGGGGACGGTAACCTGCACTTCAACCTCAGCTGCCGTCCGGGTGCGGACGCTGCCGCCTTCCTCGCCCGCGCCGGGGAGGTGCGGCGCGCCGTACATGACCTGGTGCGCGAGTTCGATGGCAGCTTCAGCGCCGAGCACGGCATCGGACAGCTGAAGGTCGGGGAGCTGGAGCGCTACACTTCACCGGTGGAGCTCTCCCTCATGCGCGCGGTCAAGCACGCCTTCGATCCGCGCGGGATCATGAACCCCGGCAAGGTGCTCGCTCCGTGAGGGCGCACCTGAGCTGCTGCGGCGCCCTGGGCCTTGTGCTGCTTGGCGCCTGCAGCCATCCCGCCCCGCCCCCCGCCGCGGCGGCCCCAGCACCCGTGCCCGCCGCGGCGAGCGGCACCCCGCAATCTGCGGAGGGCGAGCACCTCACCCTCTCGCCCGACGGGGTGCACATCGACTACCGCGTCTTCGGCAGCGGCGACCCGGCGGTGATCCTGATCCACGGCTGGGCCTGCGATGCTAACTACTGGCACGAGCAGATCGAGCCGCTGCGCACGCGCTATACGGTGGTCCTCCTCAACCTCGCCGGCCACGGCGGTTCGGGCAGCAACCGCACCGACTGGTCGATCGCCAACTACGCCGGCGATGTCGCGGCGGTCGCGCGCCAGCTCCCGAACCCGCACCTGATCCTGGTGGGCCACGCCATGGGGGCCACCGTGGCGCTCGCCGCCACGCCGCTTCTGGGCGCGCGCGTCAGCGGCATCGTCGCCGTCGATGCGCTGCGCTCGGTCGGTGAGCCGCCCCTGCCGCGCCAGGAGATCGAGCGGCGCGTCGCACCCTTCCGCGCCGACTTCGTCGGTGAGACCCGCAAGCTCGCCACCGACACGCTCTTCCCGCGCAATGCCGAGCACGTGCTGGTGCAGAAGGTGGCCTACGACATGTCGCTCGAGTCCCCGGCGGTGGGCGTGGCCTCGCTCGAGGGGCTCCTCGGGGTCGACCTCGCCGCGCTTCTGCCCGAGATCCACGTGCCGGTGTACGCGATCAACTCCGACCTCGTGCCCACCGATGCGGCACGTATCCGCAGGTCACTTCCGGACTTTCACCTGGACGTGCTCGAGCACAGCTCGCACTTCCTCATGCTCGACTCCCCGGCGCGCTTCAACCCGCTGCTGCTGAAGGACCTCGGGGCGCTCGCCGCGCCGCCCGCTCACTGAGTGAGCTCGTCCGAGTCCGGCGCAATCGAGCCGCAGCGCACCTCGAGCCAGCCCAGGTCGAGCGCAATCTGCTGCGCGTCGGCCTGCGCCCAGGCGGTGGCCACGGGCGAGTCACGCCCGTCCTCCTGCAGCTGCAGCAGCAGCGCGTCGCGGTCGAGCGCGTAAGGCCAGTCGCGCCCGTGCAGGGTGAGCTGGAAGCTGCGTCCGTCGGGCGTGGTGAAGCGTGCGCGGCCGCCGGCCTCGTACAGATCGAGGCTCACAAGCGCGCGGCGCGCACTCGCCGCGCCGCTCGCCGACCAGGCGATGCGGCAGGCATACAGGCGCGCCTCGTTCGGCTCGAAGCGGTCAAAGCCGATCACCTCCTGCTGCAGCTGGGCATCGCTGTCGCGGTAGGCGCGGCGCCGGTACCAGTACAGATCCGTGCCGATCACCAGCTGCAGGTCCAGGTAGCGGCGTGTGCCGGAGCTATCATCCACGCACTGATCCCCGCTCGTGCCGCCGCGGAACTGCTCGCCGCTCTTCACCAGGATGAAGTCACAGCCGGAAGCGGAGATCAGATCGCGCCACACCAGGCTCGCCGCCAGCCGCGGCCGGTGATCCAGGTGCAGCCACGGCCGCGGATCAGCGAAGGTGAACAGGTGCACGTGCACGGCGTGCGGCACGTCGCGCGCCGGCTCGAGCTGCATGAGCAGCTGGCGGCGCGGGTGCTCCGGATCGTCCTGGATGAACTCCTCGAAATAAAGCAGGTGCTGCCCGAGCCACGGCACCTTGACGGGGGCCACCACGGTGCGCACGCGCCGCTCCGGCATCTGCGGCCAGCCGGCCTCCGCCGGCGCCGTACTCATCGCCACCTGCTCGCTCGAGTCGCGCACGCCGCTCCAGGCGCGCTCGAGCGCCACGACGTCGGCTAAGTCAGGGGCGGCTGCGGCCGCGAGCAGCACTGCAAGCACCGCGCTCATGGCTCACCCGTCTCAGGATCCGCGTTCCTTCACCATACGCACGAGCCCCTCCTGGGCGGCGCTGGCCACCAGGCGCCCGTCGCGGGCGAAGACGCTGGCGCGCGCAAAGCCGCGCGCGCCGGAGGCGCTCGGACTCTCCATCGCGTACAGCAGCCACTCGTCCACGCGCAGCGGACGATGGAACCACATGGCGTGATCGATGCTGGCCATCACCAGGCTCGGGCGCAGGAAGGAAGTGCCGTGCGGCAGCGTCGTGGTGTCGAGCAGGAAGAAGTCGGACACGTAGGCGAGCAGCCGCCGGTGCAGCATCTCATCATCGGGAAGCCGCGCCACGGCGCGGAACCACAGCTGCCGCACCGGCTGCTCGCGCCGCGGCTGCAGGTAATCGATCGGCTGCACCGGGCGGAACTCAAACGGCCGCGGCTGCTCGAAAAAGCGCCGTACCCGCTCGGGCAGGCGGGCGAGAAGCTCCGGCGCGGGGCCCGAGTTGGCGCTCAGACTCTCCGGCTCAGGCACGCGCGGGGCCTCGATCTGGTGGTCGAACCCGGACTCCTCCACCTGGAACGAGGCGGCCATGTTGAAGATCTGCTCCCCGTGCTGGATCGCGACCACACGGCGGTTGGAGAAGCTGTGGCCGTCCAGACTGCGGTCGACCTGGTAGACGATCGGCGCGTTGCAGTCCCCGCGCCGCAGGAAATAGGCGTGGAGTGAGTGCACCACGCGCCCCTCGGCCACGGTGCGCACCGCGGCACTGAGGGCCTGGCCGAGCACCTGGCCACCGAACACCTGCGGGCTGCCGATGTCACGGCTCTCACCGCGGAACAGGTTGACCTCGAGCGTTTCGAGCTCGAGCAGGCTGACGAGGTCGGCGAGACGCTGGTCCATAGCCTCAGTCCGGCACGCCCAGGCGCTGGTGCATGACCGGGCTCGTGGTGGTGTATTGCAGGAACTGCTTTTTCTGCGGGAACAGGTGATGCTGGATGGCGAACGCGGCGAGCGCGGCCTCGTGGAAGCCGGAGAGGATCAGTTTCTTCTTGCCGGGGTAGGTGTTGATGTCGCCCACGGCAAAGACGCCCGCCAGGGAGGTCTGGAACTTCTCGGTGTCGACGGTGAGGGCGCGCTTCTCGAGCGCCAGCCCCCACTCCGCGATCGGACCGAGCTTGGGATGCAGCCCGAAGAACACCAGCAGCTGGTCGGCCGCGAGGGCCTGCGTCGCGCCTCCGGGCTGTTTGATGTGCACGCCGCGCAGCACGCCGTCCTCGAGGATGAGGGCCTGGGGCAGCGCCTCGAACACCCGCATGCGTCCGGCGCGCACGTGCTCCTGCATCTTGGCGACCGAGGCGGGGGCTGCGCGGAACTCGCCGCGGCGGTGCACCAGGTCGAGGCTCGCCGCGCGCGGCAGCAGCTCGAGCGTCCAGTCGAGGGCCGAGTCGCCGCCGCCGAAGATCACCAGGCGCTTGCCGGCGAACTCCGCGGCGCTTTTGACGCGGTACTGGATCGATGCGCCCTCGAAGGGCTCGATGCCCTCGATGCCGAGGCGGCGCGGCTGGAAGGAGCCGACGCCGGCGGCGATCACCACCGCACCGGCATCGAAGCTGAGCCCGCCGGAGGTGCGCAGTGTGAAGCGGCCGTTCTCCTGGCGCGCAAAGGCGACCACCTCCTGGCCGAGGTGGAACTGCGGATTGAACGGCTTGATCTGCTGCAGCAGCCGGTCGACCAGCTCCTGCGCACCGCACACCGGCAGTGCCGGGATGTCGTAGATCGGCTTGTCCGGATAAAGCTCGGCGCACTGCCCGCCCGGGTGCGCCAGAGAGTCCAGAACATGGGCGCTGATGCCGAGCAGCCCGAGCTCGAAGACCTGGAACAGGCCACAGGGGCCGGCGCCGATGATGACGACCTCGGCGGTGATGACGGGGGCGGCGCCCGGGACGGATTGGCTCAAGATGATCGCTCTTTGCGGGAAATAAGGGGTTAAACACGCATTGTAGAGGGTCCGGGAAGGCCCCGCATGGCGCGCCCCGGTGCGCGCGCCAAGCCGGCCTCCGAGGACGTATCATATGAGGCGGCCAGGCCCGTACGCCCCGCCTTGGCGCGGGGGCTGGGCTTCTGGCTCTAAAGCCGCCCAACTGCCAGCGGGTAACGCTGCCAAAGGAACCGTCTTGACGTCCAACGCCGAACTCAATGCCCGCCGCCAGCAGGCCGTGCCGCGCGGTGTCTCGAACTCCCTCATGGTCTACGCCGAGCGCGCCAGCAATGCGGAGATCTGGGACGTCGAGGGGCGCCGCTACATCGACTTCGCGAGTGGCATCTCCGTGCTCAACACCGGGCACGTGCATCCGAAGGTGCAGGCCGCGATCGCCGCGCAGCTCGGCAAGCTCACCCACACCTGCTTCCAGGTCACCCCGTACGAGAGCTACATCGCCCTCGCCGAGGCACTCAATGCGCTCGCCCCCGGGGCGACGCCCAAGAAGACCATCTTCCTCACCACCGGCGCCGAGGCGGTGGAGAACGCCATCAAGATCGCGCGCTTCCACACCAAGCGCTCGGCGGTCATCGCCTTCTCCGGCGGCTTTCACGGCCGCACGCTCGCCTGCATCAGCCTCACCGGCAAGGTACAGCCCTACAAGGCGGGCTTCGGCCCGATGCTGCCCGAGGTCTACCACCTGCCCTACCCGATGGCCTATCACGGGGTCACGGTCGAGGACTCACTCGCCGCGCTCGAGGGACTGTTCAAGGCCGACGTCGACCCGGGGCGCGTGGCGGCGATCATCATCGAGCCGGTGCTCGGCGAGGGCGGCTTCTACGCGGCGCCGGCCGAGCTCATGCGCCGCCTGCGGGCGCTGTGCGATACCCATGGCATCGTGCTGATCGCCGATGAGATCCAGTCGGGGTTCGGGCGCACCGGGCGCATGTTCGCGATCGAGCACTCCGGCATCGAGCCGGACCTGATCACGATCGCCAAGAGCGTCGCCGGCGGGGTGCCGCTCTCGGGCGTCATCGGCAAGGCCGAGATCATGGACGCGCCGGTGCCGGGCGGACTCGGCGGCACCTATGCGGGCTCACCGCTCGCCTGCGCCGCCGGACTCGCCGTGCTCGAGGTGATGCGCGAGGAGCAGCTCTTGAAGCGCTCGCAGGAGATCGGCCGCTTCATGAGCTCGCGCCTGAAGGGCCTGCAGGTGCGCTTCCCGTGCATCGGCGAGGTGCGCGCGCAGGGGGCCATGGTGGCGATCGAGCTGGTGAAAAACATGCGCGCCGAGCAGCCCGACGCCGAGCTCACCCGGGCGCTGGTGCAGGCCGCCGGCCGCCACGGACTCGTGCTGCTCTCGTGCGGGATGTACGCGAACGTGATCCGCTTCCTCGCACCGCTCACCATCCCGGATGCGCTGCTGAAGGAGGGCTTTCACCTGTTCGAGCTCGCGCTCGGGGAAGTCGCCGGCACGAGCCTGCCGGCCCAGGCCGCCGGCTGAGGCCGCGCCGGCGCGCGCGGCTGCGCCTTCAGGCGCGGCCGGCGTTGGCGTCGGTCGGGGTGTGGAAGTACTCGCTCTCGGAGGCGAGCTGCTCGATCAGGCGCTTGAGCTCCGCCATGCGCCCCTGCGCGGTGCTGATCGGCATGCAGTCCTGACAGCGCGGATCCCCGCAAGGCTGGCGCGAGTACAGCCAGTACTGGATCGCGCCTGCCAGCAAGCCGTCTGCGATATCCCACAGATCCGCGTCCTTGTCCTTGTCGGCGATCCGGTTGCCCAGATCGACCGCCTTGGAGAACGCTGCGTCGAACGTGTCGGCCAGCTCGGTCATCTTTGAGGTCGCCCCTTCATCGTTTTGCCTAGTATAGGCCATCCGGCTTGCAGCTCAGGGCCGCGCGCCTCTCCCGGCGCACTTTTTCAGACGCTTCAGGGGACTGAGCCGCAGCCTTCGCGGCGTTTATGCGATGGCCGCCACGGAAGCCTTCGACCTCCGTCACGCATGATGTGACTCGGCCTTAGGGATCGAGTGAGACCTGCGTCGCTTCGGCCTGCGACTTATGTCGCATGCAGACAAATGGAACCCGAACTGACAGCCCCGGCGAGTCCAGCGGCGAGCGCTCGCGAGCCGCGCCGCGGGCGTGCGCACTCCCCGCTGCTCGGCATCGCCTGGCGCCTGGGCCTGGGTCTGGCTGCGGTCGCCGCCGTACTCATCGGCGCCGATGTGCTGGTCACGCGCACCACGCACGATGCGCTCGAGGCGGTGCGCGTGATGCAGCACGAGCACGAGCCGCTGGCCGAGCGCGCCGACGCCGTGCTGGAGAAACTGGTTGCCTTCGACCGCGCCGTGGGCGCGTTCGTGCAGGCGCGCACCGGTAATGACCTGAGCAGCATCACCCGCGCCGGCGAAGCGCTGCACGGCGCCATCGAAAGTTATTTTGCCACCAGCCGCGCCGCGCCGAACCTTGCGGCCAACCAGGCGCTGCGCGCCCAGCTCCTGAGCCACGTCGAGACCGCGCGCCAGCTGGCGAGCCGCGCGGCCGAGCGGGCGCAGTCCTCCGCAGCGCGCGACAACGCGCTCAACCACGTCTATCAGCTCATCGCCTCCGCCGGCGGGGCGGGCGTGGCGATCGACGGCAGCCAGGTCTACGCGCGCCGCTCGCTCTCGGAGCTGGAGAGCGCCATCAGTGCGGTGCGCGACAATGTCGCCAAGCCCGCGATCATCGCGCGCCGCGAGGAGGAGTTCCGCGCGCTCCTCGACCTCAACGCCGCCGAGCTCCAGGTCTCCCCGGGGCGCGCGTGGCTGAGCCTCGTGCGCCAGGACTTCATCGAGAGCGTGCGGCTGCGCGCCGAGATCGCCCGCTACGACGAGGCCGCAGGCCCGGAGTGGCACGCGCTCCTGGAAGACAGCGCCCGGCTCATCTCCGCGCTGCAGGATCAGCTGGAGAAGCCGGCGCGCCTGGGGCTGGTGGGCGCCGCCCAGCACGCCGCCACCGCAGCCGAGCAGGCCCAGGACACCCTCAGCACCAGCGCTGCGGCGGTGCTGGGACTACTGCTGGTGGTCTCGGTGCTGCTCACCCTGAGCATCAGCCTGCCGGTGCGGCGTCTCACCGCCGCGACGCGGCGCCTCGCCGCCGGCGACCGCACCGCGCGCGCCCCGCGCGGCGGCTCGCGCGAGATCGCCGAGCTCGCCGACTCCTTCAACACCATGGCCGACCGCATCGAGCACGCCGAGACCGAGCTGCGCGCGCACCAGGCCGAGCTTGAGCGGCACGTCGCCGAGCGCACGCGTCAGCTGCACCACCTCGCCCACCACGATCCGCTCACGCAGCTGCCAAACCGGCGCACACTCGCGGCGCGTCTGACCACCGCGCTCGCCCGCGCCGGGGGCGAGCGGCGCGTGGCCCTGCTGTTTGTGGATCTGGACAACTTCAAATCCATCAACGACACCCTCGGCCACAGCTTCGGCGACCGCGTGCTGCAGGCGGTGGCGCAGCGGCTGCGCGCCGCCACCGGCGCCCGGGCGCTGCTTGCGCGCCTGGGCGGCGATGAGTTCACGGTGCTCTTGGAGAACATCCGCGCCCCGGCGGAGATCGACGCGCACGCCGCCAAGATAGTCGCCGCGCTGCAGGAGCCGCTCAACATCGACGGCCGCGTGCTCACCACCAGCGCCAGCGTCGGCGGCAGCGTCTACCCCGATCACGGCGCGGACGCCGAGGGGCTGCTGCGCGCCGCGGACGTGGCGCTGTTTCGCGCCAAGGAGCTGGGCCGCAACCGCTTCACCCTCTACAGCCCGGCGCTGCTGGATGTGGCCGCGCAGCGCTTTCGGCTCGAGCAGTCGCTGCGCCGTGCGGTGGAGAAGAACGAGCTGCTGCTCATGTACCAGCCGCTGGTGGCACTGCACACGCTCGAGCCGGCGGGAGTGGAGGCGCTGCTGCGCTGGCGCAAGCCCGACGGCCGCGTCGCCGGCGCGCACGAGTTCATCCACGCCGCCGAGAAGACCGGTCTCATCCACGAGCTCACCGGCTGGATCCTGCACTCCGCCGCCGCGGCCTGCGCGACCTGGCGCGCGGCCGGCTGGCACCGCGCCGCGGTGGCGATCAACGTCTCCCCGCAGCAGTTCTTCGAGAGCGACTTCGTCGAGCACGTGGCGCGTACGCTCGAGGAGACGGGACTGCCGCCGAGCGCGCTCGAGCTCGAGATCACCGAGACGGTATTCCAGACCGGGCCGGCGACGGTGGAGTCGCTGCGCCGGCTGCGTGCGCTCGGCGTCGCGGTGGCGCTCGATGACTTCGGCATCGGCTACTCCTCACTCACCTCGCTCGAGCAGCTGCCGATCACGCGTGTGAAGCTCGACCGCCTGCTCATCTCCGGTGTCGATACCAACCCGCGCTCGGCGGCGATCGTGCGCTCGATCACCGCGCTGTGCCACGGACTCGGCCTGCACGTGGTGGCCGAGGGAGTCGAGCGCGCGACGCAGCTGGAATTCCTGACCAGCTGCGGACCGATCGGCGTGCAGGGCTATCTGCTCGCCCACCCGGTCGAAGCCGCCGCCGCCGCCGCCGAGGCACAGTCAGCGGCCACGCGCGCGCGCCTCGCGCTCGACTCCGCCGCGCCGCACTCGCCCCACGACACCGAGACGCTGGTGTTCGTCGGCGGCTCGACCCGCCGCCGCACGCCCTAAGGATGCGCGCCGCCGGCGGCGAGGAAGGCGTCGCGCGCCGCGACGCCGATGTCGGGCTGGTCGGTGAAGAACCCGTCGATACCGGCACGCAGAAACGCGCCGATCTCCGCGCGCAGATCCCCGGGTCCGGCCGGAGATTCCCCGCGCCGCAGCTCCCTGGGTAAGAAACGGTTCTCGAGACGGAACGTCCAGGGATGGACTTTGAGTCCCTGCGCGTGCGCATCGCTCACGAGCGCGGTGGGCTCGCCCAGGGTGTCGTCGGCGCGGCGCGGGATGATGAGACCCTTGCCCGGACCGATCGCCTGCGCGTAGCCGGCGATCTCGCGCAGGCCCGCCGGGCGGATGAGGTCGGCGTAGCTCGTGGCGCTGCCGGCGCTGCTGAGGTCAAACGGCGCGCCGGACTCCTCGATCAGCTGCACGCGCGGCAGCTGCGTCATGCGCGCGAGTTCCTTGAGGTTGCCCACCTCGAAGGACTGCAGCCACACCGGCGCCGCGGCGCCCTCGTAGCCGTGGCGCTTGAGGGTCGCCACCAGCGCCGCCTCCATCGCCAGCCCGCGCGCGGCGAAGTAGCTCGGGTGCTTGGTCTCGGGGTAGAGCCCGATGCGCGGCGGGGCGGGCCTGCCGAGCTGCGCGGCGCAGGCGGCGCGCGCGCGCTCCACCCCCTGCACCAGAGCGATGATCTCCTCGAGCGTGGGGACCGCGAAGTGACCGTCGAAACGGGCATTGGCGGCACGCAGCTCGGGAATGCGCTCGCGCGCGCGCAGCAGCTTGAGCTCCGCCAGGGTGAAGTCCTCGGTGAACCAGCCCTCCACCTCGATGCCGTCGATGTTGCGGCGCGTGCGGCGCGCGCGGAACTGCGCGTGCGCGGCCACGTCGGTGGTGCCGCTGATCTCGTTCTCGTGCCGCGCGACCAGCACGCCATCGCGTGTCATCACCAGGTCAGGCTCGACGAAGTCGGCGCCGTACTGCATCGCGAGAAAATACGAGGTGAGCGTGTGCTCGGGCACGTAGCCGCTCGCGCCGCGGTGACCGATGACGATGGGGCTGGTCATGGGCTCATCGTAAGCACTGCCGTGCCCGTCCTGCTAGACTTTTGCGCGTGCTGCTGACGGAACACGACATCTACCACTTCCGCGAAGGCAGCTACGTCTGCGCTTACGAGAAGCTCGGCGCCCATGCCGCTGCCGGCGGCGGCACGCAGTTCGCAGTCTGGGCGCCCAATGCCACGAAGGTCTCGGTGGTCGGCGATTTCAACGGCTGGCGCCCCGGACAGGCACCGCTCGCGGCGCGCGAGGACTCCTCCGGCATCTGGGAGGGGCTGCTGAGGCAGCTCGCACCCGGGGCGCTCTACAAGTACCACATCACCTCGCCCTACGGCGCGGGCGAGAAGAGCGATCCGTACGCGTTCTATGCCGAGGTGCCCCCGCGCACCGCATCGATCGTCTGGGACCTCAGCTACGACTGGCACGATGCCGCGTGGCTCGCCGGGCGCAGCCGCGCCAACGCGCTCGGCGCCCCGTGGTCGATCTACGAGGTGCACCTGGGCTCCTGGCGGCGCGTGCCCGAGGAGGGCAACCGCCCGCTCAGCTACCGTGAGAGCGCCCAGCAGCTGGCCGACTACGCCCAGGAGATGGGCTTTACCCACGTCGAGCTCATGCCGGTCATGGAGCACCCCTTCTTCGGTTCGTGGGGCTACCAGGTCACCGGCTACTTCGCGCCGACTTCGCGCTACGGCACGCCGCAGGACTTCATGTACCTGGTCGATTACCTGCACCAGCGCGGCATCGGGGTCATCCTCGACTGGGTGCCCTCGCACTTTCCGAACGATGCGCACGGGCTGGCGCGCTTTGACGGCACGCACCTCTACGAGCACGCCGACCCGCGCCAGGGATTTCATCCGGAGTGGAGCAGCGCCATCTTCAACTACGGCCGTGCCGAGGTGCGCAACTTCCTCGCCAGCAATGCGCTGTTCTGGCTGGACAAGTACCACGTCGATGGACTGCGCGTGGATGCGGTCGCTTCCATGCTTTACCTGGACTACGCGCGCCGTCCCGGGGAGTGGATTCCCAACCGCTTCGGCGGACACGAGAACCTCGAAGCGGTCGAGTTCCTCAAGCAGCTGAATCTTGCCGTGTACCGCGACCATCCCGACGCGCAGACCATCGCCGAGGAATCCACCGCCTGGCCGATGGTGTCGCGGCCGACCTACCTCGGGGGCTTAGGCTTCGGGCTGAAGTGGAACATGGGGTGGATGCACGACACGCTCGCCTACTTCCGCCAGGACCCCATCCACCGCAAGTACCATCACAGCCGCCTCACCTTCAGCATCTGGTACGCCTTCACCGAGAACTTCGTGCTGCCGCTGTCGCACGACGAGGTGGTGCACGGCAAGGGCGCGCTGATCGGCAAGATGCCCGGCGATGAGTGGCAGCAGTTCGCAAGCCTGCGGCTGCTGTACGGCTACATGTGGGCCCACCCGGGGAAGAAGCTGCTGTTCATGGGCGGGGAGATCGGGCAACGGCGCGAGTGGCAGCACGAGGAGAGCCTGGAGTGGCACGTACTCGCCTTTCCGCTGCACGCCGGCGTGCAGCGCTGGGTACGCGATCTCAACCGGCTGTACCGCGCCACACCCGCCCTGCACGATCAGGACTTCAGCGCCGCGGGCTTTGAGTGGATCGACTGCGACGACGCCGACGTCAGCGTGATCGCGTTCCTGCGCCGCAGCGCCGCAGGCGCGGTGGCACTGGTGGTGTGCAACTTCACCCCCGTGCCGCGCAGTGCCTACCGCGTCGGGGTGCCGCAGGCCGGCCGCTGGGCCGAGCGCCTGAACAGCGACGCCGCTGATTACGGCGGCAGCGGTCAGGGGAACCTCGGCGCGCTTAACACCGAAGCCATCGGCGCGCACGGGCAGCCGCAATCGCTCGCGCTGCGCCTGCCGCCGCTGGCCGCGCTCGTGCTGACACCGGGCTGAGCGCCCGCAGCGCTCGGCCGGCGGCGCCCGCGCGGGAACGCCGCGCGCGAAAGTGGCGCACGCCGCATCCGCAATGCCAAGATTAACTCCCGGGTGGACGCGGAGCTGACTGTCATGCGCTATGTGTTCGGAATCGGCGGCGCGGCCTTGGCGGCCGCCCTACTGGGTGCCTGTCAGAGCGGCATTCCGCGCCACCAGAGCCAGGCACAGATCCGCGAGCGCTACGCGAGCTACGCCGGCGCCCCGCTCGAGCGCTTTACCTGGCTCGGTCATTTCTACAGCTGGGAGTCCCTCGGCGACAACCAGCTGGTGGTGTACACGACCCCGAGCGATGCTTACCTTCTGAGCGTCACGCCGCCGTGCAGCGATCTGAACTGGGTGCAGAGCATCGGACTCACCTCCACCGCCGGCACGGTGAACGCGCGCCTCGATTCGGTGAAGGTCAGGGATTGGCGCTGCCCGATCGCCGAGATCCGCAAGATCGACTACGCGCGGATGCGCGCCGACATGCGCGCGGAAGCCGAGAAGGCCAAGGCGCAGGCCGCAAGAGCGCAGTAACGCCGCCATCCGGCGCGGATGGCCGCTGCCTGCCTCTTACGAAGGAGGGTGCGGCGGCGTGGTTGTGGGATCCTCCTTGGCAGCGCAGCCACACGGAGCCTTTGCACCATGGAGTACCGCCAGCTGGGGGCCTCGGGCCTGAGCGTCCCCGTTTTGAGCTTCGGCACCGGCACCTTCGGCGGCCAGGGTGAGCTCTTCAACGCCTGGGGGAGCACCGACGTCGCCGGCGCGCGGCGGCTGATCGACATCTGCCTGGAGCAGGGCGTGAACCTGTTCGACTCCGCGGACATCTACTCCGGCGGCGCCGCCGAGTCGATACTCGGCGAGGCGCTGCGCGGGCGGCGCGCTGCCGTGCTCATCTCCACCAAGGCGACCTTCCGCAGCGGCAAGGACGCGAACGCCGTCGGCTCCTCGCGGCAGCACCTCGTGGCCGCGGTCGAGGCGGCGCTGAAGCGGCTGGGCACTGACTACATCGACCTCTTCCAGCTGCACGGCTTTGACGCCAAGACGCCGGTGGAGGAGGTCCTCTACACCCTCGACACGCTGGTGCGCGCCGGCAAGATCCGTTACACCGGCGTCTCGAACTTCTCCGGCTGGCATCTGATGAAGTCGCTGGCCGTGGCCGAGCGCTACGGCTACCCGCGCTACGTCGCCAACCAGACCTATTATTCGCTCATCGGGCGCGACTACGAGTGGGAGCTCATGCCACTCGGGCTCGATCAGGGCGTCGGTGCGCTGGTGTGGAGCCCGCTCGGCTGGGGGCGCCTCACCGGTAAGATCCGCCGCGGCGCACCGCTCCCGCAGGTCAGCCGCCTGCACAAGAGCGCCGACTACGGGCCGCCGGTCGCGGACGAGCTCCTGTACCGCGTCGTCGATGCGCTCGAGGCGGTGGCGGGCGAGACCGGTAAGACGGTGGCACAGATTGCGCTCAACTGGCTGCTGCAGCGGCCCACCGTCGCCACGGTCATCATCGGTGCGCGCGACGAGGCGCAGCTCAAGCAGAACTTCGGCGCGGTCGGCTGGCGCCTGACCCCCGCGCAGATCGCCACGCTCGATGCCGCGAGCGCGCGCACCTTCGCGTATCCCTACTGGCATCAGCAGCAGTTCGCCGAGCGCAATCCCTTCCCGACCGACGGGCGGCGCTAGCGGTAGCCGCGCGCCTGCAGCGTGAAGAGGTGGGCGTAGCGGCCGTTGAGCGCCATGAGCTCCTCATGGCTGCCGCGCTCGACGATGTGGCCGTTGTCGAGCACGGCGATCTGGTCGGCCATGCGCACGGTGGAGAAGCGGTGCGAGATGAGGATGGTGATGCGCTCGCTGGCGAGCTGGCGGAAGTGCTCGAACACCTCGGCCTCGGCCTGCGCGTCCATGGCCGCGGTGGGCTCGTCCAGCACCAGGATGTCGGCCCGGCTGCGCATGAAGGCGCGTGACAGGGCGATCTTCTGCCACTGGCCGCCGGAGAGCTCGCGCCCGTCCTTGAACCACTTGCCGAGCTGGGTGCGGTAGCCCTCCGGCAGCGTGTCGATGAACTCACTGGCGCGGCCCTTGACCGCGGCGGCACGCCAGCGCCCCTCGTCCTCGAAGAAGCGCTCATCCCCAGCGCCCACATTCTCCCCCACCAGCATCTGATAGCGGGCGAAGTCCTGGAAGATGACGCCGACACGCTCGCGCAGCGCGCCCTCTTCCCACTCCGCGAGGTCGCGGCCGTCGAGGAGGATGCGCCCGGAGCTCGGCGCGTACAGGCGCGTGAGGAGCTTGATGAGGGTGGTCTTGCCCGAGCCGTTCTCGCCCACCAGCGCCAGGCTCATGCCGGGCTTGAGGTGCAGCGTGATGTGCTCGAGCGCCGGAGCCTCGGCCCCGGGATAGGTGAAGCTCACGTCCTCGAAGCGCACGCCGTCCTCGGGCTGCGGCCCCTTGAGGGCATGGCCGGCGGGGAGCAGCACCGGCTGTCTCGAGGTACTCGTAGAGCGTCGAGAGGTAGAGATTGTCCTCGTACATGCCGCCGATCGACGGTCAGTATCGCCGACACCGCCGACTGGCCCTGGCGGAAGAGCGCGACGTACATCGTCATCTGGCCGATGCGTGATCAGTGCGCGCACCGCGCTCAGGGCGATCCAGGCGTAGGCGCCGTAGAGGGCGGCGCTGCCGATCAGGCCGAGGCCGAAGCCCCAGACGTCGCGCCGCACCGTGAGCGCGCGGTCTTCGCGCGTACAGGCGCCGGAAGATGTCCCGGTAGCGCTCGAGCAGGCGCGGACCGAGCCCGAAGAGCTTCACCTCCTTGGCGTGGTCCTCGCGTGCCAGCACGGTCTCGAGATAGATCTGCATGCGCGTCTCGGGCGAGCGCCAGCGGAACAGCCGAAACGCATCGCCGGAGAACTTCGCTTCGGCGATGAACGCCGGGAGCCCGGCGAGCAGCAGCACCGCGACCGCCCAGGGCGAGAAGTGCGCCAGCAGGCCGCCGTAGCTCACCAGCGAGATGCCGTTCTGCACCAGACCGAAGGTGCGCATCACCAGACTCAGCGGCCGCGTCGAGGCTTCGCGCCGCGCGCGCGTCAGCTTGTCGTAGAACTCGGAGTCCTCGAAGTGCTGCGAGCTCGAGCGTCAGCGCCTTCTCGAGGATCATGACGTTGACGCGCTGCCCGAGCTGGGCGCGCAACAGCGACTGGCACAGCTGGATGGCGCGCTGCGCCGCGGAGATGGCCGCGACCAGGACGCCCTCGAGCAGCACCAGCCGCACCACGTGGGCGGCGGCGGTGCTGCCGTGCGCAGCGCTCACCACCGCATCGACGATGAGTGCGCCCACGTAGGCGACCCCCGCGGGCAGCACGCCGGCGACCAGGGTCACCGCAGCGAGCGCCAGCGTGAGGCCGCGGTTGGTGCTCCACACCAGCGTCAGCGCCCGGCGGCTGTAGCGGAACACGCCGAAGAAGCCGCGCAGCGTGGTCGGGTCCTGCGTGGGGCGGAAGATCGGCTGCGCCTGGCGCGGCGGGTGTACGGCGCTCGCCATCAGCTCCGCCCCGCCGGGTGAGGCGCGCGGTGCGCGACGGCACGCCGGCTGCGGCGCAGGCCACGGCCATTTCCGACGATCCGTGCCCTGGCTGAGCCCGTCAATGCCACTCCCGCGTTAAGGAATTGAACCTTAGCGCGGATCTGGGGGTGCCTTGGCCTTTATTCCAGTGGCCGGGGCGGAGGCGATCAGGCTGTCGACCCAGCTCTCGCACAGCGCCACGCCCTCGGCCGGGCGGAAGCTGCCGGGCTCCAGACAGTACTCAAGCCACAGCCCGTCGAGCAGCGCGTTCAGTCCGATGGCCGCCAGGCGCAGGTCGACCCGCGCCTGGGGACGCACCTCGCGCAGCAGGTCGCCGAGCAGCCCGCGCAGCAGCTGCACGTAACCCTGAAAGGTCTCGCGCTGCACGCGCTCGATCAGGCGCGAGTGGCGCACCATGCCCCAGAACACCACCCACACCGCGAGCACGTCCTGATCCAGATTCGGCAGCGCGAACTGTGCCTGGAAGAAGGCCCGCAGCCTGGCACGCGGGTTCGGCGCGGCACGCTCGACGGCGGCCTGGAAGCTCGCCACCAGCTCGCCGTTGAAGTGCCGGTAGGCCGCCGCCACCAGCTCGTCCTTGTTGGGAAAGTGATGGTTGATCAGCCCCACCGAGACACCCGCCTGGGCGCTGATGGTGCGGATCGAGAGCCCCTCCTGCCCGTAGCGCTTCAGGCACTCGATGGTGGCGTCGATGAGCGCCTGGCGGCGCTGCTCGGGCAGCTGGCGCACGAAGCGCGGCTTGGCCGGCGTCGCGGTCTTGTCGACAGCCCTCAGGGCCATGGATGCTTTCGGGTCGGTGGCCTAAGAGCCGCCATCATGCCACCCGGCGCAGCCGCCCGCGGCGGAAGTCGCTCAGGATCTCGCGCGCCGCGTTATGCCCCGGCGCGCCGGTGACGCCACCGCCGGGATGCGTGCCCGCCCCGCACATGTACAGGCCCGTGAGCGGACCGCGGTAGTTGCCGAGCCCGAGCATGGGCCGCGCCGAGAACAGCTGATCGAGGCTCAGATGGCCGTGCATGATGTCGCCGCCGATGAGCCCGAAGGTGCGCTCGAGGTCGAGGGGACTCATGATCTGCCGCCCGAGCACGGCTGACCTGAAGTTCGGGGCGTAGGCGCTGACGGTGTCGATCATGAGGTCGGCGACCGTCTCGCGGTGCGTATCCCAGGACTCCCCGCTGGGCAGTACCGGAGCCACGTGCTGGCAGAACAGGCTCGCCACGTGCTGTCCCGGCGGGGCGAGGGAGTCATCGAGGGTGGACGGAATGACCACCTCCACGATCGGCGCGCGCGACCAGCCGTGCGCGCGCGCATCGAAGTAGGCGCGCTCCATGTAGGCGAGCGTCGGGGCGATGATGATGCCGGCGGTGTGGTGATCGCCCACGCTCTTGCCGGGCAGGCAGGTGAAATCCGGCAGCTCCTTGAGCGCGACGTTCATGCGGAACGTGCCCGAGCCGCAGCGGTAGTGGCTCATGTGCTCGCGCACCGGCTCCGGCAGCGCGCCGGGTGCGAACAGGCGCGTGTACAGCAGGCGCGGATTGACATTGGCGATGACCGCGGTCGCGCGCAGCGTCGCGCCGCTCTCGGTGACCACACCGACCGCACGCCCGCCCTCCACCAGCACCTCGCGCACCGGGGAATCGACGCGGATCTCGACCCCGCGTGCGGCACACACGCGCGCCATCGCCTGGGTGATCGCGCCCATCCCGCCGATGGCGTGGCCCCAGGCGCCACGCTTGCCGTTCACCTCGCCGAACACGTGATGCAGCAGCACGTAGGCGGAGCCGGGCGAGTACGGGCTCGCGTAGTTGCCGACGATGCCGTCGAAGCCGTACACGGCCTTGATCGGCTCGCTCTCGAAGAACTGGTCGAGGTAATCCCCGGCCGACATGGAGAAGAGCGCCAGCAGCTCGCGGCGCTGTGCCATGTCGAGCCTGCGCACGCGCCCGCCCAGGCGCGCGGCACGCACCAGTTCCGGCAGCGCCTCGCGCCAGCTGCCCTGCAGGGCATTGGGGGGCGTGGTGAGCACCAGGTCGCGCAGCACGTCGGCGATCGCCTCCAGGCGCGCGCCGTACTCATCGAGGCGCGCGGCATCGCGCGTGGAGAACTTGGCCACCTCCGCTTGCGTGCGTGCGCCGCCGGTGAGCAGGTAGCGTCCGTCGCTGGTGGGCAGAAAATTCGCCGCGCGGCGCTCGACCACCTTGAGGCCGTGGGCGGGGAGCTCCAGGTCGCGGATCACCTTGGGGTTCAGGAGCGAGACGGTGTAGGAGGCCACGGAGTTGCGGAAGCCCGGATGAAACTCCTCGGTCACCGCCGCCCCGCCGACGACCCCGCGGCGCTCGAGCACGGTCACCTTCAGGCCCGCGGCGGCCAGATACGCCGCACACACCAGGCCGTTGTGGCCGCCGCCGATGATCAGCGCATCGCGAACGCCGGCCGCGCCGTCAGCCATGGCTCCAGCCTCGCGGCGGGGCCTGCGGCATCTGGCTCTGCGGGATCAGCGTGCGCATGCGCCGCGCAAAACTGCGCAGGCACACCTCGCCCTCGCTCAAAGGTCCGCTCGAGTAGCTGGAGGAGCCCATGCCCTGCTGGACGCGCTCGATCAGGGCCTTGTCCTCCAGGCTGACGCGGCGGTTGATGCGCCAGTTCAGATAGCGCACCGCGCGCAGCTCGCGCCCGGCCTCGGGGTGCACGTAGGCGATCTCGCGCACCAGGGTCCGCGTCGGCGACAGCGGCACGAACTGCATGAAGTCCACCTGATCCGGGTAGATGTCGAAGGCGACGTTCGGCCAGAGCTTAAAGTAAAGCCACAGGCGCTGCCGCTCCGGCGGCAGGTACGGCACCGCGGGGAGGTACTGCTGGTAGGCCCGCTCGGACCAGTTCGCGGACGGCGTATCGCGCAGCGTCCCCCACATCTTGTCGATCCAGGGCTTGGCCTCGATGCCGTAGCCCTTGCCGAAAAGCCGCGTGAGCCCGGGGTGGGCGACGTTGATGTGCAGCCCGTCGGAGAAGTTGTCGGCGACGTTCTTCCAGTTGACCGCGCGCTCGCGCAGCGTCACGCGCCCCATCGGCACCAGCTCCTCGAAGCGGTAGGGCCTGAGGTCGTTGAGGTAGGGAGCCGCCATCTCCGCAACGCTCGGCAGACCCGGCGCGAAGCGCACGAACACGAAGCCGAAGAACACCTCGTGCTCGAGCGGCGCGAGGCCATGACGCGCGCTGTCCATGCCCTTGAAGCTGTCGCGGTTGGGCACCGCCAGCAGCCGGCCATCGAGGCCGTAGGTCCAGGCGTGATAGGGGCACGTGATGCGCCGGCCGCAGTGTCCGGAGGTGCCATCGAGCAGCCGCGCCGCGCGGTGCCGGCACACGTTATGAAAGGCGCGCACGCCGCCGTCCTCGGCGCGCACCACCATCACCGACTCGTTGAAGAACTCGAAGGTGTGGTAGTCGCCCGCCTTGGGAATGTCATTGAGGTGGCACACCACCTGCCACGCCTGGCGGAAGATGGCGCGCTTCTCGACCTCGAAGAACTCGGCGTCGGAGTAGATCCAGGCCGGCAGGCTCAGGTTGTCCAGATCCTCGGGCAGGGTCGCATCGACCCGATGCAGGTGGGCGGCTTTCATGGCAGTTCCGGGCGGGGGAGCGTTGTTGAACGATCGTACAACAAGGAGTACGCGGCGCGCAACCGCGCCGGGCGCGATCGCGACTGCCGCAGCTCACGCTTTGTGATAAAAGTTGCCGCCCCGCACACACCGCAAGCCCGGGCGAGTGCCGCCATGCTGGATGCGTCGACCGATATCGCCCATCTCATTCAGTCATCGGTCGCGCCGGTGTTCCTGCTCACCGGCGTCGCGGCGATGCTGGGCGTCCTCACCAATCGCCTGGCGCGCATCGTCGATCGCGCGCGCGTGCTCGAGGGGCGCCTGGAGAGCCATCCTGCGCTCGCCGCGGCACTGCAGGTCGACCTGCACGTGCTGGCGCGCCGCTCGCGCTACATCAACTTCGCCATCTCGCTGTGCGCGATCGCCGCGGTCATGGTGGCCGCGGTCGTGGTCACCCTGTTCGCCAACGCCTTCTTCGGGCTCAAGATCGCCGGGGTCATCGCCCTGCTCTTCGTCGGCTCGCTTCTGGTGCTGAGCGCCGCCTTCATCGCCTTCTTCATCGAGGTGCGCTACGCCACCGCGGCGCTGCGCATCGGCCACCCGCAGCCCTGAGCCGCACTTTTGACGCATCTGCCTTGAAAAACAGGCAGTTCGGCAGAAGATCTGCTACCCTGCGCACCCTTTTTTGCACCGCCTCATGCGGCGGGCACCCCGGCGCCGCCGGGGCCTGCAGGACCCGTTACCGCGAGCCACGGCCGGCCCGCTCAAGAGCCCCATGAACCGCCCGATCCGCAACATCGCCATCATCGCGCACGTCGATCACGGCAAGACCACGCTGGTGGACTGCCTGCTCAAGCAGTCCGGAACCTTCGCCGCCCACGAGCGCCTGGGCGAGCGCATCATGGACTCCAACGACATCGAGCGTGAGCGCGGCATCACCATCCTCGCCAAGAACTGCGCCATCGAGTACGGCGGCACGCGTATCAACATCGTCGATACCCCCGGGCACGCCGATTTCGGCGGCGAGGTCGAGCGCGTCCTGTCCATGGTCGACGGCGTACTGCTGCTGGTGGATGCGGTGGAAGGCCCGATGCCGCAGACGCGCTTCGTCACGCGCAAGGCGCTCGCGCTCGGGCTCAAGGCCATCGTGGTGGTGAACAAGATCGACCGCCCCGGGGCGCGTCCGGCCTGGGTGATCGATCAGACCTTCGACCTGTTCGACAAGCTCGGCGCGAGCGATGCGCAGCTGGACTTCCCGGTCATCTACGCCTCGGCGCTGCAGGGCTGGGCCAGCACCGACTACACCGAGCGCCGCCCGGACATGTCCGCGCTGTTCGAGGCGATCCTCACCCACGTGCCGCCGCCGGCCGCCGATGCCGACCAGCCGCTGCAGCTGCAGATCTCGACCCTGGACTACAACTCCTACGTCGGCCGCATCGGCATCGGCCGCATCCGCCGCGGCGTGGTGCGCCCCGGCGAGACGGTCGCGCTGCGCTACGGGGACGAGGAGCGCGGCACCGCCAAGATCGGCCAGGTGCTCACCTTCCAGGGGCTCGAGCGCAGCGCGGTCGAGGAAGCTGCCGCCGGTGACATCGTCGCCGTCACCGGCATCGAGGCCGTCAACATCGGGCTGACCGTGTGCGACCCGGAGCACCCCGCCGGGCTGCCGCCGATCAGCGTCGATGAGCCGACGCTTGCCATGAACTTCCAGGTCAATACCTCCCCGCTCGCCGGGCGCGAGGGCAAGTTCGTGACCAGCCGCCAGCTGCGCGAGCGGCTGTACCGCGAGCTGCAGTCGAATGTGGCGCTGCGCGTCGAGGACACCGAGGAGCCGGATGTGCTGCGCGTCTCCGGACGCGGCGAGCTGCACCTGACCATCCTCATCGAGAACATGCGCCGCGAGGGCTACGAGCTCGCGGTGTCGCGTCCGCAGGTGCTCACCAAGCTGGTCGACGGCGAGGTGCACGAGCCCTACGAGGCACTCACGGTCGATGTCGAGGAGAGCCATCAGGGCGCCGTCATGGAAGCCCTCGGCGGCCGCCGCGCCGAGCTCGCCGACATGAGCGTCGATGGCAACGGCCGCGTGCGCCTGGACTACCGCGTGCCGGCACGCGGGCTGATCGGCTTTCAGGGCGAGTTCCTCACCCTGACCCGCGGCACCGGGCTCATGAGCCACATCTTCGACGGCTTCGCACCCGTCAAGGGCGAGATCCCCGACCGTCACAACGGCGTGCTGGTGAGCAACGAGAACGGCGAAGCGGTCGCCTATGCGCTCTTCAACCTGCAGGAGCGCGGGCGCCTGTTCGTAAGTCCGGGCGAGAAGCTCTACGAGGGCATGATCGTCGGCATCCACAGCCGCGACAACGACCTCGTGGTGAATCCCATCAAGACCAAGAAGCTCACCAACATCCGCGCCGCGGGCAAGGACGATGCCATCCTGCTCACCCCGCCCATCCAGCTCACCCTCGAGTACGCGGTGGAGTTCATCGCCGACGATGAGCTGGTCGAGGTGACCCCGGCCTCGATCCGCATCCGCAAGCGCTTCCTCAAGGATACCGACCGCAAGCGCGCCTCGCGCAGCGAGGCCGCGCTCAGCGCCTGAAGGGCGGCAGCCTAGGGCTCGCGGCTGCCGGTCATGTCGATGAAGCGCAGGAACTCCGCGCGGGTGCGCGCATCGCTCCGGAACACGCCGGTCATGCGGCTCGTCACCATCGATACGTTGCGCTTGTGCACGCCGCGCGTGGTCATGCACTGATGCACGGCCGCGACCACGACGCCGACGCCGCGCGGCTTTAGCACCTCGGTGATGCAGTTGGCGATCTGCGCGGTGAGCTTCTCCTGCACCTGGAAGCGCCGCGCATAGCCGTCCACCACGCGCGCGAGCTTGGAGATGCCGACCACCTTGTTGTCCGGCAGGTAGCCGATGTGCACGCGGCCGATGATCGGCGCCATGTGATGCTCGCAGTGCGACTCGAAGGTGATGTCGCGCAGCACGATCAGCTCGTCGTAGCCACCGACCTCCTCGAAGGTGCGCCGCAGGTATGCGGCCGGGTCGATGTCGTAGCCGGAAAACCAGTCGCGGTAGGCGTCCACCACGCGCTGCGGGGTGTCCTTGAGGCCCTCGCGCCGCGGATCCTCGCCCGCCCAGCGCAGCAGCGTACGCACCGCCGCCTCGGCCGACCGCCGTGAAACCCGCTCTCGAGCGCGTGCCATGTGCCCGTCTCCCGCCAAACGCGCACCGTGCCGGCTGGCACGTCCGCGGCCGTTGTTGGCAAGGCGGGAAGTGTAGCGTGCGCCGTGCGGCGGCGCGCGGCGGCGGCGCTAGCCCAGGTAGCGCAGCATGCCGAGATTGAGCAGCAGGCTGCAGCCGCCGACCAGGCTCGCCAGGATGAATCCGGCGGCCAGCGGCCGCCAGCCGATGCGCCACATGTCGGTGAAGGAGACCGAGAGCCCGACCGCGGTCATGCCGCAGGTGAGGAACAGGTCCGAGGCGGTGTAGCCGGTATTGACCAGCGAGGTCCAGCTCGCACCGCTGCCGTACCACGCATCCCCGGCGGTGCGCAGGAGAATGAAGCCGACAAAGGCGAGAACGAACAGCGGCACCAGCGGTGCGCGGGCCACGCCCGCCTCGATGGCAGGCTGCGGCTCATCGCGCTCGAGGCGCTGGGTGAGCCAGGCAGCCACGGGAATGAGCACCGCGATGGAGAGATTGCGCAGCAGCTTGGCGACACTCGCCGCCGCCAGCGCCTCCGGCGCCTGCGCCTGCTGCGAATAGATCAGCGCGGCGCCGACGACCTGGGAGGTGTCGTGGATCGCCGTGCCGAGAAAGATGCCGGCGTGTCGCGGCGAGGCGCTGAAGAAGTGCGCGGCCACCCACGGGTACAGGAGCATCGCGATGCAGCCGAACAGGACCACGCAGGTCACGGCAAACGCGGTCTCGGCGTGGCGCGCGCGGATGACCGGCGACATGGCCACCACCGCGGTGCAGCCGCACACGGCCGTGCCGGTGGCCAGGAGAATGCCCAGGCGCCGCGGCACCTTCAGCGTGCGCGCCACGAGAAAGCCCCCGGCGAGCGCGACGGTGAGGCAGCTGAGCGCCACCGGCAGTGCGGTGGCGGCGATCGCGGTGGCGCCGCTCAAGGTGAGGCGCAGGCCCACGAGCGCGATGCCGACGCGCAGCAGCCGGTGCATGGTCCAGTTCAGGCCCGCCGTAGCCCACTGCGGCACGCCGATGCTGTTGCGCCAGAGCATGCCCAGGAGCACCGCGCACATGACCGGGCTCAGGGGAAACTTGGGCAGGCCCACCGCACCCAGCGCGAGCTGCTGCGCGAGCGCCCGCGCGGCGAGGGCGAGCAGGACCGCGACGAGCAGGCCCGGAATGGCCTGACGTGCCCAGTGAAAGCCCGGGGTGAGCGTGCGGTAGAGCGCCGCCCGCACGGTTACGAGGGCAGACGCGTGTCGCTGGTGATGGCCGGCCGCGGCATGCGGCGGCGGTGCACGACCATGCGGTCGTTGAGCTCACTGATGGCGCGGCTGCCGGTGCGCACGAAGAGGAACGGCAGGAACCCGTGCACCAAACACGCGAGCCCCGCGAACACCATGCGCGCCCCGAAACAGGATGCGGCCGCGCAGTGCTCCAGATAGCTCTCCCCGACGGAGGCGGGGTGCTCGGTGAAGGGGCGCATCGCGTTCATAACCAAAGAGTCTAACCACATAACCGGGCGACAGGGTTGCTAAGCTCTGGCGTTATGGGGCGATTTGAGAAACAATATTTCTCATAGGAGTATTTTAAGGAAATAATGTCTCATGGATAAGCTCGATGCAAAAATCCTGGACCTCCTGCAGGGCAACGCGGAGCTGACGGCGGCCGAGATCGCCGACCGGGTGGGCCTCTCCAAGGCCCCATGCTGGCGGCGGATCCAGAAGCTCCAGGAGGCCGGGGTCATCCGCCGGCGCGTGGCGCTGCTCGATGCGCACGCGCTCAACGTCGGCACCACCGTGTTCGTCACGCTCAAGACCGGCAACCACAGCGACGCCTGGTTCCAGCGCTTCGTGCGCGCCGTGCACGAGATCCCCGAGGTCACCGAGATCCACCGCATGAGCGGGGACGTCGACTATCTGATCCGCATCGTGGTGCCGGACATCGACGCCTACGATGTGGTTTACAAGCGCCTGATCGCCGCGGTGGAGTTCCAGGACGTGAGTGCGAGTTTCGTGCTCGAGACCATCAAGCACACCACCGCGCTGCCGCTGTGCTACCTGAAACCGGACTGAGGGGAGCCAGCGGCTGGCCTGCAGAGCGCAAGTCGCGCGGCGGAAGTGGCGCGCGAGGCACGCGGCCGATGCAGATGCGGGTGGTTCCCGGCGGCCGCAGGCCGCCAGGAACCGCCCGGGGACCCAGTTACTTCAGAATCGCTTCCTGACTGGTACGTGATCCGAGGATCGTGCGGATCTTGGAGCGATCCGCCTCGGACTTGTCGGCGGCTTCGACCGAACCCTCGAGCTTGGAGCTCACCTGGTCGAGCTTGCCGCCCAGATGATCCAGCGCCGCCCAGTTCTTGTACTCGGTCACCAGAATGATGTCCGGCTCCTGCGGGCTGTGAGCCTCCACGACCAGCACCCGCCAGTTGCTGATCAGTCCGGCGGCCTTGGCGGCTTCCTGCTGCTTCTTGTAGGTGGTCGCGAGCCAGTGCATGTAGTCGTTGAAATGGCCGTCCACGGTGCGGATGTAGGCGGAGTTGACGACGGGTCCGTCGCTGTAGTCCTTGCCGTCCGCAAAGGCCGGGCCGGCCACGCCGCCGAACACGGTACATAAGGCGGCCAGGCCGCCCCAGCGCAATGCATTGCGTTTCATTGATCAGATCCCCCGAGTTGATTGTTGAGTTTGGTCCCGCAGCGCTCCCCGAGCAGGCCGCGGAGGGAGGCGGACTCTACGCTGACCGGGCACGTCTCACCATAAGGGAGCCGACGCATTGACGCGGCGGTGCGCTGAACGCCCGCGACAAGCCTGCGCGGCGCTGTGGGGCGAGGCGCCCCGGGGCTCTGGCGCTACTCGCTCGCGACCGCGGCCTGCATGAAGTGAAACGGCGGCCGCGCCAGCCAGATGATCGAGGTCACCGCGACGATGGCGAGCGCCGCCATCCAGAAGACATCGTTCGCGGCCATGACGAACGCCTGGTTGGTCACGGTGGCATCCACGGCCCCGTAGGCCTGTCCGCTGGAGAAGCCCCGCGCCGTGAGCTCGGCGAAGGTATGGCTGCGCAACGGGTCATACACCGTGATCGCCTCCGCGAGGCGCGTGTGGTGCACCGCTTCACGGCTCTGCCACAGGCTGGTGAAGATCGAGGCGCCGAAGCCGGAAGCCGTGAGGCGCATGAAGCTCGACACACCGAGCGCGCTCGCCGAGCGGTGCGCATCCAGGGTCGAGAGCATGACGGCGGTCAGCGGCGTGAACATGATCATGACGCCGACGCCGAGCAGCAGCTGCGGCTGCAAGAGATTCCACAGCCCCCAGTCGGTGCTGGCGTGCGAGCGCCAGAACATGACCAGCGCGGTGACGCAGAAGGAGGCGGTGATCAGCACGCGCGGGTCGACACGCTGGTAGTTGCGGCCGACAAAACGCGAGCCGAGGATCGGAGCGATGCCGACCGGGGCCACCACCAGCCCCGCCAGGGTGGCCGTGTAGCCGTACTGGGTCTGCAGCACCAGCGGCAGGAGCACGCTCGAGCCGAAGAACGCGGCATAGATGAGGCTGCCACCGCCCGCCCCCACGGCGAAGTTACGGTCCTTAAACAGCGACAGATCGACGATCGGGTAGGGGTGGTTGAGCTCCCACACCAGCCAGTAGCAGAACACCACGCAGGTGATGAGGGTGAGGCTGATGATGAGCGGGGAGTCGAACCAGTTCTCGTCCGACCCCAGATCCAGCATCACCTGCAGCACCCCCACCCATACCGCCAGCAGCACAAGCCCGGTCCAGTCTATCGGCGGCTTGTGCAGCGCACTGTCCATGCGCCGCAGCGACTCGGTGGTGAGTCCCACCGCGAGCACCCCCACCGGGCCGTTGATGAAGAAGATCCAGGGCCAGGAGGCGTTGTCGGAGATGTAGCCGCCCAGGATCGGCCCGACGATCGGCGCCACCACCGCGATCGTGGCCCACAGTGCCAGCGCCTGCCCGCGCTTCTCGCGCGGATAGATGCTGAGCATCAGCGCCTGCGACAGCGGCATGAGCGGGCCGGCCACCGCGCCCTGCAGCACGCGGGCGGCGATCAGCATCGGCATGTTGGGGGCGAGGCCACACAGGATCGAGGCCATGGTGAACAGCGTGGTGGCGAGCACGAACAGGCGTACCTGTCCCAGGCGCTCGGCCAGCCGCCCGGTGAGTGGCATGGAGATGGCGGTCGCCACCGTGAAGGAGGTGATGACCCAGGTGCCCTGCGTGGCACTGATGCCCATGCTGCCGGCGATGGTCGGCACCGACACGTTGGCGATCGTGGTATCGAGCACCTGCATGAAGGTGGCGAGCGAGACGCCCACCGTGGCGATCGCCAGCTGCGCGCCGTGCAGCGGCGCGAGCGGCTGCTTGGGCTGGCTCATCTAGGAGGTCGGCGCGCCCTCACGCGTGTTGTCGCGGATGATCTCGGCGATGCGCGCCTTGATCTCGCTGTTGTCAGTATCGTACACGCTGGTGGTCAGCACCGGCTGCTCCGGCACTTTCTGGGCGAGAGCCGGACCGGAGTCATCCGTGGTCGTGACGCTGACGCGCGTGGACAGGCCGATGCGCAGCGGATGAGCGCGCAGCTCATCGGGCCTGAGAGCGACGCGCACCGGCACGCGCTGCACCACCTTGATCCAGTTGCCGGTGGCGTTCTGCGCCGGCAGCAGGGCAAAGGCAGCCCCGGTACCCATGCCGATGCCCTGCACGGTGCCGTGGTATTTGACCTTGCCCCCATAGAGATCGGCGACGACCTCGGCCGGCTGACCGATGCGCATGCGCCTCAGCTGCACTTCCTTGAAGTTCGCCTCCACGCGCAGCCGCTCGAGCGGCACGATGGCCATGAGGGGCGCACCGGCGGCGATGTGATCGCCGAGCTGCACGCCGCGCTTGGCGACGTAGCCCGACACCGGTGCGCGCACGCTGGTGCGCTTGAGATTGAGCCAGGCTTTCTCCACCTGCGTGGCGGCGGCCTGCACGTCGGGGTTGTCGGCGACACCGGTGCGGCCGACCAGCGCGGCGCTCGCGGCGAGGTTGTGCTCGGCGGCGGCGAGTGCGTCCTGCGCGGCCTTGAGCTCATCGCGGGCGTGGCCAAGTTCCTCCCCGGAAACCGCACCGGAGGTGGCGAGGTTCTTACGGCGGTCGAAGTCGGCCTGCGCACGTCCCAGGTCCGCGCGCCGCTGACTCACAATGGAGCGCAGCTGGTCGCGGTTGGCGAATATGGTGCGGGTCTGGCGCACCGTGCGGGCGAGCTGCTGCTCGGCGTCCTGCAGGGCAATCTGTGCGTCGGTGGGATCGAGCTTGATCAGTTCCTGGCCGGCACGCACCAGGTCGGTCTCATCCGCACCGATGCTCACCACCGTGCCCGACACCTGCGGCATGACGTTCACCAGGTCCCCGGCGACGTAGGCATCGTCGGTGTTCTGGTAGTGGCTCGCGTACAGGAACCACCAGGCCGCCACGGCGAGCGCCACGATGATCAGTGCGACGCTGAGGATCACCAGCCACTTCTGCCGCCGCTGCTTGAGCGTCTGCGTGGTCTCGGGTGCGTTCTCGACCAATGCGTCCATGGTGTCGGTTCCCTGTGGCGAGAAGGTGCGCGGCCCTCAGGAGGCCGGCGGAAGGTAACCGCCGCCGAGTGCGCGCACCAGATCGACACTGAAGGCGAGGCGCCGCGCCGCCAGCTCCGCCCGCAGGGTCTGCGCGAGCAGCACCTGGTTCTGGCTCGAGAGCACGCTCAGGTAGTTGTCGAGGCCGGCGCGGTAGCGCTCGCTGGTGAGATCGTAGGAACGCTGCGCCGCATCGAGCGCGGTCTGCTGCTCGGTGGACTCGCGCTCGAGCCCCTGCCAGTTGGCCACCACGTCGGCGACATCCCTGGCGGCATCGAGCAGCGTCTGGTTGTACTGCCCGACGTAGGCGTCGTACTGGGCCTGGGCGCCGTACAGCTGCCCGCGCAGCGCATCACGGTTGAACACCGGCAGGCTCAGCGCCGGACCTCCGCCCAGGGTGCGGTCGGCGGCCTCGAACAGCTGCGACAGGCCGAAGGCCTCGAAGCCGGCGAAGGCCGTGAGATTGACGTTCGGATAGAAGCTCGCCTCGGCGGCCTTGATGCCGTGGCGTGCGCCCTCCACCTGGGCGCGCGCGGCGGCAACGTCGGGGCGCCGGCCGAGCAGATCCGCCGGCAAGAGCGAGGGCAGCGCGATGGCATCCGGTGCATTGAGCGCCGGACGCGTCAGCGCGCGGCCGCGGTCAGGTCCGGCGCCGACGAGGTCAGCGATCTGGTCGCGCGAGAGGGCAATGCTCGCCTCGACGTAGGCAAGTCCGGCGCGGGTGAGTGCCACCGTGCCCTCGGACTGCTTGACGCGGGCGGTGTTCTCCAGCCCTGCGCTGACGCGCTGCTGCGTGAGATCGAGGATCCCCTGCTGCTGCTTGAGATTGTCGTGGGTGACGTCGAGCAGCGCGTAGTTGAGGTCGAACTGGATGTAGGCCTGCACGACGGCCACCGAGATCGCCAACCGCGCCGCCTGACGGTCGGCCTCGGCGGCGGCCTCGCCCGCGCGCGCCTGGGCGATGAGCTGGCGGTTGTGGCCCCAGAAGTCCAGGTCCCAGCCGAAGTTCACCAGCGCCGAGCTCTGTGTATCCCACGAGCCGCCGAGCGGCGGCGGGTACAGGAAGTTCTCCGGGTAGCGCTGGCGCTGCACGCTGGCATCGACCGTCACCTGCGGGGCGCGCGCGCCGCGCGCCGCGATGGTCTGTGCCTGGGCTGCGCGCAGGCGTGCCTGGGCGATCGCGAGCGAGGGGCTGCCGGCGAGCGCCTCATCGATGAGGGCGTTGAGCTGCGGATCACCGTAGGCGCGCCACCACCCGTCCTGCGGCCACGCCGCCGGGTCGACGGGTGCGTCCTTGAGCGCCTGTGCGCTCGTGAGCGCCTCGGGCTTAAGTTGCGGCGTGGCCTTCCAGTTGCCGCGGTCGACGCAGCCGTACAGCGCGAGCGAAAACAGCGTGATGAGCAGGTAAAGAAGATTGCGCGGGTTCATGGTCTGCCGCCTGTTCCTGTGTAGCGATTGTCCCCCTGCCCCTGTCCGTTATCGATCATCCGTCCGAGATAGCCCTTGAGCGCCTCGGTCTCCGCGGGCGCGAAACCGGCCAGGTGCGCCTCCAGCACGCGGCTCGCTGCGCTCACCAGGCGCGGCAGCTGCGCGCGGCCGCTCGGTGCGAGCCTGAGCACGACCGTGCGCCGGTCCTCGCGCGAGCGCTCGCGGCGCATCAGCCCCTTCTCCTCGAGCCGATCGAGGATGCGCGTCATGGCACCGGTGTCGTACTGCATGTAACGGCACAGGTCCGCCGCGGTGCGCGCCGAGCCGTCGGCCAGGTGCTTGAGCACCGCGAACTGCATGCCGCTCAGGCCGAAGCGCGCGAGCTCCGCGTCCAGCCCGGACAGGAGCGAGGCGCGTGCCCGCCCGAGCAGGTAGCCGACGCTCAGCCCTTCGGCCGGCGGGGTGGCGGCCGCTTCGGGCTCGGACTTGAGGTGAGACTTGCGCAGCATAAGGTTATGACTGCCGGAGCTATTACTGCCAACGATAATACTGCCTCGGCAACTACTTGTCGAGAGGCGCCGCGCTTGCGGCCCGGGAGCCTGTGGCGCGCATCACAGGGCACCCGCGACCGGGCGCCCCCGCCTGCCCACGCCGCGCAATGTGTGAGGCGGTGATGCGCTGCATCAGGCGCCGGGCGCGATAATTCCCTAACACGCCGGCCGGGCTGCAGGCCCTGCGGCCATTGTTAAGGGAAGCGTCGTGCTGGCACCACAGGGCTCAGTTCGCATCTCCTCGCGCAATACCTACTTCATGAAGCGGATCTTTCCGCTGCTGTGGCTGGGTTTTCTCGGTCTGTTCTTCTGCAGCGCCTTCTTCGCCTCGCAGAAGAGCGGCAAGGCCCTGCCGCTGGCGATGTTCGTGGTGCCGGGAGTAATGCTCGGCTTCACCTGGTGGCTGATGCGCCGCCTGGTGTTTGACCTGGCCGACGAGGTCTACGACGAGGGCGATGCGCTGCGGGTGCGCAAGGGCGCGATCGAGGAGCGCGTCGCGCTCGAAAACATCATGAACATCAGCTACGCCGGGCTGACCAATCCGCCGCGCTGCACCCTCACCCTGCGCCAGGGCGGCGCACTCGGCCGGGAGATCAGCTTCTCTCCGGTGCAGCGGCTCTTCGGCCCGCTGCTGCGCACGTCCAATCCCATCATCACCGACCTCATTGAGCGCGTGGACGCGGCGCGGCGCCGCTAAAGACGTCCGCGCCGAAGATCCTGAGGTCCGGCTCTCCCGCGTAGCCCAGGCGCTTCAGGCCAAACAGCGTCTCGATCGTCGCGAGCAGCGCGTAGTGGTTATAGGGCTCGGCGGAGACGGTGCCCGGATGCACGAACGGTGACAGCACCACCGCCCCGACACGTCCCCCGCCCGGCCCGGTAAGCCCCGGCGGATACTCTGCACCGGGAAGCCCGCGCTCGTTGCAGCAAGCCGCAGATCCTGCGCCGCGCAGCGTGCCGGCCTCATCGAAGGTGACGACGAGCATGCCGTCGGCCCGAAAGGCCGGGGCGCGCAGGATTTGCGGCACCCACTCGGACAGGAACCGGTCTATGCCGGCGAGTCCGCCGACGCGCCCGTCCGCGCACGGGTCATCGTGCCCGTCGCTGCACAGATTCGGGGTGATGAAGACGAAGTTGGGCGTAGCGGCCGCGTGCGCCAGGTCGTGGGCGAGATGGCGCAGGTTCACCACGTGCGTATCACAGCGTGCCGGGTCATCAATGATGCCGTGGAAGTACACGAACGGATCATGCTTCGCCGCATAGGCGTCCACGGGCGTGGCCTCTATGGTCGGATCCTCGCTGCCTACCTGCGCATGTCCGCAGCTGGCGCGTTCGCGTGCCGGATCGTTACCCATGTCCTCCATGTAGGCTCGCCAGGTGAGCCCGGCAGCCTCGAGCTGGTCGGGCAGTGTCTTCGCCGTCGCCGGATACACACAGCCGGCGCCGTGCAGCTGCCCGTGCGCGTCGAGCTCGCTCGCTGTGGCGCGGAACTCGCTGAAGATCGGGCAGTCCATCTGCGTCGCATCGTTGGGGGCCTGGCCGCTGATCAGTGCCAGATAGTTGTCCAGACTGTAATGACCGATGCCGTGGTACTGGCTCAGCAGCGCGCCCTGCCGAAGCAGCGTGCGCGACAGATACGGTGCCTTGCTGTGCTCGGCGAAGGTCGACTCGAAGGACTCGTTCTCGAGCACGATGACGAACACGTGGCGCACCGGTGGCAGCTCGGCCGCCTGCGCCGCGCGCAGCACGCCGCAGCAGCCCAGCACCGCCAGGGCGAGCACTGTGGCGCCGTGCGCGGTGCGCCGCAGCGCCTTCACGAACAGCGCCGCGCTGCCCACGGTCAGCAGCGCGGCGGTGAGAAACGCGGCCCCGGGGAAATGTACCGGCGCGCGCGCGGAGGAGAAGTAACCGAAGATCTGCGTCATGAGTATGGGTCCGACGATGGCACTGAGACTGTAAAGACAGGCCACGGCGCCCTGCAGCTCGCCCTGGGCGTTGGCGGGCGTGCGCTGCGAGGCGATGGCGTTCATCGACGGATAGGTGAGCGCGAATACGAAGGTGGTCAGTGAGAATGCGTACACCATCCAGCCGCGCGTCGCACACGCGTAGCCCACATAGGCGATGACCGCGGCCGCCATGCCGACCAGGGCGGCGCGCCGCTCGCCACCCAGAAAAGGAATGAGGACGCGCGTCAGCAGCCCCTGGGCCGTGGCCATGAGCGCCCCTACCCAGGCGAGCGACCAGCCCACCTGCGCGCTCGTCCAGCCGAACTTGGAGATGGTATAGAAGGCCCAGGTGCTCGGCAGCACCTGGTGTCCGAGCTGCCACAGAAATAACGCACCGAGGAGCCAGGCGACTGCCGGGTAGCGCCGGAAATGCGCCAGTGTCCCCAGGGGGTTCGCGCGCACCCAGTGGAAGGGGCGCCGCGCGCTCAGCGGCAACGACTCCGGCAGCTGCACCAGGCCGAACACCGTGTTCGCCAGCGCGAGCGCGCCGGCCGCGAAGAACGGCGCCCGCGGGCCGAAGTCGCCGAGCAGGCCGCCGATCGCCGGGCCGACGATGAAACCGACGCCGAAAGCCGCGCCCATGAGACCGAAGCTCTGCGCACGCTTCTCCGCTGGCGTGATGTCGGCGATGTAGGCGTAGGCGGGCGTGAAGGACGCCCCCGCCACGCCGGCAATCGTGCGGCCGACGAACAGCCACGCGATCGTGGGAGCGAAGCCCATGATGAAGTAGTCGCATCCGAGCGCGCCGAGTGCGAACAGCAGCACCGGGCGGCGCCCGTAGGCGTCACTGAGGTTGCCCAGCACCGGCGCGCAGAAGAACTGCATCAGCGCGTAGACGAAGGCGAGCACGCCGCCGTAGGTCGCGGCGCGGTCGATACCGACGCCGGTCAGCTCCATGATGAGCCGCGGCAGGACCGGCAGAATGATGCCAAAGCCGATCGAGTCGATCAGCACAGTCACGAATACGAACACGAAGGCGCCTTGGCCGGCTCTGGGCGGGTTCATCTGTTCTCCCCGGGGAAGGGACGTATCTTAACCGGGTGGCGCCGCGCGCCGCCTCAGGCGTGTCCACAGCCCGTACACCGGCAGGCCCGCGAGGATGACGAGGAAGGTGAAACCGGTGTTGCGCGGGTCGGTGAGCAGTGCGTTCGCCATCATGAGGAGCGAGGCGAGCAGGAATACCACCGGCACCAAGGGATAACCCCACACCCGGTAGCGGCGCGGCAGCTGCGGACGCGTACGCCGCAGCACGAACACCGCCGCCACGCTGAGCGCGTAGAACGGCCAGATGCCGAGGATGAACTTGTCGGCGAGCTGCGCGAAGTCGTTGGCGAGCACGTAGGCGACGCCGAGCGCGGTGGCGATGCCGATGGCCGCCGAGGGACTGTCAAAGCGCGGCGAGATGCGCCCGGCGAAGCGGAAAAAAAGCCCGCGGTCGGCCATGGCGAAGAACACCCGCGACCCGGTCATCATCGAGCCGTTGAGACCGCTGAAGGCCGCGAGCACCACGACCGCGGCGATCACTGCGGCGCCGCTGGCCCCAAAGAGCGGGATGCGCGCGGCCACACTCGCCGCAATCAGCCGCTCGCCGCCCATCTGCGGCGGCGCCAGAGCGTAGATCAGGCCGACGTTGACGATGAGGTACACCGCCATGACAGCGACGGCTCCGGTGATGAGCGCGCGCGGCAGACTGCGCTGCGGGTCACGGATCTCCCCGGCCATGGTGGCCGGGTCCGCCCAGCCATCGTAGGTCCACAGCACCGGGATCAGCGCCGTGGCGAGCGCCGAGAGCGAGACCCCGGGTGCCCAGGCCGGCACAAAGTGCGCAGCGCTGCCGCCGCGGGCGCTGAAGGCGAGCAGCCCGAGCCCGAGCAGCGCGAGGTACTTGAGTGCGGTGGTCACACTCTGCAGGGTCGCCGCCCGCTGCACGCCCAGGTAATTGACCGCGCCGATCAGCACGATGGCGAGCGCGGCGACCAGGCGCACCCCGTGCAGGCTCAGCGGGAAGAAGTAGCTCAGGTACTCGGCGAAGATGGTGGCGATCGCCCCGAGCGCGGCGGCGCGCACCACCACAAGCTCGGTCCACCCGAACAGGAACGCCGGCAGCGGACCGTAGGCCTCGAGCAGCCAGGCGAAGATCCCGCCCGAGCGCGGCAGCGCGCCGGCGAGCTCGGCCACGCTGAGCGCGCCGCACAGGGCGATGACCCCGCCGAGCACCCAGCACACGAGGATCGCACCCGGGGCGCCAAGCTCGCCGGCCACCGTGGCCGGCACGCGGAAGATGCCGCTGCCGATGGTGACACCGACCGAGACCGCGACCGTCTGCCACAGCCCCACCGAGCGCGGCATGCGCTCGCCCCATTGATCAGCCACCGCGCAGTCTTTCGTCGATGAGCTCGACCCAGTGACGCACCGGCACGGGCGCCCCGGCCGCCAGGTGGTGCAGGCAGCCGATGTTCGCGGTAGCAATGAGCTCGGGGGCTGCGGCGCTGAGCGCCGCGAGCTTGGCCTCCTGCAGGCGCCGGGACAGCTCGGGCTGGAGGATGGAGTACGTGCCCGCGGAGCCGCAGCAGCGCGCACCGTCACCGACCGGCAGCAGCGTGTAACCGGCCGCAAGCAAAAGCGGCTCGATGAGACCGCCGGCCCGCAGCGCATGCTGCAGGCTGCACGGCGCCTGGAACGCGACCCGGGTCTGCGGCGCCGGGGTGCGCGCCCGGGCGCGCTGCAGGGCGCGCCTGAGTGCGGCCTGTTCCGCGCTCAGGAACTGGCTGATATCACGGGCGAGCTCGCTCACCCGCGCGGCGGGTGCCGCGTAGTGCGGATCGTGGGCCAGCAGGCGCCCATAGTCGGCGAGCATGGCGCTGCAGGCGCTCGAGGTATCGAGCACTGCCTCCGCGCCGCGCTCGATCTGCGGCCACAGGGCGTCGATGTTGGCACGCAGCTGCGCGAGCGTCGCCTGCTCATCGCCCAGATGATGGGTCAGGGCACCGCAGCAGCCGCCGCGCACCGCCAGCGCCGAGATCCCCAGTCGGTCGAGCACCCGGGCCGCCGCCGGGTCGATGCCGGCCCCGAGCAGCGGCTGGACGCAGCCGCCGAGCAGCAGCACGCGCCGCGCATGGCGCGGCGGCGGCCACTCGAGGGCCGTCGCGGGCGGGGCCGCCGGCAGATGCGGCAGCTGCGCGCGCAGCGCGCGCGGCAGGAGCGGGCGCAACAGCGCACCGAAGCGCAGCGCCAGGCGCGCGCGGCCGGTGTAGGGCACGAGCTTGCGCAGTACCAGGCGGCGGGCGGCATCCAGCGGCCGGCGCGGTATGCGCCCGGCGGCGAGCGCGCGGCCGAGGTCGAGCAGGCGCCCATAGCGCACCCCGGAGGGGCAGGCGCTTTCGCAGGCGCGGCAGCCGAGGCAGCGATCCAGATGCAGCTGCGTGCCTGCGCCCACGCCGGCGCCCTCTAGCAGCTCCTTGATCTGGTAGATGCGCCCGCGCGGGCTGTCGAGCTCGTCGCCGAGCAGCTGATAGGTGGGACAGGCGGGCAGACAGAAACCGCAGTGCACACAGCTGCGCAGGATCGCCTCGGCCTCCTGCGCGGCGGCCGGCGTCTGCTTCACAAAATCTGCGAGCACGGTCTTCACGCGGGCCGGTTGCGCCTCCTCGCCGGGTGATGCCGGGCGATTCTACGCAAAAAGACCCGCCAGCCGCCCGACAGCGGCTGCGGCGCTGTCAGCCGATGATCACCCGCAGGCGCTGGGTGCGCGATCCGTCGCTCGCGTCGTGCACACGCCGCAGCAGCTCGCGCGCCGCCTCGGGAGCGAGCGGCCGGCTGAGCAGGAACCCCTGGGCATCCTGGCACTCCTGCTCCTGCAGGAATGCGAGCTGCGGGAAGTTCTCGACCCCCTCGGCGGTGACGTTGATGCGCAGTGAGCGCGACATGGCGATGATGGCGGCGGCGATGGCGCGATCGTCATTGCACTCGGTGACCGCGCTCACGAAGGAGCGGTCGATCTTCAGGCGGTCCACGGAGAAATGCCGCAGGCGACCGAAGCTCGAGTAGCCGGTGCCGAAGTCATCGATGGCCAACGAGATGCCGAGCTGCTTGAGCTCGTTGATGGCCTTCTGTGCCCAGACCTCGTCCGCCATAACTACCGACTCGGTGATCTCGAGCTCGAGCCGCGAAGGCTCAAGGCCGGTCTCCTCCAGGATGGTCGCGACCTCGGCCGGGTACTCGGCGAGAGCGAACTGACGCCCGGAGACGTTCACCGCCATGCGCTGGAACGGCAGGCCCTCGTCGCGCCAGGCGCGCGCCTGTGCACAGGCCTGGCGCAGCACCCACTTGCCGATGGCGTGGATGAGCCCGGTCTCCTCGGCCACCGGGATGAACTCCGCCGGGCTCACCGGACCCAAGTCCTTGTTGGTCCAGCGCAGCAGCGCCTCCATGCCGGAGATGGTGCCGAGGCGCACATCGAACTGCGGCTGGTACTGCAGGAGAAACTCGTTGCGCTCGAGCGCACCGCGCAGCTGCTCCTCGATGGTGAAGCGATGCAGCGCGGTCGCGTTCATCGCGACATCGAAGTAAGCGTGCGAGCCCGGGGTGCGCCGCTTGGCGTAGTACATCGCCAGGTCGGCGTTGCGCAGCAGCGTCTCGGCGTCCATGCCGTCGCGCGGGAACACCGCGATGCCGATGCTGGGGGTCACCACGAGCGAGTTCGTGGCGAGCTGCATCGGCTCGCGCAGCGCGGCGATGAGCCGCTCGGCCACCGCACCGGCGTCGTTGGCGGAGCGCAGATTCGGCAACAGCACCAGAAATTCATCGCCGCCGAGGCGCGCCAGGTCCCCGGGCCGCGCCGTATCCGCCGGGGTATTCGCGCCGCTGCCGCCACCGTAGCGCAGCGAGCCGCGCAGCCGGTCGGCGACCACGCACAGCAGCTGATCGCCGACGGCGTGGCCCAGGGTGTCGTTGACGCGCTTGAAGTTGTCGAGATCGAGGTAGAGCAGCGCCAGCGTGCGCTGGTTCTCCTGGGCGGCCTCCAGGGCGGCGGCCAGACGCGTGCGCGCCTGCTCGCGGTTGGGCAGCCCGGTGAGCGTATCGAAATAGGCCAGGCGCACGATGCGCCGCTCCGCGCGCCACTTGCTGCTGAGGGAGATCACCAGCTGGCGGATCTCGTGCGGGTGAAACGGCTTCTGCAGGTACGAGAGCTTGTCCTCCGGAGGAGCGATGCCGCCCAACTCGCACGGGTCGACATCCGAGTAAGCCGTGCACACCACGATCTCCACGGCCGGGTCGAGCTCGCGGATCTTGGTGGCCGCCCAGGCGCCGTCGGGGCCGGGCGGCATGCGCATGTCGAGGAACACCACGGCAAAGGGCTCGTTGGCGGCGAGGCTCTGGCGCACCGCCTCCACCGCGGCCTCGGCGCCGTCGCAGAACACCGGATCGAAGCCTGCGGCCCGCGCGAGCGAGCGCTGCCGCGCCGTGTCGCTGGCACTGCGCTTGTTGAACAGGCGGCTGCGCAGCTCACGAAAACCCAGCATCTCCTGCGTCACCTCGTTCTCGAGCAGGATCTGCCGGTAGGCGTCGCGCACCTCCGCCTCGTCGTCGACCACCAGCACCCGCACCGGGGCATTTTTCTCAGTCATGACTTAACCCTCAGACAGTGCCCGCCAGCGCGGTCGCTTCCGACCCGCCCAGCGGCACGAGCAGATGCATGGACGCGCCCCGGCCCGGCCCTTCGCTCGCCGCCCAGATGCGCCCGCCGAGCGCGCCGATGGCGTTGGCGCACCAGTGCAGACCGATGCCGTGATTGGTTTCGGGGGACTTGGTGGAAAAACCCTTTTCGAACACGCGCTGCAGGTTCTGCGGCGCGATGCCGACCCCGTCATCGCGGCACTGCAGGTGCAGCTGCGGGCGGTCCTCCTCGCGCACGATCTCCGCGCTCAGGCGCAGCACGCCTCGCTCCTTGCCGGCATCGCGCACGGCGTCGGCGGCGTTGATGATCAGGTTCTGCAGGATCAGGCGCAGCACGGTGCGCGCGACGCGTACCACCCCGAGGCGCCGCAGCGTCTCGTCGTTCTCGATGGTGAGGCGCTGGCGCGCGGTGTCGGGGACGATCTCCAGGGACTGCGAGACGAGCTCGGTGAGGCGTACCGGCTCGATGACGTGGTCGTTGCGGGTGTTGCGCATCTGCTCGGCGAGCGTGGTCTGCACCACGCTCGTCTGGCGCTTCATGACTGCCACGTCCTCCTGGGTCTGCAGCACGCTCGCGGCGAGCTCGCGGCAGGCCAGGCGCACGAACTGCTCGAGGTCGGCGCGGCGCTGCGCCTCGCAGCGCGGATCCTGCAGCTCGCTGAGCGCCTGCTCGATGTCCTCGGCCGGGGAACTGCGCAGCCGCTCTTCGAGGTTGGCCAGGCGCACACCGATCGGGGTCATGGCGTTGCCGAGGTTGTGCAGTACGCCGCGCGCGAGTTCGGCGAAACCGGCCTGGAAGGACTGGTCAACCAGCGCCATGCGCGACTCGGTGACGCGTTCGACCATGCGGTTGAACTCCTGCGCGAGCACGCCGATCTCGTCATCGCGCGCCAGGGTCAGCGGTGGAATGTCCTGCCCCTCGCCTACGGCCACGGCGTGGCGGGTCACGGCGGCGAGCGGGTCGAGGACCACCCGGTTCAGCACCACCACGAGCAGCAGCAGCACCACGATGGCGGCGGCGATCAGGCTCCAGGCGGCAACCTTCACGGCCCCCTCGCCGCGCAGCGTCACCTCGCGCGGCACATCGACCCGGAAGCTCATGAGCGGCAGGCCGTAGATGTCGCTGAAGCCGCGGAACACCTGCGTGACCCGGTCCGTTTCGGCGATGCGCTCGCCGGCGGTGCCCGGCTCCGCGCCGAGCAGGGTCAGCTGCGCCTGGGCTTGGGCGGCGATGGCGTCGAGTGCCGCGGCATCGAGCAGGCGCCCCATCAGCACCATGCCGCGCGCCGGGCCGCCGCTGTTGCCGTCCAGAATCGGCGCGGCGGCGATGAGCATGACGCCGTGGTTGGTATCAATGAGGCCCTTGGCCGGGCCTTCCAGGGAGTCCGCACGCCACGGGAAGCGCGCCGGCAGTGCCCGGCGCGCGGTGAGATCCAGGCCCAGGGGCCGCTCGTGCGTCAGATCCTCGTCGCGGGCGAGCAGGATCTCGCCGTCGCGGCCGACGATCAGGAGGGCGTTGACCTTGAGCTGCCTAAGCGCCACGGTGGTGATGTTCGCCTTGACGAACTCCGGGTTGCGGTCATTGGCGAAGCGGTAGGTATCGGCCCAGTTGCCCCAGTCGGTGCTCGCTATGGCCACCTGCTCCTCGGCCTGGTCGAGCGCGTGCTCGATGCGGCGCATCGCGGTGCGGGCATCGGTGCGCTCGAGCTCGGCGAAACTCGGCATGATCACGAGCTTGCCGACCAGGATGGCGGCGAGCCCCAGGATCACGAAGATCCCGGCAATCAGGAAGCTGACCTGCGAGCGGATGTTCACCGGATTAAAGTAAATCGGATCGGGTTTTCCAGACTGTTCCGGCCTCTCAAAATCACCTCGCGCACTTTGCAAAGAGGCTTGCCGAGAGTGACCTGCGTCACATAAACGGGGACCCTCGGGCAGGGTAAGCGGCGGCACCTGGCGCGCCGTGCCGCGCGCCGGCGGCGCCTGCGCTTTGGCGCGCGCGTGCCCCCGGTCGCGCCCTTTGGTTATGATGGGCGGTACGCACCTGCAAGGAAGTCCGGGAATGAAGAACAAACTCCTGCCGGCCGCCACGCTCGTCATGCTCTGCGCCTGCGCGATCGAGCGCGTCGAACCGATGAACGTGCCGCTGAGCTATGTCCCGGGCCCGCGCAACACCGAGGTGGTGGGAACGGTGGCCTGCAACGCCATCGCGCAGCTGCAGGTCACTGACGCCCGCGCCGACAAGACCCTCGGGGAGCGCACCCACGAGAGCAAGCCGCTGCATGCGCTGGTCACCACGAGCAGTGACGTTGCCAGCTGGGCGCAGCAGGGACTGACCGCCGTGCTCGGGCAGAACGGCTACGTGGTACAGGGCTCAGGGCCGAAGGTGAGCATCAGCATCGACACGCTGCGCACGAATGAGTCGCTGTGGCACCGTGCCAGCTACAACGCGCGCCTGGCGCTGACCGGGCGCGTGCTCAGCGCGGCGGGCAACAGCTGCTGGAGCGGCACGGTGCAGGGTGCTGCCGATAACTACGGCTACGCGGGCAGCGTCGTGAACTACCAGCAGACACTGAACTCCGCGCTCGATGCCGCGGGCCTGAGTCTGGCCCAGCAGCAGGGCTTCAAGGACGCCCTGTGCCAGTGCAAGTGAGGCGCGGGCGCGACCCCGGTTGCGGCGGCGGCCGTCCATGAGCGAGCTCACGCGTCGCGGCTTTCTCGGCGGCACGGCCGCGGCCATCACCGCCACGGCGGCTGCCGCGGCACCGGCAGCGCACCGTCCCGCGACACCGCTGAAATCCCTGAGCTCCGCCGCCGTACCCATCAGCGCGGCGGAGCACCAGGCGCGCCTGGCGAAACTGCAGGGCCTGATGCCGGCAGCCGGCGCCGCAGCGCTCCTGGTCGAATCGGGCTCCTCGCTCGAATACTTCACCGGCGTGCGCTGGTGGCGCTCGGAGCGCACCACCGCGGCGCTCATTCCGGCCCAGGGCCGGCCGCTCATCGTCACGCCGTTCTTCGAGGAGCCCTCGATCCGCGAGACACTGCAGGTCGATGCGGACGTGCAGCCCTGGAAGGAGGACGAAAGTCCCTTCGCCCTGCTGGCCGCCGCGGTGCGGGCGCAGCCCGCCGGGGCGCTCGCCATCGAGCCGACGACGCGCTATTTCATCATCGAACGCGTGAGCCGCGAGTCGGCCGGGCGCAGCGTGGCGCCGGGTGATGAGCTGGTACGCGCCTGCCGGCTCATCAAATCCCCGGCCGAGCTTGCCCTCATGCAGCTCGCCAATGACATCACCCTGGCAGCGCTTCGGCACGTGCACGGCGCGGTGCGGCCCGGTATGGGCAAGGGTGACGTGCTCGAGCTCATGGTGCGCGCCACCGAGCAGCTCGGCGGCACGCACGAGTTCTCCCTGGTGCTGCTGAATGAGGCGAGCGCCTTCCCGCACGGCTCAGTCAAACCGCAGCAGGTCCACGAGGGCTCGGTGATCCTCATCGACACCGGCTGCAACGTGCACGGTTACCAGTCGGACATCTCGCGCACCTGGGTGTACGGGCAGGCGACCCCGCGGCAGCGCAAAGTGTGGGCCACCGTCAAGCGCGGCCAGGAGATCGCGCTCGAGACTGCGCGCGTGGGCGTGGCGGCGGGCGCGGTCGATCGCGCGGTGCGCAGCTACTACGAGAGTGAGGGGTGGTCGAAGGACTACGGCCTGCCTGGCCTGTCGCACCGCACCGGGCACGGCATCGGCATCGACGGTCACGAGCCGCCGTATCTGGTGCGCAGCGATGCCACGCCGCTTGAGCCGGGCATGTGCTTCTCCGATGAGCCCGGCATCTACATCCCCGGTGAGTTCGGCATCCGGCTCGAGGACTGCTGGTACATGACGGAAGCCGGTCCGAAGCTCTTCACCCCGCTCGCGCGCTCGCTCGAGCAGCCGATATGAGTGCCGCGGCGCCGCGCGCGGCGAGCGCCGCGGCGCGCCGCTATGACACCCCGGCGATCGCACTGCACTGGTGCATGGCGGTGCTAATCGTGATCGTCGGCGTGCTCGGTCTGCTGCACGACTCCTGGCCAAAAGGGACGCAGGCCTTCTGGATCAACCTCCACGCCGTGCTCGGGCTGCTCGTGCTGGGGCTGCTCCTGGTGCGCCTCGGCTGGCGCCGCGCCCATCCGCCCCCGCCGCCCGACCCTGCCGACGGCGCTCTGGCGCTGCATCTGGCGCGGCCGGTGCATCTGCTGCTGTATCTGCTGCTGTGCGTGATCCCGCTGTTCGGGATCGTGACCTTCATCTGGCACGGCCGGGTGTTTGATTTCGGGCTGTTCCGACTCGACTTCCACGTCGCGCGCAACCGCGCCGTGTTTCACCCGACCGAGGACATCCACGGCTACCTGGCGTACGCGCTCTTCGCCCTCGCCTCGCTCCACGCCCTCGCCGCACTGTGGCACCAGTTCGGGCGCCGCGACCGCGTGCTCGCACGCATGTGGCCCTCCGCGGAAAGCTGAAACGATCGCGCCCCACCTGGGGGCGGGGCGCGCAGAATCAGGCCGCAGGCGGCGGCGACTTCAATGGTGCGTGTCGGCCGCGACGGTCGATTTCAGGTCGATGTTGCTGCCGTGATCGACGACGTCCTGGATGTCCCGGCACTCGGGCAGGGTAGCGCCCCGGAACGCCTTCACCGGGAAGTACTTTTCCTGCCAGGAATTGAAGCCCCACACATCCAGGTCGGCCTTGAGGTATTTGTCGGCGTGATCGGCGGCCTCGCAGTCGTACTGGGAGCGGCGGCGGTGCTGCTGCGTATCCACCAGCAGCTCGGTGCGCGCCTTCATTTCGGCCTTCTGCAGCAGCGCGTCCTTGAGATTGAGCGGGGCGCCTGCCTTGCGCGCATGACGGCGCACGCGGTAGTCCGGGTCGGCGTACGGATCGGGCTCGACGGCCCCCGGCGCCACATCGGACGCTGCGGGCGCGCTTGCGGCGGTGAGCTCCTCACTATGGCTATCCGCGGCTGGGGCATCGGCCAGGGGCGCCTCGAGTGCGGTTGCAGCCTCGGCGGCACGGGCCGAGCGCGCGGCAAAATAGTCGCTCAGCGCCCACACCCCGAAGGTCACGAGCGCGGCGCTCGCCGCGACCGGCCCGGCGTAGCGCACCACCGCGCTGAGCAGCGCCTGTCCGGGCACGCGCCCGTCCGTGCGCTCGAGCCAGGCCAGCCCCTGGCGGATGCCGTAGAGGATCCCCTGGGCGATCATGAAGCCCAGAGCGGCGCCGAGGACGAGTTGGGACAGGCTCATGGAATTAGCATCGCCAGATAGTCTTTGCCGACAGGCATTTTGGGGGGCGCGGCACGGTGCAACCGTGAGCGGAGTCACGCGGCGGCGGCCCGGTTTCGTGCCGCGCCGCACGCTATTTCCGGCTGTGGCGGCGCGCGGCGCAGCGCGGCTCAGGCCCGGGGCGGAATCAGCGGCAGAATCAGCTGCGAGGGCCGCGCGGCATCCACGTACAGGGTGTTACGCGCGCTGCGCCGCGTGAGTCCGGTGCCCTCGGGGGCGCCGGTGTTCGGGTTCACATCGAAGTGCGGAAAGTTGCTCGAGGACACATCCAGCCGCAGGCGGTGGCCGCGCCGGAAGAGGTTGGAGGTGGGGAAGGCGGTGACGCGGATGGCATAGACCTCGCCCGGGGTCATCAGCTGCGGCGCCGCGAAGGAATCGCGGTAACGGCAGCGCAGGATGCCGTCGGTCAGGTTGAGCGCGAAGCCTTCCGGATAATCCTCACTCGGCGGATACACATCGATGAGCTTGATGGTGAAGTCGGTGTCGGGAGCGTCCGAGCTGACCCACAGCTGCGCCTCGATCGGCCCGGTCACCTCGAGGTCCTCGCGCAGCGCTTCGGTCTCGAACACCAGCACGTCGGGGCGCGCAGCCACCGGCAGATACGGCGCGCGCGAGCCGTAGAAGTTCGGACCCTCGCGCTGATCGTAGCCGCCACCGCGCATCAGCGGCTCGCCCGAGGTCACCGTGCCGCCCATGGTGGGCACCGGGTGCTCGGGGTTGAAGTCGTAGGCGAGCGCGGCCGCATCGCGGGCCGGTGCCTCGCGCCGCAGCTCGCCCGCGGCACTCAGGAAGAAGGGCGTCAGCTTCTGGTCCGGCAGCGGCCAGTCACGCTCGCTGCGCCAGCGCCCGCCGTGCTCGAGCCGGCCCTGCGCGCTCTTGCGCCCGCTGCCGCCGCCCATCACGAAGATGCGCACCGGCGGCTCGGTTGAGCGTCCGCCCTGCCCCTTCAGGTACCGCTCGAACCATCTCAGGCGCTGCTCGAAGATGTCGCCACCGCCATCGGCATCCAGGGTCGAGCCGGCCCCGAACTCGACCTCGCCGGAATACGGCGTCGAGCGTGCGCCGTGCGTCCAGGGACCCATGATGAGGCGCACCGGCCCACGCTTGCGGCGCGAGAGGCCGACGTAGTTGTCGGTGGCGGTGCGCGCGTAGGCGTCGTACCAGCCCGAGAGGTGCACCATGGCGGCGTCGGCGAAGGAGTCGTAGAAGCCCTGAGCGTAGATGCCGAGCTGCTTCCAGAACGCATCGAAGGTGCCGTGCTGCCACTGCTCGTAGACGTAGCTTTCATAGGCGGGCAGAAGACTGATCGGGGTATGGCCGCGCTTCCAGGGCATGCTGGCGAACCACGCCTTGAGATCCACCGCCTTCAGCGCCGCGAGCAGGCGCGCGTCGGACTGGGCCTCGCGGCTCTCCAGGCCGAGGTTGTAGGCCCAGGTCACCTGCTTGAGCTCGAACGCGCCGCCCTGGCGGATCCCGCCCTGGTACGCGTTGGAGAAGCCGCCGCAGTCGACGTACATCGCCTTGAGCCCCGGGGGATTGAGGCAGGCAAGCGCCACCTGCGTATGGGCGGCGTAGGAAAGTCCCATGGTGCCGATGCGGCCGTTGCACCAGGGCTGCGCCACGAGCCAGCGGCAGGTGTCGAAGCCGTCTGCCCCCTCGCTCAGGTACTTGGTGAACTCCCCTTCCGAGTCGTAGCGGCCGCGGCAATCCTGAAACACCACCACGTAGCCGTGGCGCACGTAGAAGGCCGCGACCTCGGCGCGCGTGAGCGGGGCGGCGCGGGCGGCGGTGAAGTCGCGGAAGCTCGTGACGTTACGGCCGTAGGGAGTGCGCTCGAGAATCACGGGGAAGCGCCCCGTCACGGCCTGCCCCGAGCGCGCCGGGCGGTAGAGGTCCGTAGCCAGGTGCACGCCGTCGCGCATCGGCACGCGCACGTTGCCGGTCAGGGCGACCTCGAACGGCGGCTCCTGCGCCTGCGCGCCACGTGTGCGCGCGCCGAGAAAGCCAAACGCAGCGGCGAGTGCGGCGAAACGGCGCCGACTGAGTCTTGTCATACCCGCGCCCTTGGGCCCTCAGGAGCCAAATCGTCCGCCTGCGCCCGTCCCACCCATGCGGCGAAAAGACCACAGGCGGCAGCCAATGACAACCACAGCCCGGGCATAGCCCGGTTGCCGGTGGCATGGATCAGATAGGTGCAGATCGCCGGAGTGAAGCCGCCGAAGAGGGCTGTCGCCAGACTGTAGGCCAGAGCAAAGCCCGTGGTGCGCACCGGCACCGGCATGAGCTCGGTCAGAAATACCACCATCGCGCCGTTGTAGCTGGCGTACAGGAAGGACAGCACCAGCGTCGTCACCAAAAGGCGCGCCACCGAGGGCGCGCTGGTCAGCCACAGCATGAGCGGATAGGCGCACACGAGCAGCGTCGCCGTGCAGGCGATGAGCAGCGGCCGGCGCCCGATGCGGTCCGAGAGCGCGCCCATCAACGGCAGCCACAAGAGATTGGAGGCCGCCACGCACAGCGTGACGAGCAGAGCGCTCATCGCGGACAACCCGAGCACGCTCGTGCCGAAGGTCGGGGTGTACGCGGTGATCAGATAGAACGAGACGGTCGTGGTCACCACCAGCAAGGTGCCGATGAGCACGACGTGCCAGTGCGCGAGGAGGGAGCGCAGGATCTCAGACAGGTGCGGGTGGGACGCGCGGCGTGCGAACTGCGGCGTCTCGGTGAGGGAGCGCCGCAGGATGAACAGCAGCGGCACGAGTGCGCAGCCGGCCAGCAGCGGCAGGCGCCATGCCCAGTCATTTACCGCCTCGGAGCCGAGTCCGCGATACAGGAGCACGCCGCCGAGGGCCGCGGCCATCACCGCGATCTGCTGGCTCGCCGACTGCCAGCTCACGTAAAAGCCGCGCCGCCCTGCGGGTGCGATCTCAGCGAGATAAACCGAGACCCCGCCGAGCTCCATCCCGGCCGAGAATCCCTGCAGCAGCCGGCCGCACAGCACGATCAAAGGCGCGGCCACGCCGATGCTCGCATAGCCCGGAGTGAGTGCGATCGAGACGATCCCGATCGCCATGAGGCTCAAGGTGAGCAGCAGCGCCGAGCGCCGGCCGTGCCGGTCGGCATAGGCGCCGAGCACCACCGCGCCGAGCGGCCGCATGAGGAAACCGGCGCCGAAGGTCATGAGTGCGAGCATCAGCGATACGAAGGCGCTGCCTGCGGGAAAGAATGTGCGACCGATGGCCTGGGCGTAATAGCCGAACACCATGAAGTCGTACATCTCGAGGAAGTTGCCGCTGGCGACTCGCACGACCGCGCGCGCCGCCCCGGGCGGTTGCGCGCTCAGCGGACCCGGACCCGGCATGAGTGTAAGTCCCTGAAATGACTGGGCCGGTCAGAAAGAGCCACAAAGTATGGTGCAGGCATGGCCCCTCCGGACACAAGATCTTGTGTATGAAGAAGTGCAATCGTCGTATCCTGCGCTGGTCCATCCGAGCCTGAACTCGCACAAGTCCCACCGGGAGGTCGCATGACCCAGGAAGAGCTGCTGGCGCTTTTGACGCGGGCGCGCGCGGTACTGGAGCGTTACCTGTTCGACGAGCTCGAGGCCATGCGCGATGACGTGGCCACGGTGTGCATGGCGATCGACGACGCCCTGCCGGATGCCACACGCGTGCAGGTACGCAAAGTCGAGCTCGAGCGCGATACGCAGCGCAGCGCCGCCTGAGCGGACTGTGGCGGCGCCGTCGGCCGGGTCAAGGCGTGCGCCCGCAAACACCGGGCGGCGATTCATGGGCCGCCATCCTCTGCGCCTGGCCTGACACGGCGCTGGCGCGCTCAGCGCGCGGCCGGCACGACGCGCACCGTACCCATCATGCCCCCGTCCTCGTGCTCGAGCAGATGGCAGTGGTAGAGAAATGTGCCCACCGTCTGCGGGTCGCGGAAGTCCAGGCGCAGGCGCACGCTCGGGAAGCGTCCCATCTTCGGATCGTAAAACGGCACGTTCACGGTATCGCGCAGGAACGGCTCGTGCACGGGCAGCCCAAACCAGTCCAGCAGCAGAAAATGCAGCTGGTGGATGTGGAAGGCATGCAGCTCGGTCGATCGGTTCTCGATGATCCAGTCCTCCACCTCGCCCTGATGCACGGTGACATCGGGTGAGGCGGCTGCGGGGTCGAAGACCTTCGGCTCGCGCCCCTGCTCGGTGATGAAGTAACTCACAGGACTTGCCGGATCGCCCGGATCAGCTTGCGCCTCGGAGAAGTAGAACTTACGCACGCGGGTCGGGGTGACATCGCCCAGCCACACGCGCGCGGGTGACGGCAGAGGCTGCGTGTCCTGAGGCAACTGTGCCGCTGCGGGAGCTGCCGGATCGCCGATGATGGCGGCGAGCGCGCGGTTCGGGTCGTTTTCACCGCTCGCGCCGGTATCCACCGAGCGCGTCACGAGCAGCGCCGCTGTCCGCGCCGGCGGGGTGGTGATGAGGAACTCCGCGCGCCCGCCGGGCGGGATGCCGACGTGGTCGGCCCATGCCACCTGGGCCGCATCGGCACCGCGCGCATTCACCGGCACCCCATCGAGCGCGACGACACCCAGGCGCTGTGCCTCGCCGTCATAGAGCAGCGCCAGGTGCAGGTAGGTGAGCGAGGCGGCGTTGAGAACGCGCCACAGCTGCCGCTCACCCGGGCGCACCCTGACCTGCGCCGGGGGATAGTCCGGAAAGGGCACCGGCACATAGTTCACTGACAGATCCTTGGCCGGGCGGCCGTAACCGGTGTGCGTGTTCACGGCATCGCCGTCGGCGTCCAGGAGCAGCTGCGCAGTGCGCGGCTCGGACGGCGAGGGCTCGGCCTGCGGATGCACGAGGTCCTGATCACGTATCACGAAGACGCGCTCCGGCAGGCCGGCAAGTTGCGGCACCGCGCGCTGGATACCCTCGACGATCAGCGCTCCGGAGCCACCGCCGAGCACCGGGGCCAGGGTGAAGCCGTGAATGTGCGGGTGATACCAGTAAAGACCCGGGGGCGCGTCCTTCGGAATTCGGAAGCGGTACACAAAGGTCCCACCTGCAGGGATCGAGGTCTTCAGCACCTCATCCTGATGGCAGCGTGGCGGCAGCGGAAGCCCGTGGAAATGCAGGTTCGTAGCCGCAGGCCCCATCGCTCCACTCGTGCACGGATCATCGCTTCGGACGGCGCGTGTCCCGGCCCGGGCCGGCGAGCGTCCGGAGGGCGTGATGAGCGCGTTGTGCAGCGTGAGGGTTACCCAGTCCCCGGGCGCGACGCGCAGGGTCGGTGACTGCCGTCCGTCTGCGAGGCGGTAGCAGAAGCGCGCGCCGGATGAGGCGTGCTCGTTGTGCAGAGTGAGCTCCACCGTGAGGCGGCCGTTGCGGCTGCGCACCTCGGGCGGGTCGGACACCTGCGCACCGGGCTCGGGCCGGGCACACAGCTCGCCGGCCTCCCCCGCGGACGCCGGGTTGCCGTGTCCGGTCCAAGGCGCGGACGGCGCGGCCAAAGCGAGCGCCGTGCTGGTCAGAAACAGGAGGGCGATGGCGCCGCGCCCCCGGCTCACGTGGGTGTGTCCGCTTTGATGCGTTGCATGCGCGCATTAATGTTGCACGCAGATTGCGGCGTTATTACAGCCACGCTCAGACGCCGCGCCGTCACAATTCCGATAACGTCGCTGCGTAATCTGCGTCTCCGTTCGTGTCCACTGACACTCCAGGGAGACTCCACAGTGAAGCGCATCAGCCTCGCGGTGCTCGCCGCGCTCGCCACCTACACCTCGGTTTCAACCGAGGCGCAGGCCGACCAGGGCGCCGACCGCACCCGCACCCCCATCCGCCACGTCGTCGTCCTGTTCCAGGAGAACGTGTCCTTCGATCACTACTTCGGTACCTACCCGCACGCGCAGAACAACGCCGGCGAGGTCTACTTCCGCGCCTTACCGCTCACCCCGACGGTCAACGGCCTGAGCCATGAACTCCTCAGCAACAATCCCAACAAGAACGCCGCCGGCACCGAGCAGGCCAATCCACAGCGCCTGTCACCGGCGCAGGCCTACACCTGCAGCCAGAACCACAACTACGGCCCCGAGCAGCAGGCGGTGGACAGCGGGCTGATGGACGTCTTCCCGCAGTTCACGGGCCGCACCACCAGCGAGGGCTGCGCCCCCGATGGCACGACCGTCCTCGGCTACTACGACGGCAACACCGTCACGGCGCTGTGGAACTACGCGCAGAACTTCGCGATGAGCGACAACTACTTCGACGCAACCTTCGGGCCCTCGACTCCCGGCGCGGTCAACCTCATCTCCGGCCAGACCTACGGCGGCGTGCTGTATTTCGGCAGCGGCTCGAGCGGGTCCGCGTACCCGACCAGCTACACCGCGGGACAGACCGTCGTGACCGACATCGGCGACTTCGATCCCTACCTCGATGACTGTGGCGCGGACGCCGGCGGCACCGCGACCGGGTCAGCGACGCTGCGCATGACGGGGCGCAATATCGGCGATCTTCTGAATGCAGCGCACCTCACTTGGGGCTGGTTCCAGGGCGGGTTCCGGCCGACGACCCCGGCGGTGCTGAACGCCGACGGGAGCCTCGTGAAACCGGCGGTCTGTGCCTCCAACCACACCGGCCACCCGGGGGTGCCGAACCCGCAGCCGCCGCTTATCACCGGGCCTGACATCCACACCGCGGTGACGGACTACGTGCCGCACCACAACCCGTTCATGATGTACGCGAGCACCGCCAATCCGCACCACCTGCCGCCGAGCTCGGTGGCCGCAATCGGCACCACCGACCAGGCGAACCATAATTACGACACGAGCGATTTCATCGCCGCACTCAATGCGGGCCACCTCCCGGCGGTGTCGTTCATCAAGGCGCCCGCCTACGAGAACGGCCATCCGGGCAACTCCGACCCGACCAGCGAGCAGAACTGGCTCGTCTCGATGGTCAACCGCATCATGCTGTCCCCGTCCTGGGCCGACACCGCGATCATCATCACGTATGACGACTCCGACGGCTGGTATGACCATGTGAACGGCCCGATCGCCAGCCCCTCGAGCACCCCGGTGGATGCCCTGGCCGGGCCGGGCAACTGCGGCAAACCGCAGGGCGGCGCCAACCCGGCGCGGTGTGGTCACGGACCGCGGCTGCCGTTGCTGGTGATCTCACCCTGGGCGCAGCCGAACTACGTCGATCACCACCTCACCAACCAGGCCTCGGTGATCCACTTCATCGAGGACAACTGGGGACTGGGAACGATCGATGGCACGCCCCAGCCGAATGGTCAGGGCTCATTCGACCATTACGCCGGCAGCCTCGAGGGTCTGTTCAGCTTCCAGACGCCGCCTTCACTGCAGCGCGTTCTCTTGAACTGCAATGGCACCTACGTCGAAGGCCACCACCAGCCGGCGCCGACGAGCTGCCCCTAGCGATGGTTCCACCCGTGGCGCGGCAGCTGCCCGGAAGCTGCCGCGCCGCGGCGTGCAGCTGCTGCGCGGGGGGCGGCACAGCGCTAGCGGACTAGAACGGTCCGTACAGGTGCCGGACCAAGTCCACCACCATGGCCTTCACCATGTCCGCATCGATCTCGGCAAGCGGATAGTCGCCCACCGGACTGCTGCCCCGGCTGTCCGAGATGTTCCGCTCAAAGTGCATCCGGCGGCTGGCACGGTCCGGACGTGCGCGCAGAAACGGATAGCCCCCGAACCCATGTCCGAGCCGCGCATGCCGGCTCACCGGAATATCGATCCGGGCAGCTGAGTCGTCGGTCGCAACCCGCGCGGCGACACCCCGGGCGTGCAGCGCCTGAGCCATCTGCTGCAGGGCGGGCGTAATCACCTGAGCCAGGCAGTCAGCGGCCGCTTGCGGAAAGGTCTCCGCCGCCACGCTCTTGTCAGCGGCCTCATCACGGGCCTGCGAAACGCGGGTCTTGTGATGCGCGAAAATCGCGTCCAGTTCCTGCTCGATGTCCTTGGGCATGCCTCATCGCTCCGGATGGCGTCTTTATTTGTAGCGCACCTTGAGGGTTTCCGACAGAGCTGCAGCGCGAGGATGTGCGCGAGCGCTGCGCGCCAAACCGTCTTCGGGGGCTGAGCGCCGGGCTTCCAATCCGCCTTGCGCTGTGCGGTCCCGCCGCCGCTGCAAACGCGGTGAGACACCCACAGCTGCACACGTCAGAGCCATCCGGCACTTGGAGCAGGACTTCCACGGGAAGCCGATCAGGTCCGGCTGTGACTACCATTGAGTTAGTCATCGCGACAGTTTGGCCAGTTGGCGACACAAGCGGCGTTGCATCTGTAAGGGATCGATACGCTGTGTGTATGAAGGAGATCACCGATGCCGAAATTCATCACCATCGGATATGGCGACCGCGAGGGATACGACCGCACTGACGTCGCCGTACGCGAAGCGGCGCATGCCGAAGATGCGCGGTTGCGCGAGACGGGCACTCTGATGGGCGTTGCCGGCACGCCGGTGCAGGTACGCAATACGGACGCGAAGCGCCTCGAGACGAAGTCGGGTCCATTCATGTCCTGTTCCCTGCCCGTAGCGGGCTTCGCCGTGATCGAGGCCGCCTCCTTGAGCGACGCCGTGAAGCTGGTCGCACAGACACCTTGCGCGGTTGCGCACGGGGTGGTCGAGGTTTGGCCCCTCGATCAAACAGGCTGAACCGCAGCGAAGGCCGCCTGGAACATAGATAGTCAAGATCCGTACGGGGAATTGCCACGCCGCGCCCCGCGCGCTGTTTCCCAAGCGATGCCGGATTGCTCTGCGCCGCGCGTAGATAAACGCGAGAAAAGTCCACACCGCGCTGCTGTGCGAATCGGTGGTCAGCGCGGTATGCTCGATATAGCAGGATCTAGTCGAAGCCCTCATCCTCTGCCGCGAGGCACAGCTCCTCGGTATCGGCATAGATCTCGCGGTCCCCTGCTGCGAGGTGCGACATGAGAAAGTTCAAGCACGAAACCGAATTATTCAAGGCAGCGTTGCTTGCCGGGGTCCAGTATGCGGAGGGTCGCAAGGCGGTGGAGTTCGACCGGACCGATTCGCTAAGCGAGAAAGCGCTGTACGTCTACCGGTTGCTGGTCCACGACAAAGTGATTGCCCCCATGCCGGAACAGCAGGTAAGCGAAAAGACCGTCCGGCACCGTCTCTCCGCCTGGTACGCGCATCAACTCCCGGCTGGGCATCCTTTACTGGAATGAAGGCTCTCTCCGTCCCGGCACCGCCGTCGCGGCATCCGCTCGGGACGAAGGCGACTCGCGTATGGCGCGCTGTATCTCGACCTTACGAGTTCTGACGTCGCCTTTTGGAGCGACCGCCGCCTTTCTTCATAAGGTGGAGAAAAACGGTGGTTGGGTGTCGATTTCGCGGCGGCTCGGTCGTCATGTAAATGGAACCGAGGAGGAGCCATGAAATATCTGACCTTCATTCGTCATTCGGAGTCCTACCGCCAATCCGGGCCGCCGGCTGCACTGATGGAGGCGATGGGCAAGTTCGTTGATAAGTCCCTTAATGCTGGGATCCTGTAGATCTGGCGGTCTGCTACCGAGCAAGGACGGTGTGCGCGTGCGGCTCGCGAACGGCAAGATCACGGTGACGGACGGCCCGTTCAGCGAGAGCAAGGAAGTAATCGGCGGCTGGGCGATCTTGCAGACTGACTCGAAGGCGGAAGCCGTCCGAGTTGCAACTGAGTTTATGGAGTTGCATCGTCAGTACTGGCCCGGATTCGACGGCGAGTCGGAGATTCGGCCGATGTTCGAGCCCGGCATGGGACCGTAGCGCCGCGCCACCTATGTGAGCGGTGAAGACATGTCCGGGGTACAACTCGGCAGCGATGTGACCGGTATAGACACTTGACTGATTGGCGCGCCCGGAGAGATTCGAACTCCCGACCTCCTGGTTCGTAGTTCGAAGAGAGGTTTTGGGGCCACTTTTAAGCATTGCCAAGTCATTGATCCACATAGACTGGTTCGCGTGACGTCCGTTGCATTTGGCACGACTTGGCAGCGTTGAGCAGCCCCGACCCCCGCAGGACTCCCGCAACCTCATGGCCATCGGGAGGGAGGGACTCGACGCTCGACCCCGGCATTAGAGTGCAGTGAATCGCAAGCACAGATCGTAAGTTAAAGCATTTGCCGAAGGCGCCTGTACAAGAATCTTTCCTCCATTGAAACACGCTCGGTGACTCCATCTGCCTGCCGCCCGAACGCAAGCGATCCACCACCTTTCCGCGCGTCAATGCTTTGTTGGAGCCTTTCGGTCCAACCAGGCGATCGCGAGATCCACGAAGCTGCGCGCACCCACAAGGAACCCTCCAATTTCGTGTTTGGCGCGAGCGGCGATGCAAATAGCGCGAGCGTCGTCGAGACGTCCGAGGACAATCAAAGAGCAAACAATAGCAGGGAGGTAGGGACGCGACGAGAGCCGTGAATGGTGCTGTTGCACATCTGCAAGGAAGCCTTCGACACTACGACTAAGCCGCGACTGTTCAAGCTCGCGATGCGCAACCTCTAGAATCTCTTCCGCCAAACTCCCGGCATCCAAAGAGCCTTCATCTATCGCAACCACCCTGGTTGCTGGCGTCGACACGGTCCACGCTCCGACCAATCGAAACGACAGCGGCATCTTCTCGTTGGCTTGCGTATCGGCGATTTCCCAAAATACGGGCTCGATGCTCATCGGCTTGACGCGTAACTCGAACCTCAATATTTGGTCCGTGAGGTGCATCAACGGGCGGGCGTCCACAAACCAACCGTCATCTTCTCTGAACAACCAGCCCTGCGTTATCTTCCACCCTGTACCTCTAACGCGAGCGCGAAGTTCGGCGGTCACAGCCTTGGACAGAGCGCGGCGATTTTTCTGTTCTATTCGGTTAAGAGGCCGTGGTCTTTTTGATGTAGGCGCGTCATCGGCATAGCGCCACCGTCCTGCTCCACCAATTGCCTCTGCGTCCGGCGTTTCCAGATTGGGCAAACCGAACATCAGCGTCGCTGCCGCAAACACATCGCCATACGGTCCAAATGCTCGGCGCGGCACACCTTGCGATTGGTATTGCGCCAACGCGGCGTGGTAGCGGTCTTGGATTTGAACTTTTTCGCGAAATACTCGAGCCGCGAACGCCAAGACCTCATCTCTAGACCCGAAGCACATCATGTAGTCTGAAGGCTGAAGCGAGCCCCATCGACGGTATGTCCTCACCAATCAGACGCGCGCGAACCGCCGCGTTGTCATTGAACAGATCGAAGTACGGGTACGCCAGTTCATGGATTGCTGCCACGCCATCGGCGATTTCTTCATCGCGCTCGTCCTCCGGAGCCAGATTCCACTGAATCCAGCTTTCAGGCTTGACCAAGTTGCCGATCTGACCACCCGCCACTATGTCCTGGCCTGCCATGAAGCACGGCTGCGTTGCGCGCCAGATCTTCAGACGCTGCGAGGTGACCCCGGCGTGAATGATGAGCGCTACAAGTTCGCCGGCGACGTTGTAATGGCTCGATTGAAAAGAGATTGTTGAGCACAGATCCGAAGATTTCCGCGTGAGGCTCGCCCGAGAGCGGGCGTATTCAAAGCCGTCGCCCGCCAGTGCATCAGCAATTGCCTGACAGGACGCCTTATAGACTTCCTTGGGTGACTGCCCGAGGACGGGAACTCGCGCGAAGCGTGCCTTAGCCGCTCGCAACTTCTGATGCGCAATCTCGAGGACGGTGTCTCCGAACTGCTTGCCGCGTCTAACCATCGAAGCGACTTTGCCTGAAGGCGCGAGTTTCGTCTCAATCTCACACCCTTCACGGCACATAGCGAGTGGGATGCGAGTTGGTAGCTCAGGCCTTCCGATGACTCGGCGGTCGTCCCCTCGGCCCCGGCATTATGAGTGCTACTTATATAATCAATGACTTAGTCGCCTGATTCGGCGGCAAACCGAGCCACAATCAGGGGGGCGGAGCACAAAAAGGGCACAGTGATCTCAGGGCTCACGATGCTTCACCCGGCCGCCTGATGTTGTTTGTAGTTTCATACAATATATTGTATATTTGCGGCAGATGACCGATCGCAAACCCGTGGAGTTCTGGGCAGCTCCCTCGCCGATCTGCGTCGGTTCCCAATTTCAGCGCGTCGCGAAGTGGGTTATCAGCTCGACCAGGTGCAACAGGGACTTGAGCCGGACGATTGGAAGCCCATGCCGATCGTTGGCCGAGGTGTTCAAGAGATTCGGGTTCGTGATGCGGCTGGAGCATTCAGAATCCTCTACGTTACGAAATTCGCCGATGCAATTTATGTACTGCATTGCTTCATGAAGAAGTCGCAAAAAACCAGCAGATCGGATCTGGAGTTGGCCGAGAAACGCTATCGTGAATTGACGAAGGAGCTAGATCCATGAGGAATAAGCGATTCAGCAGCGTCTGGGATGCAATTGAGGACAGCCCTGAGGACGCTGAGAACATGAAGCTGCGGTCATCCTTGATGATAGCGCTGAAGACGCATCTGATCAGTAGCGGCTTGAGTCAGGCACAGATCGCCAAGCTGTTTGGTGTGACGCAACCTCGGGTCTCGGATCTGTTGCGCGGCAAGATCAATTTGTTTGGTCTGGACGCGCTGGTCAACATGGCGGTAGCAGCGGGGCTACGAGTCAAACTGAGTGTGCGCAAAGCCGCCTGACTTTTTGCCCGGAACGACTGAGCGTATCGCCTTGCCACTTACCTCGCGCGAACACTCCACTGGCCTGCCGCTCCGCTCCTCCGCGGCCCGAGCGGCTTTTGATTTCGCAGGCATGTCGCTAAGCCGACCGAATTTATGCCGCGTGAGATAACTGACAAGGACATAGCAGCGTACCTCGAAGGTCGAGACGACTTTGACCTGGAATTATTTGCATACAAGACCCTGGCCGATCGTGGCATCCGCCCAAGACTCGGCGGCAGTTACTTTGATCCAATAACTAGCAAGCCCCGACAGTTCGACATTCGCTGCCGCATTGGATTGCCAGTCCGAGCAAGTGTCAGACTGGCAGTTGAATGCAAAAGCCTTACGCCCGAATTTCCGCTAGTTGTTTCGCGAGTCCCTCGCCCCATTTCGGAATCACAGCACGACGTAGTCACAATCTTCTACCGTCCGCAGATCGGCGACAGCGCGTTTGCCATCGAACGGTCGCCGTTCACCGATTTTCGTCTTTACTCGGTGGATGAGCATGTAGGCAAATCTGCGACCCAAATACGCTGGGGTGACAACGATAAAAAACTAGTTGCTTCGGACGCAGACACCTACGACAAGTGGGCTCAGGCACTCGCGTCAGCTACCGAGCTAGTAGACACCGCTGTCAAGGCATCCGCTGATGCTAAGGGCGCCGTTTTTGACTTCGTGATGCCGGTTTTAATAGTCAACGACGGGACTTTGTGGGCCGTGGACTATAGCGCCGAGAATGTGCGCGGAGACCCGAAACCGGTAGACGAGACCACCCTATTCGTAGACCGCAATCGTCCCGTTGAGGGTCATTACGGTCCAGCTGGTGTCTATCATTTGAGCCACCTGCACATCTTCACGCGCGCGGGGTTCGCCCGGTTTTTGCAGCGGCTAACCGCGCAGGGCGGCCGCATGCATGAGCAAATATTCGGCTTTGCCATACGTGCCGCCGAGAAGAACGGGTGGCTTTGATTCATGGCCGATGGCTCTGCAAGGGTTTTATTTAGGTTACAGAACAGTCATACCAACAAAAGCACCAACCAGTTGGAATGACGTCTGCAGACGCTACCACTGCCCGTTCAGCCGCTGCTGAACCACCGCAGACTGTGGGCAGCTGGTAGTGGGCGTTTACTGATTCGTTCGCGTTTAGGCAATGCTTGCGATGGGGAGACTGGAGGCTGAAGCAGCTTCATATATCGTCGTCTGTCTCGTTCCCCTCAGTGCACGACGCCAAGGGTAGACTGCCATCCGGTCTCTCAGCTCGTAAACCAGCGGCGCCGCCGACCATGGTGCGAAACCGCGTCCAGTGGGGTTTCTTGAACGAGTCGATGTAGTGCACGACCCCGTAGACGAACAACGTGACGTGACCGCTATCCAGCCGCGCGTGCTCCGTCACGGCAAGCGACCCTACGCTTGGTGCTTTGGTGGTCAAGTTGGCTCCGGGCGCGAGATGGCCCAACGCTGCGGCCTCTTCCAGTGCAGGCACGTCCGCAAACGCGGCCCTCAACTCCATTCGAATGGATACGCGCACCTTGTAGGCAGGCGTCTGACCGGAGTTCTTGAGCAGCACAATGGCCACCGGGGCTGTCCGCCTGCTGCAACTCCTTCAATCCTCGCATCATTGACGAACACATACGCTCCGCAGCTCACGCTTCGCTGTCTCATCAGCACCCTTAACCAAGGCGGCGGTTGATCGCCAGAGCAGCCACGTGAAGGCCGCGAGCGCCACGGTAGCGACGGCCATAAACCAGCCGCTGCGATCCTTGTGCGCGTCTATCGGCGTCGGAGAGTTTGTGACCTGCACCGCCTGCGGCTGCGTCGTCGCGCAGTGACTGTCGACCGCGGATGCCTGCGCGGGTGTAGCAGGCGCCGCGCGCAAACAGAACATGAGCAGAAGTGCTCCGGCCATTGCACAGGCCAGCCGTCGGCCTTGATGTTGATATACGCGGCTTTTTTGGCGCGTATTGAAGTAGTCCTGGCCTCCAAGGTGCGTCACGTAATCTCGAGTCGGTTTGTGACGGACCGCACTTTCTACAAGCGACAAATCGCGGGACAATGACTTGAAAGGTACCCAGATCCGTTACTAAGTAAACAGTAGGCGTCGCTATCGCCGTTTCGAGGCCATCGGCTCCAGAAGCGGCGGTCTCGGAAATATGGTCTACCGGCGAAGACTGCCGCAATAACGGCGCAAGAGTTATAACGATGGCCTATCATGGTATTAGCATTGTTCCTGTTGGCAGAGACGTCGGATGGACATTGCCCGACAACGGGAATCCCACAGTATGGTGGAGGGCCCGGCTGTCAGATGATTCCCATCTAAGCCTTACCGATGGTACTGACCTTGGCAAGCGCGAGTTGTGGGTCGGCGTGGGCGTCGAGGAGCAAGGTTCCGATGGCACAACGTTGCCTGTTCCTGGTGGGCTTGTGCTTGTCCGCCAAGAGGGGCTACTTCTCTCTCGATTCGCATGCCAACTCATGGGAGGGCATTCGTCGCTGTTCCCCAACAGAGCTTTGATCGTGTGAATCTGGCAATTCACACGCTCGCGAGCGCTCCGACCTTGGAGGTCCTCTTCGGCACTAAAGACGACAAAGATCCCTACGAATTACTCAGCGGTGCGATTACGGGAAACCGCACTGACTATCGATGGAATCCGTCAGTGGCATCCGTCGTTGTAATCGAATAGTGCGAGTTTCGCTGCCGTCTCACTACTGAGATTCCGGAAGCGATGCTGATCGTGCCGGTTGAGGTGCGCTCATTGCGAGCGATTGGCGTGGCCGGTATTACGGCAGTAAACCTCGTCGCGATCGCGATCGCCGCGATGGCGCTAATCTCCGCGACTGGAAGGTACCAGGCCTTCGTTGTCAGCCTGCTGCTTCTAGTTTACATCTCGATCGTAACGGCGGCGAAGAACGTCGACGTCAGATGTCTCCGACTAGACCTCGCCTCTTACCATCGATTTGTTCGACTCCGCACTCTTGCGGGAACTCCGACGACACCCGAAGAGACGAACTACCTGTCGAAGATCCACAATGATCTTGACCAACCTGGCGCCCGCTTTTGGATCACGGTCGCGGGCCTCTCAATCATAGGCTTAATGGCCATTTGCCGCCTGCTTTCCCTTCTGATCTAGACTCACCAACCTCCCAGCCACGGAGTTGATCTCATCTCCCCGCGCAGAACACGGCAGGTCGGCTGGCTATAAGGGCCATAATCTTGTGTTAGGGCGTTCCGCGTACTTCAACGCGTACTTCAACGCGTACTTCAACGCGTACTTCAACGCGTTTGTTTCACCGGCGCGATTCAATTTAGCCGCGGCGCAAGCCCTGTTACCGGTAAGGCCGCTGAGACCGCAGATCCCGCTGCAAAATCTCATTAAATGCACGCCAAAGCCCACGATCGCGGGCGCTGCACACTTGTGACGGGCGTTCGACAACAAGCTCCCGATCAACCATACCACCTGGCGTCTCGAATTTCCGGTACGTCGCTTTGTACTGGATTGGGCCCGTCGCGAAAGGTGGCGAGGCCCGGACATGTCAGTTGATACTGCACGTTCCCGGGAAATTGAATGATGTAATGCTCGCTCACTGTTCGCGAGACGCATGGCCATGAATGTTCCTGTTCTCCCTGCAGGCTTGCTCGCCGCCAGTGCCGGCAAGGCTGCCCGGCGCAAGGCCTACCGGTATTCGCAAACGCTCCAGCGCCCCGGGACGTTGCTGACCGGATCCAGGTGGAAGTGACTTTCAATCCAATACGGCGCGCCGATATCTTCGGGGTCCGTATGCGTGATTATCCCCGCTACCAGTCTCTCCAAAGCGCGACAGAATCCCTTTTACGAGTTGATCTGATGGCACCCCACGATCACCAAAACGCGTCGATCGTGAGCCGAGTTCTGTATCGACCTGTCATCGCTCGCCATGGATGAACCATCAATCGAGCCATCAGGGTGTATAGACCACGATCGAGATGTCTGTGCGCACTAGATTATCTTTCGCGGCGCACTCGTGGGCGTTTGACCAAGCCGCCCGAGAGACGTCAAAACAACCGGCTTATCGGAATCCGTCAAACGGTAACGTGCCGAACGGTGCAAACTTGGCGGTCGAGTCCACGTACAGGTCGAGAGTCGGCAAATACGTTGATGACATGATTGAGGGGCGAAGAGACGCCAACCGTTGATAGCGTGTACGAGTCGCCAACGTTAATAAGTGCAGGAACACTTTCGATTCCGGCTTGCCCGAAGAAGCGCCTCCAAGAGGATCGTGTGATCTTTGCAATCGCCATATTCATTGTGCGAGCACTTCTTCGGCTGAGTGCGGGACGTAGCCGCCGCTCTCTAGTGTAACCGACACATAACGTATGTTCTTTCGATACCCAGTTATAAAGCGTCTTCGCCTTCTCCCGCTCATCCGTGAGCCCCTTAGTGAGCTTTTCCGGCTAGCGCTTCGAATCGGTTCAGTCACCGCCGCCTTGGACGCCGCACGTTCGTGAAAGAGTTTGCCGACGGCAGCCGCGTTAACAAGGGCGTCGAGATCTGCAGGATGTCTGCGTAGTCAGCTGTCGATACGGCGACCTCCTCCGGTGCTACGAATGTCGGACGTTGATACGGTGAAGCGGTAGTGGTCCGAGTCTGGCGGAGCCACTTTGCAGTCCGCCGTCTCACTCCACGCTTCTCAATGTACAGTGACATGCCTGCGGGTACATTGATGACCACTTGCCAGTCGTCCGACTCTCAAATGCGGTCGAGATTACGTAACTATTCCAGAACTGCCCTTTGAACACAGGCGTACGAACGACAGACTCGGTTCTCCAGTACAGCCGACTCCCTACACGCACCTGCGGAAATACAATCACTTTGTACTTTGTATCCGAGAAAGTCCGTGCTCCCGCCCCCTGTCCCCTCTTCCTGAGTTCGAATCGATTCGGGCGGGATAACTAATCTTCGCATCTTGTCCGGCTGGAGAATCCACGCTTCGTGATATTTCCAGTGTCTCTCGGCTGCTCGCGTACGGAAGGCGTTCGTCGACGCCGAAGAGCTGAGATGCCTTCAGACGTCTCAATCCTAAATTGAACCTCGGAGACCCTCTCGATAGGTGCCGTCTGTGTTGACGTCGAATGTGTCTGAAAAGCGCTCTAGTGCCACTGACGGGTCGTATCGTGACTGAGCTAAGGTCAAAGGCGCTCGCAATCAATGCGGAACATGCCCATATGCAGAGCGTTGAACCACAGATTCTTCATGGTGGCACTTCTAGCCATGCGTGAAGCATTCAGTTGCAGGGGTCTCGCAAGACACCTGGAGTGAAATTCGTACTAGTGCAAGTTCACAGGCTGCGGTACCGAACGCGCCGCGGACGTCATGACTCGTTTAGACTCACGGACTTATTTATCGTCTGCCCATTCCTAAAGACTGGTGAAGACAACATCCTGTCCATGCTTTTGATGCAGGGCGTCCATCAGTCCTTGATAGCCCGTACACAGGCATCTGATCCAAGGCAATGATCGATGTCCCCCACCAAGATGTCCGCCTTTAATGCCGGCGAGCCGTCCACGACGGTAACGATATAGGCGCCGCGATTAGACTGAAGAGCCTGTCGTTCGTCGTCATTCAAATCGCGGAAATAAGCTCCCAAGACAAAGTGCGTTTGTTTGACGTAGTAAATCGCCTCGAAGTGATAGCGGTCGGCGCTCATCGGGACGTAGTTTGTCTGACTGCCGTACGCAGTCGTGGTCGAGTTGCCGTATGCGGTAACAGGCGCGCCGGACCCGTACGCGGTCGCTGTACCGTTAGTTACGTAGGTCTGTCTGGTTGGCGTAGTGATCGGGACACTAGCCGTGCGCGTCTCTTCATACTTCGGGTCAATGACTACGACCAAGTCGGCCCCGACCTTGACACCTTGCTTCTGGGCGTCGGCGAGCGTCTGGCTATATCCGCTGGTGAAAGACGAATACCCGATTAGATCGTACCCTTTGCGCTTATAAGCGCTGTTGACCTCTGACTCCTCCCCCTGAGCGCGAACTAGGGACGGGACCTCTGGTGCAGGGTTCGCTCCCCTTGCCTGCGCCACGGCGGCCGGCGGCATTACGCCGCGATAGAAATCGCCAAAGCCGTCTTCGTGTTCTGTAGCGCAGCCAGCCAGGGGCAAGACGGCGACAAGAGCCAACACCACTCGCATAGTCGGTCTCCGACAAGGGTTGAGCTCAACAATACATATCGTCTCGGGTGTGACTAGAAAGACGGCGTCACAGGATTGTGCGGGCAGCTCGCTCCCGACTAGCCAACCCGGGATTTTCCGCTAGATCTGTGAGGAGTGTCTCGGTTTGAACCTACTGCCGTGACCGCAATAGAAACGCGTCAATTGCGAACTGACCTGCGCACCTCTTGGCTTGGTAGAAAGGGCTCGCGGGGCTTGCGATCCACAGTTCTAGGCGCTGGGGAAAGTGCCGCCTGCCCGAAGTCAGTCCACAGCGCGTCCGGGGATTTGAAACTGTCGCGCAACTCTCCAGTGGAACGCCCGGAAGCGTGACGCTCGAAGCCGCGTCGGTGTCTCTACCTGCCCAACTCGACGCAATTATCTCCAGCGCCGCAACCTTCGCACCATCCACGTTGACGCGCTGCGCGAGTCGGTCCATCGAATCGGTTGTCACAACCGCCGCTTGACGCGCACGGGTGAGGTCTGTGTAGAAAGAGCGCCGACTTGTTGTACGGGAACGCGTGTCTTGATCCAGAATAACCCGCGATGCGTCCAGTCCTTGAGCACTATGGCCGGTCACGGCGTAGCTGTAGTCGAGTGACAATGCCTGATCGCGAGCCAGGCTGAGAATGCTGCCGTCCGGGCGCCTGACCGTCAGCGCATCGGCACCGAGTCCTTCGACTACGCCACGCTCCCCATTGCGATAGTTCGCTCGAATGTTCGTCCCAGTGAATCGAACGCGGTCACCTACGGCGACGTCGAGCTCTTCCAACGTCCCCACTGACCAGCCCTTTCCGCTGAGCCGGCGCGGGGACATCGTCCGATGTGTGCCGTCCGCCAGCATCACGCTGAGTGCCTCCGAAAATACTCGCTCAACTTGCGCCGTGTCACCCCGACGAACCCCAAGACTTCGATAGTCCTTTTCGAATCGCACGGCAAGCCCAGGTTGATACGTCCCAAGCTGCTTCTTTTGAGCTGCGGTTCTGTCCAAGGCCCGAAATACCCGGACACTTTCACCGGAGCCGGCCAGCCCAAGCTCAGTTCGAACCCGCTCGTTGATGTCGCGACGCGCCTTGTGGGAACCAGTCAGCAACAGCGTATCGGCCTGAGCAGCGGGTGGAAGGGCAGCGAAGTCTCGGGCGATCCGGCCGTGACGTGAGGCGGGATTCGCGTCCTCGATGATCGGCAAGAGTGCAAGGGATCTCGCCGGTTGATCGACTGCAAGCCGTGCGGCTTCGGCCAACTTCGCCTCCCGCTGCCTTACCATCTGCGACAGCTGCGCGGTCTGCATGCCGTGCTCCTGCAGCTGCGCGAACCCGCGCCCAGCCTCCACAGACTCGTATTGATGCGTATCGCCGATGAGCACGGCTCGGGCCCCCACCCGTTTGACGCGTTCGAGCACTGAGCGCAGCGTCGCGGTTCCAGCAAGCCCCGCTTCATCAAGGACCACAACCGAGAACGGCGTCAGCTTCGATCCTGCCTCCGTGTCCAGCATCCATCGCTTGACGGTCTGCGAATCTATGCCTGATTGCTTGAGCGCTCGCACCGCACTGTGCGATGGCGCCAGCCCTACGAACTCGAAGCCCTCCCGCTCCGCCAGTTCACGGGCAACCGTCAGCGCCGTCGTCTTGCCAGTCCCTGCCAGTCCCTGGATGCCTATGATCCGATTCCTGGTGTTCAAAACGTGCTCGACAAGCGCACGCTGACCAGTGTTCAGGTTCTGAGCACGCGGTTCTGAACCGAGCCGCACGTTTGTGGCGATCGGCATCACAGCCCCCCGGCCCTCCTGCTCAATGGACAGCAATCGCCGCTCCGACTCCAGCGCGGTACGTATGGTGAGCCAGCGGCCCGGAGCATCCGATACCAGGTCGCCTTCACCAATCCGCCGTTCCAGCTCAGCGCGGATTGCCCAGCTGGCGGCCGAGCCCCGTGCGGCGCGCAGCGCCTCCACGATGAGTTCATCCCGGCCGAACGCGGCCTGGCGTTCGGCTAAGTGCCCCACGGCAAAACTGACGGCCGACCGGGCATTCTCAGATTCCTGGGCAGCGGAAAGCTCCAATCCTACCTGGGGTAGAAATTGAAGCAGCCCTACCCGCCGGCCCCGTTCACCCCATTCCGCCCGCAGTGCCGCGCGGTCATAGTCTTGCTTTGCTGCGCGGGTCGAGAGCGCGGCGGAGCGCTTTGCTGCGACGGTAGACGTCTCTCGAGTCGTCCTTCCGATTCAAGCGCGGTCTCAACATCACGCGACCGCCGACTGAAATGCTCGATCTGCTCGCGTGTGATGTGCGCAAGCTCTGGATTGCCGTACTTTCCGATCGCGATTCCGTAGCCTAAGTCTTGAGCGCCCTTGGCAAGTTCCGACAGGTACGTTTCGTACATCAGTCGCTGTTCTTTGAACATCTCGGCGTTCTCGATCGAGCGCCATTGGCCGTCGGCGCGGCGCGTAAGGTTTAGCACCACGACGTGACTATGAAGGTCCGGGTCGCCCGCGCGGCTGGTGGCATGCTCAAACTGAGCGATGACCGCGGAGCGGGTGAATTCCAGCCGCGTGGTGCCTTTATCCGTGACGCGTGTGGCGACCGTAGCTTCGAGGCGTTCGCGTGCGATTGCGACGGCCGCGCGATGCACGTCAATCAGCCGGCGATCATCGTTGACCAGGGCCTGGATACTGAATGACTTAGGCGCGGAGAACTCAAAATCCGTCCCTCCACGGCGTGGCCCGCCACCGCGGTGCAGCGCCGAACCGCCGGGGATGCGTCCCTCGACGAGGCTCGCGAAGGCCTCTCGATCAACAGGTCCTGCCAACCCCAGCGCGCGCGCCCCCTCCCCGTGCCACTTACTCGGCGCATGGTCGCGGGTATAGTAGTCGTCCTTCTCGTAGTAGGTGGCGGCGTGACGCGCGCTGATGTTGCGGGCGAGAGCCACGCTAGCGCTCCACGAAGGCCGGGATGCGCGGCTTCAGGCGCGTGAGGGGTACTTTGATCGGGTACACGAAGCCGTCCGGTAGCCTCAAATACCCACGGCGCACCGGCAGGCACATGATCTCCGAGTAGGTCACGAGCCGGTGGGCATCGGGCTCCCAGGATGTGGATACCCGACTGGTCTCGTTCAAAGCCCGGGCGGGCGTCTTCGTCTTCTTGCGTCTTAGGATCCGCTGTTCCCCGATGACGTCGGAGAAGTACCGCGCGGTATCCGGATCTGCGCACGCCAGCATGGCCTTGGTTTTCAGGTTCTGAAGCATCGTCTGAGCGACTTCCGGGCCATAGAGTGCACGGATCTGCGCCACGTCCTGCACGCCGATGACCGCAGCCCCACCACGCTTGCGCACGAAGGCGAGTTCCTCGGGCAAGCTCTGGATGCGCTTAACGGCCGCGAGCTCGTCGATGAACTCCCAGATACGTCGTTTGCGGTCCTCGGGGAGGCTGAGCTTTGCCCGGATGGCGAGCTCCATCCAAGTGGCCGACAGGTACTGCATGGCCGCACGCTGATCGTCCCGGAAGGTCATAAAGAGCCAGGGCCGCAACGCCCGCCCCCACTCGACCTTCCGGTCGTACCGTCCTTCAATGAGCGCCCGTATCGAGAATCCCTTCGTACCTGCTTCGGGGTCCCTCAGGAATCGCCAGGGCTCCAGGTATTCCATGAGGACGTTCCGGGTGTTCGCGAACATCTTCTCGTTGCCCTTCTGGGTCATCACCGAGACCGGGGTACCGGCTGCAAAGACGGCGAGTTCCTCCGGGGACGTGATCAGGAGTGCGAGAAACTCCCGGATCGTGTTGCGGCCGTTCTCGACGCACGCCCGAAGTCCCGCGCCGACCAGTTGCTGGGCCAAGCCGTGCCAGGAACGAGACTCTCCGAACCCGTCGGGCACGATCGCGCGCGCCATCATCATGTAGTCCGATTCACTGCGAAGTTCGAGCCAGGGTGACCAGCAGACGGAGCGCTGATCGAAGGGGTTGAGAATGAAGTCCCCCGCACGACCGAGGCGAGAGAGGAAGATCGCGCCGTAGTCGATAAAGACGGCCCGCTCGCCGCGCTCGGCAACAATGCATGCCATCCCCAGTGCGAGCTCGGTCTTCCCCGTGCCGGTTGAGCCTGCGAGCAAGAAATGATTGGTCTCAAGCTCCCGCGGGAGCGCGATGCCGGCGAGCTGGATCCGTCCTCCGCCGATGACTGTCCGCAGCTTTACCCCCAGACCGCCAAGCCGTGCGATCACAAACCCAGTTCCGACGGCCAAGCAGGCAACGGCAAAATTGAGCGATAGTTCTCGCTGCAGCACCGGGACTTGCACCGTCGCCAGGAATGGTGACGCCAGGCCTGTGATGTCAGCCGACGCCATATCAGGCGCGTGCGGAGATGAGCCAGAAAAGTGCGGTGAGGCCGACCGCGATGAGTAGCACTCGTCGGACAGAGCGCACCCACGGAGCCTCGGGATAGGTCGGGTTCAGGCGCGGGCCGTGCCCGATGCGGCGGACATCTGCCTCCTGGGGTGTCCAGAGAGCGTGCCGCAGCACCCCGTAAAGGAGCGCCCATAGGAACGCCGCGAATAGCAGAGACTCGAGAGCAAGGAGCTTCGTGCTCTCCCCGACTTGGGGGTAGGCCGACAGCGCGGCGACGACGTTCGCTGCTGGCTGCAGGTTTTGGATGCTGCCGACCGGAACACGCCAGTGGGCGGTCGTGGGCCAGGCAGTCAGGAGTTCGGCTGAGGCCGCGATGCGTTGCCAGGGGGTGCTACAGGCCACGAAGAAGGTCGCGGCGGTCGCAACCCCCATGAGTCCCAACCGAATGGCGGCCGAGGCCCGACTCATGGCGAACCCTTCCCATTGGTGTTCTCCTGGAGGCGCTCGCGCCATAGCTTCACTTCGGCGTCAGCCTGCTCGCGGGCTTCCCGGACGACCTGGCCGAGCTCGCCGGGATGCCGGTTGAGCAGCGCGCTCACCCGCTTGATCAGGGCTTCGGAGAAGAACGCAGAGAACGTCAGCCGCTCCAGGAGCGGCGACCCCGAAACCGGCGCGGCCGAGACACCCTTCCCGCCGAGTGCCGTCTGGATCTCCCGCAAGGCGCGGGCCAAGCTTCTCTGGCCCTCCCGGATCTCCCGCAGTTCGCCGGCGAGCGCGGCCGTCAAAGCCTCAGCCTCTACGCTCCCACCGATCCGATTGGAGGCGCGCTGCTCGATCAGCCCGGCGACGTAGACGCTGCGGGAGATCCCCCGCGCCGCCGCCTCCTGATCGAGCTCCCGGACGACCTCTCGCGGCAGACGGGTGCTGGCGACTTCCGTGCTCATGGCGCCGTTCTGCCTTAGGCTCCGGGGTCGCCCCTGCTCGGGTGATGCGGTATACGCAGCGCATCGCCTGTATTCAGCAACTTGCGCGTTCGGAATGGCGGACTTGTAGACGCACTCAGCACCCACGTAGACAGCCCGGTCTACGCGCAAGGCTCTGAATCTCTTCCCTTCGCGGCGCAGCCGCGCAGCAATCGAAGATTGCGTGCTGTGTCTGTCGAATACGCCCTTGCCGGATCCACCTCGACTCCTGGCCTCAGCTCCCGGCCCCAGGGCCGCGCCAGCGGCCAGGGTGCGCACCCCTTGGGGTTCGGGGCGAAGCCCCGTCTTGGGCGACCGCACAGCGCTGGCGCTGGGCGTGACGCTAGATGCGGCCATAGGCATACCGCAGGCGTTCCACGAGGGCGGCCACGGACGGCAGGCGGAACAGCGAGTCCAGCGCTTCCGCGAAGGACTCGAAGTCTTTCGCATCCAGCCGCCACCACGCGCTAGCCGTGCTGAGCATGAAGGTCTTGGGCTTCTCGTTCCCCAAGAGCCACTCGAAAGTACCCCCCTGCGCCTCGATGCCGGTCCCTGCAAGACGCGTGAGCTCGGCAAGGTCTTCCAGGTCCACGAGGTTCCGAACGACCACAGCGCTGTTATGGGCCTTCAGTTCGATCGAGGCTCCCATGCCCTCCTCCCGAGCCCAGGGAACAAGGGTGACGTTTCCGGACAGGAATAGCACTGGCCACACGAGAAGGTGACGGAGGCGGTGACCCCTGCGCACGGTCGATCAGTGGCGCACCCTGCAGGTCCCAATATCCGCGGATCGCGACCAGCAGCAACGCCGGCACGTACTGGGCGAGAGCCTTGGCCAATTGCGACTCGTCCGGAAAATCTTCATCCCGCAAGTAGGCGTAGAGATTGCGACTGGCGAACTCGGCTTGCACCGGGTCTGGGCGCGCAGGAAGAAGCGCGATCCACTTGTCCACGTACTCAGTGACACTCTTCGCCTCGATGTCTTTGGTTGTACGGAGGTTGCCTAAGAAATACCGCTCCTCAGGTCCAATAGCCTTGGTCTTGCCGCCGGCGGCTACACGTACGGCTTCCCGAAAGGCGCTGACATTGGCGACAAGCAGGTCCTTGGAAACGTGTGCTCGCCGGCAGCGGAGATAGGTCTGGTTCGCGCATTCCGCCAGGAGCCGCAGATCCGCAAATGCCAATAGCACCCCGGAGCGCGACAAGGCGACGATTCGCTGCAGCGACTCCGTCCCTCCTTTCACTAGGCACATCATTCTCTATTTCGTCCAAGCGTTCTTCAGCGAGTCGGCGGATGGCCTCGCCAGTGCTCAGACGGCCGCCATAGAACGGCTTTGCCGTTGACTCGACTCGTTGAAAGGCCGACTCGAGAAATCGAACAGTGAAATTGCGCAGATTGTCGGTCTTCATGGATCCTCCTAAGTGGAGGCTAGTCTAGAACCTGTTGCACGCGCTTGCAATCGCTTCGAGTATGCTGCACTATGATAGTCAGCCGAGCCTTCCGCAGAACGGACCGAAGGATGAAAAACTCCGCAGAACAACAAAGACCTGACTTCAGCGACGGCGGGCGTGGGCCGGTTTCGGGATACGCCGGCCGCGCCCTACTGCCGCGTCTAATTCGGCTTCGCGATGCGCCCTACTTTTTCGGTATGGACAAAAATCGCTTCAACCGCGAGGTCAGACCGTTCCTCACCGAAATTCGGGTTGGCAAACAGGGTTGCGCGTTCGATCGGCTTGAAATGGAGGCCGCGGCCGAGGACTATAAGTCCCGCAACGGACGTCCCGCGGCCGAAAGGAATAAGCCATGGGACAATCTAAGACGCCCGGTCTCACCAAGCGCGGTGGAATCTGGCACATCGACAAGGTCATCCGAGGAACGAGAGTTTGCGAGAGCACTGGCACGCGTGAATTGCGACGAGCCCAAGAGCAACTTGCACGGCGGATCAACGACGTCCGCGAAGCAAGTGTTTTCGGACTCCGTCCCGATCATCAGTTCCGCGCTGCCGCGACAAAATTCCTGAACGAGAACCAGCATCAGCGGCGCATCCGAGATGGTGCGTCACAGTTAAAGCAGCTCGACCCGTTTATCGGAGCGACGTTGCTGCGCCAGGTGCACATCGGAGCTCTGCAGGAGTTCATCGCGAGCCGAAGGAAGGCGGGAGTCAAGACGAAGTCGATCAACCACGCTCTGGCGATTGTTCGACGCATTCTCAATCTCGCTGCGAGTGAGTGGTTCGATGATGCGAGGCCTCACGTGGCTCGAAACAGCGCCGAAAATTAAGCTACTTCAGGTCACCGACGACTACGCGTATCCTTACCCGCTCAACTTCGACGAACAGACTCGACTCTTCCGGGAGTTGCCGGCGCACCTTGCGCGGATGGCGCTGTTTAAAGTCAACACGGGATGCCGTGAACAGGAAGGTCTGTAAGCTCAAGTGGAGAGTGGGAGGTTCAGGTGCCTGAGTTCTCCTCGTCCGTCTTCATCATCCCGAGCGCGCACGTAAAGAATGGCGACGATCGAGTCGTAGTCTTAAATCGCGTGGCACGCTCAGTGATCGACGAAGTGCGAGGGGAGCACGCGGATTTTGTCTTCACATATCGAGGTCGTGCCGTGACCATGATCTTACAACTCGGCTTGGAAGTGCGCGCGCGAGCGTGCCGCTTATTAGCTTAGAAGGTAGAGACGAATCAGCAAGCGCCATGGGGTTTGCGTGACGTCCGGGTTCATGACCTTAAGCACACGTTTGGACGACGACTGCGGGCTGCGGGCGTTTCATTCGAGGACCGGCAAGACTTGCTCGGTCACAGGAGCGGACGCATCACCACGCACTACTCGCAGGCGGAGCTTGAGTAACCTGATTCGAGGCGGCAAACAAAGTCTGTGCGCTGCCGTCCCGTCAAAACTCCCGCACTCGTTCTCTTGAGGAAGAAGACACCAGGTGGTTGAGCGGTAAGTCAGTATTTCTTCAATGTCCTTTCGGACACATCGGTGACAGAATTATCCGGAGACATGGGTGACACTTTTCGGTATTTGCGGAGGGTACGCAGATGCCGTGGCGGGAGTGTCATCACGATGGACGAGCGTCTGCAGTTTGTGGCTCGCCGGCTAGCCGGCGAGGCGATGGCGGAACTTTGCAGGGAGTTTGGCTATTTCCCGCAAGACCGGCTACAAGATTTTCGATCGCTACCAGGCATGCGGCATGCAAGGGCTCACCGATCGAAGTCGACGTCCGTATCGGTACGCGAATCAGCTTCCCTTCCAGGTGGAAAACTATCATCTTAAACATGAAGCGTGAGCACCCCAGCTGGGGTGCGCGCAAAATCCGTGAGCGCTTGCTGCCGCCGGTTCTCGGGTATTCCTATGCCCGGCCAAAAGCACCGTCCATGCGGTTCTGGATCGTCATGGACTGGTGGAGCGCCGCGGCCGCTTGCGTCGTCGCGCTCAAGGGAACCGCTTTATCGTTGGGCCAGCGCCCCAATGAGTTGTGGTGCACCGACTACAAGGGCGAGTTCTTGCTGGGCGAATCATGCAATACTGCTATCCGCTGACGGTCACCGATTATGCCAGCCGGTATCTGCTGACCTGCGAGGCACTTTCTTCTACCAGAGAAAGCTACGCTTTTACTGTGTTTGAACGGCTTTTCAAAGAGCGCGGCTTGCCCGCCAACATTCGCAGCGATAACGGCGTGCCCTTCGCCTCCGCGCATGCGTTGCTTCAATCTTGAGCAAGCTCGCGGTCTGGTGGCTGCGGCTGGGGATCGGCATCGAACGCATCAAGCCGGGTCATCCCCAGCAAAATGGTCGTCATGAGCGCATGCATCTGACCTTGAAGAAAGAACAGGCCACTAAGCCGGCCGCTGGGAATTTTCTGCAGCAGCAGGCTAGGTTCGACAAGTTCATCGAGGTATTCAACAACGAACGCCCCCACGAAGCTCTGGACATGAAATGTCCGGCGGAGGTCTACCAACCTTCTCCGCGTCCCTACAACGGATTGCCAGACATCGACTATCCTCTCCACGATAAAACGATCGTGATCACCCGTTGCGGGCGTATCTGCCTGGGCAAGAAGAAAATCAATTTCAGTCAGGTCTTTGCTGGTCAGGCCGTCGGCATTAAAGAAGTGCACGATGACATTTGGCTGGTGAGCTTTATGGATTATGACTTGGGATACTTCGATCTGGAGACATGTCGGGTGCTCGAGACCGCTGGAAAATCCGTTCGGCCCAAAAGTGTTACCTATGTCTCCGGTATAAAACGTCACCCATCTCACCGGAATGCACACAAGAGATAACCAGGCACTCTATCCAACTGAGCTACGGGCGCGCGTGCCGTTTAAGGGCAGATAATCTACTTTAAAATCAGGTGCTTATTAGGCACCTTGACCCGCTAGCCACGTCCAGCGGGGCCTCAATTGGGCCGGCTGCCGCCACGGGGCGCGCATCCTACCACACTGTAACTCCACCTCAACGGCGCGTCCGGATTCCCGCCTCGGCCGAGCTTGAACGAGGTCGCGCGACTGACCTCTCGTCTTGAGCCTGGCTAAAACCTAGTTCACGAGAATGTCGTAGATGAAGAGGACGACGAGCGCTCCAACTATGGACATGATCCAGCCGGCAGGCTGCAGCTTTCCACTCTGCGGAGCCGGGCTCTAGGCATGATCGCGCGCGCAATCAGACCCACCACGATGCCGACGATGAACATCCACACGTAATGCACAGGGCCAACCCTTTCATTCGTGCCGCCCGGTTCGCGGGCCGTTATCGTTCAGTTGTCAGATGCCCGAGGCGATTCTACTGGGCGTCTGCGCCGCAGCCAAAGGTCGACGGCTCGCCACCACCAGCGACCCCTGATCCCCTTGCACAATGGTGTTGCAGACTCTCTAATCACCGCACTTCGGGGGGAATCTGATGCAGAAAGTCCTTGCGCTTCTTCTGACGATGAGTCTCATGACGCTGGACGCACCGGCTTTCGCGCCTGGCAGCGGCGAGGCTCAGTTCCGCGACCTGTACCGTGAGCTGGTCGAAACGAACACCACTCTGTCCTCGGGCAGCTGCACGCTGGCGGCGGAGCGCATGGCGGCGCGACTGAAGTCCGCCGGCTTCAGCGACGCGGAGCTGCACCTCTTCAGCGCCCCGGATCACCCGCAGGAGGGCGGCCTCGTCGCCGTCTACGCAGGGCGCGATCCCAAGCTCAAGGCGATCCTGCTGCTCGCGCACATCGATGTCGTCGAGGCCAAGCGTGAGGATTGGACGCGCGACCCTTTCAAGCTCGTCGAGGAGAATGGCAGCTTTTACGCGCGCGGCAGTTTCGATGACAAAGCCGAGGCGGCCATCTGGGTCGATACCCTCATGCGCTATCGTGCCGAGAAGTATCGGCCGCTGCGCACCATCAAGCTTGCGCTCACCTGCGGCGAGGAGACGGCCGGCGCCTTCAACGGCGCGCAGTGGCTGAGCGAGAACCGCCGCGAGCTCATCGATGCGGCTTTCGCGATCAACGAAGGAGCCTGGGGCGAGCTGGATGCGTCGGGTAAGCGCGTGGTGCTGGACGTGGAGGCGGGCGAGAAGTTTCCGCAGAACTACCGCCTCGAGGTCACCAATCCGGGCGGCCACAGCTCCCGGCCGGTGAAAGACAACGCCATCTACCGGCTGGCCGGGGCACTCAAGCGCATCGAGGCGTACGAGTTCCCGCCGCAGTTCACCGATGCCAACCGCGCCTATTTCCGCGGTATGAGCAAGATCGAAGCCGCCAAGGGCGAAACCGCGGTCGCCGATGCAATGAACGCCTTTCTGAAGGATCCCAAGGACGCACAGGCCATCGCGCGGGTCGCCGACAAGGATCCGGGTTGGAATGCCACGCTGCGCACTACTTGTGTCGCGACCATGCTTGATGCGGGGCACGCGACCAATGCGCTGCCGCAACGTGCGCGGGCCAACATCAACTGCCGCATATTCCCGGGTGTATCCGCTTCAAGTGTGCGCGATAAGCTCGAGGAACTTGTCGCCGATCCTGCGGTCAAGGTGACGACACTCGAGACGCGCGGGCCCATCTCGCCGGCCCCGCCGCTCACGCCGCAGATTCTCGGACCCGTGGAAAAGCTGGCCGCGCAGTTCTGGCCGGGCGTTCCGGTGATCCCGATCCTGCAGGCCGGTGCGACCGACGGCGAGTTCCTGAATGCGGTAGGCATTCCGACCTATGGAATCGAGCCGCTGTTCGCCGGCAAGGACCTCGGCAACATCCACGGTCTTAACGAGTACGTGAGCGTCCAGTCGCTTATGGAGTGCCGTGACTTCCTCTACCGGCTGGTGCGCATTTACGCCGAGCAGAAATGAGCGCAGGAGTGCTCAGCCGGCAAGCCACCGCGCGAACGGGATCCAGGCCGGCAGCGCACTGATCGCAAGCCGCAGCGGCTGGGAGGCCACAAGAAAAATGCCGCCCCATAGGGTGGCCGGGTGCAGCCTGCTGAGCGTACGGCGGTCCCGTAGCGCCATCGCGACGAGGAACAGATCAACGCCGATAAAGGCAACCGGCGGGAAGAGTCCGGCGAGCGCCGCGAGGCGCGCTGCCGCGGGGGTGATGATCTCGAGGTTGGCGAGGAGCATCAGGCGCTTGTGATAGTCGCTGCGGCGGCGGTAGTAGAGCGCGGCCCCTATCAGCCCCGGCACCACGATGATGCTCATGAGCGGGACGGCCAGGAACCTGAGCGGCGGCAGGAAACCGGGCCCAAGCGTGCCCTCGTGCGCACGCACGAGCGCAAGGCGCGTGAAGACCACCACGAGCGCCGTAAGCAGGACGATGCCGCAGATCCCCAGGCGGCGGTGCCAGACGGTGCGGCCCCAAGCCACGAGCTGCGTCTGCGCGACCAGGAGCAGCATCCAGGCTGTCATCAGCGCGCCGTGCAGGTGCATGAGTCCGGACAACTGCGGTCCGAGCCCGAAGCGCGACTTCAGATAATACGAGGGCGCGAATCCTGCGAATGCGACCAGTGCCATGCACAGCGCCATGCCGCTCCAGAAGCGGTGCTCGCCGCCGCGCGGCAAAGAGCCGGGACGCGGCGTGACCTGCGGCAGGATGACGACGGAAGGCGAGCTCATCGCGTGCGTTAGTCTGTGCCAACCATGACGCTCGAAGCCTTGATGACCGCGTAAGCCCGGCCGCCGGGCTTCAGGCCGAGGGTCTTCACCGCATCGAGTGTGATGATGGAGACGATATGCAGATTGGGGGCCAGCTCGATCGTAACTTCAGCATTGACCGCTCCCGGCTCAATCTTGCGGACGATGCCGGGCAGCGTGTTGCGTGCGCTGATCTTCACTTGAGTCACCTGCGCCGAGTGTGTTGGTGAGTAACCGGAGACTACTCATGCGCGAGCGGCATGACAAATTACGCTTGCTGCGGCATCGGCACCGTGTCACGGTAAAGTCATGCGCCGCCTGATCGCTGTCTGCATTCTGGGCCTGGTAACGGCAGCACGGGCCGCTGCCGCGGATGACCCGTGCGCGGCGTTCAAGTGGGACGTGTCCTCCGTGCGTGCGCTCTTCGCCACGGAGGCCCACCCGGTCGCGAATCCCGACAGCGCTACGCTGGTACCGCAGCTCCTCTACGCTCTCGCCCTCCGATCCCAGGAGCAGTTGCATCTGAGCATCGCTGCCGGCGGCAATGCACAATTTGAGGGTGCGCTCGGTGCCGTGGCGCATTTGCGCATCGCTACGCCGGGCCTGTACCGGGTCGCGCTCGACCAACCTGGCTGGATCGACCTCATCGGGTCGGCCGGAGCGATCCGCTCCAGTGACTTCTCCGGCGCGAGCGGCTGTCACGCGCCGCACAAGATCGTGGTCTTCGCTCTGCCTGCCGGAACCCTGACGCTGCAGCTTACCGGCGTACATGCAACGCCGCTGCGACTTGCGGTTACTGCCGCGCACTAACGCGGGGAATGCGGGGATCTATTCGGCCAGGATGCGCTGCAGCGCGGCAAACTCGAGCGGTTTGACCAGGTGATGCGCAAATCCCGCCTCGGCCGCCCGCGCCTTGTCTGCATCCTGTCCATACCCGGTCACGGCCACCAGACGCAGCGCCGCTGACCCGGCCGCGGCTCGTAAGCGCCGCGCCACTTCGTAGCCATCGATGCCCGGAAGCCCGATATCGAGCAGGACTACTTCTGGCTTGAAAGACTGCGCAAGCTCGAGCGCCTGATCACCACTGTAGGCGGCAATGACCTCGTGTCCGTCCAGGCCCAGCACCATGCCGAGGGAGTCGGCGGCGTCCTCGTTGTCGTCGACGATGAGGATGCGCCGCGGCGGCGCCTTCGTCGCCGGCGGCTCTTTCAGGCTGTGGGGCAGCTCCTGGGACAGTGGCAGGCGCATCTCGAAGCTCGCGCCGCGGCCTGCCCCCGCACTCGCCGCGGTGATGGTGCCGCCATGCATCTCCAGTACGCGCTTGACGATCGAGAGGCCGATGCCCAAGCCGCCGTGCGCGCGGTCGAGCGTGCGATCGCCCTGCACGAACAAGTCGAACACGCGTGGCAATAGCTCCGCGGAGATCCCGGCGCCGTTGTCACTGACAGTCAGGACCGCGGCGTGGTTCTGTTCACGTGACTCGATGCGGATCTCGCCTTCGGCGTCCGTGTATTTCGCAGCGTTGGTGAGGACGTTGGCGACGCACTGCACCAGCCGCTCCGGATCGCCGTTGACCAGGAGCGGGCGCCGGCTGCCGACGATCGAGACCTTGTGACCCTTCTGACGCAGCAGCGGATCGACGGTTTCCAGTGCGCGTGCCACGACATCGTGCAGATAAAGTGGCTGGCGCCGCAGTTCGATCCGCCCCTGGGTGATGCGTGACACGTCGAGGAGGTCATCGACCAGGCGCGCCAGATGCGTCACCTGACGCTCAATACTCGCCACAGCGCGGAAGGCATGCGGGTCGCTCTGCACTCGCCGGGCCAGCACCTCGCTCGAATTGCGAATGGGCGCCAGGGGATTGCGCAGCTCGTGCGCGAGCATGGCGAGGAACTCGTTCTTCTGCCGGTCGGCCGCCTCCAGCTCCTGCTGCTGCTGCTGCAACCCCTTGCGGATGGCAACCTGAGTCGAGACGTCGCGGAAGTAGCAGACCACGCCGTGACGACCGTCCGGGAGGCGGATGCGGTTGATCTGCATCTCGAAGTACTCAACGTTGTCCCGGTCGCGGCGACTGGCGCCGCGCTCGTTGGAGTAATGCGGCTCGCCGCTCTCGAGTGTGTGGCGGAACAGCCGGATCGCCTCCTCGGCAGCCTCCGGCGGCCACAGCCGGCGGGTAACTTCGGCGAAATCACTGCCGATGAGATCCTCGATCTCGGTGAACATCGCGCGCGCCGTGGGATTGACTTCACTGACGCGAAAATCGGCGTCGACGAGAAATATGCCGAGCGGGGCGCGCTCCAGCAGCGTGGCGAACTGCGCGTTGCGGTCGCCGATGATCGCCGCGGCGCGATGCCGCTCGAGCAGCGCGCCCACCCGCGCGAGCAGCTCGCGCGCCGAGAACGGCTTCACCAGGTAGTCGTCGGCTCCGGCGTCGATGCCCTCGACGCGTGCATCCTCCCCGGCCCGCGCCGACAGTAAAACCACCGGCAGGCCACTCAGCGTGCCATCGCCGCGCAGCTCGCGCAGCAGCGCGAAGCCGTCCAGCCGCGGCATCATGACGTCCGACATCAGCAGTGCCGGCCGTTCCCGGCGCACTGCGGCCAGCGCGGCCGCGCCGTCGCCTACCGCCTCGACCACGTAGTATGGCGCCAGGAGGTCGCAGAGGTAGTCACGCATGTCGGCGTTGTCCTCGGCGAGCACGATGCGTGCGCCGAGGGTGGCGGCGAAGCGCGCGCGGTGCGCAGCGCCATCGACGTCCGCACCCGACTCGGCCGGCGGCGATCGGGCCGCCGAGGGCAGCCAGCGCATGGCCTCATTGAGGAACGCCCGGCTGCCGATGGCGGTCGAGGTCTTGCCGCGCTTCTGCCGCTGCTCCTCCCGCGGCAGGTGCGCGAGACCGAACGGGATGCGAACCGTGAAGGCCGTCCCTTCGTTGAGCCGGCTTTGTACCTCGATGCTGCCCGCGTGCAGCCGCACCAGGTCCTGCACCAGCGCAAGCCCGATCCCCGAGCCCTCGTGCGTGCGGCCATGCGTGCCCTCCACGCGGTGGAAGCGCTCGAACAGCCGCGGGATCTCATCGGCCGGAACACCGACCCCGGTGTCGATCACGCGCAGCACCGCATGGTCCCCCTCAGCACTGAGGCGAACCGTAACCGTGCCGCTCAACGTGAACTTGAATGCGTTGGAAAGCAGGTTGAGAACGATCTTGTCCCACATCTCCCGGTCGACATAGACCGGGGCCGGCAACGGCTCGCATTCCACGACGTAGTTGAGCCCGGCGCGCTCCATGGCGTTCCGGAAGGTGTCGGCGAGGTCCGCCGTGAGCGCTGCGAGATCAAGCGGCTCGCAGAACGCGCGCATCTTGCCGGCCTCGAGCCGCGAGAAATCCAGCAGCGTATTCACCAGCTTCAGCAAGCGCAGCGAGTTGCGATGGGCCAGCTCGAGTCGTCCGCGCGCCGTCGCGCCGAGCTCCGGCTCGGACAGCATCTCCTCGAGCGGACCCAGTAACAGCGTCAGCGGCGTACGGAACTCGTGACTGACGTTGGAAAAGAACGTGGTCTTGGCGCGATCGATCTGCGCCAGAGCCTCGGCGCGCCGCCGCGCCTCCTCGAATGCCCGGGCGTTGGTGAGAGCCTGACCGAGGTATGTCGAGGCCTGCTCGAGGAAGCTCCGGTAGTGATCGTCGAATGGGGTACGGGGACTTAAGCCGAAGATGAGGACCGCCTCGACATGCTCATAACCTGGCGGGGTGACGGGCACGATGAGTGCGCGGTCGATCGGCTGCAGCGAACCGTCGGCAGCCATGCATTGCAAACCGAGCCCGGTCGCCAGGCAGGAGCGGCCGCCCTCGATTGCCTCGCGCAGCGGCCAGGGTGAAGGCGCTGCAGCCGCAAGGCTCAGACTCCTCGCAAGCCCCAGCTCTTCGAGGCTTGCCCCCGCTGCGGCAACCGGCACGGCAGCGTCGTCCTCCTCCGATACCAATAGCGCCGCGGCAAAGGGAACATCGTTGCGGTTCTCGCCTATGGCCTCGACGACGCCGCCGCACACCTCACGCTCCGTGGCGGCGCGTCCGAGCAGGCTCACCCGTTCGCCCAGGTCACGCAGTGTCTGCAGACGGCGCTCCGCCAGTACCCGGTCCGTGGTCTCGGTAACCACGCACAGCATTCCCGCGACGCGACCGGACTCCTCGTAGACCGGGCTATACGAGAAGGTGTGATAGGTCTCCTCGGAGAAGCCACTGCGCTCGAGAATCAGGCGCAGCCCTTCGTCCCAGGTTGACTGTCCCTTCTCCAACACCTGGCGGATGCGCGGCCCGATGTCCGCCCAGATCTCCTCCCACACCTTGTCGGAACGGGCCCCGAGAACCCATTCGCGCTTGATGCCGACCGTGGGGAGGTAAGCGTCGTTACAGAAGAAGGTGATATCGGGTCCCCACAGCATCCACATCGCGTAGCGCGAATCGAGCATGACGCGCACGATGGTCTTCAGTGACTGCGGCCAGGACTCCGGCGGTCCGAGTGGGTGTGAGGCCCAGTCAAATTCCCGGATACGCCGACCCATCTCACCGCCGCCGGCAAACAGGGTCGCGCGACCACCCGCGAGGGCCTCTGCAGCGATGTTCTTGGCGAGATCGGGTGCCAGCATAGGGAGCGTCATCTTACACTTGGCGCGGCAAATTCAAGCCGGGCGCGCGGGCGCTGCATGAGAGTGGGCAACAGCGCCTGTCCTCTCCCGGCACGGCATCTGTCGGTATATTCCTACACGCTGCCCGCGCCCTGGGGCGCCGAAAGCATACATGGCGACATACATAGCCCTGCTGCGCGCCGTAAATGTCGGCGGCACCGGAAAGCTGCCCATGACTGAGCTGCTCAGCATGTGCGCGGACGCAGGATTTGCCGGTGCGCGCACGCACATCGCCTCCGGCAACGTCGTGTTCGCGAGCCCGTTGCGGGAGCGTGCGGTGCAAAGAGCGCTGGAGTCACGGCTCGCGCGCCGCGCGGGCAAGCCGGTCACCGTCGCAGTGCGCACCGCCGCGGAGTTGGCCGCCGTGCTTGCAAAAAATCCTTTCAAGAGCGCGCCGGCTAACAGCACCGTCGCAGTCTTCCTCGACACCCCACCCTCACCCGACATAATCAGGTCAGCACGCGGGCGAACCAGCGAGGAACTGGCGCTGGGGACTCGCGAGATCTACGTCGCCTATCACGGCCATATGGCGCGCTCCCGCCTGCGCCTCCCGGGGGCTGAGAACGGGACGGCCCGCAACATGAACACCATTGCAAAGCTCGTGGCGATGACGAGCGCGCTCGAAGCGCAGCATAAATAGACATCGCGCGTGCGGTGCAGGCTGAGCTAACGCTGGCTCTGCGATGCAAAGTCGGTGCGCCCGCTGCACAATATCTCCATGTGTTGCGAGATTGCACGGCCGCGCGCCACGCGCCGATCGCGACTTTTCCCAATCATCGAGGTTGCGCTGAGCGCAGTGCTCGCCGGCTGCGGCGGCGCCTCCACCATGCCCGGAAGCAGCAGTGCGCAGACGGCATCGGCGCCGATCATCACGATGCAACCGGCCAATCAGACCGTGTCGGCGGGCCAGTCCGCGAGCTTTCAGGTCACGGCCACTGGTACCGCCCCGCTGAGCTATCAGTGGTCGCGCAACGGGACACTCATCAGCGGGGCGACTTCCGGAACCTACACCACCGCTGCGACGACCAGCGCCGACTCGGGCGAGTCCTTCAGCGTTCGCGTCACCAACTCCGCCGGAGCGGTCACGAGCAATGCTGCGGTTCTGACCGTCGTCGCAGCCCTCAGCGTGACCAGCGCGACGCTGCCCGCCGCTACGGTTGGCAGTGCCTACTCCGCCTCATTGCAGGCAACCGGCGGGACGCCGCCCTACACCTGGACCCTGCGCTCCGGACAGTTGCCGACAGGTTTGACACTCTCGAGCGCGGGCCTCCTAAGTGGCACACCCACCACCGCCGCGACCGCCACGTTTGACGTGACCGTGACGGACGCCCGCGGAACGCAAGCCCCGGGGTCACTGACGCTCACGATCGCCGCCGCCGCGGCTACGAGTCCTTTTGGCCATGTCGTGATCGTGGTCGAGGAGAACGCGGACTACGCAACCATCGTCGGCAATACCGCGCAGATGCCCTATCTCAACTCACTCATCGCAGCCTACGGGCTGCCCACGCAGTACTACGCCAATGCGCATCCCTCGATCAGCGATTACTTCATGCTGGTCACCGGCCAGATCCTCACCTCCGATGACACGCAGACGCCGGCATCCTTTCCGGTGTCAGTCGATAACATCGCCCGCGAGCTCAGTGCCCAGGGCAAGACCTGGAAGGCTTATGCGGAGGACCTGCCCTACGTCGGCTACATCGGCGGCGACACGGGCAACTACGCGGTGCGCCACGTGCCGTTCGCCTATCTGACCGACGTCCAGGACAGCCCGAGCGGGCTTGCGCGCCTGGTGCCCTTCACGCAGTTCGCGACCGACCTCGCCAGCGGACAGCTGCCGCAGTTCTCGTTCATAACGCCCAATCTGTGCAACGACGCGCACAACTGCGCGCTGAGCGTCGCGGATGCGTGGCTGCAGACCAATATCGCGCCATTACTGAGCAACGCGGCGTTCAGGAGCGACGGACTCCTGATCGTGACGTTTGACGAATCGGCGGACGATGACACCAACGGCGGCGGTCGCATCGCCACCGCGCTCGTAAGTCCCGCGTATTCCAGGAGCGGCTACCAGTCAGCGACGCTCTATCAGCATCAAAGCTCGCTGCGGCTCATGCTGCAGGGACTGGGCGTGAACACCGTACCCGGCAGTGGGGCGTCCGCGCCCACGATGTGGGATTTCTTCACCTTTCCCGCGCCGCAGTAAGCGGCGGAGAAAGTTGCGGGACCCGAGCCGGGGGCCGGATTGCGCGCCGCGGTGGCACGGCATTGGATGCAGCCATCCGCGCCGATGGGGCGAATGGCGAATGATCAGGTCGATGGCAGCTCGCCTCGTCGTGGGGGTTCGGTGGCAGCCCGCGCCATGGCGCGCACCGGTTGACGGATCGTCGTCAGTTGTGGCCAGACCATGGTGGCCACCGGTGCGTCATCGAACCCCACCACCGATAGTTGCCTGGGAAGCTCGATGCCGTTCTGGCGTGCAACGTAAATCACCGCCGCGGCCATGTCGTCGTTGCTGGCGAAGACCGCGGTTGGGCGAATCGCGCCCCGCAGCAGGCGTTCGGCGCACTCCAGTCCGTCAGCAAACACGAAATTGCCGGTCTGAACCCAGTCACTTTTGACCGGGACACCACGCGCGCGCATCTCGTCCGTGAAGCCAAGGTAACGCTGCTCGGTAGCGCCGTGCTCCGCCCGTCCCCGTATAAAACCAATTGCTCGATGCCCGAGATCGAGCAGATGGGCCGTCATGCGGCGCGCCGCGCTGCGATCGTCGATACCAACTGAAGGGGAGTCACTGGGTTCACGCTTGGGCGCAATGCGCACGGTCGGTATGGCGGCTTCGCTGAGCTTGTGAAGGATTACTGGATGATCACTGAGCGGCGGCAGCAATATGACGCCCTCCAGGCGCAACTGTCCGAGGAGCGTGTTTACGTGCCTGCCGACATCCGGACTGCCACTGTCCCACGGCTCCACCATGAGGTGGAAATTCGATTCGCGACAGCGCTCGACCGCACCGGCCTGGAACTCGCTCAGGTAATCGCCCGGGCGATCGCAGAACAGTCCGATCAGGAACGAACGGTCGCCCGCGAGCCCGCGCGCATTAAGATTCGGCCGATAGTCCAGCTGCTCGATCGCCTTCAGAATCCGGTTCCGTGTATCGTCGCGAACCGTCGGTTCATCGTTCAGATACGCGCGAGACGGTCTTCGAGGAGACCTCAGCCAGATTGGCGACTTCCTGGATAGTGACCGAGCGGGGCCTGAGATCCTTCATTGGCTTGTGAGTCCGCTCGTGGAGCGACTGGCGACGACAGGGGTGGTCGAAAGCATGCGCTGGGAGCCCGGGTCGGTCAACAGAGCGCCGGCGGGAGAGATTCTCATATACATGAGACTCCTCACGCGGATCCCGGCTCAAGAAGCGGCGTAAGGGGAGCGACGAAACGCTCATAGTTGCGCCAGCGTCCGACCGACGAGCCGAACAGCCGCTGCCGTATCTGCCACTTGCTCGCAGTAACCACCGGGCGTGCCGTGAGATGGAACTCGAGGCAACGGGAATCCCAGGGTAATCCAATGAAATCGAGCATCCGTCGCGCCCAGGTCTGCACATCCGCCACGAGTCCCTCATAGGGTACTTGCAGCACGCTGTCCGCAGGCAGTACTGACTGCCAGTGTGCCATGAGGCGCCGATATTCCTGGTAGTAGTGCGCCAGATCCCCTAAATCGTGCGTATAGGTGTTAGTCGCCTCGAAATGCTGAAAATAGATCGACAGGCATGTATCGAGGGGGTGGCGCAGCAGATGAATGATCCGCGCCCGCGGCAGCGCCGCATGTATGAAGCCGAGCGACAGAAAATTCGTGGGTAGCTTATCCACCACGCGCAGCGCACCCGGCGATAACTCCTTCAGGGCATTAAGGTAACGCTTGCCCTGCTCGGCAAGCGCCGCTTCGCTGACCCCAAATATGGCAGCAGTTGGAGTGGATGCCTCGGACAGCGCGTCCGCGGTAACCTCGCTCCAGAATGGCAGCTCACCGGCGCCGAACACTGCCGGATGTGACGCCAGAATCTGCTCGGCCAGGGAAGTGCCAGAGCGCAGCATTCCCACAATGAACACCGGCCGCACCGACTGATCCACCAGGGCGCGCGGGCGCTCGATCCATGCCCGGTTGTGAGAGCGGATGATGCGGTCTATCGCGGCTGTGAGCGCCCCGCGGTCATGACGGGGTCCACAACGCTTCGCCAGAGCGTTGGCACTGGTGTAGTTCTGGAAGGCGTAGCCAAACTCCCCACGGTCATCGAAGTACTTGCCCATGGCATAGCGTAAGAGCATCTCCTGGTAGGGAGGTATCCCTCGTTCAACCAGGCGCTGCGTCGCGGCCAGCCACGACGCGTCGGCGGGGCCCATACGCCGCACGCGCGCCAACCCAGCCAACGCCTCGGCCGATGCCGGATCGGCCGACAGGGCGCGGCGAAAGAGCTGCTCGGCCTCACCGAACAGCCCGGCGTCGGCTCGCAACTCCGCCAACACAATGAGGGCAGAGACGCAGTCAGGGTCAATCGTGAGCGCCTGGCGACAACTGCGCTCCGCCTCCTCACCACGGCGTTGCAGCCTGAGGGCGGTAGCGAGCTCGCTGTGTGCCAGCACCATATGCGGCTCGATCGCCAGCGCCTGGCGGTAGCCCGCGACCGCATCATCGAGGCGTCCCAGTCCCCGCAGCGCGTGGGCGCGATTCGCATGTGCTTCCGCTAGGCCGGGGTTAAGATCAAGCGCACGTTGAAAGCTTGCGATGGCTTCCGGCACTTTGGCCAGACCCAGCAGCGCGCTACCGAGAGTGTTATATGCCTCGGCGCACTGCGGATCGATGGCCATGGCGCGACGACAGCTGCGCAACGCCTCCTCGAAGTTCCCAAGACGCACCAGCACTCTTCCCAGGTTTAGATGCGCGTCGGCAAAGTTCGGTCTCGCGTGGAGCGCTCTGCGGCAGCTGCTCCGTGCCTCTTCCAGACGCCCGAGCTCTGCTTGCAACTGCCCGAGATTGTTGTGTGCCTCGGGAAACTCAGGATTGCACGCCAGCGCGCAGCCGTAGCTCGCTGCTGCCTCCTCCTTTCGCCCCAGGCGCGCCAGTGCGTTACCCAGATTAAGGTGAGCGGTGGGATCCTGCGGCGCGTAGCGCACGGCCATTTCCAGGGCGTGAAGAGCATCCTCGCCCTGGCGCGTTCGGGCGATACCCAGAAGCTGCCACAGCGAGGCCACCTTCGGCTGCGCCTTGAGGAGTTGCTCTATGGCGGCCTCAACCTCCGCATAACACGCATCCTCCAGCAGCCGCGTCAACCGCCTCATTTCAGCTGCGCGCACGCGTCTCCGCTCTCCCCTGGCATCGCTTGCGGCGGCGTTGCCTCCGTTAGGCGCCCGCAGCAGGCCTTATAACGCCTGTGCTCCCGCACGGACACTCGTCGTTGCGTCCCGGATGCGAGCGCGGCTGCGTATTGCTCATGACTAACCGCTGAGCTTCGGTGCTTCACCGCCGGCCCCAAAGTAGCTGTCTGCGGCGCCGCCTGCTCCACAAGCGTGGCCGTGGAACTCGCCATGGCGTCCAAAATCTCTCGCAAGCTTCTCCTCGCTACGACGTCCAGCAGCGGATCTAGCTCTCGGGCCGCAGCTCCCATATCCCTCGAAGATGTAGAACCAGCTCAGATCGGTGAACAGCTCGCCCGCGCTGATGCGAATGCGCCCGGTGCCTCGGTACAGCTCGATTCGCTCCCGCAGAGCTGTCCGGTATGCGCCATCGAGCTGGCAGTAGCGCCACAGCGGCGTGTCGTCGCGTTGCAGTCGAGGCAGTAGTGCAGCACGATGAAATCGCGAATCGTTCTCGTTTTCCTCGATCAGCTCGCGCGTTGTACGAATCGATGTTGGCCTGATCGAAATCGCGGTCCGGGAAATGCTCGAGCAGATTGTACAGACCGCTCGTCACCAGGTGGATGCTGGTGGTCTCGAGCGGTTCGAGGAAACCGGACGCCAGTCCGAGCGCGACGCAGTTGCGATTCCAGAAGAGCTTGCCGTCGGCCGGTCACGAAGCGCAGAAGCGCGGTTCCGCCAGCGGCTTCTCCCCGACAGTGGCGCATCAGATCGTCCAACGCCTGCTGCGTCGCTCAGATGGGCGCTCGAGTAGACGTAGCCGTTGCCGGTCGCGATGCTGCAGCGGTATGCGCCACTGCCAACCGGCGCCGCGCGCCCTTGAATGTGTGTAAGGCGCGCGCGGCGCCGATTTAGCGCCGTAGGCAACGCCACCGCCCGGTCACATGGCAGCATGATCGTTCCAATCCAGATAACCGGTCTTCGAGCGTCTGCTCGATCAACAGTCCGCGAAAACCGCTGCAGTCGATATACAGGTCGGCCTGCAGGCGCGTGCCGTCGGCGAATCACAGTTCATCGAGAAATCCATCGGCGCGCTGAGTCGCCCCGCTCACGGTGCGCTCCAGCCGGATCAACCCCGCTTCCTTCGGCGTAGCCTTCGCAGGTACTTCGGCCACCAGCGTCGGCGTCGAACTGCAATGCTAGCGCAAACCGCACTCGGTCCGCTCGGAACCGTGTCGGGAAAGCGGAAATTGTCGGCATCGCCCTAGCGCGGCACACAGGCTGTAGTCGTTGAAGCGCAGCGCCAGTCCTGTCGCGCCACGGCCTTGTGCCAATAGTGGTAGAACGGACGACGGTCGATCGTGGCACCGAAAGTGCCGAACGGATGCCAGTAGCTATGCCCTGGCTGCCTCCAATCCTTGAATTTGATCCCGAGCTTGTAAGTCGCATTTAGTGTGGCGGACGAAATCCGCCTCGTCGATGCTGAGGTATCGCAGCACATCGATGATCGGCGGAATCGTGGCCTCGCCGACGCCGATGGTGCCGATGTCGGGCGATTCGATGACGGTGATGACGCAGTGCCGGTGCCGGGCAGGCGCGCGCGAGCATGCTTGCCGCCAGCCATCCGGCGGTCCCGCCTCCGACGATGGCGATGCTGCGGATTCGACTGTTGCTCGCCGCACGAGTGTTGGTTCTACCGACATGGGAGCGACCAGAACCTTCTAGCGTATCGCACTGCGCGCGCCCGGACCTGTCGTGCCCGCGAGGAAACCGCGCGAACCTTACGGCGATAGGTGCGCTGCATCGTGAGAAGGGGTAGCGCGGTGCTCCGCGCCAGCCCGTCCTTTCCAATCAAAGCGCCGCGCGGGCTGGGCAATTCGCGTCTTAGGCGCCGACGCCTCAGCTCACAGCTTACCCTTTACGCCGAAGAACTAGCGGCGTCCCGTGTCGTCGTAGGTGAACGGCTCATTCGGCCATTGCAGATAAGTGTGCTGCTTCGCATCGGCCAGATTGACCACCGACACCAGCGATGCCGAAGTGAACGTTGAAATCGTAGCTCACCTGTCCGTCGAGCTGGCCGTATGGCGCCGAGTACACCGTGTAGGACCTTTGAATTGCCATTGATGTCCTGGAAGGCGAAGGAGGATCCCACCCGCTGAGAAGTTGACCGCGGTGTCGCGCCAGCATGTAGGCGGCGCGCGCCGAGAAGCCGGCGTCGCTCGTAATAAACCGTGGTGTTGACGGAGTTCTTCGGATACGCCCGGGAATCGGCAGTTCGGCGCCGAACGAACTGGTCTGCGTGGATCGAGAGTCCGCCCGCGTGTAGTTCGCCTGGAAGCCGAAGCCGAAGTCGAACGCGTACTGGGCGCCGAGCTCCAGGCCGTAGATCTTGCCCGTGCCGCCGTTGACCACCGTCTGCGACGTTGGCCGTCGTGCCGCCGGTCCCGTCGGGAACGAATGTCGGCACGTTTTGCAGTCGGTGACGAAGTTGTCGACCGCCTTGTAGAAATATCCGACGCTGCAGCAGGCCGCTGCGTGCGAAGTAGTCTTCCCAGGCCAGGTCGAACTGCGAGGCGCGGAACGGATCGAGGTTCGAATTGCCGGAATTGCCGCCGTCGAATTTGAAGCAAACCGCGCACCTCCCGTACAGTGCCCCGGGGGCCGCCCGTGTAAAGCCGTATTGAAGGCCCGCGACCCAACTGCTGCAGGTTCTGCGGCGCCATTACGCGTGCCGCGCCGAAGCGCAGCTTCTGGGTGTCCGTGGCATTCAGGACGAAATTGAATGACGGCAGGATGTCCGTATAGCTGCGGCTGTTCTCGAAGGGCACATCGTTGGCATCCACGCCGTTCCACGACGCCGTGCCGACGAATGTCGAACCGTTGCGGATTCGTCTCCGCACCGTCGACGGTCAGTTGGGTCCTGACCACACGCACGCCGTAATTGGCGTTGAACAGACCGGCCGCATCGCCAGCAGTCGCCCATGACGAACACCGCCGTGGTCTTCTCCTTGACTTCGTATGAATTGAGGGGGTCCTTGAAAAAGGCCTCCGTGCCGTTTGGAATCCCGCCTCCCTCCCACACCGTGTTCAGGTATGTGGCAGGGTTGGTCATGCCGCCGGTGATACGGATTTTTCACCGTGATCGGGCCGGTGCGCAAAATTGTTGACCGTCAAGCAGCCAGGTTGGGGTTGGTCTGCGGCGTCGAATACGGAATGGTCGGCGTAGCCCGGATCCTGGTAGTAGAGCCAGGTGCCCGATGCCGGCGCCGATGCAGCAGTTGCCCGGCGGCAGTGCCTGCGCCCACGCCGCCGATGCCGTAGGGACTCACGCCGTCCTCCAGATAGCGACCGTGGACGTAGTCGACTTCGCGGCTCCTGATAGCGGCCGCCGGCCGTCAGTCGACCACATCGTCCGGCCTTGAAATGCAGGTTGAACTTGACGGCCCAGTTCTTCTCGTCGATCCGTGTTGGCCCACGCCCAGTTGGACTTGAACAGGGTGTAGGCCGGATTAGACAGCACGTTCGTATAGCCGTAGTTATTCGGGTAGCTGACCGACGGCAGCCCGGAGGTACCGCCGTTGCGTCTAGAGGAACGCATAACCGTGGTTGCCGTTCGTGCAGTTGTTGGCGCCGTTGTTGCAGCCCGGGCGCCGCCGGGCTGGATCGACGGGTTCGGGCTGCCGAAGGCGGCGTAGGCGCCGTGCTCGACGTCCGCCTGCGCGGCCTCCTAGTCGCCCGTCGCCTTGGCGTAGGCAGCACCGACGTCCCCGCGTCACCGGGCCGCTGCCTTTGAAGCGAGTGGTGAACTGGAAGTTATTAGCCTTGGTCGTCTTGTTCGCTTCGTACAGCGTCGCGGTTTCGGCACCATTTGCCATCATGGTGCGCCGACTGGATCACGCCGTTGCAGTCGATCGAATACGGCTGGGACGGATCGATGCCCGGGAAGGAGGCCGGCGCGCCCGGCTGGTTGGTCTCGCCGCTGCCACCGGAGAACCATGCCTTGTTCGAATAGGTGATGCTCGTCTCATCCTCGCCGATGAAGAACTAATTGAAGTCGCTGGTGATGTTGTCGTTCCAGTTCCACTCGGCGCCGAGGGTCGCGCCCTTGGTTTTCGATCTGGTCGAGGATGTCGCTGAAGTAGGCGAGCTGCGGATCGATGTAGGTCTGGCCGCCGGGCAGCGTGCGTATTGGTGCTCGCGATCGGGCTGCCGACATAGGAGCCGTTGGTCGCCGTGTTCGTGACCAGCCACTGATTGCGGTTCTGGTTCTGGAATTCCTTGGTCGTGCGTCTTCGTCATCGTCGTAGGAGGCGCTCGCCGTGAGGGCGAAGCCCTCGCTGAACTTGAAGCCCGCCAAACACCGTGCGCAACCGGCGTAGGCCCCGCCCTCCGGGCCTGCGCCTTGGTGCCACGCACGTTGGCCGCCGAGGTTCAGGCCCATGTTCTGCGCCAGCGGCGAGCGCGTCTTGAGGTCGATGATGCCGCCCAGGCCGCCCTCGCGGTTCTGCGCGGTGGGATTTTTGATGACGTCGATGCCGCCAATTTCCTCGCTCGGGATGCCTTCGAGGGAGGCGTACTGGAGTGTCGCCCGCTGCCGCCGCCCGAGGCCTCTCCGGAGACGTACATCTCGCGACCGGTCAGCAGCACCTCGCCGTTGAGCGTGATGAGGTTGTTACCGAGACCGTCGATCAGCACCTGCGTGCCCTTGCCGCCGGAACGATTAATCGAGACGCCCGGCAGGCGCTGAAGAGACTCCGCAACGTTCTGATCCGGCATCTTGCCGATGTCTTCCTCGACCACCGACTCGATCGGCTGGATGGCGTTACGCTTCTCATCGAGTGCCGTCTGCAAGGACGCCCGGAAGCCGGTGACCACGACCTCCTGGAGTTCGGAGGCCTGAGCCGTCGGTGCCGCCGCGGGCGCTTGCTGCGCCATCGCCGTCCCGCAGCAGAGGATGATGGGCAGTGGCGCCGCGGAGACCATCGCGGCGCGCGCCGCGCGGCGCGCACGCTTGTGCATTCGATGCGACATTTCTTCTTTCTCCCCTTATCGGTCAGAGTCAATACGCAACCGCAGAACCGCAATCAGGTGCGCCGGGGACCGACACCGTGCCCGAAATGACTTCGGCTTCCCGCCAGCGGGATCGTGGTGTGATCGCCTGCTTATCTGGAGCCAGTGTGGCTCCGATGTCGTGCTCACAGACAGCGCTGTCAAAACAGCGTCTCCTGTCCATGCGACGGTCCCGCTCCTGCGGGCTTCTATGTGTGTGAGACATCGTGTTTACCCCCCCGGCTAAACACTGAGTTTTCCGACTCACTGGCTTCTTGCCGCGACACGGCAGAGGCAATGAGGCTAAAGTTACGCCTGACGATCGCGGAATGTCAACGCTGTCATTTTGAGGCCGAAGCGAAGTCGCAGTGGCGGTCCACCGAACGGTCCAAATGAATGTCTTTGAAGCTGACCGACAGAGCCGCGTCCGTGCGCATCGCAAACGGAGCGGCGACGCTTGAGAGGTCGGCTGCGGAGTCAGCGAAGCAGTTCAGTGGGATATGGAGTGTCCCCCAAGTGCCTGGCGGCAGCTGCTCGAGCGCGCGGGTCACATCTAGCACCGCTCCACCGGCGATGCCGCACCCCGTCTCCCTGGCCTGCGACGTGGGCGCGCATCGGACCCCGGCATAGATGACCCCGGTGGGGGCCTGGTCGATGCGGACGCGGACTTCGATCGCATCGCCGCGGCGCACCGCATCACGCAGGTCGATGGGGCGTCCGCCGATCCAGAACTCACCCTTGGCCGCGCCGGACCACGTGACTTGGAGCTGCGAGCCGACAATCGCGGCGCGCACGACGCCCCCCGGGCTGAGCTGCGCGGCATCCGTGATACGCACCTGGGCGAGCGCGTCGGATACAAACAGCGACCATGGCGCGGTTACGTGCCCGGCCTGAAAGAGACTGTCCGGCCCGCCGCGATCCGTGCCGGCCCGCGGGTCCTCGGACAGGCGTCCGATGCGGCCACCGGGTGTATAGCTCAGCCCGTAGCCCCGCTCAAAAAGCGCACCCGCGGTGCGATCCGCGGCGTCGTAGGTCACCGGCATTGCCGTATTTGGCCAGGGAAACCCCAGATGCCCCGTGAAATCGAATCGGCGCTCGCCGTGTGCGCCGCGCAGCAGCAGGTCGGCGATGCCTTCGCCCTCGGAGCCGGGTAGCCAGGCCGCGACGAAGGCATCGGACGCATTGATCTCAGGGTTGACCCACAGCGGACGGCCGGACAGTAGCACCGCGACGGTCGGAATACCGCGAGCCCGCAGCGTCCTGAGCAGCGTGAGCGGGCCTTGATCCTGGCCGGAGAAATCCAGCGTCTCGCGGTCGCCTTCGTACTCCGCGTAAGGTCCCTCGCCGAATACCACGATGGCAGCATCAGGTTTCATTGCGCTGCTGCCGTTTGGACTGAGTACGGCCGTACCGCCGGCCGCCGTCACGGCCGCGCGGATGCCCGCAAAGATCGAGGTGGCGCCGGGGAAGTCTGCGTTGGTGTTGTGATTGCCCTGCCAGTCAATGCTCCAGCCCCCGGCCTGCATGGCGATACGGTCGGCGCCCTCCCCCGCTACCAGGATGTGGGCGCGCGGCGAGAGCGGCAGCGTGCCATGCTCGTTCTTGAGCAGCACGAGGGACTCGCGCACGGCCTGCCGGGCGAGTGCGCGATGGGCGAGGCTGCCCAAGCGCTCGAAATGGCCCGCATCGGGGCGCTGCATGGGGGCCGGACGCGTAAACAGCCCGGCGAGCGACTTGACCCGCAATATGCGTCGCACGGCGTCGTCGATGCGCGCCTGCGGGATCTGCCCGGCGCGTACCTGTGCCAGGGTGTTGCTGTAGATCTGCTTCCAGCTGTCCGGCGCCATGAACATGTCGAGTCCGGCTTCGATGGCCGCCGGACAGCTGAACTTGGTGCAGCCAGGCACTTCCTCCTGTGCATTCCAGTCCCCCACCACGAAACCGTCGAAGCCAAAGCGCCCCTTGAGAATCGTGGTTAGCAGGGGGTAGTTGGCATGCATCTTCACGCCCTGCCAGCCCGAGAATGAGGCCATGACGATGAGGGCACCGGCATCAATCGCCGCCGGATAGCCGGCGGCATGCACGCGGATCAGGGTGCTCTCGGAAGCCCGATCGTCGCCCTGGTCGCGGCCAGCGAACGTGCCGCCGTCGCCGAGAAAGTGCTTTACCGAGGAGAGCGTGTGGCCCGGCGCCATGAAGGAAGGCGCGCCGAGCTCGCCCTGAAGCCCGCGAACCATGGCGCGGGCATAAGCGGCGACCAGCGCCGGATCGTCGCTATAGCTCTCGTAGGTGCGGCCCCAGCGGACATCACGCGCGACCGCAACGGTCGGCGCGAAGGTCCAGTCGACACCGGTCGTGGCCACCTCTTCCGCAGTGGCGTGGCCGATGCGCTCGATCAGCTCGGCGTCGTGGGCCGCACCGAGCCCGATGTTGTGCGGAAAGATCGTCGCACCGCGGATCTTGGCGTGACCGTGAACCGCATCGACACCGAATAAAATGGGAACCGGCGGATGCGCATCTGATCCGGGCTGCATGGCTGCCCGGTAAAGCGTGTCGGCAAGCTCGAGCCACGCCTGCGGACTGCTGCGCACATCCGCGCCCGGGGCAGCGCCGCCGCCAGCCAGCACGGACCCGAGCTTGTAGGTCCGCAGATCCTCGGCACTGAGCGAGGCGATGTCGGCTTGGACCATCTGCGCCACCTTTTCCTCAAGACTCATGTGAGTCAGGAGGGAATCCACGAAAGCGTCCGTTTCAGGGCTGGCGGCAGGTGGCCTCGCGCGCGCCGGCCAAAGTGCAGGATGTACGGTTGGGTCCTCAGCAGACACCGCCGGCTCACCCGCGGCGCGCACGGCAGTCAGTCCGGCGCAGACGAGTGCGCACCCAAAAAACAGTGCGGCCAGCACCCGCCGCCGCCGCGCCACACCATGACGTCCGCTCTTATGTCGGCCTAGGCTCTGGTCCGCACGCATCCCCACGACCCCCTTCGGCAGGCCATTAGAGGTGAAAAATGTCAGCGCTGTCAATTTCCCGCGATCCCTCTGCGTCGGCAATGGTCTTTTGAGCGAAGATCGCACGGGCGCAGCTATGCTGCGTGCAAGGGGGGACGGTGAACGAATTGGCGGGCACATTGCCGGCCTGGTGGGACAGTGCGCTGGTCGCAGCGTACATCCCGGCGCTGGTCCTTCTGGGTGGCTGGGCTTCGCGCCACCAGGCCCGTGCGGAAGACTACTTCCTGGCCTCGCGTGCCTCGCGCTGGCCGGCGATCGGGCTGGCGATGTTCGCTTCGAACATCTCCTCGACGGCACTGATCGGACTGGCCGGTGCGGCCTATGCGAGCGGCATATCGGTTTACGACTACGAATGGTCCGCGGTAGTCGTCCTGGTCTTCTTCTGCCTGTTCCTGCTGCCGTTCGTGCTGCGCAGCCGCGTGTATACGATGCCCGAGTTTCTCGAGCGTCGCTTTGACGCGCGCGCGCGCCTGTACTTTGCCGTGCTCACGCTGTTTCTCAACGTCATGGTCGATGCGGCCGCCGCGCTCTACAGCGGCTCGCTCGTGATCCGAGTGCTCTTTCCGGGCACTCCGCTGTGGATGGTCAGCAGCGTGCTGGCCGCCGCCGCCGGGCTCTATACCGTGATTGGCGGGCTGCGGGCGGTGATCTACACAGAAGCGGTGCAGGCAGTGCTGCTGTTCATCGGGGCGCTGACCGTGGCCGTGGCGGCGTTCGCGCGCGCCGGCGGATGGCATCACGTCATGACCAGCGTGCCCCCTGAGACCCTGTCCCTCATCCGCCCGATCGGTGATCCCGCGGTGCCGTGGCCCGGGCTGCTATTCGGCATTCCCGTGCTGGGTTTCTATTACTGGTGCACCAACCAGTCCATCGTGCAACGCGTACTGTCCGCCCGCACGCTGGACCAAGGACGCGCGGGCGCGCTCTTCGCCGGTCTGCTGAAGCTTCCGGTACTGTTCCTCATGGTGCTGCCGGGAACGTGCGCCGTCCTGTTGTTTCCCCACCTGCCGCGGGCTGACCTGGTCTACCCGTCGCTGGTATTCGGACTGCTGCCGACGGGACTGCTGGGGCTCGTGGCCGCGAGTTTTGCCGCCGCAACCATGGCGTCGGTGGCCTCGACGCTGAATTCCGCCTCCGCCCTGATCACCATGGATCTCATCAAGCGCAGCATGCCCAACCTCTCCGAAGCGCGCGTGGTGCGCATCGGGCGCTTGTGCACGGGCGCACTGCTGCTCGTCGCAATGCTGTGGGCCCCGCAGCTGGAGAGCTTCGCGTCGCTGTGGCAGTACCTGCAGGCGATGCTCGCGTACGCCGTGCCCTCTATCGTGGCACTGTTCCTGGTCGGGATGTTCTGGAGCGGTGCGAACGCCACCGGGGCGACGGCGACGCTGTTGCTGGGAACACCGCTCGCCGTTGCGCTGTTTCTCGCCGATATCGTGTTCCACCGGGTGCACCTGCACTTTCTCTATGTAGCACCGCTCCTCTTGCTGATCGACTCCGTGATCCTCGTGGGAGTGAGTCTCTGCACACGAACTGAAGCAAGGCGCGTCGAGCCGCTCGTCTGGACCGTCGCGTACTTTCGCGCCGAGAGCGTTCGTCTTCGCGCGATCCCGCTATGGCGAAACTATCGGCTGCAGGCAGCCCTGCTGCTCATCCTGACCGCCTCGGTCGTCGTGGCATTTCGCTAGCTGCCGACGCTGCGTGTGGTGCATTAATTTGCGCTGACCGCCAGAGTCAGCTCTGAAGAGTGATGCGAAGCATCTCGTGCTCGCACTGATGCTCCGTGTCCCGCGTGCGCGATGCACGCCGGCGCAGCTAGTCCGACAGCCGCAGAAACGAAGTAGAGGAGCGTGCAGAGCGGCAGGGGCAGACCCGCGCTCCCTCTGTCTGCAGCCTGGTCTTCGCGGGGCGCACAGCTTCCGTTCAAGTTCGTCTTAAGAAACGCCGGCGAGGGCGCTCAGCGTCCACCTTGTCGACTTGCCGATAATGCTGTCGGATACGCCGCCACTTCATCGGCCGCGAATTCGGCACGGATGCGACATGCTAACCTCTGCGCCAGTGTGCGCAGACGTACCGATCATGTTTCGACTAGTGCTCTGGCATTCGAACCTGGTGAAGAACCGCATGACCCGCCGACGAATCAGCCTCGGCGGCGGCCCACAATGAGATCGTGAGGTATCGATGAATCTCCATCTGACAATCGGACCCATCGCAGCGCTGATTGCCGGGATCCTGATCCTGGTGGTTCCGCGACTGCTGAACTACATCGTCGCGATCTATCTGATCATCATCGGCCTGGTCGGACTATTCGGCGGCGCCAGTCCGCACTTCTAACCACCAAGCGCGCCCGTGACACCCGCTCTCGCAGGGCGTTGTGACTTACGTGCTTGGATTTGGCGGAGAGAGAGGGATTCGAACCCTCGAAGGGCTTTTGACCCTTACACCCTTAGCAGGGGTGCGCCTTCGACCACTCGGCCATCTCTCCGCTTATAAGAACGCTGACTTTTCAGATAGTTACTCAGCGGCTGCCGGCTGACCCGGCAAGCGGGCGGCCATGATACTCAAGCGCGGTGCAGGCGGCAAAAGCTGCGCCCCTCAGGCCCGCAGGCGCGTGCGCACGTATGCCTCGACCGACTCCAGTGCGGCATCGAGGGCCTCGGGCTTGCTGCCGCCGGCCTGGGCGAAGTCCGGCCGGCCGCCGCCGCGGCCGCCGACCTGCGCCGCCACCGCTCCGGCGAGCTCGCCGGCCTTGATGCGTGAGGTCTGATCGGCGGTCACCCCCGCCACCAGGACCACCTTCTCCGGGTTCTCCACACTCGCCAGCACTACCACCGCCGACTTCAGCCGGTCCTTCAGCTGGTCCACCGCGGCGCGCAGCGCGCCCGCATCGGCGCCCTCCACCTTGGTGGCCACCACCTTCACGCCCTCGACATCGATGGCGTTGGCTGCGAGGTCCACCCCCTGACCGGAGGCGAGACGGTCCTTGAGCGTGCGCACCTCGCGTTCCATCTGCCGGACGCGCTCGAGCTGCTCGCGCACCTTGTCCTTCACTTCCTCACGCGAGCCGCGCACCAGGCCGGCGAGATCCTTGAGCAGCGCGTCGTTCTGCTCGACGTACTCCAGCGCGCCCTCGCCGGTGAGCGCCTCGATGCGACGCACGCCGGAGGCCACACCGCTCTCGCTCACGATCTTGAACAGGCCGATGTCGCCGGCGCGCTGTACGTGCGTGCCGCCGCACAGCTCCATGGAGAAATCCCCCATGCGCAGCACGCGCACATCCTTCTCGTACTTCTCGCCGAACAGCGCGATGGCGCCGGCGCCGACGGCGGCGTCGTAGCCCATGACCCGGGTCTCGCTGGGAGCGTTGGCGCGGATCTGGCCGTTCACCAGCCGCTCGACCTCGGTAAGCTCGGCCGCACTGACGGGCTGGTTGTGCGCGAAGTCAAAGCGCAGGCGGTCGGGGGCCACCAGCGAGCCCTTCTGCTGCACATGTGTGCCCAGCACCTTGCGCAGCGCCGCATGCAGCAGGTGCGTGGCACTGTGGTTGAGCGCGGTGGCCTGGCGGCGCGCGCCGTTGACCTGCGCCTCGAGTTCCTCGCCGATCTTTATCGTGCCGCTCTTGAGCGTGCCGATGTGGGTGTGCGCGGCGCCGCGCTTCTGCGTATCGCTGACGACGAAGAGCGTGCCGACCGCGGTCAGCTCGCCGCTGTCCCCCACCTGCCCGCCGGCCTCGGCGTAGAAGGGCGTGCGATCGAGCACCACCTCGCCGGTATCGCCCGTTTGCAGGACCTCGGTGGCCACGCCCTCCTTCAGCAGTGCGACGACCCGGCCGCTGGCCTTGAGCCGCTCGTAGCCCTGGAAAAGGGTGCGTGCATCGACGCTCGTCTGGGTGCGCTGATCGACGCCGAACTTGCTGGCCTCCTGCGAGCGGCGCCGCTGTTCCTCCATCGCCTGGTCGAAGCGCGCCTGGTCGATGCTCAGGCCGCGCTCGCGGGCGATGTCGGCCGTCAGATCGATCGGGAAGCCGTAGGTGTCGTAGAGCTTGAAGACCGTGTCGCCATCGATGACCTTGTCGCCGCGCAGGTTACGGATCGCACCCTCGAGCAGCACCATGCCGTTGGCGAGTGTCTCGGCGAAGCGCTCCTCCTCGTGACGCAGCACGCGCTCGGCGTGCGCGCGGCCGCGCACCAGCTCCGGATACGCCTCGCCCATCTCGGCCTCGAGCACCGGCACGAGCTTGTAGAAGAAGGGCTGCTGGATGCCGAGCTTGTAGCCGTGGCGGATGGCGCGGCGGATAATGCGCCGCAGGACATAGCCGCGCCCCTCGTTCGAGGGCGATACGCCGTCGACGATCAGGAAGGCGCTGGCGCGGATGTGGTCGGCGATAACGCGCAGCGAGCTCGAAGTCAGCACCTGCGTACCGGCCAGCTTGCCCGCGGCGCGGATCAGGTTCTTGAACAGGTCGATGTCGTAATTCGAATGCACACCCTGCATCACGGCCGAGATGCGCTCGAGGCCCATGCCGGTGTCCACCGATGGCCGGGGCAGCGGGGTCAGGGTGCCGTCGGCGCCGCGCTCGTACTGCATGAAGACCAGATTCCAGATCTCGACGTAGCGGTCGCCATCCTCATCAAGTGACCCCGGCGGGCCGCCCGGCACCTCCGGCCCGTGGTCGTAGAAGATCTCACTGCACGGCCCGCAGGGACCTGTGTCACCCATGGCCCAGAAGTTCGACTCCTCGCCCAGGCGCGAGAAGCGCAGCGGGCTTATGCCGATCTCCTTCAGCCAGATGTCCGCCGCTTCGTCATCGTCCTTGTAGACGGTGCACCACAGGCGCTGCGGATCGAGCCCGAGGGTGTAGATGAGGAAGTCCCAGGCGAAGTGGATGGCCTCGCGCTTGAAATAATCCCCGAAGGAGAAGTTGCCGAGCATCTCGAAGAAGGTGTGATGGCGCGCGGTGTAGCCGACGTTCTCGAGGTCGTTGTGCTTGCCGCCGGCGCGTACGCAGCGCTGGCTCGAGGTCGCGCGCAGGTAATCGCGCTGCTCCTTGCCGAGGAACACGTCCTTGAACTGGACCATGCCGGCATTGGTGAACAGCAGCGTCGGGTCATTCCCCGGCACGAGCGAGCTCGAGGGCACGACCATGTGGCTGTGCGAGCGAAAGAACTCCAGAAAGGCGCTGCGCACTTCCGCCGCGCTCATGTAGGACGGTTTGCTCAAGGTATCTTCAGTCCGTGTCGGGGTCGGCCCCGAGGGCCGCGCGGATATGATCCGATGAAAAGCCCCGGTAGCGCAAAAAGGCCACCCGGCGGGCCTTCTCGCGCAAGCTCTGCGCCGGTTCGGGGCCGAAGCGGGCGCGCGCGGCGCGGACGGCACGGCCGCTCCAGTCCTCTTCTGCCCCCACGGCCGCGCTGATCTCCGCCTCGCCCACCCCGCGGCTGCGCAGCTCGAGCGCGATCCGCAGCGGTCCCTGCCCGCGTCCGGCGTGCCACGCGACATAGTTCTGGGCGTAGCGGGCCTCATTCAATGCCCCGGCCTCCTTAAGCGCGGCGATAGCCGCGGCGGCAGCGGCGGGCGCGAAACCGCGGGCTTTCAGGGCTTCCAGGAGCTCCTTAGGCGCGAAATCGCGTCGCGCCAGCTGCGCACAGGCGGCACGGTGGGCACTTTCCGGATCCTCGCGCGCCCCGGGGGGCGTTAAGGTAGGACGATGACGTAGCGGCATACCCGTGCTGCGCGGCAATACTGCCTTAAAGTATAGTTAGCGCCCGCGCAGCGCTCCCGGGAGCGCTCGCGACCCCAAACCTTCTAATCTGAGGAATGATCATGCGACTCTCTCTAGGAGTGCTGGCGATTTTTGGCTTGAGTGCAGTCACGGCGGCTCTGGCCGATCCCCCGGCCACCACGGATGCAACCTCCCCCGCCGCTGCCAGCACCGCGAGCAGCACCCCGACGAAGACGACGGCGCAAGCGGACAAGGCGGCCACGGCCAGCAAGCCCGCGGACACGTCCACGTCGGATCTCGATGACCGGCACTTCCGCGCCGAGGGCTACCGGGTGCGCATGGTCAATGGCCGCAAGCTCTATTGCCGCAAGGAGGACGTGATCGGCAGCCGTCTGGGCTCCAGCAACGAGACCTGCGGTGACGCCGAGACGCTGAAGTCGCAGGAAACACAGGCGCGCGCCGAAGTCGAGCGCAACCAGCGCCAGCAGTCGGGCGGCCTTCACGGGAACTGATGCGCCGGGATGAAGATGCTCCGGGCGGCGCGGGCCGCCCGGAGTTCGTGCTCGCTCAGGCGGAATTGGCCGCCGGCTCGCTGCGACGCTCCTGACGCGGCGGCAGCAGCCGCGCCCGCACCTGGTCCTCGATCTCGCGCGCCACGTCCTTGTTGGCCTGCAGGTAGGCGCGCGCATTGTCCTTGCCCTGGCCGATACGGTTGCCCTTGTAGGCGTACCAGGCGCCGGACTTCTCGATGATGCCCTGGGCGCTGGCGAGCTCGATGATCTCGCCCTCGCGTGAGATGCCCTGGCCGTACATGATCTCGAACTCGGCCTCGCGGAAGGGCGGCGCGACCTTGTTCTTCACCACCTTCACGCGCGTCATGTTGCCGGTGACCTCCTCGCCGTTCTTGATCGCGCCGATGCGGCGGATGTCGAGGCGTACGGAGGCATAGAACTTCAGGGCGTTGCCGCCGGTCGTGGTCTCGGGGTTGCCGAACATCACGCCGATCTTCATGCGGATCTGGTTGATGAAGATCACGATGGTGTTCGAGCGCTTGATGTTGCCGGTCAGCTTGCGCAGCGCCTGTGACATCAGGCGCGCCTGCAGGCCGAGCTGCATCTCACCCATCTCGCCTTCGATCTCGGCCTTCGGCGTGAGTGCGGCGACGGAGTCCACCACGACGATGTCGACGGCATTCGAGCGCACCAGCATGTCGGTGATCTCGAGCGCCTGCTCGCCGGTATCCGGCTGCGACACCAGCAGGTCTGCGATGTTGACGCCGAGCTTCTCGGCATAGGAGGGATCGAGCGCGTGCTCGGCGTCGACGAAGGCCGCCGTACCGCCGTTGCGCTGCACCTCGGCGATCACCTGCAGGGTGAGCGTGGTCTTGCCGGAGGCTTCCGGTCCGTACACCTCCACTACGCGTCCGCGCGGCAGACCGCCGATGCCGAGCGCGATGTCCAGCCCGAGCGAGCCGGTCGATACCGCCTCGACATCGTAAGTGGAAGCGGCGTCGCCCAGACGCATGACGGAACCCTTGCCGAACTGTTTCTCGATCTGGCCGAGCGCGGCGGCGAGGGCCTTCTTGCGGTTGTCTTCCATCTGCAGCTCTTCCCCGTGGCGTGTGGTGGAGAGAAAATTTTCTGCAGTGATTATCACACAAAGAAACGCGCCGCGGCGCACGCCGCGCCCTGAGTTTCAGCACTCTTTGCGCATTTTCTCCGGGGCAACCAGTAGTGCGGATTTGAGGACACTGTATACGGGACCGCAAGGCTCGGTACGGCTCTCGATCAGTGCCAGCTGCTCAGCGGCCCAGTGCACTTTGCGCAGCTCGCGCCGCGCCGGCGCGCGACGCACTTGCCGCGCTACGGTGACATGCGGGCGGAAGGGCTTGAGATCCGGAGAGAATCCGCGCGCGAGCGCCGCCGCGCGCACCAGCGCAGCCAGCGCCTCGGCGGCATCGCCGCACCCGGCAGCGAGCGCGCACAGAATCTGGGCGCCGCGCCAGTAATCGAGCGCGGCGAACTCAAGGCCGGGCGCCGCGGCGTGCCAGCCGGCCGCGACCTCGGCGCACAGCGCAGCGAGCTCGGGGAGGCGCGGCTCGGCGACGGCGCCGAGAAATGCCAGCGTCACGTGCAGGTTGCCGGGCGGAACCGGACGGCCGCCGCACTCACTCACGGCGCATGCCGCCGCAGCGGCGAGCGCCGCCCGCTCGGAATCAGACGGCCACAGGGCAATGAATACGCGCCGCGCGGGACCTTGCGGCGGCGCCGGCCTCATGAGCCGGGCGGGTGCGGGGAGACCTCCAGACGCACCGGGAGGTCGAGGCGCAGGATCAGCCGCAGCGCGTGCTCGACGGAGCGGCTGCGCACGAAGGCGCGGTCACCCGTGAAGCGCTTCTCCTCGGCAATGATGTCGGTAGCGGCGCCCTGCCGGGCGGCAGCGCAGAACCAGACCGTCCCGACCGGCTTCTCCGGGGTGCCCCCGTCGGGGCCGGCGATGCCGCTCACGGCGAGCGCGACCGTCGCCCCAGTGCCCCGCAGGGCCCCCTCGGCCATCTCACGCACCACCTGCTCGCTGACGGCGCCGAAGCTGTCGAGCGTCGTTCCCGCGACCTTCAGGTCGCGCATCTTGGCTGCATTGGAATAGGTGACGTAACCGCACTCGAACCACTGCGAGCTGCCCGGGACGTCGGTGAGGGTCTTCGCCACCCACCCCCCGGTACAGGACTCGGCGGTGACGAGGCGACGCTCGGCGGCGCGCAGCTTGTGGGCCACGCGGGCGGCCAGCTCGTACAGCTCCGGATCGCTCACCATGGGTCCGAGGCTAACCTACGCCGTCCCGCCCGGGTAGCACGGGCGGCGGGAGCCTCAAGGCCGGGGGTTTCAGGTAGCCTTCGCGCTCCATGAACGACACGGCTCACCTCAAGCACACCCCGATGATGCAGCAGTACCTGCGCATCAAAAGCCAGCATCCGGACATCCTGCTCTTCTACCGCATGGGGGACTTCTACGAGCTGTTCTACGAGGACGCGCGCCGCGCGGCATCGCTCCTGGACATCACCCTGACCTCGCGCGGCCAGTCGGCCGGGGAGCCGATCCCGATGGCCGGTGTGCCGGTGCACGCCCTCGACAGCTACCTCGGGAAACTCGTGCGGCGCGGGGAAAGCGTCGCCATCTGCGAGCAGCTCACCGAGGTGCAAGGCAGCAAAGGACCGATCGAGCGCGAGGTGGTGCGGATCGTGACGCCCGGGACGGTGACCGAGGCGGCGCTCCTGTCCGAGCGGCGCGATACCCTGGTTGCCGCCCTGGTGTGCGAGGGTGAGCGGTTCGGGTTTTCCTGGCTGGACCTTGCGGCGGGGCGCTTCAGCGTGCTTCAGGCCCAGGGCATGAACCTCCTGGCCGGGGAGCTCGAGCGGCTCAAGCCCGCGGAGCTGCTGATACCCGAGGGCTCCCCGGAAGACTGTCCCGGCCGCGCGGGCAGCGTGCGGCGCCGCGCGCCCTGGCACTTCGAGCTCGCGAGCGCCTCGCGGCTGCTCACCGACCAGCTAGGCACCCTGGACCTCAAGGGATTCGGGGCGGATGAGCTGCCGCTCGCCATCCGCGCCGCCGGCGCCCTGCTGCAGTACGTGCGCGACACGCAGAAGTCTGCATTGCCCCACATCCGCGGCCTGACCGTCGAGGAGCGCACCGACGCCCTGGTGCTCGATGCCGCCAGCCGCCGCAATCTCGAGCTCGATGCGAGCCTCACCGGGAATGAGGCAGCCACCCTGATCGCGGTGCTGGACAGCTCCGTGACCGCAATGGGCGCGCGGCAGCTGCGCCGCTGGCTGAACCGCCCCCTGACCAGTCAGCCGCTCCTGCGCACGCGCTATCAGGCGCTCGCGACGCTCATCGACCGGCGCCGCTTTGAGGGCCTGCGCGAGCACCTGCGGCGCATCGGCGATGTCGAGCGGATCCTCGCACGCGTGGCGCTGCGCTCGGCCCGCCCCCGCGATCTCACGCAGCTGCGCAGCTCGCTCGCGGCGCTCCCGGCACTGCGCGGGGATCTGGCCGGGTGCGACTCGCCGCTGCTGCGCGCGCTGCACGAGCGCATCCACCCCCACGAAGCGGAGTACGCGCTCCTGGCGCGGGCCATCGCGGCCGAGCCGGCCACGCTGGTACGCGAGGGGGATGTGATCGCGCCGGGCTACGACCTCGAGCTCGATGAGCTGCGCCAGATCGCCACCCACACGGACGACTTCCTCCTCGAGCTGGAGCGGCGCGAGCGCGAGCGCACCGGACTTGCCACCTTGAAGCTCGGCTACAACCGCGTGCAGGGATTCTTCATCGAGGTCGCTCGGCGCGAAGCCGAGCAGGTGCCGGCAGACTACCTGCGCCGGCAGACGGTGAAATCGGCCGAGCGCTTCATCACCCCGGAGCTCAAGCAGTTCGAGGACCGCGTACTGGGCGCGCGCGACAAGTCACTCGCGCGCGAGCGGCAGCTTTACGAAGAGATCCTCACGCAGCTCATCGACCGCCTGGGGCCGCTCCAGCAATCGGCCGCCGCGCTCGCCGAGCTCGACGCCCTCGCCGCGCTGGCCGAGCGCGCCGCGGCGCTCGAGTGGACGGCACCTGAGCTGAGCAGCGACAGCTGCCTTACGATTCTCGGCGGCCGCCACCCGGTGGTCGAGCAGTTCACCGATGCGCCCTTCGTGCCGAATGACCTCACACTCGATGCTGAGCGGCGCATGCTGATCATCACCGGGCCCAACATGGGCGGCAAATCCACCTACATGCGCCAGGTGGCGCTCATCGCCCTCCTCGCCCATATCGGCAGTTACGTTCCGGCCGAGTCAGCGGTCATCGGACCGCTGGACCGCATCTTCACCCGCATCGGCGCCGGTGACGATCTCGCCGGCGGGCGCTCCACCTTCATGGTCGAGATGACCGAGGCGGCCAACATCCTGCACAACGCAAGTGCGAGGAGCCTCGTGCTGCTCGATGAGATCGGCCGCGGCACCAGCACCTTCGATGGCCTCTCGCTCGCCTGGGCCATGGCGCGCGATATCGCCACGCGCGTGCGCGCCTTCACACTCTTCGCCACCCACTACTTCGAGCTCACCACGCTCGCCGCCGAGGTGGAGGGCTGCGCCAACGTGCACCTGGATGCCACCGAGCACGGTGATGGCATCGTCTTCCTGCACGCGGTCAAGGAAGGGCCCGCCAACCGCAGCTACGGCCTGCAGGTGGCGCAGCTGGCGGGTGTGCCGCGCGCGGTGATCAGCGCGGCGCGCGGTTATCTCGAGGCACTCGAGGCGCAGCGCGATGCGCAGAAAATCCCTGAGCGCAGCGTCCAGGGCGAACTGGCGCTGTTCCGCAGTCCGGGCGACCCGCAAGCCGCCCGCGTGCGCGCGGCACTGGAGAACCTCGATCCGGACGAGCTCACCCCGAAGGAGGCGCTCGAGACGCTCTATCGCCTGCGCGAGCTCCTACGCCGGAGCGACTAGGGCGCGGAGAAGCGTCCCTGCGTCAGGAACAGGCCCGTCTCATGGGCCACGCGGCTGGACATCAGCATGCCGAGGTGACTGACCGGCAGGGTGATGTGCTCGGTGGCTCCGGGCATGCGCGTCTCGCTGACCGCCACCGTACCGTCGTTGTCTTCGTCGAACTGGGCCAGGAACTGGCCCACGCCCAGGGGCTGGGTGCCCGCGACGATGCCGAGCTCGTGCGGGTGGGTCCAGCGGCGCGTATTCACCTGCAGCAGCTCCTGCGCCACCGAGGCACCCATGAGGTGGGTAACCGGAGCAAAGCGGGTGGCCTGCTGCGCCACGCGGCTCGCGACACAGGGGGTTCCGAGGAAGACCACGCGGCCCGGCGGCAGCTGCGTGAAACGCTCGAGGCAGCGGTGAATGATGAGGCCGCCCAGGCTGTGGCCGACGAAGTGCACCTCAGCGGCGCCGAGCTCGGCCACGAACGCGGCCAGGCGCTCGACCGTGGCTTCGACGGTGGAGAAGGCGGCGGAGTAGCGGAACGAGTGCAGCGCGATGCCGTACTCCTGCCGCAGCCGGTGACCGAGGACCAGCGCCTCATCACCCGGCATCCACAGGCCGTGGACGTACACGACCGGCGTCATCTTACGCTTCCGGTAACGCGGCTCAGGACGGCGGCGGCACGCGCACCCGGATGTGCAGCTCGCGCAGCTGCGCCTCGCTCACCTCGGTGGGCGCATCCGTCAAGGGGTCGGCGGCCGTCTGCGTCTTGGGGAAAGCGATCACCTCGCGGATACTGTCGGCCCCGGCCATGAGCATGGCGAGCCGATCCAGCCCGAAGGCGATGCCGCCGTGGGGAGGAGCGCCGAACTGGAGTGCATCGAGCAGGAAGCCGAATTTCTTCTGCGCTTCCTCGGCCTCGATCCCTAAGAGACTGAAGACGGTCGACTGCATCTCCTGGCGGTGGATGCGCACCGAGCCGCCGCCGATCTCCGAGCCGTTCAGCACCATGTCGTAGGCCTTGGCGAGTGCTGCCCCCGGAGCCTCGCGCAGTGCCGCCGGGTCATCGTTCTTGGGGGAGGTGAAGGGGTGGTGCATCGCCACCCAGCGTTTGGCATCGCCGTCCCACTCGAACATGGGGAAGTCGACCACCCACAGGGGCTTCCAGTCGTTGGCGACGAGCTTCAGGTCATGACCGAGCTTCACACGCAGCGCGCCGAGCGCATCGCTCACGACCTTGGCCGAGTCGGCGCCGAAGAAGATGAGGTCGCCGTCGGCGGCCGAGGTGCGCTCGAGAATGCCCGCGAGCGCCGCATCGCTCAGGAACTTGGTGATCGGTGACTGCAGCCCCTCGCGGCCCTTGGCGCGCTCGTTCACCTTGATGTAAGCCAGCCCCTTGGCGCCGTAGCGCGCCACATAGGCCGTGCAGTCATCGATCTGCGAGCGCGGCATGCTGCCCCCGCCGGGGACTTTGAGCGCGGCCACGCGCCCGTGCGGATCCTTCGCAGGTCCAGCAAAGACCTTGAAGTCGCAGTCCTTCACCAGGTCGGCGACGTCGGCGAGCTCGAGCGGAATGCGCAGGTCCGGCTTGTCCGAGCCGAAGCGCCGCATGGCCTCGGCGAAGCTCATGCGCACGAAGGGATCCGGCAGCTGCACCTCCAGGACTTCCTTGAAGAAGTGGCGCACCAGGGACTCCATGAGTCCCATGATCTGATCCTGCCTCAGGAACGAGGTCTCGATGTCGAGCTGCGTGAACTCGGGCTGCCGGTCGGCGCGCAGATCCTCGTCGCGGAAGCAGCGCACGATCTGGTAGTAGCGGTCGAAGCCCGCGATCATCAAAAGCTGCTTGAAGATCTGCGGTGACTGCGGCAGCGCGAAGAACTTGCCGGCGTGCGTGCGGCTCGGCACGAGGTAGTCGCGCGCGCCCTCCGGGGTTGCCTTGGTGAGCATCGGCGTCTCGATATCGACGAAGCCGTGCGCATCCAGAAAGCCGCGCATGGCGCGGGTGATGGCATGTCGCAGCCGCAGGCGCTGGTTCATGATGTCGCGCCGCAGGTCGAGATAGCGGTAGCGCAGGCGCACCTCCTCGCCGACCTGCTCGTCGAGCTGGAACGGCAACGGCTCGGAGCGGTTCAGCACCTCGAGCTCGCGCGCCAGGAGCTCCACCTGACCGGAGGCCAGATTTTCGTTCACCGTGCCGGCCGGACGCTCGCGCACGCGCCCGGTGACGCGCACGACGAACTCGTTGCGCAGGCGCTCGGCCTCCTTGAACACCGCCGCGGCATCCGGATCGAACACCACCTGCAGAAGTCCCTCGCGGTCGCGCACGTCGACGAAGATGACGCCGCCGTGGTCGCGCCGGCGGTGCACCCAGCCGGCGACGCTGATCTCCTGGCCGAGGAGCTTCCGATCGACCTGTCCGCAGTAATGTGAGCGCATAGAGGCGCGCGATGTTACGGAGGCGTGGCAGCCCCCGCAAGGAAAAAGCCCTTAACTGACGGCTTTTGCAGCAGAAATCTGCGCAGGGTGGGCATGCGGGTGAGGAACCACGACCCCGCAGGTGATGATCATCTTCATGGCCTCGTCGACCGAGATGTCGAGCTCCACCAGCTCCCGGCGCGGGATGATGACGAGATAGCCGGCGGTGGCATTGAGCGCGGCGGAGACGTAGACCGCGGCATGCGGCTCCCCGAGGCGCGCCGACACTTCCGGCACGTCCTCGGCGGTCAGAAAGCCGATGCTCCAGGTGCCCTCGCGCGGATACTGCAGGAGGACCACCTTACGGAAGGAGTTGGACTGCGACAGCACGCTCTCGGCGAAGCTCTTCACCCCGCCGTACACCGTGCGCAGCACCGGGATGTGGTTGAGCAGCTCCTCGCCCCAGGCAATCAGGCGCCGGCCGATGAGATTCGTGACCAGAAGCCCGGTGAGCAGCACGATGACGAGCACCAGGAGCACACCGGCGAGCGGCAGCGCGAATCCGGCCAGGGCCTGGGGGCGGTAGTCGGCCGGCAGCATCAAAAGCGTCAGCCGGTCCATGATGTGCAGCATGAAGCTCACCACCCAGATGGTGGCGAGGATCGGCAGCCACACGAGCACCCCTGCGACTATGTAGCGCCGCAGCGCGGTCCACAGTCCGGTGCGCTCGCTCACGCGCGTCAGCGCCGTCCCTTGCGGGTCGGCTTCGGCTTCTTCGCCTTCGCGCGGCTCACGCTCTTGGCGCTCGCGCGGCTGCTGCGACGCGGGCCGGCGGTGCTGCCTTTCGGCTCGGCGGCCTTGGTTTCCTTACTCTCCTTCGCCTCGGGCTTCGCCTCCTTGGCCTCGGGTTTGGCGTCCGCTTTGGCCTCGGCCTTCGGCTCGTCCTTCTCCCCGACGAGGTTGCGCTTGTTCTCCTTGTCGCTCTTGAAGTCGGTCTCGTACCAGCCCCCGCCCTTGAGGCGAAACACGGGGGCGGAGACCAGCTTCTTCAGCGCCTTCTTCCCGCAGGAGGGGCACTTGGTGAGCGGCGGGTCGGTGATCTTCTGCATCACCTCGGTGTAGAACTTGCAGTCTTGGCACTCGTATTCGTAGAACGGCATGGCGCGCTTTTCGAAGCTCCCGGAAAGACGGTCAAAGTATAGCGGAGGCGCGGCCGGAAACCGGCCGGCACCGGTCAGCGGCCCCGCGCGGCCTTGCGCTCGTCCACCTTGGAGAAACCGAGCTCCCCGTCCTGGGTGCTCACCCGGATGCGGTCCCCGGGCACGAACTCGCCCTGCAGGATGCGCTGGGCCAGGGGGTTCTCGATCTGCTGCTGGATCGCCCGCTTCAGGGGCCGCGCCCCGTACACCGGGTCAAAGCCGGCCTCGCCGAGCAGGTCGCGCGCGGCGTCATCGAGCACCAGGTCCATGTTGCGCTCGGCCAGACGCTTCTTCAGGTAGAGCAGCTGGATATCCACGATGGCGCGGATCTGCTTGGTGCCCAGCGGATGGAAGACCACGATGTCGTCGATGCGGTTGATGAACTCGGGGCGGAAGCTCTGCTGCACGACTTCCATCACCGCGCTCTTCATCTTCGCGTAGTTCTGCTCGCCGGCGTATTCCTGGATCACCTGCGAGCCTAAGTTCGAGGTCATGATGATGACGGTGTTGCGGAAATCGACCGTGCGGCCCTGGCCGTCGGTCAGGCGGCCGTCGTCGAGCACCTGCAGGAGCACGTTGAACACGTCCGGATGGGCCTTCTCGACCTCATCGAGGAGGATCACGGAGTAGGGACGGCGGCGCACCGCCTCGGTGAGGTAGCCGCCCTCCTCGTAACCGACGTAACCGGGAGGCGCACCGATGAGCCGCGCCACCGAATGCTTCTCCATGAACTCGGACATGTCGATGCGGATCATGGCCTCTTCGGTGTCGAACAGGAACTCGGCGAGTGCCTTGCACAGCTCGGTCTTGCCCACGCCCGTGGGACCCAGGAACAGGAACGAGCCGTTGGGCCGCCGTGCATCCGAGAGACCGGCGCGCGAGCGGCGGATGGCGTTGGAGACGATGCGCAGGGCCTCCTCCTGGCCGACCACGCGTTTGCCGAGTGCTTCCTCCATGTGCAGAAGCTTCTCGCGCTCGCCCTGGAGCATCTTGGATACCGGGATGCCGGTCCACTTGGAGACCACTTCCGCGATCTCCTCCTCGGTGACCTTGTTGCGCACCAGCGTCGGGGCCTTGTCCTCGGCCGCCTGGGCAGCGCTCAGGCGCTTCTCGAGCTCGGGGATCTTGCCGTACTGCAGCTCCGCCATGCGCTGCAGGTTGCCGGCGCGGCGCGCCGCATCGAGCTCGAGGCGCGTGCGGTCGATTTCCTCGCGGATGTGCGCGGTGCCCTGGAGGGAGGCCTTCTCCGACTTCCACACCTCCTCGAGGTCGGCGTATTCCTTCTCGAGGGTGGAGAGCGTCGCCTCAAGCGTCGCCAGGCGCTTCCTGGTGGCCTCGTCCTTCTCCTTCTTCAGTGCTTCGCGCTCGATCTTCAGCTGGATGATGCGGCGGTCGAGCTTGTCGAGCGACTCGGGCTTGGAGTCGATCTCCATGCGGATGCGCGCCGCGGCCTCGTCGATGAGGTCGATGGCCTTGTCCGGCAGCTGCCGGTCGGCGATGTAGCGGTGCGATAAGGTGGCGGCGGCGACGATGGCCGGGTCGGTGATCTCGACCTTGTGGTGAATCTCGTAGCGCTCCTGCAGGCCGCGCAGGATCGCGATCGTGTCCTCGACCGAGGGCTCATCCACGAGCACCTTCTGGAAGCGGCGCTCCAGGGCCGCATCCTTCTCGATGTACTTGCGGTACTCGTCCAGCGTCGTGGCGCCGACGCAGTGCAGCTCGCCGCGCGCGAGCGCGGGCTTGAGCATATTGCCAGCGTCCATGGCCCCTTCGGCCTTGCCGGCCCCGACCATGGTGTGCAGCTCGTCGATGAAGAGAATGATCTGGCCTTCCTGCTTGGCCAGATCGTTCAGCACCGCCTTCAGGCGCTCCTCGAACTCGCCGCGGAACTTGGCCCCGGCAATGAGCGCGCCCATGTCGAGGGCGAGGATGCGCTTGTTCTTGAGTCCCTCGGGCACCTCATTGTTGATGATGCGCTGCGCCAGCCCCTCGACGATCGCCGTCTTGCCGACGCCGGGCTCGCCGATCAGCACGGGGTTGTTCTTGGTGCGGCGCTGCAGCACCTGGATGGTGCGGCGGATCTCGTCGTCACGGCCGATGACCGGATCAAGCTTCCCCGATGAGGCGCGCGCCGTCAGGTCGATGGTGTACTTCTCTAGCGCCTGGCGGGACTCCTCGGCATTGGGGTCGGCGACCTTCTCGCCGCCGCGAACCTCCTCGATGGCCTTCTCGATGGCCCCGCGCACCACGCCGGCCTCTTTGAAGAGGCGCGCCAGGGTGCGGTCCTCGAAGGATGCGAGCACAAAGAGCTCGCTCGAGATGAACTGATCGCCGCGCTGCTGGGCGAGCTTATCCGTGACGTTGAGGACGCGGTTGAGGTCGTTGGAGACGTGCACTTCGCCGGGCGTCCCCTCGACCTTAGGCAGGGAGTCGAGCGCGCTCAGGAGTCCCGCGCGGAGCTTGTTTACGTCCGCGCCCGCCTTCATGAGCAGCGGCCGCAGCGAGCCGCCGGAGCTGTCGATCATGGCGAGCATCACGTGAGCCGGCTCGATGACCTGATTGTCGCGGCCGATGGCGAGGGACTGGGCATCGGCCAGTGCCTGCTGGAACCGGGTGGTGAGCTTGTCCTGGCGCATGGGAATAGACCTCAACCTGAGCCGTGCATTTTGATTGGGACAAAGCGCAACGCATTCAAGGGGCCGCGCGCTGCGGCGCCTCCCGCTTCGGCCACGGGTCGAAAGCGGCGCGCGGGAATCATAGCGCTGTGGGGCGTCGGGGCACGCGCCTCTTTGTGGCGCGCGGGGCGGATCCTAGGCGGTGCGTACGCTCGAGCTAGTCTGCGTATCGCTCAGCTCAAGCAGGGGACCTATGAATTTTCGGTAGTTGTGCCAGCGGCCGACGGAGCTGCGGTACATCTTCTGCCGCACCTGCCAGACGCTCGCGGTGGAAACCGGCCGGACGGTCGCGTGGAACTGCAGACAGCGCTCATCCCAGGGCAGGCCGATGAACTCCACGATGGTGCGCGACCATTTCTCCTGCTCGGCGGTGAGCTCCGCGTACGGCACCTCGAGCAGGGTCTGCGCCGGCAGAACACGCCGCCAGTGCGTCATCAGCCGCTGGTGCTCTTTGTAATAGTGAGCGAGGTCTGTGAGGTCCATCGCGTAGTTGATGGTCGGCGGGAACTGCTGGAAGTAGCACGACAGGCACGTATCGATCGGATCCCGGCGCAGCCACAAAATGCGCGCCCGCGGAAACACTGAATGAATGAGCCCCAGGTAATCGGCGTTGACTGGCGCCTTGTCGACCACCCGTTCTGCTTCGCCACAGGCTGCCGTGAGTTCACGCAGATACTGCTGCGCCAGCTTTTTGCGCAGCGGCTCGGCCAGCAGGCCGTGGCGCAAGGCGTCCTCGTGCTTGTGCGCGGTGGCCGACCAGAAGTTCAGTTCCCCGGCGCCACGGGCGGCCGGGTGGGAAGCGATGATCTGCTCAACCAGCGACGTGCCCGAGCGCGGCATGCCTACCACGAACACCGGTCGCTCAGAATCGGAGGCACCGCTGTGCGTCTGTGCCAGAGTTTCCGCTGAATACACGCGTATCAGGTCATTCACGAACGCGACGTGACCCTTGCGGTCGTAGGGCTGGGCGCGCGTCTTGGACAGCTCATTGGCCCGCTGAAAGTTGCGAAACGCCTTGGCGAACTCCCCGACGTCGTCGTAATACTTGCCGATCGCGAAGCGCAGCGTCGACTCACCGGTCAGTGAAAGACCGCTGCCGGCGAGTTCCTCGGCACGCTTGACCCACGGCGCATCGGCGGTGCTCATCTTTCGCAGCCCCGCCAGCGCCGCCCAGGCGTAGGCTGCCGCAGGATCGGCCTCGAGGGCCGCACGATAGGCGGCCTCCGCCTCGGCGAAGCGACCCTCCAGGGCCTGGATCTGCCCGAGCCCCATGAGCGCGTCGGAATTGCGGGGGGCAACCTTGAGGGCTTTTTCGTAGCAATCGCGGCCCTCGTCCAGGCGCCCCAAAAGCACCAAGCACATGCCGAGTCTGACGCGGGCGGCCACATACGAAGGCCGCAGCTTCAACGCCCGCCGTAACGGCGTTTCCGTTTCGTAGTAGCGCCCGGTGACCTGCAGAACGCCGGCCAGATTGAAGTACGCCTCGGCATACCCCGAGCGGATGCCGATCGCGCGCCGAAACTCCTCCTCCGCCTCCGCGAAACGACCCAGCTGCGCCAGCGCTGCGCCCATGCCGTTGTGGGCGGCGGCATTTCTGGAGTCAAGCTGCAGCAGCTCCTGGTAACACTCGAGCGCCTCAGCGTTGTCGTGGCCTTGGAGTAACTCGTTGCCGCGCGCAAGCAGCGCCTGCACGTCGCGCGCCGAGCGGCGCCTGAGCGGGGCGACCGCGCCGGGCGTGGTCAGCGGGCTGCTCGCGGGAGCAGATACCCGCAGAACCAGCGCCCGCGTAAGCTCATCGACCACGGGGGCTTCGACGTCCTTCTCGAGCAGCCGCCACTTGAAGGTATTGGCAAGCCTTGCACGGGTGAAGATGTTGAGCTTGAGCGCGCGCGTCTCGCGGTCGACCTGTTGCAGGAACTTCTGCAGAAATTCTTGCAGGTCCGGCTTCGCAGCGGGCTTGCCAGCGCGCCCGCCGCGGGCCGCGGGATCGAGCAACTCGACGACGTGCTCGGCAAGGCTCGTGCCCACCTGCGCGATTTCGCCGCCCTTCAACCACTTAAACAGCATGCGTCCGCACCCTGGCTGCTACTTAGGTTAAATTCTAGTCCATTGATGCATAAGCTGAATGCCGCAGTCATGGTTTTGGTGACTGTGATCACAATTAATTTGCGAGCCCGCCACCGCGCTAGCGACCGCTGAGCCATTCGGCGCAGGCGATCAGTGCAAGTCCGGCGCCGATGAGCAGCACTTGGATGGTGCTGCTTTGCAGGCCAGTGCGCCGATGCAGCAGCGGTACGAGTCCGGCTACGGCGATGTACAGAAACCCCGCCGCAGCCACCGCCAGTGCGTACGGCAATGCCCCGAGGGAGCGCTGCAGGGCGAAGTACGCCAGCACGGCCCCCAGCACCGAGGCAAGCCCCGTAGCCATATTCAAAACAAAAGCGCGGCGCCGCGACCAACCGGCGTGCACCAGGATGGCGAAGTCCGCGACGCGGTGAGGGACCTCATGCGAAGCCACCGCGAAGGTGGTCACGAAACCCAGGGACAGGTCGCTCAGGAACGCCGCCGCGATGAGTACGCCGTCCAGAAGATTGTGCAGGCTGTCACCGATCAGGACGAGCACTCCGGAGGCGTGGCGATGCGCCGGACCCTGGTCGGAATGAGTTGCCGCCGGCTCCTGGCCGGTACTGCCGCGCTGATGCCACCACAGCACGATTTTCTCCACCACGAAAAATCCGGCGAACCCGCCGACCAAGGCCACACCCAGGCCATGGGCGCCCGCCACGCCTGCGCCCTCGATCGACTCCGGCAGCAGCGCGAGCAGCGCAGCGCCCAGGAGCGTACCGGTGGCGAAGCTCAGAAGATGGGGCAGCAGGCGCGCGGCGCGCTCCTCGGGGAGCCACAGAAAGACTACGGCGAAGGCGGCACTCGCGATACCGCCCAAGGCCGCACACAGCACGATCCACAGCAGCAGCGGCACGTGTCAGTTTATTGGCAGTGACTGGCCGATGATCCTAGCACGCGAGCCGACAGCGGCCGCGCACTCAGGTGAGCCAGATGAGCGCGGCCATCCGTCCGCACTGCCCGTCGCGGCGATAAGAGAAAAAACGCTCGCGCTCCTCGTAGGTGCACAGTTGGACGCTGCGCAGCTCGGTGAGCCCGAGCGCACGCAGGCGCAGTCGGGCGAGTGCAGCCAGATCGCACTGCCACCTGCCGCGCGGATTTTTCACAAACGCAGCGGCAACCCCTGGCTCCCCGGGCATGAAGGCGGCGCGCACCTCCTCGCCGACCTCGAAGTGGCGGGGCCCGATTGCCGGTCCGAGCCAGGCCATGAGTTGGCGCGGATCGAGCGCGAGGGCGCGCACCGTGGCCTCGAGCACCCCAGCCGCGAGGCCCCGCCAGCCGGCGTGAGCTGCCGCGATGCAGGAGCCATCGCGCGCGGCCAGGAGAACCGGCAGACAGTCAGCCACCTGGATGACGGCCACCACACCGGCGCGGCGGATGACCACCGCATCCGCCCCGTCGCGACGTGAAGCCGGCAGACGATCGGGATCAAACACTTCGGTACCGTGCACCTGCTCAAGCCACAGCGGCTCGGTGGGCAGCCGCAGCGCAGCGCGCACGCGCGCACGGTTCTGCGTCACTCGCTCGGGCTGATCGCCGACGTGCGCCCCGACGTTCAGCGACGCATATGCACCGGCGCTGACACCGCCGGTGCGCAACGAAAACGCGGCCTGCACCTGCGGCGGAACCGGCCACTGCGGCCTCATGAAGGCGGGCGTACTCACGGCTCGCGCGCCCCTGCGGCGGCGTCGGTCTCGAGCGCCTTGAGGAGCGTACGCATGTCCGCTGGCAGCGGCGCCTCGAAGGTCATCTCGCGCCCCGTCACCGGATGCGCGAACTTGAGCCGCGCGGCGTGCAGCGCCTGGCGCGGAAAGCTGCTGAGCGCGGCAATCAGCTGCGGGCTGCAGCCGGCGGGCAGGCGCCGGCGGCCGGCATAGAGCGGATCACCCACGACCGGAAAGCCCGCGTGCGCCAGGTGAACGCGGATCTGATGGGTGCGTCCGGTCTCAAGCTGCACGTCGACCAGGGTATGGGCACGGAAGCGGCGCGCGACGCGGTAGTGCGTGACCGACGGCCGGCCGTCGGCGCGTACCGCCATGCGCGTGCGCTGCGCGCGATGGCGGCCGATCGGCTCATCGACGGTGCCCCCCGCAGTCATCACCCCGGTGCAGATCGCCAGATACTCCCGGCTGATCTCGCGCGCGGCCAGGGCCGCCGCCAGCGCCGTGTGCGCCTCCAGCGTACGGGCGACGATCAGGAGCCCGCTCGTGTCCTTGTCCAGGCGGTGGACCAGTCCGGCGCGTGGCACGTGCGCGAGCCCCGGGTCGAGCGCCAGCAGGCCGTTCTGCAGCGTGCCGGCGGGGTTGCCGGCGCCCGGGTGCACGACGAGTCCCGCGGGCTTGTCGATCACCAGCAGCGCGCGGTCCTTGAACACCACCTCGAGCGGCAGCTCCTCGCCGGCGATCCGCACCTCCACCGGCAGGCGCGCCTCGATGCGCACCTGCTCGCCCCCCAGAACCTTGTCCTTGGGCCGCAGCGGGCGCCCGTCGACCTGCACGGAACCGGACTCGATCCAGCCTTTCAGGCGTGCGCGTGAGTACTGCGGCAGGGCGCGCGCCAAGGCCTGGTCAAAGCGCAGACCGGCCGATTCCTGAGGCAGCCTCAGGGCGTGCGAGCGGAACTCCGCCCCGGGCTCCGCGGTCGGAAGGCTGGCCGGGGGATTCGCTATACTGGTGTGCTTCTGGCGGCGCGAAGCCAAAGAAAGGCCTTTCCTACGATGTATCTGTCCCGTACGGCGCGCCGCAGCGCGCTGGCCCTCGTGCTCATCCTCATGTCCGCGGTCCTCGTCAGCGGCTGCCATGCAAGGCGTGACAAGGCGAACATCAAGGACACCCCGGCTTCGCTGTACAAGAAGGGTCACAAGGCCATGGAGGCCTACGACTTCAATACCGCCATCAAGACCTACGAGAAGCTGACGGCGACTTTCCCGTTCACCGACGAGGCGCGCCAGGCGCGCCTGGATCTCATCTACGTATATTACCGTGCCGGTGAGGGCGAGTCGGCCACCGATGCCGCGGATACCTTCATCCGCGAGAATCCCACCCACCCGCGCGTCGACTATGCCTGGTACGTCAAGGGCCTGGTGGACTTCGAGAAGCAGCCGAACGCCATCGAGAGCATCTTCCGGGCGGACCTGTCCAAGCGACCGCCGAGCTCGGCACGCAAGTCCTTCGCCGCCTTCAAGACCGTGGTCGAGCAGTACCCGAAGAGCGAGTATGCCCCGGACGCCCTGCAGCGCATGGTGTACCTGCGCGACCGCCTGGCGAACTACGAGGTGCACGTGGCGCGCTTCTACTTCAAGCGCAACGCCTATGTCGCGGCCGCGCAGCGCGCGCGCGCCTGCATCGAGCAGTATGACGGAGCGCCCGCGACCAAGGAGGCGCTGCAGATCCTCATCGCCTCGTATGAGCGCATGGGTCTGCCCAAGCTCGCCGAGCAAAGCCGCGCGGTCTATGCGGCGAACTTCTCCGGTGAGGTGCGCGTCGCCGAGGCCGAGACCAAGAAGTCCTGGTGGAAGATCTGGTAGCTCAGCGGCGATAGCCGCTGGTGATCGGATAGCGCCAGTCGCGGCCGAAGGCACGCCGGCTGACGCGCACGCCGGGGGGCGCCTGACGGCGCTTGTACTCGTTGCGCTTCACCAGATCGAGCACGCGCGCCACGGTGGGCCGGTCGAACCCGCGCGCCTCGATCTCATCGACTGACAGATCCTCCTCGATGAACGCCTCGAGGATCGGGTCGAGCACCTCGTAAGGCGGCAGCGAATCGGAATCCTTCTGATCCGGACGCAGCTCCGCCGAGGGTGCGCGGTCGATGACCCGCTGCGGGATGACGCGCCCGAGGGAGTTGCGGTAGGCCGCCAGTCGGTAGACCAGGAGCTTGCTGCAGTCCTTGATCGGTGCGAATCCGCCTGCCATGTCGCCGTAGAGCGTGGCGTAGCCCACCGCCATCTCGCTCTTGTTGCCGGTCGTCAGCAGCATGCGCCCGGTTTTGTTGGAAATGCCCATGAGCAGCAGCATGCGGCAACGCGACTGGATGTTCTCCTCGGTCGCATCGGGCTTGCGGCCGGCGAATTCGTCCTTGAGCGTCGCCAGCGTCGCCTCGAACATCTGCTCGATCGACAGCACGCTGTAGCGCACCTTGAGGATCTCGGCCTGCGCCTTGGCATCATCCAGGCTCATCTGCGCGGTGTAGCGCGAGGGCATCATCACCGCCTGCACCGCGTCCGCTCCCAGCGCATCGACGGCGATGGCGAGCGTCAGCGCCGAATCCACGCCGCCGGAGAGGCCCATCACCACTCCGGGGAAGCCGTGCTTGCGCACGTAGTCGCGCACCCCGAGAACCAGGGCGCTGTAGACGCTTGCCTCATCCGATAACTCGGGCGTGACGGTGCCGGCCCGCGGGACGATCCGTCCGTCCTGGCGCTCAAACTCCGCCACGAACACGCCCTCCGCAAAGGCCGGCGCACGCATGACGACCTCGCCTGAGGCGTCCATCACGAAGGAATTGCCGTCGAAGACCAGCTCGTCCTGGCCGCCGACGAGATTTACATACGCGAGCGGGATACCCACCTCGCGCACCCGCGCGCGCGCCACCTCCTCGCGCTCGCGCTGCTTGTGGATCTCGTAGGGCGAGGCGTTGATGACGAGCAGCAGCTGCGCCCCGGCAGCGCGGCTGTCGCGGGCGGCCTGCGCCGCCCAGATGTCCTCGCACACGAGCAGGCCAGCCCTCACCCCGTTGCAGTCGGCGACCCCAGGCTCCGCCCCGGGATTGAAGTAGCGCTTCTCGTCGAAGACCTTGTAGTTGGGCAGCTCGGCCTTTCTGTGGATGGCAACGATCTCACCGCCTCTGATCAGGGCGGCGGAGTTGTAGATGCCGGACTGCGTGTACTCGGGAAAACCGAGCACCAGCGGCAGGTCACGCACCTCACTGCGCACCCGTTGCAGGCCAGCCTCGATCTGGCGGCGGAAGCCGCGGTGAAAGAGCAGGTCCTCCGGGGGATAGCCGGAAAGGGCGAGCTCGGGGAACAGGACCAGATCGGCACGGTCGCCGCGCGAGAGCTCCTGGGCCGTGCTGATGATGCGCGCAGCGTTCCCCTGCACATCCCCGACGAGGAGGTTCAGCTGCGCCAGTGCGATGCGAATCGGGTCGGTCATGGACGCGCGCCGGAGGCTTGAGTTTCCGGGTTGAGCGCCATTGTTTCACGCCTCAGCGGCGTGTGCTGCGGCCCTTGGCGCGGGTCTTGCGGGCCGCCGGCCGGCGGGGCTTTGCGGCGCGTTTGCGGGCCGCCGGGGCGGCCGTGCGCTTCGGCTTCGGTGACGGCCGCGCCACCCGGACGGTCGCCGACCTGTGCGGGCGGCGCTTGCGCAGCAGGTCCGCCATCGCCGACCCGAGCTCTGCGGGAGATTTCACCGTACGGACACCGGCGGCCTCAAACGCGGCGTACTTATCCGCCGCCGTGCCCTTGCCACCGGCGACGATGGCGCCGGCGTGCCCCATGCGCTTGCCGGGCGGGGCGGTGACCCCGGCGATGTACGCAACCACCGGCTTGGTGACGAAACGGCGGATGTAGCGCGCCGCCGCCTCCTCATCGCTGCCGCCGATCTCGCCCACCAGAATGATGCCCTCGGTGCGCGGATCACGCTCGAAGAGCTCGAGCACGCCGATGAAGTTCATGCCACGCACCGGATCGCCGCCGATACCGACGCAGGTGCTCTGCCCGAGGCCGGCCTGCGTGGTCTGGAACACGGCCTCGTAGGTAAGAGTCCCGGAACGGGACACGATGCCCACGCGAGCCCTTCTTGTGAATGAACCGGGCATGATCCCGATCTTGCACTCCTCGGGGGTAATCACGCCCGGACAGTTCGGGCCCACCAGGCGCGTCGCCGAGCCGCGCAGCACCGCCTTGACGCGCACCATGTCATTCACGGGCACGCCCTCGGTGATGCACACGACGAGCTCGATGCCGGCATCGATCGCCTCGAGGATCGAGTCGGCCGCCCCCGCGGGCGGCACGTAGATGACGCTCGCCGTGGCGCCCGTGGCGGCGACCGCATCCTTCACGGTGTTGAAGACCGGAAGCCCGAGATGGGTCTCACCGCCGCGGCCCGGAGTCACGCCGCCGACGAGCTGCGTGCCATAGGCCAGGGACTGCTCGGAATGGAAGGTGCCCTGCTTGCCGGTAAAGCCCTGGCAGATGACCTTGGTGTTCCTGTTGACCAGAATGCTCATGCCTTGCCCTTCTTGGCGAGTGCGACCACCTTGCGCGCCGCATCCGTGAGATCTTCCGCCGGGGTGATGGTGAGGCCGCTCTGGGCCAGCATCTCGCGGGCCGCGGGCGCGTTGGTGCCCTCCAGTCGCACCACCACGGGGACCTTCACGCCGACCTTCTTGACCGCCTTGATGACGCCGTCCGCGATGATGTCGCAGCGCACGATGCCGCCGAAGATGTTGACCAGGACGGCGCGCACCTTCGGGTTCGAGAGGATCAGCTCGAAGGCCGCGGTGACGCGCTCGCTCGTTGCCCCGCCGCCGACGTCGAGGAAGTTAGCGGGCTTACCGCCATGGAGCTTGATCAGGTCCATGGTCGCCATCGCAAGTCCTGCGCCATTGACCATGCAGGCGATGTCACCGTCGAGCGAGACGTAGTTGAGATCATGCTCGGCGGCCCGGCGCTCCATGGGGTCTTCCTGACTCGGGTCACGCAGGCGCCCGAGCTCCGGGTGGCGAAACAGCGCATTGGCGTCGATGTTGATCTTGGCATCGAGCGCGATCAGGGCGCCGCTCTTGGTGACGATCAACGGGTTGATCTCGACCAGGCTCAAGTCCTTCTCGATGTAGAGGCGGTACAGCGCCGTCACCAGGGACTGGAATTCGGCCACCTGGGTGCCGGAAAGGCCGAGTCCGAAGGCGATCTGGCGCGCCTGAAACGGCTGCAGGCCCGCCGCCGGGTGCACGGAGACGGACAGAATCTTCTCCGGTGTCTTGTGCGCGACTTCCTCGATGTCCATGCCGCCGGCCGAAGAGGCAATCAGGGCTATGCGGCTGGTCTCGCGGTTGAGGGTAAGGGACAGGTAGATCTCGCGCGCGATCTCCGACCCCGTCTCGACGTACACGCGCTCGACCGGCAAACCCTCATGCGCGGTCTGCGGGGTCACCAGGCGCTTGCCGATGAGCTCCTGCGCGGCCGCGGCGACCGCCTGCGGATCCCGGGCGAGCTTGACGCCACCGGCCTTGCCGCGGCCGCCGGCGTGAACCTGCGCCTTCACCACCCACAGGCTCCCGCCGAGCGCGCGTGCAGCCGCGGCGGCCTCGTCCGCGCTCGCCGCCACCTTGCCGGCGGGGACGGGAATGCCGTAATCGCGGAAGACTTCTTTAGCTTGGTACTCGTGAAGATTCATCGTGATCGCTCTGTCGCGCGGAAAGCGCGCATTCTGCTCGAAAACCGCGCCGCGTTGCCAGCAACAGCGCGGCGACCGTCCCGGCGCGGCCGCAGCGCCCGGACGTGCGATCTGGGTCGCGTTCCGAGCTGCGGTGAAGGTGCTAGAGTGCGAAGCCTTCGGATCTAAAGCCCACTGTACCCGAGCTTGTCCGCAACGCCCCCCAGCGTCGCCGTCCCTGCCGTGGCACCGAGCGATCTCGCCTGGCGAGTGATCGGGCTCCTCAATCTCTATCGCCTGCTTGTTCCGCTGACTCTGATCGCCGTGCAGCTCTTCGCAGGGCCCGCCTGGGGACTTGCGACTGTGCGGCCGGCATTGTTTCTCGCCGCCTGCGTCGCGTATTTCACCGCCGCGGTGCTCCTGGTCATCGCTCGGCGCCTGCAGTGGTCCAGTCTGCGCATCGTCGCCTTAGTCAACGCCGGCGTGGACAGCGTGGCCATCGGCTTCATTCTTTACGCCGCGGGAGGCGCGGCAAGTGGATTGGCCATCCTCCTGGTGCTGCCGGTACTCGCGCTCACCATCCTCGCGGATCGTCGCGACGCCATGCTCATCGCCGCGGTAGCCGCTTCGGCGGTACTCACGCAGCAGGTCTTCGTCGGCCTGAGCATCGGCGCACCGGCTGGAGACTATGTGACGGCCGGCATATTCGGCGGCGCCCTGTTCCTGGTGGCGCTGGTCATGTGGCCGGTCGCCGACCGTCTGCATCAGAGCGAGGCTCTGGTACGCCGTCAGGAGTTGGACCTCGCGAACATGGCCTCACTCTCGCAGTACATCGTGCAGCACCTGCGTGAAAGCATCCTGGTCATCGACTCCCAGGACCGCATCCGGCTGATCAACGAATCCGCAGCCTCGGTGCTGGGCGATCAAAGCGCGTATCCTGACGCACTGATCGGCGAGGCATCGCCACGGCTGGCTTTTCTTCTGGAATCCTGGCGGCGCCGGGAGGCCGATGCCGGCCCCGCGCCGGCGACGGACCAGACGCTGCTGGCCGCTGACGGCGCGCGTATTATCCGCCCGCATTTCGCGCCACTCGGAGCTTCCAGGCCGCCTCCGGTGCTCATCTTCCTGGAAGACACGAGCCTGCTCGACGAGAAGGTGCAACAATCGAAACTCGCGGCGCTCGGACGCCTCAGCGCCAGTATCGCTCACGAGATTCGTAACCCCGTCGGCGCGATGAGTCACGCCGGCCAGCTGCTGGCGGAATCGCCGAGCCTCACCGACGAAGATCGCCGCCTCACTGAGATCATCCGCAACAATGCCGGACGGGTGAGCGGTATCATCGACAACGTGCAGCGCCTCTCGCGCCGCGAGCCGGCGCAGCAGGAGCGGGTGCTTCTGGGACAGTGGGTGGAAGAGTTTCATGAGGAGTTCTGCGAGACCATGCAGTGGCCTCCCGAGCGGCTGCGCGTGCAGGGCGCGGGCCTGGATCTCGAGGCACGGGTCGACCCCGATCAGCTGCGGCAGATCGTCTGGAACCTGTGCGAGAACGCCATCAAGCACGCCGTGCTCGAGCACCCGCAACAGATCGTGGAAATATCCGTGGGGCGTCTGAGCAGCACCGCCCGACCTTACCTGGAAGTCGCCGACCGGGGCGCCGGCGTGCCGCCGGAGCATACCGAGCGCATCTTTGAGCCGTTCTTCAGCGGCGGACGTGGCACCGGCCTCGGCCTCTTTCTCGCCCGAGAGCTGGCGCAATCCAACGGCGCCACCTTGCTCTACGAAGCGCGCGCCGGCGGCGGCAGCATCTTCCGGCTGGTGTTCGCCGATCCGCGGCGCTGGGAGCGCTTGTGAGCAGCATCGCAGCGGAGAGCCGCGCAGCGACGACGCCGGTGGTGCTGGTCGTCGATGACGAGCCCGATCTTCTGGAGCTGGTCAGCCTGACGCTTAGCCGCATGAACCTTAAGACCCGCGCGGCTGCCAATCTCGAGGCCGCGCGCAAGCTGTTGAAGTCGGAGCGTTTCGATCTGTGTCTCACCGACATGCGCTTGCCCGACGGCGACGGTCTCGACCTCGTTGCCTGGATCCAGGAGCACCGACCCGATCTGCCCGTAGCGGTCATCACGGCGCACGGCAACGTCGAGGCCGCAGTGCGCGCCCTGAAGCTGGGTGCGTTCGATTTCGTCTCCAAGCCCCTCGATCTGGGGGTGCTGCGGCAGCTGGTCGGCAGCGCCATCAAGCTGGCAGCCGGCATCAACGAGCAGACCGCAGCGACGCTGCGGGGACCGCGTCTGCTGGGCGCCTCCCCCGTGATGGAGCAGCTGCGCGAGATGATCGGTCGCGTGGCGCGCAGCCAAGCTCCGGTGCACATCTGGGGGGAGTCCGGAACAGGCAAGGAACTGGTCGCCCGCATGATCCACGAAAGCGGGGGACGCCGCGGCGGCCCGTTCGTGGCGGTCAATTGCGGCGCCATCCCGACCGAGCTCATGGAGAGCGAGCTCTTCGGGCACAAGCGCGGCAGCTTCACCGGCGCGGTCGCCGACAAAAAGGGCCTGGTACAAAGCGCCGAGGGCGGCACGCTGTTCCTCGATGAGGTCGCGGACCTGCCGCTGCACATGCAGGTGAAGCTCCTGCGCGTGGTGCAGGAGAAGACCGTGCGCCCGGTCGGCGAGGCGCGCGAGGAACGGGTCGACGTTCGCATTCTCTCGGCCACGCACAAGAACCTGGCCGAGCTGGTCGCCCAGGGTCAGTTCCGCGAGGACCTGTACTACCGCATCAACGTCATCGAGCTGCGCGTGCCCGCGTTGCGCGAACGCGTTGAGGACATCGGCGAGATTGCCGAGGCCATCCTGGAGCGCCTCGCCCGGCGCGCCGGGACCCAGGCGCCGCAGATCACCCCTGAAGCGGTCGAGCTGCTGAAAACCTATCCCTTTCCCGGCAATGTGCGTGAGCTTGAGAACGTGCTCGAGCGGGCCCTGACCCTCAGCACCGGCGGCACCATCACCCCGGAACATGTGAGGCTCCGGACCGGGGCACGCAGCACACCCGCCGATGCCCTCCCGGGTGCCGGCATGTCCCCCGGGGCCCCCACGGTACCGACCGCTCTTGGCAGCCAGCTCGAGCACATCGAGCGCGATGCCATAGTCAAAGCCCTGGAAAAAACCCGCTACAACAAGACCGCGGCCGCGAAGCTTCTGGGCATGAGCTTCCGGGCCCTGCGATACCGGATCAAGAAGCTCGGAATCGAGTGATCGATAGCTGACGCGGCGCGTCACTTTGTGACGCAGGCTACAACCGCTGGCGTCAGTCCGCGACAGAACTAAGTCAATTCACGCGCGCGTCCGAGCAGGTCCTTTCTTATGTATTTCAGACTCTTACAGAGCATCACCGATCTTGGCACGTGGCTTGCTTTGAATAGCCCGGGCGCCTCTTTTGCGCCGCTCGATTTGTACCCCCAAAACTTTAGGAGTTTTCTCAATGAAGGCTGTGCAAAAGGGTTTCACCCTTATCGAATTGATGATCGTGGTCGCGATCATCGGCATTCTTGCCGCGATCGCGATTCCGGCGTACCAGGACTACGTGGTGCGCTCGAAGGTGACTGAAGGTCTCAACCTCGCCGGTGCCGCCAAGGTCACCGTGGCTGAGGGCTGGGAATCGGGCGACGTGACCGGCGTGAACGCCGCCGCGGCTGCTTGGAACGCGGGTTTCGCGCCGACCAAGTACGTGAAGACGATTGCCATCTCGACCGACGGTAAGGGCACGATCAGCGTCACCTTCGACACGACGCCGAACGGTATCCCGCAGCTGGCGGTGAACAGCGGCCCGCTCCTGACGCTGACGCCGAACATCTCCAAGGCTGCTCTGACCACAGGCGTTGCCGGTCCCATCGACTGGGCCTGCTCTTCGAGCACGAATGCGACCGCAACCGCGGAAGGCCTGCAGGTGAACACGGCCGGTAGCGTAAACGCCAAGTACGTGCCGACGCAGTGCAAGTAATCGGCTCCTGAGTTCAACTCGGAGTCTTCAAGCCCCGGCCTCGTGCCGGGGCTTTCTTTTTGGGGATGTCCAAATGTGACGTCCACCCCGCCGCACGGACGGGGTTGTCATTCAAAATTGAACAGGATTTGACAATTGCGTGCTCCCCGTCGAGTAAACTGACGCCAGGGTCCTTCTTGCCTGCGATAAGTTCATGAATGACAACGTATCTTTAGCGGTCGGCACGGGGCGCGGAGGCCTCGGGGGATTGCCGCAGCGCCTCGTGCAGGACGGCATTATCGAAGAGACGGCCATGCTGGACGCGCTCAATGCCGCGCGCGACCGCAAGACGAGCGTCGTGACGCAGCTGGTCGCCAGTGGAGCGGCCAAGGCCCGGGACATCTCGGTCGCGGCCTCCAATGAGTTCGGGGTGCCGCTTTTTGACCTGGATGCCATCAACCTGGACCTCGATGCGGTGCGTCTAGTCTCTGACAAGCTGCTTGCCAAGCATCGCGTGCTGCCGATCTACCGCCGCGGTAAGCGGCTGTTCCTCGCCGTCGCCGACCCGACCAACCTGCACGCCATCGATGAGGTCAAATTTGCAACCAGCCTGGGCATCGAGGCGATCGTCGTCGAGGACGATAAGCTGCAGCGTGCCTTGGATAAGGCTCTCGAGCAGGTCGACAACCAGATGTCGGCGCTCAGTGATGAGGCCGACGTCGACCTCGAGGCGCTGGAAGTCTCGGGCGGCGAGGACGAACTCGACGATAAGGTGGCCCGGGACGATGTCGAAGACGCCCCGATCGTCCGCTTCGTGAACAAGGTGATGCTGGATGCCATCCGTCGCGGCGCGTCCGACATCCACTTCGAGCCTTTCGAAAAGATGTACCGGGTGCGCCTGCGCATGGACGGCGTGCTGAAGGAAGTCGCGCAGCCGCCGGTGCAGCTCGCGCAGAAACTGTCGGCACGCCTGAAGGTCATGGCCCGGCTCGACATCGCCGAGCGGCGCGTCCCGCAGGACGGTCGCATCAAGATGAAGCTGTCGAAGAATCGCTCCATCGACTTCCGCGTCAGCACCTGTCCGACGCTGTTTGGCGAGAAGATCGTGATGCGTATTCTCGACCCCGCGCAGGCGCAGCTCGGCATCGATTCGCTGGGCTATGAGCCGTTCCAGAAAGAGCTGTACACCAAGTACCTGGCGAAGCCCCAGGGCATGATTTTGGTGACCGGGCCCACGGGTAGCGGTAAGACCGTTTCCCTCTATACCGGACTTAACATTCTTAACCGGGAAGACACGAATATCTCGACCGCCGAAGATCCGGCGGAAATTAACCTCCCCGGCGTCAATCAGGTGAATGTCAATCCCAAGGTGGGCCTTACCTTCGCATCCGCGATGCGCGCCTTCCTGCGCCAGGACCCCGACGTCATCATGGTCGGCGAGATCCGTGACCTGGAGACCGCCGAGATCGCCATCAAGGCGGCGCAGACCGGCCACTTGGTTTTGTCCACGCTGCACACGAATGACGCCCCACAGACCCTCACCCGTATGGTCGACATGGGCGTCAAGCCGTACGCGATCGCCACTTCGGTGAGTCTGATCATCGCGCAGCGCCTGGCGCGACGGCTGTGCAACCACTGCAAGCAGCCGATGGAGATCCCGAAGGAAGCCCTGCTCAAGGAGGGTTTCACCGACGCCGAGGTGGCGCACGGACTGAAGATCTACGCTCCCAAGGGCTGCCAGAACTGCACCGATGGCTACAAGGGCCGCGTCGGTATCTATCAGGTGCTGCCCGTTACAGATTCGATTGCGCGCATCATTCTCGCCGGCGGCAGCGCGGTCGAGATCAGTGAGCAGGCAGCCAAAGAAGGCGTGTGGGATCTGCGCAAAGCGGGTCTTGAGAAAGTCAGGAACGGCCTAACCAGTCTCGAGGAAGTCAACAGCGTTACGGTCGAGTGACGCAGGACGGAAACTAAGTCATGGCTCAGGCAGCAACCGCATCGGTTAAGACGATCAGACGCGATATTCCCTTCGCGTGGGAGGGTCGCGACAAGCGCGGCGCGCGCATCAAGGGCAAGAGTCTCGCACCCGATGAACAGACCCTGCGGGCGGAGCTACGCCGCCAGGGCGTCGCCCCGTCGCGGATCCGCAAGCAGCGTCAAGGCCGCAAGGGCGGCTCGGTAAATCCAGGCGACATCGCGATATTCAGTCGTCAGCTGGCCACGATGCTTGCGGCCGGCATCCCGCTGGTGCAGGCGTTCGAAATTGTCGGCAACGGTAATGACAAACCCGCGATGCAGAAGCTGATCCTTGATGTGAAGGCCGACGTGGAGGGCGGCACGTCCCTGCACGAAGCCCTCGCCAAGCATCCGCTTTACTTTGACGATCTATTTGTGAATCTCGTGGAGGCTGGCGAGCAGGCAGGCGCGCTTGAGTCACTGCTCGACAAAATCGCGACCTACAAGGAAAAGACCGAGGCCCTGAAGAAAAAGGTCAAGAAGGCGCTGTTCTATCCGGCGGCGGTGCTGGCGGTCGCCGTGATCGTCACGATCGTGCTGCTGGTTTTCGTAATCCCGCAGTTCGAGGCGCTCTATAAAGGCTTCGGGGCGGACCTGCCGGCCTTCACCCAGTTCGTGATCCACGTGTCCAAGATCGTGCAGCACGACGGCTTCTTCATCGCCGTCGTTGTCGGCGGCGCGATCTTTTTCTTCATGTATTTCAAGAAGCGATCGCGCGCCATGCGCGAGTTTCTGGATCGGCTCATGCTCAAATTCCCGATCATCGGCCCGATCCTGAACAAGGCAGCCATCGCCCGCTATGCCCGTACGCTCTCCACCATGTTCGCCGCCGGCGTACCGCTGGTCGAGGCGCTGGACTCTGTGGCCGGAGCCACCGGCAACATCGTCTATGAAAACGCGGTCATGCGCATGAAGGACGAGGTCTCCACCGGCCAGCGTCTGCAGCGCGCCATGGAGTCGACCGGACTGTTCCCCAACATGGTGAACCAGATGATCGCGGTCGGTGAGGAGTCCGGTTCGCTCGATGAGATGTCGGCCAAGGTCGCGACCTTCTACGAAGCCGAGGTCGATAACGCGGTGGATGCGATGTCGAGCCTGCTCGAGCCACTCATCATGCTGGTCCTCGGTGTGCTGGTCGGCGGCCTCGTCATCGCGATGTACCTGCCGATCTTCAAGCTGGCGTCGGTGGTCTAAACCAATCCGCGGCAGCTGCAGACCTGCAAGCGCCGCGCTCACGCGCGGCGCTTGCTTTATAGGACCAACCGCGTGACGGCCGTGTTCGCCTTGCTGGCAGCCTCTCCCGGGCTCTTCGTCGGCACCTGTTGCGTGCTGGGGCTGGTAGTCGGGTCTTTCCTGAACGTGGTCATCCACCGCCTGCCGATCATGCTCGAGCGGCAGTGGCGACAGCAGTGCGCCGAGGTCTCCGGCACTGACCCGACGGCAAGCACGATGCCAGCGGGAAGTCTCGAGCCGTACAACCTCGTGGTGCCACGTTCTGCGTGTCCCGGCTGCAAGGCGCCGATCAGCGCCATGCAGAACATCCCGCTGCTGTCCTGGCTCTTCCTGCGGGGCCGCTGCGCCCACTGCGGCAAGCCGATCGCGGTGCGCTACCCGCTGGTTGAGCTCCTCACCGGAATACTGAGCGCTGCCGTTGCGTGGCGCTTCGGCTTTGGTTGGACCGCCGTGAATGGGATCGTGCTGACCTGGTTTCTGATCGCACTCGCCTTCATCGACATCGACCACCAGCTCTTGCCCGATGATCTGACCCTGCCGCTTTTGTGGCTGGGACTGCTCGGGAGCCTGTGGAGTGCGGGCACCGAGACCTCGGTACCGGTAGATGTCCGTGCCAGCGTGATCGGTGCGATTGCAGGCTACGTAAGCCTCTGGAGCGTTTACCACCTGTTCCGGCTGGTGACGGGCAAGGAAGGCATGGGGTACGGGGACTTCAAGCTCTTCGCGGCCCTCGGCGCCTGGCTCGGCTGGAAGATGCTGCTACCGATCATCCTCATCGCCGCGGTCGTCGGCGCGGTGGTGGGACTGGTGGTTTTGGGGGTGCGGCGGCAGCACCGCGGCACCCCCATTCCCTTCGGCCCATTCCTTGCGGCCGCCGGATGGCTGATACTCCTGTGCGGCCACCAACTGGTCCAGGGCTATCTCGGCTGGTTCACGCATCCCTAACTGACCATGACCACTCGCACCTACCGGGTTGGGCTGACAGGCGGTATCGCCAGCGGCAAGTCCACCGCCGCCAAATTCTTCGGTGCGCTCGGCATCCCTATCCTCGATAGCGACCAGATCGCGCGTGACGTGGTTGAACCCGGCCAGCCGCCGCTTGAGCGGCTGGTGGCGCGCTTCGGCAGCGGCATCCTCACCCCGGACGGACATCTGGACCGTCCGGCGCTGCGCGATATCGTCTTCTCCGACCCCAAGGCCCGCGCGGATCTTGAGGCATTGACCCACCCGGCGATTGGCGCGGCAATGGAAGCGCGGTCGGCGCAGGCCGGAGGTCCCTACCAGATACTGGTCATCCCGCTTCTGGTGGAAAAAAACCTGGCGACGCACGTAGACCGGGTATTGGTCGTGGACTGCGACGAGGAACTGCAGCTGAAGCGCCTGCGGGCCCGGGACGGGTCCACGAGCGCACAGGCGCAGGCGATTCTCAAGGCCCAGGCACCGCGCGCGGCGCGCCTCAAGGCTGCCGACGACGTGATAAAGAACGATGCGGATATGGGCGCGGTGCAAACCCAGGTGGCGGCCCTGCACGCTCGCTACCTGGAGCTGGCCGCGCGGCCACGCCCCTGAGCGTATCCTGACGGCGACACCGCCGAGCTTGGCGGCTCGCGACCGTTTACGCAGGCGGCGGGGCTCAAGCACAATAAGCTGATGAGTGATTCCTCCCTGGCCCAGGCCGGCGCTCCCCCGCACGCGGCCGCACAGCCGCAGACGCTGATCTTTGAGCAGCCGCTGAACGAGCGCATGCGCACGTTCCTGCGCCTGGATTTTCTCTACAACCAGGCGCTCTATCACAACGAGATGGGCAGTCAGTGGGGCAGCCGGGCGGCCATGTCCAGCCTGATCGACATCCTGGCGATCACAACTCGGGCCGATGTGCGCTCGGACGTGCTGAAAGAGCTCGAGAACCAGCTGAGCACGCTCAACGAGTTCCAGACCAACCCCGGGGTGGACTCGCAGCGCCTGAAGACTCTGGTCACGAACCTCACGCGCTTGCGCACCGATCTCATGAGCGCCGGCTCGGCGTTTCTCCAGCCCTTGCGCGATTCGGAATTCGTGAGCGCCATCAAGCACCGCAGCGCCATTCCTGGCGGCACCTGCGAGTTCGACCTGCCCGATTACTACTTCTGGCTCACCCAGCCGGACGAGGAGCGCATGCGCACCTTCAACCAGTGGCTGGGCCTGCTGCGTCCCTTGTGCGACGCCGTTGCTGAACTCTTATGGCTCACGCGTCAGAACGGCCGCAGCCGGCAGGAGATCGCCAAGGCGGGAGCTTTCAGCATCACTTTCGACCGCGACAACCCGCTGCAGCTGCTGCGTATCTTGCTGCCCACCGCGGCCGGCCTTTACCCGGAAATCAGTGGCAGCCATCATCGTTGCAGCGTGCGGTTCCTGGCGTGGAAGGGCCTCGCCAACCGTCCGACGCAGGCCGATAGTGACGTGACTTTCACGTTGAGCTGTTGCCCGTAGCAGGTCTGCGGCGGCGCAGATCGTGAGTCCCACCCGCGTCAACTGTCCAACCTGCCACCGAGAGGTGGATTGGCGCACGGCCCCTTATCGTCCATTTTGTAGTGACCGCTGCCGCCTGATCGACCTCGGCGCGTGGCTCAGCGAGCAGCGCGGCGTCCCGGGCGAGCCCGTCACGCCGCCGGAAGACGGTGATTCTCCTGCCGCGAAGGATAACTACTGACACATGCGGTTTCGACTGAAGGCCTTCGGGCTACATCTGCTGGCTAGCGCCGGCGCGCTTACGCTGGTTCTCGGCACACTATATTTCGGGTGGTACTACTGGCCTGGGTGGTATCTCACCGCCGTAACCCACGTCCTCCTGATCCTTATCGGAGTTGACGTGCTGCTCGGGCCGACCCTCACCTTGATCATCGCCAACCCCGAAAAGGCGCCGCGTGCGCTCGCCCGCGACATCGCTATCATCGCCGCGGTGCAGCTACTGGCCTTGGGCTATGGCACCGCGACGCTGTGGCGGGGTCGACCGCTCTTCTACACCTTCTCCGCCAACCGTCTGGAGACGGTCCAGGCCTCAGATCTCGAGCCGGCGCAGATTTCCCTCGCCAATAAGGAAAACCCGGGTTTCGCACCGCATTGGTATAGCCGGCCGCGTTGGGTCTGGGCGCCGCTTCCGGAGGATCCGGACAAGGCCGTGGCGATTGTCGAGGCCAACACCCTCGGCGGCGGCCAGGACATCATCGACATGCCGCGCTACTTCAAGCCTTGGGAGGCGGGCCTGCCGACACTTCGCGAGCGACTGCTGCCCGCGGCTGAGATCACGTATTTCTCGAAACCACAGAAGGCCGCTCTGCGCACCCGCATGCAACAGCGCGGACTGAACGCTGATGAGAAGAATGCGCTAGTTATGTGGGGCGGTACCGAGCGCAAACTGCTGGCCGTATTTGACCCGGTTTCGCTCAAAATCCGCGCTCTGATCCGGCCCGACTGAAGCTACTGCGCCGCCGGGGCGTGCATCCCCAGCCACTGCGCCACGAACGCCAGCTGATCGGCGTAGTCATCCACCTGCATCCATACCGGCTTCCCGGCGCCGTGACCCGCACGGGTCTCGACACGGATGAGGATGGGATTGGCGCAGATCTGCGCCGCCTGCAGCGCGGCTGCGAACTTGTAGCTGTGCCAGGGCACGACGCGGTCGTCGTGATCGGCGGTGGTGATGAGGGTCGGCGGGTAGCAGGTACCCTTCTTCACGTTCTGCACCGGGGAGTAGGCGTACAGCGCCCGGAACTGCTGCGGATCCTCCGACAGCCCGAAATCCGATGACCACTGGCGCGCGTTCGCACTCGCGGTCTGGTAGCGCAGCATGTCGAGGACCCCGACCGCCGGGAGCGCTGCGGCGAAGAGGTCCGGACGCTGCGTGAGCACCGCGCCGATCAGAAGCCCGCCGTTGCTGCGGCCGTGGATCCCTAAGCGCGCGCTGCGGGTGTAATGCTCGCGGATCAGGTACTCGGCGGCGGCGATGAAGTCATCAAACACGTGCTGCTTGTTGGCAAGCGTCCCGGCCTGGTGCCAGGCCTCCCCGTACTCACCCCCGCCGCGCAGATTCGCCTCCGCGAACGCGCCACCCATCTCCAGCCACGCCTGCACCTGCGGGCGGTAGCTGGGCGTCGCCGAGACATTGAACCCGCCGTAGCCGTAGAGCAGCACCGGTGTGTCGCCGTTCCGGATGAGGTCGCGCCGGTGGGTGATGTACATGGGCACCCGCGTGCCGTCCTTGCTCGAGTAGAACACCTGCTCGGTGAGGTACGCCTCCATCGAGGCCGGTACCGCAGGTGCGCGCCACAGCGTCGCCTGGTTGGTGGCGACGTCGAGGCGGTAGATGCGCCGCGGAGTCAGATAATCCGTGTAGGAGAAGAAGGTCTCGCTGCGCTCGCCCTCCCCGCCGAAGCCCTCGACGCCACCTAAGCCCGGCAGCGGCACGGTGCCGAGCAGGCGGCCGTCACGCTCATAGATGCGCGCCACGCTGTGGGCATCCTCGACGTAATTGGCGACGATGCGGCCACCGACGTAGCTCGCCTCCTCGATGGCGCTCGCGCCCTCCGGAATCACGACGCGGCGGTTCGCGCCGCCCTGGCGCGTATCGACCGCGATGATGCGTCCTAAGGGGGCACGCTGGGTGGTCTGGAAGAAGAGCTCATCGCCGCGCGAGCCGACGAAGCGATAGAGCGCATCCCAGGATGTGAACAGCGGCTGCGCCGTCGCGCCCGGCGTGCGCAGGTCGATCAGCACGACGCCGTTCTTCTCGTATCCCTCGACCTGCGTGATGACGAGGTAGCGTCCGTCTTCGGTCACCTCGCCCTTGGGGATCCGGGTCGGATGGTCGGTGATCTCGTACACCAGCCGGTCCTCGTCCTGGGAGGTGCCGAGCTTGTGGAAATAGATGGCCGGACGGCCTGCGTCATCGCCCCTGCCGGGGGCGAGCGCCGGGTAGCGGCTGTAGTAGACGCCCGAGCCGTCGTGGGCGAAGGAGACTCCCCAGAACTTGGTGTAGCGCAGCGTCTCGGGGTAGTCACTGCCGTCCTTGGTACGGCGGAAGCGCCACAGCTGCCAGTCGGTACCGCCGTCGGAGACCGCATAGGCAACCACCTCGCCCTGCCAGGAGGGAGTGAACTCGGCGAGCGCCACGGTCGCATCCGGGCGCTCGGCGTTGGGATCGAACAGCACCCGCCCGGAAGCGCCGAGGCTGTCAGCGACGTAAAGCACGCTCTGGTTCTGATGGCCGTCGTTGTGCAGGTAGAAGTAGCGCCCGCCGCGCCACACCGGTAAGTCGTAGCGCTCGTAGGTCCACAGCTCACCGAGGCGGCGCTTGAGCCAGGCCCGCTGCGGCAGAGCCTGCAGCTCCGGGATCGAGATGTTGTTCTCGGCCGCGACCCACTGCTTCACCTGCGGGGAGTCGAGGTCCTCGAGCCAGCGGTAGGGATCGGCGACCCTCGTGCCGAAGTAGTTGTCGCTGACGGCGACCTTGGCGGTGATCGGGTAGACCGGCGTCTTGGCCGCAGGCGGCAGTCCCACGGCCTGATCGGTGACGGTGCGCATCGGCTGACCGCGCGGGCCCGGTCCCGGCACGGTCTCGTTACCGGTGATGATCGTGGTATGCCCGCAGGCGCCGAGGGTCAGGAGTAAGAACGCGAGACAGAGCGCCGCTGCGCGCGAGACGGTGTGCATCGGCGCAGTGTATCAGGGCATGGGACGCGCACCGCCGGCACGGCGGCGCCTGAAGATCGCTGCGCTTAAGGAAACTTGATCTTGCCGCCGCCGGGGCCTGCGCCGGGTCCCGGACCCACCGCGCTCCCCACATCCGGCACGACGATGCGCGATGCCGCCTCGCGGCGCATCTCGCGCGCCTCGTCGATCGCCTGCTCGAGTGCAACCTTCACCCCTTCGGGGAATTTCTTCAGCGCCTCCTCGAGCGTCGCGGCCTCGATCTCGAAGCCGAGCGGCAGCACGCCCGCCGGCGTCAAAAGCTGCGTCTGCCCGGAGAACAGCACCGCGCGCGAGGCATCGGTGTCGCCGCGCACCGTGACCGGGGTCAGGCGGCGGATGCTGCCGGCGCGGCGGTCCGTGAACACGTCCTCGCGGTAGAGCTGCTGGGTATCGATCTGGATGTCGGGGAGGTCGTTGCTGGGGGCTGCCATCGCGGGATTCTCTTCCGGAGGTTGTGTTAAGGATTGTACACGGCGGATATGGCGCCGCAGACGCCGAACCTCAAGGCGGCGGGCGTCGTCCCAGGGCGTCCACGAAGGGCCGGTCCGCGGCCAGGATGTCCTCGCGGTGAAGCTCGGCCGGGGCGACCCACTTCAGGCGCTGCTGATCCAGGCCCTCCGGGGTGCCGGCATAGGCGCTCACGATCCACAGCGACAGCTCGACCACGCGTTCGGGGTAGGCGTGGGTCAGGCGCATGAACGGCTGCGCCTTCCACACCTCGACGCCGAGCTCCTCGGCGAGCTCGCGCACGAGCGCGGCGCGCTCATCCTCGCCCGCGCCGACCTTGCCGCCCGGAAATTCCCAGGCGCCGGCCATGTGCTTGCCGGCCGGGCGCTCGGCGATCAGCACCCGTCCCTGCGCATCGTAGAGCGCCGCGGCGACGACTGAGATGGCGGCGCGGTCCATGGAAAGCGCCCGGTCGGCCCTGCGCGGCGCTACTCGACGCTCGAGAGCGCGCCGTGGCAGTGCTTGTACTTCTTGCCCGAGCCGCAGGGGCACGGCTCGTTGCGCCCGACCTTGCGCTCGTTGCGCACGAAGGTGCCCACCGAGGCGGTATCGGGAAGCATCTCGGGTGCGCCGGGCGTGGCGCGCGCGGCGCCCGCGCGCGGCGCCGCTCCCGGTGCGCCCTCCGGCACGCTCGGAGCCAACAGCGCGGCGGCCTCGGCGTGCTGCGCCTGCAGGGCGCGCATGAGGCGCTCGTGGCGCTCGGCCTCGCGCCGCTCGATCTCCTCCTGGGTCACGACCTCAACGGTCGCCACCGTGGAGGCGGTCTCGTACTTGATGCGCTCGAGCATGGCGGCGAAGAGCTCGAAGGCCTCGCGCTTGAACTCGAAGCGGTAGTCCTTCTGCGCGTAGCCGCGCAGATGGATGCCCTGGCGCAGGTAATCCATGCCGGCCAGGTGCTCGCGCCAGTGGTGATCGAGCTTCTGCAGCATGACCTGCTTCTCGACCTGACGCATGACGGGTGCGCCGGTGCGCGCGACCTTGGCCTCGTAGGCATCGGTCATCGCCTGCACCAGGCGGGCGCGCAGCGCCGGTTCCTCGAGCTCGGGCTCGGCTTGGAGCCAGGCCTTCGGGTCGACGCGTGCGCCGAAATCGCGGGCGAGCGTCTCGCTCAGGCCCTCGAGGTCCCAGTCCGACGGACTCGCCTGCCGGGGCATGTGCTGATCCATCAGCGCCCCGACGCAGTCCTCGATCAGGCCCTTGATGGCGTGCGAGAGGTCCTGCGTGCCCATGATCTCGGTGCGCTGCGCGTAGACGACCTTGCGCTGGTCGTTGGCGACGTCATCGAACAGGAGCAGGTTCTTTCTGATGTCGAAGTTGTGCGACTCGACCTTGCGCTGCGCCTTCTCGATCTGGCGGGTGAGCATGCCGCTCTCGATGACCTCGCCCTCCTTCATGCCGGCCATCTTCAGCAGCCGCTGCGTGCGCAGCGGGTCGCCGAAGATGCGCATGAGGTTGTCCTCCATCGACAGGTAGAAGCGCGAGGAGCCCGGGTCGCCCTGGCGCCCGGAGCGGCCGCGCAGCTGGTTGTCGATGCGGCGCGACTCGTGCCGCTCGGTGCCGACGATGTGCAGGCCGCCGGCGGCGAGCACGCGGTCGTGGCGCGCCTTCCAGGCCGAGCGGATGCCCTCGCGGGCCAGATCGTCGTGCTCGGCGGCCTGGGCGAGCTCGGCCTCGAGATTGCCGCCGAGCACGATATCGGTGCCGCGGCCGGCCATGTTGGTGGCGATCGTTATCGCCCCCGGGCGGCCGGCCTGGGCGACGATGTGCGCCTCGCGCTCGTGCTGCTTGGCGTTCAGCACCTGGTGCGCGACGCCCTCCTTCTGCAACAGGCCGGAGAGGTACTCGGAGGTCTCGATCGAGGTGGTACCGACCAGCACCGGCTGCTCGCGCGTGACGCAGTCGCGGATGTCCTCGATGATCGCCTTGAACTTGTCGCTCTGGGTGAGGTAGACGAAGTCGGAGTTGTCCTTGCGGATCATCGGCCGGTGGGTGGGGATCACCACCACCTCCAGTCCGTAGATCTGCATGAACTCGGAGGCCTCGGTGTCGGCGGTGCCGGTCATGCCCGAGAGCTTCTTGTAGAGGCGGAAGTAGTTCTGGAAGGTGATCGAGGCGATGGTCTGGTTCTCCTCGCGCACCCGCACGCCTTCCTTGGCCTCCACCGCCTGGTGCAGGCCGTCGGACCAGCGCCGCCCGGGCATGGTGCGCCCGGTGAACTCATCGACGATGATCACCTCCCCGCCGCGCACGATGTACTCGACGTCGCGCTTGTAGAGCGCGTGCGCGCGCAGCGCGGCGTTGAGGTGATGCATCAGGCGGATGTTGGCGGGGTCGTAGAGGCTCTCGCCCTCCTTGAGGAGCCCCGCCTGCAGCATCAGCTGCTCGACGTGCTCGTGACCGGAGTCGGTGATGTGCGCCTGCTTGGTCTTCTCCTCGACCGCGTAGTCGCCGGGGCCGTCCTCCTGCGCCTGGCGCGTGAGGCGCGGCACCACCTCGTTGATCTTGAGGTAGAGCTCGGTCGACTCCTCGGCGGGGCCGGAGATGATGAGCGGGGTGCGCGCCTCGTCGATGAGGATCGAGTCGACCTCGTCGACCACCGCGAAGCTCAGGCCGCGCTGCACCCGCTCCTCGAGCCGGTAGGCGAGGTTGTCGCGCAGGTAGTCGAAGCCGAACTCGTTGTTGGTGCCGTAGGTGATGTCGCAGCCGTACGCGGCGCGCTTCTCCGGCTGCGACTGGGCGTTCTTGATCACCCCCACCGTGAGGCCGAGGAAGCGGTACACCGGACCCATCCAGTCCGCGTCGCGCTGCGCGAGGTACTCGTTCACGGTCACGATGTGCACGCCGTCCCCGGGCAGCGCATTCAGGTAGGCGGGCAGCGTCGCCATGAGGGTCTTGCCCTCGCCGGTGCGCATCTCGGCGATCATGCCCTTGTGCAGCGCGATGCCGCCGATCAGCTGCACGTCGAAATGGCGCATGCGCAGGGTGCGCAGGGCCGCCTCGCGCACCACCGCGAAGGCCTCCGGCAGGAGCTCATCCAGGGTCGCCCCCTCGTTCAGGCGGCGGCGGAACTCGGCCGTCTTCCCCTGGAGCGCCTCATCGGAGAGGGCCTTGATGTCGGACTCGAACTGGTTGGCGGCCCGCACGTAGCGGCCCCAGCCGCGCACGATGCGCTCGTTACGGCTGCCGAAGACGCGGGTGAGAATCTGGCGCAAACAAATAATCCGGTAGTGGTGGGCAAAAACAGCTTGCCCGACAAGTACTTAAGCGACCTCGGGCGGCGAAAGCCGCGTATTGTACGCAATAGACGTTAGCAACGCCCAATTGGTTCGGGGGCGCGCGGATTCAAGCGTGGCAGGAAGTTCGGCGGAGGGGTCTTCAGCGGCCGATGAAGGACAGCGGATCGACCTGGCGGCCGTTGCGCAGGACCTCGAAATGCACGTGCGGGCCGGTCGAGCGCCCCGTGGAGCCCATCAGTCCGATCGGATCGCCGCGCTTGACCGTCTCGCCCACCGACACCAGGGTCTTCTCGTTGTGACCGTAGCGGGTGACGTAGCCGTCGCCGTGGTTGATCTCGACGAGCTTGCCGAAGCCTGAGCGCTCGCCCGCCCAGGTGACGACCCCGGCGGCTACCGCGACCACGGTGTCGCCCTTGGTGCCGGCAAAGTCGACGCCCTTGTGGAAGGTCTCCTCGCCGTCGAAAGGATCCTCGCGCTCGCCGAAGTAGGAGGAGATGAAGCCGTTCTCCACCGGGCGTCCCTCGGGGTGGATCTCCTGCTTGAGCTCCTTGGCGAGGATCACGTTCTCAAGCGCGGCGAGCTGCGATTCGCGCGTATCCACCTGCTGCTCCAGATTCCTGAGCATGGCGGAGAGGTCCGGGATCTGGGCGCTGACGCCATCTCCGCCCTCGTTCGCGCCGCCGCGCGGCGGGTCGTGGTCGAAGTTGAATTCGCGGCTGTCGATGTCGGCCATCTCGGTGAGGCGCTTGCCGAGTGCATCCAGGCGGATGACGTGCGCGTTCACCTCGCCTAAGCGCATGGCCATGGCGTTCACCCGCAGCTGCAGCTGCTGCTTCAGTGCCGCGATCTGGGCTTTCTGCTGGGCGAGCACCTCGCCCATGTGCAGGCTGTCAGTGAGCGCCAGCCGCTCGGGGTGGCCGCGGCCGAGCTGCATCCCTAACGCGAACGCGCCGCCCAGCACCGCGAGCGTGGCGACCGCGATTAAACTTAACGTGAGCGGCCGGGCGAGGTCGAACTGCCTCGCCTTCCCCTCACGTCTGGACAGGAATATGACGTTCATGCGGCTCTTACGGCTGTCAACGCGCGTCCGGCGCCCACTCCAGACCGGCACGCCAAGACCCCTTGAGACGCCGTGTCCGGGCCTGAAAGGCCCTGTTTTCCTTCGGAAAACCTGTAAAGTGCTGGCAACCCCGCTGTCATGGCTCCTCGCTGTAGACCGGTGGCTTTGCGTACTCCGCCTTTCGGCGGGTTTGCGATTAGCAGCCAAGTCAATATGCCCAAGATCCCTCAGCGAGACAAGCGCGGGAAAGCCCCAATGAGGACTCGGGCAGGTCCTAAACGCCTGTCGGCCCCGACCCCACATTCTGTAAAAGACCTGCTGCGGCGCGGGCTGCCTGACTTGAAGCGCGTCACGGTTGAGGCGCAGGCGGCCGAGCGGCTGCTGGCTGCGCTCACTGCCGAGCTGCCTGCAGGGCTCGCCGCGCAGGTGCGCGGGGTGAGCGAGCGCGAGGGTGTACTCGTGGTGTTCGCGACTTCCGCCGCCTGGGCGGCGCGGCTGCGCTTTGCGCTCACCGAGCTCAGGGGCAGCTGGTGTGCCGCGCACCCGGAGGTGCGCGCGCTCGAGGTGCGCGTGCGCCCGGGCGGTTAGCGCGCGGGGGTTTCCTTGGCGACCAGGAATTTCACGAGATCGATGATCTCCTCCGGGGTCGGCACCGACTCGTGGATGATGCGGTACTTGCCGTTCACCACCAGACACGGCGTGCTCGGCACCTGCATGGCGAGCATCTGCGCATCGGCGGCCTTCATCTTCATGTCGATGGTGAAGGAGCGCGCCGTGGCGAGAAACTCCTGCGGCTTCACCCCCGTGACGCGCGCGTAGAAGCGCGCCGCATCCTCGATCGAGGGCAGCGGGTCCTTCAGGCGGTGGGTGTCGGGGTCGGCGACCGACAGCTCGTGCGTCTTCCACACCGCATCGAACATCGCCTGATGAGCCTTGTCGGCGACCCCGAGGAACTGCGCGGTGAGGTAGGCGCGCTGGAACATCGGCCAGTCCTCCGCGGTGTTGAAGGCTGCCGGCAGGTAGGCGAGCTGCGCATTGGCCGGCAGGCTCTTCTTCAGCCGCTCCATGGTCGGCTGGAAGGCGTTGCAGGCCGGGCAGCCGTAGGAGAACACCTCGAGCACCTCGACCTTGCCGGCCGGTACCGTGGTCGCCTGCGCCGGCGTCACGAGCACGTAGTCGTGGCCCTCGCTGAAGGTGCGCGCCCCGGCGGTGAAGGGGGCGGCGAGCGCAAGCAGGATGATCAGGGCCAGACGCCTCATGCGAACCTCGTGTGAGCGGTGAGAGGAAAGAGGCACGATCTTAGCGGCGCGCATGCGCGCCGCAACTGCCGCACACCGGCTCAGCCGCCGGGCGGCAGCGCGGGGGCTTCCACGTAGGAGATCGGCGCATCGGCGAGGCGCTGGAACACAACCTCCTCCCACGCGGTCTCGTCCGCGAGCAGCGTGCGCAGGAGCTTGTTGTTAAGCGCGTGTCCGGACTTGTGGCCGGAGAACTCGCCGATGAGGCTGTGACCCAGAAGGTACAGGTCGCCGATCGCATCGAGGATCTTGTGCTTGACGAACTCGTCCTCGTAACGCAGGCCGTCCTCGTTCAGCACGCGGAACTCATCGAGCACGATGGCGTTGTCCAGGCTCCCGCCCAGGGCGAGGTTGCGCGCGCGCAGGGTCTCAAGGTCGCGCATGAAGCCGAAGGTGCGGGCGCGGCTCACTTCCTTGAGGAAGGAGGTGGTGGAGAAATCCATCGAGGCGCGCTGCGAGCGGCGCTTGAAGATCGGGTGGTTGAACTCGATCTCGAAGTTGACCTTGAAGCCGTCGAAGGGGTCGAACTGCGCCCACTTGTCGCCGTCCTCGACGCGCACGCGCTTCTTCACGCGGATGAAGCGCTTGGGCTGGCGCTGCTCCTCGATGCCGGCGGACTGCAGCAGGAACACGAACGGCCCCGCGCTGCCGTCCATGATCGGCACCTCGGCGGCGGAGACCTCGACGATGGCGTTGTCGATGCCGAGGCCGGCGAAGGCCGAGAGCAGATGCTCGACGGTGGAGACCCGCGACTCGCCCTTGCCCAAGGTGGTGCCGAGCATGGTGTCGCCGACGTTCTCGGCGCTGGCACGGATGTCGACCATCTGCGGCAGGTCGGTGCGCCGGAAGATGATGCCCTCGTCCGGCGCGGCGGGCCGCAGCGTCATGAGCACCTTCTTACCGGTGTGCAGACCCACGCCGGTGGCGCGGATCGTGTTTTTGAGCGTGCGTTGTCCGAGCATCTGTTGCGTTACCGTAACGCCCGCAAGCCTACAACGATGACCGGGCGCGCCATACGCGCCATTGGAGGGAGGCCACCTTGAGCTAAAGGGGCTCCCTCCAAGGCGCTTATGTAAGGCGCGTTACCGTATCACATCAGTCAGCCTGGCGTCGCAGGAACGCCGGGATGTCGAGCACGTCGTCGGCTTCCGGATCCGGGCGCAGGCCGTCGCCTACCGCCCGCTGCTGCTGGCGGTGCGCGGTCGGGCGCTCGTACGCGGCGTACTCGCTCGCCGTGCGTGGCCTCTGCACCACACGCATGCCCGGGTCACGGGCCTCGCGGGCCGGCGTGGCCTCACGCTCGCGCAGCGGGGGCCGCGCCGCAGCGGCCGCCCGGCCGAGCCCGGTGGCCACCACGGTGACCCGCACCTGGTTGGACAGCTCCGGGTCGATGACGGTGCCGACCACCACGGTCGCATCCTCGGAGGCGAACTGCTTGACGATCTGCCCGACCTCCTGGAACTCCCCGATCGAGAGGTCCATGCCGGCGGTGACGTTGACGAGGATGCCGTGGGCACCGGCCAGGTTTATGTCCTCGAGCAGCGGGGAGGAAACGGCAGCCTCGGCCGCCGCACGCGCCCGGCCCTCGCCGCTCGCCGCCCCCGACCCCATCATCGCCATGCCGGTCTCGGCCATCACCGTGCGCACGTCGGCGAAGTCGACGTTGATCAGGCCCGGACGGGTGATGAGCTCGGCGATGCCCTGCACCGCACCCTGCAGCACCTGGTTGGCGGACTTGAAGGCGTCCAGGAGCGTGGTCTGCGGACCCAACACGGTAAGTAACTTCTGGTTAGGAATTGTAATGAGCGAGTCGCAGTACTTGCCCAGCTCCGCCATGCCGTGCTCGGCGACGAAGGAGCGCTTGCTGCCCTCCATCTCGAAGGGCTTGGTCACCACCGCCACGGTGAGGATGCCGAGCTCCTTGGCGACCTGCGCCACCACCGGGGCGGCGCCCGTTCCCGTGCCACCGCCCATGCCGGCGGTGATGAAGAGCATGTCGCACCCTTCCACCAGCTCGACGATGCGGTCGCGGTCCTCCATCGCCGCCTGGCGGCCGACCTCCGGGTCGGCACCGGCACCGAGCCCCTTGGTGATGTTGCAGCCGATCTGCAGGGCGGTCTTCACCTTAGCGTGCTTCAGGGCCTGGCTGTCGGTGTTGATGCACATGAATTCCACGCCATCGATGCCCGCGGTCACCATGTGCGCGACGGCGTTGCCGCCGCCACCACCGACCCCGATCACCTTGATGACGGCGCTCTGGCTGTAGGCGTCCATCAGTTCAAACATGTCTGTCGCTCCTTACACAAATACAAACGGTTGGTTGCGTCGTTTTTTTCTCGGCTAGCTCTGTCAGCTTCAAAAGTTCCCCTGGAACCAGGACCGCATGCGCTCGAGCACCGTCTTGGCATTACCACCCAGGGAGCGCCCGCGACGGGCGGGCAAAGCGTTATCGCGGGCGTAGAGCAGCAGGCCCACGCCCGTGGAATAGATCGGGTTCTTCACCACATCGGAGAGGCCCTGCACGGTCTGCGGAACCCCTAACCGCACCGGCACGTGGAAGACCTCCTCGGCCAGCTCGATCGCGCCCTCCATCTTGGCGCTGCCGCCGGTAAGCACGATGCCCGCAGCGATCACTTCCTCGAACCCCGAGCGCGCGAGCTCCTCGCGCACCAGGCCAAAGAGCTCCTCGTAGCGCGGCTCGACCACCTCGGCCAGTGTCTGGCGCGCCAGGCGCCGCGCCGGACGCTCCCCGACCGAGGGCACCTCGATGCTCTCGTCGGGGTTGGCGAGCTGGGAGAGCGCGCAGGCGTAGCGGATCTTGATGTCCTCGGCGTACTGGGTCGGGGTGCGCATGGAGACGGCGATGTCGTTGGTCACCTGGTCGCCGGCGATGGGGATCACCGCGGTGTGGCGGATGGCGCCGTTGGCGAACACGGCGATGTCGGTGGTGCCGCCGCCGATGTCCACCAGGCATACCCCGAGCTCCTTCTCATCCTCGGTGAGCACCGCGAAGCTCGAGGCGAGCTGCTCGAGCACGACGTCATCGACCTCGAGCCCGCAGCGCTGGATGCACTTCTCGATGTTCTGCGCCGCCGAGTCCGCCCCGGTGACGATGTGCACCTTGGCCTCCAGGCGCACCCCGGACATGCCGATCGGGTCGCGGATGCCCTCCTGGCCGTCGACGATGAACTCCTGCGGCAGCACGTGCAGGATCTTCTGGTCGGCGGGGATGGCGACCGCCTTGGCGGCATCGATGACGTGCTCGACGTCGCCGTGGCTCACCTCCTTGTCGCGCACCCCGACCACGCCGTGGGAGTTGAGGCTGCGTACGTGGCTGCCGGCGATGCCGGCGAACACCGAGTGGATCTCGCAGCCGGCCATGAGCTCGGCCTCCTCCACCGCGCGCTGGATCGACTGCACGGTCGACTCGATGTTGACCACCACGCCCTTCTTCAGGCCGCGCGAGGGCTGCGAGCCCAGGCCCAGAAGCTCGATGCTGCCGTCGGGGCCGACCTCACCCACCAGCGCCACCACCTTCGAGGTGCCGATGTCGAGCCCGACGATGAGATTGCGCTCGGTGCGCTTAAGCATCGTGACCGCCTTCGCGAGCGCCGGCGTGCGGCGCCTGGCCGCGCCAGCCGATTGCAAATCCATTGGTGTAGCGCATGTCCACGTAGGAGATGTCCTGGGCGCGCTGCTGCACGAGCTTCAGCGCGGTCGTCATGAATTTCTCGAAGCGCTCATCGACCTGGCGGCGCCCGAGCCGCACGGTGACGCCGTTGGCGAGGTCGAACTCCCAGGCGCCGCGCGCATCGAGCCTGAGCGCCGACATGCGCAGGCCGGCCTGCGCCAGGCGCCCCTCGGCGGCGAGGTAGCGCTGCGCCACGAGCGCCTCCTTGCCCTCCGGGCCGGAGAGCTCGGCGAGCTCCGGCGGCACGTGGCGCTCATCGGCATCGAAGAGCTCACCGCGCGTGTTGAGAAGTCCGCGCTCGCCCCAGCGCGCCGCCGCGGTCTGCTCGATGACCAGCACGGTCAGACCGCGCGGCCAGGCGCGCTGCACACTCACCGCATCCACCCACGGCAGGGTGTGGATCGCGGCGCGCACGCGCGCCAGGTCCACCCCGAGCAGCCCCTGGCCGCGCACGCAGGCCTTCACCACGCGCTCGACATCGCCCGGGGTCACGCGCTGGAAGCGGCCCTCGACCGCCACCGTCTCGATCGGGCGGTTGAGCGCCCAGGACACGGCGCCCACGCCGAGGCCAAGCACGGCCAGCAGCGCGGCCGCGATCCCCAGGTAGCGCCAGCGGATCGCCGGGAGCTTCAGGCGCCGGCGCGCCTCGCGTGGCTTTCTGCGGTTCTTCGGGCGGCCGAGCATCAGCGGCTCCCCGGCGCAGAAGCCACGCGCCGCGTGAAGCTGGTCTCGAGCACGCGCCAGCACAGCTCGGGAAAATCGATGCCGACCGCTCGTGCGGCCATCGGCACGAGACTGTGGCTGGTCATGCCCGGGATGGTGTTGATCTCCAAAAGCTGCGGCCGCCCGGCGGCATCGAGCATGAAGTCCGCGCGGCCCCAGCCGGAGGCGTCGCAGGCCTCGAACGCCGCCAGGGCGAGCTGTGCCAGGTGCGCTTCCGCCATGTCCGACAGACCCGAGGGGCAGAAGTAGCGCGTGTCGTCGCGGAAGTACTTGGCCTCGTAGTCGTAGAAGGTCTTGGGCGTCTCGATGCGGATCGAGGGGAGCGCTGCGCCCTGCAGGATCGAGACGGTGTATTCCGAGCCGCTCAGCCAGGGCTCGGCGAAGACCAGCGTCTCGAACTGCGCCGCGGCCGCGTAGGCGGCGGGCAGATCCTCGGCGCGCTCCACCTTGGACATGCCGACGCTCGAGCCCTGCGTGGCAGGCTTGACGATGAGCGGCAGCTTCAGCCGCTCGAGGGCCGAGGCGAAGTCCTTAGGCCCGGTGAGGATGACGAAGTCCGCCGTCGGCACCCCGACGGCGAGCGCGAGGCGCTTGGTGCGCAGCTTGTCCATGGCGATCGCCGAGCCCATGACGCCGCTGCCGGTGTAGGGCATGCCGAGGTACTCGAGCGCCCCCTGCAGCGTCCCGTCCTCTCCGCCGGGGCCGTGCAGCGCGATCCACACGCGCGCGAAGCCGCCGCTTTGCAGCTCCCCGAGCGCGCGGTCACGCGGGTCGAAGGCGTGGGCATCGACTTGGCGGCCCCTGAGGGCCTCGAGCACCGCGTTGCCGCTGAGGAGCGAGATCTCCCGTTCGCTCGAGTCCCCGCCGAAGAGCACCGCCACGCGGCCGAATGCGGCCGGGTCACTGAGGCGCCTGAGTCCCTTCGGGTCATAGCTGAGGCGCATTTACGGCTCCCCCACGATGCGCACCTCGGGCACGAGCGTCACCCCGTGCCGGCTGGCGACGGTGGCCTGCACGTGGCCGATCAGGCGCTCGAGGTCCGCGGCGCTCGCCGCGCCGTCGTTGATGATGAAGTTGGCGTGCTTGGGCGAGACCTGCGCGCCGCCCAGGCGGAAACCCTTCAGGCCCGAGGCCTCGATCAGGCGCGCGGCATGATCGGCGGGCGGATTGGTGAACACCGAGCCGCAGCTCCACTCCCCGATCGGCTGGCTCGCCTTGCGCCGCTCGAGCAGCTCGTGCATCTCGCGCGCATGCGCGGCGGGGCGGTGCTCGAACTCGAGCTCCGCGGATACGAACCACTCCTCGCGCACCGGCGCGGCGACGTGGCGGTAGCTCACGTGGTATTCCGATTTCGCGCGCGCGTGGGTGCAGCCGCGGCGGTCGATGGTCTCGACCCGCTGCACGTGGTTCCAGGTCTCCCCGCCGAAGGCGCCCGCGTTCATGGCGAGCGCACCGCCGAGCGTGCCGGGAATGCCGGCGAAGAATTCCGCAGGCCCGAGGCCCCACTTCACGCACTGGCGCGCGATGCGCGCGCAGGCGACCCCGGCCTCGCCGCGCACCCGCGTCGCGCTCAGGCGCTCGAGCGAGCCGAGCGTGCCGTTGAGGCTCACCACGACGCCGCGGATGCCGCCGTCGCGCACCAGAAGATTGCTGCCGAGGCCGATGAAGGACACCGGCACCTCCGCCGGCACGCTCTTCAGGAACGCGGCCAGGTCGGCGAGATCGCGCGGGCTGAAGAACACGTCCGCCGGGCCGCCGACGTGCCAGGAGGTATGGCGGGCGAGCGGCTCGTTCAAGCGCACGCGCGCGGCGAACTGCGGGGCGATCGCAAGACTCATGCGCCCCTCCCCGGCGGCAGCTGCGCCGGCAGGCTCGCAGGCAGGGCGTGCGCCACCTGGGTGATGTTGCCGGCGCCCATGGCGAGGATCACGTCCCCGCCGCGGATCACGTCCTTGAGGGCCGCCGGCAGCTCCTCGACCTTCTCCACGAACAGCGGCTCGAGCTGGCCGCGGCTGCGCACGGCGCGGCAGATGGCGCGCCCGTCCGCCCCGGCGATCGCGGCCTCGCCGGCGGCGTACACCTCGCACACCAGCAGCACGTCCGCCCCGGAGAGCGCCTTGCCGAAGTCATCGATGAGGTCGCGCGTGCGCGTGAAGCGGTGCGGCTGGAAGGCGAGCACGATGCGCCGCTCCGGGTAGCCCTGGCGCGCCGCCTGCAAGGTGGCGGTGATCTCGGTGGGATGGTGGCCGTAGTCATCGACCACACTCACCACCCCTAAGGCCGTCACCACGTCGGCGACGTGCTGCAGGCGCCGGTCGACACCCTGGAAATTCGCAAGCGCCGCCTGGATGGCGGCCTCGCCGATGCCGAGCTCGCTCGCGACCGTGATGGCGGCCAGCGCGTTCAGCACGTTGTGCCGGCCGGGCAGGTTCAGGGTCACCGCCAGGGGCGCGCTGCCGGCGCGCACCACCTCGAACTGGGTGGCGAGGCCCTGGGCACGGATGCTCAGAGCGCGTACGTCGGCGCCGGCCTCGAGCCCGTAGGAGAGCACCGGACGGCCGATCTCCTGCACGATGCTGCGCACCTGCGGATCATCCAGGCACAGCACCGCGAGCCCGTAGAACGGCAGGTTGTGCAGGAAGTCGACGAAGCTCTGCTTGAGAAGCCCGAAGTCCCCGCCGTGGGTGCTCAGGTGATCGTTGTCGATGTTGGTGACGATCGCCATGAGCGGCTGCAGGTGCGTGAACGAGGCGTCGCTCTCGTCGGCCTCGGCCACGAGGTAGCGGCCCGCTCCCAGGCGCGCGTTGCTGGCCGCGCTCTTCAGGCGCCCGCCGATGACGTAGGTCGGATCCTCGCCGCCCTCGGAGAGGATGCTGGCGATCAGGCTCGTGGTCGTGGTCTTGCCGTGCGAGCCGGCGACCGCGATCGAGTAGCGGAAGCGCATGAGCTCGGCCAGCATCTCCGCGCGCGCCACGACCGGCACGCGCGCGGCGAGCGCGGCCTGCACCTCCGGGTTGTCGCGCGTCACCGCGCCCGAGACCACGATGACGTCCGCGCCGCGGATGTGCTCGGCGGCATGGCCGATGAAGACCTTCGCGCCGAGGCCGGCGAGCCACTGCGTCATCGCGCCGGCGCGCAGATCCGAGCCCTGCACGGTGTAGCCGAGGTTCAAGAGCACCTCGGCGATCCCCGACATCCCCGAGCCGCCGATGCCGACGAAGTGGATGGTGTTGATGCGGCGCATGCGGTCGCGCCGCTCCGGGTTGGCGCGCCGCTCGACCGTGACCCCGGGCGGAAGTGTGCGCGCGCCGCCGCTCATGCCGCCCTCCGCGCCAGATCCAGACACGAGGCGGCGAGCTCCTCGGCGGCGTGGGGCTTGGCGAGCAGGCGCGCCCGCTCGGCCATGGCGAGGAGCCTGCCGCGCCCGGCGCACAGGCGCTGCAGCTCGGCGGCGAGGCGCTCCTCGGTGAGCTCGCGGTCGCTTATGAGGATCGCCGCACCCTCGCGCACCAGGTACTGGGCGTTGTAGGCCTGGTGATCATCGACCGCATTGGGGAAGGGCACGAGGATCGCCGCCACCCCGGCCGCGGCCAGCTCGGAGACCGTGAGGGCTCCGGAGCGGCAGATGACCAGGTCCGCCCAGGCGTACGCCTCGCTCATGTCCTCGATGAAGGGGCGCACGTCGGCGCGCACGCCGGCCTGGGCATAACTGGCCCGCCCGGCCTCGAGCCAGCGCTCACCGGACTGGTGGCGCACGTCGAAGGCGAGCCAGCCGGAGAGGCGCTTCAAGGCAAAGGGCACCACGGCATTCAGGCGCGCCGCGCCCTGGCTGCCGCCGATGACGAGGATGCGCACCGGGCCGGTGCGCCCGGAGAAGCGCACCGCCGGCGGCGGCACCGCGCTGATGTCGCGCCGCACCGGGTTGCCGATCACCTTCGCGTGCACGTCGCGCCCGAAGCTGCCCGGAAAGGCCTCCAGCACCTGGCGGGCGAGGTGGGACAGGCAGCGGTTGGTGAAGCCGGCGATGGCGTTCTGCTCGTGGATGATGAGCGGGCGGCGCGTGAGCCAGGCGGCCAGGCCCCCCGGGCCGGTGACGAAGCCCCCCAGGCCCACCACCACGCTCGGCTGGTGGCGGCGCATGACCTTGAGGGCCTGCACGAGCGCGCGCAGCAGCCTGAAGGGCGCGGCGAGGAGGGTCAGCGCGCCCTTGCCGCGCAGGCCCGTGATGGCGATCTTCTCGATGGGAATGCCTTCCGCGGGGATGACGCGTGCCTCGAGTCCGCGCTCGGTGCCGAGCCAGACGACCTCGGTCGAGCGCTCGCGCAGCAGGCGCGCGAGCGCGAGCGCCGGGAAGACGTGTCCGCCCGTGCCGCCGGCCATGATGAGGATGGGCCGGCTCATGAGGCTTTGCGCACCGTCGCCGAGCCGCGCTGCTCGCGCATGGCCTCGTGGTAGACGCGCAGCACGAGCCCGACCCAGGCGAGCGCGACGATGAGGCTCGAGCGCCCGTAGCTCATGAGCGGGAGCGTCAGCCCCTTGGTCGGCAGCACCCCCATGTTCACGCCGATATTGATGAAGGCCTGGATGCCCACCCACAGGCCGAAGCCTGCGGCGAGGTAGGAGGCGAACTTAAGCCCCGCATCGGAGGCGAGGCGCGCGATGTAGAAGCTGCGCCACGCGAGCGCGAGGAACAGTGAGAGCGTCAGCACCACGCCCACAAGTCCGAGCTCCTCGGCAAGCACGGCGAAGAGGAAGTCGGTATGCGCCTCGGGCAGGTAGAAGAGCTTCTGCACCGAGTCCCCGAGGCCGACACCGAACCACTGCCCGCGGCCGATGGCGATGAGCGACTGGGTGAGCTGGAAACCGCTGTTGAAGGGGTCCGCCCACGGATCCAGGAACGCCGTCAGGCGCCGCATGCGGTAGCTCGAGCTCACCGCCAGCACCCCGAAGCAGCCGGCCGCGAGCGCGGTCATGGCGATCACGTAGCGCAGGCGCGCGCCGGCCAGGAACAAAAGCCCGAACCCGGTGGCAAAGAGCACCGTGGCGGCCCCGAAGTCCGGCTCGGCCAGGAGCAGCGCGCTCACGCAGAAGAGCAGCCCCAGCGCCTTCACCAGCCCCATGAGCGAGTCGCGCAGCTCGCTCTCGCGCCGCACCGCGTAGCTGGCGACGTAGATGAGCACCAGGACGCGCGCCAGCTCGGAGACCTGGAAGTTCGCTCCCGCCAGGCGCAGCCAGCGGCGGCTGCCGTTGACCGAGTGCCCGAGCCCGGGCACGAGCACGATGAAGAGGAGCCCGATCGCGAGCGCGAGCAGCGGCAGCGAGGCCTTCTCCAGAAGCTCGGTCGGGATCGTGAACACCAGCGCCGCGCAGGCCGCCCCGATCAGGGTCAGCAGCAGCTGCCGCTCGAGGTAGTAAAAGGGCTGGCCGCTCTCCTGGCTGGCGATGGACACCGAGGCGGAGGTGACCATGACCAGACCCAGAAGCACGATGCCGAGCACGAGCGCGATGGTGACCGCGTCCAGGTGCACCGGCCCGGTCTTGCTGCTCGAGCGCGCGTAGCCCATGAGGGTGCCGGAGGCGCTCATGCGGCGAGCTCCCGTACCGCCTGCGCGAACACCTGGCCGCGGTGGGTGTAGTCGCGGAACATGTCGAGACTGGCGCAGGCGGGGGACAGGAGCACGGTGTCACCGCGCTGCGCCACGGCGGCCGCGGCGGCCACGGCCCCGGGGAGTGTGGTGGCGCGCGAGAGCCCGCACACCCCCTGCAGCGCCTCCTCCACGAGCGCCGCATCACGCCCGATCAGCACCGCGTGGCGCACCTTGCCGGCAAAGGCCTGGGCGAGCGGAGTGAAATCCTGGTTCTTGCCCTCGCCGCCCAGGATCATGACCAGGGGGCCCTCCATGCCGGCGACGGCGGCGAGGGTGGCGCCGACGTTGGTGCCCTTGGAGTCATCGACGTAGCTCACCCCGTTCACGTCGGCGACCCACTGCGAGCGGTGCGCGAGGCCAGCAAAGCTCTGCAGCTCCTCGAGCATCGCCGCGAGCGGCAGCCCGAGCGCCTCGCCAAGCGCGAGCGAGGCGAGCGCGTTGGCGGCGTTGTGCAGGCCCTTCAGCCGCATCGCGGCCAGGGGCAGGAGCGGCTCCTCGCGCCGCGTCAGCCACCACTCCCCGTGGCGCCGGGCGATGGCGTAGTCCGCGCCGATGGCCGCGCGCAGCGAGAAGCTCAGGGTGCGCCGCGCCGCGCGCGGCATGGCCACCACCAAGGGATCATCGAGGTTGATCACCGCGGTGTCGCAGCGCGCGAAGATGCGCGCCTTCGCCGCCGCGTAAGCCGCCACCGAGGGGTAGCGGTCGAGATGGTCGGGGGTGACGTTGAGGACGCTCGCCGCCTGGCAGGCAAGGGAGCTCGTGGTCTCGAGCTGGTAGCTCGACAGCTCGAGCACGTACAGCTGCGCCTCGGGACTGAGGAGCTCGAGCGCCGGCTCGCCCAGGTTGCCGCCGGCCCGCACGCGCACGCCGGCGCGCGCGGCCATGCGCGCGAGCAGCGTCGTCACGGTGCTCTTGCCGTTGGTGCCGGTGATGCCGGCCACCGGCGCCTGCGCGGCGCGGGCGAAGAGCTCGATGTCGCCGACGATCTCCAGGCCCTGAGCGCGCGCGGCTTCGAAGAACGGTCCGGTGAGCGGCACGCCCGGGGAGGCGACCACGCAGATCGCCCCCTCGAGCAGCGCCGGGTCGAGCCCCCCCAGGCGCACCGGGATGGTGGCATCGAGCTCGTGCAGCGCCTTAAGCCCGGGCGGCTGCGCGCGGGTATCGGTGGCCGCGAGGCGCCAGCCGCGCGCGTGCAGGTAGCGCGCGCAGGACACCCCGGTGCGTCCCAGGCCCACGACCACGGCGCGCGGTGCGGCGGCGGCGCTCATCGCAGCTTCAGGGTGGCGAGCCCTGCCAGGACCAGAAGGAGCGAGATGATCCAGAAGCGCACGATCACCTTCGGCTCGGCCCAGCCCTTGAGCTCGAAGTGGTGGTGGATCGGCGCCATGCGGAAGATGCGCTTGCCGGTGAGCTTGAAGGAGGCGACCTGCAGGATCACCGAGGCGGTCTCGAGCACGAACACCCCGCCCATGAGGAGCGCGACCAGCTCCTGGCGCACGATGACGGCGAGCACGCCGATCGCGGCGCCGATGGCGAGCGCGCCGACGTCACCCATGAATACCTGGGCGGGGTAGGAGTTGAACCACAGAAAGCCGAGCCCGGCGCCGGCCAGCGAGGCGCAGAAGATCAGGAGCTCACCGGCGCCGCGGATCTCGGGGATCTGCAGGTAATGGGCGAACACGGCGTTGCCGCTGGCATAGGCGAAGATGCCGAGCGCGGCCGACACCAGCGCGGCCGGCATGATCGCCAGACCGTCGAGCCCGTCGGTGAGGTTCACCGCGTTGCTCATGCCGACGATCATGAGGTAGGCGAGCAGGATGAAGCCGAAGGCCGACAGCGGCTGCTCGAAGTTCTTCACGAACGGCAGAAACAGCGCGGTCTCGGCCGGCATCGGTGGCGGTGTAGTACAGGGTCGCGGCGGTGGCGAGCCCGGCCAGCGACTGCCAGAAATACTTCCAGCGCGCGGCGAGCCCCTTGGGGTTCTTGACCACGAGCTTCAGGTAATCGTCATAGAAGCCGATGAGGCCGAAGGCGAAGGTGACCGCGAGCACCGTCCACACCAGGCGGTTGGACAGCTCCGCCCAAAGCAGCGTGCTCACGAGCGTGGTCACCAGGATCAGCGTGCCGCCCATGGTGGGCGTGCCGGCCTTGGGCAGGTGCGTCTTCGGGCCGTCGTCGCGCACCACCTGGCCGATCTGGTACTGCGACAGGCGCGCGATCATCGCCGGGCCGACGATGAGCGAGAGCCCGAGCCCGGAGGCGGTGGCGAGGATGGCCCGGAAGGTGAGGTACGAGAAAACGTGCAGCCCGCTCAGGCGCGGCGCAAAAAGCTGTGTGAGCCAGTACAGCATCAGTGCGCTCCGGCGCCGGCGCTGCCGGTGAGCGCATCGACCACGCGCTCGAGGCGGTTGAAGCGCGAGCCCTTCACCAGCAGGCGCACCGGCGCTGCGGCCTGCCCGAGGGCCGCGCCGAGCGCGGCAGCGAGCGCGGCGCTGTCCTCGCACCAGGTGGCGCCGGCGCCGAAGCTGGCCACCGCGCGCGCCATGAGCGGCCCGGTGGCGTAGAGCCGCTCGATGCCGCGCTCGCGCGCGAACTCGCCGATGGCGCTGTGCGCCTCGGCGGCGAAGCTGCCGAGCTCGCCCATGTCCCCGAGCGCGAGCCACTTGCGGCCGTCGAGACTGGCGAGCACCTCGATCGCGGCACGCATGGAGCTCGGGTTGGCGTTGTAGGAGTCATCGATCAGCCAGGCCCCGCCCGGGGTCTGCTTGAACTGCAACCGGCCCGGCACCGCGCGTACCCGCGCAAGTCCGCGCGTGACGTGCTCGAGGCTGGCCCCGGCACTGACGGCCGCGGCCGCCGCGGCGAGCGCGTTGGCGACGTTGTGCGCCCCGCCCAGGGCAAGCTCGACGGCGGCCTCGCCCTGCGGCGCACTCAGGCGGAAGCTGGTTCGGAAGCCTTGGGCGCCGACGTCGGCGCGGATCTCGTGTGCGGCGAAATCCGCCGCGGTGCGCATCCCGAAGCTCACCACGCGCGCGCGCGTCAGGCCACGCCACAGCCCGATGAAGGCATCGTCCGCGTTCAGCACCGCGCTCGCCTCGGGCGCAAGCCCGCGACCATCTCGCCTTCGGCGCGCGCCACGCCCTCGAGCGAGCCGAAGCCCTCCAGGTGCTCCGCGCCGGCGTTGGTGATCAGCCCCACCGTGGGGCGGGCGAGCGCGACCAGGGCGGCGACCTCGCCGGGGTGGTTGGCGCCCATCTCGATCACCGCGTAGCGGTGCTCGGGTGTCAGGCGCAGCAGCGTCAGCGGCACGCCGATGTGATTATTGAGGTTGCCGCGGGTGGCGAGCGTCGCCCCGCCCTCGGCGAGGATCGCGGCGGTCATCTCCTTGGCGGTGGTCTTGCCGTTGCTGCCGGCGACGCCGATGAGGGGACCGGCGAAGGCGCCGCGCCAGGCGCGCGCGGCGCGCTCGAGCGCCGCCTGGCCGTCATCCACCACGATCTGCGGCAGCGGCACCGGCTGGCGCTCACTCACCACCGCGCCGGCCGCGCCGGCCGCAAGCGCCGCGCCGACGAACTCGTTGCCGTCGAAGCTCGCCCGCGCAGCGCCAGGAACAGCTGGCCGCGCTCGAGCTTGCGCGAATCACTCACCACCTCGCTGAAGGCCGCATCGGCGCCCTCGAGCCGGCCGCCGCACAGGCGCGCGAATTCCGCCAGCGTGCGCTTCATGCCGGCAGCCTCGCGAGCTCGCGGGTGACCACGGCCTGGTCTTTGAACTCGCGCCGCTCCCCGCCCACGATCTGGTAGTCCTCGTGGCCCTTGCCGGCGATCAGCACGACGTCGTCGGCCCCGGAGCGCTCGAGCGCCAGGCGGATGGCGAGGGCGCGATCGTGCTCGACCACATGGGCGCTTGCGCGTCTGCATGCCGGCGAGGATGTCGGCGACGATGCGCGAGGGATCCTCGCTGCGCGGGTTGTCATCGGTGACGATGATGTCGTCGGCGAGCTCGGCGGCGATGCGGCCCATCAGCGGCCGCTTGCCGGCATCGCGGTCCCCGCCGCAGCCGAACACCACGCGCAGCTCGCCGCGGCAGTGCAGGCGTGCCGCCTTGAGCGCGTTCTCGAGCGCATCCGGAGTATGGGCATAGTCGACGATGGCGAGCGGGCTGCGGCCGCGCCCGCCGAACATCTCCATGCGCCCGCTCGCGGCCCGGGCCTTGCCCAAGGCGCGGGCGGCATCCGCAAGCGGCACCCCCCAGGCAAGGAGCACGGCGAGCACGGTCAGGGCGTTGTCGACGTTGAACTCCCCGACCAGGCGCACGGCGAGCTCGCCCTCGCCCCAGCTCGAGTCGACGGCGATCTTCAGTCCGCCGGGCTCGGGCAGCACGCGCGCGGCGCGCACGTAGCGCGCGAGCGCGGGCACGGCGCTGCGCGCCTGCCGCAGCGTCACGATGAGGGGAGAGGCGCCGGCGCCGGCGGCGAGCTCACGCCCGAACGGGTCATCGATGTTGATCACCCGCAACGCCAGGTCCGGCCAGGTGAACAGGCGCGCCTTGGCCGCGCCATAAGCGGCCATGGTGCCGTGGTAATCCAGATGATCGCGGGTGAGGTTGGTGAACACAGCGGTGTGGAAGCGCACCCCCGCCACCCGCCCCTGGTCCAGGGCGTGCGAGGAGACCTCCATGGCGATGCAGGCTGCGCCGTAGTCACGCAGCTGCGCGAGCTGGCGCTGCAGCGTGACCGCGTCCGCGGTGGTATGCCGGGTCGGGGTGACGTGCGGGGGGATGCCGCAGCCGAGCGTGCCCAGGTACGCGGCCGCGCGCTCGCAGTGGGTGAGCGCCTGGGCGAGCAGCCACGCACAGGTGGTCTTGCCGTTGGTGCCGGTGATGCCGGCGACGGTGAGCGCGTGCGAGGGGGAGCCAAAGAAGCGCGCGGCGATGAGCCCGGCCTTCAGGTGCAGCTCGCTGACCTCGGCCAGGAACACCCCCGCCGGGGCTGCCGGCCTCCCCGGGGCCTCCTCGCGCTCGTACAGCACCGCGCGCGCCCCGCGGGCGAGGGCCTCGGGCACGAACGCTGCGCCGTGGGTGGTGCGGCCGCGGCAGGCGAGAAACAGCGAGCCCGGGCGCACCGCCCGGCTGTCGAGGGTGACATCGCTCACGCTAAGCCCCGGCGGCGCCGCGGCGATGCCGTCCAGGAGCGCAGCGAGAGGCTGCAGGGCGGAGCTCATGGCAGTGCCGCCGTGCGCACCGTGCCGAGCGCGGGGCTCGCCGGCAGCTCCTCGGGCGTCGTCACCGGCTGGTCGGGGGCCACCGCGAGCAGGCGCAGCGCGCCGCCGACGACGCGGGCGAACACCGGCGCGGCCACCTGGCCGCCGCGGTGCTGCTCACCGCTCGGCTCGTCGATCACCACCACCGCGGCCAGGCGCGGCGCGGTCGCCGGCGCGACCCCGCCCCACACGGCCATGTAGCGGTCGGTCGAGTAGCCGCCGGCCTCGGCCTTGAAGGCGGTGCCGGTCTTGCCGGAGACACGGTAGCCGGGGATGGCGGCGAGCTTGCCGGTGCCCTCGGCCGTGACCACCGACTCGAGCATGGTGATCAGCTCGCGGCACACGTGCTCATCGAGCGCGCGCTCGCCTGCGGGCTCGCCCTCCACGCGCAGGAACGACACCGGGCGGGCGACGCCGTAGGCGCCGATGGTGGCGTAGGCATGGGCCAGCTGCAGCGGCGTCACCGACAGGCCATAGCCGTGGGACATGGTGACGATGCCGATGGGACGCCACTGGGCGTAGTTGGGCAGAAGTCCCGCGGACTCGCCCGGATAGCCGCTCGTGGTCACCTGGCCGAAGCCCAGGTGCGTGAGCGTCGTCCAGATCAGCTGCGGCGGCAGGGTGAGGGCGATGTGCGCCATGCCGACGTTGGAGCTCTTGGCGAGCACGGTGGCGATGTCGATCGCGCCGAGGTTGTGCTCGTCCTCGAAGATCTTGGCGCCGACTTTGTAGAAGCCCGGCGAGGTGTCGATGATGCTCTTGTTGTCGTACTTGCCCGAGACCAGGCCCGCGGCGACGAAGAACGGCTTCATCGAGGAGCCCGGCTCGAAGATGTCGGTCGCGGCGCGGTTGCGGTAGGTCGAGGCCTGGAGCTGGTCGCGGTCGTTCGGGTTATAGGCCGGCTGGTTGACCATCGCCAGGATCTCGCCGCTGGGGATGTCGATCACCACCACCGAGCCGGCCTTGGCGCGCTGGTCGCGGATCGCGGCCTTGAGCTCGCGGTAGGCCAGGTACTGGATGCGCAGGTCCACCGAGAGCACCAGGTCCTTGCCCGGCCGCGCGGGACGGATGCTCTCGACGTTCTGCACGATGCGGCCGTAGCGGTCCTGGATCACGCGCTTGGCGCCATCCTCGCCGGCCAGCCAGTGATCGAAGGCGAGCTCGAGCCCTTCCTGGCCGGCGTCGTCGATGTTGGTGAAGCCGAGCAGGTGCCCGGTGACTTCACCGGCCGGATAGTAGCGGCGGTACTCGCGCGAGGTGTACACCCCGGGGATGCCGAGCGCCTTGATCTGCGCGGCCTCGGCCGGCTGGCGCTGCCTTGCGATGTAGAGGAACTCACGCTCGAGATTGCTGGTGATGCGGCGCGCCAGCTCCTGGCGCTCAAGTCCCAGCGCCTTGGCGAGCCTGGGTATCTGGTCGGTGGCGAGCGCCAGCTCGCTCGGGTTCACCCAGATCGAATCGACCGGTGTCGATACCGCCAGCGGCTCCCCGTAGCGGTCGGTGATGGTGCCGCGGTGGGCGGTGATCTCCAGCACGCGCGAGAAGCGCGCATCGCCCTCCTTGGCAAGGAAGCCGTGGTCGACCAGCTGCAGGTTGACCGCGCGGTAGATGAGCCCCAAGGCGGCCAGCCCGAGCAGCCCCAGCAGCAGGTGCGCGCGCCAGCCGAACGAGCCGGACTCCGCGCGGGGCGTGCGCGCCTTCATGGGCTGACGATCTCGATTTCTTTCGGCGGCGGCATCGCCATGTGCAGCTTGGCGCTGGCGACGCGCTCGACGAAGGCGTGACTGGACCAGGCGCTCTGCTCGAGCTGCAGCTGGCCCCACTCGATCTCCAGGTTGTCGCGGCGGCCGTTGAGCGCCTCGAGCTCGACGAACAGCGCCCGGGCGCGGTGCTTGCAGTACACCGCCCCGGCGGCCGAGCCGAGGGCGGCGACCCACAACAGCGGCAGCGCGATCCACAGCCAGCGCTCCCCGCTCACGGCGTGCGCTCCGCAATCCGCAGCAGCGCGCTGCGCGAGCGCGGGTTCTTCTCGATCTCCGCCTGCCCCGGACGCTGCTTGCGGCCGACGAGCTTCAGGCGCGGCAGCGCGCGCGCCGGGATGACCGGCAGGTGCCGCAGCGCCGGGTCGACCTGAGACTCCCGCTGCATGAAGCCCTTGACGGCCCGGTCCTCCAGGGAGTGGAAGCTGATCACGGCGAGCCGGCCACCGGGGCTCAAGAGCTCCAGCGCCCCGGCGAGGCCGCGCCCGAGCTGGCCGAGTTCGTCGTTCACGTACATGCGCAGTGCCTGGAAAGTGCGCGTGGCGGGGTGCTTGCCCGGCTCGCGCGTGCGCACCGCGCCGGCCACCAGGCTCGCCAGCTGGCTGGTGCGGGTGAGGGGCTGCGTCGCGCGTGCGCGCACGATCGCCTGGGCGATGCGGCGTGCGAAGCGCTCTTCCCCGAAGGTGGCGATCACCTGGCGAATCTCATCGACGCCCGCCCGAGCGAGCCAGGCCGCGACGGGCTCCCCGCGCGTCGGATCCATGCGCATATCGAGCGGCCCGTCGGCGCGGAAGCTGAAGCCGCGACCGGCGTCGTCGAGCTGCGGCGAGGAAACGCCAAGGTCAAAGAGCACGCCCCGGAGCGGGCGATGGTCAGCGTGTGTGCGCACGATCGTGCCGAGGTCCGCAAACGGCGCGTGCACGAGCGTAAGCCGCACTTCGTCGGCAAAGCGGCGGCGACCGGCCGCGATGGCCTGCGGATCCCGGTCGAGCGCGAGCAGGCGGCCTTCTCGACCCAGGGCCTGGAGTATGAGTGCCGAATGACCGCCCCGCCCGAACGTCGCATCGACATAGTAACCGCCCGCTTCCAGGGCCAGCCCGGCGAGCGCCTCGGCGGCGAGCACTGGTGTGTGCTCATCCACGTGCGAAGCGGCGCTTCCCCCGCCCCCTGAGTGCTCGTGCCATGGGCTCGTGCCCAGCCCGCTCGTTCTTCAAATGCCCCTAGATCGACAGTGATTCGAGCTCGGACGGCAGATCGGTCGCGGCTTCTTCGCTCTTCAGCCACAGGTCGCGGCGTTCGTTCCAGCGCCGCTCGTCCCACAGCTCAAACCGATTGCCCTGCCCGATCAGCATTCCGTGCCGCGCGAGCTGAGCGAAGTCGCGCAGTTCGGGCGGCAGCAGCACCCTGCCGTGCCCGTCGAGGGGCAGATCAGTCGCGTGGCCGACCATCAGGCGCTGCAGCCGACGCGCAGTGGCGTTGAGGCTGGGCAGGGCCATCAGCTTGCGTTCGATCAGCTCCCATTCGGGCAGCGGATAGATGAGGAGGCACTGGTCCTTGTCGACGGTGACGACCAATTTCCCCTGGCAGAGCTCGCTGATCTGCTCCCGGTAACGGGTGGGAATGACCATCCGCCCCTTGTCGTCCAGGGTGATTTTTGTTGCACCGCGAAACATGACCTGTGAGGCGAGTAATCGCCCATTTACCCCCACCTTCTCCCACTGGCTGCCACTATAGGAATCGGGGACAAACTATGTCAATTGAAAAAGTGAGAAATTCGTCGCATTCACAACGACTTATGTGTAAATGAACAGTGTCGGTGCCTGACTTCCGACCATTCGGTCATAGCAATCAGCGGCTTGGCCCGTGAACTTTATACAGTGCTTGATGAGTTGGGCCCCTGTGGGCCCCTAAGCGCGGGGTTTGACGGGCTTTGGGTCCCCACGGGCCCCGTGGGGAAGCACCTCAGGCGGGGTGCGAAACGGGGGGTCTGAGGCTCGGGGCGGGGCCTGCGGGGCAGGCACGCAGCGTGCCCGCGCCGCACTGTGTTTGAAGTTAGAAGTTTGAAGTTAGATTCGTGCCCTACGGCGCAGCGGTTGCCGGCAGCGCACGCAGCTCGCCGTTGTGCACCTGAACCCAGCTGATCTCGCGCCGCACGTGCCGTTCCGGATCGAGCGTGAGGTGTCCGGTAAGACCCTCCACGGCGATGCCCGCCGCGACGCCGTGATGCGGCAGTGCCTGTGCCAGACGAAAAGCGTCGAAGCCGAAGGCGAACAGCCGGCCGCGATTGGGGCCGCCGTTGGGCCAGGCCTCGCGCGTCGCGGCGCGCACGGCATCGGCGAAGTCGCCACCGAGAATCCACGGCATGTCCGGGAACATCAGTCCATCGAGCTCGTCGTTGGCGCGCATGTCGGGCTCGAAGGCATCCGAGGTCGCATAGGTGGGGATGTCGCCGGCGTAGTGGAAGCGCAGCTGCGGCCGCAGCAGGCGCTCGGTGCTCGCCTGCGCGGGTGAGAAGATGAATTCAACATCGGCGCGCCGGCGCGGCTCGAACTGCAGCTTGGTGCCGAGGATCGACTCGAGGCGCTTGTGGCGCGCGCTGCTCTCGTTCAGGCGCAGCACCTCGGTGACCGAGGCGGTGAAGTCGGTGCGCGAGGCATCGATCTGCGTCTCGGCGATCAGCTCGCCGCCGCCGGCGGTGAGCTCCTGCCGGAACGCCGCGAGCACGCGTGAGCCCCACTCGCCGGCGGGCACGATGGCGATGCCGCGGCGATGGTGATCATCGAGCACGCGCCGCGCCGCAAGCCGCGCCTCGTCCTCGGGTGACAGCGCGAACTGGTAGAAGTCAGCCGGCGCCGCCTTCTCGCTCGCGAGGAAATTCAAGGCCAGCAGCGGCGGGCGCGGCCCGGGGTATTCGGCGGCCGCAGTGACTTCCTCACGCGTGAGCGGTCCGACCACGAAATCCGCGCCCTGCGCGTGCGCCTGGGCGAGCGCCTCGGCGACGCTCTGCGTACCGGTGTCGTAGATGCGCACCCGCGGGCGCTCGCCGGGCGCACTTTGGTAGTAGGCCGTCATGAAGCCATCGCGCACGCTCGCGGCCGCCGCCGCGGCGCGCCCGGTGAGCGGCAGCAGCAGCGCCACGTGCGCGCCGGCCTCGGGGGGTGCGGGACGTGCGGAAGGCGGGGGCGCGGACTTCGCCGCCCCGGAAGCAAGCGCCGCCTTGAGGTCGCGGTAGCGCGCCACCAGGGGGCCGCTGTGCGGCTCCGGCAGAGCCTGCAGGAGGCGTGCAGCCTCGGCGCGCTGGCCGCGCTCGAGCGCGAGCTGCGCGTTCAGAAGCGCACGCTCGCTCGCCTCCTCCCCGGCGAGACTGCCTTCGATGAGACCGAGCACCCGCGCCGCATCTTCGGGCCGGTGGGCGTCGAGGTAGGCGCGCCCGGCATCGAGCAGGAACGTGTTGCGGTCGGCACCGGTGTTCTGTCCGGCCAGCTCCTCGTACACGCGGGCGGCGCCGGCGGCATCGCCGCCGTGCTCGAGCTGCGCGGCGCGGTCCACCGACGGCGGCAGGCCGCGTTCGGCGAGGCTCGGGCAACCACCGAGCAGCAGCAGAAGCGGCAGAGCGAGGAGCCAGCGGGCGGAAAACATCGGTGGCGCGGCCTTTCGTGGCAGGATGCGGTGGGCGCTGCGGGTCCCTGGCGCCGTAAGTTGGAGGATTATAGTGACCAAGGTGCGCGGCACGCTGCAAGTCGTAGCGACGCCGATCGGCAACCTCGCTGACTTGAGTCCGCGCGCCCGCGAAGCGCTCGCGGGCGCCGCGGTCATCGCGGCGGAAGACACGCGCCGCACGCTCAAGCTGCTCAATGCCATGGGCCTCAGCCGCCCGCTGCTGTCGCTGCACGAGCACAACGAGAGCGAGCGCGTGCCGCAGCTGCTTGAGCGTCTGGCGAGCGGTGAGAACGTGGCGCTGGTGAGCGATGCGGGTACGCCGCTTCTGTCCGATCCGGGCTACGAGCTGGTGCGCGCTGCCAGCCGCGCCGGCTACACGGTCGCCCCCATTCCGGGGCCGAGCGCCATCACCACGGCGCTGGCCGCCGCGGGCCTGCCGGCGCAACGGTTCTGTTTCGAGGGCTTCCTGCCGGCGCGAGCGGCCGAGCGGCGCCGCGCGCTCGCCGCTCTCGCGGCCGAGACGCGCACGCTGGTTTTCTTCGAGGCGCCGCACCGCATCGCCGCAACCCTCGCGGATCTGGCGGCCGCCTTTGGCGCGGCGCGCGAGGCGGTGCTCGCGCGCGAGCTCACCAAGGTCCACGAGACCTTCTACCGCGGCACCCTCAAGCAGCTGGCGCAACGCATGGCGGACGATGCCAACATGGCGCGCGGCGAGATCACCCTGGTGGTGAGCGGCGCCGCCCCTGCCGAGCAGCAGATTCCCGCTGCGGCGGAGCTGCGCCGCACGGTGGGTATCCTGCTGAACGAGCTGCCGCCGGCACGCGCCGCGGCGCTGGCCGCGCGGCTGACCGGCGCACCGCGTGCGGCCGCCTATGCGCTCGCCGTGCGCGCTGATGACGAGGTGGCGGGGTCCGATGAGTGACGATCGCGGCGCGCCCGGCGGGCAGATCGCAGCCCCCGAGCTGTGCGCCTCGCCGCAGTGGCTGGTACTGGAACTCGGCGCCGAATGCGCCACGTTGCTGCAACTGGATGAAGCCGCTTACGCCGCCGCGAGCTTCCTCGACCAGCGGCTGCTCGCACACGGCTATCGACGTGCGCAGACTCAGCTGACGCAGCTGTCCGCGGCGGCAGCACAACTGCACGCGCGGCTGCACTTTATCTTTCACATCGGGCATGTCGGCTCGACTCTGCTGGCGCGCCTCATCGGTGCACGCACCGAAGCCTTCTTCGTACTGCGCGAGCCGGCGCCGCTGCGTGCCGCCACCACCAATCCCCTGCAGCTGCCGCTCCTGCTGCCGCTGCTGGCGCGCACCTGGCGCGCGCCGCAGCGCGCCGTGGTCAAGGTCACGAGCTTCGTCAGTGAGCTGGCCGTCGAGCTGCTGCGCGCGAGCGAGTCGGCGCGCGCGCTGTTCATGTACGTCGATCCGGCCACCTACCTGCGCAGCATCCTGATCGGCGACAATTCGCGCGCCGAAGCACTGGCGCTCGCCGCGGCGCGGCGCGCGCGGCTGCTGCGCCGTCTCGCCCTGCCGGGGTGGCCGTACGAGCCGCGCAGCGAGGGTGAACAGGTCGCGCTGAGCTGGCTGTGCGAGATGCTGACTCTGCATCAGGCCGAGCAGCGGGCCAGCACCCCGGTGATGTGGCTGCACTTTGATGCCTTCCTGCGCGAGCCACGGCACCATCTCGGGACCGTGCTGCGGATGCTCGGTGATGAACCCACCCCGCAGGTGCTCGAGCACCTGCTGCGCAGTCCGATCATGAGCCGCTACTCCAAAGCGCCCGAACATGCTTACGATGCAGCTCTGCGCCGGGATCTGCTGGCCACGGCCGAGCAGACCTGCCGCACGCAGATCCATGCCGGGCTGCGCTGGCTGGAGCGCATGGCGGAGAGCTACCCGGCCGTGGCCGAGCTCATCGAACACCTGGCGCGGCTGGAGCGTGCCGCCTAGCCTCGTTCAGCGCGACCACATGCGCTGCAAATTCGCGATCACGTACTCCAGCTGCATGCGGTTGGCCCACTCCATCTTCAGGCCTTCGAGCGCACGCACCTCGCCGAGGGTGTAGAGCAGCTCGCGCTGCATCTGATCCGGAATGCGGCTCTGGATAAAAGTGATGAGGACGAGGCGCTGGCCGGCGCTCACCGGCGCAACCTCGTGCAGTGTCGTCGAGGGATAGAAGACCGCCGACCCGGGACGTCCCTTGATCCGCACCGTCTCGGTACCGAGATAGATCGTAAGCTCGCCGCCGGTGTATGTGGCCGGGTCGCTCAGAAACACGGTGCAGGAGACATCCGATCGCAATGCCTGGTTGCCAACCGCGAGGTGGGCCGCATCGGTGTGCGCCCCATAGGTCATGCCGACGCCGTAACGGCACAGCGTGGGCGGAGCGATGCGTGCCGGGAACACGAAGTTGCTGGCGGACTCGTTGCGCTGTAGGGCGGCGAAGGTGATCTGCGCGGCCTGCTGGCCGGCGGCATCAGCCGCATCGGCGATCGTGTTGAGCTTCTGCGTGTTATGCGGGTTGGTTATGCGCCCATCCACGAAGCGCGCCTGCTGGGCGAGCCGGGTGATGGTGGCGACCTCAGCCGCGGTAAGCACATCGTCGAGCAGCAGGAACATGACGCTCCGGGCAATCCACGTGAATGCGAGCCTTTGCTGCGCCGATTATAGGTGAGCCCCGGCCGGCGCAGCAGGGCAAGCTCTTGATTGCGCTGGCAGCCAGCCGCGGCGGCGTCTGCGTGCCCCGCGGCGCACGGTTGACTTCGGCTGCCACGCGACTAATGTGCACGCCGGAGTCGGCCGGGCAGTCGCTGCCGCAGGGTGCTTAGCATCTGCGCGGTGGAGGAAAGTCCGGGCTCCGGCGGATCGGGTGCCAGGTAACGCCTGGGGGGCGCGAGCCCACGGAAAGTGCAACAGAGAGCTAGACCGCCTAAGTCCTTTATCTAAAGGACCGGTAAGGGTGAAACGGTGCGGTAAGAGCGCACCGCGTCGGTGGCAACACGCGACGGCACGGCAAACCCCACCTGGAGCAAGGCCAAATAGGGAAGCAGCCTGCGTAACAGCGGGCAGCGCCGATCCGCGCGCGCTTCCGGGTAGGCCGCTAGAGGTCCGCGGCGACGCGGATCCCAGAGGAATGATTGCCCTCGACAGAACCCGGCTTACAGGCCGACTCCTTCTTCTTCGTATGCCGCGCTTGCGCGGCACGGCCGCCTCAGGGGCTGTGCTGGTGCGGGCTCGCCGGCGGCGGCGCCGCTGAGCCGTCCGCCCAGCGCCGCACCGGGATAAACAGCACCGTGGGCTCAAACTCGCGACCCTCCGCGCCGAGGATCGGCGAGCCCGCAAGGCCCGCGCCCCATACCGCCGCCTCCCCGTGCGGCACGAAGAACATGACGTGGGGGAGCCAGGGGCCCGCCGCCTCATCTCCCAGATAGCCCTGCTTGGATAGCATGAAGGAGAAGGCGCCCGGCTCCGGAGCGCTCACCCGGCCGCTGGCGAGCGCGGCGCGGGCCTTCTCGATCAGCTGCTGCCTGCCGCTGCCGGAGAGCGCCCACTCGCTGCGTTGCAGATACTGCGGCAGTACGCTGCGCACCGCGGGCGGATTGAAGCAATTGGGCGCGCGCACCTGCGGATTCCAGAACTCGGCGTCGTCGAACCCGGCGGCCCAGGAGCGCTCGACGAAGCACACAAACCCGTTCCATCCGCGGACCGCCGCCTCGTAGCCGTGGCGGCCCAGCACCAGGACCGTGGCATCCCCGGAAACCGACGGCGGCGCCGCACTGCGGGCGAGCGCGATCTCATCCTCGGGGTTCGCGATGAGATATTGCTCGAGCGGTGCCATCTGCGGGTAGCGCGTGGCGGGCGGCTTCTCCTGCGCCGCGGCCCAGCCCGAGCAGAGCATCAGCGCCGCAAGCGACAGCGCCCGGCGGCCCATGGGGCTACTTCACGACCTTCAGCTGCGGGCGGCGCGGGCCGCCCTCCTCGGCCTGCGGCGGATGGGTCGGGGGCTGGGGACCCAAGTCCTGCTCGGAGAACACCATGCCCTCGCCGGTCTCGCGCGCATAGATGCCGAGCACTGCGCTCACCGGGAAGCGTACGTGGTGCACCACGCCGGCGAAGCGCGCGTCGAACTCGATGAAGTCAGCGCCGAGGCGCAGGCGCTGCGTGGCGCCTTCGCTGAGGTTGAGCACGATCTTGCCGTCCTTCACGTAGGCACGCGGCACCTCGGCGCCGTCACGGCCGGCATCCACGATCACGTGCGGCGTGTTGTGGCAATCGGTGATCCACTGGTGCATGGCGCGCAGCAGATAAGGACGCTTGGGCAACACCTGGCTCATATTTACAGCAGCCGCATCTCCTGCTCCCGCTCCGAGAGCGCCTCGCGAAATGCCGGCCTCGAGAATATCAGCTGCGCGTATTTTTCGATGGCCTGCGCCTGCGGCGGCAGGTCGATCTCGTAGTGCGGCAGGCGCCACAGGATCGGCGCAATGGTCGCGTCCACGAGCGAGAACTCGTCGGAGAGGAAGAAAGGCTTGACCTTGAACAGCTCGGTGCTCTGCAGGATGGTGTCGCGCAGGATCTTCTTGGTCTTGAGGCTCTGCTTCTTGTCCGGCTCCTGATCGATCTGGCGCGCGAGGCTGTACCAGTCACGCTCGATGCGGTACAGGGCCAGACGGAACTGGGCGCGCGTCACCGGGTCGACCGGCATCAGCGGCGGGTGCGGGAAGCGCTCGTCCAGGTACTCGATGATCACCCGCGAGTCATACAGCACGAGGTCGCGGTCAACCAGGGTCGGTACGCTGTGGTACGGATTCAGGTCGAGCAGGTCCTCCGGAAAGCGTCCCGCTTCGACGCTGACGATGTCGATGCTGATGCCCTTCTCGGCGAGCACGATGCGCGTGCGGTGGCTCCACGGATCGCTCGGAGCCGAGAACAGCGTCATGATGGATCGTCTGCTCGACAACGTACCGCTCCTGCGAATCCCCGAGCGACTGCGCCCGCGGAGCATCCCGCCCCGCGCGCGCGTGCGCTCAGTGGACGTCTTTCCAGTAGTCGCGCTTCATGAGCCAGGCGAGCCAGGTGAACACCAGGAGGAAGAGCACGACCCACACCCCGAGTGCGTGCCGTGCCGCCTGAGTCGGCTCCCCGACGTAGACCAGGAAGTTCACCGTATCGCGCACGAAACCGTCGTACTCGGCCGCGGTCAGCCGTCCGGGCGTGACGGTCTCGAAGTGGTCGAACACCTGCGTATGCACGAGCTGTCCGCTCTCGGTCTTGGCCACGTCCTTGAACACGGCGCGCTTGAGGCCCTCGAGCTCGGAGAGCACGTGCGGCATGGCGATGGCCGGCAGGCGCAGATTGTTCACCCCGGTCTGCCGGGTCGGATCGACGTAGAAGGTCTTGAACAGCTGATAGATGTAGTCGCCGCCGCCGCGGGCGCGCGCCATCAGCGACAGATCCGGCGGGGTCTTGCCGAACCAGTTGGCCGCATCCTCGGCGGGCATCGTGCTCAGGATGTAGTCGGTGCTCTTGTCCCCCGGCGGCATGAGGTTCTGCAGCAGCGCGGGCGGTATCGCCAGGTCCGCTCCCAGGCGCGACCAGCGCTCGTACTTCAGCGAGTGGCACCCCAGGCAGTAGCTCATGAAATTGCGCGCACCGCGCTGCACCGAGGCGAGATCGGTGACGTCGCTGTTCGCATGCCAGTGCTGCCAGTTGGCCCCCGGCTGCGGGGCCTCCTCGGCTCCAGCCGCCGCGCCACTCTCGGCGGCGAATCCGGGCGTCGCCATCAGCGCCAGGGCGGCAAGCACAACCGCCACTGCACGCGGTCCGTGCTCAGTGCGCATGGTAGACCACCCTTTCAGGCACCGGCTTTGCGCCGATGGGGGAGTACCAGGGCATGAGCAGGAAGAAGAGGAAATAGATCACCGCGAAGATGCGTGCCAGCAGCACGTACAGCCCTTCCGCGGGCTGCAGCCCGAGGTAGCCGAGCACGATGAAGGCGAGCGCGAACAGCGCCAGCGCCACCTTCGAGGGCGCGCCCTTGTAGCGGATCGACTTCGCCGGGGAGCGGTCGAGCCAGGGCACGACAATGAACAGCGCCACGGCCAGGAACATCAGCAGCGCCCCCATGCGCTGGTCCGGCACGGCGCGCAGGATCGCGTAGAAGGGGGTGAAGTACCACACCGGGGCGATGTGCTCCGGGGTGGACATCGGGTTCGCGGGCTCGAAGTTCGGCGCCTCGAGGAACAGGCCCCCGAGGGTCGGCACGAAGAACACGATGATGGCGAACACCACGAAGAAGACCCCGACACCGACGACATCCTTCACCGTGTAGTAGGGGTGGAAGGGGATGCCGTCGAGCGGCTTGCCGTCCGGGCCGAGCTTGTCCTTGATCTCGATGCCGTCGGGGTTGTTCGAGCCGGTCTGGCGCAGCGCCACCAGATGCAGCGCCACCAGCAGCAGCAGCACCAGCGGGATCGCCGCCACGTGCAGCGCGAAGAAACGGTTCAGGGTGGCGTCCGCGATGCCGTAATCCCCGCGGATCCACTCCACCAGCACCGGACCTATGCCGGGGATGGTGCCGAAGAGGTTGACGATCACCTGCGCGCCCCAGAAGGACATGTTGCCCCACGGCAGCACGTAGCCCATAAACGCCTCGGCCATGAGCGCGAGATACACCGCCATGCCAAACAGCCACAAAAGCTCGCGCGGCTTGCGGTAGGAGCCGTAGAGGAAGGCACGGAACATGTGCAGGTAGACCACCACGAAGAATGCCGAGGCGCCGGTGGAGTGCAGGTAGCGGATGAGCCAACCGTAGTTGACCTCGCGCATGATGTACTCGACCGAATCGAATGAGGTGGTCTCGCCCACCTTGTAGAACATGGTGAGGAAGATGCCGCTGACCAGCTGCACCACCAGCACCAGGAGCGCCAGCGAGCCGAAGAAGTACCAGATGTTGAAGTTCTTCGGCGCGTAGTAACCGGTCAGCTGCTCCTGGATGAAGCTCTCCACCGGCAGGCGCTTGTTGATCCAGCCCCACAGGCCGGGCTTGGCGGCCGCCCCGCTGCTGCTTGGTCCGGCGGCCATCAGGCGGCTCCTTTCGCATCGAGGCCGATCAGAAGGGTCGTGGGTTCGGGGTAGTAGTACGGCGGCACGCGCAGGTTGATCGAGGCGGGCGAGCCGTCAAATACGCGCCCGGCGAGGTCGAAGCGCGAGCCGTGGCACGGACAGAAGAATCCCCCCGGCCAGCTCGGGTAGAGCTCCCCGGCGCTGAAGCGCTGCTTGGGCAGGCAGCCGAGGTGCGTGCAGATTCCGACCAGCACCAGGAATTCCGCGGTGCGTGAGCGAATCTCGTTCTTCGCGTAGGGAGGTTGCGTGGACTCCTTGGAGTCGGGGTCCTTGAGATCGGCGTCGTGACCGGAGATGCGCTGCACCATGTCCGGGGTGCGGCGCACGACGTAGATCGGCTGCTTGCGCCAGACCGGGATGATCATCTGTCCGGGTTCGAGCTTGCTGAGATCCACCTGCACCGGCTCACCCTGGGCGCGCGCCCGCTCGGAGGGGTCCCAGGACTCGATGAAGGGCACGACGGCGAATGCCGCCCCGACCGCGCCGGCGGCGATAGTGGCCCGGGTAAGGAATTTCCGCCGGCTAACGTCCACTGTCTCGTCGGCGACGACTGCCTGATCCGCCATCCAACCGTCTCCCGCTGGTAAGTGCACGCCCGCCGCAGCCGTGGGTTTTCGGGTTAGCGCCGCGCGGATACGCGCACGCACACACGCGCGATTTCCTAGGCTGGCGGGGGCGGCGCATTATACACAAACGCATACCCCTCCCCGCCGCGCGCCCCCGGCGCGCGAGCGAGCGGGTTTTCCCGGAGTGCATCATGCCGAACCGCCTCGGGCGCGGGCTGCTATTTGTCTTGGGATCGGTCGTTGCCGGGCTCGCGGTCGCCTTCCTGGTGGTGCTCGCGCGCCCGCAGCTCATCGGTACCACCGGCCGCGCGAGCGGGCCGGTGCCGCTGGCCGCGGCCCCGCCACCCCCGGCGACCGCGCCGGTCAGCTACGCTGCCGCCGTGCAGCGCGCCGCGCCCGCGGTGGTGAACGTATACACCGCGCGCCTGGTCACCGAGCGCATCGCCCCCTCCCTGGGGGAGCTGTTCGGGGACTACATGCCGCGCTACCGGCAACGCATCGAGCGCAGTCTCGGCTCGGGCGTGATCGTGGATGAGAGCGGCCACATCGTCACGAACAACCACGTCATCGCCAACGCCGACTCGATCCGCGTGCAGCTGGCCGACGGCCGGGTGGCCGATGCCCGGACCGTCGGGCGCGACCCGGACACCGACCTCGCGGTGCTCAAGATCGATCTGGGCTCGCTGCCGGTGGCCGTCTTCGGGCGCTCCGACCAGCTGCGCATCGGCGATGTGGTGCTCGCCATCGGCAACCCGGTCGGACTGTCACAATCGGTAACCCACGGCATCGTGAGCTTCACCGGCCGGCAGCAGCTGGGTATCGCCCCGCTCGAGGACTTCATCCAGACCGATGCGCCCATCAACTTCGGCAACTCCGGCGGGGCCCTGGTGGACACCAACGGCGCACTGGTGGGCATCAATACCGCCATCGTCGCCAAGAACGTCGGCGTCGAGGGCATCGGCTTTGCCATACCGGTGAACATGGTGCGCGGGGTCCTGAGCGAGATCATCGCCCACGGGCGCGTGGTGCGCGGCTGGATCGGGATCGTCCCCGAGGATCTCTCGGACGAGCAGGCCCCCGAGCGCGGATTTTCCCACGGCGGGGTGATCATCGGTAATCTGTACGTCGGCAGCCCGGCCCAGCAGGCGGGTCTGCAGCCGGGCGATCTTTTGAGCCAGATCGACGGCGAGGAGCCGCGCAGCGCCCAGGACGCGCTCGGCCGCATCGCCAGTCACAAGCCCGGCACGTCCGTCACCTTAAGGGGCTGGCGCCGCAACGGACAGGAGTTCGAGGTGCGCGCGCTGGTCGGAGAGCGCCCGCACCCGCCGTCATGACCACCCTCACCTCGCGCCTGTTCAACTCCCGCCCCGAGCTCGATGCGGCACTCGCCGAGCGGCTGGGCAGCGCCCTGAGCGCCCCGGGCGCCGCGGCGGTCATGCTCGCCGGCGGCACGACGCCCATGGCCGCCTACCGCAGCGTCGCCCGCCGCCCGCTGCGTCACGATGACCGCCTGCACGTGCTGTTCAGCGATGAGCGCTACGTGCCGGAGGACTCGAGCGCGAGCAACTACCACCAGTCCCGGGCACTGCTGGACGCGCTCGACCTGCCGCCCGAGTCGCTCTTGCGCGTGCACAGCGAGCTGCCGCTGGATGAGGCGGCGGCGCGCTACGAGCGCGAGCTGACCACGCTTCTCAGCGCGGGCATACACGTGGGGCTGGGACTCCTCGGGCTCGGCGCCGACGGTCATACCGCCTCGCTCTTCAGCGCCCAGGATCTGGCACGCGCACGCGGCCGCTACGCCGTCCCGGTGCAGCGTCCCGACGGCCTGAGCGCCGTCAGTGTCACCCCGGAGTTTCTGGCCACGGTGCGCGAGCCGCTGTTCGTGGTGGCGGGGCCGGGCAAGGAGGCCGCCGTGAGCGCGCTGCGCGCCCAGGACCGGGGGCTGACGGCCTGGGCTGCCGTGCAGGGCTGTACGGACGTCGAGCTGTGGTACTGCCCCGGTGAGTGAGGAACCGAAACAGGTCAGCCTCTCGCCGCAGCTGCAGGCGCGGGTGCGCGCGGCCGAGAGTGCCGGCGCCCAGGGCGATCTGGTGCGCGCCATCGCCCTCTACGGCCAGCTGCTCGAGGAGCTGCCGGGCTGGGCCGAGGGCTGGTACAACGTCGGCCTGCTGCAGCGCCTCGGCGGGGACTTCGTCAATGCCCTGCTCTCCTACGAGCAGGCGCTGCGGCTGGGGATTGCCGCCCCCGAGGAGGTGCACCTGAACCGCGCCGTCATCCTCAGCGATTTCATGCGCCGCGACGATCTGGCGCGCGCCGAGCTGGAAGCGGCGCTCAAGGCCAACCCCGGCTACCTCCCGGCCAAGCAGAACCTGGCCAACCTCGCCGAGGATCTGGGCGAGCGCGAACGCGCCGCGGCGCTGTACGAGGAGCTGCTCGGCGCAGCGCCGCGCGCTTACCAGGTGCTCGCACGCGCCGCGCAGCTTGCGCGCGGCACCGAGGCCGCGGCGGCGCAGATCACCCGCCTGCGTGCGGCGCTCACCGATCCGGACCTGAGCGCTTACGACCGCGCGAGCCTGCTCTTCGCGCTCGCGCACCTGCTCGACGGCGCGGGCGCCTACGCGGAAGCCTTCGCCACGGCGCGGGAAGCGAACGCGGCGAGTCGCGCGAGCCTCAAGCCGCCGGCGCGCTACGACCGCGCCGCCCAGGAGCGCCTGATCGATGAGCTGATCGCGGCCTTCCCGGCGCCGGTTCCGGTAGAGCGCCCGCCGGCGCAGCCCGAGCCCATCTTCATCTGCGGGATGTTCCGCTCCGGCTCGACGCTCGCCGAGCGGGTCATCGGCGGCCACGACCGGGTGCGCGCCGGCGGGGAGCTCGAGCTCCTGCCCGCGCTGGTTCGGGCCGCGCTGACACCCTTCCCGCGGGCGGTCAATCAGGCCGGCGAGGCGCGCCTTGCGAGCCTGGCCCTGCAGTATCTGGGTCACCTCGCCCAGCGCTTCCCGGGGGCTGCGTACGTCACCGACAAGCGCCCCGACAACTTCCTTTATATCGGCCTGATCAAGCGGCTCTTCCCCAGGGCGCGGATCGTGCACACCGTGCGCAATCCCCTCGACACCTGCCTGTCGCTGTACTTCCTGCACCTGGACCCGCAGTACAGCTACGCGCTCGACCTGGAGGACAGTGCGCATTACTACCGGCAGTACCGGCGCCTGATGGCACACTGGCGCGCGCTGTATGGGGCCGACATTCTCGACTTCGACTACGACGCCTTCGTGCGCGAGCCGCGCCCGCAGGCCGAGCGGCTGCTCAGCTTCCTTGGCCTGGAGTGGCAGGAGAGCTGCCTCGACTTCGCCGGCCGAGGGGGCAGCGTGAAGACCGCGAGCGCCTGGCAGGTGCGCCAGGGCCTCTATACCGCCTCCTCCGGCCGCTCGCGCCACTACGCCCACGAGCTCGCGGCCGTGGCGGCGCTTCTGCCCCCGGCCTGAAGATCCCCCATGGTCAGCGTGAGTCTGGTGCCGATCTTCGCCACGCCCTTGGCGGTCGTCGACCTGACCGAAGCGCTCGTCCTCAACGAGCGGTTGCTGCCGTTGCTTCAGAGCCGGACTACCCCGGCGTGGCGCGACCCGGCTCTGCCCGAAGACGCGCTGTGTTTCCGCAGCCGGGAGGATCTTCTGGAGTGGCCGGAGGCCCCGGTCCGACAGCTGATACAAGTCCTGCTCGCCGGACTGTGCGCGGCCGTGCGCGATGCCAGTCTCTATAAGGAATCCGAATTCGCCGAGCTCGGGCTGCAGGCCCGCGGGCGACTGACGGTGGTACGTCCCTATGGCGCCGTCCCGGCCACCAGCGCGCCGCTTGCTTCCTGGGCAGGGATCTACTGCGTGGCGGCTCCTGAACCCAGCGCCACCCGCGCCGACAGCGCGGCGGTGCGGATTTACGCGATCCGAAGTGGAACCATGTTTTTCGACGCGGCTAACAGCCGGTTGCGGGCACCTTTTTCGCAAGATCACCAGTTTTGGCGCCCTGTTCCTGGCCAGATGGTGGTTTTTCCCGCCGCGATGCTGCACGAGATAGCCCTCAACCATTCCACGGGCGACCTCGTCCTGGTTACCGTGCGGGCCCGGTTTGCCCACGCTGGCCAAAAGGAGCTTCCGCCGTGGTGAGCCCGGCGCTCCCGCCCGTACGGCTGACCGGGGCATTCGCGGTACCCTTCGGTGAAGTCCAGCTGCCGGACTGCGGCCGGCTCAATCGTGAGCTCGAGGCCCTCTTCCTGGCGCGCGAGACCGCCGAGCACCGCAACCCGACTCCAAACCACGTGCCGCAGGCGGAGATGTTCGAGAGCCGGTTCAATCTCTTTCGGTGGCCGGAAGCCTGTATCCAGGAACTGCGGGGGTTCATGCTCGCAGCCCTGGTGCAGACCGTGGCCGAAGCGTCCGAGCTGTCCCAGGCGGAGCTGGCGGCCCTCAAGGTCCACAACCACACCTGGTTCCACATCACCCGCTACGCCGGTTCCTTCGTGGCCCATAACCATCCGCTCGCCTCCTGGTCGGCGGTCTACTGCGTGCGCGCCGGGGAGCCCGCTCCGGGCCATCCCGGAAGCGGCCTCCTGCGCTTCATGGACACCCGCGGCGGCGCGGATGCCTATCAGGACATCGCCAACCGCCGTCTGAAGGGTCCCTTCGCCCTGCGCTGCCGCGAGGTGCGTCTTGAGGAGGGCCAGGTGATCGTCTTCCCCTCCTTCGCCTTCCACGAGGTGGCCCCCTTCTACGGCCGGGACACCCGTATCACTGTCGCCACCAACTGCTGGTTTACCTGAGCCGGCCGCCCGGCCCGCCGCAGCCCCTTCGGCCCTTGCTCAAGACCGCGTTCCCGGCTGTGGCGAAAGTGCAACGTCTGGCTGGACTCGGACTTATCCACACCGGCAAGCCCGGGAAGCGCGCAATCCCTGCCGCCGCGGCAGGTTGGCAACACTTTGCCTGCGTGCTCTAATGCGCCCCCAAGTCCGGCGAGCCCGAGGGAAGGGTTCCTGTCGCACGAGCGGGCCGCCCGAGACTTTTTCCCTACAAACTATTCAGAGGAACTAATCACATGGCGAAAAGTCGCAGCTTGCAACAGGCGGTGCGCTTTGCGCTGGCAACAGCGTCCGCGGCTGTTGCAGGCGTAACGTCGCTACACGCTCAGGAAGCGCCGGCCTCAGCCGCTACAGCCGCCCCGGTCGAAGAGGTGGTCGTCACGGGTTCGCGTCTGCAAACCCCGAACGAGACCTCCATCAGCCCGATCACGTCTGTGTCAGCGACCGACATTTCGGCGACCGGTCTCACCCGCACGGAAGACATTCTGAACAACCTGCCGATGGTGTTCGCGGGCATGAACTCGACGACCTCCAACGGTGCGGACGGCACGGCCACGATCGACCTGCGCGGCCTGGGCAACCAGCGCACGCTGGTCCTCGTCAACGGCCGCCGTCTCGGACCCGGCGCCGGTGACGGCCGCAACTACTCCGACATCAATGAGATTCCGGCGGCGCTGATCGAGCGCGTCGATATCGAGACCGGCGGCGCCTCCGCGGTCTACGGTGCGGATGCCGTCGCGGGCGTGGTGAACTTCATCCTCAACACGCACTTCGAGGGCGTGAAGGTCGATGCGGGTTACCACTTCAACGAGCACAGCAACCACGACTCCTACATGCAGGGTCTGGTTTCTGCGGCCGGTGATGCCGTGCCCGACAGCCGTGTGGATACCGCCTTCGGCAAGAACGCCTCCATCATCATGGGGTCGAACTTCGCCGACGACAAAGGCAACGCGACTCTCTACGTCACCTACGACAACCAGGGCGCGGCCCTGCAGAGCAAGTACGACTACAGCTCCTGCTCGCTCGGCATCGCCGGCCCGAAGACGCTGCAGTGCGGTGGCTCGTACACCTCGCGCGGCGGCCTGTTCCTCGCCTACGGCAACGGCGGCTCGGACCTGCTCTACCACACGGTCGATCCGAAGACCGGTGCGTTCCGGCAGTTCAATACGGCCACCGACCTGTACAACTACGGCCCGCTGAACTACTACCAGACGCCCCAGGAGCGCTGGACGGCCGGCGGGTTCTTGAACTACGACATCAACCCCCACGTCAACGCGTACATGGAATTGATGTACACGCGCCTGACCTCGGACGCGCAGATTGCAGCGAGCGGCGACTTCGGTAACCCCTCGTTCATTCCCTGCGCCAATCCGCTGCTGACGGCCTCAGAGCGTGCCACGATCTGCTCGGCGGCGAACCTCGCCGCGCAGGGCAACCCGACCGAGAACGTCGGCGGCACGGTCTACCCGGGCATCAACACCTACATCCTGCGCCGCAACGTTGAGGGCGGGCCGCGTACCGCGACCTTCCAGACCGATTCCATGCGCATCGTGGTCGGTGTGAAGGGCGACTTCCTCGACGCCTGGCACTGGGACGTGTATGCCCAGCACAGCACCGTCGACAACAGCAACGGCAACGAGAACTACCTCTCGAACGCCAACATCATCAACTCCCTGAACGTCGTCCCGGGTCCGGGTGGTACGCCCACCTGCGCCTCGGTGATCACTGGCACCGACAAGGCCTGCGTGCCTTGGAACATCTGGGTGCCGGGCCAGGTGAGCCAGGCTGCTCTCAACTACCTCTCGGTGCCGCTGCTGATCCAGGCGACGACCACCGAGCAGGTGGTCGACGGCAACATCACGGGCGACCTTGGCAAGTACGGCGTGAAGCTGCCGACGGCCGACTCCGGCCTGCAGGTGAACCTCGGTGCCGAGTGGCGTTCCGAATCGGCGGACTTCCTGCCCGACGAGCTCTCGCAGCAGGGCAACGCCGCCGGCTCAGGCGGACCCACGCCACCGGTCTCGGGCGACTTCCACGTGCGCGAGGTGTTCACCGAGATGCGCCTGCCGCTGCTGGATCACATGCCGGGCGCCGAGTCACTGGCGCTCGAGGGCGGCTACCGCTATTCGGACTACAGCGAGGGCTTCACGACCAACACCTACAAGGGCGGCGTGGAGTGGAAGCCGGTGCGTGATGTGTTGCTGCGCGCCAGCTACCAGCGCGCCGTGCGTGCACCGAACATCGCCGAGCTCTACACCCCGCAGGTGGTAGGTCTGGACGGCTCGACCGATCCTTGCGCGGGTGCGCACCCGGTCGCCACGCCGGCCCAGTGCGCCCTCACCGGTGTGAACCCGACGACGCAATACGGCCACATCACGGCGAACGCGGCCAACCAGTACAACGGCCTGCTCGGTGGTAATCCCAACCTTGCGCCCGAGACTGCGGACACCTACTCGGTGGGCTTCGTCTTCCAGCCGCGCTTCGTGCCGAACCTGTCGCTGTCGGTTGACTACTTCAACATCAAGATCAAGGACATCATCGGACCCATCGGCGGCGATACGGTGCTGAATAACTGCTTGACCAGCGGCAGCGCGACCTCGCTGTACTGCCAGGCCGTGCACCGCTCGCCCACCGGCTCGCTGTGGCTGCAGCCGACCGGCTACGTGTCGGACCTGAACGTGAACCTCGGGCAGGAAGCCACCAAGGGCTTCGACATCAAGGGCACCTATCGGGTGCCGATGCAGAAACTTGGCTCACTGTCCTTCGGCTTCGAGGGCACGTACCTGCAGTCGCTGTCGACCACCCCGGTGGCCGGTGGCCCCTCGTATGACTGCGTCGGCCTCTTCGGCTCGACCTGCGGTGCGGCCAACCCGCACTGGCGTCATGTGCTCAACACGACCTGGTCGACCCCCTGGGACGCCCTGGACGTGACGCTGCGCTGGCGCTTCATCGGCTCGGACTCCAGCGAGCTGGCGAGCACCAACCCGCAGCTGCAGGGCTCGCCGTTCGTTCCGACCGAGAAGATCCCGTCGTACAACTACCTCGATCTCTCGGCCGCGTTCGATGTGTACAAGAACGTGCGTCTTGAGCTCGGTGTGAACAACATTGCCGACAAGGATCCGCCGCTGGTCGTGGGCGGGGACTGCTCGACCTCGAGCCCCGCGGGTGCAAACTGCAACGGCAACACCTTCCCGGGCGTCTACGACTCCCTGGGCCGGTACCTGTTCGCGCACATCACCGCGCAGTTCTAAGTCGAAAGACGACGTTGACCTTCAAGCGGCGGGCTGCAAAGCCCGCCGCTTTTTTTCGGCCGCGGCTGCGGCGGCCGCAGTCAGCTCATCCGGGGTTGCCGCCGCCTCAGCGTAAGCGCCGCACCCGATGCACACGTCCGCTCGGGGTCGTGAGCAGGAAGGAGCCGAAGGAGGCGCGCTGGATCGTCACGGCATCACCCACGACGAGCAGCGGATCGGGATCGTCGAGGAATTCCCACAGCTGATCGGCGTCCAGTGCCGCGGTCTTGTGGGCATTTTTGGCGCGTCCGAAGGCGATGATGCGCGCGGTCTCGGACGCGTTGATCGCAACCTTCGGATGCTCGGCCTCATACAGGCCGAAGTCATTCTTGGAGGCGGCAGCGGCGGGCGCAGCGCTCGCCGCTGCCGCAGCGGGAGCTGCGGGTCTGGCGGGTGCGGCCACCACCGGCGCGGGGGCTTGCACAGATGGCGCCGGGGGCTGTGCCGGTGCCACGGGCGCGGCGGGCTTGCGGCCGGCGAGGCGGTCGTAGCAGGCCAGGCGCTCCGCATCGGTGGCGAGCTGCGCACACTCCTGAAGCGTCTGCGGCGGGGAGTCGGCGCGCGCTGCGACGGCGGCGAGCACGCCGAGGAAGACCAGCGGAAATGCGGGACGAAATGCGCTCACAGGGGCTCCTGACCAGTCGTACCGTAGTAGCTGCCCACCACCTCAGTGGCGGCGCGCACCATGTCACGCTCGGCCTCGCTCAGGAGCGGGTTCCAGATATCGAAGATGAGGATGGCGCGCGGGGCGTCCGAGTCGTTCCAGGCCTCGTGCTCGATGGTGTCATCGAACACCCACGCCTTGCCCGCCACCCACTCGCGTGTCTCCCCGCCGACGCGGAAGGCGCACCCTTGGGGCACGATGAGCGGCAGATGCACGGTCAGACGCGTGTTGGTGACGCCGGTGTGCGCCGGGATGCGCGTCTTGGGCTCGAGGATGGAGAAGAACGCCGTGGGGGCGCGCGCGGCCACATCGCACTGCGGCGCGGCCTGCACGGCCGCCGCGGTGCGCGGGCAGCGCGCCAGGTGCTCGGTCTGCGCCGCGCCCTGGTTCCACAGGAAGTACGCGCTCCAGCGGCGCGAGCGGTTCAGCTCCTTCCACTGATTGAGCGGCACCCCCTGCGGGTAGTCGATGTAGGGCTCAAGACCGGCGCGGTCGGCGACCAGCACGCTCATGAGCTCGGCGCGGATCGCCTCCGTCGCCGCCTCGAGCTGCCCCAGCCACGGGAAGCACTCGTCGTCGAAGAACTCGATCGCCGGCAGCTCCGGGAAATACATGAAGGTCGGCTGCGGCATGAAGCGCTGGCGCCGTCCGGCGAGCAGTCCCAGGCAATGCTCGACGCGGCGGAAGCGGCCGCCGCCGTGGCGCGCGCGCAGCGGCGCCAGACGCTCATCGAGCGCGGCGGCCAGGGCCGCATCGTCGGCCTCGATTACCGTCCTGGCGTGGCTCACCACGGGGGCGATGGCCGGTGGTACCGGCGCGCCGGCAGGCAGGGTGGCGAGTGCGTTGCGGTAGCTGCGTGCGGCGTTGCGGTTATCGCCCTGCGTCTCGAGCCAGGTGCCTTTCTGCAGCAGCGTGGCGGTGTGGCGCGGCTCGAGCGCGAGCGCGTGCTCGATGGCCTCCAGCTCCTGCGGCAGGAGGTTGAGCGCGTGCAGGCAGGCCGCCAGGTTCGACCACAGCGACGGGCTGTTCGGATCGGCCTGGGTTGCGCGCCTGAACAGCTCGCGCGCCTTGTCCGCGGAGCCCGCTGCCATCATGCGCAGGCCGAGCTCGTTCAGCACCGCCGGGTGGGCGGGCGCCATCTGCGCCACGCGGCTGAGCAGCTGATCGGCCTCGGTGCTGCGCCCCGCGGCGGCGGCGCTGCGATAGGCCTGCAGCATGCGCAGCACACTGTCGTTGTCAGCCGGGACGGCATTGACGGTGCTCAAATCATTCCCCTAAGGTCTTCGTGGGCATAAGGGGCAATTCTAGCGCGTGCCCCACGGCGCAGGAGCAAGGGTTGAGCGGCGAGCTGGACTTGAAGTTGATGCAGGCGGCGGCGCTGCTGGACAGCGACCCGGCGGCCGCGGCGCGCGCGGCCGAAGCGATCCTCGCGGCCCATCCCGGGCACGAGCCGGCGATCCTGCTGCTCGGCGCGGCGCGGCGCGGCGCCGGGGATCTTGAGGGCGCACGGGACAGCTTCAGCGCCCTGGCGGACGCGCGGCCCGGCTCCGCGCTGATCGAACTCGAGCTCGGACGCACGCTCGCCGCCCAGGGGCGCGCGGCCGAGGCACGCGCAGCGCTCGAGCGCGCCGTGGCGCGCGCGCCGGCCCTCGCCCCGGCCTGGCGCGAGCTGTCGCAGCTCGAGGCACAGCGCGGCGAGCTTCTGGCCTGCGACCGCGCCTACGCCCGTTACAGCGCGCTGGTGAACGAGGACGCGCACCTCGCCGAGGCCGCCGCCGCGCTCGCCCACGAGCGCCTGAGCCGCGCCGAGGCACTCCTCGAGCGCGCCCTGCGCGCAGATGCGAATGACGTGGCGGCGCTGCGCCTGTATGGCGAGGTGGCCGCGGCGCGCGAGGACTTCCCGCGCGCGGAGCGGCTGCTGCGCCGCAGTCTCGAGCTGGCCCCGGGCTACACGCGCGCGCGTGCGGAGCTGGCGCGCATCCTGCTCGAGCAGCAGAAGGCGAGCGAGATGCAGCCGCTGCTGGCGCGGCTGCTCGCGCTCGAGCCGGCCAGCCAGCGCTACCGCTCCTGGCAGGCCGCGGCGCTGACCCTGCTCGGCCAGGATGAGCGCGCGCTCGAGCTCCTCCAGGGGCTGCTGCGCGACTATCCCGACAGCGAGTGGGTGTGGCTGCACTACGGGCACGTGCTGCGCGGCTGCGGCCGCACCGCACAGGCCATCGAGGCCTACCGGCGCTGCACGCAGCTGCGCCCGGGTTTCGGCGAGGCCTGGTACAGCCTCGCGAACTTAAAGACGCTGCGCTTCAGCGCCGCGGACGGCGCGGCGATGCGCGCGCAGCTGGAGCGCAGCGACCTCGGCGCGGAAGACCGCATGCAGTTCGAGTTCGCCCTCGGCAAGGCGCGCGAGGACGAGCACGACTATGCGGAATCCTTCGCGCACTACGCCCGCGGCAACGCCCTGCGGCGCGCCGCGGTGCTTTATGATGCGGACAGCACCAGCGCCCTGGTGCGGCGGACGCAGACGCTGTTCAGCGCCGAGTTCCTGGCCGCGCGCCGCGGCTGGGGCGACCCGGCTTGGGATCCGATCTTCATACTCGGGCTGCCGCGCTCGGGCTCCACGCTCATCGAGCAGATCCTCGCCAGCCACTCGCAGGTCGAGGGCACGCGCGAGCTGTACGACGTGCGCGCGCTCGCGCTCGAGCTCGGTCTGCGCGATGAGCCCGGGCAGGTGCCGCTCTACCCGCAGTCGCTCGCGCAGCTGACGCGCGTGCAGCTGGCCGCGCTCGGCGCGCGCTACCTGCGCAGACGCGGCCGACGCGGGTGCGCGGGCGGCCGCGCTTCATCGATAAGATGCCGCTCAACTGGCTGCAGACCGGCCTCATCCATCTGATGCTGCCGAACGCGCGCATCATCGATGCGCGCCGCGCGCCGATGGCCTGCTGCTTCGCGAACTTCAAGCAGCACTTCCAGCGCGGGGTATGGTTCACCTACAGCCTGGAGGATCTGGGCCGCTACTACCGCGACTACGTGAGTCTCATGGCGCACTTCGATGCCGTGCTGCCCGGGCGGGTGTACCGCGTGCAGTACGAGCGCCTGGTGGGGGATTTCGAGGCGCAGGTGCGCGCGCTGCTTGAGTACTGCGGGCTCGAATTCGAGCCGCAGTGCCTGCGCTTCCACGAGACGCAGCGCGCGGTGCACACCGCCAGCTCCGAGCAGGTGCGCCAGCCCCTGTATGCGGATGCCCTCGGGCAGTGGCGCCACTTCGAGCCCTGGCTGGGGCCGCTGCGGGCCGCACTCGGGGAGCTGGCCGAGCCGCCGGCCCCCTAGGCGCGGCGCACTCTCAGGGGCCTTCGATGACCGGGCCGCAGGCGCGCGTCCAGTCCTGCGGGCGCGCCCCGGGGTTGTGCCAGTTGCAGCGGCCCTTGATCAGATCGTCCGCCTCGCGCGGGCCCCAGCTGCCGGGCAGGTATTCGATCGGCGTGGTGCCGAGGTTCAAGAGCGGATCGACGATCTTCCAGGCGGCCTCGACCTCGTCCTGGCGCGCGAAGTGCGAGGTGTCACCGATGAGGGCGCCGTTGATCAGCACCTCGTAGGCGTCCATGTCGCCGCCCTCCTGCTGCGCCACGTACAGCTCGACGTTCTGCCCGGTCATCACCGGTCCCGGCTTCTTGGTCTGGGCGCCGAGGGCGATGGCGACGTCCGGACCGACGCGGAAGCGCGTGTGGTTCGGCTGCTCGGGGCCGTGGTCACCGAAGACGTTGGCCGGCGGCGGCCGCAGCTCCATCACCACTTCGGTGGCGGTGACCGGCAGGCACTTGCCGGCGCGGATGTAGAACGGCACGCCGTCCCAGCGCCAGGAGTCGATGTGCAGCGGCAGGGCCGCGAAGGTCTCGACCTTGGAGTCCTTGGCGACGCCCGGCTCTGCGCGGTAGCCGCGGAACTGGCCGCGTACCAGTCCCTGGGCGTGCCCGGACGCACCGCCTTCAAAAGCTTCACCTTCTCGTCGCGCAGCGATTCGCCTTCCGTATTCACCGGCGGCTCCATGGCGAGCAGCGCCATGATCTGCAGCAGGTGGTTCTGGATGACGTCGCGGATGGCGCCGGTCTCCTCGTAGAACTTGCCGCGCCCCTCCACCCCGAAGGTCTCGGCCATGGTGATCTGGACGCTGTCGATGTAGTTGCGGTTCCAGACCGGCTCGAGGAAGGAGTTGGCGAAGCGGAAATACAGCAGGTTCTGCACCGCCTCCTTGCCGAGGTAGTGATCGATGCGGAAGATGTGGCTCTCGTCGAAGTGCGTGTGCAGGGTCTGGTTGAGCGCGCGCGCCGAGGCCAGGTCGCGGCCGAACGGCTTCTCGATCACGATGCGCGCATCCGCCGGACTCGTCGCCGCCAGGTGCTTGATCACCACCGGGAACATGCTCGGCGGGATCGCCAGGTAATTGAGCGGCCGCTGCGCGGCGGCGCAGCTCTTGCGCAGGTTCTCGAAGGTGCTGCGGTCGTTGTAGTCGCCGTCGACGTAGCGCAGCAGGCCGATAAGCTGCTGCGTGACGGCGGCATCGGCCTGCGGCACGAACTCCTTCAGGCTCTCGCGCACGCGGTTGCCGAGCTGCTCGAGGTTCCAGCCCTGGCGCGCCACGCCGATCACCGGGACGTTCAAAAGCTTGCGGCGCACCAGGCCGTAGAGTGCCGGGAATATCTTGCGATAGCACAGGTCTCCGGTCGCGCCGAAGAGCACCAACGCATCACTGTCACGCCGCTCCATATTGCCTCCGTGCCCGCTGCTGCTCAGGACTTCTCCACGTGACCGCCAAATCCCAGACGCATGGCCGAGAGGAGCTTGTTGGCGAAGTCCGCCTGGCCGCGCGACTCGAAGCGTGAGTAGAGCGCGGCGCTGAGCACGTACGCCGGCACGCCGGTCTCGATCGCCGCTTCCACCGTCCAGCGCCCCTCGCCGGAGTCGGAGACGCGCCCGGCGAAGGCGGCGAGCCTGGGATCCTTGCCGAGCGCCTGCGCGGTAAGATCGAGCAGGCGCGAGGCGATGATGCTGCCGTGGCGCCAGACTTCGGCGATCGCCGCCACATCCAGCTGGTACTGAAAATAGCGCGGGTCGGACAGCGGCGCGGTCTCGGCGTCCGCCTGCCCCTGCTTGAGCCCCGCATCGGCGTGGGCGAGCACGTTCAGCCCTTCGGCGTACGCGGCCATCAGTCCGTACTCGATGCCGTTGTGCACCATCTTGACGAAGTGGCCGGAGCCGGCCGGCCCGCAGTGCAGATAGCCCATCGCCGCGGCGGCGAGCTGCGCGGCATGCCCGGCACCGGCGCCGGGCAGGTGACCGCCGGGGGAGAGGCTCGCGAGCACCGGCTCCAGGCGCGCCACCGCCGTCTGATCGCCGCCGATCATGAGACAGTAGCCCTGCTCAAGTCCGAGCACCCCGCCGCTCGTGCCGACGTCCAGGTAGTGGATGCCGGCGCCCTTGAGCGCCGCGGCGCGGCGGATGTCGTCGCGGTAATTGGAGTTGCCGCCATCGATCAGGGTGTCATCCGCGCTGAGATGCGGCTTGAGCTCGCCGATCACGCCGTCGACCAGGGCCGCCGGCACCATGATCCACACCGCGCGCGGCGCCTTGAGGCTCTGCACCAGCTGCGCGGGCGTGGCCGCGCCGCGCGCCCCTTCCGCGACCAGGGCCTGCACGGCCTCTGGCTTGGGGTCGTAGGCCACGCACTCGTGCCCGGCGCGCATGAGCCGCCGCACCATGTTGGCACCCATGCGGCCGAGTCCGATCATCCCGATCTGCATGCTGACTCCTTCGCTGTGCGTCCCGCCGCGCACCGCGCGGCGGTGCGCGTTAGTTCGGTACGCGGCGGATCTGCGCACCCAGCTGCGCGAGCTTCTCCTCGATCGCCTCGTAGCCGCGGTCGATGTGGTAGATGCGCTCGACGTCGGTGCGTCCCTCGGCGATAAGTCCGGCCAGCACCAGGCTCGCACTGGCGCGCAGGTCGGTCGCCATGACCGGGGCGGCGGTGAGCTTCTCCACCCCGTGGATGATGGCGGTGTTGCCCTCGAGGCGGATCTCGGCCCCCAGGCGGCGCATCTCCAGCATGTGCATGAAGCGGTTCTCGAAGATGGTCTCGGTGATGGTGCCGACGCCGGCGGCGACGGTGTTGAGAGCCGCAAACTGCGCCTGCATGTCGGTGGGGAACGCCGGATAGGGCGCGGTGCGCACGTCCACCGCCTTGAGCCTGCGCCCGCGCATGTCCACCTCGATCCAGTTGTCGCCGACGGCGAGCTCGGCGCCGGCTTCCCTGAGCTTGCCGAGCACGGCATCGAGGTGGTCGGGGCGCGTGTTCTTGATGCGCACGTGCCCGCCGGTGATGGCGCCGGCCACGAGGTAGGTACCGCTCTCGATGCGGTCGGGCAGCACCTCGTAGGTCGTGCCGCGCAGCCGCTCCACCCCGGTGACGGTGATCTTGTCGGTGCCGGCGCCGTGGATCTTCGCGCCCATGGCGATCAGGAAGTTGGCAAGATCGATCACCTCCGGCTCGCGCGCCGCGTTCTCGATCACGGTCTCGCCCTCAGCGAGCGTCGCCGCCATCATGAGATTCTCCGTCCCGGTGACGGTGACGGTGTCGAGCACCAGCCGCGCCCCCTTCAGGCGCGAGGCCCGGGCGCGGATGTAGCCGCCCTCGATGGTGATGTCCGCACCCATCGCCTGCAGGCCCGCCACGTGGATGTTCACGGGCCGGGCCCCGATGGCGCAGCCGCCGGGCAGGGAGACATCGGCGCGCCCGTAGCGCGCCACCAGCGGCCCGAGCACGAGGATCGAGGCGCGCATGGTTTTCACCAGCTCGTAGGGAGCGAAGCACTCCTTCACCGTGGAGCCATCGACCTCGATGCGCATGCGCTCATCGATGGTGACGGTCGCGCCCATGCGCCCGAGGAGCTCGACCGTGGTGGTCACATCCTTCAGGTGCGGCACGTTGGCCACCACGACCGGATCGTCGGCAAGGAGCGCCCCGGCGAGGATCGGCAGCGTGGCGTTCTTGGCGCCGCTGATGCGCACCTCGCCCTCGAGCGCGACGCCACCCTGGATCTGCAGCTTGTCCATGCCGTCAGGTCCGCCGCGACTCGTCCGGCGTCAGCGCCTCGATGGAGAGCGCGTGGATCTCACGTCCCATGAGCTCCCCCAGGGTGCGGTAAACCAACTGGTGGCGCGCCAGCGCACGCTTGCCGGCGAAGTCCGCCGCGACGATGCGCGCGGCGAAATGGGTGTTGTCTTCCGAGGCCACCTGCACCTCGGCTCCGGGCAAACCGGCGCGGATCAGACGCGCGACTTCTTCGGGGTTCATGGGCGCGATATTACATGGGCCGCTCGCCGCCGCGCCTATAATGAAAGGCATGAAAGCACCTGCCCCGTCAGGATCCGCCCTCGAGCCCAAGGACGAGCAGCTCCTGGCTGCGGCGCGGCGTGCGCTGGAGATCGAGACACGCGCGCTGGCGGGGCTGCCGGGGCGACTCGGCAGCGCGTTCGCCCGGGCCTGCCGCCTGTGCCTTGGCTGTCAGGGTCGGATTGTCGTCACCGGCATGGGCAAGTCCGGGCACATCGCCGGCAAGATCGCCGCCACGCTCGCCAGCACCGGCACGCCGGCCTTTTTTCTGCACCCGGCGGAGGCCGGCCACGGTGATCTCGGTATGATCACGCGCACGGACGTGGTGCTCGCCCTGTCCAACTCCGGGGAGACCCCGGAGCTCATCCTGCTCCTGCCGCACCTGAAGCGTCTCGACGTGCCGCTCATCGTGCTCACCGGCAAAGCCGACTCCACCCTCTCGCGCGGCGCCGACGTCAGTCTCGATGTCTCGGTCGGTGAGGAAGCCTGCCCGCACAATCTCGCCCCGACCGCGAGCACGACCGCAACGCTCGCCATGGGCGATGCGCTCGCGGTGGCGGTGCTCGAGGCGCGCGGCTTCACGGCCCAGGACTTCGCCCGCTCCCATCCCGGCGGGACCCTCGGGCGCAAGCTCCTCCTGCACGTCGCCGACCTCATGCGCAGCGGCGAGGCGCTGCCGCGTGTCGGCCCCGAGGCGCCGCTCAGTGCCGGCCTGCTGGAGATGTCGCGCAAGGGACTGGGCATGACCGTCGTGGTCGATGGCGAGGAGCGCATCCTCGGGGTGTTCACCGACGGTGACCTGCGCCGCACGCTCGACCGGCAGATCGACGTGCATACCACGCCCATGGGCACGGTCATGACGCCGCGCCCGAAGACCATCGGCCCGAGCGAGCTCGCCGCCGAGGCGGTGCACCTGATGGAGGTGCACCGCATCACCGCGCTCCCGGTGGCCGATGCCGCGGGGCGCCTGGTCGGCGCGCTCAACGTGCACGACCTCATGCGTGCCGGCGTGGTCTGAAGCGCCGCCTTGACCGCCGCGATCTCGCTCCTGGTGCTCGACGTCGACGGCGTTCTGACCGACGGGCGCCTCTACTACGGCGCGCGCGGCGAGACGCTCAAGGTCTTCCACGTGCGCGACGGCCACGGCATCGTGCTCGCGCGCCGCGCCGGCATCGAGGTCGCCGTGATCTCCGGGCGCCGCTCGGCGATGGTGCGCACGCGCTGCCGCGAGCTCGGCGTGCGCCACGTCCATCAGGGCGTGAGCGACAAGCTCGCGGTGCTCAGGCGCCTCCTGCACCGCCTCAGGCTGCCCGCGCAGGCCTGCGCCTGCGTCGGCGATGATCTGCCGGACCTTGCGCTGATGGCGCACGTGGGCCTGTCGTTTGCGGTCGCCGACGCCCACGCGCAGGTGCGCCGCGCCGCGGACCTCGTGACGCGCGCCCCGGGCGGCGCCGGCGCGGTGCGCGAGGTGTGCGATCGGCTGCTGCGCGCGCGCGCGCGGGCCGGGCGATGATCTACCGCCTGCTGGCGATTCTCGCCTTCGTCGCACTGCTGGTGGGCGTGGTGGTGCTCTCCGGCGGGGAGCGCCAGGTCACCGCACCGGTCACGGTCGAGGCACTATCCGACCCGGGTTATTCCGCCAAGCAGGCGCGCCTGGTGCAGACCGGCCCCGACGGGCAACCGGTATACACCGTCGATGCGCAGGAGGTGCAGCAGAAAGCCGGCGACAGCACCGTCGACCTGAAACAGGTGCTGCTCGGCTTCAAGGACTCCGCGGGCGATCGGTGGAGCGCGCGCGCGCAGCACGGGGAGCTGGCGCAGAACAGCGCCATCGTGAAGCTCGACGGTGACGTGCATGCCCGCGGCCTCCTGCCCGGGACCAGCGAGCCGGCCGACATCACCACCCAGCACCTCACCGTCGATATCAACGGCCAGATCGTCGACAGCCGCGATCCGGTGCAGGTGCTCATGACCGGGCGCACGCTCGAGGCCACGGGGATGGTGGCGAACTTGAAGGAGGGGCACGTCCAGCTAGAATCGGCGGTTCATGGCACGTTCCGACGCTAAGCGCCTCCTGCCGCTGATGCTGCTAGCCTGCGGCGTGGCCCTGGCGCAGAGCGCAGCGCCGCCGAAGCCGGCCGGCCCCATGCCCCTGCAGCAGCTCGGGCAGCTGCCGATCAACCTCGACGCCGCCTCCTCCGAGGTCGACTACAAGACCAACACCGTGGTGTTCCGCGACGTGGTCATCTCGCAGGGGGCCCTGCGCGTGCAGGCCGACCACGCGCGCGCCACGGGGCTGAACTTCGCCAACAGCAAGTGGACCTTCGAGGGCAACGTCAGGATCAACGCCGAGCCGCGCGGCAGCCTGCGCTCGGATACCGCGGTGGTGGAGTTCCAGGACAACCACATCGCGCGCGCCACGGCGGTCGGCAAGCCCGCCAACTTCGAGCAGCAGCGCGCCGGGAGCGAGCAGATGGCCTACGGGCACGCCGACCAGATCGTCTACGACGTGAACGAGGGGACCGTGCGCCTCACCGACGACGCCTGGCTGTGCGACGGGCAGAGCGAGATCTCCGGGTCGCTCCTGGTCTACAACATCCGCGGCCAAAGCGTACAGGCCGGCAGCAAGCCCGGCGACGACCGCCGCGTGCACATCCTCATCCAGCCCAACTCCGGCAAGCAGCCGGCGAGTCTCCCGGGCGGCTGCAAGCCGCAGTCCGCCCCCCAGTCATGACGACGCTGCAGGCGCACGGACTGCGCAAGAGCTACAAATCGCGCGAGGTGGTGCGTGGCCTGTCGCTCGAGCTCGCTGCCGGCGAGGTGGTGGGCCTGCTCGGGCCCAACGGCGCGGGCAAGACCACCGCCTTCTACATGATCGTGGGGCTGGTGCCCTGCGATGCCGGGCGCATCCAGCTCGGCGAGCAGGACGTGACCTTGCTGCCGATGCACCGCCGCGCCCAGCTCGGCCTCGGCTACCTCCCCCAGGAGGCCTCGATCTTCCGCAAGCTCTCGGTCCAGGACAACATCATGGCCATCCTCGAGACCCGGCCGCAGCTGGACCGCGCCGCCCGTGAGGAACGCCTCGAGCAGCTGCTCGAGGAGCTGCGCATCGGTCACGTGCGCAAGAGCGCGGGGCTGTCGCTCTCGGGCGGCGAGCGGCGCCGGGTGGAGATCGCGCGCGCGCTCGCGGCCGAGCCCAGGTTCATGCTCCTCGATGAGCCCTTCGCCGGCGTCGATCCGCTCTCGGTGCTCGACATCCAGCGCATCATCCGCGAGCTCACCCAGCGCGGCATCGGCGTGCTGATCACTGACCATAATGTGCGCGAAACCCTCGGCGTCTGCGGGCGCGCCTATATCGTCAATCAGGGTGCGGTCATCGCCGCCGGGTCTGCGGAAGAAGTCCTTGCCAACCCCCAAGTCCGTGAGGTGTACTTGGGTGAATCCTTCCGGCTCTGAAGGCGCGGGGGAAACGCGGCAAATACATTGTTTTTCAAGTAATTACGGAATGAAACTGGAACGGCTGCCGCCAGCCTTTCCGAAGTCACCATGCTGAAACCTTCTCTGCAGCTGAAGCTGGGTCAACAACTGACGATGACCCCGCAGCTGCAGCAAGCGATCCGACTTCTGCAACTGCCCGCGCTCGAGCTGCAGGCGCACATCCGCGAGCTGCTCGAGACCAACGTGATGCTCGAGCCGCTGGAGGAGAACGAGGCCACCGGCACCTTCGAGGCCCTGGTCACCGCCGCCGAGCAGCCCAAGCCCAAGGAACCGGAGAGCACCGTCGAGGTGCTGGATGAGAGCTGGGACTCCCACGGTGCGGGCCCGGCCGAGACGGCCTGGAACGCCGACGAGGACGAGCGCCAGCAGGACTACGCCGATGACTCCGGGCAGTCGCTGCAGGAACACCTGACGTGGCAGCTGGAGCTCGCGAGCCTTGCACCGCGCGAGCTGGCCATCGCCCGCGCCATCGTGGATGCCATCAGTGACGATGGCTACCTCACCGAGTCGCTCGAGGAGATCGCCCAGACCCTGCGCCCGGAGATCGAGAGCGGCGCCGCCGAGGTCGGCAGCGTGCTCAGCATCGTGCAGGCGCTCGACCCCCCCGGCGTCGGCGCCCGCTCGGTGAGTGAGTGCATCGAGCTGCAGCTGCGCCAGCTGGATCCGGCCACGCCCGGCTACGCCACGGCACTGCAGATCGCCCGCCATCACCTGGAGCTGGTCGCCGAGCGCGAGCTGTCGCTGCTGCGGCGCGAGCTGCGCGCCACGGAAGAGGAGCTCGCGAGCGCGCTCGCGCTGGTGCGCTCCTGCCACCCCCGCCCGGGATCGACCGTCAGCGCCGGGGCCGCCGAATACGTGGTTCCGGATGTCTTCGTGCGCCGCACCGACCACGGCTGGGGGGTGGAGCTCAACCCCGCCACCCTGCCGCGCGTGCGCCTGAACCAGGGCTACGCCAGCCTCATCGGCCGCGCCGCCAGCCACGCCTCGATGCGCGCCCAGCTGCAGGAGGCGCGCTGGCTGCTGAAGAGCCTGGAGATCCGCCACGAGACGCTCATGAAGGTCGCGCGCTCCATCGTCGAGCGGCAGACGGCCTTCCTCGAGCAGGGCGAGGAGCACATGCGGCCGATGATCCTGAAGGACATCGCCGAGGCGGTGGCCATGCACGAGTCGACCATCTCGCGCGTGACCTCCGGCAAGTACATGCATACCCCGCGCGGGGTGTTCGAACTGCGTTATTTCTTCTCGAGCCAGGTCGAGGGGGCCGACGGCTCGGGGACGTCCTCCACGGCGATCCGCGCCAAGATCCGCAAGCTGGTGAAGGACGAGGACCCGGAGGCGCCCTTAAGCGACGGCCGCATCGCGGAGCTGCTCTCGAGCGAGGGCATCCCGGTGGCGCGTCGCACGGTGGCCAAATACCGGGAAGCGATGGGCATCGCCGCCTCCAACGAGCGGCGCCGCGCGGGGGCGAAGCCCATGTGAATGTTCCAATGGAAGTCTAGGCGTACCACAACGAACAGGAGACGGTCATGCAGCTTAACGTCACCGGTCACCATGTCGAGGTCACCCATTCCCTGCGCAGCTATGTGCAGAAGAAGTTCGAGCGCATCGGACGACACTTTGATCAGGTCATCGACATGCACTGTGTGCTCACGGTAGAGAAGCTGCGCCAGAAGGCCGAGGCCACGCTGCACGTGAGCGGCAGCGCCATCCACGCCGATGCCACCGAAGAGGACATGTACGCCGCCATCGATCTGCTCGCCGACAAGCTCGACCGCTGCCTGAAGAAGCACAAGGAGAAGCGCGGCGCGCACCGCGCGATCCAGCCGCCCGCGCTCAAGACCTGAAAGCCGCTGCGGCGGCCGCGCTGAACTTGCAACCGCGGTCGCGGTGGATACCATCTAGGCTGTGCGCATCATCGTCCTCAGCGGGCTTTCCGGTTCGGGCAAGAGCGTGGCCCTGCACATGCTCGAGGACTTCGGCTTTTACTGCATCGACAACATTCCCGCGGCGCTGCTGAAGCCGTTCATCTCCTACACCGTGCGCAGTCCCGAGCCGCGCTACGAGCGCACCGCGATCGGGCTGGATGCGCGCAACACGGCCGCGGAGGTCGCCAGCGTGCCGCGGCTGATCGATGAGCTCAAGCGCAGCGGCCTGCAGTGCGAGGTGATCTTCCTCACCGCCGCGGATGATGAGCTGCTGCGGCGCTTTGCCGAGACACGCCGCAAGCACCCCATGGCGCGCAGTGACATCGGGCTGCGCGAGGCGATGGGGCTCGAGCGCGAGCTGCTCGAGCCGATCGCCTCGATTGCCGACCTGCTGATCGACACCTCGCGGCTGTCCGTGCATGGCCTGCGCGACATCATCCACCGCCGCGTCGAGCAGCGCAGCGTCGGGCGGCTCTCGATCACCTTCGAGTCCTTCGGCTTCAAGCGCGGCATACCGGGGGATGCCGATTTCGTTTTTGACGCGCGCGCGCTGCCCAATCCCTACTGGGAGCCGGGGCTGCGCAACCTGAACGGGCGTGATCCGGAGGTCATCCGCTTCCTGGAGACGCACACGCACGTGAAGAAGCTGGTCGAGGACATCGCCACCTTCGTGCGCAACCGCGTGCCGGAGTACCAGGCGAGCAACCGCGGCTACCTGACGGTCGCGGTCGGCTGCACCGGCGGTCAGCACCGCTCGGTGTACATCGTCGACCGCCTGGCCGAGCTGTTCGCGCAGGAATACGACGAGGTGACGGCGCGCCACAGCGGACTGCCCGGCGCCAAGCTGTTCCAGCCCGAGCCGCGCGCCCTGAGCGACGCCCGCGCCTGAAGCGGCGCGGCCGCGCCTTCACCGCGGCCTGAGGTAGCCGATCTCGATCAGCTTCGCGGCCAGTGACAGCCGCACCTCATCAGCGCCCTCCCCCGGTATGTCGCGCACCCTGAAGCGCGGCGTGTTCACCATGTAGACCAGGCTCGCCTGCACGCCGCGGTGGATGTACACGTGTCCGCCGGGATAGCTCAGGTCGATCTTCTGCGCGTTGGCGGTCAGGTGGCAGAACGCGCCCTCGGTGTGCTCAAGCTCGCTGTCCAGGCTCAGCGCCGGCACCCGCGCGGGCTGGCTGAGCGCGGCCAGCGCGCCGACGGCGCGCGCCGAGCGCTGCTGCAGGGCGGCCGCGACGAAGCCGGGGGTGCGGCAGGCGGCACGCAGCTGCTCGACCGATTCCAGCACCGCGGGCACCAGGCGCTCCAGTCCCGGCCCCTGCAGCTGGAAGCCGAGCCGCGCGCCGGCGGTGGCGCGCAGGCGCGGCTCGAGATCGGACAGGTAGTCGAGGGTGGCGAGCACCAGCTCGCGCACGGTGAGCGGGGTGAAGCCGATCGCGAGGTGGAGCGAGGCGGTGTCGGAGTCGACGGTGTGGAGCGTGCCGCGCGGCAGGTACAGAAGCGCCCCCGGGGTCAGGTCGAGCGTGTGGTGAGCGCCGAGCTCGTGGGCATCGTCTGCGGGGATGCCCTTCCAGGTGTTCGGCAGGGCCGAGGGCCGCTCGGCCAGGTACCAGCGCTTGGAGCCGCGCAGCTGCACGATGAGCAGGTCGTGATCGTCGAAATGTACCGGGGCGCGCATGCCGCCGCGGCTCCAGAAGGCCGAGCTGGTCACCGGCTGGTGCAGCAGGACCTCGAGCGCGCGCGCCAGACGCTCCAGCGGCGGCGACAGCGCGCGCAGCTCCGGAAAGCGCACCGAGTAGTTGCGCGCGTGGAACTGCTCGATGCGGGCGCGGAAGTCGGCCGCATCAGTAATGCCGGCAAGCGAGGGCGCAGGTCCGAGTGCGTTGGCGGAGTGGAACGTCAGGCGCGGGGCGAGCTGCGGCGCGGCGGCGAGCAGCGCCTCCGGCTCCGGTCCCAGCAGCGCGCTGCGCGCGCTGCCGGCCGGAGGGAAATAGCGGTGCGGGCCGCCGGCGAGCTGGTCGAGGAACTCGTCCAGGGTGTGCGGGGCGAGGAACTGCGTCCACTCGCGGCGGGCGTCCTCAAACAGCATCGAAGCGTGTCCTCGCGCCGCAGCTGGGCGCAGCGCATCCGCGGCGATTGTCGTTAAAACGGCGCCGCCGCGCAAAAGCGCGCGCGCCACGGCCTTCAGGTGGCCTGGGCCACCCCCGGCGCGGTCATCACCTGCGGCAGCTTCTCCCCGCCCATGAAGGCGATGAGCGCGGTGCGCGCCTGCATCGCGTCCTTGTAGCCGAGCTCGATCAGCGCGCGGGTGTAGCCGGCCTCGAACATCAGGTAGCTCTCGAGCTGGGCCCCGGAGGCATCGCGGCCGCCGATCACCCGCAGCAGCGCCCGCAGGCCGCGCGGCATCTCGATGGTGTGCCGCGCGGCGATCTCGCGCGGATCGACGCTCGGCGCGAGCATCAGGGTCTCGACCTTGCGCACCCCGTGCGCCGCCTGCGGGGCGCTGTGCACCAGCTCGTTGATGCGCTCGAGCTGCTCGAGGTCGCCGTAGATCTGGTCGGTAAAGAGCGTGTCGAGCATGTAGCCGAAGATCTCACCGGGGGTCGGCATCTGCGCCTCGTAGCGGTTGACGCTGACGCCGGCGGCGCGGCGCGCGCGCACGCCGATGATCAGCAGCCGGTCGGCGCCGAGGTGGATGGCCGGACTCAAGGGGTGCACCTGGCGCATGGCGCCGTCGCCGAAGTAGTCCTCGCCGATCTTCATCGCCGGGAACAAGAGCGGAATCGCGGCGCTCGCCATCAGGTGATCGAGCGAGACCTCGGCGCGCAGGCCGATGCGCTGCACGCGTGACCATTCCTTGATGCTGTCGACGCCGTCGAAGAAGGCCACCGAGTTGCCGGTCGTGTAGCTGGTCGAGCACAGCGCGAAGGCGCGCAGGTGACCGCGCTGGATGCTGCGGCGGATGCCGCTGCAGTCGACGTGCACGCCCAGCAGCTCGCGCAGCGGGCTGTTGTCCAGCATGGACTTCGGCGGCGCGAGCACCATGCCGCCGGAGAGCAGCGCCAGCACCCAGTGCGCGCCGGCGCGCAGCATGTGCGTGGTGTCGACGTGAAAGACCTGGCTGGAGCGGAAGTTGGCCCAGACACGCTCCAGTCCCGCGACCGCGCGGCGCCACTGGTGCGCCTCGGCGGCGAGCACGCTCGCGGCCACCGCACCCGCGGACGTGCCGACGATGACGTGGAAGGGATTGCGGGCGCGGGGCATGAACTCTGCCAGAGCGAGCAGCACGCCCACCTGGTAGGCCGAGCGCGCGCCGCCCCCGGTCAGCACCAGGCCGACCGTCGGCCGACCCGGCCGCACCGCAGTTTCGCTCAGGCCATCCATTGGGGCGTGCATCCGCCGGCAATTATGGGGGGCGCGGCGGGGGCGCCTGTGTGACGGGCGTCGCGGTGACCTCAGCGTGCGGCAGCGCTGCGCTCAGGGGGCGCTTCAGTTCGCGGATCGCCGCCTCAAGTCCCCCCAGGCTGAGGGTGAACATGCGCTCGCCGATGAGCTCGCGGGTGATACGCACGGAAGGGGTGTAGTCCCAGCGCGGCGCTGCTTCCGGGTTCAGCCACACCAGGCGCGGGAATTTCGCGGCCAGGCGCTGCAGCCACTGCGCGCCGCTTTCCGCATTCCAGTGCTCGATGCTGCCGCCCGGCTGGGTGATCTCGTAGGGGCTCATGGTGGCATCGCCGACCAGGATCACGCGGTAGTCCGCACCATAGGTGCGCAGCACGCGCTCGGTGGGGATGAGATTCGCGTGGCGGCGGGCGTTGTCCTTCCACAGGTTCTCGTAGATGAAGTTGTGGAAGTAGAAGTGCTCGAGGTGCTTGAACTCGCTGCGCGCAGCCGAGAACAGCTCCTCGCACACGCGCACGTGGTCGTCCATGGAGCCACCGACGTCCAGGAACAGCAGCACCTTCACCGCGTTGTGCCGCTCGGGCACGAGCTTGAGGTCCAGCAGCCCGGCATTGCGCGCGGTGGCGTCGATCGTGCCCTCGAGGTCGAGCTGGTCGGCGGCGCCCTCGCGGGCGAAGCGCCGCAGCCGGCGCAGCGCCAGCTTGAGATTGCGCGTACCGAGCTCCACCGTGTCGTCGAAGTTTCGGAACTCGCGCTGCTCCCAGACCTTGACCGCGCGGCGCTGGCCGCCGCGCGGGCCGATACGCACCCCTTCCGGGTTGTAGCCCTCGGCGCCGAAGGGCGAGGTGCCGCCCGTGCCGATCCAGCGGTTGCCGCCGGCGTGGCGCTCCTGCTGCTCGCGCAGCCGCTCGCGCAGGCTCTGCAGCAGCTGGTCCCAGCCGCCGAGGGCCTCGATCTGTGCCTTCTCCGCCGCGCTGAAGTGGCGCGCCCCGGCGCTGCGCAGCCAGTCCGCGGGCAGCTCGCGCACCAGCGCGGCGAAGAGCCGCTCGGCGCCGTTGAAGACCTCGGCGAAGACGCGGTCGAAGCGGTCGTAGTGGCGCTCGTCCTTCACCAGGCAGGCGCGCGCCAGAAAATAGAAATCCTCGGCGGAGACCTGGGCCACGCGCGCCTTGAGGGCCGCAAGCAGCGTGAGGAATTCCGTGAGCGAGACCGGAATGCCCGCCTGGCGCAGCTCGAAGAAGAAGTGCACCAGCACGCGGTGCGGCCCCTTCAGCGCGCGCGACGGTGCATGAACACCAGTTGCTCGAACAGGTGCACGTCCTGCTCGTTCTTCAGCAGCGCCCCGTGCAGCACGGGAATGGTCTTCTTCGCGTCCGTGCTGCGCAGCGCCTCGGGCGCGATGTCTTCCGCCACCAGCAGCTTGATCCAGTCGAGCAGCTCGGAGGTCGAGGGCTTTTTCTTCAGTCCCGCGGTGGCGCGCACGTCGAAGAACACCGCCAGTGCCTCGGCGAGCAGCTCCTTCTTGAGCTCGGGGAAGTGCACGCCGACGATGGCGCGCATGGTCGCCTCATCCGGGAAGCGGATGTAGTGGAAGAAGCAGCGGCGCAGGAACGCATCCGGCAGCTCCTTCTCGTTGTTGCTGGTGATGATGATGATGGGCCGATGGCGGGCGCGGATGAGCTCGCGGGTCTCGTAGACGTAGAACTCCATGCGGTCGAGCTCACGCAGCAGGTCGTTCGGGAACTCGATGTCCGCCTTGTCGATCTCGTCGATCAGGAGCACGGGCTGCTCCGCCGACTCGAACGCCTCCCACAGCCGCCCCTTGAGGATGTAGTGGCGGATGTCGTGCACGCGCGCATCGCCGAGCTGGGAGTCGCGCAGACGCGAGACCGCGTCGTACTCGTACAGGCCCTGCTGCGCCTTGCTGGTGGACTTGATGTGCCACTCGTACAGCGGCCGCCCGAGTGAGCGGGCGATCTCCTGCGCGAGCTGCGTCTTGCCCGTGCCGGGCTCGCCCTTGATCAGGAGCGGGCGGGCGAGAACGATGGCCGCATTTACGGCCATCATGAGCTCGTCGGTGGCGATGTACTGGTCGGTGCCGGTGAAACGCTGCGGTTGACTCATAGGTTGGGCGAGTCTAACCGGGCCGGGCGGGGGGTGTAATTGCCCGGGCGCGCGCCGGCTGCCCGGGTGACGGCGAATTAATCGGGCGTGAGCGTGAGCGTGTGCTGCGGGGGTCCGGGCAGGAAGGGCGCAGGCTCGCCCCGGACGAAGCCCATGAAGCCGCTGCGGTAGTAGGGGGACAGCGGGTGGCCGCTCTGGCCGCCCGGCAGCTCAAGATAGCCCTGCGCTTCGTGGCCGGGGGAGACGGCGAAACGCTCGGACTGCCCGAAATCCCGCTCCTGTACCCGCGGCATGTCATGGTCCCCGGGCAGCTGCACCGTGGGCATGTCGAGGAGGCCGGACAGGAGCGGCAGTGCCGCCGACAGCGGGTGGCGGATGCGCACGGTGTTGCGCGCCCCCCAGGTGCAATCCTGCAGCCGCGGGCAGCTGCGCCTGAGGTCCGCGAGTGTCGCGTCCACCTCAGCGAGCAGGAACTCGCGCCAGCTGGCGTAGGGCTGAGCGAGCAGGTTCAGGGGCTGGCGCTGCACCAGCTCCCACAGCGCACCCTCGAACTGGGGCGGCACGAACATCTCCTCCTCGCGGTCGATGCCCAGGCCGGTGAGCAGTGACTCCCATACCGCCTCCTGGAGGTGCGCGTGGTAGCCACGCACCAGGCGGTAGCCGACCGAGTCGATGCTGGCGCGCGCATTCCACCTGGCGATGAGCGCGCGCAGCTGCGCGCGCTCGGGATGGCCCTCAAGCGCCGCTGGGTCCAGAAGCTGCAGCAACAGCCCCTGCCAGCGCCCGAGGAAGCGGGCGCGGTCATCGAGCTGGACGTGCAGCATGTCGGCGGGCTGCACGCCGCCGGTGAGCGCAAGCAGATCGTCGCGGATCTGCCCGGCGCGCGCCCCCAGGTCGTAGCCGGCGCCGAGGCTCGCCACGTGGCCGCCGAGAATCTCCAGCGCGCGCGGATCCCCGCTCACGCGGGCGTTCGCGCTCCACAGCCTTGCGGAGGGCGGATCGGTGAGGTGCGGCTGCTCGGCCGGATCGATGAAGCCGTCCTGTGCGCGCGCCCGCCCGGGGCCGGTGCCGCGCGGGATGCGCGCGAATATGGCCCAGCCGATGTGGCCGTCCCGGTCGGCGAGCATGGCGTTCTGCCCCGGGATGCCGATCTCCGGCGCAAGACGCAGCGCCTCGGCGACCGATCCGGCCGACTCAAGCCGCATGAGATTGAAGTTGGTCGCCTCGGGGACGGTGGCGATCCAGGAGCCGAACCAGCACGAGCGGGTGTGCGGCTCGATGCGCAGCAGCAGCCCCGCCGGGCCGCTGCGGATGAGCGCCTCGGCCGCAGCCGCCCCGTGCACGCGGATACTCTCGCGCACCGTGGTGAGCGGCACGGTGCCTTGCGGGGTATGCATCCCCGCGGCATCGACGGCCGTGCATTCCACCCGCTCGACTTCCAGCCAGTCACCGTAACTGTTGGTGAACCCCCAGGCCACGCGCCCGTTCGAGCCGGCGGTCAGGAGCGGTGTTCCCGGCAGCGTCACCCCGCTGAGGTCCAGCGTCGGGGCGCCGCCGCCCGCGGCGATGAGCAGGCGCGCCTGGTACCAGATCGTCGGTACCCGCTGGGTGAGGTGCATGTCGTTGGCCAGGAGCCCCGAGCCGGTCGCGGTCAGGGTGCCGGCCACCACCCAGTTGTTGCTGCCGGTGAGCGGCATGTCCTTGGGGGTGACCTGCGGCGGGGGCGGCGCATGACGCAGGTCGATGACGCCCGCATCGGGCAGCTCGATGGGGCCCGCCGGCGCGCCATCGGGGTCCGCATCGGGCGCATCCCAGCTCGTGCCGGCGGGATAGAAGAATTTCAGGGCGCACTTCCAGCCCTGCTCGCATACCGCCCCCGGGAGCGCGGCGTCGATCTTCCTGCGCAGGATCTCGCGCCGGAAGCCGTTCGCCTGCAGGTCCCACCACATGGCGTAAGCGACCAGGAGCCCATCCTCGGGACGCCATGCGGCCGGGGCCTGACCCAGCAGCCAGTACTCGAACGGACGGGCGCGCAGCGCGGCGAGGCCGGCATTGACGCCGCGGGTGTAGGCCTCGAGCGCGGCGCGCTGCGCGGGGTCGGCCTGCGCGATCACCGCTTTGGCCACGGTGCGGAAGCGGAACAGCCGCGCCTTCTGGTCCTGCTCGAGAGCTACGGCCCCGAACAGCTCGGACAGCTCGCCCGCGGCGAGGCGCCGCGACAGGTCCATCTCGAAGAAGCGGTCCTGGGCGTGCACGAAACCGGTGGCGAAGGCGAGATCGGTACGGTTCACCGCCGTAAGCGTCGGCACGCCGCGCGCATCGCGGGTGATGGTGACCGGGGCGCTCAGACCCGCCGCGCGCAGCGTGCCGTCCAGAGCCGGGCAGCGAGCCCCGCAGCACGAGGTACGCGCTCACACACAGCGTAACCAGCAGCAGCGCGACCAACGCGCCGAGATACTTCAGCATGCGCACGCGGTGACAGCCCGGGGACGGTGCGCTCAGTCGAAGGTGACGCTGAGAATCTGCATGGAGTTGGTCCCGCCCTGGACGCCGGAGTGCTCGCCCTTGGTCAGGATCACCAGGTCGCGCTGGCGCACCAGCTTCAGCTCCAGCAGGCGCGTGAAGAGCGCGTGGTAGAGGATCTCGGTCGTCTTGGCCTCGCGCTCGGCATGAAAGATCACCGGGTAGACGCCGCGGTACAGGGTGACGCGCCGCCGCGTCGCCTCGTGGCGCGTGAAGGCGTACACCGGGATGTCCGAGCGGATGCGCGACATCCACAAGGGCGTCGCTCCGGTCTCGGTCAGCGCCACGATGGCGCGCACCTTCATGTGGTTGGCGGTATAGGTGACCGCCATGGCGATCGCCTCCTCCGTGCCCTTGAACTCGCCCTCGGCGCTGCGCTGGCGCGTGCGCGGCTGGCGCAGCTGGTACTTCTCCGCGCCCATGATGACCTGCGCCATGGCCTCCACGGCACGCACCGGGTAACGCCCCGCAGCGGTCTCGGCCGAGAGCATCACCGCATCGGTACCGTCCATGACCGCGTTGGCGACGTCGCTCACCTCGGCGCGCGTCGGCACCGGGTTGTGGATCATCGACTCCATCATCTGCGTGGCGGTGATGACGACGCGGTTGCGGGCGCGGCTCTCGTAAATGATGGTCTTCTGCAGCCCGGTGAGCTCGGCATAGCCCATCTCCACGCCCAGATCCCCGCGCGCCACCATGACGACGTCGGCCGCCTCGATGATGCCGGTGAGGTTGGCCACGGCCTCGTGGCGCTCGATCTTGGCGACCAGGCGCGCCTCCCCGCCGGCCTCACGCAGCAGCGCGCGCGCCTCTTCGATGTCGGCGGCCGAGCGCACGAAGGACACCGCGACGTAATCGATCCCCTGCTCGGCGGCGAAGCGGATGTCCTCGCGGTCCTTGTCCGACAGCGCCGGGGCGGAGATGCCACCGCCCTGGCGGTTTAGCCCCTTGCGGTCGGACAGCTCGCCCCCGACGCGCACGCGCGTATCGATGCGGGTGGCGCCGACGCGCTCGACGTCGAGCACGATCTGGCCGTCGTTGAGCAGCAGCGTGTCGCCGGGGCGCACATCGCGCGGCAGGTCCGCGTAGGCGACTCCGACCGCGCTCACCGTGCCCGCCTTGGACTCGAGCTCGGTGTCGAGGGTGAAGGGCGCGCCTTCGGTGAGCATCACCGGGCCGTCGCGGAAGCCCTCGATGCGGATCTTGGGTCCGCCCAGATCGAGCAGCACCCCGACGCAGCGGTCGGCGCGCTGGGCCGCCGTGCGCACCAGCGCCAGACGGCGCCCCCGGTCCTCGAGCGTGCCGTGCGAGGCGTTCAGGCGCACCACGTCGACGCCGGCGCGGATCATCTGCGTCAGCACCTCCAGATCGTCGGTGGCGGGCCCCACGGTCGCGACGATCTTGGCGCGCCGCAGCGTCGCCTGGGTGCCGCTATCCTCCACGCGCGCGCTCTTCCAGCATCGCGACTGCGGGCAGGGTCTTGCCCTCGACGAACTCGAGGAAGGCGCCGCCACCGGTGGAGATGTAGGAGATGCTGTCCTCGACGCCGTACTTCTCGATCGCGGCGAGGGTGTCGCCGCCGCCGGCGAGCGAGAACCCCTTGCTGCGCGAGATGGCCTGGGCGATGGCGCGCGTGCCCTCGCCGAACTGCTCGAACTCGAACACGCCCACCGGGCCGTTCCAGACGATGGTGCCGGCGGCCTTGAGCAGCGCGCCAAAGCGGTCGGCGGTGTCCGGACCTATGTCGAGGATCATCTCATCGGGACGCACCTCGCCCACCGCGCGCGGCTCGGCGTGCGCCGTGGAGGCGAACTCCTTGGCGACCACGACGTCGGTAGGCAGCGGGATGGCCGCGCCGCGCGCGCGCGCCTTGTCCATCAGGCGCCTGGCGACGTCGAGCATGTCCGTCTCGCACAGGCTCTTGCCCACATCCACGCCGGTGGCGGCGAGAAAGGTGTTGGCAATGCCGCCGCCGACGATCAGCTGGTCGACGCGCTCGAGCAGCGCCTCGAGCACCATGAGCTTGGTGGAGACCTTCGAGCCGCCGACCACGGCCACCAGCGGCCGCGCCGGCTCCTTGAGCGCGCGCTCGAGGGCCTCGAGCTCACCCACCAGCAAGGGCCCGGCGCACGCCACGGGCGCGAAGCGCGCGACCCCGTGCGTGCTCGCCTCGGCGCGGTGCGCGGTACCGAAGGCGTCCATGACGAACACCTCGCACAGGGCCGCCATGCGGCGCGAGAGCTGCTCGTCGTCCTTCTTCTCGCCGACGTTGAAGCGCACGTTCTCGCACAGCACCGCGCTGCCCGGCGGGCAGTCGACCCCGTCCAGCCAGTCCTTGCGCAGCGGCACGGGCTTGCCGAGCAGCTCGGAGAGCCGCGCGGCCACCGGCGCCAGCGACAGGGTCGGGTCGTACAGGCCCTCCTTGGGGCGCCCGAGGTGCGAGAGGATGAAGACGCGGGCGTGCTGGTCGAGCGCGTAGCGGATCGTGGCCAGCGAGGCGCGGATGCGCGCATCGCTCGTGACCACGCCGTCCTGCACCGGCACGTTGAGGTCTTCGCGGATCAGGACCCGCTTGTTGCGCAGGTCCGTGTCCGTCATGCGCAGTAACCTCATGAGGCCTTCGACCACGCGAGCGCGGTATCGAGCATGCGGTTGGAGAAGCCCCACTCGTTGTCGTACCAGGCGCACACCTTGACGAGCGTGCCATCGATGACCTTGGTGAGGGTGGCGTCGAAGATCGAGGAGTGCGGGTCGTGGTTGAAGTCCACCGACACCAGCGGCGCATCGTTGTAGCCGAGGATCCTGTGCAGCGGGCCCGGACCTGCGGCCTCCTTGAGCGTCCTGTTGACCTCCTCGACGCTCGTGGCGCGCTTGGCCGTGAAGGTGAGGTCGACCAGGGATACGTTGATGGTCGGCACGCGCACCGCGAACCCGTCGAGCTTGCCCTTGAGCTCGGGCAGCACCAGCCCGACCGCCGCCGCCGCTCCGGTCTTGGTGGGGATCTGCGACATGGTCGCCGAGCGCGCGCGGCGCAGATCCGAGTGATAGACGTCGGTCAGCACCTGATCATTGGTGTAGGCGTGGATCGTGGTCATGATGCCGGCGGCGATGCCGAGCTTGTCGTGCAGCACCTTGGCCACGGGCGCCAGGCAGTTGGTGGTGCAGGAAGCGTTGGAGATGACGCTGAAGCTGTCCCTGAGCACGCCGTGGTTGACGCCGTAGACGACGGTGGCATCGACGTCGTCGCCGCCCGGGGCGGAGATCAGCACCTTCTTGGCGCCGCCCTTGAGGTGCGCGCTCGCCTTGGCCTTGCTGGTGAAGAGCCCGGTGCACTCCATGACGAACTGTGCCCCCACCTCGCCCCAGGGGAGCTTGCCCGGATCACGCTCGGCGAACACGCGGATGCGGTCGCCGTTCACCACCATGGAGTCCCCGTCGACGTGCACCTCGCCGGGGAACTTGCCGTGCACCGTGTCGTAGCGCGTCAGGTGGGCGTTGGTCTTCGGGTCTCCCAGGTCATTGAGCGCGACGATCTGGATCTCGCCGTTGCGCTGGCTCTCGTACAGCGCGCGCAGCACGTTGCGCCCGATGCGCCCGTAGCCGTTGATGCCCACCTTGATTGCCATGCGCTTCAGTCCTCCAGCAGTTTGCGGATGTGTTGGGAGATATTATCGGCCGTGAAGCCAAAATAGGGGAACACGTCGGCGGCCTTGCCGGAGGCGCCGAAGCGGTCGATGCCGATCACCTGGCCGCCGCTGCCGACGTAGCGCCACCAGCCGAGCGTTGCGCCCGCCTCCACCGCCAGGCGGCGCGTGACGCCGCGCGGCAGCACGCTGTCGCGGTAAGCCTCGTCCTGGGCATCGAAGCTCTCGGTCGAGGGCATCGATATCAGGCGCACGCGCCGGCCGCTGGCGTTGGCAGCGTTCACCGCCTGCGCGGCGATGCCGATCTCGGAGCCGGTGGCAATGACCAGGCACTCCGGGGCCCCGGCCGGCGGATCGATGAGCACATAGCCGCCGCGGCGGATGGCCTGCACCTGCACCGCGCTGCGCGGCTGCTGCGGCAGCCCCTGGCGCGAGAGCACGAGCGCGGTGGGCCCCTTGCGTTCGATGGCGAGCGTCCAGGCGACGGCGGTCTCGGCGGCATCGCACGGGCGCCACAGGTTCAGGTGCGGTATGGCGCGCAGACTCACCAGCTGCTCGATCGGCTGGTGCGTGGGGCCGTCCTCACCCAGGCCGATGCTGTCGTGGGTGTAGACGAGGATCACGCGCTGCTCCATCAGGCAGGCGAGCCGCACTGCGTTGCGCGCGTAGTCGGAGAAGGTGAGGAAAGTGCCGCCGTAGGGAATGAAGCCGCCGTGCAGCGCGATGCCGTTCATGATCGCGGTCATACCGAACTCGCGCACGCCGTAGTGCAGGTAGTCGCCGTTTTCGTCTACGGCGGTGATCACCTTGGCGCCTTTGAAGAGCGTGTTGTTCGAGCCGGTGAGATCGGCCGAGCCGCCGAACAGCTCCGGCAGGTCGGGGGCGAGCGCGTTCAGCGCCGCCTGTGAGGACTGACGCGTCGCCTGCGGGGTGCTCTGCTTGAGCAGTGTCTCGACGGTCTGGCGCGCGGTATCGGCCCAGTTGGCCGGCAGCTCCCCGCGCATGCGCCGCTCGAACTCCAGGGCGAGGTCCGGGTGGGCCTTCTGGTAGCGCGCGAACAGCTCGCGCCACGCGGCCTCGAGCTTGGCACCCTGGGCGCGGTGGTCCCACGCGGCGCGGATCTCCTGCGGCACCTCGAACGGCGGGTACGGCCAGCCCAGCATCTTGCGCGCCGCGGCCACCTCCTCCACCCCGAGCGCCTCCCCGTGCGCCTCCTTGGTGCCCTCCTTGTCCGGCGCGCCGAAGCCGATGATGGTCTTGCAGCAGATGAGCGTGGGCCGCTGCGTCTCGGCGCGCGCCGCGCGCAGGGCGCGCTCGACCGCGGTTGCGTCCAGGCCATCGACGTCGGGGATGACGTGCCAGCCATAGCTTGCAAAGCGCCTGGGGGTGTCGTCGGTGAACCAGCCCACCACCTTGCCGTCGATGGAGATGCCGTTGTCGTCATATAGGACGATGAGCTTGCCGAGCTTGAGCGTGCCGGCAAGCGAACAGGCCTCGTGCGAGACCCCTTCCATCAGGCAGCCGTCGCCGCAGAAGGCATAGGTGTAGTGATCGACGATATTCAGCCCCTCGCGGTTGAACTCGAGCGCGAGCACCTTCTCGGCGAAGGCCATGCCCACGGCATTGGCCAGCCCCTGTCCGAGCGGTCCGGTCGTGGTCTCGATGCCGAGCGGCAGGTCGTACTCGGGGTGTCCGGGAGTCTTACTGCCCAGCTGGCGGAACGCCTTGATGTCCTCGAGGGTGAGCGGGTAGCCGGTGAGGTGCAGGACCGAGTACAGCAGCGCGGAGCCGTGGCCGTTGGAGAGCACGAACCGGTCGCGGTCGAACCAGCGGGGATTGGCGGGGTTGTAGCGCAGAAAATCCCGCCACAGCACCTGGGCGATGTCGGCCATGCCCATGGGCATGCCTGGATGACCGGAATTGGCGCGCTGGACCGCGTCCATGGACAGCGCGCGGATGGCATTGGCGAGTTCGCGGGGTGTGCTCATGCTGCTCTGTCAGCGGCTTAAGGCCGCACTGGGGGAAGGAGCCCGCGCGGCGTGCGCGACGGGGGGCGCGCATTTTCCACCACTCGCGCCCGATGCTCAAATCGCCTCGCGGAACGGTCAGTTGCCAGCGCCGCGCAGGGGTTCACAATAGGCGCAGCGCCCCTCGAGGCGCCGGCAGGATAACAGGGAGGTCCATCATGCGCGTCTTATTGCTTGCGCTCGCAGCGCTGGCTGCGCCCGCCTATGGCGACGAGCTTCTGTACACGCTCAGCGGCTCCTTCGAGCCGGTCGGTGATCCGCCGCCGAGTCTCGGCTCCGGGCAGAGCTTCTCCGGCTCCTTCATCCTCGACACCGGCTCCGCTTCCAGCAACTTCAACTTCCAGGGTGGTCAGGTCCACGACTGGACCTTCCAAGACGCCACCGTGACGGATCTGGTGCTGGAGCTCAATGGCCAGGCGGTCGTGAATATGCCGACGCTGACGGTCAGCGGCGGGGGCACGGGACTCGGACCCACGAGCCTCATCAACTTCATGTCGATGGGCAGCGCCTTCAACTGGGACGAGTTCGACTCGAGCGATCCGAAGAGCGTGGCCGGCGCCGATGCCCTCGCCACCTTCCTGACCGAGATCAGCTACGGCGGCAGCTTCGGCCTGGTCGATAACGGCCAGTACCTGGTCGACTTCGGTACCCAGGTGCAGCGCATCGGGGTGCCTGAGCCCGGTACGCTCGGGCTCGCCGCGCTCGGGCTCGGGCTGCTGTTGTGGCGACGGCCACGCCCGCGGCGCCGCGCCTGAACGGCCGTTCACCTTCGCGCAGGATGTGAAGTGCATCCGGAACGTTCTGTAAGGAGCCGCAGTCCTAAGCTGTGCAAAGCCGGTGCGCGCCGCGCGCCGCGCTGAAGCGCCCCGGACGCATTTTTAACGGACGGCCACGCCGATGCGACGAATGCCCGTACGGGCCTGCTTCACACTCCCGTGCGACGGAAACGGACCCGCGTCATGTCGCCGCCTGCGGACGCCCCGCGGCGGGGGACGTGGTTCACTGCAGCATCGCAAAACGCTCTGCTACCCTGCCGTCGCATGAGCGTGGTACGCCTGACCCAATTCACCGATCCGCACCTGTACGCGGATGAGCGCGAGTCGCTGCGCGGCGTGGCGACACTGCCGGCGCTGAACAATGCGCTCGCGCACGCGCAGGCACGCGACTGGCCGCCGGATGCGCTGCTCGTGACCGGCGATCTGGTGCAGGACGACCCGGGCGGATACACGCATTTCCGCCGCGTGTTCGGTGCGCTCGGGCTGCCGGTGCTGTGCTTGCCCGGCAACCACGACGAGCCGCGCGCCATGCGCGCGGCTCTCAGCGGTGCACCGTTCGTGCTCGGCGGACACGTGGACATGGGACGCTGGCGCATCGTGCTGCTCGACAGCTGCATCCCCGGATCCGCAAGCGGTGCCCTGAGCGCCCAGCAGCTCGGCGAACTCGACGCCGCCCTCGGCAGCGCCGCGGGCCGGCACTGTCTGGTTTGCCTGCACCACCACCCGGTGGCGATGTCCAGCCAGTGGCTCGACCGGGTCGGGCTTACCAACGCCGCAGAATTCCTGCACACGATCGACCAGCACAAGAGCGTGCGCGGGATCGTCTGGGGTCACGTGCACCAGGCCTACGACGCGGTGCGCAAGGGCGTGCGCATGCTCGCGACGCCCTCCACCTGCGCGCAGTTCCTGCCCCACTCGGATGATTTCGCGGTCGATCGGCGCCCGCCGGCGTACCGTACGCTCGAACTGCGTGCCGACGGCTCGCTCGTGACGGAGGTGATGTGGGTAGAGCAGCACAGCGGTGGCTCCTCGCGCTCGGTCTACTCGGCTGCCTGAGCGCGCACGCCGCCGCCCCGGTGTGGGCGGTGCGCGGCGCCCACAACACCGTCTACCTCGCCGGCTCCGTTCACATGCTGCCCGCGGACGACGCCGCGCTGCCGCCGGCGTTTGACCGCGCCTACGCGGACTCGCACAAGCTCGTGATGGAGATGGACCTGGCACGGTTCGACCCGGCCGAGGCGATGGTGTGGATGATGGACCACGGCACCCTGCCGGCGGGCACGACCCTGCGCGGGCTGCTCGGCGAGGCGCGCTACACGCGCCTCACGCACGCCGCCGGCGACGTCGGCCTGCCGATGAGCGGCCTGGACACCCAGGCGCCGTGGGTCGTCGGCATCGAGCTCACCGACCTCGCCTACTCTCACGCGGGCTTCGATGCCGAGCAGGGGGTGGAGGATCAGCTGTTGCGCCGCGCGCAGGCCGATGGCAAGGAGACCGCCGGACTTGAGACCCTGCCCGAGGAGCTGTCCGGGCTGGTGGGACTGTCGCGCGAGGACCAGGTGCGTATGCTCGATGAGGCGCTCGATGAGCTCAAGGATCTCAAGAGCGAGATGCACGATGTGGTGCATGCCTGGCGCAGCGGCGATGCGCCGCGCCTGGCGGCGCTGCTATCCACCGAGTACCAGTCGATGCCGCAGCTCTACAAGCCGCTGGTGACCGATCGCAATGCCCACTGGCTGCCGCAGCTGCAGGCACTGCTCGGCGCGGGCGACAACGCGATGGTCGTGGTCGGCGCGCTGCACCTGGTGGGCCCGGGCGGCCTCATCGAGATGCTGCGCAAGAAGGGCTACAGCGTCACCCAGCTGAACTAGCCCGCTGGGCGCGGCTGCGGTAGAAGTGCCACAGCGGCAGCCCGAGCACCACGATCCAGGCGAAGACCAGGTAGCCGACGAAGCCGTCGAAGCGACTTAACAGAAAGCCCAGCGGCGCGTCCGGGCGCCGCACCGTGAGCTCGTGGGCGACCAGCATGATCCACACCCAGCCTGCGTGTAGGCCGATGCAGGCGGCGATGTTGCCGGTGGCGGCCCGCACCAGGGCAAGCAGCACCCCCAGCGCAAACAGCGCGAGGAAGGCGTCGGCGATGAGGCCCGGATGGGCGAACGCCTGCAGGGTGCCGCCGAGCAGCTCGAGGCCGCTGTGCGCACTCACCTGCTCGGGTGCGATATGGTAACTGGCAAAGAAATGCGTCGCGGCGTAGATCAGTGCCGTGAGCGCGACCGCCGCGCCGGTGCCGGACTCGCGCGTGATGCCCGTCTGCATCGCGCCGCGCAGGAAGGTCTCCTCGATGAACGCGACCGCAAGCCCGCTCAGGAGCCGCGTCACGAGGATCTTCGCCAGTCCCGCGGCAGCCGGCTCGCGCCACGCGAGCAGCCCGAGCGCCCACATGCTGGCGACGATGAGGAGCATGGTGACGACCCCGATCACGAGCCCGAGCGCCAGCTCGCGCACGAACACGCGCCGCGGCACCCCGTAGCCGAGGCTCGCGCGGTCGGCGAGCCCGAGACGGCGCGCCAGGAGCACAAAACCGCCGAGCAGCGCCAGCATGCCGATGCGCTCGCCGATGCGATGGAAGGGAAACGCGAAGTGCGGATGCAGGAGCAGCCACGCCGGGTAGGTGCAGAGCGCGATCGCAGCGAGCGCGAGCGCCATCATGAGCAGGAAGGCGGCGAAGGTGCGCATGGCTTCAGGACCTTGCCGAGCCAAGCAGTGCCTGCCACTGCGGCACGACCGTGCTCAGCCGGAAGCGGGTATCCGGGCGTGGCGCCGGTCGGGCACCGGCGCGCCAGGCCCGCACCCGCTCGATGAAGGCGTCGAACAGTCCCGCGGCCGCGGCCAGGCGCGCCGGTCCGGCGCGCAGCGGCCGCGGCAAAAGCCGCACCGTACTCTCGTAGACGCGGTAGGCGCCACGCAACGGCAGCACCTCGCTCGGGTCGCCGAGCACCTCGAGCGCGGCGCCGCAGTCGAGCGTCAGCACCGGCGTACCCAGGGCGTGGGACTCGGCAAAAACGAGACCGAAAGTCTCCGGGATGACGAAGTTGGGAAAGAAAGTGCACAGCGCGCCGCGCACCACGGCGTGCATGCGCGCCTGCGGCAGCGCGCCGAGGAAACGCACGCCCGGATAAGCAGCATTGCGGTCCGCCCTGTAGCCGGGGTTGCCGACCTCCAGGTGCAACTGCGGCAGCGCGCGGCGCAGCGCCGCGAAGGCATCGAGCGTGAAGTCCAGTCCCTTGTTGGGCGAGGAGAAGAACACCAGCCGGTTCTCATCGAGCGCCGTGCCATCCGGCTCGAGCGCATCGTCCACCGGGTTATAGATGGTGAGAGTGCGCATGACTGCATCGAGCCTGAGGCCGCGCAGCGCCGCATCCACCGCGCGGCGCTGCGTGTCGGAGACGCATACCGCCGTCACCGCAAGCTCGCGCAGCAGCGCGCGGCAGCGGCCCAGGCGTCGCGCCCGCGTCGACCCGGGCGCCAGCTGGTCGTGCAGCCACAGATACAGCCGCGCCTGGGGGAACAGCGCGCGAGCGCGCGCGAGCGCGCGCGGCTCGCGGTTCACGACCACGTGCTCGATACCGGCCAGGGCCTGGACCGGCAGGTAGCGCCCGGCGGCGGCGGTGCGGTTGTGCTGCATGACGAACGCGCCGAGCGCATCGGCGATGCGGGTGAGCGTGGCCTCGGTGCCGCCGCTGGCCTGGGTCAAGAGCGTGTGCGTGTCGTAGGGCTGCTGGCACACCGGATCGAAGAACAGCACCGTACTCATTCGCGCTATTCTATGCGCGATCCGGCAACACACGAGTGATCCCGTGTCGAGCGCGAGCGGTCTGTCGGCCTGCATCATCACCTACAACGAGGCCGACCGCATCGAGGCCTGCCTGCGCTCCTTGAGCTTTTGCGACGAGATCGTGGTCGTTGACGCGCACTCGAGCGACGACACCCGCCAGCGTGCCGCCGCCCTCGGCGCCCGGGTCATCGAGCGCGACTGGCCCGGCTACCGCTCGCAGAAGCAGTTCGCGGTCGACAGCGCCGCGCACGACTGGGTGTTGTGTGTGGATGCCGACGAGCGCGTCAGCGCATCGCTGCGCGCGCAAATCGTGGCCGAGCAGGCGCGCGGCTTCGCCGGCGCGGCCGGCTACTCCGTGCCGCGCATCACCGACTACTTCGGACGCTTCCTGCGGCACGGCAACGCCTACCCCGACCGCCTGGTGCGCCTCTTCGACCGGCGCCGTGGCGGCTGGAGCGGCTACGAGATCCACGAGAACACGCGCATCACGGGGCCGGTGCGGCGCCTGCGCGGCCAGCTCGAGCACTACTCCTACCGCAGCCTCGGCGATCACCTCGCGCGCATGCAGCGTTATGCCGACCTCATGGCGCAGGCGCTGTACGAGCGCGGAAGGCGCTGCGGGCTGTGGCCGGTGCTGATCAATCCGCAGTGGCGCTTCGTGCGCGGCTACGTGCTGCGGCTCGGCTTCCTCGACGGCTGGCGCGGCCTGGTGTTCGCGCTCGTCGAAGCCAACTACGTGCGCCGCAAGTACCTCGGGCTATTCATGCGCAGCCGGGGCCTGCCGGGTTAACCAGGCCGCAACCTGGGCGAGGCGTGCGAGCGGGTCATCGAGCTCGAGCAGCGTCAGCTTCTGCTCGATGCTGAGCGCGAGCACCTCGCCGCAGCGGTTGGCGACCCAGCCGGCATCTTCGTAGTGCGCATCGACGTGCGCGTAGCCGTGGCCGAGGCGCGGCAGGACCTCGCGCAGCAGGTCCGCCAGATGCGCAAGATCCGGCGGCAGCTCGCGCGGCCGATCGGCGCCGAGCGGCTCGATCGAGCCTACATTGAGCCCGTCGGACTGCTGCCAGCGCCGCAGCAGCCGGAAGCGCGCGCTGCCGAGACAGGTGACGCCGAGCAGCCCGTCGGGCAGCGTGTCGAAATCCACCACGCGGGCACGCGTGCCGATCGAGGCTACGCGCGCCGCCGCGCCGGCCTCGCGGCCCTCAAGCAGCGTCGTCACGCCGAATTCGCTCTGCTGACGCAGGCAGCAGCGCATCATGTCGAGGTAACGCGGCTCGAAGACGCGCAGCGCCAGCGGTCCGCCGGGGAAGAGCACCGTGTGCAGCGGGAAGAGCGGCAGCGTGATCTCCTCCACCGGTGCGCCGCTTTTGGCTCTAGCCGGCGCGCAGCGCGGCGAGGAGCTTGCCGTGCAGGCCGCCGAAGCCGCCGTTACTCATGATGAGCACGTGGTCACCGGGGCGTGCCGCGGCGGCAAGATCGCGCGCCAGCGTGGCGATGTCGCTGCGCACGCGCGCCCTGCTGCCGAGTGCGGCGGCCACCGCGCCCACGTCCCAGCCCAGATCCGCCGGTGCGTACAGCCACACCTCGTCCGCCCCGGACAAAGACGGCGCCAGGGTGTCGCGGTGCACGCCCATGCGCATGGTGTGCGAGCGCGGTTCGAGCACCGCGACGATACGCCCCGCCCCGACACGGCGGCGCAAGCCATCGAGGGTGGTGGTGATGGCGGTCGGGTGATGCGCAAAATCGTCATAGACGCGGATGCCGCGTACTTCGCCGGCCAGCTGCATGCGCCGCGCGATGCCGCGGAAGCTCGCCAGTGCCTCAAGCGAGCGGGACACCGTCACGCCGGCGTGCTGCGCGGCGGCGATGGCCGCGAGCGCGTTCTCCATGTTGTGGGCGCCGATCAGCTCCCAGCTCACGCGCCCGCGCAGCTCGCCCCCCTCGTACACCTCGAAGCTCGAGTAGTCCCCGCTGCCGCGCGCGCTCCACTGCGCCCCCGGGAGCGCGCAGCCGGCAAAGCCCTGTAGCGGCGTCCAGCAACCCATGGCCAGCGTCGCCTGGAGGTTCGTATCCGCCGCGTTCCAGACGATGCGGCCACTGCCGGGAATGGTGCGCACCAGGTGGTGAAACTGGCGCTGGATGGCGGCCACATCCGGGTAGATGTCGGCGTGGTCGAACTCGAGGTTGTTGAGGATCGCGGTGCGCGGCCGGTAGTGCACGAACTTGGCGCGCTTGTCGAAGAAGGCGGTGTCGTACTCGTCGGCCTCGATGACGAAGAACGGCTCGGCGCCAAGGCGCGCGCTCGTGCCGAAGTTGGCCGGCACGCCGCCGATCAGGAAGCCGGGGTTGAGGCCCGCTGACTCGAGGATCCAGGCAAGCAGCGAGCTGGTGGTGGTCTTGCCGTGCGTGCCGGCGACCGCCAGCACCCAGCGGCTCTTGAGCACCTCGCGCGCCAGCCACTCCGGTCCGGAGTAGTACGGCAGGCCGCGGTCGAGCAGCGCCTCGATCACCGGCATGCCGCGCGTCATGACGTTGCCCACCACCACGACATCCGGTGCGGGATCCAGCTGCGCGGCCGCGAAGCCTTCGGTGAGCTCGATGCCGAGGGCCTCGAGCTGCGTGCTCATCGGCGGGTAGACGTTCTGGTCCGAGCCGGTGACGCGGAAGCCCGCGGCGCGCGCGATCGCGGCGATGCCGCCCATGAAGGTGCCGCAGATGCCGAGGATGTGGACGTGCATGGTGCCGGTCAGCCCGTGGGATCAATCAGCGCGCGCGTGGCCAGCTCGGTGGCGGCCTCCTGCAACAGCACCAGGGCGACACTGAGCGCACCGGACCACTCCAGCGCCGCCTTCACGATCTGGCTGCAGGCCGCGATCCTCCAGATCCAGACGGACAGGCCGAACAGCAGCGCCGGCGCCGCCCACAGCGAGTCCTGCCCGGGGCGCGGCGCCGCCCAGCTCACCAGAAACAGCAGCGGCGCGAGCACGGTGCGCACGCCGAGAAAGGCGGTGGTGGTCTGCAGCGTGCGCTCGGGGTGTCCCGCAAAGCGCAGCAGCAGTCCGAACCACACCCAGTTGAGCAGCGCATCGAGCAGCACCCGCACCGGGTACGGCGGCAGATCGGCGTTGGCGGGATTGCCGGCGCCCTCGACCCCCGGCAGCAGGTAGTTGAGGAACAGGTGCACGGCCAGGAAGGCGAGCAGCGTCAACAGCAGCACCACCGGTGCGCCGGGCAGATCCTGCGGACCGCGGCGCAGGAGCGTGATCTGCATGAAGGTGCGAAGGAGCTGCCGCATGGCGTACGGTTACCGCAGTGCTTTGGCGCATAATGCACCGCCAACGATTGTACAGATCATCGCCACCGCGTTTGCAGTCCGTCATCACCACCACCGCCGCGCTCGAGGAATTCACCGCGCATCTGGCCGAGCAGGGCCGCGTGGCACTGGACACCGAGTTCCTGCGCGAGCGCACCTACCGGGCGCAGCTGTGCCTGGTGCAGCTCGCCTCCCCGGCCCGGGCCGCCTGCGTCGACCCGCTCGCCCTCCAAGACCTCGCGCCGCTGGCGCAGGTCCTGAGCGCCGCACAGCCGGTGAAGGTCATGCACGCCTCGCGTCAGGACCTCGAAGTGCTGCTGCCGGTCGCCGGCCTCACCCGCCCGGTGTTCGATACGCAGATCGCCGCAAGCCTGGCGGGACTGCCGGCGCAGGTCGGCTATGCCGAGGCGGTGCGGCGCCTGCTCGGGAGCGAGCTCGCCAAGTCGCACACGCGCACCGACTGGTCGCGCCGGCCGCTTTCGGCCGAGCAGGTGAGCTACGCCCTCGATGACGTGAATTACCTGCTGCCGCTCGCCGAGCGCCTGCAGGAGGAACTGGAGCGGCTCGGCCGCCTCGCGTGGCTGGAAGAGGAGCTCGCCGCGCTCGCCGACGCGAGCCAGCTGCAGGTGCGCCCCGAGCACGCCTGGCAGCGCCTGAAGGGCCTGAAGGATCTCGATCCCGGGAGGCTGCGCCTGGCGCAGGCGCTGGCCGCGTGGCGCGAGCGCAGCGCCATCGAGCACGACCGGCCGCGCGGCTGGATTCTCGATGACGCGGTGCTGCGCGACCTCGTCATGCAGGTGCCGCGCAGCAGCACCGCCCTGGAAGGCATCGAGGCGATGCCGCCGGGGCTGGTCAAGCGCCGCGGCGGCGAGCTCCTGGCCCTGATCGAAGCGGCCGCCATATCCGATCCGCCGCCGCCGCTGCCCGGGCGGGCGCGGCCCGACCCGGCGCGCGCCGCGCTGCTGAAGAAACTCAGCGGCATCGTGCAGACCCTCGCCGCCGAGCTCGCGCTCGCCCCCGAGGTGCTGGCGACCCGCCGCGAGCTCGAGCAGCTCAGCGACGGCGAGCGGGAGGGAAGTGTCCTGCGTGGCTGGCGCCGCCCGCTGCTCGGTGAGCGACTGCTCGCCGCCCTCTAGCGGTGGCGGCGCGGACGCCGCGGCGAGGGGCGGCGGGTGCCGGGGCGGCCCGGAGGGGTCTTGCGGGCGGCAGCCTTGCGGGGTTTTGCGCTCTTGCTCTTGCGTGCAGCACGCTTTTTCGGTGGGGCCGCGGCGCGGCCGGCAGCCTTCTTGCGCGGGGCCGCACGCGCGGCGCGCTTGCCGGGCGCTTTGCGCCGCGCGTTCTTGCGGGCGCCGGCGCGCGCCGGCCGGGGCACGGCCAGCTGCGGCACGCCGAGCGTCGCGGCGAGGCGTTGCGTGACCGCCTCCAGATCGCCCTGCGCGTCGATGACACGCAGCAGTCCGCGCGCGCGGTAGAAGTCGATGAGCGGGCGCGTTTTCTCGTCATAAACCCGCAGCCGCTCGGCCACCGTCGCCTCGTTGTCATCGGGACGCTGCATGAGACGGTGCGGCTGACCGGTGACCGGGCACAGCGCCGTCGCGCCGCTCGGCGGTGAGGTGAGCAGGTTGAAGACGCGGCCGCAGTCAGTGCAGGTGCGGCGGCCGGAGATGCGCTTCACCAGCTCGCCGTAATCCACCTCGAGCTGCACGACCGCATCGAGTGGCTGGTGCAGCGCCTCGAGCAGGTGCTCGAGCGCGTGCGCCTGCGCGAGGTTGCGCGGGAAACCGTCCAGGATGAAACCCTTGCGCGTATCGGGCTCACCGAGCCGCTCGCGGATCATGCCGAGCACCAGGGAGTCCTCCACCAGGCGGCCGCTGTCCATCGCCTCTTTCGCCTGGCGGCCAAGCTCGGTTCCCTTGGCCACCGCGGCGCGCAGCAGGTCCCCGGTGGAGATCTGCGGGATACCGACCCGCTCCACCAGTCTTTGAGCCTGCGTGCCCTTCCCGGAGCCGGGCGCGCCCAACAGAACGATGCGCATGTTGTTAGCCTGTCTCTCTTGAGCTGGCCGCTCAAAGGTGCGCCACGTTACCGGCCCCCCGAAGACAGGTCAAACCGCCGCGGCGCTGCGCACCGGGCGCCTCGAAGCGCTATCCTTCCCCGCCCTGCAGCCACCATCGTCCCGCGCGCCCCATGCCCAAGAAAGCCCCGCAAAACGCCTTCTACGCACAGTCCGGCGGGGTATCCGCCGTCATCAATGCCTCCGCCTGCGGAGTGATCGAGGCCGCGCTGCGCTCCAAGCACATCGGCAAGATCTACGCCGGGCGCGACGGCATCATCGGCGCGCTGACCGAGGACCTGATCGACGTCGGGCGCGAGCCCAAGGCGGCGATCCGCGGGCTGCAGCTACACCCCGGCCGGCGCCTTCGGCTCGGCGCGCTTCAAGCTCAAGGGCCTGGAGCAGAACCGCAGCCGAGTACGAGCGCCTCATCGAGGTGTTCCGTGCCCACGACATCGGCTACTTCTTCTACAACGGCGGCAACGACTCGATGGACACCGCCCTGAAGGTCTCGCAGATCGGCGCGACGCTCGGCTATCCGATCACCTGCGTCGGCGTGCCAAAGACCGTCGACAACGACCTGCCGCACACCGACTGCTGCCCGGGCTTCGGTTCGGTCGCCAAGTACGTGGCGGTCTCCACGCGCGAGGCGGCGCTGGATGTGGCCTCGATGGCGCGCACCTCCACCAAGGTGTTCGTGATGGAAGTGATGGGGCGGCATGCCGGCTGGATCGCCGCCGCGGCGGGACTTGCCGGCAAGGGCACGGCGCAGCCCCCGCACATCATCCTGTTTCCGGAGATGCCCTTCGAGCAGGGCCGGTTCCTCGAGCGCGTCAAGCAGTGCGTGACCGACTACGGCTACTGCGTGATCGTGGTGTCGGAGGGCGCCGCCTACCCCGACGGCAAATTCCTGGCCGACGCCGGCACCAAGGATGCCTTCGGCCACACCCAGCTCGGCGGCGTCGCCCCGGTGGTCGCCAACATGGTGCGCGAGGCGCACGGCTACAAGTACCACTGGGCGGTCGCCGACTACCTGCAGCGCGCCGCGCGCCACATCGCCTCCCGGGTCGATGTCGAGCAGGCCTATGCGGTCGGCAAGGCGGCCGTCGAGCTCGGCGTGCAGGGCATCAACGCGGTGATGCCTACCATCGTGCGCAAGTCCGCCCGGCCCTACCGCTGGATGATCGGCCATGTGCCGCTCGGCGAGGTCGCCAACAAGGAAAAGAAGCTGCCCGCGCGAATACATCAGCGCCGACGGCTTCGGCATCACCGCGGCGTGCCGGCGCTACCTCGAGCCGCTGATCGCAGGCGAAGCCTACCCGCCTTACCGGGACGGCCTGCCGGCCTACGTTCGCATCAAGGGCGTGCCGGTCAAACGACGCCTCAAGACCGGATTTCAAGGTGTAGGCGCAGGTCCCGGAACCGGGCCGCGGCCGGCATTGCGCATGTCGCCAGCCGCCCGCGGCCGGGGCGCGGGTCGCCATGCTATATGTGCGCGGCCTTTTTTGGGGGAGGTTCGCAGAATATGAATGCCGATCATGTGGCTGTCCGCTGGCGATCGGCGCCGGGGTGCTTGCCGTGCTCTATGGCATCATCTCGATGGCTTCGATCCTGGCCTGCCGGCCGGCAACGCCGCGCATGCAGGAGATTGCCGCCGCCATCCAGGCCGGCGCCAAGGCCTACCTCAACCGCCAGTACACCACCATCGCTCATCGTCGGCGTGGTGCTGTTCGTGGTGATGGGCTTCTCCCCGCTCGGCTGGCCAACCGCCGGCGGTTTCGCCATCGGCGCGGTGCTCTCCGGGCTCACCGGCTACATCGGCATGAACATCTCGGTGCGCGCCAACGTGCGCACCGCGCAGGCCGCCACCGCCGGCCTCAACGCCGCGCTCAGCGTCGCCTTCAAGGGCGGCGCCATCACCGGCATGCTGGTGGTGGGCCTGGGGCTGCTCGGCGTCGCCGGCTACTACGCCCTCCTCAGCCGCTTCACCTCCCTCGGGCCCGACGGCGCGCTGCATGCGCTGGTGGGCTCGCCTTCGGCGGCTCGCTGATCTCGATCTTCGCGCGCCTCGGCGGCGGCATCTTCACCAAGGGCGCCGACGTCGGCGCCGACCTGGTCGGCAAGGTCGAGGCCGGCATCCCCGAGGACGACCCGCGCAACCCGGCGGTGATCGCCGACAACGTCGGCGACAACGTCGGCGACTGCGCCGGCATGGCCGCCGACCTGTTCGAGACCTACGCGGTCACCATCGTGGCCACCATGCTGCTCGGCGGCCTGCTCTTCGCCAAGGACGGCGCCGACGCCGCGCTCGCCGCGGTCATCTATCCGCTCGCGCTCGGCGCGGCGTCGATCATCGCCTCCATCATCGGCACGTTCTTCGTCTCCGCCAAGGCCGGCGGCAAGATCATGAACGCGCTCTACAAGGGCGTGATCGTCTCCGGCATCGTCTCGGCGGTGCTGTTCTGGTTCATCACCCAGAAGATCATGCCCGCGCAACATCGGCCCGCTGTACGGCTGCGCGCTCATCGGCCTGGCGCTCACCGCGGCCATGATCATGATCACCGAGTACTACACCGCCACCGAGTACAGCCCGGTGCGCAAGGTGGCGGCCGCCTCGCAGACCGGCCACGCCACCAACATCATCGCCGGCCTGGGCGTGTCCATGAAAGCCACCGCCCTGCCGGTGATCGCGGTGTGTCTGGCGATCTGGGGCGCCTACCATCTCGATCGGCCTGTACGGCATCGCCATCGCCGCCACCTCGATGCTGTCGATGACCGGCATGATCGTCGCGCTCGACGCCTACGGCCCGATCACCGACAACGCCGGCGGCATCGCCGAGATGGCGGGCCTGCCCAAGCAGGTGCGCGACATCACCGATCCGCTGGATGCGGTCGGCAACACCACCAAGGCGGTCACCAAGGGCTATGCCATCGGCTCGGCGGGACTTGCCGCCCTGGTGCTGTTCGCCGACTACACCCATAACCTCGAGGCCGCGGGCAAGCTGCGCCGACCTTCTCGCTGTCGGACCCGGCGGTGATCATCGGCCTGTTCATCGGCGGCCTGGTGCCGTACCTGTTCGCGCGCCATGGCGATGGAGGCCGTCGGGCCGCGCCGCCGGCTCGGTCGTGAACGAGGTGCGGCGCCAGTTCCGTGAGATCAAGGGCATCATGGACGGCACCGCAAAGCCGGACTACTCGCGCGCGGTGGACCTGCTCACGCGCGCCGCGATCCAGCGAGATGATCGTGCCCTCGCTGCTGCCGATCCTGGTGCCGATCGTGCTCGTGGTCGGTGATGAACACGCTCATGGGTCCGGGTGCCGGCGTGCGCGCGCTCGGCGGCCTGCTGATCGGCACCATCGTCACCGGCCTCTTCGTCGCCATCTCGATGACCACCGGCGGCGGTGCCTGGGACAACGCCAAGAAGTACATCGAGGAAGGCAACTTCGGCGGCAAGGGCTCGGATGCGCACAAGGCCGCCGTGACCGGCGACACCGTGGGCGATCCGTACAAGGATACGGCCGGCCCGGCCATCAACCCGCTGATCAAGATCATCAACATCGTGGCGCTGCTGTTGGTGCCGCTGCTGTAGGAAATGCCCAGAGCCCGCGCGGCGTTCGGCCGCGCGGGCCGCAACGCCTGGCGCGGCGCGCCAGCCCCAGCTCCCGTTGCCGGTTTGCAGTAACGCGCTGCCGCCGGCCGGCGGCGCGCCCTTCAGGCAGCCAGCGACAGCGGCTGCGGACGCCCGATGGCGTAGCCCTGCAGGTAATCGACCCCCATCCGGCGCGCCGCTTCCACCGAGCTTGAGTCCTCGACCTGCTCGGCGATCACCTTGAAGTTCAGCGTGCGCGCGAGCTTGATCATCGCCGTGACCATCGCCTGATTGACGCTGTCGCGCGCGAGGTTGCGCATGAACGAGCCATCGATCTTCAGGTAATCGAGCGGCAGGTTCTTCAGGTTCGAGAACGAACCGACGCCGGAGCCGAAGTCATCGAGCGCGAACTGGCAGCCCATGCCGTGCAGCACGCCGACGAAGCGCCGCGCGTGATCGAGGTTGGCGATCACCGCGCTCTCGGTGATCTCGAAGCACACCTGGGTGGGTGCGGCTCCGGTCGTGTCGAAGCACTCGACCACGAACTCCAGGAACGACACGTCGGCGAGGGTCTGGCCGGAGATGTTGATGGCGATGCTGTGGTTGGGCTGCACCGGAATCGCGCCGCGGCCGAGCGCCGACAGCGTCGTCTGCACCACCCAGCGGTCCACCAGGCCCATGAGGCGGTAGCGCTCGGCGGCGCGCATGAAGTCCGCGGGCGCGAGCTCCTGCCCGGTCTCATCCTGCAGGCGCACCAGCACCTCCATCGCGGGCCCGGAGTCCTCGCCGTGCGCCGGCACGATCACCTGGTGGTAGAGGTGGAAGCGGTTCTCCTTGAGCGCGCTCTGCAGGCGCTGCAGCCACTGGATCTCCCCGGTGTGACGCGCGAGCGCCTCATCGCGGGCGGAGTACACCGCGACGCGGCCGGAGCCCTGTTTCTTGGCGACGTAACAGGCGGTATCGGCGGCCGCGAGCAGCTCCTCGAGCGTGCCGCTCTCGCGCGAGATCTCGACCAGGCCGACCGACACCCCGATGTTGAAGATGCGGTCCTTCCAGACGAAGCGGTAGTCGCCCACCGCGCGCGTGAGGTCATCGGCGATCTGCCGCGCCTTGTCGAGCGGACAGCCGATCAGCAGCAGCCCGAACTCATCGCCACCGAGGCGGCCGACGGTATCGCTGTCGCGCACCGCATCGCGCAGCAGCTTCGCCACCTCGCGCAGCATGCTGTCGCCGGCGACGTGTCCGCTGGTGTCGTTGACGAGCTTGAAGCGGTCGAGGTCCAGATAGCACAGCACGTGCTGGCCATCGCCGCGGTGCCCGCTCTCGATCGCCTCCTGCAGCCGCCGCTCGAACTCGCGCCGGTTGATGAGGCCGGTGAGCGCATCGTGCGTGGCCTGGTAGGACATCTGGCGCGTGAGCCCGCGCAGCTCGGTCACATCGTGCAGCATCATCACCGCGCCGACCACTTCGTTGGCGTGGTTGCGCACCGGGGAGGCGGTGAGCTCGATGGCGCGCTCGGTGCCCGAGCCGTGCGTGAGCAGCAGCGCGCGCCGGCTCAGATTCATGGCCGCCCCGCTGGTGAGCGCCTGACGCACCGGGTCGGACAAGAGGCGCCGGTCGCTCTCCTCCACCAGACGCACCACCTCCTCCAGGGGCTTGCCGGTGGCGCTCGCCGCCGCCGCGCCGGTGAGCTGCTCGGCGGCCGCATTCATGAAGCTGACGCGGCCGTCCTTGTCGGTGGCGATGATGGCCTCGGCCAGGGATTCGAGGGCGAGCAGCTGCAGCTCGACACTGAGCCCGTCCTGCGGCAGGCGCAGCGCCTGCACCGTCTGGGTGGGAATGATCTCCACCCCGGTGATGAGCAGCGCGTTGGACTTGTCGTACTCGACCAGCGTCGAGCTGATCTCCAGGCGCGACAGCTGCCCCTGCAGGCCCACCATGTCGATCTCGTAGCGCTCGGCGGCGCTCTCCCCGGCCAGGCGCCGGGTGATGTTCTCGCTCACCAGCTCGGCGTACTCCGGCGGGACCAGGTCGGCCAGGCGCCGGCCGATCAGCTCCACCCGGTCGACCCCGACGAAGGCGGCGAACTGGCGGTTGGCATAGACGATCGCCTCGCGGTGCACGAGCACGGCCTCGTGGATGCGGTCGCCCAGATCGGCGAACAGCTTCGGGGCCTCGACCGCCGCGGCCCCGTCCGTCCCGGGCCCGGTGCGCGTCAACAGGTGGTTGACGGCGGTGACCAGGGCGGCCACCTCCGGCTTGTCAGTACTGACCTCTACCCGCCCGGCCAGACGGCCGCCGATTGCGATGCGCTGCAGCTGCTGGGACAGCTCGAGCACGCTCTTCATGTCGCGGCGCTGCAACGCGTACAGCACGAGAAACAGGGCGGCGATGAGGGCGAACAGGAGGCATAACAGCCCGATGATCGACATCTACGTTCTTCTTGGACCTTGCGCTAGGGCTCCCACGGGCACTGTGGTTTGACTTGTCGTGCCGGCGGAAATTGTGTCTTCGGGAAGCATAGCGCAGGCGCATCCACGCCCCGTCGGTATTTCACCATATCTCGTCGCAAGTCGGCTTGGCACCGCCCCGGAAAACCCGTAACTTCTCGGGCCTTTTCTCGGGCACGGCAATAAGTCCAATTGGCGAGGTTTTGAAGGCATGCAAACCGCACAGGTCCGCGAGCAGATGGTCGAGCAGCAGGTGCGCGCCTGGGACGTGCTCGATGAGCGCGTGCTGGATGCCATGCGCCGGGTGCCCCGGGAGCTGTTCGTGCCGGCCGGCGAGCGTTACCGGGCCTACGCCGACGCCGAAGTGCCCCTCGCCAACGGTCAGCACATGCTGCGCCCGAGTGTGGTGGGCAGGCTGCTGCAGGGGCTGCTGCCGCAGCCGCACGAGAGCGTGCTCGAGGTCGGCGCGGGCACCGGCTTTGTCACCGCCTGCCTGCGCGGCCTTGCCGCCACGGTGCACGCCCTGGAGATCTTCCCGGACCTGGCCGAAAGCGCCCGCAGCAACCTCGCCCGGCTGGGGGTGCGCGGCGCCGACGTCATGGACGCCGATGCGGTGCACTTCGGCAGCGCCACGCGCTACGACGTCATCGCGATCACCGCCTCGTTGCCGATTTACGAGGAGCGCTTCGAGCGGCTGCTCGCCCTGGGCGGGCGCCTGTTCGTGGTGGTCGGTGAGGCCCCGGTCATGGAGGCGCGGCTGATCACGCGCAGCGCCGAACAGACCTGGCACATGCAGGGGCTGTTCGAGACGGTCATCGACCCGCTCGTGCATGCCATGCGGCCGCCGGAATTTACCTTTTAGGACCACGGCGTCTCCACAGCCGAACTGTCAAGGAATGAAGGGAACGACATGATCCGTGCCGCCGCTCTCAGCCTGTGCCTGCTCGCCGCCGCGCAGGGCGCAGCCGCCACGGACTTAAAGGGCGTGTTCGAGGATGCGGTCAAGCACGACCCGGTCATCCGCGCCGCCAACGCCAACCGCCTCGCCTCGCGCGAGGCACGCCCGCAGGCCTGGGCGGCGATCCTGCCGCAGGTGCAGGGCACGGCCGGGGTCACCTGGGACCACAACTCCGGCTTCCAGGACCAGGTCGCCGAGGTCGGCAATCCGAACGATCCGAACGCGCCGCCGGTGCTGCAGGTGGTGCCCGTGCCGGAGACGATCGACCAGCGCACCAAGCAGTGGGCGGTGAACCTGCGCTCGAGCCTGATCTCCTGGAGCAACTGGATGAACATCAAGGCCGCCGGCGCCCAGGTCGCTCAGGCCGAGGCCAACTACCAGGCTGCCGAGCAGAACCTCGTGCTGCGGGTCGCACAGGCCTATTTCAACGTCCTCGCCGCTTACGACGCGCTGGTAGCCAACCAGGCCTCGCTCGAGGCGATCTCGCGCCAGCTCGACCAGGCCAACAAGCGCTTCGAGGTGGGCCTCATCGCCATCACCGACGTGCAGGAGGCCAAGGCCTCGCGCGACACCGCCGCCGCGGCGGTGATCGCCGCCAAGCGCACGCTGGCCACCTCGCAGGATCAGCTCGAGGAGATCACCGGGCAGAAGTACGACAGCCTCGCCAAGCCCGGGGGCGAGATGCCGCTGAAGGGGCCGGATCCGCAGGACGAGACGCGCTGGGTCAACATCTCGCTGGAGCAGAACCTCGCGCTGATCTCGGCCCGTCTCGCCGCCGACATCGCCCGCGACAACGTGCGTTCGGCCTTCGGCGGCCACCTGCCCACGGTTGATCTGATCGCCGGACGCTCCTACTCCTACACGCAGTCCGACCAGGTGCTCGAGTACATCCCCTTCCAGGACGTCAACACCAAGATCAACGACCGCCAGATCGGCCTGCAGCTCACCGTGCCGATCTTCTCCGGCGGCGCCACGCAGTCGCGGGTGCGCCAGAGCGAGTACCTGTGGATCGCGGCCAAGGAGACGGTGGTGCAGAACTCGCGCGCCGCCGAGCGCCAGGCGCGCGATGCCTACCTCGGCGTCATCAGCGGCATCGCCCGCGTGCAGGCACTCAATCAGGCCCTGGAATCCAGTCAGACCGCACTCAAGGCCACCGAGGCCGGCTACGAGGTCGGGACGCGCACCGCGGTGGACGTGCTCAATGCCAGAAAGACCCTGGTGCAGGCCGAGACCGACTACTCCGGCAGCCGCTACGACTACATCGTGAGCGTGCTGCAGCTGCGCCTCGCCGCCGGCACGCTCGACCGCGCGCAGCTGATCGAGATCAACAGTTACCTCACGGCGACTGCACCCATGCTGCCCGCCGAGGCCACGCCGCAGAGCGTGCTGCCCAGCCCGCCACCGGAGTCGCCGGCTGCGCCGCCGCAGGGAATGGCGCACTAGCGCGTCGGGCGAGCGTGACCCCGATCTGGGCGGCACCTCTCGACCGGATGGGACGGGGATCGGAGTAAACTGAAAGGCGCTGGAAGGAGAGCCCGCGTGACTCAGATCGTGCAACGCCTCGGGGTGACGGCTGTCCTGCTCCTGGCCCTCGCGGGGGCAGCCCAGGGCCGGCCGCTGGTGCTGGAGCTTTTCACCTCGCAGGGTTGCAGCTCCTGTCCGCCGGTGGACAAATTCGTCGGCACGCTCACCGGGAAGCCCGACATCCTCGTGCTCGCCTACCACGTCACGTACTGGGACTCGCAGGGCTGGCGCGACCACTTCAGTCTCGATGCAGCCACCCGCCGCCAGGAGGTCTACGCGCGCCGCCTGGGCCATCCATCGGCCACCCCGGAGATGGTCATCGACGGCCAGAACGATGCGCTCGGCCCGAACACGGACAACCTGCGCAAGGCGCTCGGTGAGCCGCACCAGGGCATCGATGTCGCGCTGTCAGTGGCCGACCAGGCGCTGCGCGTCGAGGTAGGCCCCCGGGACGGCCCGGGCGGCGCCGCCGATGTCCTCGTCGTGCCCTACCTGCGTCATGCCGTCACGGCGGTCGGGCGCGGCGAGAACTCCGGTCACACCCTCGAGGAGTTCAACATCGTGCGCGCGATACGCCCGGTCGGTACCTGGCACGGTGCGGCGCAGAGCTTCACCGTGGCACTCGGCGATCTGCCCAAGGATGCCACCGATGTCGCGGTGATCGTGCAGGCCGCCGACCAGGGGCCGGTCCTCGGCGCCTCGAGCGTGGCGCTGCCGGGCGCGGCGGCCGCGGGCCGCTAGGACGCCGGCGGCAAAAGCGGCTCGATCAGGGCCAGCAGGCGCGCGAGCGCGCCGCGATTACTGTCCACACACTCGCGTGCCGCGCTGCCCATCGCCGCGCGCGCCGCGCCGTCGGCGAACAGGCGCGTCAGTTGCGCCGCGAGCTCCGCCGGTGTGCGCACGATGAGCGCGCCGCCGCGCTCGGTGAGCAGGCGTGCGACCTCGGCGCTGTTGAAATTGTTCGGGCCGGTGAGGATAGGTATGCCGAGCGCGGCGGGCTCGAGGAGATTGTGACCGCCGATCGGCACCAGGCTCCCGCCGACGAAGGCGACGTCGGCGGCGGCGTAGAAATCGACCAGCTCGCCGAGGCAGTCCAGCAAGAGCACCTCCTGGCCCGCAGCCGAGGCCTCCGCGGAGCGGCGCACGAAGGCGATGCCGCTGTGCGTGAGCGCCTGCGCCACCTCGTTGAAACGCGGCGGATGGCGCGGCGCGAGCACCAGCAGCGCCCCGGGCGCACTCTCGCGCAGGCGCCGCACGGTATCGATCAGCGCCTGCTCCTCAGCGCCGCCGTGGGTGCTGCCGGCGACCCACAGTGCCCGGGCGGGCGCCCAGCGCGCGCGCAGCGCCGCGCCGCGCGCGCCGATGTCCGCGGGCAGCTCGAAATCGAACTTCACGTTGCCGGTCACGTGCGTCGCGGCCGGATCGGCACCGAGCGCACGGAAGCGCTCGGCATCGCCCTCGCCCTGCGCGGCCACGAGCGCGGTACTGGAGAGGGTGTCGCGGAACAGCCGGCCGAGGCGCTGGTAGCGACCGACCGAGCGCGAGGAGATGCGTGCGCTCGCCAGCACGAGCGGGATGCGCTCCCGTGCGCACTGCTGATACAGGTTCGGCCACAGCTCGGTCTCGAACACTACGGCCAGGCGCGGCTGCACGCGCCCGAGGAAACGGCGCACGCAGCCCGGCAGGTCAAAGGGCAGGTAGCGCACCTGCGCGACGTGACCGAGCAGGGCCTGCGCGCGCGCCCAGCCGGTGGGGGTGAAGGCCGTGACCGTCAGGGGCAGATTGGGGTGGCGACGGCTGAGCGCTCCCACCAGTGCCGCGCAGGCCTGTACCTCACCCACCGACACCGCATGCACCCATACCCCGCCCGGCCGCTGCAGCGGCCCGAAGCCAAAACGCTCGCCGAAGCCGCGCCAGTAGCTGCGGTCGCGCAGTCCGCGCCACAGAAAGATGACGCAGACGAGCGGGACGGCGAGGTAGAGCGCGAGGCGATAGAGCAGGCGCAAGGGGTGCCCGGGAGATCCTAGGGCGGCAGCTCGCTGCGGCCCGAGGACTGGCGATAGCCGTCGAGCAGCCCGTGCCAGTCCGACTCGCTGAAGCGCTCCGCCGGCAGCCCCCAGGTGATCTTCTCGAGCGAGCGGCGCAGGCGCACGAGGTTGCCATCGCTCCACAGCCCCGGGCGGCGCAGGCGGCAGCGGTCGAAATCCACCAGGTAGATCTGCTCCTCGGAGAGCAGGATGTTGTGGGCGTTGAGGTCGGCGTGGTCGACTCCCAGGTCGTGGAAGCGCCGGATGCAGCGTCCGATCGCGATCCAGGTGGTCACCGACAGCGCCCCGGTGCGCAGGCACTCGGCCAGTGAGCCCACGGTCGGCAGGCGTTCGGTGAGGATGTCACCCGAGTAGCTCGTGCCGTCCTGACGGTAGCGCGCGCCCACCGGGGCGGGAACCGGCAGCCCGGCACGATGCAGCCGGTAAGTGAGCCGCCACTCGGTGAACGGGCGCGTGCTCGCCTCGCCGTGCCAGCGATAGCGGTCCCCGAGCAGTGCCGCCATGGCACCGCCGCGGCGGTAGTGGCGCAGCACCAGGTTCCTGTCGTCGATCTTGATGAAGTAGGCGGCGCCGCGGCCGCCGGCGGCGGCGGTGACCGCACCCTTGTCCTTCCAGAAGCGCGGCTCGAACCACTCCGGGCCCAAATTGCCGGCCCGGGAGGTGTCATATAGCATGGCGCCGCCGGCGACCGCGCTGCGTGTCACCTCGGGGCCGAGCCCGTAGCGGTCGCTCACAGAACCAACTCCCTCATGCTGCCTCTCGCCGAAGCTCCGCGCCGTCTGTGTATCCTCAGGCTCTCGGCGCTCGGTGACACCTGCCACGTCGTGCCGCTCGTACGTACCCTGCAGCAGGCGTGGCCCACGACCCAGCTCACCTGGATCATCGGACGAAGCGAGGCGCGTCTGATGCAGCTCATCGAGGGCGTGGAGTTTATCACCGTGGACAAACGCTCGAGCCTCGGCGCGGCGCAGGGTCTGCGCGCGCAACTGCGCGCGCGTCACTTCGATGTGCTTTTGCATCTGCAGCTGTCGCTGCGTGCGAGCCTCGCCTCGCTGGCGGTGCCGGCGCAGGTGCGCCTGGGCTTCGACCGCGCCCGCGCCCGCGAGCTGCAGTGGCTGTTCACCAATGCGCGCATCGCCGCCCGCACGCGCGAACACGTGCTCGACAGCTTTTTCGGCTTTCTCGAGGCACTCGGCATCCGCGAGCGCCTGCTGCGCTGGGACCTGCCGCTGCCCGAGGAGGCGCTGCGCTATGCGCGCGAGCTCATCCCGGATGGCCAGCCGACGCTCCTCATCAGCCCCTGCTCGAGCCACAGCGCGCGCAACTGGCTGCCGGAGCGCTATGCGGCGGTGGCCGAGCACGCCCACGAGCGCCACGGCCTCACCGTCATCCTCGTCGGGGGGCCGAGTGTGGCCGAACGCGCCGCCGGGGAAGCCATCGCGCGCGCCTGCCGCACACCGCTGCATAACCAGATCGGCAAGGACACCCTGCCGAAGCTGCTGGCGCTGCTCAGCCGGGCCCGCGCGCTCGTCACGCCCGACTCGGGGCCGGCGCACATGGGCACCATGGCCGGCACGCCCGTGATCGGCCTGTACGCGGCCACGAACCCGGCGCGCAGCGGACCGTACCTGTCGCAGCGCTGGTGCGTGAACGCCTACCCGGAGGCGGCGCGGGTATTCCGCGGCGTGGAGGCGGCGCAGCTGCCGTGGACGCACAAGATCGAGGAGCCCGGCGTCATGGAGCTGATCGACGTCGCCCGGGTCACCGCGCGGCTGGACGAGCTGTGCGCTGGCGGGCCTGCGCGCTGAGGGGCGGCGCGCATAGATGCCCCCGGTCCGGACGGCGTAACATCGCACGGCCTGAACCGCTCACCAGGGAGTCTGCCGCCGATGAGTCACCGACCCGCGCCTGCGAGGTGCACGCCATGAACGACATCCTGGTCCCCCTCTCCCCCGGCGAGCTGCTCGACAAGATCACCATCCTGCGCATCAAGGTGGCGCGCATCCAGGAGGCGCCGAAGCTAGCCAACGTCAAACTCGAGCTCGCGCTGCTTGAGCAGACCTGGGCCGCAAGCGGCTGCGCCATTGCCGAGGTCGCCGCCGATGAGCGCGCGCTGCACGCCGTGAACGAGAAGCTGTGGGATATCGAAGACTTCATCCGCGAGAAGGAAGCGCGGCAGACATTTGACCGCGACTTCATCGAGCTCGCGCGCTCGGTGTACGTGTGCAACGACGAGCGCGCCGCCATAAAGAAGCGCATCAATCTGGCGCTCGGTTCGCGCCTGGTCGAGGAGAAATCCTACCGGCCCTACCGCTGAGCACGCTGGGCGCGACCGCCTCAGCTGCGCAGGGTGTACTCGGCCGAGCAGTACGGGCACTTGGCCCAGCCGCTGTCCTCGATCGGCAGGTAGACCCGCGGATGGGAATTCCACAGGTACATCTGCGGCATCGGACAGCACAGCGGCAGATCCTCGGGGCCCACCTCGTACTGGTTCTGGGCGTTCGGTTCGATGAGCGGCTTTGCCGTGGCGGCCATGGGGATGGGCGTTGCGTAGCGGTAGCGGGCCGCCATTATAGCCGCCCGCGCGCCCGACTCACCCCATCGCTTCCTCCCACAGACGGGTGACCGCGGCGCGGGTATCGGCGAACTCGCCCGCATCCACCACCGGCTCGGCCCCGGCGAGCGCCATATGGTGGCTGCGCGCGCGGTAGGCGCGGTAGGCGCCGGTCAGGATATCGACGTGCGCCTGCGGCACCAGGTCAGCGGAGGCGACCGATTCGAGCTGGCGGATGGTGTCGGCGAACCAGGCCACCGGCGGGTAATCGTGCGCCCACTTCAGCGCCCAGTACTGGGCGAGGAACTCGATGTCCGCGGTGCCGCCCGGATCCTGCTTGATGTCGAAATGCTGCGAATCGCCGCGCGAGAGCTCGCGGCGCATGCGCTCGCGCATGGCGCGGACTTCCTCGCGCAGGGTGCCGCGCCGCACGTGCGCGCGCAGGATCTCGAGCCGCACCGCCTCGAAGCGCGCGCGCAGCGCCGGTGCCCCGGCCACCGCGCGGGCGTGCAGCAGCGCCTGGTGCTCCCAGGTCCACGCCTCCGTGCGCTGATACTCGGCGAAGGCGCCGATGTTGGTGACCAGCAGCCCCCCCTTGCCGCTCGGGCGCAGCCGCACGTCGACCTCGTAGAGGCGCCCGGCGGCCGAGTGCATGGTGAGCAGGTGCACGATGCGCTGCGCCAGGCGCACGAAGAACAGCTGATTCTCGATGGGCTTGGCGCCGGTGGTCTCCTGCACCTCCCCGGCGGAGTCGTGCAGGAAGACCAGGTCCAGGTCCGAGGAGTAGCCGAGCTCCATGCCACCGAGCTTGCCGTAGCCGACCGCGCAGATGCTCACCGGCCGCAGCTCGCCCGCGCGCCCGCACATCGGCGTGCCGAAGAGCGCGGTGATCTGGCGCCAGCCGAGCTGCATGGCGGACTCGACGATGAGCTCGGCGATGTCGGTGAGCCGGTCGCTCACCTGCATCAGCGGCAGCACGCCGGTCAAGTCTGCGACCGCCACCCGAAACAGCGCCGCGCGCTGGAACTGGCGCAGGCCCTCGACCTGCTGTTCCGGATCCTCCGCGCCGAGCTGCTCGGTGCGCGCGGCGAGATCCTGCTCGAATCCCTGCCGCGTCGGCGGCTGCGACAGCAGGCGCTCGTCGATCAGCTCATCGAGCAGCAGCGGGTGCGCGGCGATCTGGCGCGTGAGAAAATCGCCATGGCGGCACAGCTCGACCAGGCGCGCGCGCGCCGCGCCGTTCTCCTGCAGCAGCGCGAAGTACGCCGAGCGCTGGCCGATGGCCTCGAGGATGGCGAGCACGCGCCGCAGCACCGGCAGCTGCGCGCTGCTTGCGGCCACATCGCCGAGCAGCACCGGCAGGAGCGCCTGCAGGCGCTGGCGTCCCGGCTCATCCAGGCGCCGCACCAGCGCGGAGGCGCGCAGCTCGAGCAGCAGGCGCGCCGCCTCAGTGGCGTCGCTGAAGCCGGCCTGGCTGAGTTCGCTCTCGAGCGCGGCGGTCTCGGCCTGACTGTTCCAGAAGCGCCCGAGATCGATGCGGCCGGTGGCCGGCTCGGCGGCGGCGCCGCCGAAGATCACCAGACGAAAATGCGCGCTGACGCGCGCGCGGTGGCGGTTGAGCGCCGCCATGAGCGTCGGCCAGTCCGGCAGGTCCATGGCGTAGGCGATGCGCTCGCGCGCCAGCGCCTCGGCGGGCAGCTGGTGCGTCTGCTGATCGGCGAGCATCTGCAGGCGGTTCTCCAGGCGGCGCAGGAATGCATACGCCGCGGCGAGCTCAGCCGCCGCCGCCTCGGGCAAGCTGCGCGTCGCGGCCAGACGCGCGAGCGCTGTCTGCAGCGCGGGAGTCTGCAGGTGGCGGTCGCGGCCGCCGCGCGTCAGCTGCAGCGCCTGCACGATGAACTCGATCTCGCGGATGCCCCCCGGGCCGAGCTTGACGTGCTCGGCGAGCTCGCGGCGCTCGACCTCGCGCTCGATCAGCGATTTCATGACGCGCAGGCTCTCGAACACCCCGTAGTCGAGATAGCGCCGGTACACGAACGGACGCACCGCGGCGGCCTCGATCTCGGCGTAGCGCTCCGCGGCAGTCAGCGGACGTGCCTTGACGTAGGCATAGCGTTCCCAGTCACGCCCGTGCCGCTGCAGGTAATCCTCGAAGGAGGCGAAGCTCGCCACCAGGGGCCCGGAGTCACCGAACGGGCGCAGCCGGTAATCCACGCGCAGGACGAACCCGGCCGCGGTGCGCGTGCCAAGCAGGCGCGCGAGTGCCTGCCCGAGACGGGTGAAGAATTCCTCGTTGGCGATGGGACGCGCACCATCGGTATCGCCGTGCTCGGGAAACAGCAGCACCAGGTCGACGTCGGAGGAGAAATTGAGCTCGCCGCCGCCGAGCTTGCCCATGCCGATGATGACCAGCGGCTGCACGCTGCCGTCGGGCCCGCGTGGCTCCCCGAAGCGCGCCACGAGCTGCGCGCGCGCAAAGGCGAGCGCGGCGCGCACCGCCGCATCCGCGCAGGCGGTGAGCTCGGCGAGGGTCTCTTCGAGGGGAGCGCAGCCGGCCAGATCGCGCCACGCGATACGCACGTACTCGCGCTCGCGGTAGCGGCGCAGCCGCTCCATGAAATCGGCCTCGGCGCCGCTGCCGTCACTGAGCAGCGCGGCGGCCCGCGCCTCGAACAGCGCCGCCGGCACGGCACGCTCGAGCTCCCCGCCGCGCAGCAGCTCAGCGAGCAGGGAGGCATCGCGCACGAGCGCCTGCGCCACGAAGTCGCTCGCGGCGAGCACGCGGGGCAGCGCGGCGCGCAGCGCCGGCGTCCCCGCCGCCAGGGCGCGCGCGGTCTCGGCAGGGAGGCGCAGCGCCTCAAGGGCGCGCGCAACATGGGCGGCAAGCTCGGGACTGATCCCCGCAGGCGGGATCAGTTCCAGATGTTGCCCCCCTGATCGTGGAAGGCGGCGGTGTCGAGGTGGCGGCTCAGGCCGCGGAAGTGCGAGTCGGTCGCGTACACCTGGGCGCCCTGCGAGGCGTCGATCGAACCGCCATCACCCTCGATCAGGCTGTTGTCGATGTGCACGTTGGCGGCACGCGCCAGCACGCCGACGCCGCTGGCGCTGATGTGGCTGTTGGTGATGTAGATCTCGCAGCCGTCCTGCGCGCTGACCGCATCGCCATCAAACTCGAGGTTGCGGTTGTCGATGTGCAGCATGCGCGCGCCCTGGCAGATGATCGGCTCGCGGCGCCGCTCGACGGCGGCGCTGGTGACGCCGGCATCGCGCAGCCGCGCGCGCTCGGGAGGTGCGCCGCCGGGTGCGGACTTGATGCTGTAGCCCGGACCGGACTGCATGAGCGGCGGCGCGGAGGCGCCGTTGGCCGCCTCGATGCTGTAACCCGGCCCTGACTCGAGCACGTGGCTGCCGCGCGCCGGCGCTGGCGCGGGGGCAGGCTCGGCGGGGGCTTCGGGCGCGGCCTCAGCCGGCGCGCTGGCGCTGGTGGCGGCGCTGGTCGCAGCGCTCTCAGCCGGCGGTGTCTCATCTTCCGGCGTGGGCGCTGCGGCCTGCGGTGCGGCGGCGGCACCGGCCAGGGGACCTGCGACGACCTGGTCAGCCGACACGGTGCGCACCTCACCGGTGTCCTTGAGGCGCACGGTGAAGGTGTGGCTGTGCGCATCGCTGGAGACGATCTCGAGCTGCGGATTACGCTCGAGCGCGGCGCGCGCCCAGCTCATCTGGTCCTGCGACTCGCGTGCGCAGGCTCCCAGCAGCACGAAGAGTGCGCACACCGCGGTGCGGTGTGCGGCCGAAAGACTGCTCGCCATGGCCGGCCTCCTCATTGACTGAAGACGATAACCCCCGCCGGGGGATGCGGGGAAGGGGCGATGCGGCAACGCGGCGAAGTGTTCCCGAAAAAAAACAGGCCCCGGTGAAGGGGCCTGCGAGGAATGCGCGGAATAGGGGGTCTTGTTCCGCGTCTTTCGGGGCTGAGGCCGGTTTTGGGGGCCGGCCGCAAACCCTTAACTGTTATGTAAAGACTATCGAGTGCGCGTCGTGGAATCGATACCTCTTTAGAGAGAATCCACGCCGCCGACGCGCGCTCTTCGTCCGTTCTTACATGTCCATCCCGCCCATGCCGCCCGGCGGGCCCGCATGGCTGTGCTCCTCATCCTTCGGAGCTTCGGCGATCATCACCTCGGTCGTGAGCAGCAGGCCGGCCACGGAGGCGGCGTTCTGCAGCGCGAGCCGCGTCACCTTGGTCGGATCGAGGATGCCGGCCTCCAGCATGTCCCCGAACTCGCCCTTGGCGGCGTTGTATCCAAAGGAACCTTTACCTTCCTTAACACGATTGAGGATCACCGCGGCGTCCTCGCCGGCGTTGTCCACGATCTGGCGCAGCGGCTCCTCGATCGAGCGCGACAGGATGCGCACGCCGACCGTCTGGTCCTCGTTGGCACCTTCGAGCTTCTCGAGCGCACGCTGGGCGCGGATCAGCGCCACACCGCCGCCGGGAACGACGCCCTCTTCGACGGCCGCACGCGTGGCGTGCAGGGCGTCCTCGACGCGCGCCTTCTTCTCCTTCATCTCGATCTCGGTGGCAGCGCCGACCTTGATCACCGCGACACCGCCGGAGAGCTTGGCGACGCGCTCCTGCAGCTTCTCCTTGTCGTAATCGGAGGTGGCCTCTTCGGCCTGCTGGCGGATCGACTCGATGCGCGCCTTGATGTCGGCGGGCTTGCCGGCGCCGTCGATGATCGTGCTGTTCTCCTTCTCCACCACGACCTTCTTGGCCTCGCCGAGGTCGTTGATGGTCGCCTTCTCGAGCGACAGACCGACCTCGTCAGAGATCACGGTGCCGCCGGTGAGGGTGGCGATGTCCTGCAGCATGGCTTTGCGGCGGTCGCCGAAGCCCGGAGCCTTGACGGCTGCGACCTTGAGGATGCCGCGGATGTTGTTGACGACCAGCGTCGCCAGCGCCTCACCCTCGACGTCCTCGGCGATCACCAGCAGCGGACGGCCCGACTTGGCCACGCCCTCGAGCAGCGGCAGCAGCTCGCGGATGTTGGAGATCTTCTTGTCGACCAGCAGGATCACCGGCTTTTCGAGCTCGGCGGTCTGGTTGGCCTGGTTGTTGATGAAATACGGCGAGAGATAGCCGCGGTCGAACTGCATGCCCTCGACCACCTCGAGCTCGTTCTGCAGGCCCGAGCCCTCTTCCACGGTGATCACGCCTTCCTTGCCGACCTTCTCCATCGCCTCGGCGATGGTCTTGCCGATCGACTCGTCGGCGTTGGCGGAGATGGTGCCGACCTGGGCGATCGCCTTGGAGTCCTTGCACGGCTTGGAGTGCTTCTTCAGCTCCTCGACCGCCGCGATGACGCCCTTGTCGATGCCGCGCTTGACGTCCATCGGGTTGCGGCCCGAGGAGACGGCCTTGAGGCCCTCGCGGATGATCGCCTGGGCGAGCACGGTGGCGGTGGTGGTGCCGTCGCCGGCCTCATCGGAGGTGTTGGAAGCGACTTCCTTCACCATCTGCGCGCCCATGTTCTCGAACTTGTCCTTGAGCTCGATCTCCTTCGCGACCGAGACACCGTCCTTGGTGACGGTGGGGGCGCCGAAGCTCTTCTCGAGCACGGCGTTGCGGCCCTTGGGGCCGAGTGTCGCCTTAACGGCGTTGGCGAGGACGTTGACGCCCCGGAACATCCGGGAACGTGCGTCGTCGCTGAAACGAACTTCTTTGGCAGCCATTGTCGTGAGTCCTCGTTACTTGCCTTCGATCACGGCCATGACGTCTTCTTCACGCATGACCACGAGATCTTCGCCGTCGACCTTGACCTCATTTCCGCTGTATTTGCCGAAGAGGATCTTGTCGCCGACCTTGACGTCGAGAGGACGGACGCTGCCGTCCTCGAGAATCTTGCCCTTGCCGACCGCGACGATCTTTCCCTGCATGGGCTTCTCAGCCGCCGTGTCGGGAATGACGATGCCACCCGGGGAGGTACGCTCCTCTTCCAGGCGCTTGACGATGACGCGGTCATGAAGAGGACGAATCTTCATGGTTAACGCTCCTTAAAGACTTCTGTGGATTGGGTTTAAGCCCGGACCGGCTGTTAGCACTCGCCCGGTGCGGCTGCTAATGATAGGGGGCCGCACTCCGAATTCAAGACGCAGGTCACCTTTTTTCGGCGCACCGGCCGCCCCATCCTCCGGACCCGGGCTCCCCCGGCGCGGGGCCGGAACGGCCCCAGTCCGGAAAGATGAACCGCAGTTCCTGCCGTTTATCCAAGTCCTGGGCTATAAAAGCGTGTTCCTCGGTGCGCGCCGGGCATTCAGTTAAGGTAGTCAGCCGTGACAGCCATTAGACATATTCTCAAGGGCCTCGCCCTGCTCCTGGTGCTGGCCGCGCTGTCCCCCGCAGCGCTCGCCGACCCGCCCGCCGGGGCGGGCCTGGACGCCGCGCTCAAGGCGAACAAGGGGCAGGCAGATGACTTCCTCCCCCCGGAGAAGGCCTTCCGGCTCCAGGCCCTGGCCGATGGCAGCGACCGCGTGCGGCTCAACTGGCAGATCGCAGACGGCTACTACCTCTATCGTGCCCGTATCAAGATCGCATCCGGCGCGGCCAACGTCCGGCTCGGCCCTGCGCAGCTACCCCCCGGCCAGGTGAAGAACGACGAGTACTTCGGTCGCCAGGAGATCTACCACCACGAGATCAGCGCCACGGTACCGGTGCTGCGCCAGAGTCCCGGCACGCTCGAGGTACCGCTCGAGGTGACCTACCAGGGCTGCGCCGAGGCGGGGCTGTGCTACCCGCCGCAGACCCAGAAGCTCACCGTGAAGCTCGGCAGCGGACCTGGGACTGCGGCCGCCGGCACCCCGCCCCCCACGGCGGCCGCCGGCACCGGCGCGGGCGGCACCTTCGGCTCGCAGGCGTGGTTCGAGGCGCTGTTGCGCAACGGCAATCTCTTTGCGGTCCTCGCCTGGTTCTACGTCGGCGGCCTGCTGCTCGCCTTCACCCCCTGCGTGCTGCCCATGGTGCCGATCCTGTCCGGGATCATCATCGGCGGCACGCGCGCCGGTAACGGCCCGGGACGCAGCCTCCTGCTCTCGGTCACCTACGTGCTCGGCATGGCGCTCACCTACGCGGCGGCGGGCGTGGCCAGCGCAGCGGCGGGACGCGAAGTGCAGGCGATGTTCCAGCAGTGGTGGATCATCGCGCTCTTCGCCGCCGTGTTCGTGGCCATGGGCCTGTCGATGTTCGGCCTGTTCACGGTGCAGATGCCTGCGGCGATCCAGACGCGCATGGCCGACATCAGCAATCGCCAGTCCGCCGGCACGCTCGGCGGCGTCGCCGTCATGGGCATGCTGTCGGCGCTCATCGTGACCACCTGCGTGGGACCGGTGCTGGTGAGTGCGCTCATCGTCATCAGCCAGACCGGTGCGCTCGCCCGTGGCGGCAGCGCGCTGTTCGCGATGGGCCTAGGCATCGGCACGCCGCTTCTGGTGGTCGGGGCCTCAGCCGGCAGGCTCCTGCCCCGGGCCGGCCTCTGGATGGATCTCATCAAGAAGTTCTTCGGCGTGCTGATGTTCGCGCTCGCCGCGTGGATGCTCGCGCGCATCGTGCCCGAGCGCGCCGGCCTGCTGCTGTGGGCGGTGCCGGCCGCCGCGCTCGCCTGGCTTTTGGTGCGCGAGCTGCATGGGCGCTCGGCGCTGGTGTGGGGGCTGCGCGGGCTCGGTACGCTTAGCGGCGCGTACGCCCTGCTGCTGGTCGCCGGTGCCGCCCTGGGCGGCACAGATCCGCTGGCGCCGCTGCCGCTTTCAGGCGCGCACCCTCGCGAGCTCGCCTTCCGCCCCATCCGCTCCGTCGGCGATCTGGACCGCGAGGTGGCGCAGGCCAAGGCCCAGGGCAAGAGCGTGCTGGTGGATTTTTCCGCCGACTGGTGCACCTCCTGCAAGGAGATGGAGCGCTACACCTTCACCGATCCGAAGGTGCAGCAGGCGCTCGCGAGCACCGTGCTGCTGCGGGCGAACGTGACCGACAACAGCGCCGCGGATCAGGCGCTGCTTAAGCGCTTCGGTATCTTCGGACCCCCGACCATCGCCTTCTACGGCGCGGACGGGGCGGAACGCAGCCAGTTCCGCGTCGTCGGCTACATGAAAGCCGCAGAGTTCGCCGCGCAGACCCGCGCCGCGCTCAATACCTCCTCGTGAGCGCACCGGCCGGGGACTCCGCGCGCGGGCTCGCGCTCACCGTGCTGCTGCTTGCGCTGTGTGGCGCGGGCGGGTTCCTGCTGTACCGGGCCACCGCCCGGCGCCCCGAGCTCACCGTCGCCCCGCTCGCCGCATCCCGCGCCGCCCCTGCCCCCGCGGAGGCCCCGGAGCCGGCCGACACGCCCCCGGCGGCCGCCCGCCCCATCCCCGAGCGGCTCCCTGAGGTGACCCTTCCGGGCCCGGACGGCCGCATGCTGCGTCTGGCCGACTTCCACGGGAAGCTCCTGGTCGTGAATTTCTGGGCCACCTGGTGCGAGCCGTGCCGGCGGGAAATCCCGCTCCTGCGGGCCGTGCGCCGGGAACGGGTCGAAAACGGCTTCGAAGTTGTCGGGATTGCGATCGATCATCCGCAAGATGTGACGCAATTTCTGAGAAAACAGCCGATTGACTATCCAATCATGATCGGCGAGAAGGGAGGCTACGCGGCCATCGAGGCGCTGGGCCTGGATGCGGTACTGCCCTTCTCGGTGTTCGCCGACCGCACGGGCCGCATCGTGACGCTGAAGATCGGCGAGCTGCACCCAGCTGAGGCAAAGCTGATCCTGGACCGCATGGCGGACCTGGATGCCGGCCGGCTTACCCTCGCCTCCGCCCGCGAGGCCATCGACTCCGGAATCGCGCGCCTCAGCGCCGAGCGGGCCCGCGCCGGCGGCCAACCCCAGGGCTGAGACCACTCAGGCGAGATTCCGGCCGTTCGGCGCAAGAGGATGCCCAATGGGTGCGAATTGCGCTACATTCGCGCCCGTCGCTTGTTGCACGTCCATATAAGAGACCGTAAGGCCCATGGCCCGACTGCTTCTGCTGAACGGCCCCAATCTCAATCTGCTCGGCACCCGCGAACCGGCCATCTATGGCTCGGAAACGCTCGCCGCCATCGAGAAACGCGCCGCCGCGGTGGCCGCGGAGCTCGGCCACGATCTGCTGCCGTTCCAGAGCAACGCCGAGCATGAGCTCATCGAGCGCGTGCAGCGCGCCCGCACCGAAGGGGTGGCCTTCGCGATCATAAACCCCGGCGCCTTCACGCATACCAGCATCGCGCTGCGCGACGCCCTCACCGGTACGGCACTGCCCTTCATCGAGGTACACCTGTCCAACACCCAGGCGCGCGAGGCCTTCCGCCGCCATTCCTACTTTTCCGACGTCGCGGTGGCCGTTGTGTGCGGTCTCGGAGTCTACGGCTACGAAGTCGCCATCCGCGCCGCCGCTCAGCGCCTCGCCCGGCCCGCCCCGTAGACGGGCCGGCCACGGCCGACTTAACGACGCACCACGCATTCGAATTTTTTGGGGGAGCAAGCCCGGCCATGGACATTCGCAAGATCAAGAAACTCATCGAGCTGCTGGAGGAATCCGGCATAGCGGAGATCGAGATCAAGGAGGGGGAGGAGGCGGTGCGCATCAGCCGCATGCCGGTCGGGGCGGTCATCAGCCAGATCCCCCAGCAGCTGACGCACATGGCCCCCGCCCCCGCACCGGCCCCGGCGGCAGCCGCGGCTGCGGCGGGCGAGGCGCCCGTGCCGAAGCCCAAGAGCAACGAGCACGTCATCACCGCGCCGATGGTCGGCACCTTCTACGGCTCGCCCTCCCCCGGGGCGAAGGCCTTCGTCGAGATCGGCGATGAGATCAAGGTCGGTCAGGTGCTGTGCATCATCGAGGCGATGAAGATGATGAACCAGATCGAGGCGGACAAGTCCGGGCGCATCGCCTCGATCATGGCCCGTAACGGCGACCCGGTAGAGTTCGGGCAACCGCTGTTCGTGGTCGAATAGCCACCGGCATGATCGAGAAGGTCGTCATCGCAAACCGCGGCGAGATCGCGCTGCGGATCCTTCGAGCCTGCCGCGAGCTCGGTATCAAGACCGTCGCGGTGCATTCCACGGCCGACTACAGCCTCAAGCACGTGCTGCTCGCCGATGAGTCGGTGTGCATCGGCCCCCCGCCCTCCTCGCAGAGCTACCTGAACATGCCGGCCATCATCTCCGCCGCGGAGGTGACCGACTCGGTGGCGATCCACCCCGGCTACGGCTTCCTCTCGGAGAACGCGGACTTCGCCGAGCGGGTGGAGAAGAGCGGCTTCGTCTTCGTCGGCCCCCGGGCCGAGACCATCCGCACCATGGGCGACAAGGTCTCGGCCATCAAGGTGATGAAGTCGCACGGCGTGCCGTGCGTGCCGGGCTCGGACGGGCCGCTCGGGGAGGACGCGGAGGAGAACCTGCGTATCGCCCGCGACATCGGCTACCCGGTGATCATCAAGGCCTCCGGCGGCGGCGGTGGCCGCGGCATGCGCGTGGTGCACACCGATGCCTCGCTCCTGAACTCCATCGGCATCACCCGCGCCGAGGCGCGCGCCGCCTTCGGCAACGACCAGGTGTACATGGAGAAATTCCTGGAGAAGCCGCGGCACATCGAGTTCCAGGTGCTCGCCGATGCCCACGGCAACACCATCCACCTGGGCGAGCGCGACTGCTCGATGCAAAGGCGCCACCAGAAGGTCATCGAGGAGGCCCCGGCGCCCGGCATCACCCTGCGCCAGCGCCGCATCATGGGCGAGCGCTGCGTCGAGGCCTGCCGCGCGGTCGGTTACCGCAGCGCCGGCACCATGGAGTTTCTCTACCAGGACGGGGAGTTCTACTTCATCGAGATGAACACCCGCATACAGGTCGAGCACCCGGTCACCGAGCTCATCACCGGCATCGACCTGGTGAAGATGCAGCTGCTGATCGCCTCCGGGGAGCGCCTGCCCTACGCGCAGAGCGACGTACAGATCCGCGGCCACGCCATCGAGTGCCGCATCAACGCCGAGGATCCCAAGACCTTCATGCCCTCGCCGGGCCCGATCCGGCTGTGGCATGCCCCGGGCGGTCCGGGCATCCGCGTCGACAGCCACGTGTACTCCGGCTACAACGTGCCGCCGTACTACGACTCCCTCATCGGCAAGCTCATCGCCCACGGCGACACGCGCGAGACGGCCATCGCGCGCATGAAGAACGCGCTCGCCGAGATGGTCATCGAGGGCATCAAGACCAACGTGGCGCTGCACCAGGAGATCTGCAACCACGCCGCGTTCCAGAAGGGCGGCACCGACATCCATTATCTGGAGCGGCGGCTCGGTCTGCGCTGACGCGGTGGCCGGCTTCCTCGAGCTGTCCTTCGATCTCGGCGCGCTCGATGCGGATGCCTGCGAGGCGGCCTGCCAGGCGCTCGGCGCCACCGCGGTCACCCTGCTGGATGCGGCCGACGACCCGGTGCTGGAGCCCGGCCCGGGCGAGGTGCGGCTGTGGCCGCATACGCGCGCCTGCGCGCTCTTCCCCGGCGGCACCGACGCACCGCTCACCGCCGCGCTCCTCGCGGCAGCGCTCGGGCTCGAAAGCAACGCCATCAGCGCACGCGCGCTGGCGGACCGCGCCTGGGAGCGCGAGTGGCTGCGCGACTTCCATGCCATGCGCTTCGGTGAGCGGCTGTGGGTGTGTCCGCACCACGAGCACGTCGCCGACCCGCAGGCGGTGGTGGTGCGGCTCGATCCCGGGCTGGCCTTCGGCACCGGCAGCCACGCGAGCACGGCGCTGTGCCTGAGCTGGCTGGACGCGCACGCACCGGCCGGGTGCCGCGTCATCGACTACGGCTGCGGCTCCGGAGTGCTGGCGGTGGCGGCGGCGCGGCTCGGCGCCGGCGCGGTGCATGCCTTCGACATCGATCCCCAGGCGCTGCTCGCCACGGGCGAGAACGCGCGCGCCAACGGGGTTCCGGTCGCGGTGCACGCGGCCGCGGCGCAGCTGCCTTCGGGGGTGGACGTGCTCCTCGCCAACATCCTCGCCGGCACCCTGTGCGCCCTCGCCGCAGACTTCGCGCATCTTGTGCGCCCGGGGGGCGTGGCGCTGCTGGCGGGCCTGCTCGCCGGGGAAGTCCCGGAGGTGACAGCCGCTTACCGTGCATGCTTTGATGTGCAGCACTTCGCTACGCGGGGCGAGTGGGTGGCGCTCACCGCGCGCCGGCGCTTAAGGCTGTAGACGTGTCGCAGAGCATGTTCACCGTCTGCCCCAAGTGCGCGCTAACGCTGGTGGTCACCGCCGCCGACCTGCGCGTGGCGCAGGGCTACGTGCGCTGCGGACGCTGTTCGAGCGTGTTCAATGCCCTCGCCCGCCTCACCGAGGAGCGTGCCGCAGCCGCGCCCGAGCCGCCGCAAGCGCCACCGCCGCAGGAACCCGCCGCGGGTGAACTCGAGCCCGAGCCGCCGGCCGGCGAAGACGACGCCATCCACCTCACCCTGGCCGAGGAGGAGCCCGCCGCTGATGCGCCTGCCGCCGAGCCCGCCGGCGGCGAGGAGCGCATCCCGGAAGAGGCGCTCGAGTTCAATCCCGATACGGACGTGAACTCGGTATTCGTCGAATCCGCGCCGGACCCGCAGTGGACCGCCGCGACCGGCTCATTCAAATCGCTCGTGGCCGCCAATCAGGAGGTCCCCGCGCCGGAAGCGGCCGACGCGGAGGTCGACGTCGAGATCGACGCGGCCTTCCTCGCCGAGATGCTCAGTGCCGAGCACGCCGCGCCGCAGCCGCAGGCGGTCCCGCCGGCACCCCCGGCCGCGCCGCCGGCGCGGGTGGTCGAAGCCCCCGCGCGGGTATCGCCCCCGCAGCGCCCGGTGCCGCGAGCGGCGGCGCCGCATCCGCGGCCAGCCGCGCGCGCCGTGGTGCGGCCGGCTCCCGCGCCGGCAGCCCCGCCGGCACCGGCACCGCCTGCTGCGCCGCCCGAGGCGGCGGCGGACGCCGCGGCGGCCGGGGAGCCGGCCACCGCGGATGAGGCCGCCGCATCCTTCGCGCCCTTCGGGGTCAAAGCCGCCGCGCGCGGCGCGGATGCCGCGCCGCCTGTGGGGATATGGAAGCGCTACGGCTTCGCCGCCGGGTGCGTCACGCTCGCGCTGCTTCTTGCCGCGCAGATCGTCAATCACAACCGCGACGAGCTCGCGGCGAGTGCGCGCTGGTACCGGCCGCTGACCGCGCTCTATGGTGCGCTCGGCGTGCGGCTCTTTCCGCACTGGGACCTGCACGCCTACGATGTGCGCCAGCTCGGGGCCGCCGCCGACAGTGACGGTCACGGCACGATCACAGTGCGCGCGAGCATCAAGAACGCGGCGGCGCAGGCCCAGCCGCTGCCGCTGCTGCGCATCACGCTCGAGGACCGCTTCGGCAACCGCATCGCCTCGCGCGATGTCACCCCGCAGGCGTACCTGCCCCCGGCTGTGCCGCCGCAGGCCTTCCTCTCCTCCGGGCAGCGCATCGATGCCGAGATGGGTTTCGCCGACCCGGGTGCGCAGGCGGTCGGCTTCGAGATCGATGCCTGCCTGCCGGCGCGCGGCGGGATTGCCTGCGCCAACGATGCGGCGCTGCGCTGACGCTGCGGCGATGACCGTACAGATCGGCCCCTACACTCTGCCCTCCGCCGCGGTACTTGCGCCGATGGCCGGGGTCACCGACCGCCCGTTCCGCATTCTGTGCCGAAGGCTCGGCGCGGGGCTGGCGGCCTCGGAGATGATCAGCTCCGACCCGCGTCTGTGGAATACGTCCAAGTCGCGACAGCGCCGCGACCACTCCGGCGAGCCCGAGCCGCGCGTGGTGCAGCTCGCCGGCGCCGACCCGCAGGCACTCGCCGCCGCGGCGCGCATGAACGTCGCACTCGGGGCGCAGATCATTGATCTCAACATGGGTTGCCCGGCGAAGAAGGTCTGCGGCCGGCTGTGCGGCTCGGCGCTGCTCAACGATGAGCCGCTGGTGGCGCACATCCTGCATGCGGTGGTGCGCGCGGTGGAGGTACCCGTGACGCTCAAGATCCGCACCGGCTGGAGCCGCGCACACAAGAACGGCGTGAAGATTGCATGCATCGCGCAGGACAGCGGCATCGCCGCGCTCGCCGTGCACGGACGCACACGCGAGGACTTCTACCTCGGTGCCGCGGAGTACGAGACCATTCGCGCCATCAAGGCCGCGGTGCGCATTCCCGTGTTCGCCAACGGCGACGTCACCTCAGCGGAAAAAGCGCGCGAGGTACTTGATTTCACGGGCGCCGACGGAGTAATGATCGGCCGCGCGAGTCACGGCGCACCATGGATCTTTCGCGCTGTCAACGCCTGGCTGCGCGCGGGAATTGCGAGCGCGCCACTTCAGCGCAGCGAGGCGCGTGATATCATCCTCGCGCATCTCGACTCGCTGTATCTCTTCTATGGCGAGGAAAGCGGAGTCCGGATCGCGCGCAAACATCTTGGCTGGTATTGCGAACAGCTGCTGCAGTTCCCGGCGCAGGTGCGCCGCGAGCTGATGCAGGCCGCCAACACCGCCGTACAGTTCGCGCACGCGGTAAAGCATTTTGACGACTGGGTGAGCGAGGCCGCCGTGGCGGCCTGAAGAAATGGTTTCCCAGGGGGGGTCTCAGGCATGACGGCAAAAAAGAAGACTCGAACTCGTGAAACCAGCGCCGCCAGAGTCCACGGACGGGAGCTGCCTCTGCGCAACCACGCCGAGCGCGCGCTGAGCGATTACTTCACGAGCCTCAATGGTCACCGCCCCGCGCACCTTTACGATCTGGTGCTGCGTGAGGTGGAAGAGCCGCTGTTTCGGGTGGTCCTCGATTACGCCGAGGGCAACCAGAGCCGCGCCGCCGGGATACTCGGCATCAACCGCGGCACGCTGCGCAAGAAGCTCAAGCAGTTCGGGCTCGGCGGCTCCTAGGCGCCGGGCGTTCGCGGCGCAGCGCACGGCGGCTGTGCCCCCAGGGGATTCAAGGTCATGCCGCTGCCGGTACGCCGCGCGCTTCTTTCCGTTTCCGACAAGACCGGCCTGATCGAGCTGGCGCGCGCGCTCGCGGCGCGCCGCATCGAGCTGCTCTCGACCGGCGGCACCGCGCAGGCGCTCAGCGCAGCCGGCATCGCCGTCACCGAGGTCTCGCGCCACACCGGGTTCCCGGAGATCATGGACGGGCGCGTGAAGACGCTGCACCCGAAGATCCACGGCGGACTGCTCGGGCGCCGCGGCACCGATGAGGCGGTGATGGCCGAGCACGGCATCGCGCCGATCGATCTGCTCGTGGTCAATCTCTACCCCTTCGCCGCGACCATCGCCCGGGCCGACTGCTCCTACGAGGAGGCGGTCGAGAACATCGACATCGGCGGGCCGGCCATGCTGCGCGCCGCCGCCAAGAACCACGCGGCGGTTGTGGTGGTGGTCGATCCCGAGGACTACGCGCCGCTGCTGGCCGAGCTCGACAGCCATCAGGGCGGGAGCGAGTTCGCCACGCGCGCGCGTCTTGCGGCCAAGGCCTTCGCGCACACGGCCGCTTACGACACCATGGTCGCCGCCTACCTCGAGGCCCGCCACGGGCCGGCGAGCGGCACCTTCCCCCCGACCCTGGCGCTGCTCTACGAGAAGGTGCAGGAGCTGCGCTACGGGGAGAACCCGCACCAGCGCGCGGCCTTCTACCGCGACCCGGCCCATCCCGCCCGGGCGTGGCCGGCGCCCGGGTGCTGCAGGGCAAGGAGCTCTCCTACAACAACATCGCCGACGCCGACGCGGCCATCGAGTGCGTGCGCCAGTTCGCCGCGCCCGCCTGCGTCATCGTCAAGCACGCCAACCCCTGCGGCGTCGCCGTGGCGGCGAGCGTGCGCGAGGCCTACGAGCGCGCCTACCGCACCGATCCGACCTCGGCCTTCGGCGGCATCATCGCCTTCAACCGCGAGCTGGACGCGGCCACCGCGCAGGCCATCATCGAGCGCCAGTTCGTCGAGGTGCTGGCCGCCCCGGCGGTCGGCAGCGCCGCACTCGCCGCGCTCGCCGCGCGCGCCAACGTGCGCGTGCTCGAGCTCGGCCCTCTGGGCGCCCCGCGCGCCGCTGCGACGGAGCTGCGCAGCGTGACCGGCGGGCTGCTGGTGCAGGAGCGCGACCTCGCTGATCTCGAAGAGCAGGCGCTCAAGGTGCCGACGCGGCGCAAACCGACGCCCGAGGAGCTCGCCGACCTGCGCTTCGCCTGGCGGGTGTGCAAGTTCGTCAAATCCAACGCCATCGTCTTTGCCCGCGGCGGCGCCACGCTCGGCGTCGGTGCCGGGCAGATGAGCCGCGTGTACTCGACCCGCATCGCCGCCATGAAGGCGAGCGACGAGAAGCTGCCGTTGCGTGGCGCCGTCATGGCCTCGGATGCGTTCTTTCCGTTCCGCGACAACCTCGACGTCGCCGCCGGCTACGGCATCGGCGCCGTGATCCAGCCCGGGGGGAGCGTGCGCGACGCCGAAGTCATCGCCGCCGCCGATGAGCATGGCATGGCGATGGTGCTCACCGGCATGCGCCACTTCCGGCACTGATGCGCGTCCTGATCGTCGGCGGCGGCGGCCGCGAGCACGCCCTGGCGTGGAAATGCGCCGCCGCGCGCGGGTGAGCGAGGTGCTGGTCGCCCCCGGCAACGCCGGCACCGCGCGCGAGCCGAAGGTGCGCAACGTCGCGGTGGCGGCGGAGGATCTGCCCGCGCTCGTTTCGCTCGCCGAGCGCGAGCGCGTCGATCTCACCATCGTCGGTCCGGAAGGGCCGCTGGTCGCGGGGCTCGTGGATGCCTTCGCCGCGCGCGGGCTCGCCTGCTTCGGGCCCCGGCGCGCCGCGGCGCAGCTTGAAGGGTCCAAGGTCTTCGCCAAGGAGTTCCTCGCCCGGCACGGCATTCCGACCGCGCGCTCGGCGAGCTTCACCGCGGCCACCTTCGATGAGCGCTGGGTGCGCGCCCAGGCCGCCCCGCTGGTGGTCAAGGCGAGCGGGCTCGCCGCCGGCAAGGGCGTCATCATCTGCGCGAGCACCGCCGCGGCGGTCGCGGCCGCGCGCGCCATGCTCGCTGGCCAGTTCGGCAGCGCCGGGAACGAGATCGTCATCGAGGAGTTTCTCCAGGGCGAGGAGGTGAGCTTCATCGTCATGGCCGACGGTCGCCACGTGCTGCCGCTGGCGAGCTCGCAGGATCACAAGCGCCTGAAGGATGGCGACCAGGGCCCTAACACCGGCGGCATGGGCGCCTACTCGCCGGCACCGGTGGTGAGCGCCGCGCTGCACGAGCGCATCATGCGCGAAGTCATCCACCCGGCGGTCGCCGGACTGGCCGCCGAGGGCATGCCGTACACCGGCTTTCTCTACGCCGGCCTCATGATGGCCCCGGACGGCACGCCCAACGTGCTCGAGTTCAACTGCCGCCTCGGCGATCCGGAGACGCAGCCGCTGCTCATGCGCCTCAGGAGCGATCTCACCCTGCTGTGCGAGGCGGCGCTCGCCGGGCGGCTCGACACGGTGAGCGCCGCCTGGGATGCGCGCGCCGCCCTGGGGGTGGTGATGGCGGCGGCCGGCTACCCGGAGACGGTGCGCAGGGGCGATGTGATCGAGGGACTGGAGCGCGCCGCCTCACTGCCGGGCAAGATCTTCCACGCCGGCACACGCCTCGAGGGCAGCGAGGTGGTCACCAGCGGCGGGCGCGTGCTGTGCGCGGTGGGCCTGGGGACGGACGTTGCCGCGGCGCAGCGTGAAGCGTATGCACTCGCCGACTGCGTGCACTGGCCGGGGGTGCAGTACCGCCGCGACATCGGCTACCGCGCCATCGCCCGCGAGCGCGGCTCCTAGGCCGTGAGCCACTGGGACTTTCCGCACCCGCACGTCGTCGCGCTGGCCGTGCCGGGCACCGATATCGACGCCTACGGCCACGTCAACAACTCCGTGTACCTCACCTGGCTCGACCGCGCTGCCTGGTCGCATTCGGCCGCCCTCGGAGTGCCGCTCGAGTCGTGCACGCAGCTGCGCCGCGGCATGGCGGCGCAGCGTATCGAGATCGACTACCTGCGCGCCGCACTCGAGCGCGACGCCCTCGAGGTGGCGACCTGGATCGTCGCCGGTGATGGGCGGTTGCGCGTGACGCGCCGCTTCCAGGTGTGGCGCGCCGCCGACCGGGCGACGCTGGCGCGCGCCCGCGTGGACTACGTGTGCATCAACCTCGACTCGGGGCGCGCCGTGCGCATGCCGGAGCTGTTCGTGCAGGCCTACGCGGTGCCGGCGGCCCTGACCGCGCCGCCATCCTGAAAAGCCGCGCGCGGCCGACAGCCGCACGCCGGCCGGGTGCGGCACAATGCGCGCACTCGTCAGCTGCGGGAGGATCGGTCATGCCGCTTGAGTCTCTGGGCGCCGCGCTCGCGGCCGCGATGCTGAGCGCTGTGGCCACGGCGCAGACTGCCGACTACTCGGTGTACAGCTCGCCCTGGAAGACTCCGTGGGCTTACCAGGGCGAGCGCGGCCCTGAGCACTGGGGCAGCCTCGATGCCGACTATGCGCAGTGCAACTCAGGTCAGGCGCAGTCCCCGATCGACATCGGCAACGCGCAGCCGGCGGATCTGCCGCCGCTGCGCTTCGCGTACCGCCGCCTGCCGGTCGGCTACGTCATCAACAACGGCGCCACCATCCGCGTGAACTACCACGATGCGCCCGGCGCGGGCAGCCACCTTTCGATCGGCGCCAGGCGCTATCACCTGGTGCAGTTCCATTTTCATCACCCGAGCGAGGAGACGATCGGCGGACGCCGTTACGACATGGTGCTGCACCTGATCCATCAGAGCGCGCAGGGTGAGGAGGTGTCCGTGGCCGTGCTGCTCACCGCGGGCAAGGCCAACCCGGTCATCGCCAGGCTCTGGGAGCACATGCCGCGCAGCGAGGGTCAGCTCGCGGTGCCGGGACTTGAGCTCAACCCGGCGGCGCTGCTGCCGCAGGATCTCAGCTACTACACCTACAGCGGCTCGCAGACCGCGCCGCCCTGCCACGAGCAGGTGACGTGGCTCGTGCTGAAAGAGCCGGTGCAGATCTCCGCCGCCCAGATCGCCGCCTTCGCCGCGCTCTTCCCCAACGATGCGCGGCCGCTGCAGCCGCTGAACGGCCGCAGCGTGCGCGCGAGCCGCTAGGGACGCAGCCTCAGAAGCTCAGACGCAGGAAGGCCTCCGGGCCGCTGATGCTCAGCCCGAAGAAGCCCGGGGTCGAGCCATCGCGGCGCGTCAGCGAAGTGCGCGTCGAGGAGTAACCGAGGCCGAGTGCGAGGTTGTCGTTCCAGCGGTACTGCAGATCCTCGTGCAGGTCCGCGTACCAGCCCTTGAAGCCGGAGACATTGGCCTTGAGGTAGGCGCCGCGCGCGGTGGCCGCCCAGCGGCGCGAGATGCGCCAGGTGGCATCCAGTGCCAGCGCCGGGAACGGCGTCGCCGCCGAGATCTCCTGGTGCAGCGCGATGGCGTTCGGCTGCGGCTGCGTCAGCTGCGCATCGGCCTGCAGGAAGTAGGCGCCGAGCCCGGCGCCGATCTCGAAGCGCTCGTTGCGGATGAACGAGTAGGTATAGGTGATCGAGAACTGCTTCCAGTCGAGCGAGCTCTGCGTCGGCAGCCCGGCCTGGAAGGTGGTGTTGTTGAACACCACGTTGTTGGCGAGTGTGGAGGCCCCCGCGCGGTCGGCCTCGAAGTAGTCGACGCGCACCTTGTTGCGGTCGCGCAGCCGGAACATGAACTCGACGCGGCCCTTGTTGAGCTTGTCCGGGAGACCCAGGTCCTTCTCGCCGTTGAGAGTGGTTCCCATCATGCCGGTCTGCGCCGCATTGGTCGGATCCGCGCGCAGCGTGGTGCGCAGCTGCGGGCCGTACCAGGAGCCGCGCATATAGAAGTGGTCGGTGATGGGGCTCGCGGTCTCGTGCTTCTTGGGCGGCTGCGGCGCCCCGGACTGCGGGTCACGGTCCGCCAGCGCGGGAACGGCATGAAGCGCCAGTAACACCGCGGCGGCCGTGAGGGTCATGCGCATGCGCTTGTGGCTCCGTCGCGCCGGAGGGCGCGGGCAGGGCCGATCTTACTGAGCCGCAGCCTTACCGTGCCAGCGTCGCCGACTGCCGACGTGACGCGAAGCACAGCCGCGACATAACGGCGGGGGTGGGGCGCGGCTCGGGGCGGGAAGCCAACCCGCCGCCTGGGACCTGGGCGGCGGGTGCCGGGCCTGCTAGCGCTTCATCGCCTCGAAGAACTCGCTGTTCGACTTGGTGTCCTTCATCTTGTCGAGCAGGAACTCGATCGCGGCCAGCTCATCCATCGGGTGCAGGAGCTTGCGCAGGATCCACATCTTGGCGAGCTCGCCCTGATCGGTGATCAGCTCTTCCTTGCGGGTGCCGGAGCGGTTGATGTTGACCGCCGGGAACACGCGCTTCTCGGAGATGCGCCGGTCGAGGTGGATTTCGCTGTTGCCCGTGCCCTTGAACTCCTCGTAGATGACGTCGTCCATCTTCGAGCCGGTGTCGATCAGCGCAGTCGCGAGGATCGTGAGGCTGCCGCCTTCCTCGATGTTGCGTGCGGCGCCGAAGAAGCGCTTGGGGCGCTGCAGCGCATTCGCGTCCACGCCACCGGTCAGCACCTTGCCGGAGGAGGGCACGACGGTGTTGTAGGCGCGCGCCAGGCGCGTGATCGAATCGAGCAGGATCACGACGTCCTTCTTGTGCTCGACCAGCCGCTTGGCCTTCTCGATGACCATCTCGGCGACCTGCACGTGGCGGGCGGCCGGCTCATCGAAGGTGCTCGAGACCACCTCGCCCTTCACCGTGCGCTGCATCTCGGTGACCTCTTCCGGGCGCTCGTCGATGAGCAGCACGATGAGGTAGACCTCGGGATGGTTGGAGGTGATGGCGGTGGCGATGTTCTGCAGCAGCATCGTCTTGCCGGCCTTGGGCGGGGAGACGATCAGGCCGCGCTGGCCCTTGCCGATCGGGGCGACCAGATCGATGGTGCGGGCGGTGAGGTCCTCGGTGGAGCCGTTACCGCGCTCCAGCTTCAGGCGCTTGGTCGGGTGGAAGGGGGTCAGGTTCTCGAACAGCACCTTGTTGCGCGAGCTGTCCGGGGAATCGAAGTTGATCTCGCCCACCTTCAGCAGCGCGAAGTAGCGCTCGCCGTCCTTGGGCGGCCGGATGAGGCCGGAGATGGTGTCGCCGGTGCGCAGGTTGAAGCGGCGGATCTGGCTCGGGCTCACATAGATGTCGTCGGGCCCGGCCAGGTACGAGCCGTCGGCGGAGCGCAGGAAGCCGAAGCCGTCCTGCAGGATCTCGAGCACGCCGTCGCCGTAGATGTTCTCGCCGTTGCGGGCGTGCGCCTTGAGGATCGAGAAGATGATGTCCTGCTTGCGCGAGCGGGCGAGGCTCTCAAGCCCCATCGACTCGGCGAGCTTCACCAGCTCGTGGATGGGCTTGGACTTCAGCTCCGTCAGGTTCATCGAGCTGCGCGACTGCGTCAGCTCGGCCGGACTTATGATCTCGGAGTCGTCCGCGTCGAACGGCTCCGGCTCATGCATCATCTCATCGGGACGACCGTTGCCATTGGCGCGGTTGCCGTCACGGTTGCCGTGGCGGGGTCCCTTGTTGGGCCGGTTACGGCCCTGGTTACCGAGGTAGCCTCTCATACTTTCTTTTGTGCGCCTGCGGCGGCGTCCAGGTTACTTTCCAGAAACGCCGCGAGTTGGGATTTGGAGACAGCGCCGACCTTCTGCGCCTCGACCGTGCCGTTCTTGAACAGAATCAGCGTCGGGATGCCGCGAATACCGAACTTCGGCGGGGTCTGCGGATTTTCGTCGATGTTGATCTTCGCGACCTTGATGCGGTCGTGGTATTCGCTCGCGATCTCATCGAGGATCGGGGCGATCATCTTGCACGGGCCACACCACTCGGCCCAGAAATCCAGCAGCACGGGCTTTTCGGACTTCAGGACGTCCTGTGCGAATGTGGCGTCCGTGGTATGCACGATGTGCGAGCTACTCACGCGGGTGAACCTCCGTCAGATGCAGAAGCGTGAAAACGATTTTTGAGGATTCGGGGGAGTCCGAAGCGGGTCGGCAACGGGTAAGTGAAAAGCGATGCCAGAAACACCCGCTAAACGGTTACACTAATAACTCGTGGCTGAGTATGAAACCTAAGGGAATTAAGGAAACCTGGCTGGCAGGTGCGGACCTGTCGGCCCGCGGTCTGGAGCTGATTTGTAGCGCTTCCGCGGCTTTTTTGCAAGTCTCGACCGCACCCAATCCGCAGTACGTTCAAAAAAACATTGATGACTGACGCACACACCGACTCCGTGGCCTTTGCGTCGCTAGGCCTCATAGATGAGGTCATGGCGGGCATAAAGCAAGCCGGCTTTGTCAATTGCACGCCGATCCAGGCGCAGACACTGCCCATCGCACTCGCCGGCCGCGACGTCGCCGGGCAGGCCCAGACCGGCACCGGCAAGACCGCCGCGTTCCTGGTCGCGATGTACCAGACCCTGCTGACGAAGCCGCCGCCGCCGGGACGCACGCCCACCTCGGTGCGCGCGCTCATCGTCGCCCCGACGCGCGAGCTGGCCGTGCAGATCCACAAGGACGCGCTCGGCTTAGGCGCCCACACCGGCCTCAAGCACGTCGTGGTGTTCGGCGGCATCGACTACGAGAAGCAGCGCCAGGAGCTCGGCGCCGGCTGCGACGTGCTGATCGGCACCCCCGGGCGGCTGATCGACTACTTCAAGCAGCACGTCTTTGATCTGCGCCACGCGCAGGTGCTGATTCTCGATGAGGCCGACCGCATGTTCGACCTCGGCTTCATCGCCGATATCCGCTACATCATGCGCCGCCTGCCCCATCCGGAGCGGCGCCAGTCGATGCTGTTCTCGGCCACCCTCTCGCAGCGGGTCCTCGAGCTCGCCTACGAGCACATGAATAACCCCGAGCTGGTGCGCATCGAGCCGGACAAGATGACGGTCGACCGCGTGCGCCAGCTGATGTACTACCCCTCGATGGAGGAGAAGGTCCCGCTGCTGATCGGCCTGCTCCACCAGACCGAGGCGGTGCGCACCATGGTGTTCGTCAACACCAAGCGCACCGCCGAGCGGCTCGAGTCGACGCTGCGCGCCAACGGCTTTGAGGCGCAGGCGCTGTCCGGGGACGTGCCGCAGAACAAGCGCCTGCGCTTCCTGCGCGACTTCCACGACGGCAAGCTGGCGGTGCTCATCGCCACCGACGTCGCCTCGCGCGGCCTGCACATCCCCGATGTCAGCCACGTCTTCAACTTCGATCTGCCGCAGGATGCCGCCGACTACGTGCACCGCATCGGCCGCACCGCGCGCGCCGGGGCCGAGGGCGACGCCATCAGCTTCGCCTGCGAGGAGTATGCGGTATCGCTCCCGGACATCGAGACCTACGTCGGCCACAAGATCCCCTTCTCGCCGATCGCACCGGAGCTGCTGGCCACCGGAGTGGTCGCAGGCGCCGTGCCGCCGCGCCGGCCACACCCGGGCGGCGGCCGCCGTCACGGTGGCGGTGGCGGTGGTGGCGGCCGCAGCGGCGGTGGCCGCAGCGGAGGCGGTGGCGGCGGACGGCGCGGTTCGAGCTCGGGCGGGCGCCGGCGCGGCGGGGGGCGCTGACATGGCGCGGAAGTGCCGTCTCGGCTAAGCTCCTAGCCTTAAGGCGGCTGCCGCCAAACAGCCCCTCCTGCCGGGCCCGGCCGCTTCTGACCCATGGGCATCCCCCGCATGGCGGAAATCGAAGACAACGTCGACCGCGAGCTGTTCCGCAACATGGAAAAGCTCCGGCAGCTGCGTATCGAGCATCGCGATCTCGACGAAGTCATCGGCCGGCTGTGCATGGATCTGCATATCGATGAGCTGCAGCTGAAGCGCCTGAAGAAGCGCAAGCTCATGCTCAAGGACCAGATCGCGCGCCTCGAGAGTCAGCTGATCCCGGACCTGAACGCCTGATGGACCAAGCCGAGAGCGCCGTACGCGCCGCAGTGCTGCAGCTCACCTCGCCCCCGGTGCTGGTGGGCGTGGTCGCGGTCATCCTCGCCGCCCTGGTCGGCCTGTACGTGGCGCGCCTGCTGCATACACAGCGCAGCCGCGCCGCCCTGTCCTCGCACCTCCTCGATCACGTGCTCGAGGGCGCGATCCTCATCGCCCCGGTACTCGCAGCCCTGGTGCTGCTTGGCGCCGCGCACGTCATCGCCGGTTCGCTCGGCGCGTCCTTCCAGGTGATCGATGCGGCGGCGCGCCTGCTGGTGGCGCTCGCCCTGGTGCGGCTCGGGGTGTTCGTGCTCGGCGTGCTGCTCGGCCCCTCCTCCTGGGTGCGTACGCGCGAGAGCCGCATCACCCTCATTCTGTGGCTGATCGTGGCCACCGCCGCGCTCGGCTGGCTCGATCTGATCGAGGCTTCCTTGAGCCGCGTCAGTCTCGTGCCGGGGCGCTCGCAGTTCAGCCTGTGGGCACTCATGAAGGGCCTGGTGATCGTGACGGCGTTCGTCATCGTCACCAGCCTGATCGCGCGTGCGATCGAGCGCCACGTCATGCGCCTCGATCAGCTGGCGGTGTCGACGCGCGTCGGGGTCTCCAAGTTCAGCTACTTCCTGCTGGTGGGCTTAGGGGTCCTGCTCGGCATCAACGCGGCCGGCGTCGATGTGACCACCCTCAACGTGCTCACCGGCGCGATCGGCCTGGGGCTCGGCTTCGGCCTGCAGGCCGTGGCCAGCAACTTCGTGTCCGGGTTCGTGCTGTTGATGGACAAGTCGATCAAGCCCGGCGATGTCATCAGCTTCACCGGCCAGGTCGGCAGCGGCCCGGGCACCGGAGCCGGCAACTTCGGCTGGGTCCAGGAGCTGCGCGGCCGCTACGTGGTGGTGCGCGACCGCGACGGGGTGGATACCCTCGTCCCGAACCAGAACCTGATCACGAGCTCCTTCATCAACTGGAGCTACTCCGACCAGCACGTGCGCCTGAAGCTGCCGGTGACGGTGAGCTACGAGGATGACCCCGAGCTTGCGCTGAAGCTCCTGGTGGAGGCCACCGAGGATCACCCGCGCATCCTGCGCGACCCGGCGCCGGTGGCGCGCCTGATCAGCTTCGAGCCCAACGGCATGGCGCTCGAGGTGCGCTTCTGGATCGCCGATCCCGTGAACGGCGTGAACAACGTGCGCTCGGACGTGAACCGCGCCATCTGGCGCATCTTCCGTCAGCACGGCGTGCGCATCCCGGTACCCCAGCAGGAGACCCGCCTGCTCGATGCCCGCCTGCACCGCACCCCGCCGCCCTCCCCGCAGGGACCGATCGGCCTCGACCAGCAGGCCGACTGAGCGGGGCTGCTGCGCGTGGCGCTCTCGATCACGCCCTCTGTCGAGATCCCCGACCGCGAGCTGAGCGTGAGCTTCGTGCGCGCCTCGGGACCGGGCGGTCAGAACGTCAACAAGGTGGCCACCGCCGCGCAGCTGCGCTTTGACCTGGCCGGCAGCAGCGCGCTCACCCCCGAGGTCAAGGCGCGTTTGCGCGCACTGGCCGGGCGGCGCCTGACCACGGAAGGAGCGCTGCTCATCATCGCGCGCAACCAGCGCACGCAGGAGGGCAACCGCCGCGAGGCCGAAGCACGCCTCGCCGAGCTCATCGGCCGCGCACTCATCGTGCCGAAGACCCGCAGGGCGACGCGCCCGACCCGGGCCGCCGAGGCGCGGCGGCTCAGCAACAAGAACCTGAGGCAGCGCACCAAGCGGCTGCGCGGACGGCCGGGGTGGGACGAGTGAGGCCCCGGCTCTGCCATTCCCGCGCGCGGCGCTAGAGTCGGCGCACCTATGTACTCCGCCTGGTTCGCCTTCCTGCATCATCTGGCCGCCTTCACGGCAGTCGGTGCGCTCGCGGTCGAGGCGGCCGCGTTCCGTCCGCCGCTGAGTGCCGCACAGGCCCTGCGGCTGCAGCGCACGGACAACCTGTACGGCGTGGCTGCGGTGGCGGTGCTGGTGATCGGCCTGCTGCGGGTCGTGTACTTCGAAAAGGGCGCGGCCTACTACTGGCACGACCTGTTCTTCCTGGGCAAATTCACGGCCTTCCTGCTCGCGGCCCTGATCTCGGTGTACCCGACCCGCGTGTTCATGTCCTGGAAGCCGGTGCTGCGCTCGGGGGGCACGCCGCAGATCCCGGCCCGGGTCGCGCAGCGGGTGCAGGTGTGCCTGGCGCTCGAGCTCGGCGCAATCAGCGTGATCCTGCTGTGCGCCGCCTTCATGGCGCGCGGCTTCGGCTACCGCTAGGCGCGCGCGGCCGGACGGATCAGCCAGGCGCCGAGCGCCGGCAGGAGCACGATCGCGGCCAGCATGTTCACCAGGAACATGAAGGTGAGCATGATGCCGATGTCGGCCTGGAACTTCAGCGGCGAGAACACCCAGGTCGCCACCCCGATCGCCAGCGTCACGCCGGTGAAGATGATGCTCGCCCCGGTGACACGCAGGGTGTGCTCGTAGGCGGTGCGCACCGGCATGCCCTGGCGCAGGAACTCCTGCATGCGGCTGAACAGATAGATGCCGTAGTCGACGCCGATCCCCGCCCCGAGCGCCACCATCGGCAGGGTGGAGATCTTCAGCCCGATGCCGACGAGGGCCATCACCGCGTACACCAGCACCGAGACCACCGCCAGCGGCAGCACCACGAGCAGCGTGCCGATGAGGGAGCGGAACGTCACCAGGCACATGATGATCACCGCGGCAAACACCCCGGCGAGGATCAAAAGCTGCTTCGCCGCCACGGTCTCGTTGGTGGCCGCCATCACCCCGACGTTGCCGGTGGCGAGCCGCACGCTCGCCCCGCTCAGCGGATTCGCGGCGCGCCAGGCCTTCACGGCCGCCACGACCCGCGCGATGGTGCCGGCGCGGTGATCGCTCAGGAACATCATCACCGGCACGACGTCGCAGTTCTCGTTGAGGAGCCCCGTGCTGGTCTCGATGTAGCGCGTCGACTGGGTGAGCTGGGTCTGCTCGCGCGGAATGGCACGCCACTTCAGGCTCCCCTCGTTCCAGCCGGCGATGGCGATCTTCGCCACGAAGGGCAGCGTGACCACGCTCTGCACGCCGGGCACGTTGCGCATGTGCCAGGCAAAGCGGTCGACCGCGCTCATGAGCTCGTGGCTCACGCACAGCGGCTCGCGCGAGCTGACGATGGCGGTGAGCACGTCGACCCCGATGCTGAAGCGTGTGGTGATGACATCGTTGTCGCGGTTGTAGCGCGAGTCGGCGCGCAGCTCCGGCACGCCGGCCTGGGTGTCGCCGATCGGTGTGGCACGCCCCAGCCACCCGCCGAGCAGCGTGAGCAGCGCCGCGGCGAGGATGATCACCAGCGCCGGCCCGCGCGCGGCCACCGCCGAGAGGCGGTGCCAGAATCGCCCGAGCTGATGCTGGCGCCGCTCCACCCGGGCGTGGAACCCGGCATCGAAATGCACGTAGGAGACCAGCACCGGCAGGAGCACCAGATCGGTGAGAATGACGACGGCGACGCCGATGCTCGCGGTGACCGCCATCTCGCGGATGACCTGCACCGGGATGAGCAGAATGGTGACGAAGCCGACGAGGTCGGCGAGCAGCGCCACCACGGCCGGGGCCAAAAGCTGCCGGAACGTGCGCCGCGCCGCCTCCATGCTGCCCAGGCCGGCGAAGGCCGCATCGCCGACCGCGCTGATCTTCTGCACGCCATGGCTGACGCCGATGGCGAAGATGAGGAACGGCACCAGAAGACCGATCGGGTCGATGCCGTAGCGCAGCAGCACCAGCGCCCCGAGCTGCCAGACCACGGCGATGAGCGAGCACAGCACCGGCACGAAGGCGATGCGCCAGGACTGACAGTACAGGCGCACCGCCAGAAGCGTCAGCAGGATCGTGACCGCGGCAAAGCGCAGCACCGCGCCGGCGCCGTCGGCAATGTCGCCCATGACCTTGGCAAAGCCGATGATGCGCACTTCGACGCCGTGCGGCCCGGGGTAGGCCGACTGCAGCGCCTGGCGCACGCGCGTCTCGAGCTCGTGCGCGACGCGGATCGGATCGACCGGCCGTCCCTGCGCATCCTGGTCGAGCACGATGGCACTCACCAGCGCGCCGGAGAAGTCGTTGGCGACGAGGCGCCCGAGGATGCCGGCCTTGCGGATGTTGTCGCGCACGCGCGCCATGTTCGCCGCAGTCGGCGTGAAATCGGCCGGGATGACGTTGCCGGCCTCGATGCCGTCCTCGACCACCTCGAGGTACCGCACGTTGGGCGTGAAAATCGACTGCACGCGCGCGCGGTCGATGCCGTCCATGACCATGACCTCGTCCGTGGCGCGCTTCAGCGCCGCGAAGAACTGCGGCGTGAACATGTCACCGTCGCGCGCCATGACCGCGATCAGGACCCGGTTCGCACCCCGGAACTCGGCCACCTGCGGATCCAGGTAGGTGCGCATGTACTCGTGCCTGAGCGGCAGCGTCTTGGTGAAGGCGGTGTCGATGCGCAGGCCGCGCCACGCGGTCAGTCCCAGAACGAGTGTGCCGAGCACGAACAGCGCCAGGATCAGCGTGCGGTGTCCGAAGATCAGCCGCTCGAGCGCGCCGCTGAAGCGGCCCTGCGGCCGCGCCGGCGCCGGCCCGCTCACGGTCCGTCCCCGGGCTCAGGCGGCAGCGCGAGCCGGCGCGCCCCGTCCTCGCCCACCAAGAGGAGCGTGCGCGCATCGAGGGCCAGCACCTGCGACAGGTCGGCATGATCGCGGACCGGCACCGCGTCGAAATGCTGGCCGGCGTCACGGCTGAGGAGCACGGTGCCGGCAAGTCCCACCAGCACCACGCCCGCGCCCTTCAGGCGCGCAGCGCCATCGAGCGTGGCGACCGTGCCGCTCGGCAGCGCCCGCCACGCCTGCCCGCCGTCATCGCTGCGGAACAGGTTGCCGCGCAGCCCGTAGGCGAGCAGCGCCTCGGCCCCCACGGGCAGCACGCCGAAGAACGAGCCCTCGTAGGGAGAGGGCAGCTCCTGCCAGCTGCCGCCGCCATCGTCGGAGCGGTACAGGTGCCCGGCCTCGGCGGCGATGTAGAGTGTGTTCAGCTCACCGACGATGCGGTTCAGGTGATAGTCGCTGCGCGCCGCGCCGGCATCCTGCGGGCGCGCCGCCGCCCGCGGCACCGGCCGCGGCTGGAACGGCACGCCCTGCCAGCTGCGCCCGCCGTCGCTGCTGGTGAGGTAGGTGCTGTAGGCGCCCACGGCGATGGCGTGACCCTCGCGGCCGCACCACACATCGAGCAGCGGGCGCTCGGCGGCGACATCGTAGTGGGTGAGCTGCCAGCTCGCGCCGGCGTCCGCGCTCGCGAGCGCCACCAGATCGTGGCCCACGGCGATGCCGTGGCGGGCATCGAGGAAGCACACTCCGGTGAGCAGGGCCTGCGTCGGGACGCTTGCCTGGCGCCAGCTCGTGCCGCGGTCATCGGAGTAGACGATGACGCCGCGGTCACCGACCGCCACCAGGCGCTCACCGGCGCGGGCGGCGGCGATCAAAAGTCCCTGGGCAGCGAGCCGCGCCGGTTCGGCCGGGAGTGGCGCGGTGTCATCCGCCGCCGCCCAGGCGCTGCCCAGACACGCCAGCAGCAGCGCGCGTCGCAGCACCGGGGGGCCTAGCGCACTCCGCGCCGCTCCAGCACGCTCGGCTCAAAGTCGGCGGCGGTGCGCTTGATGCTGAAGTCGTAGGAGCGCGGCTCCTCGTTCTGCAGGCCGAGCGCCAGATAGCGGCCGTTGGACAGATCCATGACCAGCTCCAGATCGGTCCACAGCGTCGGCACCTCGTAGTAGTTGATGACGTGGCCTTCCTGGACGCGGTAGAGCTGGCCGCGGCCGTCGTAGCAGTCGACGGCGAGGATCTGCCAGGAGTCCTCATCGACGTAGAGCGTGCGGCGCGAATAGAGGTGGCTCACGCCCTTCTTCAGGGTCGCGTCCACCACCCAGACGCGATGCAGCTCGTAGCGCGCGTAGTCCTGGTTGATGTGGTTCTTGTGCAGCAGGTCCGCGTACTTGATCTTCTCGCTCTGCAGCTGATAGGAGTTGTACGGCACGTACATCTCCTTCTTGCCGACGAGCTTCCAGTCGTAGCGCTGCGGACTGCCGTTGTACATGTCGAACTGGTCATCGGTGCGCTGGTTGTCCGAGTTGGTTCCCGGATTGTCGAAGGCCACCTGCGGCGCGCGGCGCACGCGCCGCTGGCCGGGGTTGTAGATCCACGCGCGCCGCGCGTCCTTGTCCTGGTCGAGGGTCTCCTGCACCAGCAGAACCTCGCCCGCCAGGCGCGCCGGTGCGGTGGTCTCCTGCATGAAGTAGACGAGGATGTTGTCGAGCCCCGCCTCGGTCTGCCCCGGCACGTAGTAGGGGAAGAAGAACTCCTCCTTGAGATTGACCACGGTGTAGCTGCCGCCGGCGGTGAGCGCGACCTGCCCGACCTGGCGCGCCGCCGCGACGCTGCGGTAGCGCAGGAGGTGGTTCCAGTAGACCTCGAGTCCTGACTTCGGCAGGGGGAAGGGGATACCGCCGATCGCGCCGGTGACGCCGTTGCCGCTCGGCACCAGATTCGCAGTGGTCGCGATCTTCCTGGTGGCCTCGTAGATGCGCTCCGGCACGGCGGCGCTGCGGTGGGTCGGGTAGACCAGCATCTTGTAGTCGGGATAGGTCTTGAAGAGCGCCTTGTGACCCTCGGTGAGCTTAGCCAGGTACTGCGCCAGGTTGGCACTGGTGATGGTGAAGAGCGGCTTGTCGTTCGCGTACGGATCGGGATGGTGATCGCCGGACTTGTAGCCGGGGAAACCCGCCTCTGCGGCCGACTTGATGCCGCCGGTCCAGGCCGGAATGCTGCCGTCGGCGTTGGCGGCCTTCTCAGCGCCGAGCGGGGTGAGATCATCGCCGAGGTGGGCGGCCTCCTGCGGGCTCACGGCACCCCAGGCGAGCGGGGCGAGCAGCACGGCGGCCGCGGCGGTCCGGATCAGCGTCTTTATCACGAAAGTCTCCCTGCGGAGTGCGCGCCTCGCGGCGCGCGATCCTCAACCCTCAGAACGAGTACTTGATGCTGGCTTCGATGAAGTCGCGGTCATTCAGCAGGTTGTACTGGCCGGCGCCGCCGAACTGAGTGTACGACACGTCAAAGTCCCACTTCTGATGCAGATTCGCGCCCACGCCCACGCTGAGCGCATGGCGCCCCTGGATGAAGTTGCCGCCCGGTCCGGGCGAGACGCCCTTCACGTCGTGCTGCCAGGTGATGTGCGGCAGGATGTTCACCGCCGGGATGAGGTTGTCGTACTCGAGACGCGCGGCGGCGACGTAACCCCACGACCAGGCGGTGGGGAAGGCAGAGCCCGGCTCGTACTGGGTCGGGTACTGCGGGTAGCCGCCGAGCTGCGGGTTGCCCGACAGGTTCGTGCCCGGGGCATCAAAGCGCAGGCCGCGGCCGACCGGACCGCCGCTGTAGAGATCCTCCAGCCCCGGCACGTAGTCAACCGCGCCTTCGAACAGGAACACCAGCTGCGAGGCCTTGAGGACGTTGGCGAAGATCTGCGTGGCGGTGAACTGCGCCTGCCACATGTCCTTGCGCTCCCAGCCGCTGATGCTCTGCGACAGCCCGTAGGAGCCGAGCTGGTTGCAGCCGGTGATGGGAGTCGCGGAGCTGGGCTGGCACTGCCCCGGGGCGCTGACCGGCTGACCGAGCAGCCGCGCCACCCCCGACTCGAGCGGGGTGAGCGAGGCGTACAGCAGCTCGACGTCGTCGATCTGCATCGGCACGCCATGACGGTAGGTGACCTCGCCCTGCAGCGCCGTGCCGGTCTTCTGGACCTCGGTGTTGAAGGAGACGCCGAGCATCTTGATGTCCTGGGGAAATTCCTCGTAGTAGCCGGCGGTCTTGCCGTACTCGTAGGTGCCGATGCTCTGCGCCTGCGTGTTGACGTTGCCGCCGGCCAGCAGGGTATTGGCCCCGATGGTGGCGTACTGCTGCGCGGTCGCGGCGCTCAAGCTGCCCCCGAGCTGCGCGGCGCGTTGCTGGCCCGCCTGGGCGCCCAGAGCGACGGCCTCATTGAACGGCAGCCCCGCGGCGAGCGCCTGGGCGGCGCCACCGATGGCGGTGATGGCACCGAAGGCGTTGCCGAAGCCGGCCTGGGTGCCGGTGACCGCCGAGACCACCGGCACGCGGCTGGTGTAGTTGAGGAAGTAGAAGCCGAGCTGCGTGCCGTGGTTCAGATTCGGGAGGTTGACCTTGAAGTTGAAGCCATACTGACCGGCATCCGGCGGGTTGTGGTCGGGCAGGCGGTTGACGGCCTGGAAGTCCTGGATGAACGGGCCGCCCAGCGGGCGGAAGTCGACGCCGAGATCGGAGATGGCGCCGAAGCCGAGGAACACCTTGCTTCCGCCCGGCGTGCCGAAGTCGTTGGTGCTGAAGTAGGCGCCGTTCGGCTCGAGAATGGTCTCGTGCCAGTCGAACAGGTACAAAAGCTGCGTGGAGAGGTTCTTGCTCAGCTGCATGTTCACCACCGCCATCTCATCGGGCAGCAGCGCCTGCTTGAGCTCCGAGCCGGGGGTGGTGAGCGCGGCGACGTCGAAATGGTTGACCTGGTTCAGGCCGTTGGGGATGAAGGTGCTCTCGCCCCAGTCGACCACCTGCCGGCCGAGGCGGATCTCGGTGGGCATCGAGCCGAGATTGAAGCGGTAGTAGCCGAAGGCATCGAGCAGACGCGTGTAGCTGCCCACCACGTCGCGCGCGAAGCGATCGAGCGGTACGCGGCGCGTGTCGTTGTTGTCCATGACCTCGAAGTCATAGAGGCCGTCGGCGCGTACGAACAGTCCCCACTGGTCCTTGTAGTTAAGCGCCATCTCGGTGACGCCGGTGGCCGCCTCACTGAAGGTGGCCCGCTGGAGGAAGTTGAGGTCGCCGTTGTCGATGTTCGGCGAGTAGCCGCAGCCGCCGTTGGCGCTGGCAATCAGGCGGCAGTCCGGCGCCGACACCCGCCAGCCCTGCCCATAGCCGATCGTCGTATCCCAGCTGAAGCTCCAGTCGCCGGAGCTGCTCTGCCAGCTGGCAGCGTGCGCCGTACCCAGGCCACCCAGTGCCCACAGCGACGCGGCGGCGACCACAGCGGCAGTCGATAAACCCCGCCGCGCGCGAACCTTCCTCATGTAGCTCCCCCTGCTCCCTTGGCGCCGCGTCGGCGGCGCCGACGCGACCGGCGCGACCTCAAGTAACGGTGTCAGTCCCCGCCGCGAGTGCGAAACGGATGCGCATTCTTGTTTGTTGCCGCAAGACGCGAAACCTGTGCCAATGAGTCTATTACTCGGTGCCGCGACGCGGCAAGGTATTTTCAGGCGTGCATGATCTGCAGAATGCTGTGACGCAGCTGCTCACTGAGAACGAACTGCGCATCCCGAGCGACGCGCTCGAGCACCTCATCGAACTCAAGCCGGCCACCGGCACCGGCACGGATGACGCCGCGCTCGCGCAGCAGCGCGATGAAGTTCGCGAACATGGAGCGATCGAAGAACTCCGGCGAGTTCAGCCCGTAGAGCAGTGTCATGCGCTGCGCGGTGAGCTGACAGCGCTCCTCCAGCGTGCCGGGGTCGAGCGCACCGCTGCCGGCCTGCACCAGCTGCGCGATGACCATGTAATAGCGCTCGATCGTCTGCACGGTGGCCTGCGCGAGCAGCGACAGCTGCATCGCCTGCGCGGAATCCGGCGGGGCGCGCGACCAGCCGTCCACGTCCGGCTCCGGCTCAATCAGTCCGAGCGCCGCCATCGCCGCCAGCACGCCCTCCACCACCTGCGGCAGCTCGCGCTCGTCCCAGCGCAGGAACAGCTCGGCGGCGATGTAGGGGTAGATGCGCGCGGCGAGCCGTTGCACATCCCAGGTGGATACCTGGGCGTTGCTCACGAACACGCAAGCGATCAGTGAGGGCAGCGCGAACAGGTGCACGATGTTGTTGCGGAAATAGGTCGACAGCACCGCCGCCGGCTCGCTCATGCGCACGATGGCCCCCAGGGCGTGCGCCTCGCGGTAGACCTGCTTGAGCGCGATGCCGTGCTCGAGCATCTGCGCACCGTCGAGCGGCGTCACGGTGACGCGCGCGCTGTACGGAAAGCTCTCGAGCAGCGCCCGATACAGATCGAGCTGGCGCACCAGGTCGGGCTCCGGCAGCGCCTGGCGCGGCATGGCGAGCAGGGTGAGCGCGATGAGGTTGATGGGCGAGACTGCGGCGGCGGCGTTGATGTTGCGCATGATGGTGAGCGCCAGCTCGTCCACGGCGCCGCCGAGCCAGGGCGCGTGGCTGTCATCGCCGTAGTGCCGGCTGCGCCAGGCCGGCTCATGGCGGTCGAGCAGGGCCTCCAGCTCGATCGGCGCACCCAGATTGACGTAGACCTTGCCGAAGCGCTCGCGCAGCACGCGCCAGGACCGCAAGAGCCCGAGCACGCTCTCTTTTTCCTTGGGCTGACCGGAGAGCTCGCCGAGATAGGTGCGCCCCTCGACCAGGCGCTCGTAGCCGAAGTACACCGGCACGAACACCACCGGGCGCTGCTTGGTGCGCAGGAAACTGCGCACCGTCATCCCCAGCATGCCGGTCTTGGGCTGCAGCAGGCGCCCGGTGCGGCTGCGACCGCCCTCGATGAAGTACTCGAGCGCGTGGCCGCGGGCCATGATGATGGCGAGGTATTTCATCAGCACCGCGGTATAGAGCGCGTTACCACGGAAGCTGCGGCGGATGAAGAAGGCGCCGCCCTTGCGCAGCAGCCGCCCGACCAGCGGCAGGTTCAGGTTGACCCCGGCGGCGGTGTGCGGCACGGCGTAACCCTGCACGTAGATGGCGTAGCCGAGCAGCAGGTAGTCCATGTGGCTGCGGTGGCACGGCACGTAGATGAGCTCATTCCCCTCGGCCACCTGCTCGAGCGTGCGCAGGTGCCCGAGCTCCACGCCGTCGTAGAGCCGGTTCCACAGCCAGCTGAGCGCGTGCTCCATGAAGCGCACGAAGGCGTGGGAGTAGTTGGCGGCGATCTCGAGCGCATAGGCGCGCGCCCGCAGCATCGCCTTGCGCCGCGTGAGGCGCCTGGCGCGCATCTCGGCGCTGGCCGCAGCCCGCACCGCATGCGTGCGCAGCACCTCGTTGACGATGGTGCGGCGGTGCGAGAGGTCCGGACCGATGCGCACCGCGCGCCGGCGCGCATAGAGAGCGTGCAGGGCGCGCGCCACGCGCCGTCCGCGCAGCGCCACGCCCAGATCCGCCCCGAGGAGCGTGCGCAGCGACATCGGTGCGTCGAATTCCAGCAGCGTATCGCGGCCGTTGAACAGCACCTGCAGGAAGCGGCGCACGCGCGTGGTGAGCACCCAGTCCTCGGCGAGCAGCAGGCGCAGCCACGAGGCCTCGTGGTGTGGTGCGCGGCCCCAGTACACCGCCACCGGCACGAGGTAGAAATCGGCGGACGGGTCGGCCCGCAGAATGCGGATCATCTGGGCCAGAGGCGCCGGCGGCCGGCGGTCCAGGCGCGCGCTGAAGAAGCTGCGCGGCCGGGTCAGGTAAAGGTACGAGCGCTGCTCGCCCAGGCCCGCCAGGCGCTGCTCGGGGCGGCGCAGCTTCAGCGCCCGGCACGCCTCCTGCAGGACGGCGAGGTCGCTGATGCTGCGGCGCTCGAGCACGTAGCAAACCGGCGCCGCCAGCCCCGCAAGCTGCACGGCGCTGTCCTCGGGCAGCACGCGGAAGCGCACCCACAGCTGCACCAGCCGACGCAACAAGCCGTTCATCGCCGTTCTATGATGAGGACGTCGCCGTCACGCGGCCTCTGCGGGCATGGTTGCCAATGCGCACATTCGCGGGCAAGACAGTACTGATCACGGGCGCCTCCGAAGGCATCGGGCGCGCACTCGCGCTCGAGCTGGCCGCCGAGGGCGCGAACCTCGTGCTCGCGGCGCGCAACGCCGCGCGGCTCGAGGAGGCGGCGACGGCGTGTGCGGCGCGCGGCGCGGCCGTGGAGTGCTTCGTCATGGACGTCGCCCGGGCCGAGGACTGCCGCGCCTGCGTGGCGCGGGCCGTGGCGCGCTTCGGCGGCCTGGATGTGCTGGTCAACAATGCCGGCGTCACCATGTGGGCGCGCTTCGATGCGGTCACCGACTTCTCCGTGTACGAGCGGCTGCTCAAGGTCAACTACCTGGGCGCGGTGCACATGACCGCGGCCGCCCTGCCCCATCTTAAGGCGACCCAGGGGCTGCTGGTCGCGGTGGCGAGCATCGCCGGCCTCACCGGCGTGCCCGAGCGCACCGGCTACGCGGCGAGCAAGCACGCCATGGTGGGTTTCTTCGAATCGCTGCGTATCGAGCTCGCCGGCAGCGGCGTCGACGTGACGATCGTCGCCCCCGACTTCGTGGTGAGCGAGATCCATCGCCGCGCGACGGGACCGGACGGACGCCCGCTCGGCCAGACGCCCATGCAGGAGAGGCGCATCATGACGGCGGCGCAGTGCGCACATCTCATCGCCGGGGCGATGCGCCGGCGGCAGCGCCTGCTGATCACCTCGGCACGCGGCCGCCTCGGGCGCTGGGCGCGCCTGCTGGTGCCACGCCTGGTGGATGCCTCGGCGGCGCGCGCCATCCGCGAGCGGCGCTAGACTCACTCGAAGGCGATCGCCGGCAGATCGAGCGCAATGAGAAAATACTCGAACAGGTACTGGATGACGCGCAGCTGGTTATGCAGCCGGTGATCGCTTTCCAGCAGGTGCAGCGCGGCCTTGTAGGTCTGTGCGAAGCGCACGCTGTGCTCGTACGGCACGACGTCGTCACGCCAGCCGTGGACGATGGACGTCGGGCAGTCGAGCACGCCGGCGCGCAGCTCCGGCAGCCCGTCCATGAGCAGCGCCGGCGCCATGAGGAACACCCCGCGCGCGTGCAGGAGCGAGGCGGAGGCGACCGCGACGTAGCCGCCGAGGCTGGAGCCGACCAGCACCAGGTCCCCGGTCAGCTCCTTGCAGAACTCGACCAGCCTCGCGACCCGCGCCCGCGGCTCCTCGAGGCCGCGATAGTCAACCGAGTGGGCATCGTAGCCCTCGGAGCGGGCCACCTCCGCGAGCGCCGAGATCTTGCGGCCCCACGGGCCGCTTTCCTTACCGTGGGAGAAGACCACGTGACGGGCGATTACGGTCTCTGGCATTGCATCACCGCAGGCGCTGGGAGCTTGCCGCGCATGCGCGAATAATGCAGGCAATGGATTCGTTAAGCCAACCGGACCGCTCCGGTGCGCGGCCGGGATGGCAGTTCTGGATCGATCGCGGCGGTACCTTCACCGACGTCATCGGCGTATCCCCGCGCGGCGAGCTGCACGTGCGCAAGGTGCCCTCTGCCGGAGCCAGCCCCGCGGACGCCGATCCCGGGCTGCGCGCCGCGGCCGCGATACTCGAGGCGAGCGGGGCGCGGGGCGAGCCGATCGAGGTGGTCAAGGTCGGCACCACGGTCGCGACCAATGCCCTGCTCACCCGCCGCGGCGAGCCGGTGCTCCTGGTCACCACCCGCGGCTTCGGTGACGGGCTGCGCCTCGGTTACCAGAACCGCCCGGACATCTTCGCCCGCGACATCCGACTGCCCGAGCCGCTCTACGCCGAGGTCATCGAGGCGCGCGAGCGCGTCAGCTGCGAGGGGGGCGTGCTCGAGCCGCTCGACCTCGCCCACCTGCGCACCGCACTGGCACAGGCGCGGCGTGCCGGGCGCCGCGCCGTGGCCATCGTGTTGCTGCATGGCTGGCGCCACACGGCGCACGAGCGTGCCGCCGCGCGCTGTGCGCGCGAGCTGGGGTTCGAGGAGGTCTCGGTCTCGCACGAGCTGTCGCCCCTGGTGCGCTACGTGGTGCGCGGTGACACCACCGTGCTCAATGCCTATCTCGCGCCGCCGCTGCGTCAGTACCTCGACGGGCTGCGTGCCGAGCTGCGCCACCTGGATGCGCAGGCGGAGCTGGCGCTCATGCAAAGTAACGGCGGCCTGGCCGACGCCGCTGCCTTCCACGCCATGTCGAGCGTGCTGTCGGGACCGGCCGGCGGCCTGATCGGCATGCGCTGGGCGGGCGAGCAGCTGGGCCTCACGCGGCTGATCGGCTTTGACATGGGCGGCACCTCGACCGACGTGTCGCTGATCGACGGGGAGCTGCCGCAGCGCTTCGAGCACCTGATCGCCGGGGTGCGGCTGATGCAGCCGATGCTGGACGTGCACACCATCGCCGCCGGCGGCGGCTCGATCCTCGCGCTGCGCGACGGGCGCTTTGCGGTGGGTCCGGACTCGGCGGGCGCAGTGCCCGGACCGGTGTGTTACGGCCGCGGGGGTCCGCTCACCCTCACCGACGTGCAGGTGCTGCTCGGCCGGCTGCGTGCCGAGACGCTGCCGCAGGTTTTCGGCCACGATGGCCGCGCCCGCATCGACGCGGCGGCGGTGCGCCACGCCTTCACCGAGCTCGCCGCCGCGGCCGCGGCGCGCGCCCCGCACGGCGCCGCGCTCGAGAGCGTGGCCGAGTCCTTCCTGGAAGTGGCGGTGGAGGCGATGGCGAATGCCATCCGGCAGGTGTCCACCCGCCAGGGGCGCGATGCGGATGACTTCACGCTCTTCTGCTTCGGCGGCGCCGCCGGGCAGCATGCCTGCCGGGTAGCGCGCGCGGCAGGCATGCGCCGCATCCTCGTGCACCCGCTCTCGAGCGTCCTGTCCGCTTTCGGGATCGGCGTCGCCGACCGCCTGGCGCTGCGCCGCGCCAGTCTGCGCTGCGCCCTGGACGATGCCGGTCTCGCCGCGGCCGCGCGCCGGCTCGATGAGCTCGAGGCACAGGCGCGGCAGGAGCTCGCCCGACATGCCGCCTCGCGCCCGGTACGCATGACGCGGCTCCTCGAGCTGCGCGCCGGCGACAGCGAGGTGAGCCTGTCGGTACCGGAAGGCCCGCTCGCGGCCGTGCGCGCCGCCTTTGCCGCCGAACACCAGCGCCGCTTCGGCTTCGCGCCGGGCTCGCTTGCGGTCCTGATCGAGGCGCTGCGCGCCGAGGCGCGCTGCGCCACCGTGGACGCGGCCCGGCTCGCCCCGGCCGCGGCGGCGGCCCCGGCCGGGGCGCGCACGGTGCAGGCCTGGTTCGGCAGCTGGCGCGAAGTCCCCCTGCTGCCAATGGCTGCGCTCGCCGGGCCGCTCGAGGGCCCGGCGCTCCTCATCGACCCGCACACCACCGTGGTGCTCGAGGAGGGCTGGCAGGCGCGGCCGCGTGGGGCCGGCGCGCTCCTGCTCGAGGATCACGGCGGCGCCGCGGCCGCTGCGGGCACGACCGCCACGGCGGCGCGGCTCGAGATCTTCAACAACCTGTTCATGCACATCGCCGAGCAGATGGGCGAGGTGCTCAAGGCGACGGCGCAGTCGGTGAACATCCGCGAGCGCCTCGACTACTCCTGTGCACTGTTCGATGCGCACGGCGGCCTCGTGGCCAACGCTCCGCACATGCCGGTACACCTGGGCTCGATGGGCGCGAGCGTGCGCGCGGTAATGCGCGCACAGCCGGCCCTGGCGCGCGGCACGGCCTGGCTCCTGAACAGCCCCTACCACGGCGGCACGCACCTGCCGGACATGACCGTGGTGAGCCCGGTGTTCCTAAGTCCCGGGGAGCGTCCCGACTTTTTTGTCGCCTCACGCGCCCACCACGCCGACATCGGCGGCGTGACACCCGGATCCATGCCGCCCTTCAGCCGCCGCATCGAGGAGGAAGGCATCCTCTTCGAGTGCTTTGCGCTCCTTGAGGACGGACAGCTGCGCGAGCCGGCGCTCCTCGCCGCGCTCGGCGCAGGCACCTGGCCGGCGCGACGTCCGCGCCAGAACCTCGCGGACCTGCGCGCCCAGCTGGCCGCCAACGCCCGCGGCAGCGCCGAGCTCGAGCGGGCCGTGCGCCGGCACGGCCTCGCCGACCTGCACGCCTACATGCGCGCGGTGCAGGCCAACGCCGCCGAGTGCGTGCGCGGCGCCATCGCGCGGCTGCAAAGCGGCAGCTTCAGCTACGAGATGGACAACGGCGAGCGCATCACCGTGCGCATTACCATCGAGCCGCGCGCGCAGCGCGCGCGCGTGGACTTCACCGGCACCTCCGCGCAGGGCGAGCACAACTTCAACGCGCCGCGCGCGGTATGCCTCGCCGCGGTGCTGTACGTGTTCCGCACCCTGATCGAGCAGCCCATCCCGCTGAATGAGGGGTGCCTGGAGCCGCTCGACATCGTGATCCCGGCCGGATCGATGCTCGACCCCGCAGCGCCCGCCGCGGTGGCCGCCGGCAACGTCGAGACCTCGCAGTGCATCGTCGATGCGCTCTATGGCGCACTCGGCGTGCTGGCGGCCTCGCAGGGCACCATGAACAACCTCACCTTCGGGGATGCGCACCTGCAGTACTACGAGACCATCTGCGGCGGCGCCGGTGCCGGCCCCGGCTTTGCAGGCTGCGCCGCGGTGCAGACGCACATGACCAACTCGCGCCTGACCGACCCGGAAATCCTCGAGACCGAGTATCCGGTGCTGGTGCGTGAGTTTGCCATCCGCCGCGGCTCCGGCGGCGCCGGGCGCTGGCGCGGCGGGGACGGCGCGGTGCGCCGGCTCGAGTTCCGCGCGCCCTTCAGCGGCGCACTGCTGGCCAATCACCGCCGCATCGCGCCCTTTGGCATCGAGGGTGGCGGGGCGGCGGCGTGCGGCTCCGCGCACATCAGCCGCGCCACCGGTGCCACCGAGACGCTCGGGGCCACGGCGCGCTTTGAGGTCGCCGCGGGGGATGTGCTGAGCATCCTCACCCCGGGCGGCGGCGGCTGCGGCGCGCCCGGCAAGTGAGCGGTCCTCAGCCGCGCAGGATCGCGGTTTCGATCTCCCACTCGACCCGGTTGCGCGAGGTCGCGGAACGGTTGACCGTGACCGGACGCACGCGGCTCACCCCGGGCCGGTGCGTCACGAGCCAGGTGTCGAACGCGGCGGGCTTGCTGGTCGCAAACCCGAACAGGAGGTTGAACTTGCCCTCGGCCAGCGTGGTGGGGCCGTTGACGCGCTCGTCGGCGATGACGAAGTGGCTCTCCTCGGGGGAGGCGCCGGCGAAGGCACCCTGCGCGGCCAGCTCATCGAGAAAGGCTTCCACCTGCAGGCGCGCGCGCTCCCACACCGGCGGGGTGTTCTGCTCGAGCGCCACCCAGCGCGTGCCCTGCTCGATGCTCGCGGCCACAAACAGCGCCAGGCGGCGCGCCGAGAGATATTTCCAGTCCGAGCCGCCGCGTGCGCCGGCGGCGAGCGTGCGCGGGCTGACGGCGGTGCGTACGCCGTTGCGCACCGAGGCGAGCGTGTTGATGCCAGCCTGCGCCAGGCGCACGCGCTCGGCCTCGTTGACGGCGCTGGCCGGGCGCAGCCCCGGGCGCAGGATCGAGTCCTCGTTCTCGGCCGCGGTCCACACCGGCCAGGTCTCATCCGAGCGCGCGATCATGCCGGCCGCCGCGCCGCAGGAAGCGAACACCTCCACGCGCCCGCGCAGCCGGTCGAAGGCCTGCACGCGCGGGAAATACATCACCGCGCTCTCGGAGCGGAACGGCCACAGCCGCAGCGCATCGAGCGCGGCGCGCGGGGTGGTCCAGGCGAGCGGCGGATCGACGATCAGGAGCGCGTGCTGGTCACGGCAGACCCGCGCGGCCACGAGCAGGGTCGAGAGCCCGACGTCGCGGTCGCGCGTGAGCGGCGGGATACACAAGAGGTTGAAGCTCGGGCCGCCGCGCAGCGCGAACAGCCCGGTGCGCGGGCCGGCCGAGCCGATGATGTCGTAGTCGGTAAGCGGCGCGCCGTCATCGCCGTCGGGGTTGGAGAGCGTGTAGCCCACCGCCACCCCGCCCGGACCGCCCGCGGAGCGCTCGGGCCGCTGTCCCGGCACGCTGCCGGTGACGCGCACCAGCCGCGACTCGAGCAGCACGTCGCTCACGAAGCGCGTCGCCTCGGGCACGATCGAGACGCGCCGGTAGATCTCCTGGTCCTCGACCAGCTCGGACCCCGCGGTACGCACCCGCTGCACCACGAGGTTGAAGCGCTCGGGCTCGCTGGCGCTCAGGCCGTCGTAGTCGACCGAGGCACGCAGGTACTCGCGCGAACCGGGATTGAGCGCGACCAGGCGCAGAAAGCCGCCGCCACCGGCCGGCAGCGACAGCGTCGGCGGGCGCGCGCCGTTGACGACGCGCACGATGCGCGCCTCGCGCCCGCCGTTCTCGAAGAACTGCTCGACCGCATAGGAGAGGGTCGAGGGCTGCCACAGGCCGCCGAACTGCTGCTGAAACTCGACGAAGCTCGTGACGGTGAGAGGCTGGTTGACCGGGCCCTTGAGGGCGCGGCCTACGAAAGCGACGACTCCGGTTGGCACGCGTGCAATTGCGTGTTCCGTGCGGCTTTGTTGTGCGAGTTGTACGCCGGACGCGGGGCTGTCGGCCACTCATGCGCCTCGTGGAATTTGCCGGCGCGACTCTAACACACGCTGTCAGCGTGTTGTCAGACTATCATGCAGATCGAGTGGAAAGTTTTCCGACACTAAGCGCGCCGTGGCTTCGGCGGCGCGGTGCGCGCAGCATCCTCCAAGCTGCGGCGTGCCTCCTCGGCGCGCGCGCGCTCGAGCTCCTCCTGCTTGCGCGCGATCTCCGCGAGCATCAGCTGCAGCCACTCCGACAGCGCGCCCGTGCGCAAGGAGATTTCAGCCGCCGCTCTTCGGCGGCGGGGGCGGTGAGGATTTGACATTGCCCGGCGCCGCTGCCGCGGGCGCCGCTGCCTCACTCCCCGGCTCGACCTCGGAGACCATCTGCCTGAAAGTGGCCTCATCCATCGGCAGGTCGGTGGTTCCGTCCCAGCTCGACCCCTGCGGCAGCACGTTCTGCACGCGCGGCGCGGCGGCCAGGAGCGTATCGACGCTGGCATCGCCCGCGGTGATCGGCACGGCGATGCCCCGCGGTGCGCGCGACAGGCTCGAGACCCGGTTCCAGTCCACCTGGGCGTGGTGCTGCTGCAGCTGCTGCTGCAGGCGCGCCGCGAGCGACTTGCTCAAAAGCTTCTTCTGCGCGTGGTTCCAGTCGCGCGCATCGTCTTCCAGCACATCGTAGGGCTGCATGTACAGCTCACCCTGGTCCCAGCCGAACACGAACGGCTGGTTCACCACGCGCACCTGCGTGCCGATCGGCACCATGTTGAAGAACTGCGCGATGTCCTCCGGGTAGAGGCGGATACAGCCGTGGCTCGAGCGCAGTCCGACACCGGCGGGCTTATTGGTGCCGTGAATGAGGTAGCTCGGCCACTGCAGGTAGAAGGCGTACTTGCCGAGCGGGTTGTCCGGCCCCGGGCCGATCACCGGCTCGAGCTCCTCGCCGTTCTCGTGGTGCTCCTTGCGCACCGATACCGGCACGCGCCAGGTGGGGTCTTTCTGGCGCCGCACGATCTTGGTGACGCCCTCGGGGGTGCGCCAGCCCACCTTGCCGATGCCGATGGGGTGGGTGTAGACCACCTGGCGCTCGCCCTTTTTCGGCGGCGGGTAATAGAAGATGCGCATCGCGGGGATATTGATCACGAGCCCGGTGCGCGGCGCATCCGGCAGGATGAACTGTGAGGGCACGACCACCTCGGTCCCCTCCCCCGGCAGCCACGGGTCGATCTTCGGATTAGCGCGCACCATCTCCTCGTAGCCGACGTTGAAGCGGCGGCCGATGTCGCTGAGCGTGTCGTCCTTGCCGGCCTTGACCATCTGGACGGTGCCGACCAGGTCCTGGCCCGGGGCGAGCTCGAAGCGCTGGTTGGCCACCGGGAGCGGTTCGGCGGGCGGCGGCGGTGGCGCGGCCGGCGGGGGCGGCGGCGCCTCATGGTGCCGCGCGAAGATGGAGCAGGCAGTAAGAGCCAGACAGGCGAGCAGCCCGGCGGCGGCCCGAAGCTTGGGGGTACTCATGCTGCGCCGATTATGACCCAAGTGAGGGCCGCCCCGACTGTCGGCTCCGGGCTACAGAAGGACCGGCTGGTCGGGCAGCTCGTTATCCCCGGCGCGATGTCCGGGGTAGTGCTTACCCAGCAGGGCGCCGACACCGAGAATGCCGTCCACGGAGCCCTCGCGGAACCGCCCGGCGCGGTAATGGCCCTCCATCTGCCGGCACACCGTCTGCCACTCGGCCGCGGACACATGCTGGGCGATGCCGCGGTCGGCGATGATCTCGACGTCGTGGTCGGCCATGAGGACGTAGATCAGCACGCCATTGTTCTGGGCGGTGTCCCAGACGCGGTACTGGCCGAACAGCTGCAGCGCGCGCTCACGCGGCGGCAGTCCGTGCCAGACCTGGGGCAGATCGAGCGCCGTCTCGACGATGAAGCGGATCTCCCCGCCGTGGCGCCCCTCGCACTCCCCGATCGCCTGCTCGATGGCGTCCAGCACCGGCGCGGGAAAATGCCGGCGCGTGCTCCAGCGGGTAGTGAAAACGTGGCGGACCAGGCGGCCGAATCTCATGTGTGCGCTCCCGCTACCAGCCGCCCGAGGCGCCGCCTCCGCTGAACCCCCCGCCGCCGCCGCTGAAGCCGCCGCCACCGAATCCTCCGCCCCCGAATCCCCCGCCGCCGAGGCCGCCCCAGCCACCGCCGAGACCCCCGCGCGTACCGCTCGACCAGCCGCTGCCGTTACCGGCAAAGCCCATGAGGAGCGTCAGCAGGAAGGCGCCGAGCGCGGCGACACCCGCGAGCGCGAGCGCATAGCCGGCCAGGTACACCAGGAGCCCCGCGCCGGCACCCGTGAAGGCTGAGCCCAGGGTGCGGCCGAAGATGCCGCGCAGCACGACCGAGCCGATGAGCACGGCGAAAAGCAGCTCGGGAAACACGCCCGAGCCGGAGTGGCGGCGGTTGCCCTGCCACTGCCGCTCCGGCGGCGGCAGCGGCTCGCCCTCGATGAGCTTCATCATCTGCTCGAGCCCGCTGTCGATGCCGCCGTAGAAATTTCCCTGGCGGAACGCCGGGGTGATGGTCTCGTCGATGATGCGGTTGGAGGTCGCATCGGTGAGCACGCCCTCGAGGCCCTGGCCGACCTCGATGCGCAGGCGGTGGTCGTCCTTGGCGACCAGCAGGAGCGCTCCATCATCGACGCGCTGGCCGTTGACCTTCCCGCGCCCGAGCTTCCACTGCTCGACCACGCGGATCGAGTACTGCTCGATCTCTTCAGGCTTGGTCGTGGGCACGATCAGCACCGCGAGCTGCGAGCCCTTGGCCGCCTCGAACGCGGCGAGCTTCTGCTCGAGCGCGTTCTGCTGCTCGGCGGTCAGCGTGCCGGTGAGGTCGGTGACGCGCTGGGTGAGCTTGGGGATCGGCTGCAGGTCATCCGCCGCCGCGGCGGATGCGAGGCCGAGAAGCCACGCCAGCGCAAGCGCGGCGAGCAGCGCGGCGTGGCGCACGCTTCCGGTCATTTCGTCGGCTGGGGCGGCGGTGTGGCTGCAGGCGTTCCCGGGGTGGAGGTATCAAAGCTCACCGTCGGCGCGGTCGAGATCTGCTGCTCGTTCGCCACCGTGAAGTTGGGCTTCACCTGGAAGCCGAACATCTTCGCGGTCAGGTTCACCGGGAACTGGCGCACCGTGATGTTGTAGTCCTGCACGGCCTGCACGTAACGCCCGCGTGCCACGGTGATGCGATTCTCGGTGCCCTCGAGCTGGGCCTGCAGGTCGCGGAAGTTCTGGTCCGACTTCAGCTGCGGATAGTTCTCCGAGACCGCGAACAGGCTCTTCAGGGCCCCGGTGAGCTGGTTCTGCGCGGCCTGGTACTTCTGGAAGAGCTCCGGATTGTTCAGCACTTCGGGCGTGACCTGAATCGAGCCCACCTTGGCACGGGCCTCGGTCACCTCGACCAGCACGCGCTGCTCCTGCGCGGCGTAACCCTTCACGGTGTTCACCAGATTCGGGATCAGGTCGGCGCGGCGCTGATACTGGTTGACGACCTCGGACCAGGCCGCCTTCACGCCTTCATCCTTCTGCTGCAGGGTGTTATAGCCGCAGCCCGAGAGACACAGGAGCAGACCCGCCAGCACTGCATACGACCAGGCACGCATCGAAGTTCTCCTTATTAATCCCGCCCTTCCCGTGGCGGGGCGCACGATTGTCACATGCGCAGGAAAGCGGCGTCGATAGCGCGGCCGCAGACAGCGCCGGCGGCGATGCGCCGGGCCACGAAAATGCCTGCCGCGGCGCGCTATCGGGGGTGCGGTGCTATTGCCACGGCTCAGCTTTGCGCAGCCGCGGCGGCGAAAAAAAACCCCAGGTTGTTGAGACCTGGGGTTGGTAAGGGCGGACCTTCGATGAAGGGAAGGAAGTCCGCCAGGGGATACGTCAGTGCAATCGTGCCCAGTGCAGGATCCGGATGTCGTCCGAGTCCAGGTCAAAACTCTGTGCCAGCAGCGCGCGCAGTTCGCGGTTCGCACGCGTGTGCGTCAAGGGCTGCCGCAGCTCCACTACACCGCTCCACTCGTTGTCCGGCCCGGCGCTTCTGGCCTTGCCGGCGTGGGTCACGAAGTGCGTGTAGTACTTGGTAGCCACGGTTCAAAGGTTAGTAGCGTGGCCGTACAGGGTCCGTGAGATATTCCACAGAAACCCTGACTTCGGTAAAAGTCAGTGCGACATAATTCACAGGATTTACCGCCTGCATGGGACGCTACCGCACGCGCGAGCCGGCGGGCTCGAAATACATCACCCGCCAGGGGCTGGAGCGGCTGGAGAGCGAGCTCGAGCGGCTGTGGCGCGAGGAGCGGCCGCGGGTGACGCTGGCGGTGCAGGCGGCCGCCGCGCAGGGCGACCGCTCCGAGAATGCCGAGTACACCTACGGCAAGCGCCGCCTGCGTGAGATCGACCGACGCGTGCGCTTCCTGCGCAAGCGCCTCGAGGGCATGGTGGTGGTCGAGCAGCCGCCGCGCGACCCGCGCCGGGTGTTCTTCGGCGCCTGGGTGGAGCTGGAAGATGCGGCCGGCGCCCGCACGCGCTACCGCGTGGTGGGTCCGGATGAGTTCGATATGGGCACCGGCTACATCAGCATGGACTCACCGCTCGGGCGCGCGCTGCTGCGCCGGGCGCTCGACGATGAGGTGCGCGTCGAGACCCCCGGCGGCAGCCGCGTGTTCGTCATCGTGGCGATCGAGTACGGCGCGACGGCCGGCGGCGCTACCAGATGACCCGCACGTTCTTGAACTGCCACGGGTCGGACTTGTCGAGGTCCTCGGGGAAGAGCCGCTCGCGCTCGTGCAGCGGGGTCCAGTCGGTGTACTCCCCGACCACCGGACCCAGGTACGGCCTGCAGATCTCCAGCGCGCGGCGGAAGTCCATCTCGTCCGGCTCGACCACGCCGAGGTTCGGGTTCTCCATCGCCCAGACCACCCCGGCGAGCACCGCCACGCACACCTGCAGGCTGGTGGCGTTGTTGTAGGGCGCGAGCTTGCGCGCCTCCTCGATCGAGAGCTGCGAGCCGTACCAGTAGGCGTTCTTCTTGTGGCCGGCGAGCAGCACCCCGAGCTCGTCGATGCCGCCGGTGATCTCGTCCATGAGGATGCGCTGGCGCTCCTGCTGCACGTAGTTGCGCCCGGCGAGCTCGTGCACCGACATGACCGCCGAATCACACGGGTGATAGGCGTAGTGCGCGGTCGGACGGTAAGCCACGGTCGCGCCCTCGCGCACCGTGTAGTAGTCGGCGATCGAGATGGCCTCGCTGTGCGTGATGCAGAAGCCGTAGAAGTGTCCGGCCTTGGGCGTCCAGGTGCGCACGCGCGTGCCGGCGCCCGGCTGCATCAGGTAGATGGCGGCGAGACAGCCGGAGTCGTGGCGTTTGCCGTCGCGCGGGAAGTTGCGCTCGTGCGTGCCCCAGCCCATCTCGGCCGGCTGGCTGCCCTCGCTCACGAAGCCGTCCACCGACCAGGTGTTGACGAACTCGCCCATCTGCTTGGGCTTGTTGGTGCTCTGCGTGTCGCGCTCGGCGACGTGCACCACCTTGATGCCGAGGCGCCGCGCCAGTGCGGCCCAGTCGGCGCGCGCGCCGGGATGGCCGGCGTCGACGCCGGTGTCGGCGGCGATGTTGAGCAGCGCCTGCTTGACGAAGTGCGAGACCAGGCCGGGGTTGGCGCCGTGGGTGAGCACCGCGGTGGGGGCGCGGGCATTGCCGGCGCGCAGGGCGAGGACTTCCTCGCGCAGCGCGTAGTTGGTGCGCTTGCCGGCCGGCACGGTCGGATCGGTGTAGCCCCCGGGCCACGGCTCGATGCAGGTATCCAGGTACATCGCCCCCTTCTCCCAGCACAGCTTGATGAGGGCGATGCTCGAGACTTCGACCGAGACATTGATGAGGAAGTCGCCGCGGCCGACCAGCGGGTTGAGCACGCGGCGGTAGTTCTCGCGCGTCAGGCGCTCCTTAATGAACTTGATGCCGAACTTGGCGGCCTCCTCGCTCCCCTTGTCCTCGGCGGTGACGATCGTGATGCGCTCGGGTGCGATGCCGATATGGCGCAGGACCAGGGGCAGCACCCCCTGGCCGATGCTGCCGAAGCCGACGAACACGATGCGTCCCGGAAACTCGACATGAATCTTGTGGCTGTTGCTCATGATTTTCGCTTTAGGCAGTCCTTCAGAAAGCCGCGCGACGCCGCGCCTTTCCGCAGGGTATCAATTCGCCCCCGCACGGCTCAATTTTCGCGCCCCCGGGCGCGCCCAAGCGGGTCTCAGCCGCGCCAGTGCGGCGGATAGGTGCGCTCGTAGCCCGGCTGCGCGGCCACGCGCGCCAGCCAGCGCCCGAGCGCGGGGTAGTTGACCTCGACCGGCATGAAGCGCGAGGACAGCGCGGCGGCCTTGGGCCGCTCGAGCGCGCGCTTGAGCAGCTGGATGCCGGGGAAGATGACCATGTCCACCGCGGAGTAGGAGTCGCCGACGATCCAGTCCGACTTCGACAGCCGTCCCTCGATGGTACGCGCCTCGCTGGCGACGGCGTGCATGGCGGCGGTGATCTCGTCACTGTCCAGATCGATCCGCTCCGGCTCGAAAAAGATGGCGCGCGCTATCTTGGTGACGTGCGGCTCGATGTAGGCGGTGTACTCGCAGATCACGCGCATGATCGTCCCGGCCTCCTCGGGCGTGCGGCCGAAGATCGGCGGCTCGGGGTACTTGCGCTCCAGGTAGTAGAGGATGGCGAGCGACTCGAAGCACACGTAGTCGCCGTCACGCAGCACCGGCACGCGGCCGCGCGGATTCATGGCCAGCATCTGCGGCGATTTGTGCTCCTGCTTGGAGAACTGCAGCACGTGGCCCACGTAGGGCAGGCGCTTGTGCTCCAGCGCCAGCAGCACGCGCCAGGCGAACGGACTGCCGCTGCCCCAGTAGACCTCGATTGCCATGCATCCTCCGCGCCGCTCGCGGGATGCCGGCGATTGTAACGACAAGCGCCGAGCACCGAAAATGCGTCTAAGCTTGTGGCAGCCACGGAGGCGCCATGCCCAGCACTCTCATCGAGCCGCTCGACCTTGCCGCCCGGCTGGACGATCCCAGCTGGGCCATCATCGACTGCCGCTTCGACCTCTCCCGGCCCGCCTGGGGCGCGCTCGCTTACGCCGAGGGACACATCCCCAATGCCCAGTACGCCGACCTCGACGGCGACCTGTCCGGCGCGCGCGGCGCGCGCACCGGCCGCCATCCGCTGCCGGACCCGCACGAGCTCGCCGGCACGCTGGGCCGCTTCGGCATCGACGCGGACGTGCAGGTCGTGGCCTACGACCAGGGCAACGGCATGTACGCGGCGCGGCTGTGGTGGCTGTTGCGCTGGCTCGGACACGCCCGTGCCGCGGTGCTGAACGGCGGCTTCGCCGCCTGGCGGCGCGCCGGCCTCCCGGTGAGCACCCGCACGGTCACGCGCAGCGCGCGCACTTTCCGTGCGCGCCCGGATGCGCAGGCGCTGGCCACGACCGCGGAGGTGCAGGATCTGGTCGAGAGCGGGCGCCTGAAAAGCGGCGAGCGCCTGCTGATCGATGCGCGCGCCGCCGACCGCTTCGCCGGGGAGAACGAGACCATCGACCCGGTCGGCGGCCACATCCCGGGGGCGCTCAACCATCCCTTCGGCACCAATCTCGACGCCGAGGGGCGCTTCCTGGCGCCGCGCGAGCTCAAGGCGCGCTGGGCGCGCACGCTCGCCGGCCAAAGTCCGGCCGCGGCCATCGCCATGTGCGGCTCGGGCGTGAGCGCCTGCCACAACCTGCTCGCGCTCGAGGCCGCCGGACTGCCCGGCGCGCGCCTCTATGCCGGCTCCTGGAGCGAGTGGATCCGCGATCCCACGCGCGCGGTGGCGCGCGGCAGCTGAGCAGCGTGCGGCGCGCCACTCTTACTTCACACGTAATTTTGATATAACGCGCCCCGTGGCCGCCGATCCCAAGACCGCAGTCAATGGCGGTCGCAAATTCAATCCTGCCCAGCCCTGGGCCGTGGCGGACTCGCTCGATCTGTATAACGTGCGTGCCTGGGGCAAGGGCTACTTCGGCATCAACCCCGCCGGCCACGTGGTGGTGCGCCCCGACACCAGCGAGGGGCACGAGATCGACCTGTACGAGGTGGTGCAGGGGCTGAAGGCGCGCGATCTGACCGCCCCGGTGGTCGTGCGCTTCTCCGACATCCTCGCGCACCGCCTGCGGCGCCTGCACGATGCCTTCGCCCAGGCCATCACCGAGAACGACTACAAGAACCGCTACACCGCCGTCTTCCCGATCAAGGTCAACCAGCAGCGGCTGGTGGTCGAGGAGGTGTACCGCTACGGCAAGGAGTTCGGCTTCGGGCTCGAGGTCGGCTCCAAGCCCGAGCTGCTCGCGGTCATGGCGATGACCGAGAACGCGCCCGAGCGCCTCATCATCTGCAACGGCTTCAAGGACGACAGCTACATCGAGGCGGTGACGCTGGCGACCAAGCTCGGGCGCACGATCATCCCGGTGGTGGAGAATTTCGAGGAGCTCGGCCTGATCCTCAAGCACGCCCAGGCCTACCAGGTGCGCCCGCGCCTGGGCGTGCGCGTCAAGCTCTTCAGCGAGGGCTCCGGACGCTGGAGCGCCTCGGCGGGCGAGAAGTCGAAGTTCGGGCTGTTCATCACCGAGATCCTCGAGCTGTTCGAGGTGCTCAAGGCGCACGACATGCTCGACTGCCTGCAGCTGGTGCACTGCCACCCGGGCAGCCAGCTGCAGGACATCCGCCGCGTCAAGGACGCCATCAACGAGCTCGCGCACGTGTACGCGGAGCTCAAGCTCATGGGCGCGGGCCTCAAGTACATCGACGTCGGCGGCGGCCTGGGCGTGGACTACGACGGCAGCGGCACCAACTTCGCCTCCTCGATGAACTACACCCTCACCGAATACGCCAACGACGTGGTCTACCGCGTCGCGAGCGTGTGCAACGCGCGCGACATCCCCCACCCGATGATCGTGAGTGAGTCCGGACGCGCCATCGCCGCCTACTCGAGCGTGCTCATCTTCGACACGCTCGGCTCCTCCGCGCTCGACAAGTTCAAGGTGAGCGGCGACCCGGCCGTCGACTACACCGGCGATGAGGAGCTGCCGCATCCGATACGCGACCTGTTCGATGCCTATCGCACGGTGAGCGAGCGGCGTCTGGTGGAGTGCTACCACGATGCGCTCACCGCGCGCGAGCAGGTGCTGCAGATGTTCAATCTCGGCCTGCTCTCGCTGGAGTTCCGCGGCCTGGCCGAGCGGCTCTACTGGGCCACCTGCGCCAAGATCCGTGACGCCTGCCGCAAGCTCGAGCGGCTGCCCGAGGAGCTCGAGGACCTCGAGTCCATCCTCTCCGACACCTACTTCTGCAACTTCTCGGTGTTCCAGTCGCTGCCGGACAGCTGGGCCATCGACCAGCTGTTCCCGATCATGCCGATTCACCGGCTCGCCGAGCGGCCGACACGTACCGGCGTCCTGGCCGACATCACCTGCGACTCCGACGGCAAGATCGACCACTTCGTCTCGCTGCGCGACGTGAAGCGGACGCTGGAGCTGCACGAGCTCAAGCCCGGCGAGGAGTATTACCTCGCGGCCTTCCTGGTCGGGGCCTACCAGGAGACCCTCGGCGACCTGCACAACCTCTTCGGCGACACCCACGTCGTGCACGTGCGCCTGCACGATGAGGGCGGCTGGTGGATCGAGGAGATCGTCAAGGGCGACACCGCCAACAAGGTGCTCGAGTACATGGAGTACGACGTGGCGGAGCTGTACCCGGCGCTCGCCCGCGACTGCGAGCGCGCCATCCGTGACGGACGCATGACCATCGCCGAGAGCCAGGCCCTCAAGCGCTTCTACGAAAGCGAGCTCGACGGCTACGCCTACCTCGAGCCGGCCGGCACTTAAGAGCTCAGCCGCGCGCCGCTCACCTGCGGGCGGCAGTTACAGACCGGTGTGGCCCAGAAAGGCAAGAACACCCAGGATCACGAAGACGGCCGCCGCCACACGGTTCACGAGCCGGACCGGGACACGGTGCGCGGTCGCCCCGCCCAGGAGCACCACCGGGACGTTGGCGAGCAGCATGCCGAGCGTGGTGCCCGTGACCACCGGCAGCAGCTGCTGAAACTTCGCCGCGAGCGCCACCGTGGCGAGCTGGGTCTTGTCGCCGATCTCCGCCAGGAAGAAGGACACGAGCGTCGTGCCGAAGGCCCCGAAGCGCGAGGGCCGGGGCTGTCCGCCGGGCTCGGCGTCCGGGAACAGCATCCACGCCGCAGTGCCGAAAAAGGACAAGGCCAGCGCCCAGCGCATGACCGCCGGGCTGATATGGGTTGCAAGCAGCGTGCCCACCCAGGCGGCGACCAGATGGTTGGCGAGGGTGGCGGCGAAGATGCCCAGAATGACCGGTATTGGTGCACGGAAACGGGCCGCGAGCACGAGGGCCAGCAGTTGGGTCTTATCCCCGATCTCCGCAAGCGCGACCACCCCGGCCGAGATGAGCAGCGCCTCCACCCTGACATCTTCCTTGGTTTGCGTACCGGTTAGGCCGGGAGTAGCATGACACGGGCGTTCACTTCCGTCGTGGATGAGTGCGCCTTGTTTGATTGTGTTGACTTCTTACCCCGCCCCGCGCCTCTCATCCGTGCGCGAACGCAGGTGCAGGCCTGCGGCCCAAGCGCTGCGCATTGACTGTAACTGCCGATCGTGTGCCTTGAAGCCTTGACCTGTTTATTTCACGCGGTACATGCGACCGACGCGTGCGGTACGCCGCTGTCCGCTTTCCCAAGAGAGAGTCCCGGATGACGACGATTTATGTGGGCAACCTGCCCTTCAATGCGACTGAACAGGACGTGAAGGCCCTGTTTGAACGTCATGGCAAAGTGGAGTCGGTGAAGCTGATCAATGACCGGGAAACCGGCAAGCCGCGTGGCTTCGGGTTCGTCGACATGCCCCAGGCCGAGGCGCAGAGCGCCATTCAGGCCCTGAATGGCTTTCAGATGAACGGCCGGCCACTGCGCGTCAACGAGGCGCAGGAGCGGCCGCAGCGCCCGCGCCAGGGCGGTCCGTTCCGGCGCTGAGCGAGCGCCCTTCGCGTCTGCAGCACTTAAGAAACCCCGCCTCGCGCGGGGTTTTTTTGGCCTGCCTGTCCGTGCGAAGGAAACCGATGCCCGTCAACCGCAAACTCGCCGCGCTCGCTGTCGCGTGCGCCGTGCTGCTCAATGCCTGTGCCGCCCACAGCTCGCGCCAGAGCACCGCCGAGCAGCTGACCACCATCCTCGCCGGCACACAGCGCTCCGAGGAGAACCGGGCGCGCGATGTCTACCGGCACCCGAAGGAGACGCTGCTGTTCTTCGGCGTCCGTCCGGAGATGAGCGTGCTCGAGGTGTGGCCCGAGCCGGGCTGGTACACCGAGATCCTCGCCCCGCTGCTGCGTGACAAGGGACACTACAGCGCCGCGGTGATCGCCCCCGATCCCTCCAGCACCTACATCACCAAGCGGCTCGAGGCCTTCCACGACAAGCTCAGCTCGCGCCCCGATCTGTACGACAAGGTGAGCGTGGTCACGCTGCCCACCGACGGCGCACAGCTCGTGGCGCCGAACTCGCTCGACATGGTGGTGACCTTCCGCAACCTGCACAACTGGATGGCGGCCGGGGATGCCAGCGAGGTATTCGCCACGCTCTACAAGGCGCTCAAGCCCGGCGGCATCCTCGGCATCGTCGAGCACCGCGGCAACCCCGCGGTGCCGCAGGACCCGCGCGCCAAGAGCGGCTACGTGAACGAGGATGCCGCCATCCGCCTGATCGAGGCGCAGGGCTTTCGGCTGGTGGCGAAATCAGAGGTGAACGCCAACCCCAGGGATACCAAGGACTACGAGCAGGGGGTGTGGACGCTGCCACCCACCTACCGGCTGGGCGAGAAGGACCACGACAAGTACGCGGCGATCGGCGAGAGCGACCGCTTCACGATGCGCTTCGTGAAGCCGACGCGCTGAGCCTCACCACATATCGCGCAGGCGCGCCCCGACATCCACCGTGACCGGGGTCGCCGCCTCCTGCAGCGCATCGCCGGCGCCGGCCGCGGAGCTGTGGAAAGTGGTCGCATCCAGGGTCTTCTGCACCTTCTCGGTGATGAAGCGGCTGCGGCCGCCGTAGACGTGGGCATCGCCCTGGCGTGACTGATGCGTCAGATGGAACTTCAGCGGCATCAACAGCAGCAGATCGTTCTGCGCGCGCGTCAGCGCCACGTACAGCAGGCGCCGCTCCTCCTCGATCAGCTCCGCCTTGCCGGTGGCAAACTCGGACGGGAAGCTGCCGTCGACCACGTTGAGCACGAACACCGTGTCCCACTCCATGCCTTTGGCGGAGTGGATGGTGGAGAGCACCAGGAAGTCCTCATCCAGCGAGGGCCGCGCCGACAGATCGCTCGTGGCGTGCGGCGGGTCGAGCGTGAGCTCGGTGAGGAAGCGCTCGCGCGAGGGGAACTGCCCGGAGAGCAGCTCGAGCTGCTCGAGGTCGCCGAGGCGCGTGTGGAACTGCTCGTAGAGCCGCTCGAAGTGGCGGCGGTACCACTCGCGCACCTGGCTGAGCTGACCCGCCCAGGGGTGCTGCGGCTGGGTGAGCTCGCCGTAGAGGGCGATCATGCGCTGCCACTCGATGTCCGGTGTCTGCGGCGGCTTGAAGGTCTTCAGCGCCTCGAAGGAGTGCCCGGCCGCCTCGAAGTGCTCCAGTGCCGCGCGCGCGTTGACCGGGCCCATGCCGGGCAGCAGCTGCAGGGTACGAAAGGCCGCGAGCGCGTTGTGCGGGTTGTCCGCCCAGCGCAGCACCGCGAGCAGGTCCTTGATGTGGGCGGCTTCCAGGAACTTGAGTCCCCCGTACTTCACGAACGGGATCTTGCGCTTGGTGAGCTCGACCTCGAGCAGGTCGCTGTGGCTCGAGCTGCGGAACAGCACCGCCTGACGCTTGAGCGGCACGTTCGCCTCGCGCCGCTTGAGCACCTCGGCACACACGTACTCGGCCTGGGTCTGCAGCTCATCGACCGTGACGCCGCGCGGCCGCGCGCCATCACCGCGCACCGAGAGCAGGTACTTGCGGTGCTGCCGCGGCGCCTCCGCCATCACCGCGTTGGCGACGTCGAGCACCGGCTGCGTGGAGCGGTAGTTCTGGGCGAGCGTCACCGTCTCGGCCTGCGGCTGATAGCGCTCGGCGAAGCCGAGGATGTTCTCCACCGCGGCGGCGCGGAAGGAGTAGATGGCCTGGGCGTCATCCCCGACCACCACGACGCCGCTGCCGTCGGGCTTGAGGGCGTGGAGGATCTCGGCCTGCAGGCGGTTGGTATCCTGGTATTCATCGACCAGCACGTGGTCGAAATGCGCGCCGACGTGCTGGGCGAGCCGCGGCTCGGCCATCATGCCGTGCCAGTACAGCAGCAGGTCGTCGTAATCGAGCAGGCGCGAATGCTGCTTCTGCTCGACGTAGGCGCGGAACAGGTTGCCGAGCTCGGCCTCCCACTGCAGGCACCACGGATAGGACTGCTCGAGGGTCTGCTGCAGGCTCGCGCGCGTGTTGACGCGGGTCGAGTAGATCTGCAGGCAGGTGTCCTTGCGCGGGAAGCGCTGCTCCTTGGCGGCGAGCCCGAGCTCCTCGCGCAGCGAGTCCATGAGATCGGCGGAGTCGCCGCGGTCGATGACGCTGAAGTGCGGATCCAGCTGCAGATGCGGGGCGTAGTGACGCAGCAGGCGGTTGCCGATCGCGTGGAACGTCCCGGCCCAGCTCAGGCGCTGCGCGATGCCCTGGCTCACTCCGCCCAGCGACTCGTTCAGCGCCCGGCGCGTGATGTCGTGGGCGCGGCGGCGCATCTCGGTCGCGGCTCGGCGCGTGAAGGTGAGCATGAGGATGCGCGCGGGGTCGACCCCGTTGATCACCAGGTGCGCGACGCGATGCGCCAGCGTATCGGTCTTGCCGGTGCCGGCACCGGCGATGATCAGCAGCGGACCGGACTTCCAGCCCTTCTCCGCCAGCGGCTCACCGTGCGCGACCGCCTTGCGCTGCGCGGCGTTGAGACGCTCCAGATGTGCGGTGGTAGCCATGTCGGAGCCGACTATACCCGCGCGCATCGGCACCTGGCGATTGCAGGGTCTGCGGAGCGTGACCGGCCGCGCACCAGCACCGTGCCAGGCGCCGCCGCGGCGGTTAGGATGCGCGCATGAACCCCGCCAAACAGACCCTGCACTACCAAGGGCGCGTCATCCGCGTCACCACCGACGAGGTGGTGCTGCCCAACGGCCACCACGCCACCCTCGAGGTGGTGCACCACCCCGGCGGCGCCGCCGTCGCCGCCATCGATGCCGAGCGGCGCGTGTGCCTGCTGCGCCAGTACCGCTACGTCGCCGGCGGCTGGCTGTGGGAGCTGCCCGCCGGCAAGCTTGAACCGCACGAGCCGCCGCTGCATACCGCGCAGCGCGAACTCATCGAGGAGGCCGGCGTGAGCGCGCGCGAGTGGCGCTCGCTCGGGGTGTGTCTGCCTTCCCCGGGAGTGTTCGGCGAGCGTCTGCATCTGTTTGCGGCGCGCGGGCTTGCGCCCGCGCAGCAGGCGCTCGAACGCGCCGAGGTCATCGAAGTGCACTGGGTCGCGTTGGAAGAAGCCTGCGCATGGGCGCTCGATGGCACCATCTCCGATTGCAAGACGGCGCTCGGCTTACTGCGTGCGCGGAATATGTCAGGTTGAGATCGCGCGGCCGGGCAGAATTCCGTGACGGACGTCGCGGAACTGCGCAGAGGCGCACGGGTAATCTGACCGTCGGGGAATGGCGACGCTGCACTGACAGGCAGTACATAATCACGTGGCACACGTATTCAAAAACAAGCCCGACCCGCACATGCCGGAGGCTGAACGCCGCCGCATCGGCAGGATCGTGCACGATGAGCGGGGAAACGCTTCCGTCGACTGGCGCGACGCGCCGGCCGATCACGAGCGGCAGGTGCTGGAGATCGAGGGCCACGGCGGCCTCGCCCTGAAGCGCGAGGAAGTCTCCTACGATCCGTACGCACACGGCCGCATGCCGCGCGAAAGCCCGGTCCGGCCCAAGGGCGGCACCACGCGCACCGACCTGCGCAAGCTCTCCGAGCACATCAAGATGATGCGCGAGCTCGAAGCGCGCAAGCGCCGCGGCGACGACGAGGAATAGCGCGCTAGGCGTGGCGCTCGATGTGCGCGCGCTTGCGCGCGTGGGTCAGCCGGTAAAAGCGCCGCAGCTCCGCCATCGTCTCGGCATCCGCAGGCCCTGCCTGCGCGTGGCGCCGGGCGCGCTTTAGACGCGCCTCGAGGCGCTCACAGAAACGGGCCGCGTAGCGGCTCGCCTCCGCGTACAGCTGTCCCTGATCGGCGCTCAGGCGCGGATCGGGGCGCGCGCGCTCGAACAGCAGACGCCGCAGCTCGAGCGGAAAATGCCCTGGTGACTGGCGCCGCAGCAACAGGTGGCTGGCGACGAACTTGTCGACTTCCGCCTGCATCTCCAGCTCGCACAGCGATACCGGCCGGTCATGGCCGGCGTTCCACGCCAGGTAGAGGAAGTGACTGACGCCCTCGAGCGCGGTCAGGCAGTCGGCGACGTTGCCTGCGTGCAGTGACTCGAGCGGATTGGCACGGGCCAGGCGCTCGAGCAGCTGCGGGTCGAGGTACAGCGCCATGGCCACCTCCCCGTCCTCGGCGGCGCTCGCCACCAGCAGCTCTTCCTCGGCGCAGCCGCCGCGGGCCGCGGCGGGCAGCTGCGCGCGATCGGTGACCAGGAAATCGAGCACGTCGTACGCCACGCGCACGTCGTAGATGCCGCCGATCAGCTCCTGCAGGCCCGACAACAGCAGCATAGCCTTACGCTCTTTAGTGGGCGAAGGCGGCGCTGCCGCCGGCGCGGGTGGGGTTCACGCCGAGGCGCTTCAGGATCGCGAAGGAGCGCTGACTGCCGGTCTTCAGCCACTGCTCGTAAAGACGCAGGATGTCGCGGTCGGAATGCTGGTAGGCGACCTCGCTCACCTCGTTGAGCGCATCGACCAGGGGCTGGAACTTCTGCGCCAGCTCCGCAAACACTGCCCCCAGCACCCGGCCGCTGCCGGTGGTGGCGCCGGCAAGCGCACCGTAGGCACGACCGCCCATGGCGATGTGGTAGTCGATGTCGATGAGCTTCGCGGCGAAGCCGCGCGCGAAGCAGCCGGCGAGAAACAGCGACACATCGCCGAGGCGCTGCAGCGCGCGGTTGCGCTGCAGGGCGCTCGGCGCCTCGAGCGCGTCGGCGAACATGAGCGCGAGGGGCTTCAGGCGCGGGCCCTGCGGGGTCTCCTCGTAAAGCGCTTCCGAGCGGGAGAACAGCGTGAGCACGTTCACCACGTACTGCTCGGTCTGCTCGTCCACCGCGACGTGCTGTTTCTCGAGCGCGCCGTGCACCGAGTCGCGGAAGTACTCGCGCAGATTCGCCACCGGCAGCACCGACCTGTCGCTCATCCTCGTGCCTCCTTACTGACACTTAACGGCAGGGTCACGCCAAGGTTCACTCGCCACCGTACATAATTCTGTGATGTATTACCCTGATCAGGTGTCAGCCAACACGCCACGGCGCGCTTTCTGGCAGCGCACCCGCGACAGTGCTAACAGAGGCCGGGGGAGAGGCGTTGGCGCAGGCGAAAAGTAAGACGATGCGCACACTCGGCGGCTTCACGCCTTACCAGTGGCTGGTGATCGGCGCCGGCTGGGCCGGCTGGGGCTGCGACATCTTCGACGCCGTGCTGTTCAACTTCGTCGCGCCCAGCTGCATCCCCGCGCTGCTCGGACTGCCGCGCGGCTCGGCCGCCGCCAACAGCGCGGTGGGCTTCTGGATCGGGGCGATCACCTCCGTCCTGCTCATCGCCTGGGCGGCAGGTGGCCTCGCCTTCGGCTGGCTCGCCGACCGCATCGGGCGGCGGCGCGCGCTCTTCGGCACCATCGTGCTGTACGCCTGCGGCACCGGGCTGTGCGCCTTCGTCACGAGCCTGCCGCAGCTGATCCTGTGCCGCACGCTCGCCGCTCTGGGCATCGGCGGGGAGTGGGGCATCGGCGCGGCGCTCATCGCCGAGACGGTGCCGGAGGGACGGCGGGTCGAGGCCGGGGTCATCATGCAGACCGCCTCACCGCTCGGCATCGCCCTCGCCGGCGGCGTCAATTACCTGATGACCGCGGTGTGGTTCGCGCACCAGCCGGAGCGGGCCTGGCGTTACGTGTTCCTCGCCGGCCTTGCGCCGCTTGCGCTCGCCGCGCTGGTGCGCCTGTTCCTCAAGGAGAGCGCGCGCTGGCAGGCGAGCCGGCAGGAGGGGCGCCCGGCGGCGACGCCCGCCGAGCTCTTCAGTCCGGCGCTGCGCCGCGCCACCTTGAGCGGCGTATTCGTCGCCGTCGCGGCGGTGCTGACCTGGTGGGCCTGCAACGCGTTCATCCCGCTTCTGGGCAGCACGCTCGCCGCCGAGCGCGCCGCCGTGCAGGGGCTGCCGGCGCAGGCGGCCCGGGCTCTGGGTGCGGCCTGGCAGGCGCGCGGCGCCAACGCCTTCAACTTCGGCGGCCTGCTCGGGGCGCTCGCGGTGGTGCCCCTGGCGCGGCGCATCGGGCGGCGGCCGCTGTTCATCGGCTATTTTCTGTTCGCCGCGGCGGCGATCGCCGGCACCTTCGGGCTGGAGCTGCCGCCGGCGCTGCGGCTCAACCTGCTGTTTCTGGTCGGGGCCGGGGTCTACGGCATCTTCGGCGCTCTCACCTTCTACCTGCCGGAGCTGTTCCCGGCGCGGCTGCGCGCCACCGGCGCGGGCTTCTGCTACAACATCGGCCGCGTGCTCGCCGCCGGCGGTCCCTTGATCGTCGGTGCGGTGAGTGCCGCCAGCGGCGGCTCGGCGCGCGAGCTCAGCTCGATCCTCGCCTGGGTGACGCTCGTGCCACTGGGCGCCGCGCTGCTCGCGCCGCGCCTGGTGCTGGAGACGCGCGGGCGGCAGCTCGCCGACTGACCCTAGGCCTCAAGCGCGGCGGCCAGCTCGGCGCAGTCGCGCACGGCGAGGTCCGGGGGCTCAAGATCTGCGGGCCAGGAGTGCCCGGTACGGTTCATCCACGCGCTCCTGAGGCCCGCGCGGCGCGCCGCGCGCACATCGAGCAGCGGATCATCGCCGACGTACAGGAGCTCCCCTGGCGTGACACCGAGCTCCTGCGCCAGGCGCATGAAGGTGCGCGGGTCGGGCTTGGCGGCGCCGATCTGGCGCGCATTCAGCGAGACCCTGAACAGGTGCCCGAGGCCGATGCGGCCGAGGTCGGCGTTGCCGTTGCTGAGCGAGCCGAGGCGGTAGCGCTGGCCGAGCCGCGCGAGCCCCGGCAATACATCCGCGTACAGATCCACCTCGCAGCGGGCCGCGAGGAACACCTCGAAGGCCCGCCCCGCGAGTGCCGCATCGTAACCGTGCTCGCGCGCGTGCCCGGCGAGGGCCGCGGTGCGCAGGTAGGTAAAATCGTGCGCGTTGTGCGGCTCGCGTCGCGCCAGCGCCTCGCGCGCCGCGCGCATGTCCGCGGCAGTGAGGGCCGCGGTGATGCGCGGTGCGTGCTCGGCGAGCCACGCATGCAGGCGCGCCTCGGCACGCGCCAGCACCGGCTCCACATCCCAGAGTGTATTATCGAGGTCGAAGGCAATGGCGCGCACGTCCGTTGGCACCCCGAGAGGTTAACACTCCCATGGCGCCGCTCACGCTGGTCATCGGCAACAAGAACTACTCCTCCTGGTCGCTGCGGCCGTGGCTGGTATTGAAGCACCTCGAGCTGGCCTTCACCGAGGTGCTGGTGCCGCTGGATACGCCGAGCACCCGCGAGGATCTCGAGAAACACAGCCCGAGCGGCCGCGTGCCCGTGCTCACGCACGGCGAGCTCGTGGTGTGGGACTCGCTCGCCATCTGCGAGTACATCGCCGAGCTCAGCGGCCGCGGCTGGCCCGCCGATCCGGTGGCGCGGGCGGTAGCGCGCTCGGTGAGCGCGGAGATGCACTCGGGCTTTACCACGCTGCGCGCGCTTTGGCCCATGAACGCCCGCGCCCGCAACCGGCACACGGCCATGACGGCTGCGCTGGAGGCGGACATCGAGCGCGTGGATGAGATCTGGAATGACTGCCGCGCCCGCTTCGGCGCGGCCGGCCCGTGGCTGTTCGGCACCTACAGCATCGCGGACGCCATGTATGCGCCGGTGGTGCTGCGTTTCAATACCTATGGCGCGGGCCTCATTTCCCCCTCGGCGCGCTGGTACATGGCGAGCGTGCTCGAGGATGCGCACCTGCAGGAGTGGCTGACCGCCGCCAAGCACGAGAGCTGGACCAACCACGCAAGCGAAGTGGGCTGAGCGAGGCCCCGCGCCCTGCCCCGAATTCACCGTCACCGGAACTTCCCATGCCCGTAGCGTTTAGCCTCGCGGCGCGGCTCCTCGCCTGCGCCATGCTCCTGAGCCCGGCCCTCGCCGCCGCGGCGCCCTTCACCGTCCAGGACCTGGTGCGCCTGAAGCGCATCAGCGACCCGCAGCTCTCACCCAACGGCCACGTGCTCGCCTTCGTGCAGCGCGAGACTGATCTCGACGCCAACCGCGGCCGCACCAGCCTGTGGCTGCTCGACCTGCTCGACCCCAAGGGCGAGCCGCAGCGCGCCAGCGGCGGCAACTTCAGCGACTCAAGTCCGCGCTGGGCGGCCGACGGGCACACCCTCTATTTCCTCTCGACCCGCTCCGGCAGCGCGCAGGTATGGCGGCTCAACCTGCCGCAGCTCGCCGCGCAGAAGGTCACCGACTACCCGCTCGATGTCACCTCCTTCCGCCTGGCTCCGGCCGGTGACCGGCTCGCGCTGTCGATGGCGGTGTTCCCGGACTGCCCGACGCTCAAGTGCACGCGCGAGCGTCTCGAGCGGCGCGCCAACGACAAGGCCAGCGGGCGCCTCTACGAGCGCCTCTTCATCCGCCACTGGGACAGCTGGGCCGACGGCACGCACACGCACCTTTTCACCGCGCCGCTCGGCACCGGCAGCGCCGCCGAGGCGGTGGACGTGATGAAGGAGCTCGATGCCGACACCCCGGGCAAGCCCTTCGGCGATGACACCGACTACGTCTTCAGCCCGGATGGCAGGTTCCTGGTGTTCTCGGCGCGCATCGCCGGGCAGAGCGAGCCGTGGTCGACCAACTTCGACCTGTTCGAGACGCGCGCCGATGGCAGCTCCGCGCCGCGGGACCTTACGGCCGACAACCCCGCCTGGGACAGCCAGCCGCACTTCCTGCGCAACGGCGACCTGGTGTGGCTCGCGCAGCGGCGCCCCGGCTTCGAGTCCGATCGCTTCCACATCATGCTGCGCGAGGCGCGCGGCCACACCGTGCACGAGATTGCCGCGGGCTGGGACCGCTCCGCCGCCCATCTGCAGCCGACGCCGGACGGACGTGCGCTGGTGGTCAGTGCCGATGAGGGCGGGCAGCGGGCGCTGTTCCTCATCGACCCGCGCGGCGGGGCGCCGCGCAAGCTCTACGGCGAGGGCACGGTCGAGGCCTTTGACGTCGGCCCCGAGGACATCGTCTTCGCCCGCGCCGACCTTGGCTCCCCGGCCGACCTGTACCGCATCAGCCTCAAGGGCGGCGCGGCGCAGCGGCTCAGCCAGGTGAACGCGGCGCTCCTGAACGAGCGCGAGCTCGGCGCGGCCGAGCAGTTCAGCTTCGCCGGCTGGAACGAGGAGACGGTGTACGGCTATGTGGTGAAGCCCTACGGCTTCGCCCCAGGCAAGCGCTTCCCGGTGGCCTTCGTGGTGCACGGCGGCCCGCAGTCCTCGATGCAGAACCTGTGGACCTACCGCTGGAACGCGCAGGCCTTTGCCGGCGGCGGCTACGCCGTGGTGATGATCGACTTCCACGGCTCGCCCGGCTACGGCCAGGCCTTCACCGACTCGATCAGCAAGGACTGGGGCGGCAAGCCCCTCGAGGACCTCAAGAAGGGCCTCGCCGCGGCGCTGTCGCGCTACCCCTGGCTCGACGGGGAGCGCGTCTGCGCGCTCGGCGCCTCCTACGGCGGCTTCATGATGAACTGGATCGAGGGCAACTGGCCCGAGCGCTTCCGCTGCATCGTCAACCATGACGGGCTGTTCGATCAGCGCATGATGTACTACGCGACCGAGGAGCTGTGGTTCCCGGAGTGGGAGTTCGGCGGCCCGCAGTACGAGGTGCCGCAGAACTACGAGCGCTTCAACCCGGTGGACTTCGTCGACAAGTGGCGCACGCCCATGCTCGTCATCCACGGCCAGCAGGACTTCCGTATTCCCTACACCCAGGGCATCGGTGCCTTCACCGCGCTGCAGCGGCGCGGCATCGAGTCCCGGCTCCTCATCTTCCCGGACGAGAACCACTGGGTGCTCAAGCCCGCCAACACCATTCTCTGGTACGACACCGTGCTCGGCTGGCTGGACCAGCACCTGAAGAACTGACATGGCGCGCGCGCCGCGGCGCCGGCCTCCCGCGCTCAGCCCGCTGCTCAGGCTGCGCGAGCCGCACAACCTCGAGGCACTGTGGCAGGTGATCGCGCAGCTGCCGCGCGGCACGGTCAGCACCTACGGCGCGGTGGCGGAGGCGGCCGGGCTGCCGCGCCGCGCGCGGCTCGCCGGCTACGCGCTGCGGGTGGCGCCGCGCGAGCTCAATCTGCCCTGGCACCGCGTGCTCGGCGCCGGCTACCGCATCGCCTTTCCGGCCGGCTCCGCGGCCGCGCGTGAGCAGGCGCGGCGCCTGCGCGCCGAAGGGCTGGCGGTGCGCGGCGCCCGGGTCAGCGCCCCGCCCCTCTAGCCGCCGGCCTTGCGGAACTCGTAGCCGCCGAGGGTGAGGGTGTCGGCGGTGAGGACGGCGTCGGGCTTGTCGGCGCCGCCGCCGGCGCGGTGGCAGTGCTTCGGATCGTGACCGGCGGTGAAGCCATCGCCGCTGCGCTTCCACAAGAGCTCGCAGCCGACCGGGGCCACATCGTCGGTCATGACCCCGGTGAGCATGGGCGGATTGCGGGCGGCCTCGCGCCAGCGCACCGGCTCGACAAAGCTGTACATGAGCCCGACGACGCCCTTCTTCTCGTCGGTGTCGAAGCTGAACATGCGCTGGCTCATGATGCGCTCGGGATTGTCCGGATCCATCTCCTGCACGTAGAAGACGTGATGGCCGAGGCGCGGGGTCTGCGTGGGCATCACCAGGAGCGCCACGCGATCGTGGGCGGGCTGCACGCCGCTTTTCTGCTCGCGCTGCACCTGGGCGATGTTGTCGTAGTGCCCGGGGAACCAGGTGATGACGTCGGCGAGGTCCTCGTCGCGCTGCTTGGCCTCGCGCTCGGCGGCGCAAGCCCCGAGCAGCGCCGCCGCGGCGAGCACCAGTGCGGCGCTGCGGCCGGCGCGGCTAACCATAGGAGGCGCGCCACTGCGCGCGGTACTTCAGGCCGAGGTCCATGAGACGCTCGAGCAGCGGGGCGTAGGCGACGCCGCTGGCGCGCGCCGCCTCGGCGAAATCCTCAGCCGCCTCGAGATTGGGATTGGCATTGGCTTCCAGAACGTACACCTGGCCCTCACTGGTCACGCGGAAATCCATGCGAGCATAGCCGGACATGCCCAGCGCGCGGTAGATGCGCCGCGAGAGCCGGTCGAGCGCGGCCAGCACCGGCGGCGGCAGGTCCTGGGCGGCGTGCGTGGTGATGCCGTACTTCGCCTGGTAGCGCTTGTCCCACTTCACCTTGCGCGTGGCGATGCCGGCCAGGGACTCGGGCATGGAGCCGAACACCATCTCCCACACCGGCAGGCGCGTCAGGCGCTCATTGCCGAGCATGCCGACATAGAGCTCGCGCCCCTCGATGTACTCCTCCACCAGCGCATCCGACTTCACCTGCTCGTGCACGAACTCGATGCGCTCCTTGAGGCGCGCGGCATCGGCCACGACCGAGGCCTGGGCGATGCCGAGGGAGGCGTCCTCGACGGTGGACTTCACGAACAGCGGGAAGCGCAGTTTCTTCGGCACGTGGAAGCGCGCGCCGCGGCGGAACACCGCGAACTGCGGCGTGGCGATGCGGTGGTACTGCAGCAGCTGCTTGCACAGCGACTTGTCGCGCGACAGCAAAAGGCCGCGCGGGTTGCAGCCGGTATAGGGCTGGCGCATGAGCTCGAGGAACGCCACGACGTGCTGGTCGTAGGTGACGATGCCGTCGAACTCCTCGAGCAGGTTGAAGACGATGTGCGGCTGCCAGTCGGCGATGGCGCTGCGCAGCTCGGTGAGGCTGTCGAGGACGCCGAGGCAGCGCACCTCGTGGCCGCACTCGCGCAGCGTCGAGATGACGTCGTACTCGGTACGCCACTCCTCGATTTCCTTTTCGCTGTGGCCCGCGAGAGTAGCGGGGGGCACGAGGCTCGCGTGCACGACGACGAGCGCGCGCAGTGCTCTCATAGAGCCAGGTGCGGAGTCTCGCCCTGGGCGTACAGCCCGGTCAGCCGCTCGAGCATCCAGCGCGCGTAGCGGCGCGCATCGCGCTGGTTGCCGCGCAGGTACAGCGCGAGACGCTCGCTGCGCTCGATCACCATGCGCAGCACCTGCTCGACGCTGTAGGGGTCGATCCGCAGCGAGCGTGTCACCGCGGCGGTGAGCGCGCGCGCCTCGGCGCGCAGGAAGGTCGCGGCCTTGAGGTCCTGGCGCGCCGACGGGGCGCTGGCGAAGGCGCGCTTGAGCAGCTCGTCGGCGAGCCCGCGGCGGATCTGGCGGTTGTGCGCGAGCTTGCGCCGGTAGTGCTGCGCGAGCGTGCGCCGGTCCTGATCGAGCGGCTCGATGCGCGTGCGGTTGCGCACCGGCGGGCGCGCGCCGCGCACGCTGGCGATCAGCTCATCGACCGCCTGCAGCTTGTGCAGCGCCGGCCAGTCCGCGTACGCGCGCCGCCAGCCCGACTTCGGCTTCAGCCACACCGCGAAGGTCTCGGCGAAGTCCTCGGTCGGATGCGCCTGGGCGTACCACTCCCCGAGATGGTGCACGTAGCGGCGGCTGCCGGCGCGCGCCCGGTAGCGTGCCGGGTACGGGCGGCTCGCCGGTCCGAACACCTCGCGCCAGCGGCGCCGGCGGCGCAGCCGGTAGGCATTGTCGAGCGCGTGCCCGGCCTCGTGACGCAGGATGCGCATGAGCAGGCGTGAGTTGCTGCCCTCGGCCTCGCGCATCACGCGCCGCTCGAGGCGCTCGAGGCGCGGATGCGCCAGATAGAACGGCACGGCGATGCCGGGCACGCCGTCGGGGGAGAACCACTCCTGCGACAGCCACACGTGCGGGCGCACGCTGATGCCACGCCGCTCCAGATCCGCATACAGGCGCCGCACGTAGCGCTTCAGCGGCGAGCGCTCGATCGAGAGCTTCAGGTCGCAGAAGCGCAGCTTGAGCAGCTCCTCATCGCTCAGGCGCGACCAGCGCGCGACTGCGCGGCGCGAGCCGATGGCACGGGGACCGATGACGCGTGTCGGGGACATTCGCGCGGCGGAGCTTTCCCTGAGGAAAAAGGCGGAAAACCGGAAGCCACGAGCTTACGACAGCGGCACGGCCCTGTCTGCGGCCCCGCCGCCGCGCGCCGGGAGGTCAGCGACCGAACTCGAGCAGGGTGTGGGTGAGCAGGCGGTCGGCGAAGTCCTCGAGCAACTCAAGCCTCATCAGGCTGTTGCGCCACATTGTGGGCACCGCGCCTGCACTGTAATGCGCCCCGGCCAGCGCCCCGGTCACCGCGGCGGCCACGTCGGCGGGGCCGCCGCGGTTGGCGGCCGCGAGCACCGCGTCGCGGTAGTTATCCGTGCCGCCAAAGGCCTCCAGCGCCGTCCCCAGCACCGCCGCCGCCGAATCCGGCGCTGCGGCATCCGGTACCGCGCGGCCGGCGGACGCGGCGGCGGCGCGGATCGCCGCTTTTGGCGCACCGCTCAAGGCTGCGTGCAGTGCCGCGGCGAGCGCCCGGCAGCTCTCGAGCACGGCCGGGGCCTGGCAGGTGAGGCGGGCCGCCTGCGCGGCCTGCTCGAGGGCCGCCTCGCGGTCGGCGAAGAAGAACAGCACCACCGGCAGCACGCGCGCGAGAGACTCCGGATCGGGCGCCCCCGGATCGTGGCTGCCGGAGAAGGCCTGGCGGCGCCACTGGGCGCGCGCCAGCGCGCGCGCCGTGGCGGCGGTGATCCCGACGCACTGCCCGGTGGCGGACAGGTACCCCTCCTTCTGCCAGCGCCGCAGCCGCGCGACCTGGTCCTGCGCATCGAAGCCGGCCTTGTCCAGCAGGCTCTCCGCCACGCACAGGGCCATCGCGGTATCGTCGCTCCAGGCCCCGCGCGGCAGATCGAAAGGACCCCCGCCGAGCAGATCGCGCACCGGGGTGAAGCGGCCCGGACGGGCGAACTGGGTGGTGACGCCGATCGCGTCCCCCGCGGCAAGGCCAAGCAGCGCACCCTGATAGCGCTCACGCAGCCCGCGCGCGGCGGCAAGCGTGCCCGGCTCGAGCAGCGGATCGCTGCCGCCTGCCTCGCGGCGCCAGCGGCGCACGTAATCGGTCTGCGCGTCGGTCTCCGGGATCGACGCCCACTGCCGCGAGCGCGCGCTCTGCTGCCACAGGTGATTGAGCGCCTCGATCGCCTGCTCCCCGGTGTGCGCGTTCTCGGCGAGCCAGCAGCCCAGGGTCATGCCGGTGCGGCCAATGCCGGCGCGGCAGTGCAGGTACACCGGCAGGCCGGCGCGCAGCGCCGCGCCCAGGCAGTCGAGGATGTCGGCCATCTGGGCCGGGTGCCCGGGCAAGCCGTGATCGGGCAGGGGCTTGCGGTGGTAGGTGATCCCGGGCGGGAGCAGTGCCTCGTAGGCGGGCTGCTCCTGCGGGTGCGTGAGGTCGATGAAGCAGCGCACGCCCGCATCCAGAAGCGCCGCGAGCCGGGCGCGCGTCACCTCCTCGCTCACCGCGGCGGGGTGCTCGCCGGCGAGCAGCTGGCCGGGCAGCGCGCAGTACCAGTTGGCGAGAGGCAGCGCTTCCGGGGTCGTGGCGGAGCCGCCCGACGGGGGTGTGGGGTCAGAGGACAAGCGCAGGAGCCGGGGCCAGGAGAGCCTCTTCCTCCGCCGCACTCATCGGCGCGATGCGCCGGGACTCGAGCGCGGCGAAGTCGAACAGGTGCGGATCGGCGAGGTGCCCGGGCTCGACGCGGCGCAGGGCCGAGAAGATGGTGGCGGTGCGCCCGGGGTACTCGCGCTCCCAGGCGCCGAGCATCTTCTTTACCGCCACGCGCTGCATGTTGTCCTGCGAGCCGCACAGCTTGCAGGGGATGAGCGGGAAGCCCCGGCCGCGTGCGTAGCGGGCGATGTCACGCTCGGCGCTGTAGGCCAGCGGCCGGATGACCACCTGGCGGCGGTCGTCGGAGAGCAGCTTCGGCGCCATGGCCTTCAGGCGCCCGCCGAAGAACAGGTTGAGGAACAGGGTCTCGACGATGTCGTCGCGGTGGTGGCCGAGGGCGATCTTGGTGATGCCGTGCTCGGCAGCGAAGCGGTACAGCGCCCCGCGCCGCAGCCGCGAGCACAGCCCGCACATGGTGGCCCCCGCCGGCAGCACCCGCCGCACCACCGCGTAGGTGTCCTGCTCGATGATATGGAACGGCACCCCTTCGCGGCTGAGGTAATCGGGCAGCACCTGCGGGGGGTAACCCGGCTGCTTCTGGTCCAGGTTCACGGCCAGGAGCTCGAAGTCGATGGGCGCAGAGCGCTGCAGCGAGCGCAGGATGTCGAGGAGCGTGTACGAGTCCTTGCCGCCGGACAGGCACACCATGACCCGATCGCCCGCCTGGATCATGGCGTAGTCGGCAATGCAGCGGCCGACCTCCCCGCGCAGGCGGGCGGCGAGACGGTTCAGGGTGCGGGACGGCTTCTCAGCAGCGCTCATGGCGTCGGCACGGCAAGCGGTCCACCGCCGGCCCGAAGGCGCCGGCGGTCGCGAGTTTAATGGATCAGGCCGCGGCGCTGCTCGCGCTCGCCTCCAGATACTTCGCCTCGACGTAGCGGATGAACGAGGTCGAGGCCAGGGGCTTGCCGGTCGCCAGCTTCAGGAGCTCCTGCACCGGCACCTTGGCCCCGAGGGCGTGCACGTGCGTGCGCAGCCAGCCGGTAAGGCCGGAGAACTCCCCGCGCGCCAGCTGCTCATCGAGGGCGGGCAGATCCGCGCGCATGCTCTCGTAGAGCTGCGCGGCGATCACGGCGCCGAGCGCGTAGGAGGGGAAGTAGCCGAAGGAGCCGACGGCCCAGTGGATGTCCTGCAGGCATCCCTCGATGTCGTTGGCCGGCCGGATGCCCAGCCGCGCCTCCATGCCGGCGTTCCAGGCTTCCGGCAGGTCGCGCACCGCGAGCTCACCGGACAAAAGCTGCTTCTCGAGCTCGTAGCGCAGCATGATGTGCAGCGGGTACGTGAGCTCATCGGCGTCCACACGGATGACCCCGCGCTGCACGCGCGTCAGGTGGCCGTAGACGTTCTCGATGTCCCACTCCGGGCCCGAGACACCGAAGTGCTTGGTAATGAGCGGCTGCACGTAGCGCACGAACGGACGGGTGCGGCACACCATCATCTCGATCAGCAGCGACTGGCTCTCCTCGAGCGCCATGCCGCGGTCGCGCCCGACCGGCTGGTCGCGCCAGTCCTGGGGCAGCCCCAGGTCATACATGGCGTGACCGGTCTCGTGCAGGGCGCCCAAAAGCCCGGAGAACACGTCGTTCGCGTCAAAGCGCGTGGTGATGCGCATGTCCCCGGGGCTGCCTTCGGTAAACGGGTGCTCGCTCTCATCGAGCCGCCCGCGCTCGAACGGGAAGCCGACCGCCTTCATCACTTCCACCGTCAGCGCGCGCTGCTTGCTCGGCCGGGAACTTGCCCACCAGCGGCAGCAGTGCCCGCCCCTCCTGCACGCTGATCGCCTCGCGGATCAGCGACGGCAGGCGCCGCGAGAGCGCCTTGAACATCGCGTCAATATCGACCGTGGTGAGCCCGGGCGAGAACTCATCGACCAGCGCATCGTAGGGCGCGAGGTTCAGCGCCTGACCCGAGCAGCGCCGCCTTGTCGCGCACCAGGTGCACGACCTCCTCCAGATACGGCGCGAAGGAGGCGAACTTCCCCTCGGCACGTGCCTCGAGCCAGCGCGACTCGGCGCGCGCGGCCGCCTTGGTGAGCCGGGACACGAGCGTGACGGGGGTGGCGATGGCGTGGTCGCGCTGCCGCCGCATCTCGCGCAGGTTTGCGATCTGCCAGTCCTCGAGCCCCTGGGTATTGGCCTGGGCGCGATCGAGCAGGCGCGTGATGCGCGGCGCGGTCAGAGCGCGTGATGCTCGGTCTCGAGCGCCGCCAGCTGTTCCCCGCGCACGTCCGCGCTGCCGCGCGGCATCATGACGGCGGCGTCCCAGCGCAAGAGCGCGAGCGCCCCGCGGAAGGCGTGGAGACGCTTGAACTCCTGTTCCAGTTGCTTGTACGGCGAGGCGGACATCGGTCGGGCAATCAGCGGGGTCGGCGCCTAGTTTATCAGTTCCGCGTCCCCCGCTTTCGGGCCGTACAAAATTTTGTCTTTATTTATCAGTAGTTTATACGCCTTTGCGGGCGTTTGACAGGCGCGCCCCCTTGACGGCGCCCAAGGCGGCGGGGCCAGCGGGAGACCGATTATGTCGCCTGCGCGAGCAGGCCCGATGCGGCCTGGCCGCGCCCGGGGACCTCGCGCAGGGCTACCCAGGCGCGCATGGCGCGCTTGCGCTCCTCACCGAAGGCGTAGCCGCCGAGGCTCCCGTCCTGACGCAGCACGTTGTGGCAGGGAATGACCCAGGCCACGGGGTTCGCGCCGACCGCGTTGCCGACCGCGCGCGCCGCCGTCTTCGCGCCGACCGCCGCCGCGAGCCGGGCGTAAGTAGTGGTCGCCGCAGGCCCCAGCGCCAAAAGCGCGCGCCACACCTGCAGCTGGAAGTTCGTGCCGCGCACCGCCAGCGGCAGTGCTCCGCCGCCGCTCCACAGCCGCCGCGCCAGCGCCGCAGCGGCCGCGTCGCTGCGCTCGAGCGCCGCCTGCGGCCAGGCGGCGCGGAGCGCGGACCACTGCGCCGCCTCGGCGCCCGGCTCGACGAAGGCGAGGTGGGCGAGTCCGCGGCTGCTTCGGGCGAGCAGTGCCCGCCCGAAGGGCGTGTCCGCAAACCCGGCCGTGAGTGCGGCGCCGCGCCCTGAGGCCTTGAGCTCCCCGGGCGTGAGCGCCTCCAGAGTCACGGTCAGGTCGTGCAGGCGCCCGGGGCCGGAGAGGCCCACCGCGTGTGCCGCCTCAAGCACCGAGGGCGCGGCCGCGAGCGCGGCGCGTGCCGCGCGCGCGGTGACGAAGGCGAGGTACTGGCGCGGGGTGAGGCCCGCCCAGCGCCGGAACAGGCGGTTGAAGTGGAACTCAGACAGGTGCGCGGCGGCGGCGATCTGCGCCAGACGCGGCTGCGCGGCGTAATGGCGCTCGATGTAAGCGATGGCGCGGGCGATGCGCGCGAAATCACGGCTGTCGAGAAAGGCGGCTTCGGTATCCATGGCGAGCATCCTGAACCGGCCCCTGCGCGCCGGCCACCCGCTTCTTGCGCTGCCGGCGCCCGGCGGCGCCAGCGGGCGGTTAAACTGCAGCGCGCGCCCGCGCTAGTGCCACAGGTGCGGCCAGCGCGCCACCGCCACGCCGATGCCCGCCGACACGGCGAGCAGGAGCACGAGCGTCAGCGCGATCAGCAGCCGTTGCATGTTTTACATCATAACCTCAAGCCCCGAGGTGCCAAGACCGTGAGCGCCGAACCGCGCTTGTCCGTGTGCCTGCTCGCCTCCGAAGTGGCGCCGCTGTCGAAAACCGGCGGTCTTGCCGATGTCGCCGGCGCCCTCGCCCGCAGCCTGACTGCGGCCGGACATGACATCCGGCTGTTCACACCCGCCTATGCGAGCATCGACCGCGCCAGCTGCCAGGCGCGAGCGGTCCCGGAGCTTTCCGGCCTTGCGGTGACGGTCGGCGCGCTCAGCTTCCGCATGGGCGTGCTCGAGGGGCGCCTCGCCGGCGGGGCCCGCGTGTTCCTCATCGACTGCCCGGCGCTCTATGCGCGCCCGACGCTCTACACCCAGGATCCGGACGAGCACGTGCGCTTTCTCGCCTTCACGCGCGCCGCGCTGGAGGCCTGCCGCGTGCTGCGCTTCGCACCCGACGTCGTTCACTGCAACGACTGGCATACCGCCTTTGCGCCCCTGCTGCTGCGCACGAGCTACGCCTCCGAGCCCCTGCTTGGCGCCGCGGGCACCCTGCTCACCATCCATAACGTCGGCTACCAGGGGATCTTCCCCGCCAGCGAGGTGGCCGACCTCAACCTCACGAGCGCGCAGCTGCCGCTGCTTTATCAGCCCGACCTCGCCCAGGGCCGCATCAACGCGCTGCGCCACGGCATCATTTACGCGGGACTGGTGAACACGGTCAGCCCCACGCACGCGCGCGAGATCTGCTCGGACCAGTACGGCATGGGGCTGCAGGACAGCCTGCGCGCGCGCGGCGCGGCACTCAGCGGCATCCTGAACGGGGTGGACTATGCGGAGTGGGATCCGCGGCACGACCCCTACCTGCCCGAGCATTACGACCCGGCGCACCTCGAGGTCAAGGCGCACCTGAAGCAGCTTTTGTGCGAGCGCCATGGCCTGCGCGCCGAAGCGCGCGTACCGCTCGCCGGCATCGTCAGCCGCCTCGCCGCGCAGAAGGGCATCGAGCTCATGTATGAGGCACTGCCGCGGGTGCTGACGCAGCGGCCGCTGTCCTTCATCGCCCTCGGCAGCGGGGAAGCGCAGTACGAGACCTTCCTGCGCTCGCTCGCCGCGCGCTTCCCCGGCCGGGTGCACTTCCGCCAGGGCTACGACGATGCGCTCGCGCACTGGATCGAGGCCGGGAGTGATCTGTTCCTCATGCCCTCGCGCTACGAGCCGTGCGGCCTCAACCAGATGTACTCGCTGCGCTACGGCACCGTGCCGGTGGTCCGGCGCACCGGCGGGCTCGCCGACTCGGTGCAGCACTTCGATCCGCACAGCGGGGCAGGTACCGGGGTGGTCTTCAACGACTTCGACGGTCCGGCGCTCGAGTGGGCCCTGAATACCGCGCTCGACTGGTACGCCGATGCGCCGCTGTGGCGGCGCCTGATGCTCAACGGCATGGCGCAGGATTTCTCCTGGACCCGCCAGGCCGCACAGTACGTCGCGCTGTACCGGCGCCTTACTGCAGGTTGAAGCTGCCGCGGCGGTCGAAGGGCACCGTGCGCAAAAGGCCCGCGCTCAGGGTGACCTTGCCGCTGAGGTGGTAGGCGATCGCAGCGTTGGGCGTGCCGCGGGCGAGCAGCCGCATGAACGTCCCGGCGAGGTTCGTGGTGACGTTCATGTCGAAGTCGGTATCCCCCAGCGGCGGCACGACGAAGCTGGCGGCGCTCTCGCCCGTGGCGAAGGGCTGTCCCTCGACCTCGAGCGCATAGGTGAGCCCGCGCACCGGCAGGGCGCGGTCGTTGGGATTGTGGACGTGCATGCGCACCTTCAGCTGCTGCTGCCACAGGTCCCCGCCGAGCACCTGCACATCGGCGACCGACAGATCCGGGGCCTGAAGCTTCGGCGCGAGGGCGCAGGCCCCCGGGAGCATGATAAGTAGCAGGAGCGCAGCACGCGGCCAGCGGATCATGGCGGAAATGGTAGCAAAGGCGCGCGCGTCGCCCCGCTCAGGCACGTCCGAAGGCCCGGTTCAGGTGCGCGCACGCCGCCGCGCGCTCGCTCGTGAACGCGCCCGGCGGCAGGCGCCACTGCCAGTTGCCGTGCGTCGTACCGGGGGTGTTGAGACGCGCCACAGACCCCAGGCCCAGCAGGTCCTGCATCGGCACCACGGCCAGGCGCGCGACTGAGCTCAAGACCGCGCGCCACAGCGCTGCGGGCATGCTGCCGGGCGCCGCACCCAGGTAGAAATCCACGCGCGTGCGCGTGACCTCATCGAGGGACTGGTACCAGCCGAGCGTCGTGTCGTTGTCGTGCGTGCCGGTGTAGGCGACGCAGGCCGGCACGTACTGGTAGGGCAGGTGCGGATTGTCGGGATTGCCGTCGAAGGCGAACTGCGCGACGCGCATGCCCGGCAGCTCGAAGCGCTGCATGAGCGCGATGACATCCGGGGTGATGACGCCGAGGTCCTCGGCCACCAGCGGCAGGTCGGCAAACTCACCGCGCAGGCTCGCAAGCAGCGCCGCCCCCGGGGTTGCCGCCCAGGCGCCGCCGCGCGCATCGGCGGCCTCGGCCGGGATCGCCCAGTGTGCGGCGAGCGCCCGGAAGTGATCGAGGCGCAGCAGGTCCAGGCGCGAGAGCTGCGCGGCGATGCGCCGGTGCCAGAGCGCGAAGTCCTCGCGCGCGAGCGCCTCCCAGTCATAGAGCGGATTGCCCCAGCGCTGGCCGGTGACCGAAAAGTAGTCCGGCGGCACCCCGCCGATCGCGGCGGGCTCACCGTGCGCGCGCAGCTGGAAGAAGCGCCGCTCGCTCCACACCTCCGCCGCTGAGGGCGCGAGGTAGAACGGCAGGTCGCCGAAGAGGCGCACGCCGCGCTCGCGCGCGTAGCCGCGCAGCGCCTGCCACTGCACGTGGAAGGCGTACTGCTCGCGCTCGATGCACGCCAGAGCGGGAGCAAGCTCAACGCGCGCCGCGGCGAGTGCCTGCGGCTCGCGCTCGCGCAGCGGCGGCGGCCAGCTCCAGAACGGCGCGCCGCCCTGCTGCGCGCTGAGCGCGGAGAAGAGCGCATAGTCGGGCAGCCAGCCGGCGCTCGCGGCGCGGAAGGTCTCATCGGGAGCGCCCAAGGGCAGCTCGGCCGGATCGAGCAGCTTCGGATCGCCGGCGAAGTCCGAGCTCACCCAGTACGGCGAGCCATCGGCAGCGGTCGGCCCCACCGGCAGGATCTGCCACACCGTGAACCCGGCGCTGGCGAGAAAGTCGACGCAGGCGCGGCCGCCGCGCCCGAGCGGGGCCTCCAGCGCCGACAGCGGCAGGAGCACGCCGGCGCGGCGGCGGTCGAATACCGGCAGTCGCCCGTCCAAGCGCGGTCCGCGTCAGCCCGCGTTGGCGCGGCGCATGACGCCGCCATGCTCGGGGGTGCCGGACCCGCTCGAGAGCGCCACCGCCAGCTCACCGGGCGGGGCGAGGTTCAGGCGCCGGTACAGCGTGACCAGCTGATGGCGGTAGAGGCGGTCGAACTGGCTCACCGCGTCGGCGGGGTTGTAGTCGCCGAACCACCAGAACCAGTCCGAGGACTCGCACAGGGCGAGCTGACGCGCGCACTGCGCACGCAGCTGCGGATCGGTGAGCGTCGGCCACACCCGGTCGTAGGCCTGTTTGGCATCACACAGGAGGTCCCAGGCACGGTTCTTCGCCGGGTCGCCCATCCAGGTCGCGAGCGTCCCGTGCACCCAGCTGCCGGCCATGACCTGCGGCAGCGGCACCGGCTGGATGCCGCGCTCCAGGCACTGCGAGAGCGTCATGAGCTCGAACTGCGGATGATCGGCAAGGAGTGCGTAGAGGGCCTTGAGGAAGTAGTAGCCGTTGAAGGGGTAATGCTCCCAGGCATTCTCGCCGTCGAGCGCGATGAGTACGGCGTGGCTGGAGCTGCCGCCGTAGTGCTTGGCGAGCGCGCTGAGCTCGTTCACGAGATTGTGGGCCGCATCGTCGCCGTGCCAGGTGGCGTAGGTGAAGCCGATCAGGTCCGAGAGCGCATCGTCGCGGAAGAAGCAGTCCATGCCGGTGCCGGGCAGGCGGTACGGGCGGTTGTAGGCGAGCGGGTCGGCGGCGGCCTGCGCGTCGGTGAGCATGAGGCTGCCGCGCAGCACGTTGGCGCTGCTCGCCGCCCAGCGGAAACCCCCGCAGGCGGCAAGCAGCTCGAGCGTCGCGGCGCTGATCGCCCCTTCCGCCGGCCAGCACCCGGCCGGACGCTGGCCAAAGGCGCGCGTGAACACCCGCACCCCCTCCTCGATATGCCAGCGGGCCCGTGCCGTGCCGCCGGGGTAGCCGGGGTGAGCCGGCAGCGGCATCGCCGGCAGCGCATCGCGGGCGCAGCGGAAGTCGATGAGCAGCGGGATGATCGGGTGGCCGTAGGGGGTGACCGAGAGCTCGATGCGCCCGGCCTCGGCGAGCGCGCGGTAGCGCGGCACGATCTGCGCGACCAGCGTGCCGATCAGGGCGAGCAGGTCACGGCGCTGTGCGGCGCTGAAGTCGCGGCCGCGCTCGGTGAGGCGCGCGATCAGCGGGTCGCTGCGGCGCACCGTCTCCCCGAGCCAGGCGAGGTGGTACCACACCGCGAGGTCGTGGATGTACTGGTCGGAGGCGTACGCCACGCGCTCGGGCGTCGCCAGGGTCTCGGCGATGGTGGCGAGCTCTAGGTAGGGGCCGAAGCGCTCGATGAGGTGCTGGCGCTGCGCGCGCAGGCAGGCGCGCAGCAGGCTCAGGCGCTGCCCGGGCTCGGTCGGCACCGGATCGGGCCCCAGCAGCGCGAGCACCGGATCGGGAAGCGGGGCGGCGGAGTGCAGATGCTCGGCGATGCGCCGCGCGAGCTCCTCCACCTGCTCGATGAGCAGCGGGGTGAAGTTCACCACCGCACGCGCCTGGGGATTGCCCTCCAGGTGGGCCGCCATGTCGGTGTAGTCCTTGATGGCGTGCAGGTACGTCCACGGCAGGGTGTACTGCCCGGTGAGGGCGTCGCGGTACTGCGGCTGATGCATGTGCCACAGCAGGATCACCGGCAGGCGGGCGCGCTCGCTCATCGCGCCGTGCCGCTACTCGCGCCGCAGGCGCCGCAGCATGTCGGGCGTGACCAGCACCACGCCGTTCTCGGTGACATGGAAGCGCCGCGCGTCCGCGTCGCGGTCGACGCCGATGTTGGTGTGCTCGGGGATCTCGCAGCCTTCATCGATGATCGCTCCCATGATCACGCAGCCACGGCCGATCTCGGCGTTGGGCAGCACCACCGAGCGGTGGATGCTGGCGTGCTCCTCGACGCGCACGTTGGAGAACAGCAGCGACTCGCGCACCACCGCCCCGGAGATGATGCAGCCGCCGGACACCATCGAGTTGACCGCCATGCCGCGCCGCCCGTCCTCATCGAGGATGAACTTCGCCGGCGGCTGCTGCACCTGGTAGGTCCAGATCGGCCAGTCCTGGTCGTAGATGTTGAGCTCCGGGCGCACGTGCACCAGCTCCAGGTTCGCATCGAAGTAGGCATCGATGGTGCCGACGTCGCGCCAGTAGCTCTGCGCGCGCGTCTTCACGTCCTGGAAGGGGTAGGCGAACACCTGGCGGTTGCCGGCAATCGCCGCCGGCAGGACGTTCTTGCCGAAATCGTGGGCGGAGGCGCCGTCGGCTGCGTCCTCGGCCAGCAGGGTCTCGAGCAGGCGCGAGTTGAAAACGTAGATGCCCATGGAGGCGAGGATCACATCCGGGCGCCCCGGCAGCGCGTCCGGCTGCGCCGGCTTCTCCGCAAAGCGCGTGACGCGGTTCCACTCGGTCGCGGTGAGCACCCCGAAGTGGCGCGAGTCGCGCGCCGGCACCTCCACCACCCCCACGGTGATGTCCGCACCCTTCTCCACGTGGTAGGCGATCATCGGGCCGTAATCCATCTTGTAGATGTGATCACCGGCGAGCACCAGCACGTGCTTGGGGCGGTGCGAGAGAATCAGCTCGATGTTCTGGTGCACCGCATCGGCGGTGCCGCGGTACCACATGTCGCCGAGCTGCTGCTGCGCCGGCACCACTTCGACGAACTCGCCGAACTCGCCGCGCAGGTAGCTCCAGCCGTGCTGCACGTGCTGGATGAGCGACTGGGCCTTGTACTGGGTGAGGATCGAGATCTGGCGGATGCCGGAGTTCACGCAGTTGGAGAGCACGAAGTCGATGATGCGGAACTTGCCGCCGAAGGGCGTCGCCGGCTTGCAGCGGTGTGCGGTCAGATCGCGCAGCCGCTCACCGCGGCCGCCGGCCATGATGACGGCGAGCGTGCCGCCGGTCAGGCGGCTGACATAGCGTCCGGATGAAGCGCGGGCGGGCTGACGCTGCTGCATGGGCCTCTACTACAGCGCATCGGAGCGTCCCGGCGCAACCTCGGAGCGCTACCTACAGCCACTTCATCAGGCCGAGCTCGAAGGGATGCGTGAGCAGCTCGTGCCAGGGATAGATGCGCACCTCGGTGCGGAACTGGCCGCACTCGGGCGGCTCGATGTCGAGCGCAAACACCTGCGCGCCCTCGCCGTCATGCTCCTCGGTGGGCTTGAGCGCGGCGTGCCACAGGCCGGCGCGCGCGGGCTGCAGGTACGAGCACAGGGCCGGCGGGGCGAGGTCGGCCTCCGGCAGCAGGCGGTGGGCGACGAACTCGACGCGCACGTCCGCGGGCGCAAGCCCGTTCAGTGCCGCCGCCACCCGCAGCCGCAGCCGCTCCCCGCGCGGCAGGTCCCGCGCCGCATCGGCGAGGAGCTTCAGTCCCACCCGCGGCCAGGCGCTGCGCACGTGCTGTTTCCAGTCGGCCAGGACACGCGCGCCGGTGAAACCGCTCGCGGCGAGGCGCCGGTACTGGGCCGCCGCGGGCTGGTAGATGCCGCGGGTGTAGTCGTAGAGCACGCGGCGCATGTTGAAGCGCGGGATGACGCTCATCATGGCGCGCTTGCTGGCGTGCACCCAGGCCTGCGGCACGCCCGCGCCGTCGCGCCCGTAGTACATCGGCACGACCTCCTCCTCGAGCGCGCTGAGGATCAGCTCGGCCTCGAGCGCGTCGCGGCGCTCGGGGTCCTGCACGGATGCCGGCGGAATGCCCCAGCCGTTGTCGTGCATCCAGCCTTCCGCCCACCAGCCGTCGAGGATCGAGAGGTTGAGACGGCCGTTGATGGCGGCCTTCATCCCGGAGGTGCCGCTGGCCTCCAGCGGCGCGATGGGATTGTTCAGCCACACATCGACGCCGGAGACCAGACTGCGCGCGAGCTGCAGGTCATAGTCCTCGAGGAAGACGACCCGGCCGGCGAACTCCTCGCTCATCATCAGCTGGCGGATCTCGCGCAGCACGTATTTCCCGGGCTCATCCGCCGGATGGGCCTTGCCGGCGAACAACAGCACCACCGGGTGCTCCGGATCGTTCACCAGGCGCGCCAGGCGCGCCCGGTCGCGCATGATCAGCGTGGCGCGCTTGTAGGTGGCGAAGCGCCGCGCGAAGCCGAGCGTGAGGATGCCGGGGCGCTGCGGGTCGAGGAAGCGCGTCACGTGACGCAGCTGCGCGATGCTCAGGCCCTTGCGCTGATACTCGCGCTGCAGCCGCTCGCGCACGCTCGCGAGCATGCGCGCCTTGACGTCCTGCGAGGTGTGCCAGTAGCGCTCCTCGGGCACCGCCTCGAGCCGCTGCCAGAATTCGACGTCGCGCAGATGATCGCGCCAGTCGCGGCCGAGCTCGCGATCCAGGAATTCCATCCAGCGCTGGTGCAGGAAGGTGGGCACGTGCACCCCGTTGGTCACCCAGCCGACGGGGTTGTCGGCGGGCGGAATTTCCGGCCACTGGTCCGCGCACAGCTTCGCCGAAACCGCCCCGTGGATGCGGCTGACGCCGTTCACGTGGCGCGCCCCGTTCAGCGCCAGACGCGTCATGTTGAAGAGCCCGGGGCTGCCCGGGGCACGCCCGAGCTCGAGGAAGCGCTCCGTGGGGATGCCGAGCTCCTTAATGAAGTCGGCGAAGTGCTGCACGATCAGCTCCGGACCAAAGGCGTCGTGGCCGGCCGCCACCGGGGTGTGGGTGGTGAACACGCAGTCGGCGGCGACCGCCTCGAGCGCCGCGTTGAAGGGCAGTCCCTGCCCGAGATGCTCGCGCAGCAGCTCCAGGATCAGGAACGCCGCATGTCCCTCGTTCAGGTGCCACACCGCCGGCTGGATGTTGAGCGCGCGCAGCGCACGCACCCCGCCGATGCCGAGGATCATCTCCTGGCGTATGCGCGTCGACTCATCCCCGCCGTAGAGCCGATGGGTGATGTCGCGGTCGGAGGGCGCGTTCTCGCTGCAGTTGGTGTCGAGCAGATACACCGCGACGCGACCCACCTGCGCCTTCCACACCCGCGCCACCACCTCGCGCGCGCCGATGCGCACGCTGACCTTGTGCCAGTCCCCCGCGGCGGTGCGCACCGGCTCGACCGGCAGGTCGCGCGGGTCGCGCTCGAGGTAGACCGCGTGCTGCACCCCGTCGTTGTCGACCGTCTGGGTGAAGTAGCCCTGCTCGTAGAGCAGGCCGACGCCGACGAAGTGGGCGCGCTCATCGCTCGCCGCCTTGGTGTAATCGCCGGCGAGCACGCCGAGGCCGCCGGAGTAGATGGGCACACTCTCGTGGAAGCCGTACTCGGCGCAGAAATACGCCACCAGCGGCTCTTCATTCCCGTCCGGACGCACCGCCAGGTAGGCATCCAGGGTGCTCAGCGCGTGGTGGAAGCGCGCGAGATAAGTCTCATCGCGGGCCGCGTGCTCGAGGGCCTCCTGGCTCACACAGCGCAGCATCAGGCGCGGGTTGCCGTTGGTCTGCTTCCACAGCTCCGGGTCGAGGTCCTCGAACAGGGCCCGGGCCGGGCGGTGCCAGCTGAAGAAGAGATTACCGGCCAGTTCGGTGAGGCGTGACAGGGTCCCCGGCAGCACCGGGGTGACCTCGAGCAGCGAATTTCGCATCAGGGACCGTTCTCGTTCCAAGCGGCGGCGGAAGTCTAGCAGCCCCTCGAGCGGCCCCCGGAATGAGGTTTTTTTGAGTATTGGAGGGAGAGGCTGGGGGAAGTGGCCGCGGCCACCTGCGGCAATACGCTCCAAAAGAGCGACCAATACTGGTTGTATACCAGTATTAGCTACTTTATAGTACTGGCCTATGGATGATAGCCAGGCTCGAAAATTCCAGAAGGACCTCAACGCCGGGCTCGTGGCGCTGGTGCTCCTGGGGGTCCTGGAGCACAGCAGCGAGGATCTCTACGGCTACGAGATCGCCAAGCGCCTGCAGAAGGCCAACGAGGGTGAGTCGCTGTTCAAGGAGGGCACGGTTTATCCGGTCCTGCGTGCGCTTGCCGCGCAGGGCCTGCTCACCAGCCGCGTCGTGCCCTCCTACGCCGGACCGCCGCGCCGCTATTACCGCATCACCGACGAGGGCCGCAGCATGCTCGTGCAGTGGAGCGCGATCTGGCGGCAGACGCGCGGCTTCGTCGACCGTTTCATCGAAGGAACTGACGCATGAACGCCCCCCGCTCGATTGATGACTACCTGAAGCAGCTGCGTGGCGCACTCGAGGGCGAAGACCCCGCGCTCATCCAGGACGCCCTCTACGACGCCGAGGAGTACCTGCGTGCCGAGGTCGCCGCGCACCCGAACAAGACCGAGGCCGACGTGCTCGAGCTGATCGCCAGCACCTACGGGGCGCCCGAGGAGGTCGCAGCGGCCTACCGGGACACCGAGGCGAAGGTCAAAGCGGCACTGAAGACCCCGGCGCCGAAGGCGGCCAGCAGCCCTTCCGCCTGGAAGCGCTTCTTCGGGGTGTACCTGGACCCGCGCGCCTACACCTCACTCTTCTATATGCTGCTCGCGCTCGCGACCGGCATCCTCTACTTCACCTTCGTGGTAGCGGGCCTGTCGATCTCTGCCGGGCTCGCCATCGTCATCTTCGGCGTGCCGTTCTTCCTCGCCTTCATCGCCATCGCGCGCGTCATCGCGCTCGGTGAAGGGCGCCTCTTGGAAGCCATCACCGGCGAGCGCATGCCGCGTCGCCCGGTGCATCCCGGGCCGAAGGCCTCGTGGTGGGCGCGCATCGGCGAGATGCTGAAAGACGTGCGCACCTGGACCACGCTCGCCTATCTGCTGCTCATGCTGCCGCTCGGCATCATCTACTTCACCGTCGCCGTGACCGGGGTCGCCGTGAGCTTCAGCCTCCTCGCCGTGCCGCTGGCGCTGCTCGGCAACTACCTCCACTGGAGCTTCAATCTCGACAACCACGTCTGGCTCGGCGACTCCGCCTGGACGCCGCAGCATCCCCTGCTCGCCACGGTGCTGCTCACGGCGACCGCCGTGCTGGTGCTCACCGCGGTCATGCATCTGGCGCGCGCCGTGGTCAAAGGTCATGCGCGCCTGGCGAAGTCGCTGCTGGTCGTGCCGGGCGCCTGAGCCGGCGCGTGCGCGGGCACGCTAAACTCCCCGCCATGCGTCTCCCCTTGTGCGCCACTCTCGCGCTCGTGCTCGGCGCCCCCGGCGCGCCGGCCGGCACCCCGCCTGCAGCACCGGCGCCGAAGGGCTGCCTGCCGGGCGGCAACGGTTATTTCCGCGCCAAGATCCGCGGTGCGCGCAACCTCGATCTGGACTGGCACGATGCCCAGATGCAGTGCGAGGGCGGCCCGCGGCCCGATGGCAGCGGCCTGGTGGTGGCCTTTGCCGGACCCAAACAGCATGACGGCCACCGCCTGCGCCTGGTGTTCGGCGTGGACACGGTGCGCGAGGGCAGCGGGGGGCGCGAGCTTCCCACCAATCTCACCGTGATCTTCGAGGGCGAGAACCGCCTCTTCGCCACGCGCGGCGACGATCACTGCACCGTGGATGAGCTGCGCCAGGAGCGCCTGCCCTCGCCCGGCGGCGCACTGCGCGCCTGGCGCGTCGTCGCGCGCGGCTTCTGCATCGCCCCGGCGAGCACGCTGAGCAGCGATGCGCGCATCCTCGTCAGCCGCTTCGACTTCGCCGGCAGCGCGGTGTTCGAGGATCCGCCCGCGCACCCCGCGGCGATCGCACCGGCACCCGCCCAACCCTGAAAGGCCTGCCTTGAACGCTCACCTTCCCGCGCCCCGCGCCGCTCTGCTCCTCCTCGCCCTCCTGGGCGCCGCCGGCAGCGCCGCCGTCCTCGCGCAGGAGGCCGCACCGGCGCTCGAGCTCGCGAGCTACCCGCGCACCGAGCTCACCGTCACCTCCGGGACCAAAACCCAGCAGTTCCGGGTGTGGGTGGCTGACACGGAGCCGCGCGCGCAGCAGGGACTCATGTTCGTGCGCGACCTGCCCGCGAGTCAGGGCATGGTGTTCCCGCTCGACCCGCCGCGCATCGAGAACATGTGGATGAAGAACACCTATATCGAGCTCGACATGCTCTTCGTCGGTGCGAACGGCCGCGTCACCAAGATCATCGAGCGCGCGCGCCCGCTGGTCCTCGACGTGCTCAGCTCCGACAGCCCGGTGAGCGCGGTCGTCGAACTGCGCGGCGGTGAGGTCGCGCGCCGAGGTATCAGGGTCGGCGACACCGTCCGCTGGAAGAAGCCCGCCCCCCAGTGATGCTGCATCGCACAACGGTGCGGCCGAATGCGGCAAAATTGTTACGAACTGTGTCGTCCCGCCTGCCACGCAGCGATTCCTTGCCGTTTGGCCCACGCCTGCGTTAACGGTTAATGACGCTTATGTTACAAACACATGGCGGGAGGTCGGCGGTAAGCCGACTATGGCGTTGGGGATCGCACAGCCATGCCAAACAAGAAAGCACCGCCGCGACGGAATGCGGCGCAGGCGCAACCGGCCCCCACGGGCCGCGTCTACTGGATCACCGGCATGTCGGGCGCCGGGAAGACCACCGTGGGCCGGGCACTGTGGCAGCGCCTGCGCGCGGAAGGATGCTCCGCGATCCTCCTGGACGGCGATGCACTGCGCGAGGCGATCGCCGATGACCTCGGCCACGGCCTGCCGAGCCGCCGCAAGTCCGCCATGCGCAACGCGCGCCTGTGCCGCCTGCTCGCCATGCAGGGACACGATGTCGTGTGCTGCACCATCTCGCTCTTCCACGAGGTGCAGCGCTGGAACCGCGCCCACATGCCCGGGTACCGCGAGATCCTGCTGCGCGTGCCGCTCGAGGAGCTCACGCGCCGCGACGCCAAGGGCATCTATGCCGCCGCGCGCCGCGGCGAAGCTGCCGACGTCGTCGGCCTGGATGTGCCGGCGGAGTTTCCGCAGGCCCCCGATCTGATCGTCGACAATTTCGGCGCCACCGACCCGGCTGCGGCACTCGAGCATATCTGGGCGCAGTGCGTGCGCGGCGATGCGCCGCGGCCGCACGCGGTGGATTTCTCCTCCAAGGCGGAGACCCTCGAGCGCCTCGCGCCGCGGCTGCGCAGCGCGCGCGTGCTGCCGCAGGTGCGCTTCAGCGTGGCGCGCTGGCGCACCGCGGCGGCGGAAGTGCTCGCGCAGATCGCCGCCGCGGACTTCGCCGATGAGACTCTCATCGTGCGCAGCAGCGCCCAGGGTGAGGACGGCGCCCACTCCGGTACCGCCGGTCGCTACGAGTCAGTGCTCGGCGTGCGCGGCGGCGAGGCGCTGCGTGCCGCCATCGAGCGGGTGATCGGCTCCTTCACCGACACCCGCAGCACGCACCAGGTGTTCGTGCAGCCGCAGCTGACCGCGGTGCGCATGGCAGGCGTCGCCTTCTCGCGCCGCATCGCCGGCGCGGGCCCCTATTTCGTGGTCAACTACGATGAGGGCAGCGGGCGCACCGACAGCGTCACCGACGGCACCGGTGAGAGCCTGCAGACCTTCGTGTGCCTGCGTGCCCGCGCGCAGTCCGCGCCCGCGGCGCTCGCGCCGGTGCTGGGCCTGGTGAGCGAGCTCGAGACGCTGCTCGGCAGCGATGCGCTCGATGTCGAGTTCGCCATCGCTGCGGACGGCAGCGTCTACCTGCTGCAGGTGCGTCCCTTGAGCCTGGACCGCGCCGGCCAGGTGCCCGATGCGCGCATCGATGCGGCGCTCGCTGACATCGCCTGCAAGGTGGAGCTGCTCTCGCGCCCGCACCCTTACCTGCACGGCAGCCGCGCCATCTTCGGGGTGATGCCGGACTGGAATCCGGCCGAGATCGTCGGGCTGCGCCCGCGGCCGCTGTCGCTGGCGCTGTACCGCGAGCTGATCACCGATGCGATCTGGGCCTACCAGCGCGACAACTACGGCTACCAGAACCTGCGCAGCTTCCCGCTGCTCGTGAGCTTCCACGGGCTGCCCTACATCGACGTGCGCGTCAGCTTCAACTCCTTCATCCCGCGCGACCTGTCGGCGGACCTGGCCGGGCGTCTGGTCAACCACTACATCGAGTCCCTGCTGGCCGCGCCGCAGCTGCACGACAAGGTCGAGTTCGAGATCATCTTCTCCTGCTATACGCTCGACCTGCCCGAGCGTCTCGGGCGCCTCGCCGCGCACGGCTTCAACGCGGCCGATGTCGGTGAGCTGTCCGGCGCGCTGCGCCGCCTCACCAACCGCATCATCCACGGCGACAGCGCGCTGTGGCGCCGCGACCGCGCCAAGATCGACCTGCTCGCCGAGCGGCTGCCGACGATCTGCCAGGCGCATATCGACAAGATCAGCCGCATCTACTGGCTGATCGAGGACTGCAAGCGCTACGGCACGCTGCCGTTCGCAGGGCTCGCCCGCGCCGGCTTCATCGCGGTGCAGCTCTTGAAGTCTTTCGTCGCGGTCGGGGTGCTCGACCACAGCGACTACGCCACCTTCATGGCGAGCGTGAACACGGTGGGCTCGCGCATCGGCCACGACTTCGCGCAGCTGACGCGCGCGCAGTTCCTCGCCCGCTACGGGCACCTGCGCCCCGGGACCTACGACATCCTGTCGCCGCGCTACGACGAGGCGCCGGACCTGTACTTCGACTGGAGCGGCGCGCGTCCCGCGCCGCCGGAGCGGCCGCGCTTCGCGCTCTCGATCGCGCAGCTGCGGCGCATCGAGCAGCTCTTGCGCGAGCACGCCCTCGACATCGACGTGCTGGGACTCATGGAGTTCATCACCGCCGGCATCGAGGGCCGCGAGTACGCCAAGTTCGTGTTCACGCGCAGCCTGAGCGATGCGCTGCTGCTCATCCGCCAGCTCGGCGCCGACTACGGGCTCTCGGTCGAGGACTGCGCCTACCTCGACTACGACACCATCCGCACCCTGTACAGCAGCAGCGGCGCGGTGCGTGAGACGCTGCGCGACGCCATCGCGCGCAACAAGGAGCGTTACGCGCTCACCCGCAACCTCGTGCTGCCGCCCTTCATCGCTGGCCCCCAGGACGTGTACGCCTTCCACGTGCCGCCCACGCAGCCGAACTTCGTCACCCGCAAGAGCGTCACCGCCGCGGTCGCCTCGATCGATGATCCGCCGGAGAGCTTCGCCGGGCGGATCCTGTTCGTGCCGAGCGCCGACCCGGGCTTTGACTGGATCTTCACGCGCGGCATCAGCGGCTTCGTGACCCAGTTCGGCGGCGCCAACTCCCACATGGCCATCCGCGCCAGCGAGCTCGAGATCCCGGCAGTCATCGGCGCCGGCGAGACCCTCTACCAGCGCTGGCACGGCGCGAGCAAGCTGTGCCTGGACTGCACCAACCAGCAGGTGCTGCCGGTCACATGAGAGTGGTGGGGATCACGCAGCGGGTAGCCGTCGTGGGCACCTACCGGGAGCGGCGCGACTGTCTGGACCAGGCGTGGCCGCGCCTGCTGGCCGCCTGTCAGCTGCAGCCGCTGGTGCTGCCCAACGTCGAGGCCGTGGCCTTGCAGCTGTGCGCGAGCGTGCCGCTGTCCGGACTCATCTTCACCGGTGGCAACGACCTGGCCGTGTGCGGCGGCGATGCGCCCGAGCGCGATGCGCTCGAGGCCGCGCTGCTCACGATGGCCGAGGCGCGCGCCCTGCCGGTGCTCGGCGTGTGCCGCGGCATGCAGGTGCTGCAGCACCGCTTCGGGGTGCCGCTGAAGCGCGTCGAGGGCCACGTGACGCCGCGCCAGGCCGTGCAGGCCGGCGGCGAGCGACTGTGGGTCAACAGCTACCACCACTTCGGCGCCACCGAGACGCGCGCCCCGCTGGCGGTCTGGGCCACAGCGCCGGACGGGGTCATCAAGGCGGTGCGGCACGCCGAGCTGCCCCTCACCGGCATCATGTGGCATCCCGAGCGCATGGCGCCGTTCGCGCCCGCGGACGTCGCGCTCATCCAGCGCACCTTCGGCGTCGGCTGATGCGTGCACTGGTTCTGGCCGCAGGCCGCGGCAGCCGCCTCGAGCAGCTGGGCGCGGACCGACCCAAGTGCCTGGTGGAGCTCGGCGGCCGCGCGCTGTTCGAGCGCCAGGTGGCGGCGCTGCGCCGCGGCGGCGCCACCGAGATCGGCGTGGTCCGCGGCTACCGTGCGCAGATGCTCGAGTTCCCGGGCATCCGCACGTTCACCAATGCGCGCTGGGCCGAGACCAACATGGTGGCTTCGCTGGCGGTGGCGGAGGAATGGCTGAGCGCCGGCCCGGTGCTCGTAAGCTACGGCGACATCTTCTACGGCGCCGCGCTGGTCAGCCGCCTGCGCGAGGCGCCGGGGGAGCTCCTCGTTGCCTACGACCCCGCCTGGCGCACGCTGTGGGAGCGGCGCTTCGCCGACCCGCTCGCCGACGCCGAGACGTTCCGCGTCGATGCGCACGGGCGCCTGCTCGAGATCGGCGGCAAGACCACACACATCGAGGACATCCAGGGCCAGTACATGGGCCTGCTGAAATTCACCGCGCCGGCCTGGAGCGCCGTGCAGCGGCTGCGCGGGCAACTCGACGCCGCCGCACGCGATCGGCTGGACATGACCTCGATGCTGCGGCGGCTGCTGGCCGCCGGCGGGGTACGCATCGGCACGGTGCGCAACGAGGCGGCCTGGGGCGAGGTCGACAGCGCCGCCGACGTGGCGCTCTACGAGCGCCTGCTCGCGGCCGGAGATCTGACACTGGAAGAGGCGCAGCCGCTGCCTCGGGCAGGACAACGATGATGAAACATGGAGATTTCACCGGCCTCGCCGGCGACTACGCGCGCTACCGCCCCGGCTACGCAAGTACCGTGGCGCAGGCCCTGCTCGGCTATCTTGGACGCGAGCGCGCCACGGTCGACGCCGCGGACGTGGGCGCGGGCACCGGCATCTGGACGCGCGTCCTTGCAGCGCAGGGCCTGCGCTCGGTGGTGGCCGTCGAGCCCAACGATGACATGCGTGCCCAGGGCATCGCGACCTGCGCCGGCACCGGCATCGAGTGGCGGAAGGGCAGCGCCGAGCGCACCGGGCTCGACTCCGGCACCGCCGACCTGCTCACCATGGCCTCCTCCTTCCACTGGGCCGAGTTCGATCCGGCGCTGGACGAGTTCCACCGCGTGCTGCGGCCCGGCGGGCTGTTCTGCGCGCTGTGGAACCCGCGCCTGATCGAGGCGAATCCGCTGCTGGTGGAGATCGAGGGGCACATCCAGCAGCTGAAACCCGACATCCGCCGCGTCTCCTCCGGGCGCTCGGGGCTCACCGAGCGGCTGACGGAGCTGTTGCGCGCACGGGCCGACTTCGCCGACGTGCTCTACCTCGAAGGGCGCCACAGCGTGCGCCAGAGCCCGGCGCAGTATCTGGGGGCATGGCGCTCGGTGAACGACCTGCAGGTGCAGCTCGGGCCGCAGCTGTTCCAGAGCTTCCTCGACTACGTGAGCGCGCGCACCGCGGCGCTGGAGGCCATCGAGACCACCTACCTCACGCGTGCCTGGGTGGCCCGGCGCGCGTGAACGCACTGCGCGAGCTGCCGACGCTGCCGCTGGCACTCGCCGGCAGCACCCACCCGACGCTGCGCTCGGCGTGGGAGCGCTTCGCGCAGGTCAGTGCGGCGGGACTGGACACCCCGCCCTGCGGGGACATCCTCGAGCGTTACGACTTCGCGGGCATCGAGCGCGTCGCCTGCATCTGCTTCTGGGGACGCAGCGGCTCGTTCCTGCTCGCCAGCTATCTCGACGCACACCCGGAAACGCTGGCGCTGCCGCTCGACTGCGCCGCCGGCATCTATCCCTTCGCCCGCGAGTTCGCAGCTCTCAACGTCTGGGAAAAGCTCATCGTCTACCCGAGCTACGTGGCCGAGCGCTACGGGGCGCCGGCGGACCTGTTCCAGGGTGGTCACGCCATCGCCCCGGCGCGCTACTACGGGGCGGTGCAGGCGCTGCACACGGCCTGCGCGGCGCTGCCGCTGGCGCAGCTCGCCGGCCGCCGGCGTTTCTTCCAGCTGCTGCACGTCGCCTACGCGCTCGCCCTGGGGCGCACCCTCAGCACCAACCGGCCGCTCGTGGTCTATGCGCAGCACGCCACCGACGATGCGCTCGCGCAGCTTCTGCACGCCGACTTTCCGGAGTGCCGCTTCCTGCACACGGTGCGCGACCCGATCTCGGCGGTCGACTCCTGGTTCGAGCGCCAGCAGCAGCTGCAGCTGGCGACCCGCGGCGGCCGCCTCGAGGGCGCGCGCTTCGTGCACCCGGGCACCGAGACCCTGCGCACGCTTCTGAGCTGGGACCGGCCGCATCACTTCCAGGAGGAGCGCACGCGCGCGGTGCGCTTCGAGGATCTGCACCTCGCCCCCGAGGCCACCATGCGCCGCGTGGCCGAGTGGCTCGGGCTTAGCTTTGCGCCGAGCCTCCTGGCGAGCACCTTCAACGGCCGGCCCTTCGTGTGGCAGAACGGCGCGCGCAGCTGGGTGGGCGCCAATCCCGCCAACGCGCAGCGCCGCTCGCGCAACCTCAATGCCGCCGACCGGGCGCTCGTGTGCGCGCTGTTCCGCGACGACATCCGCGCCTGGGGCTACCCGGTGGCGCCCTGGCTCGAGAGCCGCGCCGGGTGCACGGCGATGCTCATGCTCGGGCTGTTTCTTTATATGCGCATCGAGCGCATCACCGCGGCGACCATCCTGCGCCGCCAGCTCGCCCCGGCGCTGCGCGCAGGCAAGCTCCTGTACGTGGCGCGCGGGCTCAAGTTCCTGGTGATGCTGCGCGCACGCATGCTGCGGCTGCTCGTGCGGGCCGCGCGGCGGCCCCGGGATCGCGCGCTGCTACGCCCCCTCCAGAGCCTCACGGAGACTGCGGCAGCGGACTCGAGCGCAGCTCGGGTTCCTTCTTCTTCGGCGGCACGCGGCGGGTGAGGATCTTGCCGCCGACGGGCGCCCCGTAGGCGTTGTTCGGCGAGCGCGGGCCGGGAGCAAACGAGCTCGGCTTGGTGACCTTGCTCTTGTCGGCCATACCGGCGCTGGTCGGGCAGGCGTGCGCAGGCGCGGGCACGCGGGCGGCGCTGCCTGCGCCCGCAGCGGCACACAGCAGCGCCGCCGCAAGAGCGGCGCCCGGGAGCCATGTGGCCGGGGTGCGCATGAGCTTAAGTCTCACAAAGGCGGCGCGGCGGTGAAAGTGCGCCGCCGGGTGAGGCCGCCAGGACGTGACGGACTTCTCAGTCTTCCTCGGCGCGCGGCCGCCAGGTCTCGGCGAGCTCCTGCTGCTTGCGCGAGGGTACCGGGTCGTAGTGGCTGAGCTCCATGGTGTAGGCGCCCTGGCCGCCGGTGAGCGCCTTCAGGCGCGACTGGTACTCGGAGACCTCTGCGAGCGGCACGTAGGCCATGAGCGCGGCGCGCTGCCCGGGCAGGGCGTTGTTGCCGTTGATGCGCGCGCGCTTGGTGGCGAGGTCCCCGGTGATGTCGCCGATGGCACTCGCCGGCGCGGTGATCTCCATGCGCATCACCGGCTCGAGCACGATGGGGGCGGCCTTGTGCAGGGCGTCGAGGAACGCCTTGCGGCCGGCGGAGACGAAGGCCACTTCCTTGGAGTCCACCGCGTGATGCTTGCCGTCGTATACCGTGACGCGCACGTCCTGGATCGGGAAGCCCGCGAGCGCCCCCTCACCGAGCACCTGGCGCACGCCCTTCTCCACCGCGGGGATGAACTGCCCCGGGATGGCGCCGCCGACGACGTCGTCCACGAACTCGAAGCCCGCGCCGCGGCCGAGCGCCTCCACGCGCAGGAACACCTCACCGAACTGCCCGGCGCCGCCGGTCTGCTTCTTGTGGCGGCAGTGCCCTTCGGCCGGCCGCGTGATGGTCTCGCGGTAGGGAATGCTGGGCGGATGGGTCTTAACGTGCACCCCGTAGCGCTCACCCATGCGCTCGAGCAGCACCCGCAAATGGAACTCCCCCATGCCGTACAGCACGGTCTCATTGACCGCCGCGTGGTGCTCGATGCGCACGCACGGGTCCTCCGCGGTGAGTTTGTGCAGTGTGTCGGCCAGGCGCTGCTCGTCGCCGCGCCGCTCCGGCTCGATCGCCACCCCGAGCATCGGCGGGGGGAACTGCACGGGCTTGAGGTGATACTGATCCTCGTCGTGCGAGTCGTGCAGCACCGCATCGAGGTGCAGCTCATCGATCTTGGCGATGGCGCAGATGTCGCCCGGCACGGCGCTTGCGATCTCGGTGCTGTCCTTGCCCATGAGGCGGAAGAGGTGCGCGATCTTGATCGGTTTGCGCGCATCGCCGACCAGCAGCTGGCTGCCCGGGCGCACCGTGCCCTGATGCACGCGCAGCACGCCGAGCTTGCCGACGTAAGGATCGATGCTGACCTTGAAGACGTGCGCGATGACGTGTCGGGCCGGGTCGGGCGCGACCGGCACGCGCTCGGCCGCCTCCCCGGTGCCCTTGAGAAACGGCGGCGGGTTGCCCTCGGTCGGGTTGGGCATCAGGCGCTCGAAAACCTGCAGCAGCTCGGCGATGCCCGTGCCCGCCTCGGCGGAAGCGAAACACACCGGGATCAGGTGGCCCTCGCGCAGGGCCTGCTCAAAAGGGTCGTGCAGCTGCTCCGGCGAGAGCTCCTCGCCCTGCTCGAGGTAGACCGCCATCAGCTTCTCGTCCAGCTCGACCACCTGGTCGATGATCTGGGTGTGAGCGGCCTCCACCGAGGAGAAATCGCTGGCGCGGCCGTGCGGCTGGAAGAAGCAGTCGACCACGGCATCGCCGCCGCCGGCCGGGAGGTTCAGCGGCAGGCACTCCGCCCCGAAGGCCTCGCGCAGCTCGCCGAGCAGCTGCTCGCAGCGCGCCTCGCGGCTGTCGATCTTGTTGACGATGATCAGACGGCACAGCTCGCGCTCGCGCGCGAACTCCATCAGGCGGTGCGTGACCGAGTCGACGCCCGCGGCGGCGCTCACCACCACCGCCACCGCTTCGACCGCCTCGAGCACCGAGAACGTGCGCCCGAGAAAATCCGGGTAGCCGGGGGTGTCGATCAGGTTCAGGTGCACACCGTCGGCGTCGAAGCTGCAGATCGCGGTGTCCAGGGAATGCTGCAGTCGTCTCTCCTGCGGGTCGAAGTCCGAGACCGTGGTGCCGCGCTGCAGGCTGCCGCGCGTGCGCGTGGCGCCGGCCTGCAGCAGCAGCGTCTCCAGGAGCGAGGTCTTGCCGGCGCCGGCGGGCCCGACGAGCGCGATATTCCGGATGCCTGAAGTCGTGTACCCCATGGCGTATGCTCCGAAGGCAAGGACGCCGGCGCGGTCTTCGTGAGGACGGGCCGGCTTTTGAATGGCAGCCTACTCTCCGTCGCCCGCTGCGGCTATAAGCGGAAAAGTGCAGGCCTTTTTTGAGGAGACGGTCCGATGAGCGAACCTTCCGGAGACGGCCCGCGCGAGCGGCTGAGGCGGCAGAAGATCCAGCGCCAGCTGGATGAGGCCCTGGCGGACAGCTCCCCGGCGAGCGACCCGGTCTCGATCGTGACCTCCGGGGACGAAGAGGACTGGGGCGACACGGACGAGGTGCCTACGGCTCCTGCCCAGAGCAGCGGGAAGACCCCTAAGGAGCGGTGAGCTCCAGCGCCGAGCCGGCCTGGTTGATGGTCGTGAGCACGATCGGCCGCCGCCAGACCTTGTGCAGGTAATCGAGCACCTTGCGGCTGCGCTCGAGGTCCAGCCCGCGCCCGTCGACCGAGCTGTCGTGCACCAGCTCGAGCGTACCGTCGGTGCGCACCTTCTGGGCGCACACCACGGGGGCGCCGAAATTGTATTTCGGCGCGAGCAGCGCCTCGTGCAGCGCCGACAGGTCGTTCTCGAGCACCTTCACCTGCCCGTCGCTGCGTGCGCTGAAGCGGAACAGGCCGAGCTCCTCGGCGAGCTCGCGCGTGAGGTAGTTGCGCACGAAGGCGAAATCGTCGTCCTGTTCCATGATGCGCCGCGCCGCATCCAGCCCGTCGCGCGCAACGATTTTCTCCCACATGGAAAAGCCCAGGTGGTAGGGGTTGACGCTTAAGGCCACCTGCGCCTCGGCGGCGATCGGCCGCACCACGTCGGAGTGGCACTTCACGGCATCCACGTAGGCCTGCTGCGGCACGAAGTCCGCCTCGCGCAGCAGGCGCGCATGCCAGTAGGAGGCCCAGCCCTCGTTCATGATCTGCGTGGCGAAGACCGGATAGAAGTAGAAGGACTCCTCGCGCACCGCCAGGAAGATGTCGCGCTCCCAGCTCTCCATCTCGGGGGCATAGTGGGCGAGGAACCACAACAGGTCGCGCTCCGGGTGCGGCGGCACCGGCGCACGCTTCTTCACTCCCTGGGCGCCGCTGGCGCCGGCAGGGTCCAGGGCGGCGAAGCGCTTGCGGAACGAATCGTCGACCAGCGCCTTCGGCCCCTCGGCGTACTCCGGGTACAGCGGCCGCCGCAGCGCCTGGTCGACGTCGATATGCTGCTCGAGCGCGAGCGCGGCATCGAGCGCCGCCTCGACACGCTGCGCGCCGTGGGCCTCGATGGCCTCGCTGATCTGCCGGGCGTGGTTCGCGGCGTGCTCGACGATGCGCTCGCTCACCTGCTCCTGGCAGCGCCGGAACAGCAGGTTGTTGCGCGAGAAGTCGGCGTGCCCGAGCACGTGCGCGGTGACCAGAATGTTCTCGGCGAGGCCGTTGCTCTCGGCGAGGTAGGCATGGCCGGGGTTGCCCGGGAACACCACCTCGAACAGGCGCGAGTAGCCCATGTGGCGCTGGATCAGCTGATAGATGTAGCGCACGCCGAAGGACCAGTGCGGCATGCGCACCGGCAGCCCGTACACGGCGATCTCCATCATGAAGCTGTCCGGGACCGCCTCGAAATCCACCGGGTGGAACTTCAGGCCCGAACGGGCGGCAAGCTCCTCGATGCGCCGCACATAGCTCTGCCAGTCGCCGCTCATGGTCCTTAGGCAGTCTCCTCGTTGTGCGCGGTGAAGAAGTGCTTGACCGCGCCCCAGACGTCGTCGAAGTCGTTGAGTGCATAGCTGCCGGCGGCGCAGCCGCCGGCAGAGAGCTCGGCGAACATGCGCCCGGTCTCGGTATCGAGCTGGCGCGAGACGCCGGAGGAGACCTCGACGTAGCCGGTGTAGCAGCTGTCGGCGGTGATCGAGGCCAGGGCGCTGCGCGCCTCGGCCGCATCGCTGACCGCGTTGTCGCCGTCGGAGGCGTAGAACAGGTAGATGTTGCTGCGTGCGGCGTTGAAGCGCGCGTCCATGATCTCGCGCACCTTCCCCAGGCCCGCCGAGGCGACCGTGCCGCCGCTGCCGGACACCTGGAAGAACTCCGGCTCGTTGAACTCCCACGCCTCGGTGGTGTGGGCCACGAACACCGTCTCGAGCGAGCGGTATTCGCGGCGCAGCCCCTGCACCACCCAGAAAAAGAACGTCTTGGCGAGCTTGCGGTCGCGGTCCGACATGCTGCCGGAGACATCCAGCAGGAAGAACACCACGGCGTGCACCGCCGGCTGCTTGCGCCGCGCCAGCTGGCGGAAGCGCAGATCCTCGTCCGTGAAGGTGGGCGTCGCCCCCGGGGCGCCGCGCCGCTTCACCAGCTCCTTGAAGGAGCGGCGCCGGTCCAGGCGCGAGCGCGCCCCGCGCCGGTCCCAGCCCTCGCGCACGTACTCGGTCTCGTCCGAGGGGCCGGTGCGTGCCTTGAGATTCGGCAGCTGCATCTCCTCCCACAGCCAGTCGACGATGTCGTCGACCTTGAACTCGAGCAGGAGCTCCACGCCGCCGTCGTCGCGGCCGCCGGCGCCCTTCTGGCCCGGGCCCTTGTCCTTGGAGGGGTCGGAGAACACATCGCCGGGCTTGGCCTTGCCCTGCCCGGCACCCTGCTGCTCGTCGGCCTTGCGCAGCCGGAAGTGGTAGTGCTCGAGCATGCGCACCGGCACGCGCACGCTGCGCGCGCCGTCGTTGATCACATCCCCGCCGGCGATGATCTCCGGCAGATTGGCGCGCACCGCCTCGCGCACCTTCTCATCGTGCCGCAGCCAGTCACGGGCACCCCGCGAGAACAGCTCGTACCACTTCCCCGCCCCGGGGGACTCGCCGCGCTTGTCGCCTTCGTCCATCGCCCTCGCTCGAACTCCTTGTGCTAGAGGCTACTCCTGGGCCAGCAGCGTCGTGACATAGCTCAGCGCTTCCTTGGCGCTGTGCTCATCGTAACCGTATTCGTTCACCAGGCGCTGCTGCACGACGGAGATCTTCTGCCGCGCTTCCTCGTCCGGGCGCGCAGTGGAAGTCACCAGGCGCAGCACATCGCGCCGTTCCTCGAACAGATACTGCTCGATCGCCTCGCGCATGCGCGCGTGGCTTCCGAGCTTGAACTTCTCGCCGGCCTTGAACGCCACCATGGCCTTGCGTACCACCTCCTGGCGGAAGGACAGCTTGCCCGAGTCGGAGACCTTGATCTTCTCCTCGACCGAGCGCAGGAAACGCTCGTCCGCCGGGCGGTTCTCCCCGGTGATCGGATCGGTCACCGTGCGATGATCGAGCGAGGCCTCGACCTCGTCCAGATACTTCTCGAGCAGCTGCTGCGCCTCCTCCTCGAAGGAGGCGAACATGGCGCGGTGCACGTCTTCCTTGACCCAGCGGTTGTAGAACTCCTTGCGCGCGGTCACCAGGTGATCGATCCAGGCCTTCTTCTGCTTGGCATCCATGCGCGCATCGACCTCGATCGAGTCCTTCAGCGCCAGCAAGAGCTCCATGCTGGTGAGGCTGTGGGTGTTACCGCGGGTGATGGCATTGGAGATGGCATTGATCACGAAACGGGGCGAGACCCCGTTCATGCCCTCCTCGGGCGCCTCGGCGTGCAGGCGCACCGCCTCGCTCTCGGCCACGCCCTCCACCGCCTCGCCGGCGTACACGCGCAGCTTCTTGGCGACATCCAGACCCTCGCGCTCGGGTTTGACCAGGCGCGTGAGGATCGCGAACACGGCGGCCAGACTGAGCACGTGCGGGTCGAGGTGCACGTTGCGGAAGGCCGGTGCTCCGGAGACCAGCTTCTGGTAGATGCGCGACTCGTCGCGATAGGACAGCGAGTAGGGAATCTTGATGATGACCATGCGGTCCAGCAGCGCCTCGTTCTCCTTCTCCTGCAGGAACTTGTGGAACTCGGCGAGATTGGTGTGCGCGAGGATGGTCTCGTCCAGGTGAATCAGCGGGAAGCGCGACACCTTGACGTTCTTCTCCTGCGTCAGGGTGAGCAGCAGGTACAGGAACTCGCGCTTGACCTTGAGGATCTCGATCATCTCCAGTACGCCACGGCTTGCGGCGTAGACCGCGCCGGACCAGGACCAGGCGCGCGGGTCGCCCTCATCGCCGATCTGCGCGACCTTGGCCAGATCCACCGAGCCGACCAGATCGGCGATGTCCGCGGTGGTCGGATCGTGTGGCGCATAGGTGCCGATGCCGACGCGCGAGGCCTCGGCCAGGAACACCCGCTCGACCGGCACGCGCACGAAGTCGCCCTCGAACTCGCGCTCGACGAAGTCGCGCGCCCACGGTGACAGCTCACCCTGGATGGCCACGCCGTAGCGCTCGCGGAACTCGGCGCGCAGGCTCGCGGGCACGAGGTTCAGCGGATTTTCGCGCAGCGGCGAGCCGCGGATCGCATAGATGGCGCCCTCGTCGGTGCGGCTGTACTCCTCGAGGCCGCGCTTGAGCAGGATCGCCAGCGTCGACTTGCCGCCCGAGGGCGGGCCGAGCAGCAGCAGCAGGCGCCGGCCGACATCCGAGCCGGCCGCCGCGGCCTTGAAGTAATCGACGACGCGCCCGAGCGGCTCGTCGATGCCGAACAGCTCGCGCTTGAACAGCTCACGCGCGCGCTGGCTCTCACTGGTCTCGGCGCTGGTGGCGCGCCCGTGCCAGCGCAGCATGTCCCAGATGTACTCGTGGCTGGAGCGCGCCAGCGCCACGGGGTTGTGGGGGAGGATGGTGGTCAGAAAATCGCCGAAGGTGCCTTCCCAGCGCTGCGCACGGTGCAGGCGGCTGAAAGAGCTCAGCGAATCGATGAATTCGGCAGTACTGCCCTGAGAGCTCTGGTCACCGAGTGGTCGCATCGTCCTTACCCTCCCGTTGAGCACAGTCGTGCCGGGCGCCGGCGATGCCGGCGAAGCCAGCACTCTTAACTTAGTCCCATACCCTCATTCAAAAGGTGATGGTCTTCCCTTCCTGCTCACGCCATTACGTTAAGACGGTCACAGCGGCTGATTGTTCACTGCGCCATGCAATCGCGCCAGCCCCAAATTGCCTACGCGGGCAAATAAGCCGGCGCGCGCATTCTTAAGTGCCTGATTGGCAAGCGCGTACGCGCACGGTGGTGGTGCGCGTGCGCGCGCGGCTGCTCCAGTTCCGTGCACGGCGTATGCCGGCGCGTGCGGCGCGCGACCCGGACATTTACGCGGCGCGGTTGCGCCGTGGTGCGCGCTCAAAGCCGCCGCAGTGCACCGCCCGTGCCAGCGCGCGCCGGGATGTGCCTAAAGCGAGCAGTGCATCAAGGCTTTGGTGAAGGGCGTCGCACCGCCCCGACGGGCCCTGTCGTTATTGTGAACTGTCGCACTGCGCCACTTCAGAGGCTACATATCCTGCAGCGGCGGGACTTTGCGCGCGCTTGCTGCACCCTGGGCTGCGCGTGCGTGCACCGCGCGCGCGGGGCTTTGTGACCCGCAGCGCCAACTGACGCATCCGTCTGACTGGAGATGTCTCGTGGCCAGTGCACCGTCGTCCGCTTCCCGCAGCGCGCCCACTGCGACTCCGGCTACCAGCGCCAGTTCCCAGCCCGCGGTTGACATCACCGCAGTCACCACCCGCGATGATTTCCTGCTCGAGCTCGGACAGACGCTCGACGGCCAGGCCGGCGTGCGTCCGGTCGACACCCTCGATGCGGCACTCGAGTCGCTGAGCGACGGCAGGCGTGCGCAACTGCTGGTGCTCGATGCGCGTGCGGTCGGCAACGTGCGCGCCGCGGTGGACAGCGCCGCCACGCGCGCGCCGCGCGCCCTGGTGCTGGTGTTCGCCGAGGCCGGGAGCGAGAAGCAGACGGCGGCGGCCCTGAAGGGCAGCAAGGTGTTCGCGGTCCTGCCGACGCCGCTCGATGCGCGCAAGACCCAGGCGGTCTTCTCCGGAGCCATCGCCGAGGCGGTCGCGGCCCGGGCTGCGGCGCCGGCCGTCAAGGTCAGCAGCGGCGAGCTCAGCATCGGCGACTTCAGCGCCCCGGAGCGCGCCGATGCCGGCGGGGCGACCCCCGCCAGCGGCAAGCCGAAATTGCTGCTCCTCGCTGCCGTGCTCGCCGCAATCGCCGCGGCCGGCAGCGGTTACTGGTATTTCACGCACGCCAACGGCACGCCGGTCAGGGCGCCGAGCGCGCCGGCTGCCGCCCGCACCGCCACACCGAGCGCGCCCGGCACGGCCGCGAGCAGCGCCGCCGATGAGCTCGCGCCGCAGCCCGCCACGGACACCCAGCTGCTGCAGGGCAAGCTCGATGAGTTGCTGGAGAAGGCACGCGCCGCGATGCATGATCGGCGCTTCACCGAGCCGGCCGGCGACAACGCCCTCCTGTACTACCGCTCGGCCGCAGCCGCGGACCCGAACAGCGGTGAGGCCCGTGACGGCCTGCAACGCATCGCCGGTGTGCTCGCGCAGCGCTTCGACGAGACCCTGACTGCCGGGCACCCGGAGGAGGCCGCGCAGACGCTCGCCAATCTCAAGGCCGCCGCCCCGGACGACAGCCGCATTCCCGCGCTCGATCTGCGTCTGTACACGGCCGAGATCGGCAAGACCCTCGCCGACGGCAACCTCGAGCGTGCCGCCGCCCTGGTGCGCCAGGCCCAGGCCGCCGCCGACATTCCGGCCGAGCAGCTCAGCAAGTGGCGCGCGGACATCGCGCGCCGCACCGAGGATGCGAAGGTGAGCCGCCTCGCCACGCTGGTGGATGAGCGCATCCGCGACGGCAAGCTGACCGACGCGGACGACAGCGCCAAGAGCTACATGGCGCAGCTGCTCGCCGCCGCTCCCGCCAATCCCACGACGCTCAAGACCCAGCGCGACCTCGGCACGACCTTCCTGCGCAAGGCGCGCGACGCTGCCCTCGCCAAGAACTCCGCCGAAGAGGACCGCTGGCTGAACGAGGCGCGCAGCGCGGGCATGAAGCCCGCCGACATCCTCGCCTTTCAGCATGATCTCAGCACCGCGCGTGCCAAGGCGGCGCAGGTCGAGACCGAGCGCCAGCTGCAGGCGGCGCGCGACCGCATCCGCGACGGGCGGCTGACCGACCCGGCGCAGGACAGCGCGGTGTTCTATCTGACCCAGCTGCAGAACGCCGATGCGACCAACACCGCCGCGATCGATGTCGGGCACGATCTTGCCAATAAGCTCCTCGACCGCGCCCGCACCTCCATCGCCGCGGGCAAGTCACCCGATGCGGATCTGGCCCTGGCCAAGCACTGGGGCGCGGATCCGAAGGACCTGAGCGCCGTGCAGCAGCTGCAGAGCGCGCCGAAGGGCGGCGCTGCGGCACTGGACCCGGCCACGCTGTCGGCGAATCTCAAGCGCCTGCGCGCCCCGCCGCCGGACTATCCCGAGAACGCCCTCACCCAGCACGTCAGCGGCAGCGTCACGGTGGCCTTCACCGTCGATATCAACGGCGAGCCGCGCGACATCCACGTGGTGGAGGCGACCCCGCCGGGCGTGTTCGATCGCGCCGCCGTGGCCGCCATCAGGCACTGGCGTTACGCGCCAACCATCGTCAACGGCAAAGCGGTCGAGGTGCCGGCGAGGACGCTGATGCGGTTTGAGCTGCCGAAGTAAGAAAGACAGACAAGGAGAAACCCCAGCATGAGCGTTGCAGCCACCGACCGCCGCCGCCAACTCGTCACCGCCGGTTTCGGCACGGTGCTGACCGTCATCATGGGAGCGGTGCTGATCGTCGGCTTTCGTCTGGCGACGCACATGCGCGCCGACATCGCCGCACTGCAGGCAGCGAGCACGCTGCAGACCTATCCCGAGGAGATCTCGCGCCAGCTGAATACGCTGCGCGACCGCCTGGAAGTGCGCGCCTACTCCGGGCAGGCGCTCGCGGATCTGCAGGCGACGGTCAAGCACTTCGACCAGGAGATCAAGCAGATCAATGCCAGCGGCGAGATGGACTCACCGCAGCTCGGGCGGGCGCTGCTCCTGTGGCACCAGTACGCCCCGGTACTCGACCCGGTGATCGCCTTCAGCGGCCAGCCGTACGTCGATTCCGACAGCGGCGGCAGCACCCTCTCGCGCGAGGGCCGCGAGCACTACGCGCAGGTCAAGCGCGCGCAGCTGTTCGCCAGCGACAACGCCCACCCGCTGCAGGCCCTGCTCGGCGGCCTGGCCACGAGCCTGCAGCACACCTCCTCGGAAGCGGCGGCGCGGCTGCGCGCCCTGCTGGCCGCCGGCGTGCTCGCCGCGCTGGTGCTCGCCGGCGCCGCAGCCTACCTGCAGGTCACCCGCGCCCGCCACGAGCGCGCCGCCCGCGATGCGCAGGAGCAGACGCGCGACATCCTCAAGACGGTGCGCGAGGGCTTCTTCCTGCTCGACGCCAACTATCGCATCGGCTCGGTATGGTCGGATGCGCTGTCGCGCATGTTCGGCCGCAACGATTTCTCCGGCCTGTCCTTCGAGGAGCTGCTGAAGAACCTCGTGCCTGCCGCGACGCTCGCCACCGCCACCAAGTACATCAAGCTTCTGTGGGGCGACCGCGCCCACGAGAACCTGATGAAGAGCATCAATCCGCTCGGCCAGCTTGAGATCACCATGGAAAACGGCCATGGCGGCAAGGAGACGCGCTACCTGCAGTTCGATTTCCACCGCGTCATGGGCCCCGAGGGCATCAAGCACGTGCTGTGTTCGGTCGGCGACATCACCTCCAGCGTGCTGCTGGCGCGCGAGCTGCAGGACTCCCAGGACAACGCCAACCAGCAGCTCGACATGATGCTCGGCATGATGCACGTCGATCCGCTGCAGCTGGTGTCGTTCCTGGACTCCGCCGAGACCGGACTCAAGCTCGTCAACACGATCCTCAAGGAGCCGGCGCGCACCGACGCCGAGTTCCGCAAGAAGCTCACCGGACTGTTCCGCGAGCTGCATTCGATCAAGGGCGAGGCCTCCGCGCTCAACCTCTCGACCATCGCGAGCCGCGTGCACGCACTCGAGGACATGGTCGCGGAGTGCAAGAAGCGCGCGGAGCTCTCCGGCAACGACTTCCTGCCGATGGTGCTCAAGCTCGATGAGCTGCTCGCCCACCTGAAGAACGTGCGCGAGATGGCCGGGCGCCTGACCTCGCTCAAGGACAACGCACCGGCTGCCGCCGCGCCGGCACCGGCAGTGAGTGCCCCGCCCCCGACGCCTGTGGAGCGCGCCCCGGCGCGCTCGGTCGAGGACCTCTCCCCGACGCTGATCGCCATGGCCGAGCGCCTCGCCGCCGACCACGCCAAGCGCTTCCGCCTCACCCTGAACGGGCTGGGCGAGGTGCCGGGCGCCTACGGGGCCACGGTCAAGGACTGCGTCATCCAGATGCTGCGCAACGCCGCGGTGCACGGCATCGAGTCGCCCGCCGCGCGGCGCGGCCAGGCCAAGGACGAGTCCGGTCTGATCCGCGTCGACTTCCGCAGGGTGGGCGAGAATTTCGAGCTGGTGTTCGAGGATGACGGCGCCGGCATCTCCACCGAGGCGCTCAAGGCCGCCGCGGTACGCAAGCAGCTGATCTCGCAGCAGGAAGCCTCGCTCATGGACACGCGCTCGAGCATGGCGCTGATCTTCCGGCCCGGTTTCTCCACCCAGGACGACGTCTCGATGGACGCCGGGCGCGGCGTCGGCATGGACGTCGTGGCGCGCAGCGTCTATGCGCTCGGCGGCAAGATCGGGGTCAGCACCCACCCGGGCAAGTACACGCGCTTCAAGGTCGTACTGCCGGCGGTGGACGCCGTCGGCTCCGCGGTGGCGTAGGAACGGGCATGAAAGACACGGCAATGAACGGCAAGCGTGCCTACAAGCTGATGATCGTCGATGACTCGAACATCATGCGCCGGCGCATCGAGCGCTCGCAGCAGTTCGAGGAGCTCACGCTGGTCGGCACCGCCGGCAACGGCGAGGAGGCCCTGGAGCTGTTCAAGAAGACCGACCCGGACGTGGTGACCATGGACCTGACCATGCCGCGCATGGACGGCATCGAGTGCATCGGCCGGCTGGTGGAGCTCAAACCGGCGGTGCGCATCCTGGTCATCTCCGCCCTCGCCGACAAGGCCACCGCGGTGGAGGCCATGGAGCGCGGCGCCAACGGCTTTCTGAACAAGCCCTTCACCGATCGCCAGCTCAATGAGGCGATCGCCGAGCTCATGCGCTAGGCGCACAGGGGATAACCACACATGCTCTACGAACAGGAGCTCAAGACTTTCGTCGAGGGGACGACGAATTTCTTCGAGATCGCGGCGCAGCAACCAGCCTCGATCGGCTCACCCTACCTCATGGAGGGCTCGCCCGCGGTGCACGAGTACACCGGGGTCATCAGCATCTCCGGCAAGCGCGAGGGCGTGGTGTATTTCACCGCGCCGAAGGCCATGCTTACCGTGCTGCTGATGAAGATGCAGGAGAACGACTTCAGCCACGAGACCATGCGCGACCTGGTGGGCGAGGTCGCCAACACCATCTCCGGCAACGCGCGCCGCGACTTCGGCCGCGACTTCGTGATCTCGGTGCCGAGCGTACTGTCGGGCGAGAAGCCCAACATCCCGCAGAAGCCCGGACAGCGCTCCTTCATCATCCCCATCAACTGGCGCAGCCATTCGGCGAAGCTGGTCGTCTCGCTCACCTGAAGCAGCGCGCGCGTCTTACGGACGCAATACTCGAGGCCTATGCTCGCCCTCGATCTGTGACGGCTGCACTGTTGCCGCCGCCGGCTTTACGGATCCTATGCCGCCCATGCAGACGAGCTCGCTCAAGATCATCACCCTGCGCCGCGAGGCCGCGGCGCGCTACGAGCGCATCAACCGGCTGTGGCTGATGGCGCGCACCGCCTACCGCCGCCTGAACCAGGGCCCGGTGCAGAACCTCAACGCGCTGCGCGAAGCGGCGGCGCGGCTCGACCAGCTCAGCCGCGGGCGCGAGGCGCTGCTGCGCGACCTGAAGGCGCTCTCGGACTGAAAGGGGTGCCGCTTTAGCGGTGCGCGCCGAGCAGCCGCGCCGGCAGGTAAAACAGGGCTCGCACCAGGGCGAGCGCGCCGCCCACGGCGATCCCCACCAGGCGCAGCGGCAGAAGCAGCAGCCAGAGGATGGGGAACAGCACCAGCGCCAGCAGCGCGAGCGGCCAGCACAGCACCAGCAGTAACAGCCACAAAAGCAGGGCAACCATGCCGCCTCCGTCCGTATCCGGCCGGGGACTTGGCGTATCCCCGGCAGCCGATCCAGCACGCATCATACGGCCGCGGCGCCTAAGCGTCCGCAGCGCTCGGCCAGTCGAGCCATAATTACGCCCAGCCGAAGCCTCCAGGACCCGCCGTGCCGCAAAGCCCCGAGCCCGTCTTCACCCCCTACGCGGCCCTCGTGCCCGCAGATCCGGTCACGCTGATCGCCCCGGCGAGCGGCTTTGACCGCCCCTCCTTCGAACGTGGACTGGCGGTGCTCGCCGCGCGTTACCGGGTCTCTTACGGGCCGGGCCTGTTCACGAAGCACCGCTACCTCGCCGGCGACGATGCGCGGCGCCTGGCGGAGCTGCTCACGGCTCTTGCGGACGAGCAGTCGCGCGCGGTCTTCTGTGCCCGCGGGGGCTACGGAGCGACGCGCCTGCTGAGCAAGCTGGCCGGGGTGGCACCGCCGGGCCCGTGCAAGCCGCTGGTCGGCTTCTCCGATATCACGGCACTACACCTGTGGTTCGCCGCTCACGGGCGCACCAGCATCCATGGACCGGTGGTGACCCAGCTCGGCCGTCTGGCGCCCCCGACCCACGCCCGGCTGTTCGCGCTTCTGGAGAGCACGCGACCGGCAGAGCCGCTCACCGGCACCGACACCTACGGCTCCGGCGTCGCCGAGGGGCGGCTGATCGGCGGCAACCTCTCGGTGCTGTCGCGGGTGATCGGCACGCCCTACATGCCGCGCCTCGAGGGTGCCGTGCTCTTGCTCGAGGACCAGGGTGAGCGTCCCTACCGGCTGGACCGCATGTGGACGCACCTCGAGCTCGCGGGCGTATTCCGTGCGGTGCGCGGCCTCGTGCTCGGCACTTTCACCGACTGCGAGGAGAAGGACGCCCCTTACTCCAGCGCCGAGGTGCTGCGCGAACTGGTGCAGGCCAGCGGACTGCCGTGCGCGGCCGGCTTCCCGATCGGTCACGGTGCGCACAACGAGCCGCTGCCGCTCGGCGTACACGTGCGCCTCGACGCGGATGCGCGCCGGCTGAGCTTCCTCGAGGCGGCCGCGATCTAGGGCTGGCCGGCGAACAGCGAGCCGCCCTCGCCCACCATGACCGAACGGATGAGCGGGATCGGTCCGGTGTAGGACATGAAGCGGTCGTGGAAGTCGTGGAAATATCGGTGTGGATCGGCCACTTTCGGCTGCTGCGCGACCCAGTCGTCGCGCAGCTTCTTGATCATGAGCTTGCCGAGCGTGTACGCGAGGTACCCCGGGTCGTAGGTGCCGCGCGCGGCCTGCTGCCGCGCGTCGCCCGGATCGAGAAAGGCCTGCTCGCGGAACATGTGCTCCGCTTCGGCGAGACTCATGCCCTGGGTATGCAGGCCGATTGCGCACAGGAAGCGCACGTCGCGCTCGAGCGCATTGACCAGCTGGCCGACGTGCCCTTCGGGATCGCCGTTGCCGAGCCCCTCATCCCACATCAACTCCTCGCTGTAATGCGCCCAGCCTTCGGCATAGGCGTACCCGACCCACAGCGCGGCGATCTTCGAGGGGTTGCGGTTGGAGTGCAGGAACTGCTGGAAATGTCCCGGCCACACCTCGTGCACACTGGTGTACAGCAGGCTCGCCCGGCCGGGGATGTACTCGGCGCGCTCGCGTGCGCTCCAGTGCGGATCCGGCGGGGAGATGGTGTAGACGTAGGCGACGTTCTTGTCGTAGGGGCCGGGGACGTTGATATAGGCGGCGTTGGCGCGGTTGTAGGGCGGCGCCTCCGCGACCAGCGCCTGCTCCGCGCTCGGCACGCTGACGATGTTTTTCTTGAGCACGAACTCGCGCAGCTGCGTGAGCTGGGCGCGGGCCCCGGCGAGGGCGCCGCCCTGCGCCTTGTTGGCATTCATCTTCTTGACGCAGGCGTCCAGCGTCGCGCCGGGCAGATAGCGGGCACAGGCCTCGCGCAAAGCTGCGGTGTTGCGCGCCAGGTCCGCCTTGCCGAGCGCCAGCAGCTGCTCGAGCGGCACGTCAACCCGCTCGGTGGTCTTGAGCATGTCCTGAAACCGCGCTGCGCCGAGTGCGAAGGACTGGTCGGCATGCTTGAGCTCGCCCTGGAAGTAGCTCTTCAGCTCGTCCATGGCGCGCGCCGCGGCGGCATCCGCCGCGGCCAGCTCCTTCTGCGCCGCCGGGTCGGCCACGCTGGCGAATACCGCACCGACATCGTGGCGGTAGAAACTGGCAAAACCGCCGAAGCCGTCGATGGCGCGGCGCACGAAGCTCTCCGGCAGCGGCGTCTTGAGGTTGGCGCGCACCGCTGCGGCGATGCGCGGTACCGCGCGCGCGTAGCCGAGGTAGCCGTTGAGGCGCTGCGCAAGCGGCGCGTACTCGCGATTGAGATAGACGTCCGGATCGAGCTGGTCGATGTACCAGGTGGGACTGGTGAAGGGGCGGCGCGCCCGCTCGATCCAGAACAGATCGGTATCGATGGCGGTCCACAGCTGCTCGCGCTCCAGACGCTCGGCCGACGTGAGCGCAGCAGGTGCAAAAGCCTCGGACTCGGTGCGCAGCCGCTTCAGCAGCGCCACCTCGGTGGCGATGCCCGCGGCGCTCACATCGGGCATCTGGCCGTCAAAATCGTGCCGGCCAGCCTCGACGGCGAAAAACGGATTGGCGCGGAAGTACTCCTCGAGGAAGCGCGCGACGAACTGCGGCCACGCATCCGGCGCCGGCACACTCGCGGCGGGGGGCGGCGGCTCGGGTGCGCGGCTGCACCCGCTCAGAACGATGGCCATCGCGGCGGCCAGCGCCGCAGCTCGTCTCCAGCTCATGCAACCCCCTCGAGCGCCTGTGAATCAATCCAGCCGTCGCACCTGCAGGCCGAGCAGTGCGCCGCCGCAGTCGCGCTCGATGCCGTACTCAATCGGGCGGCAGCACACTTCGCAGTCCTCCACGTACGCCGGCTCATCGCCGGTGAGATCGACGCGCGTCTCCAGCCGCTCGCCGCAATACGGGCAGCGCACGGACACCACCTCCTCCGCCGCCAGCTGCCGGCCGCCGGCCGCCGGCTCCCACACCGGCTCGAGTCCATAGAGCTCATCGATGCGATGCTCGTCCAGGCGCGCGATGTTCTGGCGTAGGCGGGTGAGCTCCGGGGCGGGACGACGCTTCATCGTTGCGCGAGGTGGTGGCGAACTGCGATGCTGCGCGCTGCCATAAGGGGGTCGAGGATACCGCAATATGTCGATCGGTCGCAGGGGAGCGCTGGCGTGCGCGGGCGTGACGCTGCTTGTGGCGGCCTGCGTCGGCACGCGTTTCGGCCCGGACGCCCCGGCCGGGATCTCCTTCAGCGGACACTGGCGTCTGGATGTGGCCGCCTCCGACGACCCGCAGAAAGCACTCACGCAGATGCGCGCCGAGGCACGGCGCATCATCGCCCGTAACGCGGCGGCGCAGGGACGCGGCGGACCTGACTCCGGCGGCGGCTCGGCAGGCCCGGGCGACCCCGGCGAGGACGCCGGCGCGCACGGCCCGCACCGCGACCCACTCGAGCGCTCGCCCATGGCGCACATCATCGAGAATGTGGCCGCGCGTGGTGAGTTCCTCAGCGTGCAGCAGCGCGCGGACGAGATCGTGTTCGACTACGGCACCTCGCGGCGCAGCTTCACGCCGGGCCAGCACAGTGTGGTGTCGGCCGAGGGCGGCGTCGGCGACCAGACCTCCGGCTGGCACGGCCGCGATTACCAGGTGGTCATCAAGGCGCAGGCCGGCCCCACCTTCACCGAGACCTACAGTCTCTCCGCCGACGGCAAGCGGCTCACCGATCGGGTGCACCTGGACAGCTACGAGCTGCCGGCGGTGACCCTCACGCGCTTTTACGACGCCACCGACACCATCGCACCGCGCCAGGTGCCCACCAGCGAGTGAACGTGCGGACCCCGTCATGCTGGCGTCGCGGCGCCGCCGGTATCGCGCTCGCGCTCCTGGGCGCGCGCCCGCTTGCGGCCGCCCCGCCGGCCGCGGCGGAAAGCTCCCCCGAGGCGCCGCTGCCGGAGATCGTCATCGAGGGCCGCCACGAAGGGCCGCGCATGTGGACCGTGCGCCGCGGCGATCACACCCTGTGGATCCTCGGCACCATCTCCCCGCTGCCCAAGCGCATGGTCTGGCAGCCCGATGCGGTGCGCGCAGCACTGCGGCAGACGCAGGAGGTCGTGCCGGCCTGGCCGGCCTACGGCATCGGTGCCAACCCGCTGACCGCGCTGCGCGTATTCATCGAGTGGCGGCGCCTGCAGAAGCCACCCGACAACGCGCCCCTGCGCACGACGCTGCCGCCGCCGCTCTACGCCCGCGTCGAGTCGCTCAAGGCCCGCTATGCCCCCAAGGACAACAAGCTCGAGCAGATGCGCCCGATGCTGGCGGCGCGCGAGCTCGTCACGCGCGTGTTCGATGCCACAGGACTGGCGCAGCACAACGAGGTGCAGGAGACGGTGCTCGAGCTGGCGCATGAGCAGGGCGTGCGCGTGCATCAGGACAAGCTCAAGATCGATGATCCGGTAAACGTGCTCAAGGATGTCGGCAACACCCCGCTCGACCAGGAAGTGGCCTGTCTTGAGTCGGTGGTGACGCTGCTGGAGACCGACATCCCGCCGCTGCAGGCGCGCGCCCAGGCCTGGGCGCTCGGCGATGTCGAGGCGCTGCGCCGCCTGCCGCACGCCGACAACCGCACCGCCTGCGTCGCCGCCGTCTCCAACTCCGAGCGCGTGCGCGCGCTCGTTGCGCGCGCCCAGGACGACTGGCTGATCGCGGTCGAGGACGGGCTGCGGCGCAACCGCGGCACCCTCGCCGTGCAGTCCATGGATCGCCTGCTCGGCGAGCACGGGGCGCTGGCGGCGCTGCGCGCCAGGGGCTACGAGGTCGAGGGCCCGTGAGGCCTCAGCTGCCGAGCGCGCACGCCCAGGCAACCAGCAGCGGTGCCAGCGCGGCGAGACCGTACAGCCACTGCGGCAGACGCTGCGCGTGCACCTGCAGCCGCGGCAGCACGAGCAGCAGGCCGAGCAGCGCGCCGACCGCGAAGCCGAGCAGGTGTGCCATGACGTCGGTCCCCTCCCCGGCGGTCCCGGTCCAGCCGAGCAGGATCACGCCGGCAATCAGCGGCCCCCAGCGCCGCGCCCAGCGTTGCGAGGTGGCATAGCGCTCGCGCCACGTGAACGCCGACATCGCCCCGAGCGCGGCAAACACCGCGGTGGAGGCGCCCACGGAGCGGTGGTCCGCGGGCCCGAGCAGGGCCTCGAGCAGATTGGCGCCCGCCGCGCCCCACACCGTCACGAACCACGCCAGTCCCGCGCCCATCTGCCGCGCGGCCAGGTAGCCGAACCACAGGCCGGCGAGGAGATTGGCCGCGAGGTGCGGCCCGTCGAGGTGCAGCGTGAGCGCGGTGAAGGCACGCCACCACTGGCCCGCCTGCACACGCGCCGCGTCCAGTTCGCCGACATCGAAGGCATCGAGGCGGGCAAGGCCGTGGGTGAGCGCCAACGCCACGCCCAGAAGCACTACGGCATACACCAGGCACCCGACCCAGGCATACGGGTAGAGCCGCGGCGGCGGCGGCGGGGGTGGTGGCGCGCGGTTCTCGCTCTCGTACTGGCCGAGGTGCCGCAGCGCCTCGGCGGCATCGTGCGCATCCACCTGCAGCAGGAAGGTGCCCTCACCCAGGACGACGAGCCCGGAAATCCCCACGGCCATCAGCACCAGCAGCCGCTCATCACAGGCGCGCTTACGGGGTGAGCGATATACGGTCACCAGCTGCGGCGGCAGCTCCGCGCCGCTGTTCAAGGGCTCTGCCGCCGCAGGTGCAGGGCCGCCATGGCACGCCGCGCCCATTCGCCGAGGATCTCGTACAGCGCCTGGGTCGAGCGCTGCAGCTCATCCACGCGCGGCACGTAGCGCCAGGCGGAGACCTCGGGCGCGGCATCGGCGAGCCCCGCGGGGGCCGGGATGACGCCCATCCCCGCGGCCTCGAACTCGCGTGCGGCGCGGTACTCGTGCACCGCGTCGGTCACCAGCAGCACCCGCGTCACGCCGGCGGCGTGCAGCAGGCGCGCGGAGTTGCGGGCATTTTCGAACGTGTCGCGCGAGCGGTTCTCCACCCAGCGCGTGCTCACGCCGAAGTCGCGGGCGAGGGCGGTGAGCATCGCCTGGGTCTCCGGGTCGGTGCCGGACACGAGCACCGGCAGCTGCGTGCGCCGCGCCAGCTGCGCCGCGTAATCCAGCCGCCCGAGCAGCCCCTCATCGGCAGCCGGCGCGAGCGCGTATTCCGGCGCCGCCACGCGGTAGCGGCCGCCGGCGAGCACGACGATCGCCTGTGCCGATGCGATGCGCGCGGGATCGAGCACCGGCTCGCGCTGCGCTGCGCGCCACAGGGCTTGCGCGACAAGCGGCAGCGACAGCAGCCACAGCGTGGTCAGCGCCGCCAGCGTGAGCGCAAGGCCCGCACGGCGCAGGCCCCGGGAGCGCGCGCGCGCGAACAGCCACAGCCCGAGCAGCGCCAGCAGCAGCGGGCCGCCGGGCGGCAGGATGAGCGAGCGCAGCAGCATCTTCACTGTCACGAACATCGCGCGCTCACAGGCGGATGCGCTGCCAGGCGCGCGAGCGCCAGCGCAAGAACAGCGCGCTGCCGAGCAGCACGGAGTACACGATCACCGCGCTCCAGCCCCCGAGCGCCCCGTAGCCAAACTGCGGCAGGAAGTGCACCCATCCCTGGCCCGGCGCGAACGTCAACGCGTGCGCGAGCGGCGCGAAGATGAGCAGGGAGAGCGGCAGCACCAGTGCTGCGGGGATGCGCAGTCGCCCGCGCCGCGCAGGCACATGCTGCTACCCATGTTGAGGCCGTCGAAGAACTGAAAGGCGGCGGCGAGCCACAACAACTCAGGCCGAGCTCGACCGCTGCGACCGATCCGCATCGCGCGCCCCGGTGAAAAACGGCAGCAGCCACGGCCCGGTGAGCGCGATGATCACGCCGATGCCGCACATGTAGACAGGCCGCGAGCGCGATGGTGCGGTTGCCCACCCGCTAAGCCCAGTCGCGCGCGTTGGCGCCGATCGATTGGCCCACGAGCGTCGTGCCCGCCGAGGGATGCCGAAGCCCGGCATGTAGGAGAGCGAGGTGAGCATCATCACCATCTGCGTGGCCGCGCCGTCCACGATGCCGAGACGGATCTGCATCATCTGGAACATGGCAAAGCCGATCAGGTCGGCCGCCGGCAGCACACCCATGGGCACGCCGAGGCGCAACTGCTCGAGCAGGCGCTGCGCCATGCGGGTGCCAGGTCAGGTGTCGAGGCATAACGCGGCCGGTAATGCGGGCGAGAAAAATCGCCAGCGCGAACACCAGCCCGATCAGCCTGCGCGCACCGTTGTCGCCCAGCGCCGAGCCGGCCACTCCCAAGCCCAGGTGGAAAATGAACATATCGTTGAGGAGAGCATTGGCGAGGGCCGTGACGGCGTGATGAGCACCGTCACGCGCGGCCGGCCGACGCCGTTGAAGAATCCGAGCAGCGCCCATACGGCCGAGCCGACCAAGGCGCCACAGATGCGCGGCAGCCAGAATGCGGTGGCCAGCTTCTCCACCTGCGGATCGAAGCTGAACGGCGCCAGGATGAGATGACGCGCGGCATCCCGACCGCACAAACAAAGGGCCGCGCAGGCCTTGCCCAGAGTGCCGTCCACACGGCCTGCGGCACGCCGATAGCGACGCGCGCCGTGCGATTGGCTACGAGAGTCTGCACGGCAGTCCCGGCTCCACCGAGCACCAACACAGCCGCGAGGATGAGCCACTGCACGGCACCGACGGCCGCCAACGCCTGCGTCGAGATATGACCGATGAACCACATGTCGGTGAGATTGAGGACGATCTGCACGGAGCTGTTGGCCATGAGCGGCAACGCAAGCGCCAGGACAGCTCTCTGATCGACATGCGCGCGCCCGCGGCGTCGATACGCTGCGCCGGTAGTCTCACCGGCAATGCTTGCGGTCCGACGTCGCGAGATCCATGGCTTCAGGCACGGTGGGCCGATTATTTTCGCACATCCTGGTCTTTACGACGAACATTCACGCAGCACCTTACCCTCCATGGCAACCCGAAAGAAAAGCGCCGCGCCGCGCGCGAGCAAAAGCGGCAAGAGCACCAAGGCCGGCAAGAGCGGCCCCGCGAAGCGCCGTTTGGGCAAGCTCGCGCCCAACGGCAAAGGCGCGCGGTCTCGAAGCCGCGGAAGTCGCATATCGCATGGACGAGCCCGGAGCGTCGCCGCTCTTGCCGCGCTGGTTCGCGAAGCGGGCGGCGCTCCCATCGGCGCCTATCGCGAGCCGCTCGGCGGCCGCGCGCTGCTGCTGGCGCCTCCGTTCCGCTCACGCCGTGCAGCCCACACCCTTTCAGCGCGACCTGTCGCCCACGCACGCCAAGCGGCTCGCCGAAAAGATCGAGCGAGACCGCGGCATTCCTCGATCCGCTGATTGTCGTGCGCGGCGAGGACGGGCGGCTGTGGACTCCCAACGGCCGCCATCGGCTCGCGGCCGCCAAGTTGCTCGGCCTGAAGCAGATCACCGCGCTGATCTCACCGGACGAGTCGCTCGCCTATCGCATCCTCGCGCTCAACACCGAGAAGGCTCACAACCTGCAGCGACCGCAGCCTCGAGGTCATGCGCATGGCACGCAGTCTCGCAAGCGCCGCAGCCGTGAGCGCGAAGGAATCGCAGTTCACACGCGGAGTTCGAGGCTCCCGAGCTGCTCACGCTGGGACTCGTGTACGAGCAGTCGCCCGCGCTTTGCCGGCGGCGCCTACAGCGCGTTCCTGAAAAAAGTAGATCGCTTCAGCGACCGCACGCTGCGGTGCCAGTCTGCGGGAGCGCGCAGGACTACGCCGTCACGCCTCATCGAGATCGATGCGCAGGTGAAGACGCTCATCGCCTGCGCTTGCAGGCGCCGCGGCTTCAAGTCACCGTACCTGCGCAACTACGTGGTCGCCCGCATCAACCCGGTGCGCTTCCACAAGGCCAAGAAGGGCGACACCGCGCCGCCAATGCCGCTCGCGCAGGCACTCACGCGCATGGCCGCGGCGGCGCAGCAATTTCAACACTCGAGTCGGTCTCGAACTCGGACCTGGCGTGGGTCGCGGTGGGCGCGAGCAGCGAGTAAGGCGCGCACCCGCCTACGGTGCCCCGCCACCCGGACGCGGATCCTTCTCCGGCAGCGTGCCGACGTAGCCGTCCTCGGCGTAGCTGAGTCCGTAGCCGTAGGGAAACAGCGGCGCCTCACCGGGGCGGCCGTCCGCGGCCGGCGGCCGCGGTGTCGCCGGCCAGGCAAACGGCAGCTTGCCGCGGAAGTCATAGCGGACCGAGCCGTCGGGCTCCCGGAACAGCACGTCGGCGATACCGCCGCCCTCCGGCCCCGGGAGCCACGCGGCGATGAAGCTGTCGGCGGCGTTGATCTCGGCGTTCACCCACAGCGGGCGGCCGGACAGGAACACGGCCACCACCGGAATGTCCAGCGCGCGCAGCTGCCGCAGCAGCATGAGGTCGTGCTTGTCGCCGGGACTGTATTCGAGCGTGCGCACATCACCGGCGAACTCCGCATAGGGGCTCTCGCCGAACACCACGATGGCGACGTCGGGCCGTTCGTGGAACTCCCCGTCCCGCGCTGAGTTCGGCGCTGCCTCCGGCGGCTTTCACGCGCCGCGCGATCCCGGTGTAGACGGACTCGCCATGCGGGAAGTCCTGGTTCGGCTCGGTTCCCTGCCAGTCGATGGTCCAGCCGCCGCTCTGGTGCGCGATGCTGTCGGCGCCCTCGCCGGCCACCAGCACCTTGAGCGCCGGGCCGCAGCGGCAGCAGGTGCGTTGCGTTCTTCAGCAGCACCAGCGACTCGCGCACCGCCTGGCGCGCGACGGCGCGGTGCGCCGGCGAGCCCAGGAGCTCGTAGTGACCGGCATAGGGCCGCGCGCGGACGGACGGCCCTGCTGAGCAGGCGGACGCGCAGCTTGACGCGCAGGATGCGGCGCACCGCGTCGTCGAGGCGCGCGGCGGGGATCTCGCCGGCTGGCGACCTGCGTCGAGCATGTTGGCCGTAGCAGTTCCTTGCCAGCCATCCGGCGGCCATCAACATGTCGATGCCGGCGTTCAGTGCCGCGGCGCAGCTGCCGGTTCGAGCAGCCCGGCAGCTGCGCATGCCCGTTCCAGTCGCCGATGACGAAGCCCTCGAAGCCCATGCGCCCCTTGAGCACGTCGGTGAGCAGCGCACGGTTGCCGTGCATCTTCCGGCCCTGCCAGCTCGAGTACGAGGCCATGACCGTCAGCGCGCCGGCGGCGATGCGCGGCCTGATAGCCCGGGGCGTGCGATACCGCGCAGCTCCGCCTCCGTCGCGCGGGTTGTCGCCCTGGTCCTTGCCCGTCCGCGTGCCGCCGTCGCCGAGGAAATGCTTGGCGAGTCGCCGAGCACGTGAGCGGCATCGAGGAAGGCCGCGGTCCCGGGTACGCCCTGCAGCCCCTCCACCATGGCGGCCGCGTACTCGCGCACCAGGTCCGGGTTCTGTGCGTAGCTCTCGTAGGTGCGGCCCCAGCGGACATCGCGCAGACGGCAACCGTCGGGGAGAAGGCCCAGTCGAGGCCGGTCACCCGCACCTCGAGGGCGGTGATCTCGCCGATGCGCCGGATCAGCTCCGGATCGCGGGCGGCGCCGAGGCCGATGTTGTGCGGAAAGACGGTGGCCCCGGGGATGTTGTTGTGGCCGTGCACCGCATCCGTACCCCACAGCACCGGGATGCCCGGCTCGGCGGGGGTCCCGGCGGAGGCCTGGTAGAACCGGTCCGCCAGTGCCAGCCACTCACTGGGTGCTGCGAGCTTGTCGTCATGTGGCGATGAGTTACCGCCGTTGAGCACGGAGCCCAGAGGATAGTGACGCAGATCGTCCGCAGTCATGCTGCCGATGTCGCCCTGTACCACCTGGGCGGCCTTCTGCGCGGGGGTCATGCGCGCGAGCAGCGCCTCGACGCGTGCCTCGAGTTCCGCGTCACGCGCAAGCGCCGGCGCGATATGCGGCCAATGTTGCGGATGTATGACGGCCGGCTGCGGCTCGGCCGCGAGCTTCACACTCGCCGCGGCGGCCACCACGGCCAGCACGGCGCAATAACCGGCCGTCCCGACCGGTCTGCTTTTCATGGTGTCTAGGATACACACCCGAGGTCGATGCACATGCTGGATCCTCTCATCCCCTGCCCGAACTCTTGAGACCAATTCCGTCCTGCTGCGGCGCGCCTCCGCAGGCGCCGTGCCCGAGCAGCTGCCGGACCTGCTGCTGATCGAGCGCAGCCGCGCCGGCGATGCGCTGGCCCTGGAGGCGCTCGTGCGGCGCCATGCACGGCGGCTGTATCGCCTCGCGTACGGGGTGCTGTGCGACGATGAGGCGGCGCTTGGCGCGGTGAAGGAAACCCTGGCCGGCGCCCTCGCCGAGCTGCACCGCCTCGAGCCCAGCGGCAAGATCGTCGTGTGGCTGACCCGCCTGGTGCACCAGCACGCCCGGGCGCGCGCCCAGGGCGCGCTCTTCGCCCACGCGGCCGCAGCCGATGAGCTCCTCGGCCGCATCGCGGCACTGCCGGAAGCCTTCCGCACCGTGTTCATACTGCGCGTGATCGAGGGAGTCAGCGGCACCGAGACCTCCGCCTGTCTTGGCCTGCACGAGACTACGGTGCGCACCCGGCTCTACCGTGCCAACCGGCGCCTGGGTCCGGAAGCGGTCCAGCAGGCGCGCACCAGCCGTACGCTGCTCGAGCTGCCGGCGGCGGCGTTGCCGCCGCTCATCGACGCCGTGCTGCCGGCACGCCGCGCCGCGGCGCCCTAGAGCGAAGTCGGCGGCTCGTCCTCAACCAGGCCGGTGAGCCGCGCGCTCACCTGCCACAGACGCTCCGCAGCGGCATCGTCCTGAGCCTGCGGACTCGGCTCGGTGAGGCGTCCGCGCTCGTAATAACCGCCGCTCCTGCCGGCCAGCTCCGCCGCGCTGGCGAGAACCACGCTGCCGCGGGCGCCGCGCGCGGGACTGAGCATGAACGGACGGCCGAGCGAGCCGAGCAGCACCCGCAGCGCCAGGTTCTGGTGGAAGATGTGGCTGGCCACCAGTCCAGGATGCACTGCGTTGACGGTGACGCTGGTGCCGGCCAGGCGGCGCGCCAGGGCACGCATGAACAGCAGGTTGGCGAGCTTGGAGCGGGCATAGGCCGGCAGCAGGCCACGCACGCGCACGTTCATCAGGTCCTCGAAGTCCAGTTGGGCGCCGCGGTGGGCGCGGGAGGCGACGATCACCACGCGGGCCGCCGGTGCGGCCCTAAGCGCTGCCAGCAGCCGGTTGGTGAGCAGAAACGGCGCGAGGTGATTGACCGCGAAGGTCAGATCGAAGCCATCGGCGCTCAGGTGCCGCCCCGCGCTCATCATGCCGGCGTTGTTTACCAGCACATCCAGGTGCGGCAGCTTCTCGCTGAGCGCCTGCGCCAGAGCGCGAACCTCCGCCAGGCGCGCGAAGTCGGCCGTTACGGCCTCAACTTGCGGGTTGCCGGTTTCCCGGGCGAGCGTAGCGGCCGCGGCGCGCGTGCGCTCCGGGTCCCGGCCGTGCACCAGCACGCGTGCCCCCGCGCAAGCCAGCGCGCGCGCGGTCTCAAACCCGATGCCGTGCGTCGCCCCGGTGACGAGACAGATCTTGCCGTTCATACTCGGCCCCCGGGCATCCGCACTCATCATGCTATCTCCACCGCTGCGCGGCCCGAGCCACGAAAGGGGCGTGAACTCCCGTGCCGCTGCATGCCATGCATGACATTCTCAGCGCCTTCCTGCTGACCTTCGCCGGACTCTTTCCGATCGTCAATCCGATCGAGTCGGCGCCGTTTTTCTTCAGCATGACCGCCTCGCTGAGCAGCGCGGAGCGCACCGTGCTCGCCCGCAACGTCGCCCTGAACGGCTTTCTCTTGCTGCTCGGCTCGATGGTACTGGGTCCGTACCTGCTGGAGTTCTTCGGCATCCAGCTGCCAGTGGTGCGCATCGCCGGCGGCTTCGTGGTGACCGCCCTGGGCTGGAAGCTGCTCACGCAGGAGGACTTCTCCGTCCACCCCGATTCGGCTGACCTGCCGGCCCGCCAGCGCGCCGCAGGATCGGCGCCTTCTTCCCGCTCACCATGCCGCTCACCGTCGGCCCGGGCTCGATGTCGGTCGCCATCACCATCGGCAGCCGCAAGACCCCCGGATTCCCGCCCTTCCGCAGATCGCCTCGCACGCTACCGGGGCGCTCATCGGCGTCGTCGCCATCGGCACTGAGCATCTACCTCGCCTACCGCTTCGCCGCCGCCATGGCACGCTTCCTCGGTGACACGGGACTCGAGGTGCTGGTGCGCCTGTCGGCGTTCATCCTCATGTGCATCGGCATCGAGATCATGTGGAACGGCTGGACGGCACTCAGCGCCGCGCACTGAGGCCGCGGCTCACAGCGCGTTGATCTCGGCGGCGGCGCGCTGGCCGGACTCCACGGCTCCCTCCATGAGATTTAAGGTCGAGGTGTGCTCGCCGGCGAAGTGCACGCGGCCGTCGCGGGCGGCGACGTGCGGGAAAAAACTGCTCATCTCCCCGGAGCGTAATAAGCCCAGGCGCCGCGCGCGTAGGGCTCCTCGTCCCAGCACACGGCGGCAGCGCCGGTGAAATTGGCCTGCAGCTCCGGAAAGACCTGAGTTACCCCTTCCAGTGCGACGTGCAGGCGCTGCTCGGCAGGCAGCGCCGCGAGGCGGCGGCTGCCGGCGCCACTCGCATCGGTGGCGAGGATCCCGCCCGCGCCGCTCTGCCCGGCGGAGACGTCACGCACGGCGCCGATCGGCAGGTCGGTGTTGACCGCGCCATCCGACCCCGCCTGCGCCCAGAAGCGGGCGCGCGAGTGCAGATACACGCGCGTCGCCGACTCGTAGCGCAGCTCCTCGATGGCGGCGCGCTTGTGCTTGCTGAAGGTGTCACCGAGCGGCATCTGCCGCAGCACCGAGAAAGGCAGCGCGAGCACGACGCGCTCCACCACCACCTCCTCGCTGCCGGAGTCGTGGGCGATGCCGAGCCGCACGCCGCTGCGGTCCTGGCTGATGCTGCGCAGCTGCGCGCGTAAGTGCAGCCGCGCGCCGAGCCGCGCGGCGAAGGCCTGCGGCAGCTGATCGTTGCCCCCCTCCAGCTGCGACCAGCTGTGGTTCTTCGCCAGGAACCGTCGCCACAGCACATCCTGCAGCGCCGAGACATGCTCCAGATCGGCGCCGAAGGCACCGCGCTCGAGCAGCAGGATGGCTGCATCGGTCGCGCCGGCGCGGCGCGCCAGGTCCTCGAGGGTGTGTTCATCGAGCGCGCGTGCGGCGCGGCCCAGCCCATGCGTGCCGAAGGGTTCGGCGAGCTCGCCCGTCCTGGGCCCGACGTAGTGGTCCCATACACCCTCGATCCCCAGGCGCCGTTCCTGCGGCGAGAGCGCGTAAGGCCAGTCAGGCTCCCGTCCCGGTGCGGCCGGGTAGCGCTTGCCGCCGATATAAAAGAGCCGCGCCCCGAGCGGCGCGGGCGCGTAGCTCGCGGGCCGCACCCGCAGGCCGAACTGCTCGAGGTAGGCGCGCACGTGCGTCGAGCCCTCGCCGAAGACCGCCGCGCCCTCCTCCACGTACATTCCGTCGCCGAAGGCGTCACGGCGCGTGCGCACACGGCCGCCCGGCCGGGCCTGTGCCTCGAACACGCTCACGCTGTGACCGGCCTGCATCAGCTCAAAGCCGGTCACGAGGCCCGCCAGGCCTGCGCCGATGACGGCCACGCGCTGCGGCTTCGCCGCCTGCGCCCGCAGCGGCAGCGCGGTGAGCGCCGCCGCACAGCCGAGGAAATTCCGCCGGGTGATGCGCAATGTCGTTGGGGGATCCGCCAGCCGCCGGCGCCGGCGCCACTCCTTGTTGTACGCCGACCATAACCCTGCGCCGCGGCGCGAGGCAACCACGCCCGTGCGCACAGTAAGGGTGCAGCCGCCGACGCCGCTGCACCATCACGGCGGCTGCCGTGCCGCGGCAACCTTGGTCTAATATCCTCCATGCCCAGCCCCTACGATGAGATGCTCGATCCGGCCGGAGCGCCGCGCGCGCATTGCCACCACTACTACGGGTGGCTCAGCGAGCAGCCGGCCGAGCAGCCTCGCGCAGCAAGCGCACCGAGGCGGACGCGCTGTTTCACCGCGTCGGCATCACCTTCGCTGTCTACGGCGAGAACGAGGGCACCGAGCGGCTGATCCCGTTCGATATCGTGCCTCGCATCCTGCCTGCCCACGAATGGGCGCGCCTGGAGCAGGGTCTCAAGCAGCGTGTGCGTGCGCTCAACGCCTTTCTCGCGGACGTCTACCACGACCAGGCATTCTAAAGTCGCGGCTGGTCCCGGCCGAGCAGATCCTGGGCAACCCCCAGTACCGCCCGGAGATGCAGGGCATCGACGTGCCGGACGGCATCTACGCGCACATCACCGGCATCGACGTCGTCCGCGACGACGACGGCAGCTTCTGCGTGCTCGAGGACAATCTGCGCGTGCCCTCCGGCGTCTCCTACATGCTCGAGAGACCGCAAGATGATGATGCGGCTCTTTCCCGAACTGTTCGCGCAGGCACGCGGTCGAGCCCGTCGAGCATTACCCGGACGTGCTGCTGAGAACCTCAAGAGCGTCGCTCCCGGCCGGCGTCGACCGATCCCGACCGTGGTGCTTCTCACGCCGGGGGCCTACAACAGCGCCTACTTCGAGCATGCCTTCCTCGCCCAGCAGATGGGCATCGAGCTGGTCGAAGGCCAGGATCTGTTCGTGCGCGACGCATGCTCTACATGCGCACCACCCGCGGGCCGCAGCGCGTCGATGTGGTCTACCGCCGCCTCGATGATGACTTTCTCGACCCGCTGCCTTCCGGCCGGACTCAACCTTGGGCGTGCCGGGGCTCCTCACCGCCTACCGCGCCGGCCACGTCAACATCGCCAATGCGATCGGCACCGGCATCGCGGATGACAAGTCCATCTATCCTTACGTGCCGGACATGGTGCGCTTCTACCTGGGCGAAGAGCCCCTGCTCGCCAACGTGCCCACCTACGTTCTGCGGCGCGCTGAGGATCGCGCCTATGCGCTCGCGCATCTCGAGGAACTCGTCGTCAAGGAAGTCCATGGCGCGGGCGGCTACGGCATGCTGATCGGACCGGCCGCCACGCGCGCGCAGATCGAGGATTTCCGCGCGCGCATCCGCGCCCATCCGGAACGCTACATCGCACAGCCGACCCTCGCCCTGTCGACTTCCCCGACCATGGTGGCGCCAGGGCATCGCGCCCCGGCACATCGATCTGCGCCCCTTCGTGCTGTCGGGACGCGAGGTGACGGTGGTGCCGGGGGCCTCACGCGCGTTGCGCTCAGCGCCGGCTCGCTCGTGGTCAACTCCTCCCAGGGCGGCGGCACCAAGGATACCTGGGTGCTCGGCAGCACTCCGCCGACTGCGCAAGCGGCGCTCTAGCATGCTCAGCCGCACCGCCGATCATCTGTACTGGATGTCGCGCTACCTCGAGCGTGCGGCCAATCTCGCCCGCATGATCGATGCGCATCAGCGCCTCGCACTGCTGCCGCGCTCACCGGAGGCCGTGCGCCAGGGCTGGGCCGCGACCCTGGTGTCGCTGAACATGGATGGGATCTACCAGGAGCGCCACGGCGCGGTGACCCCGCGCGCCGCCTTCAACTTCCTCGCCTTCGACCGCGAGCACCCGGGCAGCATCCTGCAGTGTCTGCGCGCGGCGCGCGAGAACGCCCGCGCGGTGCGCGGCACCATCACCTCCGACATGTGGGAGACACTGAACGGCACCTACCTCGACTCGCTCACCTACAGCTCGAGCATGCCCGAATCAGCGCGCGGGGAATTTCTGGAGTGGGTGAAGTACCGCGCGCACCTGACGCGCGGCATCACCTCCGGCACCCTGCCGCGCGATGAGGCTGCGCACTTTGCCCACATCGGCACCTTTCTCGAGCGTGCCGACAACACCACGCGCATGCTCGAGGCACGCTGGCGCGATCCGGGCGGCCGGGGCGAGCGGCTGATCGAGGAGGCCTCGGAGTGGGCGGTGCTCCTGCGGGCGATGTCGGCCTTCGAGGTCTTCCGGCGGCTGTACCGGGAGAGCGTCACGCCGCAGCGCGTGACCCACATGCTGCTGCTGCGCGCCGACCTGCCGCAGAGCGTGCATCGCTGCCTGAACGAGCTGGAAGCCAATCTCGCCGCCGTGGCGAACGAGCAGTCCAGCGAGACGCAGCGCCGCATGGGGGAGCTGCATGCCCAGTTCCGCTTCGGGCGCTTCGAGGAGCTGTGCGCCGAGGGGGTGCCAGTGTTCCTCGACCGCTTCCAGGAGCGTCTGCGCGAGCTCGGCGCGCGTATCGCCAATGACTTCCTCGTGCCCTCGGGAACTTACTAAACTTGCGCCCTTTCGCGGAAAGGACTGCCTCCGATGTACCGCTCTGCCCATCCCCGCCGCGGCGCGCTGCTCGCGCTCCTTGCCGCCGCCCTTGCGCTCGCCTCGGCCGGGGCGGCCGCCGAGGGGCGCGCGCCTGGCTACCTCTATCCACAGAGCCCGCTCGATCTGAGCGCCTGGCTCCCCGTCGCACCTTCCGAGGATTCGCTCGCCCAGGCTGCGGACACGCAGGAAGTCTTCAAGGAGCGTGCGCTCATCGGCACGCCGCGCGCGGCCGAGGCGCACGCCGACGACGTCGTCAAACCCGCCGACAAGGTCGCGCCGCGCTTTGTCTACCTCGCCGGGATCAGCGTCGACCGCCGCAACGCGCCGCACTTCCTGCACATGATGGATCTGGTGCGCAACGATCTTGAGTGGCTGCTGGCCCCGGTCAAGAAGGACGTCGGTGAGGGTGGGCGGCCGCGGCCGTTCGTGCTCTACCCGCACCTCGCCACCTGCGAGATGATGACCGCGCAGCTCGGACAGAGCGGGTCGTACCCGTCCGGACACGCCACGACGGGGTGGCTGTGGGGCTCCATCCTCGCCGAGCTCCTGCCCGAGTACGCCGATCAGTTCATCGCGCGCGGCGTCGCCTTCGGCGACAGTCGTGTCGTGTGCGGCTTTCACTTCCCCTCCGACGTCGCCGCCGGACGGATCGCCGCCGCCGGCCTCCTCACCCGGCTGCACGCCGCGCCGGCCTTCAGCGCCGACCTCGCCGCGGCACGCCGGGAGCTGCGCGCGCTCCTGGCTGCCCATGCGCCGCCCGCGCGTTAGGAGCAGGCCGTGCAGCTGCGCATCGTGCATCGCACCACCTACCGCTACGAAGAGGCGGTCAAGTACACCGCGCAGCTGCTGCGTCTGACGCCGCGCCGCGAGGGCTGTCAGCGCGTGCTGTCCTGGACGCTGCGCGCCCCCGGGCGCCGCACCGAGCAGGTCGACGCACATGGCAACATCACGCATCTTCTGACCCTGGAGGAGCCGCACCGCGCGATGGAGATCGAGGTGCGCGGAGTCGTGGAAATGGCCGGCGATGAGGCTTTCGTGGGCTTCGACGGCACGCTCTCGCCACTGGCGTATCTGGCGCCCACCCCACTCACCCAGCCGAATGAGGCGATGGTCGAACTCGCCCGCTCCCACATCGACCGGCCGGGAAACCTGCGCGAGCGGCTGTACGCACTCGCCGGCGGGGTCTATGCGCAGGTGCGCTACACCCCCGGCACCACCAGCGTCGAGGACCCGGCGGCGACGGTGTTCGAGCGCGGTCAGGGCGTGTGCCAGGATCAGGCACACGTATTCGTGAGCTGCTGCCGGGCCGCCGGGATCCCGGCGCGCTACGTTAGCGGCTACCTGTGCAGCGTCGACGGCGCCGAATCGGCCAGTCACGCCTGGGTGGACGCCTGGCTCGAGGACGCGCAGGGGTGGCTGGGCATCGACGTGACGCATCTTGAGCCGATGGGCCCGAAGCACTGCCGCCTTGCGGTGGGGCGTGACTATCTGGATGCTGCGCCGGTGCGCGGCGTGCGCCGGGGCGGCGGCCGCGAGGAGATGGACGTGAGCGTCGCGGCTTTGACCGTGGAGCAATGAGGGGGATGCAGAGTCAATGACCTACTGTGTGGCCATGCTGCTTGATACCGGCATGGTCTTCCTGTCCGACTCGCGCACCAGCGCGGGCGTCGACCAGATCAGCATCTTCCGCAAGACCACGGTGTTCCAGAAGCCGGGCGACCGCGTGCTGGTGCTGCAAAGCGCCGGCAACCTCGCCATCACCCAGGCCGTCACCTCGATGCTGCGCGAGCGCCTCGAGGCGCCCGATGCGGGGGCGAACCTGTTCAACTGCGCCCACATGTTCGAGGCGGCGCAATGTGTCGGCGCTGCGCTGCGCGAGGCGCACCGCCGCGACGCCGGGGTGCTGCAGCAGTTCGGCGTCGAGTTCAACGCCAGCCTCATTCTCGGCGGCCAGATCCGCGGGGAGATGCCGCGGCTCTTCAGCATCTACTCGGCCGGCAACTTCATCGAGGCCACGACCGAGACCAGCTACTTCCAGATCGGTGAGTCCAAGTACGGCAAGCCCATCATCGACCGGGTCGTGCGCCGCAGCAGCAGTCTCAACGAGGCCGCCAAGGCGGCGCTGGTGTCGATGGACTCGACCATCCGCTCGAATCTCTCGGTGGGACTGCCGCTGGATCTGGTGCTGCTCAAGCGCGACCAGTTCGAGGTGGCGCGGCACATCAGCATCGATGACGACAACGCCTACTTCGCCAGCATCCGCAAGCGCTGGAGTGAGGCGCTGCGCGAGGTGTTCGTGCAGCTGCCGGAGCCGGACTGGCTGCGCAGCCGCCAGCACCTGTGACTTAGCACCTCAGCACTGGCGTAACCTCGGCAGTGCGGGCATCATCATTCTGCAATGGGCGCGGCCTGGGAAATCACCACGATCGTCCTTCGGGTGTGGCTGTTCGGCCTCATCCTGGTGAGCCTCGTTTCGCTCTCAGATTTCCTGTTCCGGCGTCCGCACGGCTTTGATCTGCTGTGGAAGCGCCTGGCCATGGGCCTGGTGTGGCCACTGGCACTGCTGAGCGCGGCGGGACGTCGGGTGCTGTTCGGCAAATTCAGGGGGGTCGCGTGAAGAGAATCCTGGCACTCGCGGCACTGGTGCCGCTGCTTAACGGCTGCGGTGTGCATACCGTCGACACCGGCTTCCGCGGCATCAAGACCAGCTTCGGCCAGGTCGAAGGGCCACCGCTCGCCGAGGGCCTGTACTTCGTCAACCCCTTCACCACCTCGATCCACCCCATGGACGTGCGCATCCAGCGCTGGGACGGCAAGACCGAGGCCTATACCCGCGATGTGCAGGAAGCCACGGTCGAATTCACCCTCAACTACAAGCTGCGTCCGGAGGCGGCCGCGGACGTGTATCGCAGCGTCGGCACCGACTGGGCCAGCAAACTCGTCGGCCAGCAGGTCTACCAGCACCTGAAGAACGTCATCGGCCAGTGGGACGCGGTCGACCTGATCTCCAACCGGCAGAAGGCCAACGATGCGGCGCAGGCGGCGATCGTGCAGGCGCTCGGCGCGGCCAACGTCGACGTAACGGCCTTCTCGATCACGGACTTCCAGTTCAGCCGTGCCTTCAACGAGGCGGTCGAGGCCAAGGTGATCGCGCAGCAGCGCGCGCAGGAGGCCGTCAACCGCACCGAGCAGACCAAGCAGGAGGCGCAGCAGCGCGTCATCAGCGCGACCGCGGAGGCGCAGTCGATGAAGATCCGCGCCGATGCGCTGGCGCAGAATCCCAAGCTGGTTTCCTGGGAAGCCGTGCAGAAGTGGGACGGCAAGCTGCCGGTGAACATGTACGGCCAGGCGCCTCTGCCCTTCATCGACGCCGGCAAATAATCACTGCGGATTGCTGGCGAGCAGCGCCAGCACCGCGCTGCGCGCGGTCGGGGAGTGCACCGGCAGGGCGAGCACGTCCCCCGGACGCGCCCATTCCAGCGCGCACAGCACCGCCGCCATCTCGCTCATGCGCAGCGGCAGGCTCTCGGCCGGCAGACCCGCGCGGCGCAGTGCCGCCTGCAGCAGACGCGGGATCTCCCCCGGCGCCCGCCCGCGCAGGTGCGCCTCGTTCTCCTTGATCACCACCAGATCGGGGCGGAACTCGGCCGTGGCGCGCGCCAGCGCCTCGATCTCGCTGTCCTGCCGGTTACCGGCATGCCCGAGCAGAGTGCCGAGCCGGCCGCCGTCGCGGCGCAGGTAATTGGCCACCTGCAGCAGCCCGCGTATGCCCGCAGGGTTGTGCGCGTAGTCGACGAGGATGCGCACGCCATCGCGCTCGAAGCGCATCAGCCGCCCGAGGTTGTCGGCGCTGTGCGCGCCGAAGCGGGCACACACCGCGGCGATGGTCGTGGCCTCCACCCCGAGCGCGGCCGCAGCCAGCGCGGCCGCGGCGAGATTGGCGATGTTGTAGTGGGCGCTGCCCTCGACCGTGAGCGGCATCGCCGCCACTGCACCGAGGTCGTGCGGCGTGCCGTGCAGCTGCAGCCACAGCCGTCCGGAGCGCACGCCGCAGGTGGCCCCGCCCGCGGCACGGTGGGCGGCGAGCACGGGATGCAGGTCATCGAGGGCGAACCACCCCAGCCGCACCTCGTGCCCGAAGCGGGCTGCGAGCAGCGGCGCCCTGGCGCACAGCTGCGCATCATCGGCGTTGAGCACGAGGAGCCCTTGGTGATCGAGCACGCCGGCGACGGTGAGCTTGGCATCCGCGAGCGCCCCGAGGTCGTCGATGCCGTACTCGCCAAAGTGATCGTCGCTGACGTTCGTCACCAGGGCTACGTGCGCATGGCCGACGGCCAGGCCGCGCCGCAGGATCCCGCCGCGGGCGGTCTCGATCACCGCGGCGGCGGCACGACGCTCGCGCAGCACGCGGCGCGCGCCATCGGGTCCTGAGTAATCCCCGGTGAGCAGCGGCTGCCCGGCGAAGAACACCCCGTCGGTGCAGCACAGGGCGCTCGGCCAGCCCTGGGCCTGCGCACACGCGGCGAGAAGCCGCACCGTGGTGGTCTTGCCGTTCGAGCCGGTGACCAGCGCCGTGGGGACGTCGTGCAGCTGCCCCCACGGTACAGCCGCCACGGCCGGCAGCGCCGTGAGGGGGAAGTCCAGCCCGCCCTCGCATGCGCCCAGACTCAGGGACTCGTCGTCGAGCACGTGCGGCAGAGCGCGGGCGCTGGCGGCGGCCAGCAGCTCGCGCAGCGCAGGGCGCGCCTCGCGCGCAGCCAGCAGCAGGAAGCGGGCGCGCGCCGCTGCCTCCTCGAGCACCGGCGGGATGACGCGCTGCGGGTCGCTCGCATCGACCAGAAGCTCCGCAAGCAGCGCGGCCTCGAAGCTTCGGGTCAGCTCGGCATCGCCGGCGGCGAGTGTGGCGCACAGCGCCCACTCGTTGATCTCGGTGGCCAGGAACAGCTGGTCGGGCGGCGCTGCGACGACGAGGGACGCGCCGCCGGCGTGGACGCGTACGAAGGCACCGCCGGAGGGCCAGCCGAGCCAGCCGCGCGCGCGCAGCACGCGCGCACGCCAGGCCTCGAGCAGCGCCGCATCAACAGTTACGCCGCAGGTCTCCAGCTGCGCGCCGGTACCGGGGAAAAAGAGGTTCGGCCCCGTCAGGCGCCGCGAGGCATCGAAGGGCAGCCCCGTCGCGGCGTTCAGTCTGCCGCCTCCGGCGCGAGATGGATGCCGCGCTCGTCGCGGATCAGGCCCTCGAGGCTGAAGGTGGCCGGGCCAGGCTCGGCGGCGGGCGCGGACGCGAGCGGCAGCGGCTCTGCCGCCGTGGCCCCTGCCGCGTGTGCGGGCGCCGGCACTCCGGCCGGGCGGAACTTGGTGATCTGCTTCCAGGAGCGCACGAGTGCGTCGGCGAAGATCAAGAGCAGATCCCCGGCTGCGCCCATGTTGAGCGCGGCGGCGATCGCCTCCTGCTCGTCCGGAATGATCGAGATCGCCGCCTCCGGCACCCCGGCGGCGCGCAGTGCCGCCGCCTGCAGGCGCGGGACTTCTTCCGGTCCGCGCTCGCGCAGGCTGTCATCGCGGCGGCAGATGTAGTGATCGAAGCGGCCGGCGACGGCGTTGGCGATCGCCACCAGGTCCTCGTCGCGGCGGTCGCCGGGACCTGCCAGCACGACGATGCGCCGGCCGGTCACGTCCAGACGCTGCGCGAGGTCGGCGAGCGCAGCTACCGCGTGCGCATTGTGGCCGTAGTCGAACACCACCTTGAAGGGATGCTCGCTGAAGACGTTCATGCGCCCCGGCGCCTGGAAGAAGGTGGCATCGAAGGTGCGCAGCCCCTGGCGGATGGCGTCGAGCTTGATGCCGAGCGAGAACGCCATCGCCGCGGCGAACATGGCGTTCTGCACGTTGTGCGTGGCGCGGCCCTCAAGCGTCGCCGGGATCAGGTGCGTCCACAGAAGCGGAATGTGACCGCCCTTCTCATAGAGGGTGATCATCTGGCCGTTGATGCCCGCCTCGAGCGCGCAGGCCCGGCCGCCGGCGCGGATGTGCTCGCGCACCAGCGTGTGCTGCGGGTTCATGGTGACGTAGCAGATGTTCTTGGCCTCGGTGTAGCCGGACATCTTCAGCACCAGGGGATCATCGGCGTTGAGCACCGCGCAGTCACTGGCCACCTCGACGACGATGCGCTTGACCTCCGCGAGCTGCTCCAGCGTCTCGATGCCCTTCAGGCCCAGGTGGTCGGGCTGCACGTTGAGGACCGCCCCGACGTTCACCTCGTTCACCCCCATGCCGGCGCGCAGCAGCCCGCCACGCGCGGTCTCGAGCACCGCCATGTCGATCTGCGGATCGGCGAGCACCATGCGCGCCGACACCGGACCGGTCATGTCTCCCGGCACGGTCCGCTGCCCGTCGATGTAGACACCGTCGGTGGTGGTGAGTCCGGGGGTGTAGCCGGCCATCTTGGTGATGTGCGCCAGCATGCGCGCGGTGGTGGTCTTGCCGTTCGTGCCGGTTACCGCGGCGATCGGCACGCGCGAGGGGGCGCCGGCGGGGAAGAGCATGTCGATGACCGGGCCCGACACGTCGCGCGCCGTGCCCTCGCTCGGTGCCACGTGCATGCGGAAGCCAGGCGCCGCGTTGACCTCGCAGATGCCGCCGCCGATGGCGCGGTAGCTCTCGGTGATGTTCTTGGAGAGAAAGTCGACGCCACCGACGTCGAGGCCGATGGCGCGCACGGCGCGCTCGGCCATCTCGCGGTTGTCGGGGTGGATGACGTCGGTGACATCGGTTGCCGTGCCGCCGGTGGACAGATTCGCGGTGGAGCGCAGGTAAACCGCCTGACCGCGCGCCGGCACGGACTCGGGGGTAAGTCCCGCACGCTCGAGCATCTTGTGCGCCTGGGCATCCAGCTCCAGGCGCGTCAGCACCTTCTCGTGGCCGACGCCGCGGCGCGGATCCTGGTTGACGAGCTCGATGAGCGCCCTGATGTCGTGCTCGCCGTCGCCGAGTACGTGGCCGGGGGTGCGGCGCGTCGCGGCCACCAGCTCACCGTTCACCACCAGCAGGCGGTGGTCGTCGCCTTCGAGAAAAGTCTCCACGATGACCGAGCGCGAGTGCTCGCGCGCCACGTGGAAGCCGTGCGCGACCTCCGCTTCCGTGGTCAGACGGATGGAAATGCCGCGGCCATGGTTGCCGTTGTAGGGCTTGGTCACGACCGGGAAGCCGATGCGGCGCGCGGCGCGCACCGCCTGCGTCTCGCTCTGCACCAGCTCCTGGATGGGAACCGGGAGCCCCAGGCCCGCCAGTATCTTGTTGGTCTCTTCCTTGTCGCTCGCCAGCTCCACCGAGATGTGCGGCGTGCGGCCGGTGATGGTCGCCTGGATGCGCTGCTGGTACTTGCCGTGCCCCAACTGGATCAGGGACTGGTCGTTGAGGCGCAGCCAGGGGATCCCGCGCTGCTCGGCGGCGCGCACCAGCGAGGCGGTGGAGGGTCCGAGCGCGCGCCGCTGCGCGAAGCGGATGAACTGGTCGCGCGCCTCGGGCCAGTTCCAGCCCTCGGGAACACTATCGGGCGGTTGCAGGTCCTGCGGCAGGAGCGAGCACAAAAGGCGCAGCCCGAGCTCGCCGGCGGCGATACCCTCATCGCGCTGCGCGTACTCGTACACCACCGTGTACACCCCGGGACGCCCGGCGCTGCGCGTCTTGCCGAACGTAACCTCCTCGCCGGCAATGTTCTGCAGCTCGATCGCCACGTGCTCGAGCACATGTCCGAGCCAGGTGCCGTCGCCCTCGCTCATGCGCCGGAAGAAGCCGCCGGGCTCACGGTACGAGCAGCCGTGCTCGGCCAGTCCCGGCAGCGCCCCCGCCAGCGCGTCGATGAAGCCACCGCCCAGGCGAGCGGTGGGCCATGCCTCGAGCTCCTCCAGGTCGACCTCGAGGCGGATGACCGGGAAGCGGGCATAGAGGGAGGGACCGACGTAAACGGAGCGATCAAGGATGCGCATGGATGTTGCTCAATCTAATAGTTGTTCGCGGCAACGGGGCGCGCCAGAAGGTGTCGCGGCGGTGGCTTACTCCTTCGACTGCCGCAGCGTGCCGGCGCGCGCGACGCGCGTGTGCAGGTTGAAAGTCGCACCGGCGGTGAGCACGTGCACGGAAAGGCCGAGCATACATACCGCCTGGCCCTCGGGCACCTGGCCGATCGAGGAGAAGGTGACCTGGGAGCCATCGACGATCGTCACCCCGCCGCTGCCCTCGATTTCCAGGGTCTCGTCCGGACCTATGAAGGCCGCGGTGTCCTCGTCTAGGCCGATGCCCACCGCGAAGGGGTTGTAGGACAGTGCCGTGAGCAAGCGGCCGAGCCGGTCGCGCTGGCGGAAGTGCTGGTCGATGATGAAGCGGTTGGTGAGGCCGAGCCCGGGCGCCAGACGCACGCTGCCGGCTACCAGCGCGGAGCCCTCGTCGCCGGAGGCGATCATGTGTTCACTGAGGATACTGGCCCCGGCGCTGGTACCGCCGACGGTCACGCCGTGGGCGTTGCGCGTGCGCACCACCTTGGCGACCGGCGTGCCCCCCAAAAGCGTGGTGAGGCGCAGCTGGTTGCCGCCGGTGAAGAAGATGCCGCTTGCCTCCTCCAGGCGTTGCAGGCGCCGTGGCTCCTGACAGTCGCGGCGGGTATCGAAGTCCATGACGGTCACGCGCCGCGCGCCGAGCTCCAGGAACAGCTGCTCGTAGCGACTGCCGGTCTCGTGCATGCGGCTCGCGGTCGGGATGACGACGATGTCGGCTTCCTCACCCCCGGAAAGGCGTACGAAACGCTCCAGTATGCGGCGGTCGTTCTCTTTGTTCTCGGCCCCGCCGATGGGGATGATCCAGCCACGGCTGTGGCCATCAGGCACCTTACTCGGCATCCTTAAGTCGACTCCTTGCGACCCGGTAATGTCGTAAAGGTACCACGGCCCGGCGGGTACGGTCTGTGGCAGGGGTCGCGCCGGCGTGGGCACCGGCTGGCCGCGGCCTCACCCCTAGATCCGCTCCACCAGGCGCAGCGCCAGGGTGCGTTCCAGGGTACGCGCCTGGCCCAGGGGAAATCCGGCGATGCGCACCTGGAAATAGCGGTCGCCCTTTTTGACGCTGAGGAAGGTGCCAAACGGCGGCATGCTGATGTAATAGGCCTCATCGCCGATGCCGGAGACGACCGTCCGGGTGACGCCCTTGACGGGTGTTTTGCCGGCCTCGAACGAGCGGGCCGACATCAGGCTCAGCACCATTTTCTTCGATCCCAGGCTGACCCCGCCCGGGCCCATCCAGCCGCACGAGGTCAGGGAGTCGGGGACGATGTGATCGCCCTCATCGACCGGGACACCGAGGATGCGACTCACCTCGGCGCTCCTCAGCAGGGTGCAGGCGTCGGCGGGCGCGGCCGCCGCGGCGCGGCCCGTGCCCAGAACGCACACCAGCAGCAGGCCGCTCAGCCCCCCTACGGCCTCCCCCGACAACCCTCTCAAAGCCGCCTCCCTGCCCAGGCTCGCGAGCAGGCAATACTACCTGCGTCACATTCCGTGCACAGCCGGCGCGCGAAGCGTGCAGCGGGCCTTGCCAGCCCGTAGGGGCCACACCACACTGCGCGCGCCGCCGGTCAGCACACGCCGTGCGGCAAAGTGCTCAACACAATGGAGGTCTCGCATGATTGGCAAACTGCTTCTCGGTAGCGGCATCCTGGGGCTCACGCTCACGGTGGCCTTTGCCGCACCCCCGGTGGACAACATCAATCCCCAGAAGCACCCGAACCTGGCCGCCGCCCAGCGCCTGTCCACGCAGGCCTATGAGAAAATCTCCGCCGCGCAGTCTGCGAACGAGTGGGACATGGACGGCCATGCCGCCAAGGCGAAAGATCTGCTCGATCAGGTAAACCGCGAGCTCAAGGCGGCCGCCATGGCCGCAAACCACAAGTAAATCGCCTGGCGTCGCCGCTTGTACCCGCTGCGTGCGCAGCGGGCACGGCGGCGACGCAGTTCACAGAACCTCGCCCCGCTCCCTGCCCGACCGGACACAGGTCACGGCGGCGGCTGCGTCCCCGCCGCAGCATGCGCGCGTGAACCTGCGCAGCCTCCTCTACGCGCTTCTTGTCATCGCCGCGCTCTTCAGCGCCTGGCACCGCTTCGAGCTCAGGCCCGTGCATCCCCGCGACGGCGTGCTCGCGGCGGAGGATCCGCGGCAGAGCGATCCGCGCGATACCACCCCGGTGCGCCATGGCCGCTGGCTGCTCACCCCGCGCGCCGACTACGACATCACCGCGCGCATCCTCAGCCGTGAGGACTACCGCTTCGATGCCTTCGCCGAGATCAGCCCCGAGGATCTGGCGCTCGGCTGGGGCCCGATGTCGGACAACCAGGTTCTGGCACAGTTCGAGATTTCCCAGGGCGTGCGCTTTTACGAGTGGCGCGTGCGCGGCACGCCGCCGATACCGGTGCAGAGCGTCATCAGCCACAGCGCCAACACGCATCTGATCCCGGCCGACGCCGCCGTGAAGGCACAGCTGGCGCGGCTGCGCGTCGGTGAGGTGGTGCGGCTCACCGGGCCACTGGTGGACGGCCAGCGCGACGACGGCGCCTCAGTGCACACCTCGCTGACACGCCTCGACTCCGGTCCGGGTGCGTGCGAGATCCTGCTGGTGCGCAGTGTCGAGCTTCAGTGACGGGCGCTGGGGGGATACCACCGCGGTTGCAAGACGTGGGAGACGCATTGGGTTCAGGATCTCAAGCGAGTGCAGTAGGAATACAGCGCCCGCAAGCGGCCGCCTGTCACCGGCGGAAGCAGCGCAATTGCGCACGTCCCTGTGGGCACAACCCCTTCGTCTTTATTGCTTGTCGAATACCAGCGTCTCGTCGCCCATGGCACCGCTTAGCTGCATACCCGTGTTATGTACGGTCAGCGCTTTACCGTCAGACGATACGACGCGATGGACGTGGCCGACGACCTTGCCATCCTTCTTGAGATCGAAGTCCCAGGTGTTTGCGTCGAGCTTCTTGGCGAGGGTCGTATCCGCGGGGCCGGCCGTGGACTGCTTGTCTTGCGAAACTGAAGGCAGCATTGGGGGATACCGCGGCGTACCAGTACGCCACGATTTACGCGCAGTGGGGCGATCGGGCGAAGGCGCTCGACTGGCTCGAGACGGCGCTGCGGCTGCGGGACCCGGGATTGGAGCTGCTGAAGACCGACCTGTTCCTGGATCCGCTGCGCAACGAGCCGCGCTTTGAGTCAGTCGAGCGGGAGTTGAGGTTTCCTAAATGAGCGTTTGCGGAAAGCAGACCAGATTGCCGCAAGAATGCCGGTAATCACGCTCGCAGGCCCACGTCATGCATCTCGAAACATCGGCAGCAACGGGCCAGGAGCAGCCATTCGTGGTTAAGTTGTGCGTGGCTCACTTAGTCCGGCGCACGTTCCGCGAGTGATGTTGACCGTTCCTATTGGGTTACCTTCCTTCCCCCTGTACTCCAAAACTACCACGACGCCCTGGTCGATCAGCGGCCGCAAGTCCGGGTTTGCGCAGCTGCCTGCCTTTATCGTCGGGGTCAATTTCGCTTCGAATGTGGTTCTGTCGACGCCATTCGCTTCGGCGTTCACGAGCGTGTACATGACGGTCAGTTTCAGTCCCGGTCCGGCCCTGGCGCCATCCAATCTGGTATCCGCATCGACTGCAGCGGGGGCGGCGCCGTTAGCCTGGCCGGCGATCTCCGCGACCCTTCTTTGAAGCGTCAGAGCGGCCTTGCGTTGCGCGGAATCTCTTGAGTCGCAGGCCGTCGCCATGGCGCATACCGCTGCCACGCACCCCACCTTCAATTTGAACTTCACGCGAGGTTTCTCCGCTACCGCTGTCACTTACGCGCCTGTCATACCGCCGTGCAAATGTGCAATTGAGCGCGAGTGAGCGCGGTTCCGAATCAGTGTATTTCGCCGAGCGCGCTGGCACAAATTGCCGGGCGTGCTCCGCCCGGCGTTCTGCGATGCGGTGGCGCATTCCGGCCAAAACCTGCGTTGCGCGCCGCGCAATCGATCGTATATCCGGAACACCGGGGACATCCGTTGGGGGACGTGCCGGCGCTGTTGATTGTCGCCGTTGTCTGCATTGCTGATGCCGCGGAGCCCCGCCCGTACCAGTTGAGATTCTGAGGGCTCCATCCCTCCGCTCTGTGCCGTGAGCGATGAGCAGGCTCGCCTGCTCGAGCTACATCTCGCCCACGGCGTTCACCAGACGCGCGACTTCCTCCGCGGTGGTGTAGGCGGCACAACCGGCGCGTACGAATCCCTCGGCCTCGCGTCCGTAGCGCTGCGCCACGGTGGTGGCGTAGAAGTCTCCGTGCGAGGCGAACACGCCGCGCTCGGCCAGGTGCCTGGCGATGGCCTCCGGGCTGTGCCCGTCGCGCGTGAAAGACAGGGTCGCGGTGCGCGGAGTGCCCGGGGCGGGCCCGTACAGCCGTACGCCGGGTAGCGCCGCCAGTCCTTTCCACAGCTGACGCAGGAGCTGCTCCCCGCGTTCGTGCAGCGCGTCGCACACCGCCTTGAGGCGCTCACGGCGCGAGCCGCCGGCAGTGCTCAGGGAAGCGAGATAATCCACCGCCGCTGCGGCGCCGACGATGCCCTCGTGGTTGAGCGTGCCGGTCTCCAGGCGCTCCGGGGCATGTGCACCCGCCGGCGCCAGCCGCGGCGCATCGAGTCCCTCGAGCAGCTCGCGCCGTCCCCACAGAACGCCCACGTGCGGGCCGTAGAATTTGTAGGCCGAGCAGACGAAGAAGTCGCAGCCCCAGGCGCGCACGTCCGGCAGCTGATGGGCGGCGTAATGCACCCCATCGACGTACACCAGCGCACCGACTGCGTGCGCACGCGCCGTGAGCTGAGCCACATCGTTGACGGTGCCGAGCGCATTGGAGGCCGCGCCGAGGGCGAGCAGCTTCACCTCGCGGGTGAGCTTGCGCTCGAGATCCGCCTCATCCAGACGACCATCCTCGGTGCGCAGGCGCACGCTGCGCACTTCCACGCCGGCCTCCTGCGCGGCGCGCCGCCAGGTGTCAGCGTTGGCGTGATGATCAAGCTCGGTGATGACGACCACGTCACCGCGGCGCCACTGCCGGCTCAGGGCGCGTCCGACGTGGAAGGTGAGCGTGGTCATGTTGGCCCCGAAGGCAATCTCGCTCGCTGCGCCGCCGATCCAGTCGCCGAGCGCGGCCCGCGCCCCCTCCAGCAGCGCGTCGGTCTCGCAGCTGCTCGGGAACGCCCAGTGCGTATTGGCGTTGTGATGCAGCAGGTAGTCGCTCAGCGCCGCGCTCACCTGGCGCGGCACCTGTGTGCCGCCGGGGCCGTCGAAGTAGGCCACCGGATGGCCGCGATGAACGCGCTCCAGTGCCGGAAAGTGCCGGCGGATTTCGGCCGTGGGGGTAACGCCTGACATGGTGTATTCCTGGTTGCGGGACGGGTATGAGTAAATTCGCTAATAACTGCCGCGTGCGGCGCTCTGCCTCGCAAGGGCGCGGTGGCATACTAATCTTTATATGACCAACCCCGAAACCACTGCGCGCTCGCGTCCGCGCCGCCGCGAGGCGCCGCGCGGCGGCACACAAACCGGCGAGCGCTCCGCGCGCTACCGCCATCTCCTCAACCCATTCGAGCCGGTGCGCATCTTCTCCGCTGATCAGATCGAGAGCATGCATCAGGCCGCGCTCGGCATCCTCGAGCGCCAGGGCATGCGCATTCTCTCGCCACGCGGGCGCGCTGTGCTGGCCGCGGCTGGCGCCAACGTCGATGAAGCGACGCATATGGTGCGGCTGGATCCGGCGCTCGTGAGCCAGGCACTCGCCACCATGCCTGCGGAAGCGAACCTCATCGCCCGCAACCCCGAGCGCTCCTGCCGCGTCGGCGGGCGACACGTGGTGTTCGCCCCGGTCGCAGGTCCGCCGAGCGTCAGCGACGAGGAACACGGCAAGCACTCCGGCACGATCGCCGACTACCGCGACTGGGTGCGCCTGTCGCAATCCTTCGACGTCATCCATGTGCTCGGCCAGATGGTCGAGCCGCAGGACGTGAGCGTGGCCGAGCGGCACCTCGACACGACACTCGCTCAGCTCACGCTCGGCGACAAGGTGCCCTACTTCTACTGCCGCGGCGACGGCCAGCTCGCGGACTGCTTCGAGATGCTGCGCATCGCCTGCGGCATCGACGCGGCGACGTTCCACAGCGAGCCGCGCTGCTACAGCATCTGCAATACCAACTCGCCCCTGCAGCTCGACCTGCCGATGACCGACGGCATCATCGAGTTCGCGCGCCACGGGCAGCTGGTGATCGTCACGCCGTTCACGCTCGCCGGTGCGATGGCGCCGATCACCATAGCCGGCGCGCTGACGCTGGCGCATGCCGAGGCGCTGTTCGGCATCACGCTCACCCAGATCGTGCGCCCCGGCACGCCGGTGATGTACGGCAGCTTTACCTCCAATGTCGATATGAAATCCGGTTCACCCGCCTTCGGGACGCCGGAGTACGCCAAGGCGGCCTTCGGCGCCGGGCAGCTGGCGCGCCACATCGGCGCGCCGTGGCGCTGCTCGAGCGCCACGGCATCCAACTCGCCCGACGCGCAGTCCGCCTACGAATCACAGATGAGCCTGTGGGGTGCACTCCTCGGGGGCTGTCATTTCGTGCTGCACGCGGCCGGCTGGCTCGAGGGGGGCCTTACCGCCTCGATCGAGAAGTTCGTGCTCGATGTGGAAATGCTGCAGATGTTCGCCGAGCTGTTCCAGCCGCTGTCCGCATCGCTGGAAGAGCTGGGAATCGACGCGGTGGCGGAGGTCGGACCCGGCGGGCACTTCTTCGCCGCCGCGCACACCATGGCCCGCTACCGCGACGCCTTCTACAGCCCGCTGATCTCGGACTGGCGCAACTACGGCGCCTGGAAAGATGACGGCGCCCGCACCGCGACGCAGCGTGCCGGCATCCTCTGGCGGGAGAGGCTGGCCGCGTTCCAGCCGCCGCCCATGGACCCGGCCGTGCGCGAGGCGCTGGACGCCTTCGTCGCCCGGCGGCGCACGGAGGGCGGCGCGCCACCGGTGTCTTAAGCGCCGCGGATCGCAACTGCTGGCGTGCGGCGGACCCAGCCGCGAAGATTCCTCTCCATGACCCTCCTCGCCACGCTGGTGGATACCTCGGGGCGCGTACGCGGCCACAGCGCGCGGCTGGCGAAGACCGCCGAGCTGGCAACGCTGCTGCGCACCCTCGACCCCGGTGAGATCACCATCGCCACGCATTACCTTGCCGGCGAGCTGCCGCAGGGCCGTATCGGCGTCGGCTACGCAGCGCTCAGTGACGCCGCGGGCAGCGCCGTGGCCGCGCAGCAAGAGACTCTGACCCTGAGCGAGGTGGATGAGGCGCTCAGCCGACTCGCCGCCGCGCGCGGGGCGGGCTCGGCGTCGCGCCGCGCTGAGATCCTGCACGCGCTGTTCGCGCGCGCCACCGCCCCCGAGCAGCGCTTCCTGCTCGAGCTGCTCGCCGGCGAGCTGCGCCAGGGTGCGCTCGGCGGTGTCATGGTGGAGGCACTCGCGAGCGCCGCGCAGCTGCCGCTCGCGCAGGTGCGCCGGGCGCTCATGTATGCGGGGAGCTTAGGCGAGGTGGCGCGCAGTGCACTGCTGCACGGCAGCGCGGCGCTGGAGCGCTATGCACTGACGCTCTTCGCCCCGGTGGCACCGATGCTGGCGCAGCCGGCGGCCGATGTGGGGGAGGCGCTGCGCGAGCTCGCCGGTGAGGTGGCTTTCGAGTGGAAGCTCGACGGCGCCCGCATCCAGCTGCACAAGCGCGGCGCCGAAGTCCGCATCTACACCCGTGCACTCAATGAGGTCACCGAGGCGGTGCCGGAAGTCGTCGAGGCGGCCCGTGCGCTGCCGGCCGAGGAGCTGATCCTGGACGGCGAGGCGATCGCGCTGGATGCACGGGGGCGCCCGCTGCCGTTCCAGATCACCATGCGCCGCTTCGGGCGGCGCCTCAATGTCGCCGCACTGCGCAAGCAGATCCCCGTGCAGGCCTTCTTCTTCGACTGCCTGCGCCTCGAGAGCCGCACGCTTGCGGACCTGCCGCTGCATGAGCGGGCAGCGGCACTGGCGCATGCAGTGCCTGAGAACGCGCGCGTGCCGCGCCTGCTCACCGAGTCGGCCGCCGCGGCGCAGCTCTTCTACGAGGCGGCGCTGGGCGCTGGCCATGAGGGAGTGATGGCGAAGTCGCTGGCGTCCACGTACGAAGCCGGCAGCCGTGGCGCGAGCTGGCGCAAGATCAAGCGCGCGCACACGCTCGATCTGGTGGTGCTGGCGGCCGAATGGGGCCATGGGCGGCGCGCCGGCAAGCTCTCGAACCTGCACCTCGGAGCGCTGGAGCGCGCGAGTGGGACTTACATCATGCTCGGCAAGACCTTCAAGGGCCTCACCGATGAGCTCCTGGAATGGCAGACGCGCGAGCTCCTCTTGCGCGAAGTCTCACGCGATCGCTTTACCGTCTATGTGCGCCCCGAGCTCGTGGTGGAAATCGCTTACAGCGATCTGCAGGACAGCCCGCGCTATCCCGGAGGCCTTGCGCTGCGCCTGGCGCGGGTCAAGCGCTACCGGCCCGACAAGCGTGCGGCCGATGCGGACAGCATGGACGAAGTGCGGCGCCTGTACGCCGCGCAGCGCGCAGCCGCCCCGGACGAGCGCTGACCTTGGATCAGCGGCTGCGCTTGCGCGCGGGCACCTTGGCGCCGCGGCGCCGCGCCTCGGACAGGCCGATTGCGATCGCCTGCCGCCGCGAGGTGACTTTCTTGCCCGAGCGGCCGCTGCGCAGCTTGCCTTGCTTGCGCTCCTTCATCACGCGCTCGACCTTCGCACCGGCCGCTTTGCCGTACCTTGCCATACGTCTCTCTCCCGAACTGACGACCAGACAGTTTTAGTGTCAGCCGCGCGCGGCGGGCGCGCCTGCCAGCGCAGGACCCGAGGCGCAGTAGGACGCTGCCAACCTCAGCTGCGCAGATACGAGGCGCCGTTCACATCGAGGATCGCACCGGTCAGGCTCGGTGGCGCCTCGAGCGCGCAATAGGCCACCACCGCGGCGACCTCCTCGGGCTGCGCCACGCGGCCGAGCGGCTGGTCGGCGATGACGGCCGCATCGGCGATCGCGGCGGCGACGCGCGCGGTGGCGACCCAGCCGGGCGCGACCACGAACACATAGACGCCGCGGGGCGCCAGCGCTTTGGCAAGGGACTGGCTGAAGGCGTTGAGGCCGGCTTTGCTCGCGGCGTAGGCCGGAGCGGTCGGCTCACCCCGAAACGCGCCGCGCGAGGACACACTGACGATGCGCCCGGCGCCAGCGGCGCTCATGGCCCGGGCAGCGTGGAAGGACAGCTGCGCAGGTCCGGTCAGATTCACGGCCAGCGTGCGTTGCCAGGCGCTCAGCCATTGCTCCTCGCTGCTCTGAAGCGGCGGGTGCAGCGGGAAGATGCCGGCGTTGTTGACCAGGACATCGATGGGGCGCCACGCGCACACTTCCTGCCACAGCCGGCCGATGTCACGTGCCCCGGTGAGGTCGGCCTGAAATACCCGGTGTCCGGCGCCCGGCAATTCCTTGAGTACGCGCTCGGCACCGGCGCGGTCGGCCTGGCAATGCAGCGCGAGGCTCGCGCCGCGCCGCGCCAATTCCCGGCAGATGGCCGCGCCGATCCCACCGGAGGCGCCCGTCACCAACACGCTCGTCATAGCCGACTCCTTCCTTGATTCCCCGCGCGCCGACCCTAGCGCTTGGCGGGGCTGCAGGCGAGCGAGTCGGCCACGACCCAGGCCGCGCCCGTCAGCGCCAGATTCACCGCATTCATGCTCCAGTTGAGATGGCTGTGCGCATCGGCGACGAGCAGCGGCGCATGCACCAGGACTCCGAACAGCGCGAACATGACCGTCAGCGCGATGAGCGCAGCACGGGCCAGTACCCCGCTGGCGAGCGCGAGACCAGCCGCAATGTGCGCAATTCCGGTCGCGACGGCCCAGAAGCGCTGTCCCGGCGGCAGCCATGCCGGGACCATCGCTGCGGTCTCCGCGAGGTAACGGAAGTGCACGATGCCAAAGAGGACGAGGCAGGCGGCGAACAGCAGCTGCCCGGCACGCAGATAAGTCGCCCGCCGCGGGACGGTGCCTGGTGCGAGCAACGCCCAGCCGATGAAACCGGCGAGCGCCAGCACGAGCTGCTCGGCGATACCGCTCCAGGAGGCGAGCGCGGCCGGGTGCAGCACCGCGTGCGGCACGTGCATGCAAAGCACCACCACGCTGAAGAGGATGCCGAGCAGCGCGCTGCCCGCGGCCGCGCGGCTCGGCACCAGAGCCGCGACCGCCCCGGCGGTGAGCAGCGCCGCAAAGAGATACGCCAGCGCGATGCGCCCCGGCAAGGTTGCAGGAACCGGTTGCCACACCAGGGCAAAGTCCCCGAAGTAGAGCCCGACTGCCCCGAGCGCCAGCGCGCCGAGCGCGTAAACACGGACTCCCAGGGGAATCATGCGGCCGAACCGAGCGCGGCCGCGTGATGCCAGAACATCACGCGGCCGCCGCAGCCGTGATCAGCGGAAGTGATAAGTGACGTCGACGCCGAAGGTCAGCGGTTGAGAAACCGCGGTGCGGTTGAATGTGGGAACGTTCACATTGATGGCCGGCGAGTTGCTCAGCAGCGCCATCTTGTTGGCGACGTTGTTCACATACGCCAGCGCGCTCCAGTGGTCCGCCTCGACGCCGGCGCGCAGATTGGTCAGCGCGTAGCTCGGCAGGTAGTTCGCCTGCGCGGTCGTGTCGATGCGTGAGCCGACGTAAGAATAGTCGACGCGGCCAACGAAGCGCAGTCCGCTCACAATCTCGTGGCGATACGAGAGCGAAGCCGCTCCGGTCGCGTCCGGAACGTTCTGCACCCGCTCATCGATCGTGGTCGCTGGCACGGCGTTCTGCGTGTACCGGGCGTGAGACCAGGAGCCATTAATGGCGAAAACGAGTCCCGGTGCCAGCAGCGCATCGAGCTCGGTCTCGACGCCGTAAATGTGCGCCTCCCCCGCGTTGCCGGTGAAGGGAAAGCCGCAGGCCAGCGGGATGTTCTGCTGGATGTGCTCCCAGTTCTCGAAGTACACCGCGGAATTGAGCGTAATCCGCCCGTCGGAGTTGCGGAATTTCTCGCCGAGCTCGTAACTCCACACCTGATCCGGGGCAAAGCCGAGCGGAGACGAGTTGAGCCCGATCGCCTGCAGGTCCTGCAGGCACTGCGCGCCGAGCAGCCCCGCGGTCGGGATCGGCTGGTTGCCGCCGCCCGGCCGGAAGCCCTTCGCGGCCGTGGCGTAAACCATCAGATCCTTGTTGGGCTCATAGGAGAGATTGAACTTCGGGGTAACGCCCTGGTTGCGCTCATCGGTGTGGAAGTAATCAGGGGTGTCGCCACCGGAGGAACTCAGCCAGCCGAACACCTCGGTGTTGACCGTGCCGCTGTATGAATAGCGACGCAGCCCGGCCGTTGCCGTCAGTCCCGGCAGGAAGGTCCAGGAGACCTCGCCAAAAAACGAGTTCTGATTGATCTTGGTCGGCTGATACTGGATGAACCCGTTGCCGGTGCCCACCACCGGCACCGCCTGCGGCGTGTAGACGAACAGATCCCAATCGGACTCGAAGCTCTGATAGAACCAGCCTCCGAGCCATTTGAAGTTGGAATCACCCGCGGACGCGAACCGCAGCTCCTCGGTGAATTGATCCGACTTGTCGTCCTCGACAGAGGTGGGCGAGTTCGCACCGATACCCGGGCCGGCGGGCGAGTTCGGATAGAGCGGGAAGTAGCCGAAGTCCGGAATCAGTACGGTGGCAATTTCCTCGGAGCCGTCCTGCCTGAGATCCTCATCGCGAGTCCAGTAGGACGTCGTCGAAGAGATGTCCATGAAGTCGAAATGATACTGGACGTTCAGGCTGCCGAGATCGAAGCGGTCCGAAAAAGGCTCCGGTGCATCAAAGGGCTGGTAGTTGGTGTAGGTACCCGGATTGCTGTCGACGAGGCTGAGGCCGTCCTGGGTGATTTTCTGATACAGGAATGACGGCGTTATCGAGAGGCGCTCGGTCGGCGTCCACATCACCGCTGCGCGCATCGCCGTCAAATTCTCGTCATTGACGTTGCGGTAATCGGCGGCCACCGGTGCGGCGGCAACGTTGCCGCGCGTGGCTCCGCCATTAGTGGGCGCCGGGAAATCGCCGTCCTGAATGACGATGCGATCGATCCAGCCCGAGACGTGCTCCTGGGTTCCCACCAGACGCAATGCCAGCGTGTCGGTCACCAGGGGCAGATTGACCATCGCGCTCTCGCGATGATTGAAGCTGCCGCCGTCGGTGTCGCCCAGATCGACCTCACCGGAGACGTTAAACGCCTTGGTATCGGGAGCGTTGGGTATGAGCCTGATGGTGCCGCCCATCGACCCTGAGCCGTACAGCGTACCCTGCGGGCCGCGCAGCACTTCCACGCGATTAAGGTCGTAGAGGTTCGGGTCAATGACGACCTTGCCGTTCTGAGCGGAAGCCGGTGAGGTGAGCGGCGTGTCGTCGAGGTAGAAGCCCACGGTCGAGGAGTTGCCGCCCGCGGAGGTCATGCCGCGCATCTCGAGCTCGGTCTGGCCCGGTCCGCTCTGACGCATCGATACACCCGGCACCGACTGCACGATCTGACTGAGGTCGGTGATACCGCGGTCCTGGATGTCCTGGCCGGTGATCGCCGTGATGGCGATCGGGGTCTCCTGCACGGTGGAGGCGCGCTTCTGTGCCGTCACCACCACTTCCTGGAGCTGCTCGGCGCCACTTTCCTGCTGCGCCCATGCCACCCCGGACACCGCCAGCGCACACGCCACGGCAAATACAGTTGGTAACAGTTGGCCCCGGAAGTTGGATTTCATGAACTCGCTCCCCTGACGGCCCGCCCGGCATGGTGCCGCGCGGTTCGACGAAGATGCTACAGGAGGCAATGCGCCGCACTCAACGGCGAATACAGGTTTTTGTTGTATGTTTCGGCTTGCGCTGTTGTAGCCGGGCGACATGTGCCGCGACCCTGCTGTGCTCAGGTGTGACGCTCAAGATCCGGCGGTTTACGGGCATTGCGCGCGCGCTCAAAAGCGCGTCCAAGCTGCAGCAGGCGCCCCTCGCGGAAGCGCGGTGCGACGAAGTGGATGCCGACGGGCAATCCCATGACGAACCCCGCCGGCACCGTGAGGCTCGGCCAGCCAACCACCGCCGCCGCCGAACACATCGGCGGCCACCCGCCGCTGTTCTCGTAGCGGTCACCCCAGACATGATCGATGAGCTCGGCAGGTCCGTTCCCCGAGGCCACGAGCGCATCAACCCGGTAGCGGGCGAACAGCGCGCTCAGGCCTTGCGTATCGGCGGCTTCGACAATGTGCTGGAGCGCCTTCTGGTAGGCCGGGCTTGAGCGCGGACCACGCTTCTGCGCTTCGATGAACAGCTCCTGCCCGAAGAACGGCATCTCCTGCGCGGCGTGGGCGTCATTGAACTGGATGATGTCCGCGAGAGTGCGCACCTGGAGAGTGCCATTGAACCGCGCCAGGTACGCATTCAGGTCGGCCTTGAAGTCGTACAGCAGAACCTCGAATTCATCCTCGAGCAGGCTCGCCCAGCCCTGCGGCTCGGGCACGTCCACGAGCGTGCAACCGGCCTGCTCCAGCACTCTGAACCAGTCCTTGGACTGGGCGAGCACCTGCGGGTGGGTAGAAGACGGCGGCGGCAGCACGCCCAGGCGCAGGCCGCGCGGTGCGGCCTCGAGGGCGGCGACCCCGTCCCAGGCAACGCCGGGCTGCGCCATGGCCGTCATCACGAGAGCCGCATCGGCCACGGTGCGGGTCATCGGACCGGTAGTGTCCTGCCGTGCGGTGATCGGAACCACGCCGACTCCGCTCACCAGTCCCACCGTGGGCTTAAGTCCCACGAGCCCGTTGAGCGAGGCCGGAGCGAGGATCGAGCCGTCGGTCTCCGAGCCGATCGCGGCCACACACAGATTGGCGGCCGCGCCGGCGGCAGGCCCCGCACTCGAGCCGGAGGGGTTGCGGGTGGGATCGTAGGGGCAGCGCGTCTGCCCGCCCACGGCACTCCAGCCGCTCACCGAGCGGCTGGAACGGAAATTGGCCCACTCACTCAGATTGGCCTTGCCGAGCACGATCACGCCTGCCTCACGCAGGCGCGCCACCATCGGCGCATCCTCGCTGTGCCGTGCGCCGGCGAGCGCGAGCGAGCCCGCGGTCGTGGGCAGCGGGTCGGCGGTCTCGACGTTGTCCTTGATCAGGAAAGGCAGGCCATGCAGCGGGCCACGCAGCTTGCCCGCGCGCCGCTCCGCATCGAGGGCGCGCGCGGCCTTGAGCGCATCCGGATTGAGCGCCAGCACCGCGCCGATGTTGGGTCCGGTGCGATCGTAGCGCGCGATGCGGTGCAGGTAGCTCTGGGTCAGCGACTCCGCGCTGATGCGCCCCTCCTGCTGGGCACGCGCGAGCTGCGCGCACGACATCTCGCTCGGGTCAAACTCCGTGGCTGCCGGCGCCGCCGGTGCTGCGGTCGCCGCCGCTGCCAGCGCCGCGGTTCCCATCGTCCCGAGAAATTCCCGCCGGTTCATGGTTGTCATCGCCGCCCTTGTCGTTGTTCTGTCCGGTCCGCGCCGCAACGCCGCGCAGGCGCTTGGTCATGGGCACGAACCGGATGCTGAGATCCGCGCGCAGAGGATATTCGATCGCCGCCTGCGGCAGAAAGCCATAGCGGGCGTAGAGGCGTACCCCGGGCAGTGTTGCCATGAGCTCCAGCTGCGTGAAGCCCGCCGCCAGCGCCTCGGCTTCGCTGCGCTCGAGCAGCAGCCGTCCCAGGCCGCGGCGCGCGTGCGCCGGGTCGACGAAGAAGGCGCGGATCTTCGCCGCGTCCCTGTGCGGGTCGAGCCAGGACTCATCGCGCGCTGCGCGCGCGTCGCTGCCAAAGAGCGTGCGCCGCCGGCTCCAGCCGCCGCAGGCGACGATCTGGTCCGTATCCGTCACGATGACGAAGTAGGTGTGGTCGCGGATGAGATTGGTGTCGACGCCGAAGGCGCCGCGCAGGGCCTGCTCGATCTGCTCCGGGCTGTAGTCATCGGCACCGAGCGCGCGGATGGAGCGGGCGATCAGCGCGTGCAGCGCCGACTCATCGGCGAGCGTGGCGATGCGCAGGCGGTAGCTCATGGTCGGTCTGAGAAGATCCCGGGCGCTCCATTGTGCGCGATCGCGCGGCGCGAAATGTGGGAAGATGCTGCCCGATCCCTCGAGGTAACGGGCGGCTGCATGAAGGCGTTCCGGGAAATTTGGCCCCTGGCGGCGTGTCTGGTGGTGCTGGGCGCCTGTCAGTCGGCCCCGCCGGACTATGGCCACTACGAGGATCAGCTCGCGACCGCCGGCTTTCTCATGAAGCCCGCCGATACCCCGCAGCGTCAGACCATGCTCGCGAGCCTGCCGCCGCACCGCTTCCTCATCCGGCAGCACGGCGGCAGCACCCATTACGTCTATGCCGATCCGCTGGTGTGCGACTGTCTGTACGTGGGCACGCAGCAGGCTTACGAGCGCTATCGCGCCAACCAGCTGCAGCAGCAGCTGGTCGATGAGCGCCAGCTTGCCGCGCTCACCTGGAGCGATGCGGCCTGGTCGTGGGCGGCGTGGGGGCCGTGGGGTCCGCCGACGGGAGCATTCGGGTTTGTATACGAGCCGGTGGTCGGCTGGTGACGGCGAAGGAGGAACCATCCATGACGAGCAAGGCACGATTACTCAGCACCACGCGCATCGCGCTTGTGCTCACGACTCTGGCGCTGAGCGCCTGCCAGACGCAGCAGCAGCTGATCACGGCCAGGGAGGATAAGCTCGCCGCCGCCGGTTTCATCATCAAGCCGGCCAACACACCAGAGCGCCAGACCATGCTTACGCGCCTGCCGGCCAACCAGTTCGTGACGCGCCAGAACGGCGACACAATCCACTACGTCTACTCCGATCCGATCGTGTGCGGATGCCTCTACGTCGGCACGCAGCAGGCGTACAACCAGTACCGCGCCAACCAGCTCGCGCAGCACCTCGCCGACGAGCAGCAGATGAGTGCGCAGATGTATTCGGACGCCGCCTGGAACTGGAGCGCGTGGGGCCCGTGGGAGGGGCCGATGTATCCGGGCTTCGGGCTAGTGTACGGTCCGATGGGCTGGTAAGGGCGTCGCACGTCGCCCGAGACAGGCTCGAGAACGCCGCCAGGGGCCGCGTGCGGGCCACGCCGACTAAAAAAACCAACGAGGTCTACATGCCCACAAGCTCCGGCTCCGCTCCAATCCGTGCGCTTGCCCTTGCCGTTGCCATCACGCTCGGGCTCACCGTACCCGTCACTGCCCCGGCACAGGATGCACCGCTCAGCACCCCGCTGCGTGCGGACCAGACCGCCTATCTCGCCATATACAAGGAGCTGGTCGAGACCAACACCACGCTCTCGAGCGGCAGCTGCACGCTGGCTGCCGAGCGCATCGCCGCACACCTGCGTGCCGCGGGCTTCGCCGAGCAGGACCTGACGCTCTTCGCCGTCCCCGACCATCCCAAGGAGGGTGGCATCGTCGCGGTGCTGCACGGGCGCGCGGCGGCCGCGAAGCCGATGCTGCTGCTCGGTCATCTCGACGTCGTCGAAGCCAAGCGCGCGGACTGGGAGCGCGACCCCTTCACCTTCATCGAGGAGAACGGCTACTTCTACGGGCGCGGCACGGCGGACATGAAGGCGCTGGATGCGGTCTGGGTCGATGCCCTGATGCGCTTCAAACAGGGCCACTATCAGCCCCGGCGCACCATCAAGATGGCGCTGACCTGCGGCGAGGAAACCACTTACGCGTTCAACGGCGCCGACTGGCTCGCCAAGAACAAACCCGAGCTGATCGCGGCGGCATTCGCGCTCAACGAGGGCGGCGGCGGCCGCACCGACGGTCACGGCAAGCTCGTGGTGGAGTCCATCCAGGTCGGCGAGAAGGCTGCGCAGAATTACACGCTGGAGACCACCAATGCCGGCGGCCACAGCTCCATCCCGATCCGCGACAACGCCATCTACGAGCTCGCCGATGCGCTCGCCCGCGTGCGCGACTACGAGTTCCCGGCGAAGTTCACGGAAACCACCCGCACGTTCTTCGCCAAGGCGGGAGCGGCGCGCGGGGACGAGCTCGGCCAGGCGATGGTGGCGCTAGCCAAGAACCCGGACGACAAGGCAGCCGAAGCGATCGTCTCGCGCGATCGCAGCTACCACAGCATGCTGCGCACCACCTGCGTGGCGACGCTGCTCGAGGGGGGCCATGCCAACAACGCGCTGCCGCAGCGCGCGACCGCCAACGTCAACTGTCGCATCTTCCCCGGCGAGACCGTAGAGAGCACGCAGGCGGCGCTGACCGCGGCCATCAATGATCCGAAGCTGAAGGTCACGCCGGTCCCGCCCATCCGTCCGCTCGCCGTGCCGCCGCCCCTGGACCCCAAGATCATCGGGCCGGCCGAAAAGCTGGTCGCGCGCTACTTTCCCGGGGTGCCGCTGGTGCCCACGATGTCCACGGGCGCAACCGACGGTATCTTCCTCGAAGCGATCGGTATTCCCGTCTACGGCGTGCCGGGCGGCTGGGGCGACCCGGATGGCAACGGCGTACACGGCCTGAACGAGCGGCGCAGCGAGAGATCAGTATTTGTCGGACGTGATTTCCTCAACGAGCTGATTAAAGTCTACGCTGAGGCACAGTAAGCGGCGCCAGCTTGAACTGAGGCGCGGGAGGAACATTGCTCGACGAACAGGCAGGCAAGGTACAGCCACTGGGTCCGGCGGCCAGCGCCGATCTGCGCCGGGGCGGCGCGCATCCGGACCACTGGTATCCGGTCGCCTGGTCGGATGAGCTGCGGCCGGGGCGTACCTTGAGCCGCCGCTTCGCCGGCGAGCCGATCTGCCTGTACCGCGGCGCGAGCGGGAAGGTGTTCGCGCTCGAGGACCGCTGCGCCCACCGCCAGGTGCCGCTGCACCTGGGCGTGGTGAGCGGCGAGGAGCTGCGCTGCCACTACCACGGCTGGACGTACGACTGCAGCGGCCGCTGTGTGAGCGTGCCGTACCTCGGCAAGGAGCGGCTGCCCAACGGGGTGCGCAGCTACCCGGTGTGCGAAGTCGACGGCATGATCCTCGTGTTCCCGGGTAATGCCGCGCTGGCGGCGGCGCGGACTCCGCGCGCGCTCGGGGCCTACCGGCGCGGGGATTACAAGACACGCCGGCTGTATCGCGAGGTGGACTGCCACTTCACGTTCATGCACGAGAACCTCTTCGACATGAATCACCAGTTCATGCATCGCCGTTACATGGGCTCGATCCGCGCGCAATGCCTGGGCCGCGAGCACGGCGAGGACTGGGCGCAGGTCGAGTACAGCTTCCGGCGCACCGAGGGTCGGCAGACCCTGGGCGAGCAGGTCATCGTGGATCTGGTACGGCGGCGCGACCAGAACCAGAAGAAGAAGGGCGATTTCCGCGATCACATGCGCATCCGCACCGACTATCCGGCGCAGAGTCTGAAGGTCTGGGTAGGGCGGGACATCAACGACACCCAGGACCCGGTGCTCGAAGTCTGGCTGTGCTACACGCCCTGGGACGCCGCGCAGCGCACCAACCGCACTTACGGTTACCTGTCGGTGAAGAAGCCCCCTATCCCGGGGCTGATCCACGTCGCCTGGCCGTTCGTGGTCTGGTTTACCGAGAACATCTTCCGCGAGGACAAGGAAATCGTGGAATACGAGCAGCGCGCCTGGGACGCCCAGGGCGGGGACTGGAACAACGAGGTCTTCCCCGCCATCCGGGATCTGCGCGCCGTGCTCGCCCGCTGCAATTCGCCCGCGCCGGGCTGACCTGCGCGGGGGAGGACTTCAGGCCTCCCGGTCGAAACCGTCGACGCTCTTCGGCCAGTCCTGCTTGAGCAGCCGCGACAGGGCGCGGTCCGCCAACAGGCGCCCGCCGGTCTGGCAGCGCGCGCAGTAGTTGGTCTCGTTCTCGGCATAGCGGATGCGCTGCACCGGCGTACCGCATACCGGGCACGGCTGGCGGAAGCGGCCGTGCACGGCCATGTCCGGGCGAAAGGCCGTGACCTTCTCGGGAAATTCCCCGCCCGCAGCGGCGCGCAGACGCTCGATCCACAGGCGCAGCTGTCCCTGCACCGCGGCATGCAGCCGTTCGATCTCGGCGTCGCTGATGCGGCTGGTGAGCATCACCGGGGACAGCCGCGCGGCATGGAGAATCTCATCGGAGTAGGCGTTGCCGATGCCGCTGAACAGGTGCGGATCGGTGAGCGCGCGCTTGAGGGTATGGTTCTCGCGCCGCAGCTGGAGTGCGAACTGCGGCACGCCGGCCGTGAGCACCTCAAGTCCACCGGGATCCTGAGCGCGCAAGGCGGGCTCGCCCTCGAGCAGGTGCAGCGAGGCACGCCGCTTGCTGCCGGCCTCGGTGAGTGTGAGGGTACCGCTGGTGAAATCCAGGCGCGCCAGCGCGGCGCGCTTGAGCGGCGCGGTGCCGCGCGCGCTCCAGTGCAGGCGCCCGGCGATCATGAGATGGAACACCAGCCACAGGTCCCCCTGAAGACCGATGGCAAGCCGTTTGCCCACGCGCCGCAGCGCGCAGACGCTGCGGCCCTCGGCCATCGCCAGCGGCGGCAGCGCGGTGCGCAACAGAAACGGGGAGCCGATCGCGATGTGTTCCAGGCGCGCGCCGAGGATGCGCTCCTGCAGCGCCTCGAGGTACACCGTGAGGTCGGGCAGCTCAGGCATGGGTGCGCTTAGCTGCCCGCGCTGCGCAGTCTCCGCGGCTCTTCGGCGTCGTCACCCAGGAAGCCGCCACTTTGGTGCGCCCACAGTCGCGCGTACAGTCCGCCGCTGGCCAAGAGCGAGGCATGCGTGCCCTGCTCGACGATCGCGCCCGCATCGAGAACGATCAGCCGGTCCATCGCGGCGATGGTCGACAAACGGTGGGCGATGGCGACCACCGTCTTGCCGCGCATCAGTGCCTCGAGCGTCTCCTGGATCGCCGCCTCGACCTCGGAATCGAGCGCGCTGGTCGCTTCATCGAGCAACAGGATCGGCGCGTCCTTGAGCATCACCCGCGCCAGGGCCACGCGCTGGCGCTGCCCGCCGGAGAGCTTCACACCGCGCTCGCCCACCAGCGCGTCGTAGGCGCGGCCGCCATAGGTGTCACTCAGGCTCTCGATGAATTCCTCGGCGTGGGCCCGTCGCGCCGCCGAGCGCATCTCGGCCTCGCCCGCCCGCGGCCGGCCGTAGATGATGTTGTCACGCACCGAGCGGTGCAGCAGCGCCGTATCCTGGGTCACCATGCCGATCTGCTCGCGCAGGCTCTCCTGGGTGACACCGGCGATGTCCTGTGCGTCGATCAGGATGCGCCCGGACTGTACCGGGTAAAAGCGCAGCAGCAGGTTGACCAGCGTCGACTTGCCGGCCCCGGAGCGCCCGACCAGACCGATCTTCTCCCCCGGTTTGATGGTCAGCGTCAGGTCGTTGATCACGCGCTTGTCGTTGCCGTAGTGAAAGCCGACGTGCTCGAAGCGGATCTCACCACGGCTGACGTGCAGCGGCACGGCGTCGGGACGATCGAGCACGCCGATCGGGCGCGTCACGGTATTGATGCCGTCCTGAACGGTGCCGATGTTCTCAAAGAGCGTGGCCAGCTCCCACATGATCCAGTGCGAGATGCCGTTCAGACGCAGCGCCATCGCGGTCGCCGCGGCGATGGCACCGAGCTGCAGCGCGCCGAGCAGCCACAGGCGCACCGCAATCGCGACGGTGGCGCCGATCAGCAGCATGTTCAGGCAGTGGTTGATGATCTCAAACGCGCTCACGTAGCGAGTCTGACGCCGCGCGGTGACCAGGAACTCATCCATGGCGGCGCGCGCGTAGCCGGCCTCGCGGCTCCCATGCGCGAACAGCTTGATAGTGGAAATGTTGGTGTAGGCATCGGTGATACGCCCGGTCATCATCGAGCGCGCATCGGCCTGGTCCGAAGCCACCTTGCCCAGACGCGGCACGAAGTAGACCAGACAGGCGCCGTAGGCGGCCATCCAGCCCAGAAACGGCACCAGCAGCCAGGAGTCGAAGCCCGCGACCACGGCGGCGACCGTGACCAGGTACACGCCCACGTAGACGAGGATGTCGGCCACCGTGACCCAGGTGTCGCGCACCGCAAGCGCCGTCTGCATCACCTTCGCGGCAATGCGGCCGGCGAATTCATCATGGAAGAAGCTCAGGCTCTGATTGAGCATGCGGCTGTGGAAGATCCAGCGCAGCCGCATGGGAAACACCGGCTGGAGCGACTGGTACTTGATCCAGGCCGCCACAGCGATAAAGAGCGGGCTGCCGGCGAGGATCGCGCCCAGCAGCCACAGGTGGCGCGCATGCTGGCTAAGAAAGTGTGCCGGGCCGGACTGGGTCATCCAGTCGATCAGCTGACCGAGCATGTAGAACAGCAGCGCCTCGAAGGCACCGATCACGCCGGTCAGCAGCGTCATGGCGAGCAAGTACGGACGCAGCCCCTGCGAGCACTGCCACAGAAACGGCAGCAGGCGGCGCGAAAACTCGCGCGGAGTCTCCGTTGGATAGGGATCGATGCGACGTTCGAACCAGCTCAGCACACAGGCTCCGATTCCGGGCGGACGAGAATTGCGCCGCAGCCCGGGGACATGGCTGTCCCGCGCGCTGCCGGTGCACGGCCTCGCCGATCGTGGCGTCTCAGGCCCAGCTCGTACGGAGGACCACTGAGGGCGCGCCGGATGGCACGCAATCCCGGGAGGCGGCCATTTTAACCTTATCGGTACGGCGGCGCGCATGCCCTTGACGGGCATGGAAGCGGCTGCCTAAGGTCTGGCTGTGAACGCACCTACCGACATCACAGTGCCCGCCGGCGCGGCGCGGCCGTCGACGCGGCGCGCGCGTCATGGTGCTTAAGTCCACCAGTGCCACGCGCAACGCGGCAGCCGCGCGGCGCACGCGGCCCGCGCTCGTGGCCCGCGCGGAGGGGGACTCGCGGTTCGATCGGCTCATTTACGAGCGCGTACGCCTCGGCATGATGAGCGCGCTCGCGGTGCAGAGCGAACTCACCTTCAGCGAGATCAAGGCGCTCTTTCAGGTGAGCGACGGGAACCTGAGCGCGCACGCCCGCAAGCTCGAGGAGGCCAAATACATCACCTGTACGAAGTCCTTTGACGGCCGCCGTCCGCGCTCGGTGTACCGGATCACCGCCACGGGCCGCGCCGCGCTGCATCGTTACCTCGACCATGTCGAGGCGGTCATCAAGTCCATGAAGCGCCGCTGAGCGCGCGCGCGGCGCGCACGCGATGGGTGTAGGCTTGCTCACCTGTTCTCCCGCCGGCGGGTGACGACCGTGATCGACAAGGCGCTGCTGGATGAGGCCTGGCAAACCGTGCGCGGTGTGGTGCGCTGGACGCCGCTGCTGCACTCCGACTATGTCGACTCGCTCGCCGGGGCGCAGGTCTATCTCAAGGCCGAGTCGCTGCAGCTCGCCGGCTCCTTCAAGATGCGCGGCGCGTGCTTCCGCGTCAGCCGGCTCTCCGATGCCGAGCGCGCGCGCGGCGTCGTGGCTTTCTCCTCGGGCAACTTCGCCCAGGCGCTCGCCCACGCCGGGCGCCTGGCCGGCGTACCGGTGACCATCGTCATGCCCTGCGACGCGCCCGAACGCAAGGTGAGCCTGACGCGGCGTGCCGGCGCAACCGTGGTGCTCACCGAACACGGCAGCCGCAACCGCGAGGAAGTCGCCAACGCGCGCGCACGGCAGATCGCCAGCGAAGAAGGCCGCGTCTACCTGCACCCCTTCGACGATCCGCTCGTGGTGGCCGGGCAGTCGACACTGATGCGCGAGGTGCAGCTCGATGCGCAGCGCGAGCAGCTGCACTTCGACGCAATCCTCTGCCCGGTTGGCGGCGGTGGACTGATCGCCGGCACGGCGCTGGCGGAGAAGTACTTCGGCGCGGGTGCCGAGGTGATCGCGGTCGAGCCGGAGGCGTGCGATGACATGCGCCGCTCCCTGATCTCCCACCAGCGCGAACGCAACGTCGGCAACCCGCCCACCATCTGCGATGCCATGCAGGCCTATACCCCCGGAGCGGTGCCTTTCGAGGCCGCGGCGCACCTGGTCTCCCGCGGCATCACCGTCGATGACGACGCGGTACGCGACGCCATGCGCGTGGCGTTCGAGGAATTCAAGATCGTGCTCGAGCCCAGCGGCGCCGTAGCACTGGCCGCCCTGCTCAGGCACCGCGACGAGTTCACTAACCGCAGCGTGGCGCTGCTGTGCTGCGGCGGCAGCGTCTCGGTCGAGGACCTCATCCGGCTGACGCGCCCGGTGGCCGCCGGCGCCCGCGCGCATTAGCTGCGGCCGCTGCCTTCCGACTCGCCATGCCTGCCCCTCCCGCCCGCGCGCCCGCCACCCTGCGGGCGCACTTTGCGCTGCTTGGCTGCCTCGCATGCGCGCTCGGCGCGAGCGCCGCCGGCGCGCCCATCAAGCTCGCCGTTTTTGATTTCGAGCTGGTGGACGACACACCGGCGGAGGTATATCTCGGCAAGAGCACGAGCAACGCCGCGACCCTGGATAAGGTCGACAGTGCGGCCCGCGCGGAGCTGGCACAGTCGGGCCGCTACCGCGTCATCGATGCGAGTCACGCCGATGCCAAGGCCGTGCACGACAAGACCCTGCGCAATTGCGGGGGCTGCGAGGCGGCCATCGCACGCGGGCTCGGCGCGGACCAGTCCCTGTTCGGCATCGTGCAGAGGGTGACCCAGACCGACTACTACGTGACGATCGCCATTCGCGATGCGCGCACCGGCAAGCTGCTCAACCAGCAGGAGGCCAACTTCGCCGGCAGCGAGGAGGGCTGGCCGACCGGGGTGCGCATGCTGATCAAGCACCAGATCCTCCTCACCCCGAGCAACTGACAGCCGAGGCAAGGCCAGGCCCCGCTGCGGCGGCGCGGCCGGGTCTGGTCCAAGTTGCCGATGGCGGCGCAAAGCGTGGCCCGTATCATGGCGGTACCGGCCGCAATGCCACGTGGGAACCGACGATGAGCTCAGGGGCACTCATACGTACCTTACTGCGCACGCTGTGCGTGGCCGGCTCGATCGCCACCGCGTCCCTGGCGGCGGCGGACGTCGATAACGCGCAGCTCGCCAACGAGCAGGACGGCCACAACTGGCCCGCCTACGGGCGCACCTTCAGTGAGCAGCGCTTCAGCCCGCTCGATCAGGTCAACCGCCAGAACGTCTCGCGGCTCGGGCTCGCCTGGAGCCTCGAGCTGCCGGAGTGGAACGTGTCGAGCGCGCCGGTCGAGGTCGACGGGGTGATCTACATCGCCGTGGGTTTCAGCGTGATCTACGCGGTGGACGCGGTGAGTGGCAAGGTCCTGTGGCAATACGATCCGAAGATCCTGCCGGCGAAGATGCACTACGCCTGGGGCATCCGCGGCCTCGCCTTCTGGAACGGCAAGGTCATCGCGGGCGTGCAGGACGGGCGGCTGTTCGCACTCGACGCCCGCAGCGGCAAGCTCCTGTGGGAGACGCTCACCACCGAGCCCAACGACAACCGCTACATCACCGGCGCGCCGCGGGTCTTCGACGGCAAGGTGATCATCGGCCACGGCGGTGCCGACTTCGGCCACGTCCGCGGCTACGTGACCACCTACGACGCCGAGACCGGCAAGCTGCTGTGGCGCTGGTACATCGTGCCGGGCGACCCGGCCAAGGGCTTCGAGAACAAGGCCATGGAGATGGCCGCCAAGACCTGGAAGGGCGAGTGGTGGAAGTTCGGCGGCGGCGGCACCGCCTGGAACGCGATGACCTACGATCCGGACTTCAACCGCCTCTACATCGGCACTGGCAACGGCGGACCGTGGAATGCAAAGCTGCGCAGCCCCGGCGGCGGCGACAACCTGTTCCTCTGCTCGATCGTCGCGCTCGATGCGGATACCGGCGAATACATGTGGCATTACCAGACCTCAACCGGGGGAGAGCTGGGACTTCACCGCCACGATGGACATCGTGCTGGCCACGCTGCCGATCGACGGCAAGCCACGCAAGGTGCTGATGCATGCGCCCAAGAACGGCTTCTTCTATGTCATCGACCGCGAGAGCGGAAAACTGATCTCGGCCGCAAAGCTCGGCAAGGTGACCTGGGCCAAAGGCATCGACCTGGCTACGGGCCGGCCCATCGAGAACCGCGGAGTACGCTACGAGGACGGCGAGGCGCTCATGTGGCCGGGCTCGGGCGGCCTGCACAACTGGCAGCCGATGTCCTTCAGCCCCGATACCGGCCTCACCTACATCCCGGCGCACGAGATGGCGGGCTACTACAACGACAAGGGATTCGATCCGCGCACCTACGACATGGACCGGGACGGCCCGATGGGGCTCAACGCCTTCCACGACGATATCCCGAAAAGCGCAGGCTCGAGCTCGCTGCTCGCCTGGGACGCCGTGCGCCAGAAGAAGGTGTGGGAGGTCGCCCTGCCCGGTGCGACCAACGGCGGTGTCATGAGCACCCGCGGCGGACTGGTGTTCCAGGGGCAGGCCGACGGCCGCTTCGTGGCGCGCGATGACCGCAGCGGTGCCGTGCTGTGGAGCACCTACATGGGTGTCGGCACCCAGGCGCCGCCGATCACCTATACGGTAGCCGGGAAGCAGTACGTGTCGATCCTGGCCGGCTGGGCCGGCGGACAGATGCTGCTCGGATCACTCAGCGCGCAGCACGGCTGGGTCGGCCGCGATCACCCGCGGCGCCTGCTCACCTATGTGCTGGGCGGGACCGCAACCCTGCCGGCCTCGCCGCCGCCCTCGCAGCCGCATCCGGTGGACGATGCGACCTTCAAGGTCGAGCCGCTGCTGGCAGCGCGTGGCGAGCATCTGTACGAGCGCTGCCTCATCTGTCACGGCGCCGGTGCCGTCGCGGGCGGCTTCGCCCCTGACCTGCGCGCCTCAGCGCTGCCGCTCAACGCGGACGCGTTCGCGGCCGTCCTCAAGGGCGGGCTTGAGAGCCGCGGCATGCCCGCCTTCCCGGAGCTCAGTGCCGGCGACCAGGCCGCGCTGCGCCATTACATCCGCGCACGCGCGCGCTATCAGCCCTCCTTCGGGGAGCGCATCGCCATGGCGTGGCACTATCTCATCCTCATGTTGAAGATGAAGCTCAAGGCCTGGGGCTGGCTGTGAGCTAGCGAAGAACGCGGCGCGGCGGAACCCTCCCCTTCAGGGCACCGCGCACAGCGAAGAGCGGATGATGAAGCGCTGATTGAGGGGTGCTTCGAGGGAGAAGCTGGCGCCGCGCCCGGGCACGACATCGATGCTCCAGCGGGTGTGTGCCCAGCGGCGCAGCTGCTCGCGGTCCATCCAGAACTCGCACCCGGCGACATCGCCGACCTTCTCATCGATGCCGCCCAGCTTGAACTCCCCCACCTTGAAGCACATGGGCGCGCTGCCGTCACAGCACCCGCCCGACAGATGGAACATGATCGGGCCGTGACTGGCCCGCAGCTGCTCGATCATTGCACGGGCCGCCGCAGTGGCGGACACGCGCGGCAGCGCGGTCACGGACTCGTCATTCATGGCTGCACTCCGGGCGCTGCGCGCCGCGCCCCCTCATCTCATGCTAAGCGCGCGCGACCCCGGCGGAAAGTCACGGGCACTGTCCGCCGGGGCCGCACGGCTGGGGGTCAAAAGCCTCAGAAGAAGCCCAGCGCCTTGGTCCCGTAGCTCACCAGCACGTTCTTGGTCTGCTGGTAGTGGTCGAGCATCATCTTGTGCGTCTCGCGGCCGATGCCGGATTTCTTGTAGCCGCCGAATGCGGAGTGAGCCGGGTAGGCGTGGTAGCAGTTGGTCCACACCCGCCCCGCCTTGATGCCGCGGCCGAAGCGGTAGGCCATGTTGAGGTCGCGCGTCCACACCCCCGCACCGAGCCCGTAAAGGGTGTCGTTGGCGATCTCCAGCGCCTGCGCCGCAGTGTCAAACGGCGTCACCGATACGACCGGCCCGAAGATCTCCTCCTGGAAGATGCGCATCTTGTTGTGGCCCTCGAATATCGTCGGCTTGATGTAGAAGCCCTGCGCGAGCTCACCGCCGAGCTTGTTGGGCACGCCTCCGGTCAGTACCTTGGCGCCCTCCTTCTTGCCGATGTCGATGTAGGAGAGGATCTTCTCGAACTGATCGTTGGAAGCCTGGGCGCCGATCTGCGTGCTCATCTCGTACGGGTCGCCCTGACGGATGGACTCGACGCGCTTCACCGCTTTCTCCATGAACTTGTCGTAGATCGAGCGTTGTACCAGCGCGCGCGAGGGGCAGGTGCACACCTCGCCCTGGTTGAGGGCGAACATCGCGAATCCCTCGAGCGCCTTGTCGACGAAGTCGTCGTTGTCGCGCATGACATCGGCGAAGAAGATATTCGGCGACTTGCCGCCGAGCTCCAGGGTCACCGGGATGATGTTCTCGGATGCGTATTGCATGATCAGCCGGCCGGTGGTGGTCTCCCCGGTGAAGGCCACCTTGGCGATGCGCGGGTTTGAGGCGAGCGGTTTGCCTGCCTCCAGTCCAAAGCCGTTGACGACGTTGAGCACCCCGGCAGGCAGCAGGTCCTGCACCAGCTCCGCCAGCACCATGATCGACAGCGGCGTCTGCTCGGCGGGCTTGAGCACCACGCAGTTGCCGGCAGCCAGTGCCGGGGCGAGCTTCCACACCGCCATCAGGATCGGGAAGTTCCAGGGGATGATCTGCCCGACCACGCCGAGCGGCTCGTGGTAGTGGTAGGCCACGGTGTCGTCGTCGAGCTCCGCCAGCGAGCCCTCCTGCGCGCGTATGCAGCTGGCGAAGTAGCGGAAGTGATCGACGGCGAGAGGCAGGTCGGCGAGGTTGGTCTCGCGGATCGGCTTGCCGTTATCGTAAGTCTCGACGGCCGCCAGGAACGGCAGGTACTCCTGCATGCGGTCGGCGACGCGCTGCAGAATGGCGGCGCGCTCGGCCACTGCGGTACGCCCCCATTTATCGGCCGCGGCATGGGCTGCGTCGAGCGCGAGCTCCACGTCCTCGGCCTGGGAACGGGCGATCTTGCAGATCACCTGGCCGGTGGTGGGCGACACGTTGTCGAAATAGCCGCCCTTGACGGGCGCTACCCATTTGCCGCCGATGAAGTTCTCGTACCGATCGCGCAGCGGAATGGTGCGGGGGAGCGTTTTCAGATGCGCCGCGAGGGCATGGCTGAGCTTGAGTGATCCGGCGGCATCGGGGCCGCTGCTCTTGAGCTGCGCAGAACTTGTGGGACTCATTATGACTACTCCTGCGGCCGATCCTGTCTGTGGCAGCCGCTGCAGCGACAAGAGCAAGCGCCGTACCAGAACGCCGTCCCGTCGCGTTACCGCCCGAAGCGCCGCGAAAACCCCATTAGAACCGGAACTTAGCGATCGGCGCAGCTCGAGCATGGCGGTTGAGGCAGAGCCACCGGGCTGTCCGATCCTTTGTTGACCGCGGACACCCGTCTCATTAGCCTGACACCTGTCACTTCTGTGACACCGCGCGTTAGGCGCCGGAGGGGGAAGCCATGGGCGCACGGTCCGAGCCGCACGCTGATCTTGTCTTTCGGGTCGCCAGCCACGATCCGGTCCTGCATGCGCGCGAGCTGCTGCCCGCGGTGGATACCTCGTGGCGGCGCTGTCTCAATCAGTTCAATCTCGACCCGGCGCGCAGCTACGAGCCGGTGGTCCTCGGTCCGGCTCGCCTCAAGGAGCTGCACGAGGAGCACGCCGACCTCATCCGCATCGCGCGGGCGGAGATGGACCTGCTGTACGAGCAGATCTCCGCCTCGGGCTATGCGCTGCTCTTGGCCGACCCGGCCGGCGTCATCCTGCACGAACGGGTCGACCCGGGCATCAAGAAGTCCTTCGAGCGCGCCGGGCTGATCGTGGGAGCGGAGTGGAGCGAACGGCGCGAGGGAACTAACGGCATCGGCACCTGCGTCACCGAGCGCCGGGCGATCACCATCCACCAGACCGACCACTTCCGCTCACGCCACATCGGACTGTCCTGCTCTGCCGCACCGATTCGCGACGCCTTCGGAAACATCATCGCGGTGCTCGACGCCTCGAGCTGCAGCGCCCGCGGCACGCGCGAGCAGCAGTCGCATACCGTCGCGCTCGTGAATGCCTCGGCGCGGCTGATCGAGAAATGCCTGTTCCTGCGCCGCTACCACACCGAGACGGTGCTGCGCTTCCACTACCGGCCCGAGTTCGTGGACCTGCTGCACGATGGCGCGCTGGCGGTAGGCGCCGACGGAACCATCATCGCCGCCGACATGCCGGGCGTTCAGCTCCTGGCAGCACAGGACTACCGCGAGATCGTCGGGCGCAAGTTCTCCGAGATCTTCGATGCGCACTGCGACGAGCTGCGCCACGCCGCCCCGGTCGGGCACCGTGCCGTATGGGAGCTGCGCGAGCGCACACACGGCAACTGCTTCTTCGCCAGCTTCGCCGCGGTCCCGGATCCGATCGTGCGGCTGCAGCCGCCGCGCCCGCCGCGGCCGCGTACCGTGGTGCCGATCAGCCAGCGCGAGGCCGCCACGGCGCTGACGCTCGAGGAACTCGCCGGCGAGGATCCGCAGATGATCCGCAACGTCTACCACGCGCGTCGCGTGCTGGATCTGAACCTGGCCGTACTGCTTTGCGGGCCGACCGGCTCGGGCAAGGAGGAGTTCGCCAAGGCGATGCACCTGGCAAGCCGCCGCGCCGAGCGGGCGTTCGTCGCGGTCAACTGCGCCGCCATCCCCGAGCAGCTGATCGAGAGTGAGCTGTTCGGCTATGCCCCCGGTGCCTTCACCGGCGCGCGCCGCGAAGGCATGCGCGGCTGCATCGCGCAGTCCTCCGGCGGCACGCTGTTCCTGGACGAGATCGGCGATATGCCACTCGCTTTGCAGACGCGCCTGCTGCGGGTGCTCGAGGATCAGCGCGTCCAGCCGCTCGGGACCGATGCGCAGGTCAAGATCGATCTGCACGTGATCAGCGCCTCAAACTGCGAGCTGCGCACGCTCGTGTCGCAGGGCCGCTTCCGCGAGGATCTCTATTACCGCCTGAACGGCATCGCGCTGGCAATGCAGCCCCTCGGCCGCCGCCGCGACAAGGAAGCCCTCATCCGCAAGTGCATCGCGCGCGAATCCGCCGGCGGTGCACCGGTGGCCATCGAGCTCGACGCGCTCGGGCTGCTGGTCGCCTACGACTGGCCGGGCAACGTCCGCGAGCTGCGCAACACGCTGCGCGCGGCACTGGCCATCGGCGACAACCGCCTCATCCGCGCCGAAGATCTGCCGGCCGCGATACGCGAGTACGCACCCGCGCCGGTGGCCACGCTGGTGACCGAGCCCTCATCGGCCGCGCCGCCGGGCGGCAGTCCGGTGACCCCGCTGCAGCACGCCGAGCGCCAGGCGCTGCTTGCAACCATCGAGCGCAACGACGGCAACATGACCCGTGTGGCGGCGCAGCTCGGGCTGAGTCGCACGACCCTGTACCGCAAGCTGCGGCGTCATCACATCGGGGTCAGCCGCGGGCACCCGCGCCCGTAAGCCCCGATGCACGCCGCGCCGGAGGCCGCGTCCGAGCGGCGGACGGCCGCTGCGACACCGCCGGCAGCGTTTGCCTGCGTGGCGCTGGCGGCCGAGAATCACCAGGCGACGCGCACGCGTCGGTACTGAGGGGGAATACTATGCGTCTGCCCGTGTTAGCCGTCATGCTCGGCGCGACTTGTGCCTTTGCCGCCTCCAGCGCCGACACCCGCAACCCTGATCTCCCTCAGCGCGTTGAGCTCAAGCGCGCCGACCTGTCAGGTGCGCCCGGCATGGAGGTGATCACCTCGCTCACCGAGCTCAAGAAAGGGGACGTCCTCCCACGCCATCTGCATCACGGCATCGAGAGCGCATACGTACTCCAGGGCAGCATGGTGCAGCTGCCCGGCAAGGAACCCACGCTGATGGCGACCGGCGCGGTGCTGCAGAACCTGCGCGATGTGCCGCACGCGGGCTTTACCGTGGTCGGGGATACGCCGTTGCGGATCCTGTCGGTCCACGTAGTCGACAAGGACAAGCCGCTCTACGAGTGGACCCCCTGACAAGGCGCAGGACGTGCGGGGCCGGCCCGCACGGGCCCGCTCAGCGCGCCGCACCGCTCTCGGGCAGGAGTTCCAGGACGAGCTCGGGCGGACGGCACAGTCGTACCCCGCGCGGCGTGACGACCAGGGGGCGGTTTATGAGCACCGGATGGGCGAGCATCTGCTCGAGCAGCTGCTCATCGGTCCAGTGCGGCGCGCCGAGCCCGAGCTCCTTGCACAATGGCTCCTTCTCGCGCAGCAGCTGACGCGGCCGCATGCCGGCACGCCGCAGCAGGTCGATGAGCGTTGCGCGCTCGGGGGGTCGCTTCAAGTACTCGATGATCACCGGCTCGATACCCGCTCCACGGATCAGCGCCAGGGTATTGCGCGAAGTCCCGCATTGCGGGTTGTGATAGATCGTTACGCTCACCTCGGCACCTCACTTATCCGGCCGGGCGCGGCCCCGCTGCGTGCTGCCCCACGTTACGCTCTTCGGCCGCCAGGGCACGACGCCCGCTCGCAGCCTTCTCAAACACCTGCTGCCGGTGGACATCGAGGTAGACCCACTGCTCGCTGCGGAACGGCCGCGGGGGGCGGGCGCGGTCCAGACCCCAGGCGCGGGTCACCGTGGGATTCATGTGTTCCGAGATCAGCAGGCGGCCATCGTTGGTGAACGAGATGTGTCCGCGCACGAACAACTGCTCTATGTGCGGTGACAGAATCAGCCCGTTATGGCCGTCCAGCATCTCCCGGTCATTGGAGATACGCCAGGGCTTGATGTGTGTGGCACGCAGGTGGCGCCGATCCAGTACGCCGGTGACCCGGCAGGTCGTCTCCAGCTGCTCGACATTGCGCCGGAAGCTACCGTGTCCCAGGCGAGCGCTCACCAGCTGCTGCTTCTCGTGCGGCGTGAGATCGGCGCGTCGCCAGATGCGTTCCTCAGCGGCGCGGTCGGTGAGTTCGTCGCCGGTCTCGATGGCGACCTGCTCGAGGATGCGCTCGAGCTGTCCTTGCAGCAGCTCGCCCAGGAGCGCCGCCATCGGCGCAGGAACCTCGGCCAGATAGGCCCCGGGAATCTCCTTGCCGCTGGCGCGCAGCGGTGAGTGTTTGCGGGGCAGCGTTCGCGCAAGGCGTGCGGCGTGTCCCTTCACCACCAGCGCGTGCTCCAATACCTCAAAGCGCACCGGCAGCAGCCACCCCAGGTCCGGCTGCCACTCCCCGGCCTCCAGTTCCAGCCCGACCGGCGCCGGACCGCTGCGCACGCGGTCCAGAGCGACACCCAGCGCGCCGACGCTGCCGGAGGCGTGTGAGAACACGACGTCGCCGGGGGCAACGCGGCTCATGTTGTCGTAGGTAGGGTTGCGACCACCGCTCTTGTTGCGCTTCGGGCACCAGAGGTAGCCGCCGGCGATCTCCTTCAGGCTCTTGTGCCGGTGGTTCACCCACCAGTAGCCTCTCGTCGCAACGCCGTTCGTGTTGTCTGCCATCGCCGATAGGACCAAGCGGCTTGCCCGCGGCACTTGAGAATACCTTCGAACACCACGGCGCGCACTCAGGGCGCCTCATGCGCAGCGCGCCGGCCCGTCCGCCGCGTGCACGGGCCCCGGGCATCTGGCCCGAAGCTCATCTGGGCGGTTCCACCCCGAGCCGCTCTGGGCAGCCGGGCGGCAGCGGTCTGCCAGTAGCGGTGCCTGCGGCAATGGCTTCTGCGGCGGTTAGCAAGCCTGCAGCCGGGCTGCGTTGCCGCGCCGCAGTTAGGCGGTTATCTCCGGCTCGACCAGGAGAGCCAGGCTGCGCAGCGACTGCTGCCACCCGAGATAACATGCCGCGACCGGAATCACATCAGGCAGGCCCGCCTGGACAATGTGGAGTTCGGTGCCGACGCTGACCTTTTTCAAGCTGACCGTCACCTCAATCTCGCCCGGCAGGTTGGCGTCCTCAAAGCGATCGGTGTATCGCAATCGTTCATGCGGTACGAGCTCGACGTACCGGCCGCCGAAGGCGTGACTGACGCCGGTCGTGAAGTTCCGGAATGAGATCCGGTACGTTCCGCCGACGCTCGGCTCCAGCGCATGCACGGTGCAGGTGAACCCATTCGGCGGCAGCCACTTGGCGAGCGCATCGGGCTCGAGAAAGGCGCGATAGACCTTCTCGGGACGGGTGGACAGAACGCGATGCAGTCGCACGGTGTTGGCCATGACGAGTTTCCTTGCACCTGGAGCGGGGGCTGACGATGTTAGCGGGCCGTTGCGGCCCTTCCAACTTCCGCGTGCCTGTCCCTGTGCGCGGGTGTAACCTGCAGCGACAGCTTCGGCGCACGCGGGGGGCGCAGTGATATTCGAGCACTTCAGCGTGTCCGGCTGCCAATCCTATCTGGTCGGTTGCAGCGACAGCTGTGCGGCGGTGTTGATCGATCCGGAGCTCAGCCTCATCGACCGCTACCTCGCCTTCGCGGCCCGCGACGGATTGCGCATTCATTACCTCGTTGATACTCATACGCACGCCGACCATTTTTCCGCAACCCAGCAGCTCGCGCGGCGTCTCGAGGTACCCGTCGCCATGCACCGGCTGAGTCCGGCGCCGTTCGTGTCGCTGGCCCTCGATGACGGCGAGATGCTGGCCGTGGGCAAGCTGCGCCTGCAGGTTGTGCATACCCCGGGCCATACGCGTGACTCGATCTGCCTGTGCGTGGAGGACCGGATCTTCACGGGCGACACACTGCTCATCGGGGCGACCGGTCGTACCGACCTGCCGAGCGGGAATCCGGAGGAGCTGTACCACAGCCTGTTCGAACGCATCGCGCGTCTGGACCCGTCCACCAAGGTGCATCCTGCGCATGAATACAAGGGTCGCGACCATTCAACCCTCGCGCAGGAATTCGCACAGAACCCGCGCCTGCAGGTCCGGGACCGCGCCGGGTTCGTCGCACTGATGAACAATCTCAACCTCAAGATGCCTACGCACCTCACCGAGGCGCTGCGCACCAACATGAGTGGCGGCAAGACGGTGGCGCAGCTGCTGTCCGAAGCTGCGGCCGGCGTGCCCTTCATGTCGCTCGCCGAATTGAAGGCGCGCAGTGAGGAACCGGCATCGGACATGCTGATTCTCGATGTGCGGGAGCGCGATGCCTATGATCGCGCCCATATCCCCGGCGCCCGGCTGCTGCCCCGGGGCCAGCTGGAGCTGCGCGTCAATCAGGAACTGCCGGACCCGACCCGGCGCATCGTCGTCTACTGCGAGATCGGCCGGATCAGCACACTGGCCACGGCGACCTTGCGTACCATGGGATTCCAGCGTGCGGTCGCGCTCGACGGCGGGCTGCAGGCGTGGTGCGAGAAAGGCTACCCGACGCGCACCGGAGCGGAGCCCTAGCTTCTCCCGTGGGTTGCTGCGGCGCGCGCAGGCGTGCTTGCGCCGCCGCTCAGCCACGGGCGCAGGATCGCCCGCACCGGTAGCGCTGCGGTGGCACAGACAGCTGGATCCAGCAGCCGGCGGCGCCGCAGATGACGCAGCGCCGTCTGTACGGTTGACTTGGCAAGGCCGGTTTGCGTTGCGATTGTCTGCAGGCTCACCGGAATGGCGTCGCGCCGGGTGCGGATCGCGTGACGCAGCAGGAACAGATACACCACAAACGCCGCGGGACGCCGATCATGGCCGACAAGATCCGGCATCAGCACGTCGATGACATAGGCGTCGAGCGCCAGCTTTTGCATAGCGGTAACTACTATAGCATTTATCGATATCCAGACGCGTTGGTGACGCTATCATCCCGTTCCACGTCGCAGGCGGCCGAGGGTGCCGGATGATCACGCAGCTTAAATTCGTGGGGATTCCGATTTCGGACCAGAACCGCGCTCTGCGCTTCTACACCGAGAAGCTCGGCTTTGCCGTCGCGACCGACCAGCCCTTCGGTGAGCGGCAGCGCTGGATAGAACTGCGCGTGCACAACTCGCTGACGCGGGTCGTGCTGTTTACGCCGGACGGCCAGGAGGACCGCATCGGCAGCTTCTTCAACGGCTCCTTTGCCTGCGATGACGTGCAGGCAACCTACCGGCAGCTGCGCGAGCGCGGCGTCGAGTTTGTCAGCGAGCCGCAGAAGCAGCCCTGGGGCGAGTTCGCGATATTCAAGGATCCGGATGGCAATCAGTTTGTGCTGTCATCCGGGTGAAGCACTGCCAAGCCACGCGCCACGAGTACCATGAGCGAGCTTTTCGACAAGCTGAATCTCAAGGACCAGCGGCACATCCTCGTGCTCGATGCGCCACCTTCCTTCGAGAGAGAACTGCGCGAGCTTAAGGGTGTGCGCGTCACGCGGGAGCTGCGCGCGCTCCCGGGGATCTCCTTCGCAATCGCCTTCGTGACCCGGCGGCGGCGCCTTGAACAGCTCGCCCGGCAGCTGGCCGCCCGGATGCAAGGCGACGGGGTCCTGTGGTTCGCCTATCCGAAGGCGAGCTCCCAGGCGCTGAGCTGTGACTTCAACCGCGACAGCGGCTGGGAGGCCCTGCGGGCAGCCGGATTCGACTCCGTACGGCAGGTGGCCATTGATGCGGATTGGTCCGGGCTGCGCTTTCGCCGGATCGAGTTTATCAACCGTCGTGCCGCAGCGAAGTCCGGGCGCGCCGCGCGCTGAACGGCGGATCGCGGCGCGACCGGCAAACACGGTAGGATCGGTCTTGATGTACCGGACGGCCTTTGCACAGCTGCGCGCACTGCTCAGCGCTGTAGTGCTTGTCGTGACCCCAGCGGTGCACGCAGCGGTTGACCCGAGCTGGACCACGCCGCTCGCCCCGTTTCGCATCGCCGGCAATCTCTACTATGTGGGCAGCCAGGACCTCGCGGCCTACCTCGTCGCAACGCCCGCGGGACACGTACTGATCAACTCGAATCTCGAGTCGTCCGTCGCGCAGATCCGCGACAGTGTCGAGCAGCTGGGCTTGCGCTTCACCGACATCCGCATTCTCCTCATCAGCCACGCGCACTCGGACCACGACTCCGGCAGCGCCGAGCTCAAGCGCCAGACGGGCGCACGCTACATGGTGATGGACGGCGACGTCGCGGTCGTCGAGTCCGGGGGTGCCAGCGACTTCAACTACCCGCAGACGCGCTATCCCCCGGCGCACGTCGACCATGTCCTGCACGATGGCGAGGCGGTCCGGCTTGGCGGATCGCTGCTCGTGGCGCACAAGACCGCAGGGCACACGCGCGGCTGCACGACCTGGACGATGCGCGTCAACGACAGCGGGCGGCCACTCGATGTCGTCATCGTCTGCAGCTGGTACGTGAACCCCGGCTACCGGCTCGTGGACCGCCCCGGTGTGCCGGCTTCCTATCCGGGTATCGCAGCGGACTTCGAGCACAGCTTCGCCGTGTTCACGGCGCTGCCCTGCGACATTTTCCTGGGCGCGCACGGCTCGTACTTCGATCTTCTCGGCAAGCTGCAACGCCGCACTCCGCAGACGGCGGTCTCGGCATGGATCGATCCGCAGGGCTATCAGGCCGCCGTGCGCGAGCGCGAGCAGGCATTCCAGGCCGAGCTCGCCCGCCAGCTGGAGTAACATCGCGGCCGCAAACCGGATGCGGAAGCGGACGTGGTCGACAGGGGCCGCACAGCAGCCGCAGAGATCCAGCCGCAGCGGTCGCGTGGCGGGCGCGGTGGTTACTTGGGCTTTACAAACCTCAGGGTCATACGGTCCGACTCACCAATGGCCAGATACTTCTCGCGATCCTTGTCCTTGAGCGCAAGTGTCGGCGGCAGCGTCCATACGCCTTCCGGGTAGTCCTTCGTGTCCTTGGGATTGTCGTTGACTGCCGACTCGGCATCGAAACGAAAGCCGGCGGCCGTCGCCAGCTTTTTCACGTAGTCCTCGGCAACGTACCCGGATTTTTTCATCTGCTCGAGCGTCGTGCCCGGATTGGCGCGGTGCTCAACCACACCGAGCACTCCGCCGGGCTTCAGCGCGCTGAAAAAGGCCGCGAACTGGGCCGGCGCATTTCCCGCTTCCATCCAGTTGTGCACATTGCGGAACGTCAGCACGACGTCTGCCGTTCCGGGCGGACAGATCTGCGTGAGCCGGGGCGGCTCGAGCTGCGTGATGATGACCTTGCCGTAGCGCTGCGGATCATCCGCGATGCGCTGGCGCAGCAGTGCGGCATCGTCGCGTGCCTCTTTCGAGGCGCCGGCGCCGTCGGCCGCCTGGATTGCCGCGTAATACTTACCGTGGTCGCGCAGATACGGGGCGAGGATCTCCATGTACCAGCCGCGTCCGGGCCAGACCTCCACGACCGTCTGGTCAGGCCGCACGCCGAAGAACCGCAGCGTTTCCCCCGGGTGGCGGTAAACATCGCGTGCTTTAAAGGCCGGTGTACGCGCCGGGCTGGCGATCGCCGCATCCAGTGCATCCCCAGCCGCGGCGGCCGCGCAGAGCGGAGCGGCGCACGCCATGAGCGTGACGAGCATGACCACGTGACGATATCGTTTTGCGTCGAGCACAGCGCGTTCCCCGGTAGCAGTGAGCGGATATGCATAGTAGCGCCCACGCGGCCGCAGCGGGAATCCGCAGAGCCGGCGCTTCAGCCGGCGGCGCTGCACCTTACTTGAAGCCGATCACCATCGTGTCCGGCACCGGCAGCGTGACGACCTGCGTGCGGCGGAAGCCGACGGTCTTGAGCCATTCCTGGCACTCGCCAACGGTGAAGTCAAAGCCTGCCGGGGTCTCGAGCAGCATGTTGAGACTCATCAGCAGACCGGCGAGATTCTTACTGCGGTCGTTGTCGATCATGGCCTCATAGATGATCAGCGCGCCGTGGCGCGGCAGTGCGGCATAGGCCTTCTGCAGCAGCAGGCGCTTCTGCTCCAGATCCCAGTTATGCAGCACGTGCCCCATGAGCAGTACGTCTGCGGGCGGCAAGGGATCGCGGAAAAAGTCCCCGTCCTTAAAGCTGAGCCGTCCCTCGAGTGCGAAGCGGCGCACGTAGTCCTCGAAAATCGGCCGTACCGGCGCGAGGTCGAACTCGCAGCCGGTCAGGTGCCGATGCGCGAGTGCGAGCTGTACGCTCACCGCACCCTGCGCGCCGCCGACGTCGCAGAACGTGGCGTATTTCCGCCATGGAAATTTCCGCGCGATCGCACGCGCCGGGACGAGGCTGATGCCGGTCATGGCGGACAGAAAGGTGCGCAACCTCTCCGGCTCCGCGTACAGCGTGCCGAACAGATCACCGCCCGGCTTGGCCTCGTTCTGCGGCCGTCCGCTGCGCAATCCCTCGGTAAGAGAGCCCCAGAAGCCGTAGGCCCGCGCGGCCATCATTTCCAGCACGCCGCCGACGTAGGTGGGTTTGTCGCGGTCCATGAACAGATCGACGTCCGGCACGTTTGCATAGCGGCCGCGCCGCCGTGTCAGCACGCCCATGGCAACCAGAGCATCGAAGAAGTCGCGCGCGCCCCGTTCGTGCAAGCCCAGTGCTTCGCGCAGCTCCCGCTCACCGAGGGCGCGCTTCGCCAGAAGCGTGAACAGCCCCAGCTCTACCGCGCTGAGGAAGGCGCGGGAAGCCCAGAAGCTGGTGCCGAGATGCAGCAGGCGGCCGGGGTTCAGGCCCGACTTGCGCTTGACCGCCATCCAGATCGCTCTCACCTCTTATCCCCGCGCCAGCGCGCGGAAGCAGCGGCTGCTTGCATGCTACCTCGGCGTCAACAATGCCCGACCTCAAGGGGCGGCGGCAATCGTCGCACCGTACGCCGCTCATCTTCGTCAATGCAACCCCGTGGCCGATGTGTCGCGCCTATCCTCAGGAGTTGGAGCCGTGGGCTGTGGCGCACGGCATTTCCCGCCCGAGGCGGCCGCTAATCCGCCCCGCACCCGCCGCCGCCGGCTGCGGTGGCGCCGTGGGCGTCGTGAGGATCAGAAAGACTCCGGCGATCACCAAAAGCGCCGCCAGCAACATCCGCACCGTCAGGGCTTCTCCGGCCACGAAGTACCCCAGGGCCACAGCCACGAGCGGGTTGATGTAGGCGTGACTTGCGACCCGCGTGACGGGCATCCGCGCCAGCAGCCATACGTACGCCGTGAACCCCACCAGCGACCCCGCCACGATCAGATAGGCCAAGGCCCACCCGGCCCGCCAGGAAATATGCGGCAGTGTGGGCAGTTCGCCGCTCGCCACGGACAGCCCCAGCAGCACCGCCCCGCCGAGCAGCATCTGCGCCCCGGCCGCGAGCGCGGCCGACTGCGGCCGCGGCATGCTGCGGGTCAGTACCGCACCGAGTGACCAGGCCACCCCTGCGGCGATGATCACCAGACACGGCAGCTGCGGAATGCTCTGAGCGTCACTGCGCAGCAGCAGCCCCACCACGCCGCAAAAGCCCAGCAGCACCGCCGTCGCCGTGCGCCAGCGGAAAGGCTGCTGGCGGAATACCAGGACTTCGAGCGTCACCGTCGTGATCGGCAGCGTTGCCTCGATGACCGAGGTCACGCCGGAGGGGACGTATTGCTCCGCCCAGAAAAGAGCGGCGTAGGTGGCCACGAACATGCACAGCGCCACCAACGCGATGCTGCCCCACTGTCGTGACGACGGACTCGGCTGGCCCCGCGCACGCATGAACCCGTACAGCAGCGCGCCGGCGATCAGGAAGCGCAGGCCGCTGCTGAAGAGCGGCGGCAGCTCGAGCACGGTGATGCGAATGGCGAGGAAGGTTGCCCCCCACAGCACGTAGATCGCGGCAAACGCCAGAAACACCCGCAGATCGGGGACCTGCGCGGCCAGGTGCTGCGCTGCCCGCGTAACCGTTAAACGTCTCATAGGTGGTTATGATAGGCGTCCGGGCTTCCCTAGTAACCATCAAAATGATATTAAATGGTTATGGGGACATCTCCGACAGATGTGTCAGCGCCCTCCTTCGACCTCTCCGCAGGCCACCCGGTGCTCAGCTTCGTCAATACCCTGGACGACCGCTTCGGCGCCCAGGGACCGACCGAAAAGCTCGCTGACTACAACGACCTGGTGCGCTTCGCGCAGCAAACCGCGCTGCTCAGCGCCGAGCAGGCGCGGCAGCTGGAACAGGCCGTGGATCCAGCGGCTGCAAAGCGTGTGCTGCGCTCGGCCCGCGAGTTGCGCGAGACGCTGGCGCACGTGCTCTACCGCCAGGTCGAGGGCCGCGTGCCCGGGGCCGGCGAGCTGCGCACTCTCGAGCGGTACTTCAAGCAGGCACAACGCCACCGCCAGCTGCACTGGCAGCCAAGCGCTCCCCATGTCCAGCCTGCGCTGCAGTGGCAGTGGGACCGGCGTGCCAAGGCCGCGGACCTGCCCGTCTGGATGCTGGCGCACAGCGCCTCGCGACTGCTCGTGTCCGAAGCCCTGCAGCAGATACGCGCCTGCGAGGCCGACTCCTGCCGCTGGCTGTTCCTCGATACCAGCAAGAACCACACCCGTCGCTGGTGCAACATGAAGGTGTGCGGTAATCGCGCCAAAGCGCGTCGCTTCCAGGAGCGCCGGGCCGAGTGACGGCGCGAATAGTGTGACGTGCGGCCCACTTCGCCGCGTTCCCGTGCTCAAGGCTGGGCGCGGGATTTACAGTCACCTGGGTGTAGAAAGTGCCCTAGCCTGCCATGGTAAGTTCAGTCAGCAACTCAGCAGCTCAGCCCGCAAACCCGGGCGGCGCAAGTGTTGTCGCCGCCCTCAACGGGCAGATCCGGCGCGATAAGATGCAGCTCGACGACTGGACCACGTGCGTCTCGGCGAAGACCGCCAAAGGTCAGGCGGAGATACAGCGCCTCTCGGGCCAGATCAGCGCAGAGCGCGAGCAGGTCACCCGCGCCGAGGTTAGCGCCGGACCCACTGTGGCCAAGGGCGTCACGGCCGCTGCGCCCGCGAGTTCTTCGGCAGACCCGCTCTACGGTCCGCTCACCTCATCAGCGGCAATTCGCGGCGGCTCACTCGACGTTTGGGCCTAAGCGCGTAGGCGCGCGCGCAATCGGGGCGGGCGGTGTCGCGATGCGGCATGCCCGTCACATGGCAGCGTATATGATGGCCGCTGTCCGCCGGCCATCATCCTCAAGACCCGTCGCAAGTGAATCCGCTCGTCGCCACCTGGCCGCTGCTTCTCGGCATGGGCATTCTCATGCTCGGCGCCGGCCTGCAGAGCACCCTGCTCGGCGTGCGCGCTACAGCCGAGGGCTTCCCCACCGCCGTCACCGGCATGATCATGTCCTGCTACTACGTGGGGTATCTGCTGGGGACACGCATAGCCCCGAACCTGCTGCGCCGCGTGGGACCGGTGCGGGTGTTCGCCACCCTCGCCGCACTGGCTTCCGTGGCCGTCCTGATTCACGGATCCTGGGTGCATCCGGTGCCCTGGGCGCTGATGCGGCTGCTCTCGGGTATCTGCTTCGCCGGCATCTACGTGGTAGCCGAGAGCTGGCTCAACCATCGCGCCTCCAGCACCAACCGCGGACAGCTGCTCGCGATATACATGCTGGTCCTCTATGTCGGACTGGGCGGAGCGCAGTTCCTGCTGGTGCTCTCGAGCCCGCAGAGCACTCAGCCGTTCATGCTCGTTGCGGCGCTGATTTCGACCGCGATGGTGCCGATCGTCGCCTCGGCGCAGGAGGTCAGCGGGCGCGCCGCGCCTCAGCGCGTGCGCTTCCGCGACCTTTACCGTAACTCGCCGCTCGGCGTGGTGGCCGTGGCGTTCTCGGGCATGATCTCGTCAATCATTTTCTCCATGGGCCCGGTCTACGCGCGGCTGTCCGGATTCGACACGCACGGCGTTGCCGCGTTCATGGCGGTCAGCATCCTCGCCGCAGTGCTGACCCAGTACCCGATCGGTCACCTCTCGGACCGCATGGATCGACGCACGGTGATTGCAACGATGTGCCTGATTGCCACCGTTGCGGCGGCGGCGATCGAGCTGCTTGGCCCTCTGCCGCGGCTGGCTTTTCTCGCCCTGGCGGCAGTGTTTTCTGGCACCGCACTGACCCTCTACTCATTGTCGGTCTCGCACGTCAACGACAAACTCGACCCCTCGCAGATGGTCGCCGCGAGCAGCAGGCTGCTGCTGATCAATGGCACCGCCGCGGCTTTCGGCCCGGTGATCACCGGCAGCCTCATGTCCGGCTTCGGTGCGCGCGCCTACTTTGCCGCACTGGGCACGCTCACGGGCGCACTGACGCTTTTTGACCTGTGGCGCAAAGTGCGCCGCGCACCGGTGCCGCAGAGTCAGAAGGGCCCGTTCATCAATACCCGCGAGGTGGTTACCCCGGCTGGTCTGAACCCGGAGATCAGCGCTGCCGGGCGAGCCCCGGACGCGTAGGGACACGCGGTGCCCGGCTGGTCAGCGCACCTCAATCGATCCGTCCTCGATGCACCGGGTGATAGCGGCCGCGGTGTGGGCGCAGAAGCCTTCCGGATGGCGTGCGGCGCGCTCCTGGAACACGCTGCAGTCACATAGCCAGATGCGCGTGCCGTCGGCCATCTCAAAGCACTTCACGGACACGCCGTCCACTTCGACCGTCAGGGTGCGGGTCGCATACAGGCTCGGATGACCATGGCGTGCCTCGTAGGTCATGCGCCGATAATACGCCCGCTTGAAACGAGTGGAAGAGCGCGGCCGGCAGGATATAAGCGCTGCACAGACTCCAGAAGCCGCTGACCCGGCTCCCGGAAGGAGCGTCGCCAGAGCCCGCCGCACGCAACCCTAGCTGGCTTTGCGCGCCTCGAGCATCTTCCAGCCGTTTCCCGAAGGATCGCGGAAGCCGGCATCGGTAGTGCCGTAGCGCGTCACCGGCTCCTGGATGAACTCCACTCCCCGGGCGCGCAGCCGCTCGTAGGCGGCGCGGCAGTCGTCCACGACCAGCACCAGCGGGGGCATCGCGCCCTTGGCCACCATCGCGCGCACCGTCTGCGCCGTCGCTGCATCGAGTACCGGTGGGCCGGGCAGGAACAATCCCAGCTGGAACGAGGGTTGGTCCGGATGCTGCACGGTCAGCCAGCGATAGTCGCCGTTGCGTACGTCCGTGTGCACGCGGAAACCCAGTTTTTCAACGTAAAACGTCAGAGCTTCGTCTTGATCTCGAACGTACAGACCGGCCACCTGGACACCTTGACTCATGGTTATCTCCTGCTCACTTCGCGGCTTTTATAGCCGCCCGCACCCGCCGCCGCTTCTCCAAAACTGCGGTTGTGAGATTGGGCCGGTGGGCAGCCCTGAGGACGCAGGCCGGCACGCGACCGAGCTGGTGAGCCGTCGCCCGGCCGCGCGTGCGCAGCGCTCCCGGACTTGCGCCGGTGATGTCGCGGAAGATGCGCCCGAATGTGCCGAGACTGCTCCAGCCGGTGCGGAAGGCTATCTCGGTGATCGACAGGTCGGTATCGCGCAGCAGCGCCGTCGCCCGCTCGATGCGGCGCGTGAGCAGGTAGCGGTGCGGGGGCAGGCCGAAGGCATCCCGGAATGCGCGCGCAAAGTGGGCACTGGAGACGCCGCTGACGCGCGCCAGTCTCTCCACGCTCCAGTCCCCGTGCGAAGCGGCGTCCATGCGGTCCTTGGCCCGCAGCAGACGGCGCAGCAGATCCGAATGCTGCGTCGCGCGACTTCTACGCATGCTGTGCCCGCAACAGATTGGAACCTCTGACGCTGCTGCCCGGAACGCGCTTCCGGGCACGCATTCCGGCAAAGCCTCCGCTTCCGTAGGCCCGTGCGCAGAGCCTGCCGCGTCGCTCGAGCATGCGCAACCCTCAGCGCTCGCCTATGTCCCGGTACCCGATCTCTTCGACTTACACTCTTAGGTTCAAAGGGCGATTTCGATTCGGCGGGCACGGCCTCAGTGAGGCGCCGCCGGGGCCGCCTTTTCCAACAAAGCCAAGGTCACTTAAGCCGGGAGGATTACAAAATGAAGATTCCAGGCGCAGGCGCGCTCGCATTACTTGGCACAGCTTGCCTGTTCACAGCGGTTGCAACACCGGGTGTTGCCCAGCAACCGAGTACCTTCACCGTCGTGGCAACGGGACTCGAAGCGCCCCGTGGCCTGAAGTTCGGGCCCGACGGTCACCTGTATGTCGCCGAAGCCGGACTCGGTGGCGCGCTCAGTACCGTAGGGACGTGCCAGCAGGTGCCCGCTCCCGTAGGTCCCTACATGGGCGGCAGCAGCGGACGAATCTCCAAGATCGACGGCAGCGGAAAGGTCACCACGGTGGCCACCGGCTTTCCTTCTACGCAGGATGCGATGGGCGACCTCATCGGTGTGGCTGACGTCGCCTTCCTCGACGGAACGCTGTATGCCGCTGTGGCTGGCGGAGGATGCTCGCACGGCAATCCGAACAATCCGAGCGGCATTGCCCGTGTCGACCGAGCGACCGGCAAGTGGACGCTCATCGCCAACATCGGCGCCTGGCTCAAGACTCACCCCTCAAAGTACGAGAGCGCAGATGACTTCGAGCCGGACGGAACCCTCTACAGCCTCATCGCCCGCAATGGCCTGCTCTATACCGTCGAGCCCAATCACGGCCAGGTCATCACGGTGACGGCCGGTGGTGAGATCCGGCAGCTGATCGACATTTCGGCATCGCAGGGCCACATCGTGCCAACCTCCATCGCCGCGCGGGGTGAGGATTTCTACGTTGGCAACCTGAACCTGTTTCCGATCGACCCGCAATGGGCGCGCGTGCAGGTGATCGCCACAGGAGATGCCGATGACGGCGACAACCTCGCTCCCGGATTCGGTTTCGGCCACGGCTATCGCATCATCAATTCCAAGGCCGGATTTACGACCGTAGTGGCGGTCGATTTCGGACCCGATGGCCTGTTGTACGTGCTGGAACTCTCCGACGCCGCCGGCTTTCCGACGCCGGGCGCCGGCAAGGTAGTGCGGGTGAGGCATTCGGGAGAGATCGAGGATGTGGTCACGCAGCTCAACGTGCCCACGGGCATGACATTCGGCCCGAATGGCTCGCTGTACATCTCAGACTTTGGTGCTGCGCCCGCTCCTGCGCTCAGCGTTGGGCGCGTACTGCGCTTTGATATCGCTCCGGCCTGGTGATTTGAGGCTGCGCGTCCGGTCACCGCGCCGGTGACTGGACGCGCAGTATCGATACGGCTGCAAACGGCCGCCCCATTCCCGCGAGCGACCGCACCAGCGGTTGGTGCTCACGCATCGGACTCGCATCGCATAGCGATGCAGGCGCTAACCGGCAGATTGTCTTAGCAGGCAACGCGAAGTCACCGTCGCCTTAGCTTCAATACGCCGCTGAGCTGCGCCATGAGCTGTGCAGACACCGCGGACGCCGACGCCTCGGGCCCGCAGGTGCCCCTCGGCCGCTAACGCAACGGTACCGTTGCGTTTCATACCCAGCCCGAGTACCGTGGCTCCGAAGCGCGATGAATCCCTCTCTCGGTGAGCGCAAGGAGCGACGCCATGCCCAGACTCAAGCAGACCGTTCTCGCCGCGACCGCAGCCGTCGCGATCGCGTGCCTGCCCATCAGCTCTGCCATTGCCGCGGGTCCGTTGCTCTTCGCCCCCTGGGCGCTGGGACACATCCTCGCGCCCCTGATCGTCGCATCCGCGGCGGCTTCGGCCCAGGCCTCCTACCCCGCAGGCCAGGGCTATTACGGCGGAGGGCCCGGCTACTACCCGCCACCTAACTATTACGCGCAACCCCCCGCGTACTACGCGCCACCGCCTGCGTACTACGCACCGCCGTCCGCATACTACCCGGGGACCTACTACGCTCCACGGGTTGCGTATCCGCCGGCGCCGCGGTTCTACGGCCAGCCGCGTGGCTATTATCCGTCTCGAGTGCCTTACCATGCGTCCTATGGGGGACAGGCGTTTCATCGGTCGGGCAGCTACGGCTATCGGCGCTGGTAAGCCGCAGCGCCGCGCGCCGCCGCGCAAGAGCGGCCGTGGAGGAAGGCCTTCGAGTTCCGCGGCGCTGCAGCTGGCCGATCGCATCCTGGAAGCAGCCACCGACCTGTTCCTGATGGAGGGCTACGGGTCGACCTCGATAGAGGCCGTAGCCACACGCGCCGGAGTATCAAAGCGCACTTTCTATCACCGTTTCGAGGACAAGGCGGCGTTGTTCGTCGCCGTGGTCCATCGCATCATCGGGCAGATTCGTCCCCCTCCGGGCGTGCCGCTCATCCAGGGCACGAACTTGGAAGACACGCTGCGACGCCTCGCCGGCATCATCCTGCATGCGGCGCTCGCGCCCCAGGCGATCGCCTTGCACCGCCTCATCACCGCCGAGTCAGCGCGCTTTCCCAACCTGGTTCGAGCGGTCTACGACGAGCCTGGCACTAAGGAAGCGATAGCCCTTATTGCCGATCTGCTCGCGCGCGAGATTCCCGATCCGCGCCTCACCCTCGAGCTGCGGCGCTTCGCGGCCACGCAGTTCCTGCATATGGTTGCCGCCCTGCCCCAGCGCCGCAGCATGGGTCTGGGCTCACCCATGAGCGCAAAGGAGCTCACCGCCTGGGCACACGCGACCGTCAGCCTGTTCCTGAACGGCTGTCGCGGGCTGTCCGGCGACGCTTCGGACCAAAAGAAATAGCGCGAGGGCGCAGCGTGCTGCGCCTGAGGCAAGCATCACTGCGAGCTGATCACAGCTAGCCTGCGCACCCGGCCCGGTGCGCCTAGCGGGCATTCCAGTTGGTCGCGGTTCCAGCTCCCCTTCTCTGCGGCGGCGAGATAGGTGCTGTTAAGAAAATCGAGCAGCAGGGCATCGGAGTCCGGTGCCGTACGAACCACCTCGTAAGGCAGAATGAACTCGCCGAGCTTGCCATCGAAGTAAGCGCCAGCCGGAACCGCCCAAGCGCGAAAGCCGGCCGGCTCGGGGTAGGCATAGGAGTAGAACGCAGCCGCGGGCGCTGCGTCATTTCCCGGCCAGAACCCGGCGCTGCTCACCTCGTGGGAATAGGCCTCCTGCGTGACCGCATCGGGAAGTCCGGGCACGCCACCGGGATGCAGCGGCGCGCGCTTTCCGGAAAAGCGTGTTACCGCCAGATCGAAGCTGCCCCAGAAAAAATGTACCGGGCTTACTTTGCCGATAAAGGCGCTGCGAAAATGCTTGAGGACTCGGTCCGCCTGGACCAGTACGCGCCAGAAGGCATGTGCTGCTGAGACATCGTAGGACCGGTGCGTCGCGTCCTGCGAAAACCGGATCGGGTTCGGCAGCTCGTTGGGCCATTCATTAATGGCCACCGTGATGCCCAGCCCGGCCAGAAGATCCATGAGCCGCCGATGGAAGTCGGCTACGGACTCTGCCTGCAGTCCGAGCTCCTCCTGCTGGTCGCAGCTGGTGCGCACGCGCAGCCTGTGTTTGATGAAATCGAACTCGATCTCAAAAATCTCCCGTCCCCAGGGGATGGGCGAGGTAGTCAGTCCGCGCGCCGTCACGTAGAGCGGGACGTGCCAGCTGTGGTTGACCCAGGGCGTCAGGGACAGACGTACCTTGCCCACGATCTGCGCCCACAGCTGCAGGGTCGCGGCCGTATCACGCCAGTCACGGTACTCGAGCCTCGGCCAGGGGGTTTCGCAGTGATTCATGTTCGCTCGTCCTCCTTGCCAGGCAGCACTCGCGGCAGCGCACCCAAGACTTAGCTTGCGGGTGTTGTACGCTAAACCCAAGTCCGTGATAGTCAAGGGCAGCCCCGCCCAAGGTGGCAGCGGCCCGCGCCCCGAATGGTCGCCGCGCGCTCCGCAGCCATAGGCCATACTTCCCTCAACCTGCAGCTGCCTGCCTTATAACGGAGGACAACATGAAGTCGCGTGCTCTGGGAAAGACCGGAATCCAGATCGCCCCGCTGGTACTGGGCGGGAATGTTTTCGGCTGGACCGTTGATGAGTCCCGCTCCTTCGCGCTCCTGGATCAGGCGGCAGCGGCGGGACTCAACACCATCGACACGGCAGATTCGTATTCATCGTGGGTTCCGGGTAACACCGGCGGGGAGTCCGAGACCATCCTCGGCAAGTGGCTCAGGCGCACGGGCCGTCGCGACACGACTGTGGTCATCACGAAGGTGGGTTCCGCGGTCGGCCCTTATAAGAAAGACCTCACGGCGAAGCACATTCTGGCTGCCGCTGAGGATTCGCTGCGGCGGCTGCAGACCGACCGTATCGATGTCTACTTCAGCCACTGGCCGGATCCGTCAACCCCGCTCGAAGAGACGCTCGGCGCCTATCAGGCGCTCATCAGTCAGGGCAAGGTGCGCGCCATCGGCGCCTCGAACTACAACGCGCAGCAACTGCAGGATGCACTGAGTACGGCAAGCCGGGCATCGCTGCCGCCTTACACGGTCGTGCAGCCTGAGTACAACCTCTACCAGCGCACGGGCTTCGAAGGTGCCCTGCGCGATGTCTGTGTGCGCGAAGGCCTGGGTGTCATCACCTACTTCAGCCTCGCCTCCGGATTCCTGACCGGCAAATATCGCTCAAAGGCGGACCTCGCCAGGAGCCCGCGCGGCCAGATGATCGAGAAGTATCTGGATGCGCGCGGCATGCGCATCCTCGGTGCTCTGGACTCCATCGCCGCAGCCCATGGCGCCAAGCCCGGCGAGGTCGCCCTCGCCTGGCTCATGCGGCAGCCCGGGGTCACGGCGCCCATCGCCAGCGCGACCTCCGGCGAGCAGATGGAAAGCTTGGTGCGTGCCACGCAGGTGAACCTGTCCGCAAGCGACCTGCGGGCACTCAGTGACGCCAGCGCGTAGCGAGTCCCCGGAAATCCGCAGCGATCCCTAGCGTACTCGGACCGGGATAACTTCCGCGGATAGCTGTACCTCGTCCGCCAGGCCGTAGGCGTAATAGGCGGGGCGCGAGATGAGGCGCAGCACGAGGAACAGGCGGAAGCGGATGCGCCGCAGCAGGCTCATGCGCCTCGCGGGCAGAAGATTCTCGTTCGAGACGTGCACGATCCACTGCCGCCGGTCCATCGGCAGGTCGATCTGATGATGGCGGGCCAGACCCTCGAGCGCATGCTCGACATTCGGCTCCTCCATGAAGCCGAAGCTGAGCTCGACGCTGATAATGCTGCCGTGCCGTGAGTCCCGATCGAACACGGTTACCGCATAGCGATTGCCGTGAATGTAGGGGACCTTCGGGTGGGTCACCTCCACGAAGATCAAATTGCGGGGCAACAGTCCGTAACGATCCCAGAGCAGCTGCAGCAGGGCCGGCGTGTGGTCGGTCTCGGCGTGCAGCGGATTGGGTGCCATCAGCACCGCGGTGCGCTCCATGTAGTGGCCAGCCTCACGGTGCAGGCGGATGAGCTCGGCGATCGTCATCGTGGGTCGCGCCTGGTAGGCCGCGAAGGTAGCCTTGCGCCCCCAGCGCCAGGTGGCCATGACGAGGAACACCACCGCCCCGATCGTCAGCGGCACGTACCCGCCGTCGAGGATCTTCAGGGTGCTGGCCAGCAGGAACACCACGTTGCAGAGCGTGATCGGACCCCACACCAGGGCCGTGGTCAGCGCACCCCAATTCCAGCGCAGTCGTGCCACGGCGACCATCGCAATCGAGGTGACGACCATGACGCCGGAGACTGCGAGCCCGTAGGCCGAGGCGAGCGCGGCGCTGGAGCCGAACGCCCAGACCAAAACCGTGCAGCCGATGAAAAGCGCCCAGTTTATGAGCGGCACATAGATCTGCCCGGCATGAGCATGGTGCGTATGGCGCACCGAGATGCGCGGAAACAGTCCCAGACCGATGGCTTGCGCGGTCAGGGAAAACGCCCCCGAGATAAGCGCCTGCGATGCGATGACGGTGGCCACGGTCGCCAGCACGATCATGGGATACAGCAGGGAAGCGGGGACCAGGCTGTAGAAGAGCTTGCCGCCGGCGACGGGTGCGGTACCTAGCAGGTAGGCCCCTTGCCCGAGATAGTTGAGCAGCAACGCCGGATAGACCAGTCCGAACCAGCTGGCGCGGATGGCGCGCTGGCCGAAATGTCCCAGGTCCGCGTACATGGCCTCCCCGCCGGTGACCACCAGCATGAGCGCCCCGAGGATCAGCAGCGTCTGATACAGCCCCGCGTGGCGTAAGAAGCCGATTGCGTACCAGGGACTGAAGGCCGCGAAGATCTGCGGGTGCAGCCGGATCTGGACGATACCCAATATGGCGATCGTCACGAACCACACGATCAGGATCGGCCCGAATATGCGGCCGATGCCCGAGGTTCCGCGCGCCTGGATGGCGAACAGCGCAGCGAGCAGTATCACCGTGACCGGGACGATGGTGCGACCCAGAGAGGGTGCGGCAACGCCCACTCCCTCCACGGCCGAGAGCACGCTGATCGCGGGGGTGATGATTCCATCGCCCAGCAGCAATCCTGCACCCAGCATCAGTGACCACAACACGAGCTTGAAAGCCCGTCCCTTGTATCGATGCAGCAGGCCGTAGAGAGCGAACACCCCGCCTTCGCCGTCATTGCGCGCACGCAGCACCAGAAGCGCGTACTTGATCGAGACGATGACCGTTATGGTCCAGATGACCAGCGATATGCTCCCGAGCACGTTCTCGGGCGTTCTCGCCACACCGCCGTGGGCGAAGAAGATCTGATCGATGGCGTACAGGGGGGAAGTGCCGATGTCGCCGTAGACGACCCCGGCCGCACCGATGGTCAGCGCAGCGAAGCTGCCGCGTGGTGCATGCGCCGCCGCGCGCGCTACGGCTGACGCGTCTTCGTCAAGCTGACTGATCGGTCTCATGCACGGCGATTGGGCGTCAAATTTGAGCGCAGCACGCGCATTGAACACGCCCCGTGCCCATTTTGCGTACGCGATACTACGGATATGCGGGCCGGCGGGGCGGGAAGCCGGCACGAAATCCGCCTTTAATTGATGAGCCAGGTCACCCTGAGCCCAAAAAAGAGCCTCGTCGCCTGTGGCGGCCGGCGTGGCGGCGCCCGCCCGGGGCCGCGACGTATGCGCCACCGCGCGCTCGGCCATGTAGACTTAAGCGGCGATGTCCGCCTCCAGATTGCCGTTTGCGGTGGATTCCCTGCTCAGCGAGGCCAGTGCCCGCAGCGGTGGTCTGGAAGATCTCGGCAGCGGCCCGTTCGTTGAGCCCCTGCGCCTGTTCGTTGCCTCACTGGCGAACGATGCAGCGCTGAACCCGGTGGGCCAGTACATCGCCAAAGAGCGGGCGCTGGGGCACATCGTCAACCGGCTGCAGTACGTCAACGACCGCAAACTCTATCCGGACATCGCCCGGCAGAAGATCGTAAAGCCGATCTTCATCATCGGACTTGTACGAACGGGCACGACCATCCTGCACGACATCCTGGCGCAGGATCCGGCCAACCGTGCCCCCATGACGTGGGAGGTGACCTTTCCGTCGCCGCCGCCGAGCACGGCAACGTTCCTGACCGATCCGCGCATCGCGCGCTGCGAAGCCGGCTTTCCGCCGCTCGATGAGCGGCGTGAGAAGTTCAAAGCGATGCACCCCATGGGGGCCCAGCTCTCGCAGGAGTGCGTCGTCATGATGGGCGACACGATGTGCACTCCGCTGTTCCACAACCAGTTCCGCGTAAGCAGCTACGAGGACTGGGTCGATGAGGAGGCCGACTGGTCTCACGTCTATGATTTTCACCACAAGCAGTTGCAGCACCTGCAATCGCAGCATCGCGCTGAGCGCTGGGTGCTGAAGACCGGCGCGCACATGTGGGGGCTCGAGCATCTGCTGCGCGTCTACCCGGATGCGCGCATCGTGTTCACGCACCGCGATCCGGTCAAATCCCTGACCTCATACGCCAGCCTGACCGCCTTGGTGCGCTCCATGGGCAGCGACGCGGTCGACCGCTTTGCGGTGGCGCGGGACTGGAACCCGCGCCTGCAGCGCGCACTGGAGCATGCGATCGCGGTGCGCGGTGCCGGCAACTACCCGCAGGCGCTCTTCTACGACCTGCGGTTCTCTGACTTCATCCGTGATCAGTTCGCGGCGGTGGAGCAGATCTACGAGGCATTCGACCTGCCGATGACCGGGGCAGCCGCGGCGAGGATGAAATGGTTCATCGCCGACAACCCGCCGGGCAAGCACGGCATCCACCGTTACGCGCCGCACGAGTACGGCATCGAACCGCAGAGCGTGCGCCGCGACTTTCGCCACTACATCGAGCGCTTCGACCTCCCGCCCGAATAGGACCGCGATGCCGGGCGCATCGGGGGAGGCCAGCTCCGGGCGGTGCCCGCGTGCCTTACAGACGTTGCCATTGCCCCGGCAACCCGGACAATGCGCGCATGTCATTGGTCACACTTTTGGACGCGCACATCGCCTTTGGCGAGCGCCCGCTTCTGGATGGCGCACAGCTGAGTGTCCAGGCCGGTGAGCGGCTCGGGCTCATCGGCCGCAATGGCACCGGCAAGTCGACGCTGCTGGGCGTACTCGCCGGTGCCATCGCGCTGGATGAGGGTGAGCTGCAGCGACGCGACCGCCTGCGTCTGGTGCTGGTGGAGCAGGAACCACAGCTGCCGCCCGCACCGACACTGCTGGAGAGCCTGCTGCTGCGCGCCCGATCGTGCGCACCCTGGACCCAAGCTGCGCCAGCGGATGAGCGCGAAGCCTGGCGCCTCGAGGCGCGCTTCGAGGAGTTCCTGCACCGCTTCGACCTTACCGGCTCCGCCGCGCCGGCCGGGTTTTCGGGCGGCGAGCGCAAGCGGGCCGCGCTCGCCCTGGCGCTCGCATTGCAGCCCGATCTGCTGCTCCTGGATGAGCCGACCAACCATCTGGACATTGAAGCCATCGAGCGCCTGGAGGAGCTGCTCCTCAAGGTCCCCGCCGCCATCACCATCACCCACGATCGTGCCTTTCTCGATCGTGTCGCCACCCGCATCATCGAGCTGGACCGGGGCGTGCTGCGCTCCTATCCGGGAGGCTTTGCCGCTTACGAGCAGCGCAAGAGCGATGAGCTCGCGGCCGAGGAGACCAGCCGGCGCCGCTTCGAGAAGTTCTGGCAGCAGGAGGAGGTCTGGATCCGCAAGGGCGTCGAAGCCCGTCGCACGCGCAACGAGGGGCGGGTGCGCCGCCTCGAGCGATTGCGCGTGGAACGCGCGCACCGGCGCGATCGGATCGGACGCATCCGCCTCACGCTCGATGCCGGGGAACGCTCAGGGGAGCTGGTCGCCGAGTTCGACCGGGTGAGCAAGCGCTTCACGGACCGAGCGCTCGTCAAAGACCTGTCCATGCAGATCATGCGCGGTGATCGCATTGGCCTCATCGGACCGAACGGTGCAGGCAAGAGCACCCTGATCCGTCTCATCCTCGGTGAGCTTGCGCCGGACTCGGGCACGATACGCCTCGGCACACGCCTGAGTGTCGCCTACTTCGATCAGCTGCGAGCCCAGCTCGATCCCGATGCGAGCCTTGCCGATGCCATCAGCCCCGGCTCGGACTGGATACAGCTCGGCAGCGAGCGCAAGCACATCGCAAGCTATCTCGGAGAGTTCCTGTTCCCGGCGCAACGTGCAAAATCACCGGTCCGCATGCTCTCCGGCGGGGAGCGCAACCGTCTCCTGCTCGCGCGTCTGTTCGCGCAGCCCGCCAACCTTCTCATACTCGATGAGCCGACCAATGACCTCGACATCGAATCGCTGGAGCTGCTCGAGGAGCGGCTGCAGGAATATACCGGCACCCTGGTGCTGGTAAGTCACGACCGACGCTTTCTTGACAATGTTGTCACGCAGACGCTGGCCGCGGACGGAGATGGGGTGTGGCGCGAGTACGTTGGCGGCTACAGTGACTACCTGCGGCAGCGTCCGCCGCTGCCCGGGGGGCGCACCGCCGGGCCTGACAGCAGCTCCGCAGCGCGGAGCTCCGCCGCGCGCCCACCGGGTGCCACCTCGGCGAAGGGCCGCTCACGCCTGAGCTATAAGGAGGAACGGGAGCTGGCGGGGCTTCCGGAAGAGATCGAGTTGTTGGAGCGCGAGCAGACGGAGCTGACCGCGAGCATGAGCGCACCGGGCTACCATCAACTCGGAGGCGAGCGGCTGCGCAGCGACCGCAAGCGCCTCGCCGATCTTGAGGAACTGCTGCTGCAGAGGTTTGCGCGCTGGGAGTCCCTTGAGGAGAAGCGCGCACAAACGCGCTAGCAACCGCCCAGCGCTGGCTTTTGTCCGCACCCGGCGTACACGAGATCTGTGTAGTTACTGAGTTCAGAGCGCGGCAGCTCGACGGCCCGCGTGGCCGGATGTCATTCGTGCGTCGGTGGCCACATGCTCGCGTCGATCGTGGCCCGATATGCATGCCATGTGGCATGCCCGATCAGGGGCATGATGAGGATGAATCCCACGAATAGAGTCGCAAATCCGATCAGCACGGCAGTAACGATAATCGCGCCCCACACCAGCATGGCGGGCTTGTTGCGCAAGCACGCGTTGATGCTGGTCACCACTGCAGTGATGGGATCGGTGCGTCGATCGAGCAGCATCGGCAGCGAGAAGGCCGTAGCGGCGAACACGATGGCGCAGAACAGCGCGCCGACGGCGGTCCCGATACCAAAATAGGGAATGAGCGCGCGCCACTCCGGAAATGCCTCGCTCGGCCGGAACACGCTCATGACGGTGGCGGCACGCGCCCACACCAGCAGCACGATCAGCAGACACAGGCCCAGCTGCAGCGTGTCGCGCAGATGCGCCCTGCCGCGTTGCAGACTGAAGCTCAGTGTGGGGCGAAGGCCGCGTTCAAGTTGGTAGCTGATCGAGTAGATTCCCATCGCCAGCAAGGGCCCAATGAACACAAAGCCGCTCGCAAGCCCCAGATACAGAGCCAACAGACCGAGACGCCAAGCCAGCACGGCGATGCTGGCACTGAGGGCCGCCAGCAGAACACCGTAGAACAGACTCTGGGCAGGAGCGGCGCGCAGGTCGCGCCACCCGAGCCGCAACCAGGTCAAGGGCATAGTGGCCGGCAATCTGCGGCACGGCGCCACGAAAGGCATCTGCTCTGGATCTGGTAGCGGGTGGATATCGGGAGTAGATGGCATGCTCAGGATCTTGCGATACAGACTATCATGCAGGCATGAAAATCGAGCTCAACGCTCTGGAAGCTCGCATCATCGGCTGCCTGATCGAGAAGCAGATCACGACTCCCGATCAGTATCCGCTCTCTCTCAATGCCCTGGTCAGCGCCTGCAACCAGAAGAGCAACCGTGAGCCGGTGATGAACCTGGATGAGGCGACCGTGCAGCGCACGGTTGACGAGCTGACCCGCAAGCATCTTTTGCTGGAGCGATCGGGATTCGGCAGCCGGGTCGCGAAGTACCGGCACTGCTTCTGTAACACCGAATTCGGCTCGCTGAAGTTCGACCCGCAAGAGCTGGCGATAGTGTGCGAATTGCTCCTGCGCGGCGCTCAGGCGCCGGGCGAACTGCGCAGCCGCGCGAGCCGGCTGGCGCCGTTCACGGCTGTGGCAGAGGTCGAGGCAACCCTCGAGCGACTGTCGCGGCGCGAGGGTGGCCCGTACGTCACGCGTCTTGCCCGCGAGCCCGGGCAGCGTGAGTCTCGCTACATGCACCTTTTCGGCGGCGAGCTCGCGATGCCGCAGAACGCTCCGGCCCCCGTGCGGCCCGAAGCCTCCGCTAGATTCTCAAGCGCAGAGACCTCTTCGGCCACGTCCGACCAGGAGCAGCGCCTTACCCGGCTGGAGCGGGAAATCGAGGCGCTGCGTGCTGAACTGAGCGAGTTGAAAGCCCGCATCGGTTGACGGCGCCGTCGGCTCGAAGGACTGTCTGGATTGAACGCCGCGAACGCTGCGGCTGCCCAAACCACCCACATTCAAACAAGAGTCAGCAACCGCTTGCTGGCGCGGCGCGCTGCCTTTAGTCACGGGCTATGGCCGACGGGCCTCGGCGCGAGCGGTCGCGCCGCTGCGTGTGAACTCGAACCGCAGCAGCCATTCTCGAGAGTCCTGTCCGTCCGCCGGAACGAACTTCCATTGTCGAGCTGCTTCCTTTGCCAGGCGCGCGAAATAGGCACTTGGGCCCGGGTTTTGCGCGAGGGCGTCGACGACGTTGCCGGACGGATCGACAATCACGAGCACGCCTACCTTGACATGACCGTGAATGGTCGCGAGCGCGCTACGTGGCACGCTGGGGAGTTGTTCGTGGATCACCGGCAATACAGGCGCCGGCTGCGGGGCCTGATGCTGAGAAGGAACCGGAGGCGAACGCGCCAGCTTGGACCCTGTGGGGGTCGGCACTGGAACGGTGCTCGCGGCGGGGGCGGGCAGATGCATCCGCGGCGCCGGCGCGAGCACATTGGATTGCGGACCGGTCTCAACGGTCTTCACTGCCGGGCGCTGCGCAGTGGGGGTGCTCCGGAACAGGCGCAAGCCCGCCCAGCTTCCGGCCAATAGTATGAGAACCACCACAACCAGCCGCGCAAACAGCCGCGAGCTGCCCGCCGCCGGTGAGGCGGGGATCCGAGTGGCGGGTTCGTCAGCGGGACGCTGCGCAACATCGAGGCGGCGTTCCTGTGGCACGCGTTTGAACTGGTCGTCCAGCTCAAGAGCCGCCGGGCGGCTGGCGGCGTTGTCGCTCAGGCACCGCTGCAGGAGCTCCACGAGGGCCGGCGCGAGTGGGCCGGGCAGCTGCTGGAGCGCGGATTTCGCATCGCTCGGTGATGGCGCGCGTTGCGTCAGTGCCTCGACCATCGTCATGCCGAGCGCCCAGATATCGCCGGCAGGGGATAGCCTGCCCCCTTGTGCTTCTGGAGGATCGTAGAAGGAGCCCTGCGCCAGGTTCGCCCTGGGCTCGCCGATCGGACGAACGGTATCGGTGGCGAGTTTCAGCTGATCATTAACCGCCAGAATACTCGCGGGCTCCAGCTGGCCTTGCACGAGGTTTCTGCCGTGAAGGTATGCCAGCGCGTCCACCGCGGGAGGAAGCATCTCCTGCACTTCTTCCCCAGTAAGCGGGCGCTGGAGCAAGACCTGAGCCAGAGTCTGTTCGGCATATTCCGTTACGACGAAGAGAAACTGGCTGGCACCGCGCTGACACAGTCCGGCGTCGAAGATCCGCACCAGGTGAGGGTGGGACAAGTCGGCTGCCGTTCGCCAGTAGGAAAGCTGCGCCAGCGTGACCCGCTCGGCACAGACAATCTTGATTGCAGCGGAGGCATAGACCTGCGCTACAGATTCCGTAGCGAACACCGCGCTGAACTCGGACGCGTTGAGCAGGCGGCCCAGCTGATAACGCCCGTGAATAATCTCGCCCTGCCAGTCGGGCCAGAACTCAGCGGTCGCTTCCGCTTTTGCCTCCACAGTCACGACGAACGAGACGCTCCAGAGACGGGGGCCGAGCTGAAATGGCGGCCGGGGCCTGGGCGGCACACCGGCACGCGGGATCTTGGATCCGGCACCACGCAGCGTCAACCAAAACCAGCCTCGGGGAGAATTGCTCCGACGGCTGCAGATGTTTCTGTGGCGCCAGCTTGCGGGACGCGCCTGTCCCCATGCGGCGACATGAGGTGACTGGATCATGAAACCCTGGAGCGATGATAGGCGGCATGCCACCGCGAGGTTTACCGTTTGGCTGCGGGCGCGCGCAGCGGCTTAGAGGGGAAAGTCCGACAATCGTCTATACTCGCGCGCGGCAGCGCAGGCTCCAACACCATTCAATTTACCCAGGGATCGTGACATGCATCGATGCTACTGTGCATTGCTTAGCGGACTGTTGTGTCTGGGCGCCACGGACGCCACCCGCGCCGACAGCGCGCCGGCGCGGCCATCTGCCCGCGACCTTCTCCGCGAGCTCGTGGAGATCAACACCACGCACGCGCACGGCTCGAGCGAGGCCGCCAAGGCACTGGCCGCTCACTTCCTCGCCGCGGGCTTCGCCCCGCAGGACGTCATCTTCCTGGCCCCCGCAGATCACCCGAGCAAGGGCAACCTCGTCGTACGCCTCCACGGGCGCGGGCAGGGGCGCCCCATCCTGTATATCGGTCACCTCGACGTAGTCGAGGCCAAGCGCGAGGACTGGAATTACGATCCATTCAAACTGACCGAGAGCGATGGCTGGCTGTACGGCCGCGGTGTGATCGACATGAAAGGCCAGGACGTGGCCATGGCGCTTGCGCTGATGCGCCTGAAACAGGAGGGCTTCAAGCCGGCGCGCGATCTAATCGTCGCCTTCACCGCTGACGAAGAAGCAGGTGGCGACGCCAATGGCGTCGGTTGGCTCCTGGCGACGCATCATGACCTCGTCGACGCGCAGCTCGTGATCAACCCCGATGGCGGCGAAGCCGGCATGAAGCAGGGGCGCAAGCTGTACGTGGCGGTCCAGACCAGCGAAAAGAGCTTCCTGACTTTCGGGATCGAGGCCAGGGACAAGGGCGGCCACAGCTCGCGGCCGACCAGCGACAACCCGATCTACCGGCTCGCTGGGGCGCTTACACGCCTGTCCCAATATCGCTTTCCGGTGCATCTGACCGAGACGACCAAGCAATACTTCGCGCGCCGCGCCGAGCTCGAAACCGGACAGACCCAGGCCGACATGCGCGCCGTGGGCACGGGCAGCGCCGATCAGGCAGCGATCGAGCGTCTGTCGGCCGTCGTCGAGACGAACATCATGCTGCGTACCACCTGTACGGCCACGCAGATCGAGGGTGGCCACGCCGAGAATGCCCTGCCGCAGCGCGCGCACGCCACGCTGCAGTGTCGAGTCATACCGGGCGAATCGCCGGATTCGATCCAGGCGGCGTTGCAGACCGTGGTGGCTGATCCACTCATCACATTCAGCACCATCACGCCCGCGACCCCGAGCCCGGAATCACCCTTGACCCCGTCGCTGATGCGCGAGGTCGAGAACGTGGTGCATGGCCTCTGGCCCCAGGTCATCGTCCTGCCGGAGATGTCACCGGGCGCGAGCGACAGCCGCTACACGCGCGAGCTGGGGATGCCCAGCTATGGAATAGACGCCATGTTTGATGACCTGGACGACGCAAGAGCCCACGGCCGGGACGAGCGGATCGGGGTGCAGGCGTTTGACCAGGATGTCGACTTCACTTATCGCTTGATGAAGGCGCTCGCCCGGAATTGAGCCATCCTGTGCGCGGGGTATCGCCCGGCCCCTAACGAGACGACGCCGGGCAGACTCCCGCCATCCGCGAATTCGGATGGCGGGAGCTTATGTCGGCGTCTAAGACTAAGGTGCGATCCGCGTCGCCGCTGCCGTTCCCTTCAATTCCACCGTCGTACCCTCCGTGGCGGGCGGGACCGGATAGAAGTGCAGAACTGTCACGTTGGATCCGCTATACGAGTTCCCATCCCACGCCACTTCATCGGTCTCCGTCTCGTTGAAGTAGCCGGCCAGCACGCCGTTGTTGTAGAGCCATCCATAGTGGTTTCGATAGACATGGGAAGGATCCCGCATCGCCCACGAGCCCATGCAGATATTGCCGCCCAGCACCGGATAGTTAATGTTCTCCCATTCCGTGCCGTCGCTGTGCCATTGAATGAACGCCTCCCCGGTGGTGGCCCCGTCGGCCGCGTAGACCACATGCCACGTTCCCACGATCCTCTGGCGAACGTCTCCCCCTTCGAAATGGCTCGCACTGGCTGGCAGATCCAGCTTCAAGAGCATGTGCTCAGTCGAACCTTGCTGAGCTGCAACCCGCGGATCCACGCAGCCTGCATGCGCACTGAATCCCAGCGCCAACGCCGCGACCCCCGCGGCTCCCGTTATGATTCTGTTCATAAAGTTGTTCCCTTCCTGCGCAGTTAGTTTCGTTTCTATTGATGGCTGGCGGGCATCGCCAATCGCTCGACGAGTCGCCGCCCCGGCCGTGCGCTATCACGCACGGGCTGGAGACGTGGACTTTGCGCCTCTTCCCCCGGGGCGGTCGACAGACTTAAGAGGATGCCCGTGTCTAATAAGAGTGTTCAGGGCGTCGAACGGGTACCGATAACTTGCGGTAAAGGCAGCCTCGACGCCTCGAGGTGCGTTTCGGACTCCCCGGACGCTGAATCAGCGCCTCACGCGTCCGCTGCAACCGGCTGGCCACCTTGTGCAACGCAGCAGGACGCCCCGTCGCCGGTCAGGTAGATCCTTCTTCTTGCTCGGACCAGCATCAGAGGATTGCCGCGCGCGTGGGTCCATCACGGGTAGGTGACGCGCTTACCCTCGAACTTACCCGGTGGAGTTGGACCACCGATCAGAAGGCCCTTGGCATCGTACGATCGCGCCGTCGCCGTGCCGGCGAACGCATCCCGATTCACCTCGATATCGAAGGATACTTCCACGCGGCCCGAGAATTTATGGGTCGTGCGATCGGCTGTCACTTCCACCCATTTGCCCTTGATCCGCTCGCCGTCGATGATCCAAATACCCTTGCCGTCGCTGTCGCTCGAGTTTGGATCGCCTGCATCGGGGTTTGCCTGCTGCAAAGTCCCATCGCCGTTGAAGACGTACATGTGATACGGAAACGGCGCGCCGGCCTCAGTGACCAACCATGCGCCGACAACAGGACTGGAACCAGCAGATCTGATCGGAATCGTGCTGCAGGCATGCAGTGCAAGCAGGGGCAACATCAGTACAGGAGCTATCGGGAATCTATTCATGTTGTCTCACTGCCGGCGCGTGAATCTCGAGTTCACAAGCTACTCGAAGGCAATAGGTCTATTGGGCCTATAGTCAGCCGTCTGTCATGAACGGCCGCGGAGGGGCCATCGTCATGGCTCATCCGCTGACAGCTGAAAGCCTTAATATGCACTTCCACGGATCTTGCAGGACCTCATACAGGAATGGAGCGATGCTCATATGAATGCAGATGATTTGATCGAGTTTGAGAAGATCAAGCGGGTGAAGTATCGCTATCTTCGCTCCATGGATACCGGTGACCACGCCGAACTGGCGCGCCTGTTCACCCCGGACGTCACCGCCCGATTTGTCGGCGGCAGCTACGACGTCTCGATTAGCGGCCGCGAACAGCTACTTGAGTACTTGGCGGCTTCGGCTAATGCCGACGTCGTTATAAATCATAACTGCCACCATCCCGAAATCGACTTGACCGGACCAGCTACCGCCGAGGGGCTGTGGTATCTGCAGGACTGGTACTTCAATCAGCGCGACAGGCGCGTCGTCAGGGGTGCTGCATTTTATCGTGATCGGTACCGCAAAGCAGATGGAGCCTGGCTAATCGAACACACCGGATACGAGCGAGTCTTCGAGATCGTCGAAGACAATGTGGTGCCGCCCAATTTTACGGCTAACGTACTGGGGAAGCGCGGGCGCCGATCCACCCAGTCATAAGTGGTCCGCCCTATACCACGTGCCACCGCGGCAAACCGATTCACTCGAAGACCCGCACGCCCGCGCAGCCAGAATCTAAACGGAGCGGTCCGGGGCTAGCTGGCCCGCGAACTGTCGGCGCTGCACCTGGCGCGCGCTGTCTGCGCCCACCGTGAGCGTGTCGCCGGCGCGAGAAACTCGCCGCCCGCCGGCCCTTGGTTCAATGCGCCCGGCATTCGGTGCCGGTCATGTGCCGGCTGCGTCCCGCCCGGCTTTCACCACTTCAGTCCCGCCGAAATCCCATAGGTACGCGGCTCGTTGTACTGCGCGATGTTGAGCTCACCGAAGCTCGGCCCGAAGTCGATGCCGTTCTGCTTCTTCTCAGAGTTGGCGACGTTCTTGCACCAGACCGATACCCAGCCCGTCTGCGAGGCTATCTGGATGTTCTCCCAGCGCAGCTGCAGGTCCACCAGTGCCAGCGATTCGGCCTCCACCTCAGAAGCGGCCGACACCAGCGGGAAGTCCGGGGTTGTCGTCTTGGCATACGGGTACAGGTAGAAGCTGCTGCTGTAGCGTGCATCCACCATGAAATGCAGGCTGTCACCGCGCTGGGCGCTGAGCACGCGCCAGTCGAGGCCCCCGGACGCCTGCCATCGGGGCGCATGCGGGATGACCCGGTTGTCGGCTACGTCAACGACCTCGCCGCTGGCGTTGGTGTCATAGTAGCTGTCGTACTTGGCGTTGAGCCAAGCGACATTGGCGCTGAGGCGCAAAGCATCGATCGGGCGGAAGGCCGTCTCAAGCTCCACCCCGCTCATGGTCGCCGAGCCGGCATTCTGGATCAGACTCTGTAGCGAGGAGACCGCAGTAAAGACCGACAGCTGCATGTTCGTGTGGTGCTCGATGAAGGCAGCAATATTGGCGTCCAGGCGATTATCCCAGAAGCTGGACTTAAGACCGATCTCGTACGAGTCCACGGTCTCAGCGTTGAACGGCGTCGTAGTTGCCTCATTCGAGCCCGCCTCGCCGTTGAAGCCACCGCTGCGGTAGCCCTGGGCGTACTTGGCGTAGGCATTGAGGGTGTCGGTGAACTTGTAGGCGAAGATGACCGTCGGGTTCAGGGCATGAAAACGATGAGAGGCCTCGCCCACGTCCACCAGCACGGTGTCCGGCAGCAGGGTTTCCTGGCGATGGATGGTCTTGTTCTCCAGGGTGTAACGCAGGCCGCCGGTGATGGTGAATTTGTCAGTGACCGCAAAATCGGCCTGCCCGTAGACCGCACCGGCGTGGGTCGTACCACCGTACTCGGTGTCGTAGTTGACGCTGCCGAAAAAGAAATTCTGCGGATTGGTCGTATCGCCGTTGTCATAGAAGTAGTACAGACCGCCGACGTAATTGACTCGGTTACCCACCTTGCCAGTTACCTGGAACTCCTGACTCAGGGACTCGTAAGAGGTCATGAAACCGCCGGTACCCAGCCACAAGGGCGTTCCGTCAAGATCGTCCGGATAGCCGTCGTAGCTCATGGTCCGGTAACCGGTGATGGACTTGAGCGTCATGCTGCCCATGTCCCACGTCGCCGTGAGGCCGTGCCCGGCGATCGAGAGGTAGTCCTGCGGCGTGATGTCGTTGAAGCCGATGTCGGAGTACTTCGGCTGCAGGTATAGATACGCCGGCAGGCACACCGTGGGGCCGTACGGGCAGTTCGCCCCGAGAAAGCCGTTGGGATTTACTGATTGCAGCTGGCTGGAGACCGGTGTATCGCGTGCCCGGCTATAGTCGAACATGTAGTCGAGGGTGACGTGCTCGGCCGGCAGGTAGCGGATCTGCCCGAGGAAGTCCACGTGATCCTTGTCGCCCAGACGGCCCGACTTGGCCTCGGCGCCAAAGGGGTCCTGCACGACCGAGTTGTTATAGAGCGTCGACAGCGGCACGCCGTTGACGTTGTAGGGATCGCCCACCAGGCGAACATTGCCGTCCTGCCGGATGCTCGTGCCGGCCACCCGCACGAACAGGCTGTCGGTCAGCGGCACGTTCACCATCAGGCGCGCCGTCTCGGCGTTGTAGTTGCCGTAGCCGAGCTCCGCGGAACCGCTGAACCGATCGGTCGGCTTGTTGGTGATAAAGTTGATGGCGCCCTCGAGGGTATTGCGCCCGTAGAGCGTGCCCTGCGGCCCGCGCAGCACCTCGATCCGCTCCAGGTCATCGATCTCGAACGCCGCTCCCTGCGCCTTGCCGATATAGACGCCGTTGAGATACATGCCCACCGAGGGATCCAGCACGATATCGCCGTTCTGCTGCACGGAGCCGCGGATGCCGACCTGGGCGCCGTTGGGCTGCGTCGGATACGGACTGACTACCAGTCCCGGGGCGAGTCCGTTCAGCTTGTCCACGGAATTGATCTCGCGCTGCGTGAGATAGTCACCCTTGAACGCCGTGACCGCGATCGGCACATCGATGAGGTTCTGCTCGCGCTTCTGCGCTGTGACCACTACTTCCTCGAGCGTGGCCTCATCGGCGGCCGCGACACCTGCAGACGCCAGTGCCAGTGCGCCCAGGCAGACCGCGATCAGCCGGATGCCCTGCGCGGGCGCTACGCTCGAGGCTCTCACGACTCTTCGCTGGCTCACTGATCCCCCTCGCTCTGATGCAAACCCACGTTCGGGGTTCACCTGCGTGCCGTACCTGACACGGGCGGCGAACGCCGGCAGTTGCTCTCTGGCGGCTAACTGTAAGGTGAGTCTGCCGCGCCAGCCGCGACAGGAATGAGCAAAGAACGTCTCAGGAGTAGTGAGCCGCTCAGGCGCCACGACGGGCGCAACTCGCTCAGGCGGTGATGAAACTCTTGATCTGACCGGACATCACGTCGATCGCAATCTCGTTGTTGACGTCCCAGCCGCGCACCGCGAGCGTGTACGTAAACTCATCCAGCTGCATCAGCAGCAGGCACGCGCGGATATGCGCCAGCTGTCCGGCCGGTGTTGCGGCGAGTGCCTTGCGGAAGGCCGTGATGCCCGAGGCGAGCACGTGGATCACCTCATCGTGCGTGCGGGTTACAGCGGCGGCGCCGGCCGGTTCAAGAGCCACCGCTTCCCGCATCATGAGGAACATCGAGCGATGCCGGTGGTAGAGCGCCAGACGGCGCCGCAGCCAGTCCTTGATGACGCTCTCGCTCGGGTTCGCAAGGCCCGCCAGCTCGTGCCACAGCTGCCAGGCCTCGGGCATTACCTCGCCGCACAGGGCACTTGCGATACCCCACTTGCTATCAAAGTGGCGGTAGAAAGACGCACGGCTCGCGCCGGCCGCGAGGATGATCTCCTCGACCGAGGTAACCGCGTACGAGCGCCGTGCAAAAACCTCCTCGGCGGCGCGCAGCAGACGCTGACGCGTCTCCTGCTTCTGCTCCTGCTGCAGCCGCGTGCGGCCGCTCGGACGGGTGTGCATGCGCACGCTGCGCGCCTCGGTACTCATCCTCCGCCCTGCCGTTTCGGTTTTGCGCACAGATCCCGTCACTGCCCCGCTGAGGCGCGCATTGTGCACTTCCGGAAGGCGCCAACCAACTTAAGGCGCGACCAAAAGCCCGCAGCCACCTACTTCGCGCCGGCTCCCGTTGACGATGATATACTATGATGATACATACTATCGCATCATCGAGAGGGGCGATGGTATGGATTCCTCAGCCAAGCCGGAACAAGCGGAGAGCGGTGGGATTGCCGTAGCGACGCGCCACGCCGCGCGCAAGCACGTCGCACGTCCTGACTGCGGCGTGCCGAGGAGTGTCCTGCAGGGACTACTGTCGAGCAGCGCCGAGATCGGCGCGGCTCCTGCGGAGATCCTCAGACAGGCCGGCGCGACCCCCGCCGCGCACGCTCTGCTGGCAAGAGATGCCAGGCTGGTCGACGTCGCGCTCTTCGTGCGTGCCTCCTGCATCTGCCACGAGTATCTGCGCGCCCATATTGAAGGCCCCGAGCGAGGCAGCTGCCTCACCTCCGGGCAGCTCACGCTGCTGAGCAAGTGTCTGATCGGATGCAGTGATCTCGGCGAGGCCATCCGCACCACCTCGCAGTTCTTCGAGATGCTCACCGGTCGCATCGGGCGCGTGGCACTCAAGTCCCAGGGGGCCGAGGCGGCGCTCTGCGTAAGTACGGTCGTGAGCCGCAGCAGCCGCGCCGCGCAGGCACTGGACCTGTGCAACATCGTACTGATCCACAAGCTGTACGAGTGGCTCACCGACGCCTGCATTCCACTCAAGAGCGCCGAGTTCAACTATCCGTGCCCTCCCCGGCCGGATCTGCACCTGAGCCTCCTGAGCTGTCCGGCGCGCTTCGGGTTGCCCGAAACCTGCCTGACCTTTCCGGCCAGCTCGCTCAGCCTGCCGGTGATCCGCCGGCGCGCGGAGCTCAACGCGCTGCTCGAGGGATTCCCGTTCACGCTCATTGCCGGGGACCGGCAGCACACCTCGCTCGCCGAACACACTTACCGGGCCATGATCGATGCGCACATGCGCCTGCGAAAGGTGCCGAGCGTGGACGAGGTCGCACGCCTGTTCGGGATTACCGGCTGGACGCTGCGCCGGCGGCTCGCGGACGAGGACACCAGCTACTCCGCTATCCGCAAGCGGGTGCAGCTGTGTCTGGCCACCGAGTTCCTGCAGCGCAGCGACCTCACCATCAACGAAGTCGCCAACCTGGCGAACTTCAGCGACGCCGGCGCCTTCCGGCGCGCGTTCCAGCAGTGGACCGGTCGCTCACCTTCGGCTTACCGGGAGGATGTGCTGCGTGCGTAACGAGCGCTCACCTGTAACCCGTTCTTTGCGCGGTCCTGTCGCTCCTGCCGGCGCGGTCCCGCCCTAGAGTAGGTCACCGCGGCCTGCTTGCCTGCGGCGCGACCGGAACAAGAGGGGCTTAAGACTCGTGCTGGAGACCGGCGACTCTGCGGATGCCTTCCATGCGTTCCCTGCCGCTCGCCCGGAGTGGACGGAGGCCGTCTGGTTCGCCGCCTATGTCCCCGAAGAGGCCCTGAGTGCCTACGTATACCAGTGGTTCCGGCCGGCGCTCGGCATCTACGGGGGCGGCTGCATCGTCTGGGACCGCAGCGCCCAGCTCCCCTGGGACGCGCCGCTCTTCCAGTACGACGTCAACCGGCCGATCAGCGGCACGCTGCGGCTTCAGGACCTCTTGCTCGACAACGGCACCTCGATCCGCTCGCTCCGTGAAGGCTCCGAATACGCCGTGCGCTTCCGGAACAGCCGCGCCTGCCTGGAGTTTCGCTTTAGCGCTCTCACCAGCGCCCACATCACCACCCGGCACGGCGCCGATGACTTCTTCGCCGGACACCTGGACCAGCCAGGGCGATGCACCGGATTCCTGGAGATCGAGGGGCGCCGCCATCAGATCGACGGCTATGGCGTGCGGGACCGCTCCTGGGGGCCGCGCGTGATCGGCGACGACGTGCGCATGGGCTACTTCCACGGCGGCTCGGATCGTACCTGCTTTCTCGGCTTCTGCCAGGCGGGGCTACCCGGTCAGCCGGTCGTTAACGGCTATCTCAGCTTCGACGGGGATCGGCAGGCACTGCGCGGCGGGCACCGCCTGGCGGACTTTGCCGGTCAACGCCTGCAGCGCATCAGCTTCGAGCTTGAGGACGCCCGCGGGCGGGTGCTGCGAGGCTCCGGAACGCCGCTCAATGAGTTCGCCTACATGTCATACCCCAATCTCCTGAGTCGCCACTATCTCATGCGCTGGAATATCGACGGAGAAATGGTCTACGGGGAGGAGCAGGACCTCTGGAGCCTGCCGCTGTGGCGTGCTCACCTTCTCTCCGCTTCCGGGGTCACGTAGCGCTCGACGGCATGACAGAAGCAAGCCAGTCCGACCTTGCGCAGTGGGCCGCCGCCGCCGCGGGCTGCGAGGTCATGCTCGAGCTGATCCCGGGCGGGGGTTCCCGCGTCAGCTACGTGGTGCATGCGGCAGCGGGCCCGCGTTACCTGCTGCGGGTCGACTCCGGTACGGGACCGCTGTCCGGGACGGAATTCACCATCGAGCGCGAATTCCACGTCATCTCCGCGCTTCACCGGGCGAGCTTCCCCGTGCCCGGTATCATTGCGTACAGCGCGCCGCACAATGCCATGCTCATGGAGTTCGTCGAAGGCTCCACGAGCTATCAGGTGCGCGTCTCTCCCGAGAAACAGCGCGACATCCAGGCGGACCTGATGCGACAGGTCGTGTGCCTGCACTCACTCAGTCCGCGGGAGCTTGGCCTTACAGACTTTGCGCGCACCGCGACGATCGAGGCGGCGGTGCGGCACGACGTCGAGCGCCTGACCGCGATGTATTCGCCCGCGGCGATTCGCAAGGAGCCCGAGATCGATTTCGCGCTCAGCTGGCTGCGGCGCAACATACCGGATGCCGAGCGGCCCGCCCGGCTGGTGCACGGAGATGTGGGTCCAGGAAATTTCATCTTCGGTCCGGACGGGCGCGTGCGCGCCATCATCGACTGGGAGGTCGTCCACATGGGCCACCCGCTCGAGGATCTGGCCGCGGTCCTGTGCCGCTCGCTGGGCGTCTCCTTCGGGTCCTGCGCCGAGCACATCGCCAACTACGCGACCTTCGCGCGCGCGCCGGTCGAGCGCGACGCCCTCGCCTTCGGGGTCATCCTGGTCCTCACGCGCTGGTACATCGGGCTCAACCTCGCCGTGTCGCGACCCTCCACGAGCCAGAACGTTCCAGTCCTACTGACCTACCGCCAGTCCGTGGCGGATGCACTCGTGCAGGCGCTTGCCGAGCGCTACGGCTTGCCGGAGCTGCCGGCCCTGCAGCTGCCGGCGGCCGCGGACACAGACTTCGTGCACGAGTACATCCTGGAGACGCTCGGCGAAGTCGTCGTTCCCGCGCTGGAGAATGCCTACGCCCGCGACCGCGCGCAGGGACTTACGAAACTGTCGCTGTACCTGCGCGATCGCGCGCTCTATGGAGCGGAACGCCTCGAGCGCGAGGAAATCGAGGACGTCGCAACGCTCAGCGGGGTGCGCTATCCGGGCTACGCAGCCGCGCGCGCTGCAGCTTGCGAGCAGGCGCGTGTCGCAGGTGACTCCGAGGCCCCCAGGCTTATCCAGTTCCTGCAGAGCGTGAATCGTCGCCGCCACCTCATCTGGGGAAACGCCATGGGAGAGATGGCGACCCGGCGTCTCAAGTACTAGCGCTTGCCCGCAACGGGAGACTCAAGATGCGTATCGCTCTGCGCTTCGACCTGCGGGCGCCCGCCTTCGGCACCGACCGCACGCGCCTTTACCAGGAAATGCTCGAGATGGTGGCGTGGGCGGACCGCTGCGGCTTCACACACGTGCGCATCTCCGAACATCACGGCGTCAGCGACGGCTACCTGCCCGCCCCGCTCATCGCCGCCGCGGCGATCGCAGCACGGACGGAGCGGCTGCGGATCGTCATCGCAGCCCTGGTGCTCACGCTGCACAACCCGGTGTCCGTGGCCGAGCAGGTCGCCGTCCTCGACCACATCAGCCGCGGCCGGCTCGATCTGACGCTCGCCGCGGGCTACGTCCCAAGCGAGCTCGCCATGTTCGGCGTCGACCCCAAGGCGCGCGCGGCGCTGATAGAGGAGAACATCCGCGTATTGCGGGCCGCGTGGAGCGGCGAGGAATTCGAATATCAGGGACGGCGCATCCGGGTGACTCCGCCGCCGCTACAGCGGCCGCATCCGCCGCTCGCCCTGGGGGGGTCGACCAAGCAAGCAGCGCGGCGCGCGGCGCGACTCACGATGGGCCTCGATACTCATCTGAAGGAGCTGTACGACGAATACGTGCTCGAGGCCCGCAGGGTGGGTTTCGTGCCCCGGCCGCCGATGAACTTCGGACCCAGCTTCATGCACGTCACCGAGGATCCGGAGGCTGACTGGGCACGGATCGCGCCGCACGCACTGTACGAGACCAACGCTTACGGCAGGTGGGCCACCGAGGCCGGGCTCGATTCCTCCTATCGGCCGGTATCCTCCGCCGAGGAGCTGCGCCGCCAGGGCGCCTATGCGGTGGTAACGGCCGAGGAGTGCATCGCCATCGCCCGGAGGCTTGGGGCATCGGGCACCTTGCTCTTCCATCCGCTGATGGGCGGGATGGACCCGGACCTGTCCTGGAAAAGCCTGCGCCTCTTCGAGACCGCGGTGCTGCCGCACATCCGGAATCTGTAACGGCGCCGGCGCACCGCGGTCCCGATCTTTGCTCGTTCCGGTCGCGTTCGTGTCCCGATCCCCTGCGTACAGTAATCGACACTTTTTTAACTGAGGCGTCGGCAACGCATGCACATCTATCCCGAGGCCGAGGTGCGGGCGGCGTGGAGCAAGGTCCTGAGGACGCGCGAGCGCGTCGCCCAGGGCGTGGCTGACTGGAGCGAAGTCGCCGAGCACTTCACCGAGGACGCCATTTATATCGATCCGGTCTGGGGACGCTACATCGGCCGCAACGCCATCGCCTCCTTCATGCACGAGTGCATGATCGGCTTCGACGACTGGCGCTTCCCCACGCTGTGGACGGTCGTGAAGGACAACCTCGTGATCTGTGCCTTCTGGAGCAGGGTTCCGGGACGGCTGCCGGACGGGCGCTTTCCAGACTGCTTCTCGCTCAGCATCGCGATCTACGCCGGCAATGGCCAGTTCTGCTACGAGAACGACGTCTTCAACATGGCCGAGCTCGCCGAGCTCATCCAGCAGTCCGGCTGGGTGCCGCCCAAGGGCGCACACGCACCTCCGGCCAAGCTCGATCGCAACCAACTACCGCCTGAACGGCCCGATATCGGCACCTGGGGACTGTCCAATCCCTGACGCGGATCGGGCCCAGCCTGCCCCCCTCACCGACCACTTCAGGAGCGAACTGAAAATGGCAGACCAGACCCCGGACCTCGGCAAGATCGCCTACCTGGGCGCGAACTCGGCAGCCCGCGGCTGGCAGACGCTGCTGCACAGCGGTCCGGTCTTTCCGCACGAGGAAGTGGAGGCGGCTTTCCAGGACTATGCCGCCCGCGCCAACATGGACGACTGGGAGCACTGGTGTGACATGTTCGCCGACGAGTGCCTCTACGTGGATCACCATTTCGGGACTTTCCACCGCCGCGACGACATCGCGCGCTGGATGGTGCCCCTCATGGCGACCCAGCCCGAGCTGCGCTTCATTCCCGAGTGGCATGCGGTCCAGGGAAACCTCGTCGTCAACTACAACTGGAACCGCTGGCCGAATCCGGAGGGCAGCCGCGTCCCCTACGGTGAGTGGCGCAACCCCGGCCCCGCCACCGATTACCGCTACCAGTTCCCCTGCGTCACGCTGAACATCTACGGCGGCAATGGCAAGTTCATCTACGAGGAAGACCTGTACTGTGCGCCGGCCTACCTCGAGATCCTCAAGACGTGGAAGCGGGACATGGGCCGCACCTAGAGGTGCCGCCGCCCGGAGCGAGACGACCGGCCCCGGGGTTTCATAAGGCGCGTCCCAGATGGCAACCACCAAGGACTACGGGCTCGGCGAATTTACCTTCCCCCGCGGCTGGTTCATGGTCGCCGAGGCCGCAGAGCTCTCCGATCGCCCGCTGGCGGTGCGCTTCTTCGCTACCGATCTGGTGCTCTTTCGCGGTCGCGCCAGTGGCAAGCCTGCACTTCTTGATGCTTACTGCCCGCACAAGGGCGCGCATCTGGCACGTAACACCACCGCCTGCGTGGTGCGCGATGGCTCCCACATCGAGGGTGACGCCATCCGCTGCCCGAACCACGGCTGGCGCTTCCGTGCCGACGGGGCGTGCGATGAGATTCCCGGGCACTCCGAGCCGATCCCGAAAGAGGCCCGCGTGCGCAGCTGGAGCGTGCACGAGAGCCTCGGGATCGTCTGGGTGTGGCACGACCCGGAGGGATTGCCACCGCAATGGGCAGCGCCCGAGCAGTCGGAATGGTCCGATCCGGCTTGGGTTCAGTGGAAAATCGATCACATCGGGACGCTGCCAATCCACGGCCAGGAAGTGGTCGACAACATTGCCGACATGGCGCACTTCGGGCCTATCCACGGCATGGACGTCGTCGACTGCTATGAGAACCAGTTCGATGGCTACAAGGCCATGCAGCGCATGGCGGGCTCGCACCGCACGCTGACCGATGCAAAGGATAAGCTGAGCACGGATGCGACCTACCACGGGCCGGGCTTCCTGCTCGCCTATATGACCGGGTTCTATTCCTCGATCCTCTTCATCGCCAACACGCCGGTCGATGACGGCGTGACCCGGGTCTGGCACGGGCTCCTGGTGAAGTCGCCGCACCCCGTCGCCCGTCCCGAAGACGTCATCGCCGCCCGGGCGTTCCAGGAAGCCAGCCGCGTGGCCTTCTCCCAGGACTTCGAGGTGTGGACGCACAAGGCACCGGCACTGAAGGTTCTGCAGGTAAACAACGACGGGCCCTTTAACCTGGAACGCATCTGGTACCGGCAGTTCTTCAACCCCCGCGCGCGCGCGGCGGAGTTCCATAAGCGTGTCGACGGCCTGCACCGGTTCAAGGGCACGACCGACTGGCCGGCCACGGCGCCCTGCTCCAATTCATCGGGGACTCAGCGCTCAGGAACCAGCACTGAGCGCGCGCACTTGCCAGGACAGTAGCCCTGCAGGTGCCGATAAGGCGCTACGCGCAGGGTGAGAATGACGCGAGGCGAGAGCCCCCCGCGCTCTACGGCGGGAATGGAACAGCGCGTTGCCGAAGGCCACGGACGTGCGGCCACTCGCGCGGCACTTTCGCAAGACCGATCGCAGGCGGAGCGCCCACCCGACGCCGAAAGAATCCGAAAGAACGTTGCCGCGCGGAAAACAGTATCGACACTACCAGCGAGCGACGGTTTACCTGGCCGGCATCATGGTTCATTCTGCGCACCGTGGTCGACACGAACTCCACCTCGCAGATCGGCCTGCTCGAGGCAATCCATAGCGCGCGCTCGCTACGGCGCTTCAAGCCCGAGCCGGTACCGGAAGCGTTGCTCGAGCAGGTCCTCGATGCGGCGATCCGTGCGCCATCTGCCGGCAATGCGCAGAACTGGGCCTTCATCCTGGTCCGTGACGCGCACCTGCGCCGCGAACTCGGCGCGATCTATCGCAAAGCCTCGAGGATCGCCGACGCCATGTATGCGGCACGGGGGCGTCCGGCCCATCTGTCTGAGCGCCAGTTCCAGAGCATGCTGAGTACCGGCTCTCACCTGTGGGAGCACATGGGTGACGCACCGGCGATTCTGATTCCGTGCTTGGGTCGCCCGGTGGTGCCCTCGCCCGAGTCTCTGCCCGCCGACATCCGCGCACACTATCCCGATGAACTCGCCTACGTGCAGCGGATCCGCGGCGCCAGCATCTATCCTGCGGTGCAGAACATTCTTCTCACGTGCCGTGCCCTGGGGCTCGGAACCACGATCACCACCAACCACATCCGCTGCGAAGAGGAAGTGCGCAGGTTGCTCGCGTTGCCGGATGACTACGACACGTTTGCGATGATGCCCATCGGCTGGCCCGTGGACCCCTTTGGCCCGCTAACCCGCAAGCCGCTCAGCGAGGTGGTGCACTTGGACGGCTGGGCACGGACCTGGCCGACATAGCGGTCCGGTTGACGCGGTGACATGAAACGAAAGGTGGCCGGGGGTGGAATCGAACCACCGGCACGCGGATTCTCAGGCGCCCGCGTACGAGACCCCGTGCAACCGAAGAAAACCTAGCGTCTGTTTCTCCTGATTGCTGGTCCACGGGCGGCTGCCGGGGGGTTGCTCCGGGGCGCTGCCGCTTGATCCGCGGCCAGCTAATGCGAGCAGATCTTGCTTACGGCCTTACGGGCGAAGTGCGACAGTTCGGCGCGCGCAGTGCCGGCACGTGCGCCAATAGCGAGCTTGGACAGAATGGCTGCCGCCAGGCCGGCCAGCGTTTCCGGATCGGAATCGGCGGGCAGCTCGCCATTGGCGCGTGCGAGACGGAAGCGTGCTTCGAAGCATGCCTCTATCGAGTGCATCCCGCGCGTGAAGGCTGCACGAATCTGCGGATCCTCCACGACTTCCGTCGTCGCCGTGCCCATTGCAAAACAGCCGCGCGGACGGCCACCGCCAGAGAAGTAAATGGCAAGCGCACCCTCGTAGACGCGCCGCAAACTCTCCTGAAGCGGCCGCTCTTCAGCGAGCGAGCCGCGCATCGCCTGCAGTCCCCGTTCCCAGTAGTGCTCCAGCGCCTTTAGGTATATCGCACGTTTGTCACCGAAGCCGGCGTACAGACTCGGTCGGTTCATCCCGGTTGCTGTGGCCAGGTCATCCAACGTCGTGCCCGAGTAACCGCGCTTCCAGAACGCCTCGAGGGCCCGCTGCAGGGCGACCTCGGGCTCGTAGGCGCGCGGACGCCCGCGCCGCTTCGCGTTGTGTACATTTTGTACCATTTTGTATAAAAATCCTTGACTGGTGGCTTTCGCGCGCTTAAATTTATTCGGTACGGTACAAAAATCAAGTGCTGAAGGAGACTGGCGATGAGTATTGTTCGCAAAGCTCCCATCATGATTTCCATTGTGGCGGGGATCGCCTGCAGCGCGATGGTAGGGCCGACGGCGCTTGCCAGCACCCCGCTTGTGGTTGACTCAGCTCCACCGCCACCCCGAATCGAGAACGTGCCCTATCGTGACGGTTATGTTTGGGCTTTAGGCCATTGGGCTTGGAATGGTCACTCGTGGGCCTGGGTTGACGGTAATTACGTGGTCGAACAGCGCCACGCGCACTGGATTCCCGACGGGTGGGAGCAATCCGGAACGCAGTGGCGATACATTCCGGGGCATTGGCAGCGCTAAGCCGATGAGCCGGCCCCGGCCCGCGGCCCCCGGCCCCGGCGGCCGGGGCTGACTGCTTAGCGGCCGTTTCTGCTCGCTCGCAGATCCCCACTACTCTCCGCTGTCCCGCTGTCCGCATCCGCTTAATCCGGATATCTAGCAACGGCGAAAAATCGAGGAACGTAACCACCAACAGGCTCGCCAGGCAGCGAATGCGCTGCGTCAAATCGCAGGATTCCTCGAGGCGATAAAGCCGCGCAAGGATCGGATTCGCGTTTCGATCGGCGCCGTGACGGATCGCTGCGTTTGTTACTGCCCTGGTATAGGGTTAGATTACCTCGACGATGCTGCCGTGGCGCTTCTGCGCCGCAGGGCTCGATAGTGACTCACACCAATCCGTCCATGATTGGCTGCCGGCACTACGCTGGCATTTTTTTGTTGTGCTTCAGCACGCTGTTGCTGGAGCTGTCGCTGACGCGAGTGCTTTCGGTCACTCTCTGGTACCACTTCGGCTTTCTGGTAATTTCCACCGCACTGCTCGGCTTCGGGGCTTCGGGCGTGACGCTGGCGCTGTGGCGCCGGCTGCGCGATGGGATGCCGCTGGACCGCTCGCTGTCGGTCCTGGCGTTGCTATTCGGGATGACGACGGTGGCGGGCTTCTGGCTGCAACAGCACATCCCGTTCGACCCGTTCAGCCTGCTCAGCGACTTAAGCCAGCTGTGGCTGATGCCGCTGTTCCTGCTGACCGTGCTGGTGCCATTTTTTTTCGCGGGGTTGGCACTGGGGCTGCTGTTCACGCGCGGCTCGGCGAGCGTGAACCGATTGTACGCGTTCGACCTGTTGGGCGCCGGCTTGGGCTGCGGGGCGGTCGCGCTGGCCCTGCCGCTATTCGGTGGGGCAGGCGCTGTGGTCTTTGCGGCGATGGTAGCCACGCTGGCCAGCCTGATTTTCGGCTGGAAGGAAGCGCGGCGCGTGGCGCTCGGCGCAGGCGCACTTGCCGTCGCCTTCCTCATGCTGGCGTCGGTCGCGGAGACGGCCTTGCCGCTCACGATAACGGCCAACAAGCGCAGCAGAGCATTTAAGCCGACCTATTCGGCTTGGAACACGTTCTCCCGGATTGATTTGTTCGACATTCCCAAGAGCAAGGATCACACACGTCCCGAGGTTGTGCTCCGCATCGATGCGGGTACGGCGTCTACCTCGATACCGAACCTCGAGCCTGACTTCCATAGCGTCGCGGCAACCTTGACGAAGCCGACGGACTTCGACTCGCAGGTGGCCTATCTCGGCCGGAAGACTCCGCGCGTGTTGATCATCGGCTCGGGCGCCGGACAGGAGGTACTCGATGCCGTTCAGTACGGCGCCGGCAAGGTCACCGCAATCGAGATCAATCCGATCATCGCCGATGTCATCGAGCATCGTTTCAAGAACCGCTGGGGCGGCCTGTTCGATCGGCCCGAGGTACAGCTGGTGACGGCCGAAGGACGCAGCTTCGTGCGTCGTTCCCATGATACGTACGATGCCATCATCTCGGAGCACACCATCAGCAATTCGGCCATTGCCTCAGGTGCACTGGCGCTGACGGAGAACTACGTGCTGACGCGCGAGGCGTTCGAGGATTGCTACGACCATCTTTCGCCGAACGGCATCATTTTCTTCACCCGGCCTCAGAATCAGATTCCGCGCCTGTTCGCGACCGGTCGCGAAGTGCTGCAGGCGCACGGTGTGACCGATCTTGGTGCGCACTTCTACGCGTTCGGGGGGAGGCCTGGTGCCGATCCGCAAAAATCGCGGTTCAACCGGTTCTTCGCCGGATTTTTGATCAAGAAGGCGCCATTCACGGATGACGAGGTTCGCGCGATCAGCGCCTTCCTTGGGGTTGACACACCTAAAGGTGACGTGGCTGCCTTGTACACTCCGCTCGATCCGCAGACCGGCACGATCTATCAGCAGCTGCTGAAAGCGACTGACGTCACGACAGTCTACGCAAATAGTACGGATATGATTGCTCCGGCGACGGATAACCAGCCGTTTTTCAACCAGCACACGCGTTGGTCGAGCATCGGCTGGCACACGATTGGCGATCTTTTTCATCAGGGAAAAATGGCACGCATGGCGCTGGAGGATCGCCCGGTGGCCGAGGTGACCCTGATCGTGTTGCTGGCGCAGACGACCCTGATCGCCGGAATCCTTATCGTGCTGCCATTGTTGTGCTTCAAGCGCCAGGATCTGCGTGCCCCGGATCGTGGACGCATGCTGGTTTACTTCGCCGGGCTGGGCCTGGGTTTTATCTTCATCGAAGTAGTGTTCCTGCAGCACTTCACCCTGTTTCTCGGGCAGCCGATCTACACTTTTGCGGTGGTGCTCGCGGGGCTACTGGTGTTTACCGGACTCGGTGCGTACCTCTCCGATCGTCTAGGTGTCGCACCGCGCGCGCGCGTGCGGTTCATCATCCCCGCGCTGCTCATGCTGCTCGCGGCCACGGCCTGGCTGACGCCTGCGATCTTCTATGCCGCGCTGGGCCTTCCGCTTTTTGCGCGGGCAACACTCGCGCTCGCAGTGATCGCGCCGCTGGGCATCATGCTCGGTATGCCCTTCCCTACCGGCTTGCGGCTTGTAGCGGCGGAAGCCCCTGCGCTGGTGCCATGGGCATGGGGCATCAACGGCTTTTTCACCGTCATCGGCACTATCCTGGCATCGATGTTCGCCATGATCTTCGGCTTTTTCACCGTGCTCGTGATGGCGGGCATGTGTTACCTCCTTGCCTGGCTTGCGTTGACGTGGAGACCTGCACGGAGGTAGTTAACCCCTCGGATCACCCGCCTTCGATCGCTCGATCGTTCGGGTTCACATCATGGCAGCGGCCGCCTGTTGCGACGGAGGCGCCCTTGGCGTGCGACTCCTGCACGATCCGGAGCTACTCCGATCGTGCGCTCACGGGTACGCCGCCCCAGCGAGTCGATCCGGGCCCTCTCTGCTGCGGCGGTGTCCACCCAAGTCATCATCGACATCGCAGATCGGATGGCTATGCGGCCAAGAGACCCCTACGAGCGGCTCTTAGCGCGGGCCAGCGTGTTACCGAAGTCCTGAGATCTTACACTCGTTTGAATGGTGGCCAGGGCGGAATCGAACCACCGACACGCGGATTTTCAATCCGCCACATTCTGCATCTAGCGTCAGCTCAGAGCATCCAATAGAAGGGCTTACCCGATTTTCACGTCACGCTGGGTGCTGGTAGGTGACGCTGGGTGAACCTGTGTTGGGTACCAAAGTGGACACAGTTGTCTCGCGCATCGGAGCTGTAGACGCGGTCGCTCGACATGAAGCGTCGCCGCTTACCGATCCAGAAATTTGGAGATTTGTCTGACTCTAATTCCGTTGCGCCTTGCAGCATTCTCCAGACGGCGCCTCGTACCGGTACTCCTAGCATCTCCTTCGGCAGTTGCAATGAGCAACGCTGCTGCACCGCATTGGAATTCTGCGCTGCAAGCTGACGAGTCGCATACCGCAAAAAATCTGGGTGTACACTCTTGACCGATCCACCTATTCACCTGTTTCTTAGGACTTCAACAAGACCTGGCATGTGAGCAATGAGCCCAACATTTACTGGGGGATGTTATGGCCAATAACGAGGATCTTAATTCCAAGGATTCTGCCTCTCCTGAGTCCAATGAAGGCGTTTCCGTCGACCGGCGGACGTTTCTTTAGGCGGCAGGTGTCGGGGCGGCTGGGGCGGCGCTGGGGATGTCAACGACCGAAACGCTCAAGCGGCCGCGTTGCTGACGCCGGACATAGCGAAGCGCTTTTTTGCTTCTTTGTACGACAAGGCTCCAGGACTGGGAACGTTTTTCCGGTGGCCTCCAGGTAGGGACCGTCCGCTTATACGCGCGCACAGGAACCATTGGAGGGCTTTCTCGCCCTCTCGCATGCCCAACTCTTCTGGCAGATTTCGGCATCACGAGCGCGAGTCTGCACGCCCGATACAGCGGGCAGCAATGTGGCTCGGAAAATCGCAACCCTAAGGGAGATCTGCGACCGGGCTCGCTATCTTTGCGGGGGTTCCGTTGGCTATGCTAGGCGACATGATCGTGATAGGTCTTTGTCAGGATCAGCAGCCGTTCTTGGTGAGGCGGCCTAGCCATTGAAAAACAAACTCCGACGGAATTCGGAATCTAACTCAGGCGGGAAGCAGCATCAGTTTCAGCGCTTTACCTTGCGACGGCGTGGCCTAGCCCGCTCAGCCCTATGAAGTGCGACGTTTGCCGCATTTACAGTGATCCCGAGTAGACGCGCGATTTCTGCGTTGGCAAATCCGCACCGCCGCAAACGCGCAGCCTTGACGTTCCGCTCCAGCTCCCCCAGTTGCTCAGCAAACAGCGCACCGACAACCATACACAGTTTTTCGACCGCTATTGTAAGTCTCTCAGTTGCCTCAACCGTCATACGCCCAACTCCTTCCTAAGGAACCTCTCAAGTGTCTTATGCTCTGATTTTGAGACGAAGCGTGCGCGCAGTGCGCGCGACCATTTTCTCCGGGCCTTCACATCGCCGACGAGAATTAGCCTTTTGATCCGACGATCTGACTTCTTCCGAGAGCGCGCTACGCGGCCAACAAGCGCTCGTAGATGAAAGTCCGTGTCGATGAGTGAGCATCCAACGATAACTAGAACCTCCGCGCCGCATAGCGCTTGAAACGCCTCGCTCCACAGCTTCCGCCAATGTGCGTGCCGAAACAACTTCCCATAGAGCGGCGGGACGATTTGCCGGATGTGACCGTCGATGTCGCTACCCCTCGGGGGTGTGATACGCACAGGTTTGTTGTCAAAGACTCTCCCCAGATCGCTGTAGGAGCCGCGAACGAACCAGTTTTCGGAACCGTGAAGTTTCAACAGGGACACGTTTGCAACGTCAGCAGTTTCTTCCGTGGGTGTCGGAAGCCACTTGATCTTTGACGAACCGCCCGTGAGTCGGTAGCCCTTACGCGGATCCCACCCCTTTCTAACAAGGGCGGAGTCGAGCATCGTGTCGTAGTTGAGCGTGATAACGACGTCATCGCCACTGAGCTTTCCGGCTAGCCGGTCGTAGCCAGTTGGCGTGGGTGCGAGACGATCCAGTGTCGTAAGGATGCTGGATGTAAGGCGCAGGAAATCCTCGATCTCCTGTCGGAATCCAGCGGCCGGCTTTCTGCCCGGGCCGGTCTTGTAGATCTCCGGGAGATCCTTTGCCGTGTAGAGCAGACTAAACGCTTCCTCCATAGTGGGCACACGGTCAAAGGGAATCTCATCCTCGAAGGCCCGTTCAATGCGCCTAAGTCTCCTGGCCGTCGGCGAATTCTTTCCCTCCGCGCGAGCGTAAGTGCTAGCAACGCGAAAAAAGTCCCAATTCAAAGGAGCCCTGAGCCGCTTCTTGTTTACCAGCACGTGCTTGACGGCACCGCGTGTTGCTCCGGCGCCCAAGATGAAGGCCGTGCGATAGCTTTTATCGCCGATGATCACGGAGAGCTTGTCATCACGCGGCACGTCTCTTTCGATTTTTGCGCGTCGCCCTCTTCGCGTCCGTTGCCGCTTTTCGACTTCGTTTCGCTATCGGCTCGAAGGGATATACGTGCAACAAAGTCGCATCCCCCTCGCCAACTCGGAACACGACGCCCGCGTCCGTCCATCTTTGGAGAGTTCTACTGAAATTGCCTCGATCAATTCCGGTCTCCTTAACAATCTCGGATTGACTTCGTGTCCCGTCACACAAATTGAACGCCCGGACGTAGGCGGGTTTGTTGCCTACCACGTCCCTAACTGAAGCTATCGGGAATGTTGCCCGCGCGACGACTTGGATCAGGATTCGCATCAACTCACTTGCTTCTTTTTCTCCGCCCATAACCTAGCCCCCCGCTCTATGTGCCCTGGGAAAACCATCTGTCAGTTTGTTTGTTTCCTCTTGAAGCAGACCCAGTTTGTCCAAAGCGATAAACTTCGTCAGAGATTTACCGCGACGATCAAGTGCAACGTTCATAGTTCGACTTCGATTCTGACAGCACGGCTGTCGGACCGCCGGTCATCATTCAAAATAACGGCCAGATTCTTTATCGATTTGCCATAGCTTCTGGATCTCCGCTACCTCCGCCGTAGAAATTAGCGACATTCCCGAATCTTGCTCGGCTGCTTGTAACCGGCACAGAGCTTCCATCCGAGTGCTAATCGTGAGTGGTCCCAAACCTACCGTTCCGTTACGTCGGATATGACAGCGCGCGGACGGCTGATCTCGAACGTCGGCAAGCCAATTCCGAAACGACAGCAGAGGACTCATGTGCGCGTAGCCCTGCTGCACTAGGCTACTTACCGCACGATCTTTGCGAACGACCGTGCAAGTCCAACAGCCGAATCGTCCTGCGCCACAGGGCGTCCCATGCTCATCTCTAACGACCGGACATTCCGCCCCGGCATCGCGATAGATCGTTAACACTCGGCTTCCATCGACAGCCGCCGGACGTTGCATGTTCAGTAGGACCTTCCAAACGTCAGAGACAGAAAAGTCCACTATCGGCGCGAACAATTCAACGTTCGAGCTTCCGGATTGTCGAAAGGTGAAGCGGTCGGCCCCCTCCTTATGCTCCTCCAACACACGATCTCTCTGATCACTCTCGCCGAATCTGGTCCCCACTATCACGGTCGCGCCCCGAATGCGTTGACTCGCTAGAAGCTTCTTGATGGGATTGATACGCAGCCGATCAGTACACCAGCGAAACCGATTTGTTGGCGGTGGGTACCCTCGCCCAATCACTTTTACAAAGTATCGATCCTCGATACTAGGTTCCGCGATTCGTATCGTTATTGGTATCCCGTCGGCCTTGGATTCCAGGCGCAGCTTTGCGAATGTCGACCTGACATGTTCTCGGACTACTGGAATCTCCACACCGGTGTCGCAGTAAGCGACGTACACCTTTGTCTTACACGTCGGAATTCGGCGTAGCGCTTCGTATAACAGCTTGAGTACAGCACTGGAGTCTTTGCCGCCGCTAAACCCCAAGACCCAGGGCGCGGAAGAGCGCAGATAACGTTCGGCGATTAAATTAATGCGAGTGTCAAGCGGACGCGGGGTTTTCTGAAGGCATGTTGCGCAGGATTGCGTCGACTGATTCGCACACGTTGTCTGCATAAAAGTTTCCGATAAACGAGAGTTGCTCGTTCGACAGAGCCAAGTGCCTTTTAATAGATTGGTGAAAAATCACCCATGCAAGAAGCGACGTTGCGACGTACCCGACTACCCACTTCAAGTGCAAAGCATCGCCCGATGTCGCCCACGCGACCGCATGAATAATCGCCGCGATACCTCCAACGGTAACGATGTCTACCCCTAGCGTTGTTAGATAGCCGTTGAAGTACACCCCCGCTGTCTTGGCCTTAAGACTCTCGTCATTGTCGATCATTCGATAAAAGACCTGCATGAGTCGTCTATCGTCTCGCAAGAACTCCTCTTGCTGCTTAGAGAGCGGTCGTTTGCGTCGGACGATGGCTAACAGCTTGTCCGCGATATTCTCGTTGACCTTCTTAAAAAACTCTCCAAGGAACAGGTTTCGCACGTCAAAAACGCGATATGGAAACCCAAGCAACAGGCAGAGTACGACTGCGAGGCCTTCCCATTTGTGGAAAACCTCGGCGATGTATTCGCCGTTTAAAGCAGGGTTGAAAAGTGTAAGAGCGACAAAGGCCGCCAGGGCCCCCGGCGTTATAAGTCGAAACCAGTGCAGTGTTTCGCGCCCCAAGCCCGAGCGCCTCAGTGCGTACTTACAAGCAAATTAGCACCCCGATGTGTTGCCGGACCGCCGACGCTAGTCGGCTCTGCTTCGGTCTGCGTGTCCCTTCATGAGCGTGAAGAATCATTTATTGGCTGGCTGAGTTATCGGAAAGCGACGAACAACCACGAAAAATTCCGACCCAGAGACTCTATCTGCTTCCTCATAGGAGCAGTGAACATGCATCTTTTCAGCATCAGGCGCGCCTGGAGTCCCTGCCAACATAACTGTCTCGACATTGTTCCGAATCCCACCCGATGGCGCGAATGAAGCGTCCTGGAACGCCAGCGGTGCCGGCATTCGATCTTGGTTGGTTAGTCGTAGAAGAAACTCCGGCAAGACATTCCTTTTAAACCGTGCAAAGACTGGAGAAGCGCGAATCACTGCCTGCTTTTCTCGCCATTCGCCGATGCATATTGCGATGTCTTCAAGTGAATAGCGGCTCACTCGGTTAGCGTCCGCTTGCGTGAGAGCGCGCAGCCGTCCAACAAGGGTCCTTCGAGAAACCCCTGTCCTTGCTCTAAGTTCTGCGAAGTCAGGTGCCGAGGTCCGGGCAGTGCTCGGCTTGAAGAAGTCCGCTAGTGCACCTTCAGAAAGCAGCAGTAGAGGTGTTAAGGAGTCAGTAATTCCCTCTATGGCATCAACTACTGATGACCTGGACACCTCGCTATTGATTGAAGTGCTGAGGCGAATATCGAACTCGGATGTTCGAAACGCCAGTGAGTGCACTAGCTCATGAGCTACCGTGAATCGGAGCCTTGGAGACAATGGCTGACTCGAACTCTCAGCATCGAAATCAGCCTCGGTAACACGGTAAAGCTCGCTGTCGACGAGAACCAGCCATTTGCTCTGAACTCCCGGTTGGGTCGCAAGCATCCCCTCGACTAGCAATGGGCGCACGACAATCCGGGCGTGGAATCGTTCCAGTAGATTGCGCAGAGGGACGAAGCCGGTTGCATCCGCCGCCTCGCTCGCAATTCGCGTGCACGCTTGACCGAAGGCCGTGACGTCCGCGCTCGGCAGCGCGATAGTGGATGCCCTACTCGTCCTTGACAACGCTGCGCTCGATCTCAAGCAGCTTCTTCGCAGTGAGCCGACTGTGCTCTCGATTGAACTGAGGCTGGATAGTGCCGAGGTCGGTCAGATCGTAGCGACGGAGTGCTTCGAGAATCTTGAGGCGCATTTCCGCGGCCCGGGCGCGGTTGCGCGAAATGAAGTCGCGATGCTCCTGACGAAGGATTCCACGCTCGACATCAGGAATGTACTTCCGAAAAATCGAGCGGCATCCTGCTTCAAAATCAACCTTTGAAATACCCTCCTCGGACCTGCTTGCCGTGATCGGAGGAACGAAAGTGCCCTCCTCCAGGTTCGCGAGTCTGGCATACGGGTTTCCGGAACGAGCATCGGCTAGCGTGGGAATCCTCGGCACGCGTGCGGCAAAGAGGTCAGCTTGCTTGCCTGCGGATTGCTTAGGAATGACCGGAGACTCGGAGACTGACGCGGGAAACTCGTCGGCGGGCGAGTCACGTACCTGGAGCGACGCGTAAGGATTTTCTAGCGACCTTACGTAGTCGTCGATTTCGGAACGTTTTGGGTTCTCCGCCACATTGTCAATTTAGTCCAAGATGGGGCACCCCACCACTCACTTGGAAACCAAATGGAAACATCACCCGACCCGGCGATGTATCAGGCGATGCAAGTTTCTGATTTGAATGGTGGCCAGGGGCGGAATCGAACCACCGACACGCGGATTTTCAATCCGCTGCTCTACCAACTGAGCTACCTGGCCGCCGGGTGGGGCGCGTATTAGACCGGCCCCGCCCGGAGGCGTCAAGCAATGCCCCGGCTAAGCGCTTGATTTTACGGACTTACACTTCGATTTCAGTCGCGCCCCGGGCCCTCAAGGCCGCTGGGTCTGCGCGTGCGCCATCCGGGTAAGGAATCTGATGGCGTCCCGATGCACGCGCTCGGGTGAGCGACGCGCGAGCACAGGGAGGGGCACACCACGTCCCTCCGTCGCGGCGAACTCGTACCCGAGCTCATACCCCGCCCGAAAAGGCAGGCCTTCGACCGACTGATCGGCGAGAAACCAGCGGTCTGCCTCTTTGCCACTCTTATTTATGTCGGCGAGGAGGAGTTGCGCCGCCCGTGAACGCTCGGCGCTCATGCGCGCGACCATGTCCCGCGGATACCAGAGAACTTCCTGCGGCTTCAGCTGCGGATTCATGCGCTGACTCACGTAGGTCGCCAGCCCCTCGACCCACAGCGTCCACCAGGCCGGGTCATCCCCCTTCGGCGCTGCCGCGCCGATCACCTGGCGGTGATAGAGATGAAACAACTCGTGATCGAACAAGGCGGGCATGTCCTGCACGCCGTGCAGGGTCGCGATGACGTCGACCCCGAAGAGGAGATGGTTCGCGCCGCCGAATTGTGCCGGGTGCCCGTCGAAGCGATTCAGCGAGATGCCGAACTCGACGCGCGAGTCACACACGAAGTCCGGAAAGGTCTCGAGGAAGCGCCGCTGCTGGGCCGCGAACTCGGGCCCGATCGCCGCGCCGAGCTCCTCGATCCGGGCCGCGCTCGCCGGCTCGACATCCTGGAAAACGCGCCGCTGCTGCGCCGGATCAAAGAAGCGCACCGCACGCGCCTCAAGTTTGGCCGGATCACCGAACACTTCCGGGGCGTAGTAGTCGGGGTAGCGTGCGGCGAAGTCGCTCACGAACGCGGCGGCGCGCTGCGCGGGAGTGAGCGTGGCGGTCGCGCTAAGGAATGCCTGGTACGCCGGCATGAGGTCGGTGAACGCGCACGGCTGCGGCGCTGCAGCCTCCGCCGCCTGCCCCAGAGCCGCCAGAAGCAGCGCCAGCAGACTCAAACCGGCGCGCCGCTGCATCCCGCCGCCTGCGTGCCGGGCTGCTGCACCGAGTGCCCCGCTCATGTCGCCCCCGCCTGGCTGTAGTCCCTTAATTAGAGCGGATGGCGCGCCCGCACGTTGTAATACTCCCGCTCCGCGACACGGATTTGGTTCTAAACCCTTGATCGGCCGGGATTGCGGCCCCCGCCGCCCGCCGCCGGCCCAAGGGAGGCGGGTCACGCCCCCCTTAAGATAGAGACGGCCGCCGGCATGCCGAGAAACCGCGGCCGCCGCGGTAAACTCCTCTTTAATATGCCGCAACCCGCCCGGATATCGCCCCTATGAATGCCTACGTGACCCCGCTCACCGAGGTAAAGCCGACCCCCTGCGCTGAGAGCCTGACCCGCATCAACGGCTCGCTCCAGGCACGCGAGCGGCTGCTCACCGCCACCGCGCGTGCCAGCCGGCTGCTGCTGCAGGCACCGGACGTGCGCGCTGCCATTCCGGGCGTGCTCGGACTGATCGGCGAGGCGGCGCACGTCGACCGCGTCAACCTCATGGAGACGCGCACCGGACCGGGGGGCGAGCCGCTGCTCGTGGTGGTCAGCGAGTGGACGGCAGACGGGGTGACCCCGCACCTGAAGGACATCGCACTGTGCTCGTGCGACGAGCGCAAGTTCGCGGCCGTGTGCGCGGAGCTGCGCGCCGGGCGCAGCGTGTGCTTCAGCAAGAGCGACAGCTCCGATGAGCGCCTGTCGGTGATCGAGGGCGTCGGCACGCGCACCAAGGCCATCGTGCCGATCTTTGTCGCCGGCGAGTTCATCGGCGTGGTGGGTTTCGACAACACACGCCAGCACCGCGACATCGACGAGGCGGAGCTGGCGGCGCTGGAGACCGCCGCGGGCGTCATCGGCGCAGCCCTGCACCGCGAGCGCCTGGTCGACGACGTACGGCGCGAGCGCGAGCACGCCGCCGAGGAAGCCGTCGCCGAGCTTGCCAAGGCCAACGCCGTGATCCGCGGCAACCTCGAGCGCCTCGCCGGGGAGACTGACCTCTCGAGCTTCATGGGTCACATGCTGCTCGAGGCGACGCGACAGTTTCACGCCGTCTCCGGCGTGGTCATCGTGCTCAAGGATTCCCTGCAGGAGTGGCGCATCGTCGCGCACGTGCGCGACGACCAGGTCGCCAAGCCCCCTTACGCCACCAGCGTGCCGGTGTCCGGTTCGCTCTTCACGCAGCGCTTCGGCGACCTGCGCGAGCCGGTCTATCTGCACGTGGCGCGCCAGACGAGCGAGATCTGGCCCGGCGTGCTCGCCTTCCACCGCGCCCAGAACGCGCAGGGCACGGTCATCTATCCGCTGGTGTTCGGGGCGCGCAGCGTCGGCTTCCTGGCGCTCACCTTCCAGCGCAATGCCGAAGAGGTGCTGCGCAGCGGCCTGCTGGTCGCACTCGTGCAGCAGGCGACGCTCGCCGTGCAACTGACCCGGCTCGCCTACTCCGCCAAGGAGACCGCGGTGCTCATGGAGCGCACGCGCATCGGCCAGGAGATCCACGACGGCCTCGCGCAGGCCTTCACCGGCATACTCCTGCAGCTCGGCGCGGTGGAGGAGTTCCCGTCCTGCAAGAAGCGCGGCTCGGAGCTCGCCCTGACCTTAGGTCGCGTGCGCGAGCTGGCGCGCGACGGCCTGGCCGAGGCGCGCCGCTCGGTCATGGCGCTGCGTCTGGATCAGACCCGGCGCGCGGGACTGGAGACGGCGCTGCGCCAGCTCGCCGACCGCTCCACCGTGCCGGGCGGGGTCACCTGCACCTTCGACGGCGGCGGCATCGAGACCGGACTCAGGCCCGAGCACGAGCACGAGCTGCTGCGCATCGCGCAGGAGGCGGTCAGCAATGCGGTGCGCCACGCCCGGCCGCGCATGGTGCGCATCAGCATGAGCGACGAGCCCCAGCACTGGACGCTGGCGGTGGCCGACGACGGCGTAGGCATGGCGCAGCGCCCGGAACTGTCGGCCCGCGAGGGCTTCGGGCTGTCCAGCATGCGCCAGCGCGCCGGCGCCATCGGCGGGGAATGGCTGATTCAGAGCGAGCCGGGCGCGGGTACGCGCGTCAGCGTGCGGCTGCTGAAGCGAGCCTCCTAGTGTCAGCAGTCATGAAGGCGAAGATCCGCGTCGTCCTTGCCGATGACCACCCGGTAGTCCGTGACGGGCTTGCCGCCATGGTCAACCAGCAGGCGGACATGGAGGTGGTGGCGGAGGCCGGCGACGGCGAGGAAGCCATCGCGCTCTATGAGCAGTACCGGCCCGACGTCATGGTGCTCGATCTGCGCATGCCCAAGCGCGACGGCGTCGCCGTCGTGCAGCGCGTGCTCGAGACGCATCCGAAGGCCTGCATCCTCGTGATGACCACCTACGACGGTGATGAGGACATCTTCCAGTGCCTGTCACAGGGGGCGAAGGGGTACCTTCTGAAGGATGCGCCGCGGCAGGAGATCCTCTCGGCGATCCGCGCCGTGAGCGAGAACCGCCCCTACACCTCCACGACCGTGGCGGCGAAGGCCCTGCAGCGCATGGCCAAGCCGAGTCTGACGCAGCGCGAGCTCGACGTGCTGCAGCTGGTCGCGCAGGGACGCAGCAACAAGGACATCGCGCGGCGCCTGTCCATCACCGAGGGCACCGCCAAGACCCACGTTAAGGCGATCCTCACCAAGCTCGACGCCATCAGCCGCACCGAGGCGGTCGCCGTCGCCCACAAGCGCGGCCTCATCCACCTCTAGGGATAGCCTCACCCGCCAGGCGGCGGCTGGTAGCCTTCCGGCGCGGCCGAGCCGGTGCCGAAGAAGAACTTCTCCATCTCCCCTTCGAGGAACTTGCGCGCCTTGGGCTCGATCGGCGTCAGCCGGTACTCATTGATGAGCATGGTCTGCTGCTTGAGCCAGCGTGCCCACGCCTCCTTCGACACGCTCTCGAAGATGCGCCGGCCGAGTTCGCCGGGATAAGGCACGCGGTCGAGGCCTTCGGCCTCGCGCTTGAGCACCACGCATTGCACCTGTCGTGACATGTCGGCGAGTCCTTTTAGGCTCCGTACGCGGCCGGATCGAACAGCGAGGGTTCCGCTAAACCAGCCAGGAGCGTCGTGATCGGCGCGGGTAGCCCGATGCGGGCCGGCGAGCGGATGTTATACCAGAGACTTTCCGCCTCCCCCAGCGCCAGCGCGGACGCCGCGCACGGCACCAGCAGCGGGTTGATCTCGAGATCAAAATGCGTGAAGCCGTGCTCGAGGGGTGCGAGCAGCCGCGGCCGGTGCCGCGTGCCAAGCGCGCCACGCACGAACGCAGCGGCCGCCCGCTCGCTCGTGAACTCCGGCAGACACCACAGGCCACCCCATACCCCGCTCGGCGGACGGCGCTCGAGCAGCACCTCGCCCGCCTGCGTCAGCGCCACCACCATGTAGACGCTGCGGCGCCGGCGCGGTGCGGCACGCTTGGGCGGCGGAATCTCGTGCTGCCGGCCGTGCAGGTAGGCGCTGCAGTGCGCATGCAGCGGGCACTGAGCGCACAGCGGGCGGCGGCGCACGCACACCGTCGCGCCCAGATCCATGATGGCCTGCGTGTAATCGCCCGCCTCGCCGTCCGGCGTCTGCGCATCCGCCAGCTCCCACAGCCGCGCCCGGGTCGCCGCTTTCGCAGGATCGGTGCCGATGCCGAAGTAGCGTGACACCACGCGCCGCGCGTTGCCGTCGAGGATCGGATAGCGCTCGTTGCGCGCCAGCGCGAGGATCGCCCCGGCCGTGGAACGACCGACGCCGGGAAGCGCGGCGACCGCGGCGAAGGCCTGCGGAAACTCCCCGCCGTGCTCACGCACCAGCAACTGCGCGGCGCGCTTGAGGTTGCGCGCGCGCGCGTAGTAGCCCAGGCCGGACCACAGATGCAGCACCTCATCGAGGGGCGCTTCGGCAAGCGCGCGCACGTCCGGGAAGCGCGCCATGAAGCGCTGGTAGTAGGGGATGACCGTGCTCACCTGCGTCTGCTGCAGCATGACCTCCGACACCCATACCCGATAGGGCGTGCGCTCCTTTTGCCACGGCAGGTCGTGACGCCCGCAGCGGCGGTACCAGGCGAGCAGGGCCGGTGCGAGGTTCGGTCGGGTGGCGGTCACGGGCGCATTGTAGCGGCGGCGCGCCGGCCGCCCCGGCGACTGCACGCCTCCCGCGCGCATGCGTAGAAGTCCCTAGCCCGCAGCGGGCGTGCCGGGGCTGTGCGCCGCGCGCGCCTCCGTAGACTGAACCTCATGAGACCCTCAGTGCTCTTCGCGCTCGGCACAGCGGCTGGGCTGCTGATCGCGGGGCGCATGGCGCCGGCGCAGGAGGCCAGTGTGGCCGGCCCGCTCGCTGCGGAGACTGACAGCCACAGCGCGGCCGCTCCCGCCGCGGCGGGAAACCCTGCAGCCCTCGGCCCGATCTGCACCGACCGTCCCACCAAGTCGGCCTACGCCTGCACCGTCGAGGCCGGCCACTTCCAGTACGAGGCCGACCTCCTCAACGTCAGCTCCCTGGAAGTCGCCGGCACGGCCACCGACACCTGGCTTGTGCCCAACCCCACCTTCAAGTTCGGCATCGGCGCGCATGCCGACGTCGAGCTCAACATCGCTCCGCTGGAGATGGTGCGGTCCCGCGCGGCCTCCGGGGTGTGGCATACCGCCGCAGGTTTCGGGGATCTGTATCTGCGCATCAAGCTCGGCTGGCCGGCGGCCGCCGGCGCAGATCTCCAGGCGGCCCTGGTGCCGTATGTGAAGCTGCCCACGGCCACGGCGGGACTGGGCGATGGTGCGCTCGAGGGCGGGTTCACGCTGCCGGTGAACTACCAGCTGGGCACGCGGGTCACGCTGACCGCGACGCCGCAGCTGGATATCCTCGCCGACGCGGCCGGGGGCGGCCGCCATCCCAACACCGCACAGACCCTCAACCTCGCCGTGGCGCTGCCCAAGGACTGGGTGGTGTATGCGGAACTGTGGGGTGACTGGGATTTCGATCCGCGCGGCCGGCGGCGCCAGTCGTCGGCCGATCTCGCCGTCACCTACGGGGTGACCGCCTTGCTGCAGCTCGATGCCGGGCTCAACCTCGGGCTGAACTCCGGCACACCCGGCGTGCAGGCGTATCTCGGGGTGTCGCAGAAGTTTTAAGACCGCGCCGTCGCGCCGGCTTTAGCCTGCAAAAAGAGCGCACCGCGGTGGCGGTGCGCAACATGGCTGCCGTTCAAACGCGTCAGCTGCGATCGCACAGCTCGATGTCGCCGCTCATGGTCTTCAGGCTCATGTGCCCGGCACCCTCGCCGACCGAGCCTGACAGGGAGTGACCCACCACTCCGTCCTTCTCGCGCTTGGCGCCGAAGCAGTTGCTGATGTCGCCGCTGAAGGAGGAGACCTCGTAGGCGAAGCCGCCGTCGGCCGGGGCGCGCACGTTGAGATCGCCGCTCACCGAGACCGCCTCGAACGAGGCGCCGCGCGTGAGCTTGCCCTCGAAGCGCAGGTCGCCCGAGGTGGTGCGGGCGTGCACCGAGTGCGCCGTATCGAGCAAGATGCTGAGCGTGCCGCTGACCGTGGTCGTCTCCAGATCCCCGGCGCCGTGCTCCAGGTGCACATCGCCGCTGACCGTGGTGATGCGCAGCCGCGCACTCTGGCCGTGGCCCTTGACGTGGATGTCGCCGCTCACGGTCTTGAGCTCGAGGTCGGAGCCGGCGATCTCCGTGCTGACATCCCCGCTCACATCCGTCAGGCGCTGCACCCCGTTCACCCCGCTGATCGTGGCATCCGAGCTCACCGTGCTCACGTGCAGCTCGCTGTCCTTGGGGATCTGCACCTTGAGGTGCGCCTCGCTGTCGCGCGAGTAGGAGTGGCCCTGCACGATGACCTTGACGATGGTACGGCCGGACTCGGTGGTGACCTCGACGCGGTCGACACCCTCGCCCAGATCCCCGCGCACGCTCACCGCGGGACGATCCCAGCCGCTCACATCGACGCGGCCGGAGGTGTTGGAGATCTCCACCGTGCCCTTGGGGTCGGCGGGGACCTCCTTCTCGAAGGACTTGCCGGCCTGTGCCGGAGCGGCGACAACGGTCGCGGCCAGGGCCAGCACGGCGGCTGAGACAAGGTCGAAGGTACGCATGACTAGATTCCCCTGCTTGGGTCGGCGGACTCATGCACGTCGGTGAGCACGCGCATCTCGTCCTGGTAAGTGTCGATGAGCAGTTCCTGCAGCAGCGCATTGCTCGGATCCTTGCCGAGCGCGCTTTCCAGATCCTTCTTGGCGTCCTCGATCGCCTTCAGGCTCGCGGCCACCTTGGCGCGGGCCGGCTCGGGCATCGCCGCCAGGCGCGCCTGCACCGACTGCATGAGCACCTCGCGCTCGTGGCGGTACCGCGGGTCGCTGATGTAGGCGGCGTTGACCGCGGCGGCCTCGCTCTCACGCAGCGGCGGCTGCTGCGCGAGGCCCGGGGACGCGGCGCCGGGCACCGGGGCCAGATCGCGGCCGATCCATACCCCGACCGCCACGCTCGCCACCATGGCGGCGGCGGCGAGCCAGCGCAGCCGCGCACCGCGGCCCGGTCGCACCGCGGGCCCTGCCGCCCCGGGCGCGTGCTCCTTGAGACGCGCCTGGATCGCCGGCCACAGATCGCGCTCCGGCTCGATGGCCTGCGGCAGCTGCGAAAGGGCGCTCACCTTGCGCGGATCCGATCCTGACATGTCAGTTGACCTCCATCTTCAGTCGCTCACGCAGCAGCCGGCGGGCGCGGTGCAGCTGCGCCTTGCAGGTGCCCTCGGCGATTCCCAGCATCTCGGCGGCCTCGCCGTGCGAGTAGCCGTACAGTGCGTGCAGCACCAGGGCATCGCGGGCCCCGTCCGGGAGCTCGCCGATCGCCTGTTCGAGCTCGCGTACCTCGACCGGGGTCTCGAGGGTGAATCCCCCAAGCGCCCCGTCCTCATCCTCGTCCTGGATATCGGCCACGGGCTGGGCCCTGCGCCGCTTACCCAGGCTCACGTTCACGGCGATGCGGTGCAGCCAGGTGGACAGCGAGCTGCGGGTCTGGAACTGCGGCAGTGCCTTCCAGGCATTGATGAAGGTGTCCTGCGTGCAGTCCTCGGCCAGCTGCGCATCGCGGGTCATCCGCAGACACAGCCCGTAAACCCGCCCCGCGTGTTCCCGGTAGAGGCGCTCGAACGCCCGGCTGTCGCCGGAGGCCGCGCGCTGCACCAGTGCGCCTTCCCAATCCACCCGGCTGTCCTGTATCTGTGCCTGCATTCGTAGTCTTAGAGGGGGTCCATCCCCTTTCCGTTTAAAGCCTTTCGTCGCCCCCGGGCAACACTTTTTGACGGAACCCGCGCGGCCCTGCTCCACTCCCACCCAGGGAGCGGAAGGATCTTAGGGGATCGAAGAGTTCAGGAGCCGATCATGGGGCAAACGGGTAACGGGCCGCGGCGCTGGTGGCGCCCCGGCGGGGAGACACTGGAGGCGATCGCGGGCGTGCTCCCGGAGCGCTGGCGCGCCGCGGCGCGCCTGGCACCGCGCCAGTTCTGGCACGGTCCCGCCCGCTATCTGAAAAGCACGCCGTTCACACGCTCCCCGGACGCGCTGCCTCACCACTTCACGACCGGCGGCAAGCTCATCAGGTAGGCCTCGGGGTCGGCATCGGTCTGAAAGCCGAAGCGCGTACCGCGGTCGTACACCAGGTTGAACTCCACGTAGCGGCCGCGCTTGTAGAGCAGCTGCTCGCGCGCCTCGGCATCGAAGGGCGTGTCCTTACGCCGCGCTACCAGACGGGGGTAGACGGTCAGGAAGGCTTCCCCGACCGCGCGCACGAACGCGAAGTCCGCTGCGGCATCCCCGCTCGCCAGGTCGTCAAAGAAGATGCCTCCCACCCCGCGGGGCTCCTGCCGGTGCGGCAGGTAGAAGTAGCGGTCGCACCAGGCCTTGTACTCGGCATAGGCATCGGGGCGGTAGCTGTCGCAGGCGCCGCGCAGCGCGGCGTGAAATTCCCGGGTGTCCTCCTCGAAGGGGAAGGTCGGCGTCAGGTCCGAGCCGCCCCCGAACCAGGCGCGGCTGGTCCGCAGGTAGCGCAGGTTCATGTGCACCGCCGGCACGTACGGATTGGCCATGTGCGCAACGAGTGAGATCCCGCAGGCGCTGAAGCGGCCGCCGGCCTCGCGCGCCCCGGCCACCTGGCCGTACGACTCCGGCGGCAGGGTGCCCCAGACATGGCTCACGTTCACGCCGACCTTCTCGAACACCGCGCCACGCAGGGCGCGCGAGTCCCCGCCCCCCTGCAGGCGATGCCCCGCCGGCTTGCTCCAGCTGCGCGCCGTGAAGCGCGCCGCCGGCTCCAGCGCCTCGAACGCCGCACAGATGCGCGCCTGCAGGTCGCGGAAGTAGGCCGTCGCCGGCCGGCGACAGATCCTCAGCGTCGCTCATGGACGTAGTCGATCAGCCGCGCCACCGCATCCGGATCGGTGTCCGGCCAGATCCCGTGGCCGAGGTTGAAGATGTGTCCCGGTGCGCTGCCGGCCGCATCGAGCACGGCGTCGGCCTCGCGCCGCAGCGCCTCCGGAGCGGCGAACAGCGCCGCCGGATCGAGGTTGCCCTGCACCGCCTTGCCGGGCCCGAGAATCCGGCGCACCTCATCCAGGGGACTGCGCCAGTCGACCCCGATCACGTCCACGTCGAGATCGCGCACGGCCTCCATGAGCGCCGAGCCCTGGTTCACGTAATAGATGAGCGGGACCCCGCAGCCACGCAGCGCACGCATGGTGCGGCGCACGGCGGCGAGCGCGGTGCGCGTGAACTGCGGCGGCGCGAGCAGCCCTGCCCAGGACTCAAACAGCATGAGCGCCTGCGCCCCGGCCGCGGCCTGCGCCGCCAGATACGCCGCCATGGCGTCGGCGAGGCGCGTGAGCAGCCGCTCGGCGGTCTGGGGCTGGGCGTAGAGAAAGGCACGCGCGGCCGCGAACTCCTTCGACGGCCGGCCGCATACGAGATAGCACAGGAGGGTGAACGGTGCGCCGGCGAAGCCGATGAGCGGGACACCCGCGGGGAGCCCGGCGCGCACCAGGCGGATGCTCTCGAGCACGAAGGGGACGTCGCGTGCGGGCTCCAGCAGCGGCAGCGCCTCGACCTGCGCATCGGTGCGCAGCGGCTGCGCCACCACCGGTCCCGGCTCGAAGGTCAGCTTCACCCCCATGCCCTGCAGCGGCGTCATGATGTCGCTGAAGAGGATGGCGGCATCGAGCGGGAAGCGCCGCAGCGGCTGCAGCGTGACCTCCGCGGCGAGATCGGGCCGGCGCGTGAGCGTCTCGAAGTCGACCCGGGCGCGCAGCGCGCGGTACTCGGGGAGGTAGCGCCCGGCCTGGCGCATGATCCAGATCGGCCGGTGCGGCACCGGCTCACGCCGGCAGGCCGCAAGGAAGGCGCTCGCCCTGGCGCTCGGCGCACTCATGCCTTAAGCCACTGCACCACCTCGGGTGCGAAGTAGGTGATGGTGAGATCCGCCCCGGCGCGCGCAATGCCGGTCAGCGTCTCGAGTACCGCCGCGCGCTCATCGATCCAGCCGCGCTGGGCGGCCGCCTTGATGAGGCTGAACTCGCCCGACACCTGGTACGCCACCACCGGCACGCGCACGCTGTCGCGCACCTGGCGGATCACGTCGAGGTAGGGACCGGCGGGCTTGACCATGACGAGATCGGCCCCCTCCTCCACATCGAGCAGCACCTCGCGCAGCGCCTCGCGCGAGTTCGCCGGATCCATCTGATAGGCGCGACGGTCGCCGAAGGCCGGCGCGGACTCGGCCGCCTCCCGGAACGGGCCGTAGAAGGCGGAGGCGTACTTGGCGGCGTAGGCGACGATCGGTGTGGTCGCCAGGCCATGCTCGTCGAGCAGCCCGCGGATCGCCGCCACCCGCCCGTCCATCATGTCACTCGGGGCCACCGCGTCCGCCCCCGCGCGCGCGTAGTTGAGCGCCACCTGCGCCAGCGTCGCGATGGAGCTGTCGTTGTCGATGCTGCCGCCCGCGCTCACGTGGCCGCAGTGACCGTGGTCGGTCGCCCCGCACAGGCACACATCCGCCCACACGAGCAGCTTCGGGCAGGCCTGCTTGATGGCGCGGATCGCCGCGGCGGCGAGCCCCTGCGGGTCGAGGGCGTTGCTCGCGCGCGCATCCTTGTGCTCGGGCGCGGCAAAGACCAGCACCGTGCGCACGCCCGCCGCGTGCACCTCGCCGGCGTGGCGGGCGGCCTCATCCACTGAGAACTGGAAGATGCCCGGCATGCTCTCGACCGGATTGCGTACGGCGCGCCCGGGCACCACGAACATCGGATAGACCAGGCTCTCGGGACGCAGGTGTGTTTCGCGCACCAGGTGACGCCAGGCCTCGGACTGGCGGGTGCGGCGCGGACGGACGTGTGGGAATGCCATGTTAGGTTCTCGACTGCAGCAGACGATGCGTGGTGGCGGCGAGCCCGGCGAGCGTGGCCGCACTGGCGACCACCGGCTCGTGGCCGCGGGCGCTGAGTGCGCGCGCCGTGGTGCGCCCGATGGCGACCGCGGGAGACTGCGCGAGCAGCCGTCCGAAGTCCGCCTCCCCTAGGGCTTGCGCGAGCTCCTCCACCGCCGAGGGGCTGGCGAAGGTCACCGCGGCGATGCCGTCGCGCTCGATCCAGGCACGACAGCCGGCGACATCGAGCGGCGCGGCCTCGGTGCGATAGGCCTCGACCTGCATCACCTCGGCGCCGAGCGCGCGCAGTCCGGTGGCGAGCGTGGGCAGCGCGCGCGAGCTCGCCGGGAAGAGTATGCGGCGCGGCGCGCGGGCCGGCCCGGCGGCGGCAAAGGCCGCGACCAGTCCGGCCGCGCTCGGCTCATCCGGCTTGAGGTCCACCGGCCAGCCGCGCTGCGTGAGCACCTGCGCGGTGGCCGCGCCGATCGCGGCCACGCGCACGCCGGCGGGCGGCTCGGGCCGCTCGGCGAGCACCGCCGCCACGGCGTGTCGGCTGGTGAACACGATCCAGTCGAACGAGCCGATGGCCTTCAGCTGGGCGCGCAGCGGCTCGGGGTCGGTGCTGCTGACCTTGACCGCCGGCCACACGAGCACGGCCAGCCCGCGGTTCCTGAGCTCGCGGCTCAGAGGGCCGTCGGCTGACTCGGCGCGCGTGACCACCACGGGACGCCCGGGGTGCGCGCTGCTCACGGCGCATCCACCGCAAGGCGCCCGCGCTCGGTGGCGATCAGCTCGCCGGCGCCCTGCGCCAGCAGCTGCGCCGCGAGCCGCTCGCCCAGAGCGCGCGCTTCCGCCGCGGTCGCCGCGGCCGCACCGGCCACCGTCAGCGAGCGGCGCCCGTCGAGGGCACACACGCTCGCCTGCATCCGGATCTCACCCTGCGCCACGGTGGCCAGCGCGCCGAGCGGCACCTGGCAGCCCCCCTCGATGCGCCGCAGCAGCGCACGCTCGGCCTCGGCGGCCAGGCGGGCCTGCGGGTCATCGAGCGCGCCGAGCCAGTTGAGCGTCGCCGCATCGTTCGCGCGGGCGCACACCCCGATCACGCCCTGCGACACCGCCGGCGCGAACACCTCCGGGGCGAGCCGCTCGGTGATCTGCCCCTCGAGCCCGAGACGGGTGAGGCCCGCGGCGGCGAGGATGATGGCGTCGTAGTCCCCGCGCCGCAGCCGCTCGATGCGCGTCGGCACGTTGCCGCGCAGCTCCGCGTGCTCGAGATCCGGCCGCGCGCGACTCAGGAACGCCCGCCGCCGCAGACTGCTCGTCCCCACGCGTGCCCCGGCAGGCAGCTCGGCCAGCAGCGCACCGCTGCGGCTCACGAGCGCATCGCGCGGGTCGGCGCGGGTGAGGGCCGCGCCGAGGGCGACCCCCGGCTCGAGCGTGGTCGCCAGATCCTTCAGGCTGTGCACGGCGATATCGACGCTGCGGGCGAGCAGCGCACGGTCGATCTCCTTGGTGAAGAAGGCGCGCCCGCCGGCCTGCCACAGCGGCACCTCGGTCTGCAGGTCGCCGGCGGTCTTGATGTGCTCCAGCTCCACGGCAGGTGTGCCCGGCTGCGCGCGCAACAGTCCGGCCACGTGGTTGGCCTGCCACAGCGCGAGCGCGGAGGCGCGGGTGCCGATGCGCAGCGGCCGGGCACTCACGCGGCACCGTCCCTGAGGAAGCGGTAGCCCACGCCCCACACCGTGAGGAAGTGGCGCGGATTGGCGGGGTCGCGCTCGAAGCGCTTGCGCAGCCGCAGGATGAAATTGTCCACGGTGCGGGTCGAGGGGAAGACGTCGTAGCCCCACACCTTCTCGAGCAGGTCCTCGCGCGAGACGATCTCGCCTTCGTGCTCGGCCAGCACCTTGAGGATCATCGCCTCCTTCTCGGTGAGCTCCTGCGCCTCGCCGCTAAAGCTGCGGCCGCGGAAGGCGCGGAAGTCGACCTCGTTGCCGCCGAAGCTCAGCGTGGAGGTGGCCGCCGTCGCCGAGGCGCCGTGGTACCAGTCCCAGCGCCGCAGGATCGCCCGCACCCGCAGCAGCAGCTCCTTGAGGTGAAAGGGCTTGGCGAGATAGTCATCACCGCCGGACTCGAGCCCGCGCACGCGGTCGGCCGGGTCGCCGCGCGCGGTGAGAAAGAGCACCGGGGTGTTGTTCCCCTGCGCCCGCAGCGCCCGGCAGACCGCGAAGCCGTCCATGCCGGGCAGCATGACATCGAGCAGGATCAGCGCGCAGCCGCTGTGCCGGAGCCACTCGAGCGCCTGCTCGCCATCGCCCGCCGCGCTCACCTGGTAGCCTTCCGCGCGCAGGTTCTCGGTCACGCCGGCGGCGAGGTGCGGATCGTCCTCGACCACGAGCACGTGCGGCTGCGCACTCACGGGCGCTGCCCCGCAACCGCCGGCCAGGTGAGCACGAAACGCGCCCCGCGGTTCTTGCCCTCGCTCTCGGCGCTCACCGCGCCGTGGGCCAGCTCCATCAGGCGCCGCACGATGAAGAGCCCGAGTCCGGTGCCGTAGTAACCGTCCTCACCACCGCGGTGCAGGCGCGTGAACTTCTGGAACAGGCGCGCCCCGTCATCGGGGGCAAAGCCTACGCCGCTGTCGCGCACGGTGAGCTCCACCTGGCCCGGCAGCTCGCGTGCGGTCAGCGTGATGCTGCCCGCGCCCACGGGCGCGAGCGCGGCCAGGGCGTTCTCGAGCACGTTGCGCACCACCACATCCAGGGCGAGCGGATCGCTCATGACGCACAGCTCCGGCCCGACGCTGGCGCTGATGGTGACCTTGCCGCGGGCGGCGCGGTCCTCAAGCTGCGCCACCACCCGCTGCACCACGGCGGCCAGCTGCAGCGGCTCGCTGCGGAACTCCACCCGCCCGCGCTCGAGCCGTGCACTCTCCAGGATCTGCGTGACCATGAGCTCCATGCGCGCCAGGTCCGCGAGCATGCGGTCGATCAGCACGCGCGCCTGCTCGGGCGGAGGCGCGCGCAGTGCCAGGGTCTCCAGCGACAGCTGCAGGCTCGCGAGCGGTGTCTTGAACTGGTGGCTCACCAGGGCGAGGAACTGGTCCTGCTCCTCGAGCTTGCGCGCCTCGGCGCGCAGGGCGCGCGCGATCACCGCGATACACAGCCCGAGCGCCAGGAGGAAGAACGAGCCCTCCCAGGCGTACTGCCGCTGGCGGCTGCGCTCCTCGTCGGCCAGCGCCGCGCTGGTCGACCGATCGAGCGCCGCCTGACCCTGGCTGACGCTGATGTGCGGCAGGATGGCGCTGACCTCCGCGGGGCTGCGCCCGGCATCGAGCAGCGCCTGCGCCGCACGGGTCTGCTCGGCATAGGCGGTGCGGGCGGCCGCGACGCTCTCGTGCGCGCGGCTGCGCTGGTCAAAGAGCCACCAGCCCACCTGCACCACCGCCACCAGCACCAGCGCCAGCGTGGTGAGCTGAAATACCCGGGTCGCCTTCACGCGGCCGCCGCCAGGCTCGGCGCGAGCGCCGCGGCGAACTGCTTGAGGTCCGCGCTGGTGTGGGCGAGCGACAGGAAGCAGGCCTCGTAGGCCGAGGGCGGCAGATAGACCCCGCGCGCGAGCATGGCGTGGAACAGCCGTGCGAAGCGCGCGCTCTCGCGCTCGGTGAGGGTGACCGCCTGGCGCGGCGCTGCGGCCTCGTGCAGCGCGAGCCAGAACAGCGACCCCTGGCGCACCCAGTGCACCGGAAACGGCGCCCGTGCGAGCACCGGGCGCAGCAGCTCCCCGAGCTCGGCGCCGAGCGCCTCCAGGCGCTGCCAGCCGCCGCGCTCGAGCACATCCAGAGTCGCCAGCCCCGCGGCCATCGCCACCGGATTACCCGACAGCGTGCCGGCCTGGTAGGTGTCCCCTTCCGGGGCGAGCCGCGCCATGATGCGGCGCGTGCTGCCGAAGGCCCCGACCGGCATCCCGCCGCCGATGACCTTGCCGAAGGTCGCCAGATCCGGGGTGATGCCGAAAAGCTCGGCCGCCCCGCCGCGGGCAAGGCGGAAGCCGGAGATGACCTCGTCGAAGATCAGCAGCGTGCCGTGCTCGCGGGTGAGCGCGCGCAGACCCTTCAGGAACTCGGGGCGCTGCAGCAGCAGGCCGTGGTTGGCGGGCACCGGCTCGATGATCACCGCGGCGATGCGCGAGCCCTCGCGGGCGAAGAGTGCGGCGGCGGCGTCCGCATCATCCAGCGGCAGCACCCGCGTGCAGGCGGTGAAGGCCTCGGGCACGCCGGCCGAGGAGGGCCGGCCGAAGGTGGCCAGGCCCGAGCCTGCGGCGACCAGCAGGTGGTCGGCGTGGCCGTGATAGCAGCCGGCGAACTTGACGATGAGATCACGCCCGGTGAAGGCGCGCGCCAGGCGGATGGCGCTCATCACCGCCTCGGTGCCCGAGGAGACGAAGCGCACCTGCTCAAGCGCCGGGTAAGCGGCCACCACGCGCTCGGCCAGCTCGACCTCGGCCTCGCAGGGCGCGCCGAAGGTGGTGCCGTGCTCGAGCGCACGGGCGACGCGCGCGATCACCTCCGGATGTGCATGACCGGCGATCAGCGGGCCCCAGGAGCCGACGAGATCGAGATAAGCGCGCCCGTCGGCATCGAACACCTGCGCGCCCGCGCCGCGCGCGATAAAGAGCGGCGTCCCCCCGACCGCGCGGAAGGCACGCACCGGAGAGCTCACGCCGCCGGGGATGACACGGGTCGCGCGGGCGAAGAGCGCGGCGGAACGGGGATGGGAGTCGGGCGCGTTGCTCATGGGTTTTCCGTGTCGGACGGGGAGCGGCCAGCCTTGGCGGCCGCAAAGAAAGCCTCGAGCGCGTGCGGCTCGGCGTACAGCGCCGCGGCGCGCAGCCCGGCGAGCGGCAGGTGCGCCAGGCGCCGCGCCACGGTCGAGCCGAGGCGCTCGAGCTGGCTGCGCTGCCCGGCATCCAGTGTACGCAGCTCGTGCGTGAGCGCGCGAGCCACCTCGGCGGCGGCGATCTGCTCGAACGCATCGCGCAGGTGTGCCAGGCGCGGCCCGAAGGCGCGCGTGGCGAGCTCCATGCGCAGGTGCGTGAGGCGCTCGTCGATCGCGGCACGCACCGGGGCGAGGCGCAGAAGCTCGGCGAGACGGCGCTTCTGTGCGGCCTCGATCAGGTCGTTCATGCCCACGCGGCGCACGCCGGCGCGCTCCGCGGCGGTCGGCTCGACGTTCGGCGGCACACCGAAGTCCACGAGCAGCGTTCCGGCGCCGCCGGGCAGACGCCGCAGCACCGCCTCATCCAGCACCGGCTCGCCGCCGCCGGCGGCGAGCACGACCGCGCACACCGCCGGCGGGGCGGCGCGGAACTCAGCGAGCGACAGTACGGCAGCCTTGAGCGGGCCGGCGAGCTCTGCGGCCTTGTCGGCACTGCGGTTGACGATCACCAGGGGCACCCGCGCCTGCGCCAGGCGGTGGGCGCAGCGGCGCGTCATGGGCGAGACGCCCACCAGCGCCACGCCTTCGGGGCGCGCGCCGCGGTGCTCGAGCACGCGCTCGCTGGCGAGATCCCCGAGCGAGGGGGTACGGGCGTTACCGGCGAGGCGCTGCACGCGCCGCGCCATCGCCAGGGCCTCGCCCATCAGCCGGTCGAGAATCGGGCCGCAGGTGCCGGCGCCGCGCGCCTCTTCCCAGGCGAGGCGCAGCTGCGCCGCGATCTCCTGCTCGCCGGTCTGCGCCGAGTCCAGGCCGCAGGCGAGCAGCAGCAGGTGCTCGACCGCCGCCTCGCCGGTCCAGGCGCGCAGCAGCCGGGCCGCCTCGGCGCCTGAGGGCGCGCGCCCGGTGAGCGCCGCAAAAACCGCCTCGCGCGCATCGCCGGCAGCCTCGTGCTCGGCGGTCGCAAACACCACCTCGATGCGGTTGCAGGTGCCGAGATAGAGCACCTCGGCGGCCGCGAGCTGCCCGCGCAGCCCGGTAAGGCGCGCGGCGATCTCGCTGCGGGGCAGCGCCAGCCGCGCCACCTCCTCGACACCGGCGTGACGATACGACAGCCCGACGACCCCGATCTGCTGCATGCGGGTAGCTTAGCCGCCGCGCCCCGGCACGAATGTCAAAGAACGGTCACGGCGCCGGAGACCGGGGCGCAGTTCACACACCCCGGGCCCGCGGCCTGAGGTGGTTGCGCACGCCCGGAGCCCCGGGCAAGGTGGGCCCCCTAACATCCACCGGCCTGACAGGAAAATCCCATGCCGCGTTCTGCCCTCGTGCCCGGCCTGCTGGTGCTGGCATTCCTGAGCTGCGGCACCCCCGCCGCCGATGCGCCGCGCGCGCCGGTGCGGGCGCGGGACCTCGGCGTGCCCTTCGATGGTATGCCCGGGCCGCTGAACGCCATCACCGACGTCGGCGGGGTGCTGGTCGGCCATACCACCCTCATCAGCGGCAGCGGCAAGCTCGTGGTCGGTAAGGGGCCGGTGCGCACCGGCGTCACCGCGATCCTGCCGCGCGGGCCGGCCTCCATCCAGCGCTTCTCGTTCGCCGGCTGGTTCACCCAGAACGGCAACGGCGAGATGACCGGCACGACCTGGGTGGAGGAGTCCGGGTTCCTCGAAGGTCCAGTGATGATCACCAACACCCACAGCGTGGGCGTGGTGCGCGACGCCGTGATCGCCTGGCGCGTCGCCCGCGGCCCGGCGGACAACACCGGGGCCTGGTGGTCGCTGCCGGTGGTCGCCGAGACCTGGGACGGGTGGCTGAACGACATCAACGGCTTCCACGTCCGGCCCGAGCACGTCTTCCAGGCCCTCGACAATGCCCGCTCCGGGCCGGTCGAGGAAGGCAGCGTCGGCGGGGGCACCGGCATGATCTGCAACGGCTACAAGGGCGGCATCGGCACCTCCTCGCGGCAGCTGCCCCCCAAGGACGGGGGCTATCGGGTGGGCGTGCTGGTGCAATGCAACTACGGCACGCGTGAGAACCTCCGCATCGCCGGGATCCCGGTCGGGCGGGAGATCCCGAGCGAGGACCCATACGCCTTCGTGCCCTCTGACCTCGCCGAGCGTGGCTCGATCATCGTCGTGGTGGCGACCGATGCCCCGCTGCTGCCACACCAGCTCAAGCGCATCGCCCGGCGCGTCTCGCTCGGCCTCGGCCGCAACGGCAGCATCTCCGGCAACGGCTCCGGGGATATCTTCATCGCCTTCTCCACCGCCAACGCCGAGGCCAGCACCGCCGCCGCCGTCGCGCAGCTGCAGATGGTGGCCAACGACGCGCTCGATCCGCTGTTCGCCGCCACGGTGCAGGCGACCGAGGAGGCGATCGTGAACGCCATGGTCGCCGCGCACGACATGACCGGTGTGGACGAGCACCACGTCAGCGCCCTGCCGCACGAGCGGCTGCGCGCGGTGCTGGCGAAGTACGGTCGCCTCGTGGATCCGCCCGCGGCGGCCAGCGGCCATTAGTTGCAGCGGCAGAGAGGGTCTCTCCGCTCGCTCCTAGGGCGCGCAGCTGAAGCGCACGCGGCGCACGCGCCCACTCTGACGCACGAGGCTGTCCTGCACGTCGCCGAGAAACCAGGTCCCGTCCGGGCTCATGGCCACCGTGCAGGCCACCTGCATCTGGCCGCTGTTCTGCGGATTGTCCGGCGCACGCACGTTCATGCGCGTCAGGCGCTTGCCTGCGCTGCCATCGGCGCGCATGGCCCACCAGTCGGTGCCGAGCAGAATATGGCCGGGGAAGCGCTCGACGCCGCGCGTACTCATATATATGACCCAGTCCCCCGCCGCAGTGCCGACGACGGTCGGATGTTCGTTGTAGTCGTTGCCGCTGGTGACCCGCACCGCCGTCCCTGAAGCCAGGTCGAGGCGGTAGATCTGGCTGTGCCAGAAGCTGTGCGTGTCCTGGTCGCTCGTATAGAAGAGCGCGCCCCCGTCGCTCGTGAACGAGCCGGTCTCGTAATAGGCCGCGCCGCCGGGCTGATAGGTGCGCACGTTGTCCAGATGTGGCTCCGGCCCGGCGCTGAAGTCGGCAACCTTGAGCGCGTACTTCCCGCCGGGGAGGCGCGCCGACCACGCCACGCGCACGCCGTCGCGGGAGAACACCGGCACCAGCACTCCGGCATCGCGCGTATTGGGCTCGTGCGTCAGCTGCCACGCCTGAGTGCCGTCGGCACGCAGCAGCCACAGGTCATCGTGCCGTCCGAACCCGGGCAGCGCCTCGTAGTCCGGGATGCCGAAAAGCCGCCGGCCGCTCCAGGCGGACTTCTGCGCGGTGAGCAGCAGGAAGCCGCCGGAGGGATGCCAGTAGGGCGCGCCCTGGTGCTTCTGCGGCAGTCCGGTGTCGGGCCCGCTCACGAGCCGCGTGCCGCTGCCGTCGGGGCGCACCGTCCACACCCGGTAGTAGCCCTGCGCGTCCGGCTGCATGTAGGCGATGACACCGGTGGCCGCGTTCCAGCGCGCGCCGTAGCCGTGCGCGATGAAGTCGTCCGCCTCGATCGTGGTCGAGTCGGCGCGCTCGATCGTGCAGGCGGGCGGTGCGGCGGCGAGTCCCGCGCCGGCTCCGAGGACGAGGAGCACGCTCACGCACAAGGCCGCCGTGCCGGCGAACCGCCGCGACCGCTCATCCGCAGGGAACTGCGCGCTCATTCAGTACACTCCTCTGCCTAAAGCTCATGGGAGGATCTGCTGGTGCGGATAGTGGCACTGTCCGGAAGCCTGCGCGCGGCCTCGCTCCACAGCATGCTGCTGCGGGCGAGCGCGCGCCTCGCACCGCCGGGGACGCAGGTAATGCTGCACCCGTTGGGTGCGCTGCCGCTGTTCAATCCCGACCTGGAAGCCGCTGACCCGCCGCCCGTCGCGGCCCTGCGCACGCAGCTCATCGCCGCCGGTGCGGTGCTGATCGCCAGCCCCGAGTACGCCCACGGGGTGAGCGGCGTCATCAAGAACGCACTCGACTGGATGGTCGGTAACGAGTCCTTCGTCGCCAAGCCTGTCGGTGTGCTCGCCGCCTCGCCGCGCTCGACCTTCGCCGCGGCGGCGCTGCGCGAGACGCTGACGACGATGTCGGCGCAGGTGGTGCCCGGAGCGTGCCTGACGCTGCCGCTGCTCGGTTCCGGAGTCGACGAGGACGGCATCCTGCGCCGGGATGAATGGGCCAGCGCTTTGCGGGGCGCACTGGAGGCGCTCAAGGATGCGGCACGCCCGTCCGCGGGGGAGCCTGCGGCGATGTGAGCGGGCGCCGGGTGCGCGGTGCGCGCTCAGCTCGCGACCAGCTCCCCGATCTTGTCGATCAGGCTGCGCAGGGTGAAGGGCTTCTGCAGGAAATGCACGCCGGGGTTGAGGATCCCGTGGCGCACCACGACGTCGGCGGTGTAGCCGGAGACGAGCAGCACCTTGATGTCGGGGCGCAGCTCCACCAGGCGATCGCGCAGCTCCGTCCCGGTCATCTCCGGCATCACCACGTCGCTGAGCACCAGGTCGATCTTCAGCTCCGGATCCTGGCACTTGCGGATCGCGTCCTGCGCATCCTCGGCGATGACCGGCGTGTAGCCGTTGCTCTGCAATGCCCGCGCGGTCATGCGGCGCAGCACCTCGTCATCCTCCACCACGAGGATCGTCTTGCCGGCGGCGGACTTGCCCTCCGCGGTGCTCTTGAGGTGCAGCGGCGCTGCCGCCGCGGCCGCGCCCTGCAGGCGCGGAAAATGCACCTTGAACACGGTCCCCCGCTCGGCATCGCTCGCGACACTGATGAAGCCGAGGTTCTGGCGGACGATGCCGTAGACGTTCGCCAGACCGAGCCCGGTGCCCTTGGCTTCCTTGGTGGTGAAGAAGGGCTCGAATATGCGCGCCACGGTCGCGGCGTCCATGCCCGTGCCGGTGTCGCTGACGGCCAGCATCACGTAGTCGCCGGGCTGCGCAAGCGCATTCTCGCGCGCGCCCGCGGCGTCGATGGTCACGTTTCCGGTCTGGATGGTGAGCTTGCCGCCATCGGGCATCGCATCGCGCGCATTGGCGGTGAGGTTCAGCAGCACCTGATCGAGCTGCGTCGGATCGAGCATGACCTCCCACAGGTCGGCGGCCGGCACGATGCGCACCTCGATGTCCTCGCCCACCATGCGCTTCAGCGGGGTATAGAAGTCGGCGATGCGCCGATTGAGGTTCAGGGGCTGGGGCGCGATCACCTGCTGGCGCGAGAAGCCCATGAGCTGGCTGACCAGCTTGCTCGAGCGGGTCGCCGAGCCGTGGATGGCGGCGACCGCGCCGCGGTCCTCCTCGCTGAGATTGGGCGACTCGGCGAGAAGCTCGCAGTACACGATCACTACGGCGAGCGCGTTGTTGAAGTCGTGCGCGATTCCTCCGGTGAGCCTGCCCAGCGCTTCCATCTTCTGCGCCTGCATCAGCTGCTGCTCCAGCTCGGCGCGCTTGCGCTCTGCCTCCTTGCGCTCGCGCAGATCGCGCACCACGGTGGCGATCGCCATGGTCTCGCCACGCTCGTTGTGTATGGCGATCACCTGGCTCTCGATCGGAATGTCCTCGCCGGTCTTGAAGTGCCGCAGGGTGGACTCCAGCTGCGACCAGCCGCGTCGCATCGTCTCGGGCAGCACCTCGCGCCGGAAGTGCTCGAGCACATCCGGGCTCATGAACTCCGGGATCGTCAGGCGGCTGTCCGGGCTCCACTCGTCCAGGCCCACCAGCGCCTTGGCGGCGCGATTGAGGTAGGTCACCACGCCCTCGGGGGTGGCGATGCCGATGAAGTACGGGCTGGTCTCGATGAGCGAGGCGAGCACGGCCTGCTGCTCCAGGGCCTTCTTGCGCTCGGTGACGTCCATGTGCGAGACGATCAGCCGCAGCGGCCGCCCCTCGGCATCGCGCTCGATGAGCCTGCCGCGCGAGAGGATCCAGCGCCAGCCGCCGTCCTTGGTGCGCATGCGCAGCTCGCGGGCGTGCTCCTCGCGCGTGCCAAGCGTGTACTCGTGCATCATCGCCTGCATGTTCGGCAGGTCGTCCGGATGGCACAGCGGAACGATCGCGTCGAAGCCGAGCACCGGGTCTCCGGCCGGATATCCGAGCATCGTGTAGTACTGCTGGTTGACGCGGGCGGTGCGGGCCTGCAGGTCAAGATCGACCAGCCCGTCGTTGGTCGCGGACAGGGCCACCGTCAGCCGCTGCAGCTCGCGCACACTCTCCTCGAGCTGCCGGTTGCGGTGCTCGAGCTTGTGCAGCAGCACCTTGCTGTGGCGCTCGAGCAGCGTCTGCTCGTCGAGCGCGCGGCGGGTCGAGGTGCCGCCGGCAGCCCCGCTGAGCTCGATGCACCTTCTGATGTGACCCAGCAGGATCTTCGGGGCGAGGGGCTTGATGAGAAAGGCGTCGGCGCCCAGGTCGCGCGCGAGGCGTTCGTGCGCCGGGTCGGTGAAGGTCGCGGTGTAGACCAGGAACGGGATCGCCTGCAGCACCGGATCGGAGCGCCAGCGGCGCAGCAGCATGAAGCCATCCAGCACCGGCATCATGAGGTCGGAAATCACCACATCGGGCGGATGGCGGTGCGCCTTGATCAGCGCCTCCTCGCCGTCGTTGGCCGCATCGACGACGAAACCGCTGCTCTGGAGCAGCGCCTGCAGCAGGTAGCGATTCTCGGCGTTGTCGTCGGCGATCAGCGCGCGCATGTCGGATCCCGCGCCGGAGCGGGCGGACGTAGATACCTCTCGATCTGCGTGACGAACGACTTCGCGTCGATCGGCTTCTCGAGGTAGCCCTCGGCGCCGGCTTCGAGGCATTTCTCACGGTCGCCGACCATTGCGTAGGAGGTTACCGCGATGATCGGAATGCGGCTGCAGCGCGGATCGGCCTTCAGGGCACGCGCCACGGAATGCCCGTCCATCCCCGGCAGCTGTATGTCCAACAGGATCAGGTCCGGCCTGGCGCTCGCCGCCATCGCCAGTCCCTGAAATCCGGTCGCCGCCTGCAGCACGGTGTGACCGCGCTTCTCGAGCAGGAACGTTGCCAGATAGCGGTTCTGCGGGTTGTCCTCGATGAGGAGGATGCGTGCGCTCATGATCTTAAGCCGGCTCGCGCAGCGGCAGGGTCAGGGTGAAAGTGCTGCCCTGCCCCCAGACGCTCTCGGCCCGCACGTGACCGTCCATGAGCTCGGCGAGGCGCTGGCAGATCATCAGGCCGAGCCCGGTACCCTCGTGCGTACGTGACAGGCCCGAGTCGATCTGGCTGAACGGCTGGAACAGCGATGGCAGGTCCTGCGATCTGATACCGATGCCGGTATCGGTTACGCGTAGCCGCAGGCACGGGCCGGGCTGCGCCGCCCGCGGTGTCAACTCGTGGGTGCGGTCCGCGGTCAGCGTGACCGAGCCGCGCTCGGTGAATTTGAGTGCGTTGCCCAGAAGATTCAGCAGGATCTGCTCGAAGCGGCGCTGATCACCGATCATGTCGCCGAGCTGCGGGGAAAAGCGCGCGTGCAGCTCCAGGCCCTTGGCCGTCGCCTGCGGAGTGACCAGGTCGATTACGCGCTGCATGGACTGGGGCAGGTTGAACGGCTCGACATTCAGGGTGAGACCGCCGGCCTGGATCTTGGAGATGTCCAGCACGTCGTTGATGAGCGCCAAGAGGTGCCGCGAGCTCTTGCGCACCATGTCCAGCTGTTTGGTCTGCTCGGCGTTGAGCGGGCCGGCCATGCCCTCGAGCACGATGTCGGTGAAGCCGATGATGGAATTGAGCGGCGTGCGCAGCTCGTGTGACATCGTCGCCAGAAAGGTCGACTTGAGTCGGTCGGCTGCCTCGGCACGCTCGCGCCGCTCGCGCTCCGCCGCCGCCTGGCGGCGCGCCGACAGGTCGCTGCCGATGCTCAGCATCTCGCGCACTTGTCCCGCGTGGTCCTCGATGACCTGGTTGGTCCAGGCCACCCAGACGCGCTCACCGTTCGTGCGCACGCTCTCGCTCACGCTCTGCTCGAAGGCCGAAGGGTTGGCGAGAATATCGCTCAGCAGGCGCCCGAGGTTGCGACCACCGGTCTCCACCGCCGGCATGATGCTGCCGACCAGCTCGCGTCCCACCAGCTCCTCGGCGGCATAGCCAAAAAAGCGCAGACCGAAGCCGTTCATGAAGGTAACGCGGCCCGAGGTGTCCCAGCGCATGATGATGCTGTGGGCATGCTCGATGAGCTCGCGGTACTTGCGCTCGCTCGCCGCGAGATTCTGCCGCGCGAGGCGCCGCTCGGTCACATCGATGCCCATGCCGACGAAGCAGCGCCTGCCCTCGTAGGTGAGCGCCAGGCCGGTGAAAAAGTACGGCGTCAGCGTGCCGTCCTTGGCGCGGATGTTGGCCTCGACCGTAGCCTCGCCCTGTTCGAAGACATCGGCAATGCGCGCCGCGAGCAGGGGCTGCTCTGCTGGCGGGAAGAGGTCGACGTTCTTCATCGTGGCGATCTCGGCCGCGGAGTAACCGGAGACCTGCTCGAAATTGCGGTTCCAGCGCAGGAAGTGCCCGTCGGCATCGCAGAAGTAGACCGCGCCGGGCATGCTCTCGATCATCGTGTCCGAGAACAGCTTCTCGCTGCGCAGGCGCCGCTCGGCCTCGAGGCGTGCCGCCTCGCGCTCGAAGTTCTCGAGCGCGAAGGATATGTCTGCGGCCGCCTCTTCGAGGAGCGCGACCTCGCGTGGCTTGAAATGGCCGACGCGGTCGGAGTACACGCTGAGCGTTCCGCAGGGCTGCCCGCTCAGCCTGATGGGAAAGGCTGCGGACGCGAACAGTCCGCGGCGCTTCATCTCCTCGCGCCACGGGCCGGTGTTGGGGTCGTTGGACAGGTCGTTGCAGACGTAGGGGCGGTTGGTGCGGAAAGCGCTGCCGGTCGGTCCACGGCCCTCGGGGCGCTCGTCACTGGCGACCTCGATGCTGCGCAGGTAGCCGTCGCGGTCGCCGTACACCGCGATCGGCGTCAGCAGCTGCCGCTGGGGGTCGTGCCAGCCCACCCACACCATGCCAAACCGGCCGCGCTCGACCAGCGCGCGACACACGCTGCGCAGCAGCGACTGGCGGTCGACGGCGCGCACGATCGCCTGGGTGATGTGGCTCAGAGCGTCATAGAGGTTGGCGACGCGGGAGATCTCGCGCTCGCGCTCACGGATTTCGGTGATGTCGCGCGCACTCTTTGAGGCGCCGATGATCTCGCCGGCCCGTCCGCGGATCGGGGATACGGTTACCGAGACGTCGATCACGCGCCCGCTCTTGGTGAGGCGACGCGTCTCCAGGATCTGCAGCCGCTCGCCGCGGCGCAGCCGCCCGAGGATCTCGCTCTCCTCCTCGAGGCGATCGGGAGGAATCAGCCGCTGGATGGAGCTGCCGATCATCTCCGCCGCACTCCAGCCGAAGATGGTCTCGGCGCCCGAGTTCCAGCTGGTGATGATGCCGTTCAGATCCTTGCTGATGATGGCGTCGAATGAGGACTCGACGATCGCCGCCAGATAGGCGCGATGCAGGTGGTTGCGGTCAGCGTTGGCCGCCGAGGTGAGCAAGCTCTCGGGGAATTCCATAGAGGTCGGCTGCAGATCGCTCTCCTGACCGGGCGATTCTGATCCTTGCGAGCCGATATCAGTATGGCATCGCGCGGATGAGGGGTCTACGAGGCGAGCACGGGATATGGCTCTGCGTCACACCGCGCCCATACCCGGCCGCTCGCCCCGGAACCCTGCGTTCGTCACGGCGCAGCGCCGCTCGCGCTCCGCGCGGTAGCGATTGCCGGAGAGGCTCATGACCCGCCCCCGAGTGCCGCCGGCCAACCGACCGAGTGCGCGAACAGCACGCGCTGCTCCGGACGCAGCGCCAGATGCCGCGCCAGGACCTCCCGGTCACAGTTATGAAACCAGCTGGCCAGCCCGTGCGCGGCCGCAAACAGATAGACGTTGCCGGCGATGAGTCCGGTGTCGACGTAGTAGTAGGACTTCTGAATCTCCGCATCGTGCAGGCCGGGCTCATCAAAGCCAACCGTGTGCGTCAGGCTGTGCAGGTCGACGACGTAGATCAGCTGCACCGGGGCCTTGGAGCCCACCCCCTGGCGGGCGTTCATCGCGAACGCGCGCAGGTCGCCGGCAGCCACAGGCGCCAGGCGATGGGGCGCGGCCTCGTACAGATATACCCCGGATTCCAGCGTGACGTAGACATCGATCTCCTGGGAGTTACTGGCGGAAGCTGCGGTGCGGCCCGCGGCACCGAAGGGACCCTCACTGCGGTTCACCCCGCAGGCGGTCCACAGCAGGTTCGAAAGCTGCGCCAAGGTCAGCGGACGCGCTGCCATCTCGCGGGTCGTGCGTCGCCGCATAGCCGCCTCGTGAAGCGAGCAGGCACGTACCGCGGTGGGCGCGGGCAGTTCAATCGGAGACAGTGCTGTTGCTTGCATGGTCTTAAGGCCCGGGCCAGGGATATGACGCCTATGGGCTCTGAATCCGCGGCGGATGCAAGGAACCCTGCGGAGGACACCTCGCCGCCCGCCTCACGCGCAGCCGGGTGATTGACGGTAACGCATTCCCCGCGAGCCCCGGGAGAGGACAACTACGGATGTCAGCCAAAGATCGCTCTGCTACGCGGGAGTTCCCTTAAACAGCAAAGGCCCTGGCCGCCGCAACGACGCTCCTGCAAATCTACGTACTGGTCAGGCGCCGCCGCCATGGCAGTATCCTCAAGCGTGAAACGAGGCGAGTCATGGCAAGGTCAGGAGCGTTCATGAGCGTCGGATCGCACACGCGTTCCCGGCGGCGGCCACGCCTGGCTGGGTATGCCTAGTCGCAGAACCAGCCGCCTGCTGCACCTCTTCGGCGTCGCCGTCGGAGCCCTGAGCACTCTTCTTGGATGCGTCGTTCTCGTCGGTGGCTGGGGCTTCGGTCTCGCCTCATTGCGGAGCCTGGTGCCGGGGCTGAGCACAATGAAGGCGAACACGGCGATCGGCGTTGCCGCGCTTGGGTTGAGTGTCGCCTTCACCGGCAGGACCGGGCACCTCCGGGTCATCGGGCGGGTTGCGGCCGCCTTGGCCTTGGTCCTCGGAGTTCTGACACTCGCCGAATACGTGTTCCACTGGAATGCCGGAATCGACCAGCTTCTTTTCAGCGATCCGGCCACACCTCAAGCGGCATTTCCGGGACGCCCGGCGATAGCGACGGCCCTGATGATCGTTTTGCTCGGCGTCGCGCAGAGTAGCGCAAATCTGCCAGCGCTTCGTGTCGTACGGTCGGCCGCCGCGCTCGCGGTCTCCCTGATCGCCTGGGCTGCGCTGAACGGCTACGTATTCGGCGCAGAAGCGCTCCGCGCGGTGCCGCTGTTCAGCTCGGTAGCGCTCCACACCGCGATCGCGATCCTGCTATTAAGCGTTGGGGTACTCGCGGTCGAGCCGACATCCTGGCCCATGCGCACCGCATTCGCGCGCGGCTCGGGTGGCACCGTGTGTCGATGGCTGCTGCCGCCGGCCATCGTGGCGCCGCCCCTTCTGGGCTGGCTACTCAACCGCGCAGGCCTGGTCGCTGCCTACCCCGACCCCTTCCGTTGGGCGCTGTACACCGCCGTGTCGTCACTCGGATCCGTGTGGCTGATTCTGATGTTGGCGCACCGGATTGCGCTCATCGATGCGGAACGCGCGCTCGCGACGCAGTTGTCCCTCCACGACGCGATGACCGGGCTCGCCAATCGCCGGGCATTCGATTCGTTTCTCGCCGAGGGCTTCGGGCTCGCCAAGCGTCACGGTCACGCCTTGTCGCTCATGCTGCTCGACATTGATCGGTTCAAGTCCTACAACGACGACTACGGACACCCCGCTGGCGATGAGCTGCTGAAGAAACTAGGCGTACTTATCGCGTCGCTCGCGCGGGAGACAGACCTCGTCGCACGGATCGGCGGCGAGGAGTTTGCCGTCGCGTTGCCGGAAACAGATCTGGCAGGCGCCCGAGTGATCGCCGAGCGCGTGCGGGCGGCGGTGGAGCACTCGCAGCTCTTCAGGCGCGCGGTGACGGTTAGCATCGGCATTGCCGCCATGTCGGACACCACGGCCGATCCTGCCAATCTGATTCAGGATTGCGATGCGCTGCTGTATCGAGCCAAAGCCGCCGGAAGAAATCGCGTGGCATCGACGGCCGAGGCGGCGGACCCATCTGGAACCGCAGCAGAGCCTTCGCTGCCCGGGACAGCGCTTGGCCATGTCGCGGGCGCGACGCGTGTGACCACCTAACTCGCATATCGGCGGGTCTTGGTGGGCTTGGAGCGGATGATGGGAGCCGGACCCATGGGGCGTAGCTTGCGCCTCGATTGCGGAGGGCACCCGGGCGTGCCACATCCGCTGCCCGTGCAGGTCCGTGCGGCGCATAGGCAGCGCGAGATGACGTACCCTTAGGAGGATACTGCTCTCGAACGAGCGCGCAGCACGGACGCTCTTGCGTTCGCCGGCGGACGGCGTGCCGAACGAATATCATTCGCGCTTCCTGATAAGGAGGCGCGAATGCAGACCCTCATGGATCCTATCAACGGCGCCTGCCATTGCGGCGCAGTGCGGTTCACAGCAAAGCTGACCGATGGGCTTCGGTCGGCGCGGCGTTGCACCTGTTCATACTGTCGCATGCGCGGGGCGATTGCGGTGTCAGCGGATCTGGACGGCGTCAATATCACTCAGGGCAGCGCGCTGCTCACCGTTTACCAGTTCAACACCAACACGGCAAAACACTATTTCTGCTCGCGCTGTGGCATCTATACCCATCACCAGCGCCGTTCAAATCCCAGGCAGTACGGTGTCAATGTCGCGTGCCTGGAGGGGATGAGTCCCTTCGATTTTCAGGAGGTGCCGGTTTACGACGGCACCCGCCACACCTCAGACGGATTTCCTCTGACAAAAGCCGGTACCTTGCTTTTCAGAGCCGCGGACATCACCTCCGGCACTGGCTGATGCCCTGACGGGCTCAAGTGAGCCCTGCACCTTGGTCAGTTGGTCGGTGCTTGCAGAGCCCGGTATCTGCCCGAGGCTGCCTTTCGGCGCCCCAAGCGGTGACGGTCGGATTGCAGCAACAGACGCGCGCCGATGTGCGGAGTTAGGTGGACTTGAGCGCCGTCGCACCCGGCTCGGGTAGTCCCACCTTTTTGCAAAACGCGGCGAAGCGCGGATCGGCCTTGTAGCGCAGGATAAACGGGTCGTAGAGCAGATATACGATGCCCGGATCGCGATTGCTCCAGGCCCGATCAAGCCAGTGGAAGGTTCCGTCTGCTTCGTTGCGCAGCGCGTATACCTCGGCGATCTGGTAGGCGGAAGTCCCGGCATCCTTCTCGATCAACGTCCGCAGTGCTGCATCCGCTGCGCTTCGGTCGCTTCCGATCTGCCGCGCGAGGGCCAGCGCGGTGTTGTGCCATGACCCGGGAGGCTCCTGCTGTGCGGCATCGAGCGCGGCCCGCGCATCGCCGCGCTGACACGCGATGATCGTGAGCACCTGGTGGTACCACGACGCCCCGGGTTGCAGCTCGATGGCCCGGCGGATCGCCTGCTCGGCCTCATCCAGCCGGTTCAGCCCGGCGAGATAAGTCGCGAGCCACGGGTACCAGTTGGCTCGCAGCGGCTCGGTAACGAGCGCCTGCCGCGTGAGCGCAATCGCGGTCTCCACCTCTCCGAGAGTTGCGAACTGGGTCCCAAGATAGAACTTCGCCTCGCTGTCACTCGGCGCCAGCTCCATCGCACGGCGAAACTCGGCTTCCGCTCCGTGCCAGTCGAAGTCGGACAACTGCAGCAGATAACCCCGGGCGATGTGCGCAGCTGCAAGCGACGGTGACAAACCAAGCGCGCGCTCGGCTGCCTCGCGCGCCTCGGCATATGCCTCCGCCGCTGCGCTCCCCTCCAGGAATCCGGAACTGAGCCAAACCCAGGTCAGCGATAGCCCGCTCCAGGCAAGCGCATAGTGCGGATCGAGCTGCGTCGCCTGCCGATAATAGTCAATCGCCTTGCGGTAATCGGCTTGCGTTTGGCGCAGGAAGTAAAACCTGCCCTGCAGCATGGCATTGTAGGCCTCCAGGTTCCCGCTTGGCGGCCGCTCGCTCTGCGGCGCCGGCTGCTCGCCCGGCAGGAGCTTCGCCCGGAGTGCTGCGGCGACCGCGTGCGTGATCTCGTCTTGGAGCGCGAAGAGATCCTTGTAAGGGCGGTCGTAACGCTCCGACCACTGGGTGCTGCCGTCCGTCGTGTCGATGAGCTCGGCGCTCACGCGGATGACATCTCCGGACCTGCGCACGCTCCCCTCCAATAGGTGCGCGACTCCGAGCTTCGCACCGATGTTGCGACTGTCTTCCTTCGAGTCCCGAAACTGGAACGCCGAGGTGCGCCCGATTACCTTCAGCCCCGGAAACTGCGAGAGCGCGGTGATTAGGTCCTCCGAGATCCCGTCGGAAAAGTATTGCTGGCCTGCTTCCCCGCCCTCGTTCGTGAGCGGCAGTACGGCGATGGAGGCACTGCCCTGGGCCTGCGGCTTCGATGCGGTCAGCCGCTCGCGCCCCAGATATGCAAGCGCGAGGACCACCAACACCGCGATGGCCCCGTACACTCCCATCCCGAGGCGGCGGAGTAACCTGCGCGGGACCGGCACGCCACTCGCGACGGCGCTGCCGCCGGATCGCGCGCCGTCCACGGCGGCGGCTGTCCCGCCCGACAGCAAAAGCTGAATGCGTTGGACGAAATCCGGAGTCGTCTGGCCTGCGGGCAGCCGTGTCCACTGAAGTTGCCTGAACTTTTCAGGGACAGACGGGTCTCGTTCCGTTGCGCTGTCTATAACGACAGGAACGAGGAACGCCTTGTTCTCGGCCATGTCGCCGGCGCGCTCGACTGCCAGTCGCCATTCACGACGGAAATAGCCCTCAAGTCGCTGGTGCGCGTGCTGAGAGATAATCGGAACGAATAACGCACAATCGTGGATTTGCCGCCGAATCGACCGGTCCCAGGCATCCCCGCCTCTCAGCTCGCTCTTGTCGAACCAGACCTCGATGCCGGCTCGGCGCAGTGCCTCGCAAATTCTCTGCGCCGCCTCCGCGTCCTGTGAGGCGTAACTGAGGAATACAGCCCGCGAGAACTCGGTCACGGCAAAACGACCCCGGATCTTATTGTCTTGGGTAAACGCCGGGCTTGCCGCAGGCGTCTCCCGCCCCCTTGCTGGTGCCCATGTTACCCCGTGCAGTAACGCGGCAGTCAAATCGCTCCTTTCGTCTGACCCAGCCTCCGCGAGGACTGCCGGAGACTGGCGATTGCGCGATCAATGGGCTGTTATGTGGAAACTGACAGCGCTGGCTAAGTATCGACTTTATATGCGGAGATATTTGCCGAACCGCCATTTCGTCATTCGCGACTTCGACATTTGTAATGTACGACTGTGGTAAGAAATGCCGCCGCAAGCCACCTGCAAAGAGTCAGCAATGAACCACGCATCGTTTGCAGCAATGCCGTTGCTCATCTGCTTCACGCCCACCTGGCCCTCCCGTTGAGCAAGGCTCAGATCGGCGCGCGCTGCCGTCGAATCTTGCTCCTAGGGTGTTTATTCGCCGCCGGTGTCAGCGGGGCCGGGGAAACCTCAAAGCTCCCAACCGCGGACGGCGAGCCTCGTTTCGAGCCGGCGCCATGCCCGTTTTCCGCCGCCGAAACCGCGCCCTATCTCGTTACCTGCGGGACCGTGGCCGTCGTTGAGAACCGCGCGCACGATGACGGCCGGCGTGTGCGGCTCGCCGTGGCGATCGTACATGCTCGGAGCGCCCATCCGGAGTCCGATCCTGTCGTGTTCCTCGATGGCGGCCCCGGTCAGTCCTCGCTGGCCCTCGTCGTGCCACGGCTGCGCCTGAGTCCGCAGGTCCAGGCGATCCTGAAGACCCGCGACTTCATTTTCTGGGACCAGCGGAGCGTGGGTCTTTCAGAACCGCACCTCTGTACCGCACCCGACACGGAGTGATTCAGTAACGCGCTGCAGGGCTTCTCGGTGGTTGAGCAGCGCCGCCGCAACCTGGAGGTATTCGCAGCCTGCCGGCGCGGACTTGAGCGTACGCACACCGACATGGCGCAATTTGGCACCGCGACCTCAGCCCGCGATCTTGAGGACCTGCGCCGCGCGCTGCGGATTCAGCGCTGGAATCTGGATGGCGGCTGCTACGGTACATGGCTCGGCTTGGTCAGCCGTCGCTAGCTGCAGCCAGCGGCATCAGTCAGGCTGATGGCCGCCTCCGCCTCCTCCGCCTCCGCCTCCTCCGCCGCCACCACCGCCACCACCGGACGGGAACGTGACGGACAACTGAATAAGCGAAACCGCCGGCGGATATTCAGTCACAACGCCCGGCGCAGTGAGCACAAGCTCGACGTAATACGCATTCGCCTCGAAATCAACAACGTCGGTATCGTCGCTGGTCACGACCTGCAAAGTGAACAGGTTGGGATCGCTGGGCTTGGTCTGCTGGGACTGAAATTCCACGAGGGTCATCTCCGTCACGTATACCACCGGATTCGAGGTTGGCACTTGTACGAGCCGCGCGGCGATCGCGCCGCTCCCAGGGCGGCAAAGTATCGCGAGGCTGACGAAGGGTGCTTCTCGATCCGGATTGAACGCGCCGTCTGCCGTGACGCCATATCGAATCACTGCTTGCGTCGGCTGGCTGGTGCCGGCGCCCGCCCCCGGGCCCGGGCCCGCCAACGTACGATCAGCAGCCAAAGCGGCAATCACACCACCTGTCGCGCCCAATTGAACGACCGAGCCCACGAGCACGACCTTCCCGACATCGGGTGGGTTCACTGCGCCGGCCGAACCGACGCTGCTCCAGAGTTCTGCCATATGGGTTACTCCGTCGCCGTCGCGGACGATGCACCCGCAACGTTGTTTGCTTCGTCGACTGACTATAGGCGTATTTTGAGTGGCTGCTGTGCAGCAAAGCAGCCGACGTGCACGAGCGTCCCCTCCTGGCCGCTAGTACTCCTTCGCACCCGCCGCGGGGGCAGGGCGATAAGCGGCGTGGTTACAGCCGGGACTGCGGCTGCGTGTGAACCGGTAGCCAGCGCAGTCCAGCTGGGCCACGCTCGTATGCAGCGCCGTCCTGGCTGTCGTTGACCGGTTTTGGCTGGGATTGGAGCGGGTGATGGGAATCGAACCCACGTTAGCAGCTTGGGAAGCTGCAGTTCTACCATTGAACTACACCCGCTGGGATCGGAAATTCTAAGCAGGCGTCGCCCCGGCGGCAACTCAGGCGGCCCGCCCCCCATAGACTGCTCTCTAGGTTCGCACCTGCGGCAGATCCTGGGTGGACTCGACCGGCCCGGCATCGTGCAGCAAGAGCTGGGACAGGAGGTCCGATTCGAGCGCGAGCCGCTCCTGCACGTAGGCATGCAGGATCAGCTGGTAGTGCTCATCGAGCTCGGCGAACTTCAGCCCGTAGAAGCGGATCAGGGGATTCTGCGCATCGGTGTGCCCCTGGTCATTGGCGAGCGTGCAGGGCACGTTCAGGTCGTGGTCACGCCCCAGGATCGGCAAGCGGAAAGTGAGCTTGAGCGCCGCGCCCGCCGGCACGCCGATTTCCCCGGCGGTACCGATGCCGGCACCGTGCCGGCTCAGGTCGACGATCAATGCCGGCCGCGAGTTCGGTACGTGCACCGCGGCGCTGAGTGCGGTAAGTGCCCGCGGCTCGGAGCGCACGGTGGCACGGCGTACCGCCTGGAGCTGGCCGAGGTACACGAGCGGCGTGGGCTCGAAGGCGAGATTGGTGATCGTCGCCCGAAAGTGGAACACGTAGGCGGAGTTCGCCCAGCTGCAGTCGAGATTGGTGCCGCGGCGGATGGCGATGAGTGAGCGATCCGGGGTGCGCGGCGCGGAGATGATGAGGTGTCCGGAGGCCCGCGACAGGCCGAGCAGCTGCACCGGGAACCACTTCTTCGGCGAGACCGAGACGTGCAGCTCGAAACGCGCCCGGCGCGACACCTCGGCGTAGTTGCGCGCCAGGATGGCCAACGGCGAGGTCCGCTGCGTCAGCTCCGCGGCGGTATCGGTCTCACCCGGCTTGGTTATCCTCGCCACGTGCTGGGCCAGCCTCACGGTGGGGTTGTTCTCGGCACGGACCGAGATGGTGGCGCAATTTCAACATGGCCCCATCCCCATTGTATACGCGGTGGCGCACACTGCCAGGCGCCCCCGCAGCGGCGCAATGGCGCCACGACCACCACGCTGTGGATTCGCGCCGGTTCCAGGTATACAGTCGCGCGTACGCAATCCAACACGTGGCGTCGATGGGGAGTGTGGATGGCCACTGCAGCGGTTCTGCCCCGCCATCAGCTCGTCTTCCGTGATCCTGCGCCCTGGCCCTTCCTGTGGCGCGGCCTGCTTCCTCTGCTCGCATTGTGCCTGCTTGCGCTGCTGGCGGTCGGCCCGTTCGCGCATCGCTCTATCGAGGGCACGGTGGCCCGCGAGCTGCGCCTGCAGCTGGATGCCGCCGGATTCGGCTGGGTGCAGCTGGAAGTCTCCGGCCAGCAGGCGCACCTGAGTGGCACGGAGCCCGCCGCCGGCGCCGGCGAGACCGCCCTGTCGCTGGCGCGCGCCGCGAGCTGCCCGACCTGGCTCGGCAGTCTGCGCTGCACCACCGCCGTCACCGGGTCGTTCGCAGCGCCCGTGCCGCCGCCGCCACCACCCTCCCTGCCGGCGCCCGCGGTCGTACACCCGGCCGCGCCCGCGCCGCTTACCCGGGAGGGCTGCGAGGGGTCGCTGGCGAGCCTGCTCGCCAGCGAGCAGATCGAGTTCGCTCCCGGCAGCGCCAAGATCGACGCGCGCAGCAACGCGCTGCTCGACCGTCTCGCCCGCGAGGTGCGCGCCTGCCCGGGACGCATCCGCGTCGAGGGCTACACCGACACCATCGGCCGCGGCCGTCTCAACCAGCGCCTGAGCGCCGACCGCGCCAGCGCGGTACGTACCGCACTGATCACCCGCGGCGTGCCGCCGCAGCGCCTCGTCGCCAAAGGCTACGGTGCCCGGCGCGCGATCGCCGACAACTCCACCGAGGCCGGTCGGGCGCGCAATCGCCGCATCGAGTTCCACACCCTGAGCAAGTAAGGAGCCGGCATGGGCTTTCTCCTCAGCAAGATCCTGGTACTGCTCGCCCTCGCCGCGAGTGGCGGCGCGCTCTTCGCCTACTGGTGGTTCCGCCGACACTACGAGGACGTGACGCTCGAGTACGCGCGCGCGCGTGAGGACTGGGAGGCCTGGCGCCGCAGATTCGAGGAGCGTCTCGCGGCACGGCCGCAGGTCGATTTCACGGCCCTGACCCAGCATCTGGATGCGCTGCAGGCCACCGTCGGTGACATCCCCACCCCGGAACACGTCGAGCTCGGTCCGCTCGAGGCGCGCCTCGCCGAGCTCGCGCAGCGCATCGGCGAGCTGCGTGCGCCGGACCTCTCGGGCACGGACCGCCGCCTCACGGCCATCGAGCACGCCCTCTTTCCTCTGCAGAGCCGGCTCGATGAGCTCACCGGCGCGGTGCGCGCGCTGCGCTCCGGGGGCGTTGCAGCAGTTGCGCCCGTGGCGGCGCTCGAGGGGGACGAGGCGGCGGCCGAGCCGGCCATCGAAACGCTCGGCACCTTCACCGTGGTTGAGGCCCCGCAGGAGGATGGCGGGGAGAGCGAACAGATGAGCGCGACCGAGGCCGAAGAGACATCCGACACGCCCGAGGTCACGGTGCGCGAGGGTACCCGCAATCTCCTCAGTCACGCCGGCCACGGTGACCCGGACGATCTCACCCGCATCCGCGGCCTGCCCAAGGTGCTCGAGCGCACGCTGCACAACGTCGGCGTCTTCTATTTCTGGCAGATCGCCGAGTGGACGCCCGAGGACGTGGAGTACGTGGACAGCCAGCTCGAGCGTTTTCAGGGCCGCATCGAGCAGGACGCCTGGGTGGAACAGGCGGGGGAGCTGGCGGCCGAGCCGGACGCCGCGCCGCGCCCCGCGCGGCACTAGCGCTGCCGCGGCCCGCGGCGGGTGTGTCTCTTATTTATAATGTCCGCCGCTTGGGAACCCAGAACCTCACCCCGCCATGAACGCGCCGGCACCGCCTGCGCGCACCGTGTGCGTTTACTGCGCTTCGAGCCGCACCTCGCATCCGGACTACCGTGACGCCGCGCGCCGCCTCGGGACGGTGCTCGCGCAGGGCGGTATCACCGTGGTTTACGGCGGCGGCGCGGTGGGCTCGATGGGAGCGCTCGCCGATGGCGTCCTCGCCGCGGGCGGACGCGTCATCGGTGTGCTGCCGCAGTTCATGGCCGACCTCGAGTGGGGCCATCCGGGTCTTACCGAGCTGCAGCTGGTCGAGGATCTGCGCACCCGCAAGCACGTGATGCTCACGCTGAGCCAGGCCGCCATCGCCCTGCCCGGCGGCTCCGGCACGCTCGAGGAGCTTCTGGAGGCGATCACCCTCAAGCGCCTCGGCCTCTATCTCAACCCCATCGTGCTGGTGAACACGCGCGGCTTTTTCGATCCGCTCACCGAGCTGCTGCAGCACGCCGTGGACGAGCACTTCATGGACGTCCGTCACCTGAAAATGTGGCAGCTGGTGGAGGCCCCCGAGGAGGTGCCCGCGGCGCTTGCCTCCGCGCCTGCCTGGAGCGCGGACGCGCGCGCCTTCGCAGCGGTGTGAGCGCGGCGCGCGCGGCCAGCTCAGGCCTTGCGCGCCGTCGCCAGGTCGAAAGGCAGTGAGCGCAGCCGCACCCCGGTTGCCGCGCGCACCGCGTTCGCGACCGCCGGCGCGATGGGCGGCGTGCCCGGCTCGCCGACGCCGCTCGGCGCATTCCCCGAGGGCACGATGTAGATCTCGATCACCTTCGGCATCTCGTTCAGGCGCAGCACCTGATACTGGTGGAAGTTGCTCTGGTCGACGTGCCCGTCGGTAAGGGTGATCTTGCCGTGCAGGGCAGCGGAAAGACCGTAGCCGATACCGCTCTGCATCTGCGCGCGTACCACATCCGGCGTTACCGCCACGCCGCAGTCGACTGCGCACACCACGCGGTCGACCACGATCTGGTCGCCGGTTACGGTCACTTCCGCGACCTGCGCCACGACACTGCCGAAGGACTGGTGCACCGCTACGCCGCGCCCGCGTCCCTTGCCGCCGGCCCAGGGCTGGTTCCAGCCGGCCTTGTCCGCGGCGAGCTTGAGTGCCGCCACGTGGCGCGGGTATTTGCCGAGCCGCGCCAGGCGAAACGCCACCGGGTCTTCGCCGGCGGCCTGCGCGAGCTCATCGATCATGACCTCCTTGGAGAAGGCCATGTGGGTATGACCGACCGAGCGCCACCACAGCACCGGGATGCCGACCTGGCCCGGCGTCCAGGAAACGTGCGCGTCGGCGATCTCGTACTGCTCCGGCGCGCTGCCCTCCACCGCCGTCGGATCGACGCCCTTCTGGATCATGGACGCGAACGGGGTATTGGCGACGATTGACTGTCCGACCACGCGCTGGCGGTAGGCCAGCCTGCCGTCGCGGCTGAGGCCCGCGCTCACGCGATGGAAGTTGAGCGGACGGTACTTGCCGCCCGTGATGTCGTCCTCGCGCGTCCAGATGAGCCGCACCGGATACTTACCCCCGGTGGCCTTGGCGATGGCGCTGACCTCGGAGATGTAGTCGGACTCGGGGTTGGCGCGGCGCCCGAACGTGCCGCCGGCGGCGAGGGTGTAGATGACCACCTGCTCGGGCTTAAGTCCGGTCTGCGCGGCGGCATTCATCTGGTCGATGGTCTGGAACTGGCAGCCGGCCCAGATCTCGCACTTGTCCGGGCTCAGGCGGCACACGGCGGTCAGCGGCTCCATGGGCGCGTGCGCGAGGTAGGGGAACTCGAACTCGCCTTCCACCTTGTGCACGGCATGCGCGAGCGCGGCATCCACATTGCCCTCGCTCGCCACGGTCACCGCCTGCGGGGCGCGGGCGAGCGCCCGATACTCCTTCATTATCTGGGCCGTGCCGCGTTTCTCGGCGGCGGACTCGTCCCAGCTGACGCTCAGGGCATCGCGGCCCTTGCGGGCCGAGTACATGTCGCGGCCCACCACGGCCACGCCGCGCGGGATCTGCACGACGTCGACCACCCCCTCCACCGCCTTGGCCTTGCTCGCATCGAATGAGGCGACCTTGCCGCCGAAGCGCGGCGGCCGTGCGACCAGCGCGGTCATCATGCCCGGCAGCATCACATCGATGGCGAACTGCTGCGTGCCGTTTGACTTGGCGGCCGCATCCAGCCGCGGCAGGCGCTTGGCCTCGGCGCCGATGAGCCGGAACGCCCGCGGATCCTTGAGCTTCACCTCCCCGGGCACCGCCTCGTGCGCGGCCGCCGCGCACAGCTCCCCGAAAGTTGCGCGCTGGCCGCCCGGATGAGCGACGACGCCCTCGCTCACGGTGAGCTCAGCGGCCGGCACGCTCCAGCGGCGTGCCGCGGCGGCGACCAGCATGGCGCGCGCCGTGGCGCCGGCCTGGCGCAGCTGCATCCAGGAGTTGGCCACGGCGGTGGACCCGCCGGTGCCCTGCACGCTGCCCTTCGGGTCGAAGGCAAGGTTGCCGTACTGCGGCACCTGCGCCGGTGCGCTCTCGGCGCGCATCTGGCTCCAGGCTGCATCGAGCTCCTCGGCGACGATGGCCGGCAGTCCCGTCCATACGCCCTGCCCGGCCTCGACGTGCTTGCAGATCACGGTGACGGTGTTGTCCGGGGCGATGCGCACGAACGGCATGCTCAGGGGGCCGGCGGCAGGCGCCGCCGTGCCGGAGGTACCCGTGCCCGGCGCACACCCGGGCAGCACGAGACCGAGGGTGAGGCCGGAGCCGGCCAGCGTGGTGAGCTTTAAAAACTGGCGGCGCGTGAGCTCGCCGGCGGCGGGAGCTGTGGCCAGGGCGAGCGCTGCATCGATGCGATTGGAATACATGGCGGCTCTCCGGCGGGTCAGCTTTGGTTGGGGGCTGCGGCACCGAGCTGCTCGGCCGCGGCGTGGATGGCGCTGCGGATGCGTGCGTAGGTGGCGCAGCGGCAGATGTTGCCGCTCATCGCGGCATCGATGTCGGCATCGCTCGGATGGGCATTACCGGCCAGCAGGGCCGCCGCCGACATGATCTGGCCGCTCTGGCAGTAGCCGCACTGCGGCACATCGAGCGCGATCCAGGCCTGCTGCACGGCCTTGCCCGCCGGGCTGCTGAGTCCCTCGATGGTCGTCACCTGCTTGCCGGCCACCGCGGCGACGGGGGTCACGCACGCACGCGTCGCCTGACCCTCGATGTGCACTGTACAGGCGCCGCACAGCGCCATGCCGCAGCCGAACTTGGTACCGGTGAGCGCGAGGTGATCGCGGATCGCCCATAAAAGCGGCATGTCCGGCGCGACGTCGAGTTCGCGCTCCACTCCGTTAAGGGTCAGCTTGATGGCCATCGCTCGTCACTCCTCTCACCCGGACTCAGCGGGCGGCAACCGATATGCATTTTTTGCGCGCATCGCCGGCGGCTGCCATCCCTCCTTTGAGGGACCAAGGCACCCGCGCGCGCGGAAAAGTTAACGGAGTTTAATCATTTGTCCACGGCCCGGGCATGTGCGCGGAGCTAGGCTCCCTGCGCATGCGATCCGCCCGTGCGCAGGCTTGCGCTTTCGCTATCGTGCGCGTCCTTGCGGCGTGCAGCGTGCTTTTGGCCGCGGGCTGCAATCTCGGCCCCTATTACCACCGCCCCGACGTGCCCCCGCCCGCGGACTGGGTCACCCAGGCCGAGCCGGCCGCCCCGCAGTGGCCGCCGGGTGACTGGTGGCAGGGTTTCGGGTCGCAGGACCTCAACAGTTTCATCACTCAGGCGCAGCTCGCCAACGACGACCTGCGCGCCGCCATAGCGCGCGTACGCCAGGCGGACGCACAGCGCCGCATCGCCGGGGCGCCGCTCCTGCCGAGCGTCTCGGCGAGCGCACAGGCCACGCGCGCGCGCGCCGAGGTGTCCGGACTCGGCTTCGAGACCGGCAACGACTTGCTGCCGCTCCTGAGCGCGAGCTACGAACTCGACTTCTGGGGCAAGAACCGTGCCGCCTTCGCCGCGGCGAGCGCCGCGGCGCAGGCGAGCCGCTTCGACCGCACCACGGTCGAGCTCTCCGTCGTCGCCAGCGTCGCGACCACCTACTTCCAGGCCCTGGAGCTGCGCGACCGTCTGGACATCGCCCAAGCCAACCTCGACAACGCCACCAAGGTGCTCGATGGCCTCAGGCTCGAGCAGCGCGCCGGACTTGTGACCGCGCTCGATGTCGCGCAGCAGGAGACCGAGGTCGCAACCGTCAACGCCGTGATCCCGCCGCTGCGGCAGCAGCTGCGCCAGAGCCTGGATGCGCTGGCGATCCTCACCGGCAGCAACCCGGAAGCGGTCGACGTCACGCATGGCACGCTCGATGCGCTCAGTCAGCCGCAGGTGCGCCCCGGTCTGCCCTCCGAGCTGCTCGCGCGCCGGCCCGACGTCGCCGAGGCCGAAGCGCAGCTGATCAGCGCCAACGCCAACATCCAGGCGGCGCGTGCCGCATTCTTCCCCAGCATCTCCCTCACTGCCGACGGCGGCTACGAGAGCGCGACGCTTGCGCACCTGGTGCAGCCGGCGAACCGCGTCTGGAGCATCGGCGCAGGTCTCACCCAGCCGATCTTCCAGGGCGGTGCGCTGGTGGGCCAGTACCGCCTCTCCAAGGGCCGCTACGAGGAGCTGCTCGCGGACTATCACAAGGCGGTTATCTCGGCCTTCGCCAACGTCGAGGACGCGCTCATCGCCGTGCAACAGAGCGCGGAGCTCGTCCGGCGCCAGGCCGAGGCGGCGCAGCAGGCGAGCCGCGCCTACCACTTCGCGCAGGCCCAGATGCACGCCGGCACGATCAACGTGCTGACACTGCTCAACACGCAAACCACGCTGTTCAGCGCGCGCGACGCGCTCGCGCAGGCCAAGTACGCGCACCTGCAGGCCCTGGTGTCGCTGTATCAGGCCCTCGGCGGCGGCTGGCAGCAGGAGAAGCACTCGTGAACCGTCGCTGGCTCTACATCGGCGCCTGCGCCATCCTGATCGTGGCCGGTGGCTGGCTGTGGCTGCACGCGCACCGCGCGCCGCCGCGCAAGGGCCCGCAGGCCATTCCCGTCGACGTCGCCGTCGCGCAGGCGCAGGACATGCCGGTCTACGCGGAAGGACTCGGCACGGTGCAGGCGTTCTACACCGTACAGATGACGGCGCGCGTCGATGGCCAGATCGAGACCATCGCCTTCAAGGAAGGCCAGGACGTCAAGAAGGGCGCGCTGCTCGCGCAGATCGACCCGCGGCCGTTCCAGGCCGCGCTCGAAGGTGCGCTCGCGACGCGTGCCAAGGATGAGGCCCAGCTCGCCAACGCGCACCTGGACATGCAGCGCTACCAGCTGCTCGCCCCCGAAGACCTCGCCAGCAAGCAGACGGTCGATACCCAGAAGGCGCTCGTCGGTCAGCTCACCGCGCAGGTCAAGGGCGATGCGGCAGCCATCGACAACGCGCGCACGCAGCTCGACTACACCACCATCCGCTCCCCGATCGACGGCCGCACCGGCATCCGCCAGGTCGATCCGGGCAACATCGTGCACGCCGCCGATTCCACCGGCATCGTGGTGGTGACGCAGCTCGAGCCGATCGCGGTCATCTTCAGCCTGCCGGAGGAGGCCTTCCTGCAGGTGAGCGGCGCGCTGCAGCGCGGCCCGGTCGAGGCCGTCGCACTGTCACGCGACCACGAGCAGGAGCTCGATCGCGGCACGCTCGCCCTGATCGACAACCAGATCGACCAGACCACCGGCACGCTGCGCCTGAAGGCGATCCTGCCCAACAGCGCGCGACACCTGTGGCCGGGCCAGTTCGTCAACGTGCGGGTCCTCACCCAGGTCGAGCACCAGGTGCTCACCATCCCGGTGAGCGCGCTCGAGCGCGGACCGGACGGCCTGTTCACCTACCTGGTGAAGCCGGACTCGACGCTCGCCATTGCCCCGCTCAGTGCCGGCGTCGAGCACGACGGCCGGGTGGTCATCGAGAAGGGGCTGAAGGCCGGTGACCGGGTCGTGACCAGCAACCAGTACCGCGTACAGCCCGGGAGCCTCATCCGCGCCAACCCGCCGCGCGATGCGCAGAGCCAGCCGGCCAGCAAAGCGCCGGAAGCGGCGCCGTGAACATCTCCCGCCCGTTCATCGAACGCCCGGTCGCCACCACGCTCCTGATGGCGGGCCTGTTCCTGATCGGGCTCGCCGCCTTCCCGTTCCTGCCGGTGGCGCCCCTGCCGCAGATCGACTTCCCGACCATCCTGGTGTCGGCGCAGCTGCCAGGTGCGAGCCCGGAGATCATGGCCTCCTCCGTGGCCCAGCCCCTCGAGACGCAGTTCGCGCAGATCTCCGGTGTCTCACAGATGACCTCGACCAGCGTGCTCGGCAGCACGCAGATCACGCTGCAGTTTGACCTCGACCGCAACATCGATGCCGCCGCCGGGGACGTGCAGGCCGCCATCAACGCCGCCGGCGGGCAGCTGCCCAAGAACCTGCCCTCGCCCCCCTCGTACCGCAAGGTGAACCCGGCCGACTCGGCGATCCTGATCCTGGCCGTGCACGCCGACACCCTGCCGATCACGCAGGTGGACGATTACGCCGAGACCGTGATCGCACAGCAGCTCTCGCAGCTGCCGGGCATCGCCCAGGTCGTGGTGGGCGGGCAGCAGAAACCCGCCGTGCGCGTGCAGATCGACCCGGTGAAGCTGGCCGCCGTGGGGCTGGAGCTCGAGGATGTCGCCAGCCTCATCACCACTGCGACGGTTGACGCCCCGCAGGGAGCCATCACCGGGGCGCAGAAGAACTTCGCCATCTACGACAACGACCAGCTGCTGAAGGCCGCGCCGTGGAACGATGTGATCATCGCCTACCGCAACGGTGCGCCGATCCGCATCCGTGATGTCGGCGTCGCCGTCGACGGGCCGGAGAACACCCAGGTCATCGGCCTGCAGAACGGTCGCGTCGGCATCCTGCTCCTCTTCTACAAGGTACCCGGCAGCAACGTCATCGACGCCGTGCGCGGCGTGCGCGCCGCGCTCCCGCACGTGCTGGCTTCGCTGCCGCCGGCACTGAAGGTCGACCAGCTCATCGACCGTACCATCACCATCTCCGCATCCGTGAAGGACGTCGAGTTCTCCCTGCTGCTCGCCATCGTGCTCGTGGTGATGGTGATCTTCCTGTTCCTGCGCAGCTTCTGGGCGACCGTCATCCCGGGCATCGCCGTGCCGCTGTCGCTGCTCGGCACCGCGGCGCTCATGTACGTGATCGGCTACAGCCTCGACAACCTCTCCCTCATGGCGCTCACGATCGCGGTTGGCTTCGTGGTGGATGACGCCATCGTCATGCTCGAGAACATCTACCGCCACATCGAGGCGGGGCTGCCGCCCTATGAGGCGGCCATCAAGGGAGCCGGCGAGATCGGCTTCACCATCCTCTCGATCAGCATCTCGCTGGTGGCGGTGTTCATCCCGCTGCTGCTGATGAGCGGCATCGTCGGACGGCTGTTCCGCGAGTTCGCGGTCACCGTGACCATGACCATCGCCGTCTCGGCCGTGGTGTCCCTCACCCTCTCGCCGATGATGTGCTCGCTGTTCCTGCGCGATGAGAAGCACAGCGCGCATGGCCGCTTCTACCTGACGCTCGAGCGCGGCTTCGACTGGATGGTGCGCCACTACACCCGCGGCCTGGACTTCGTGCTGCGCCACCAGCGTGCCACGCTGATTACCTTCCTCCTCACGGTCACGGCGGCGGTGCTGCTGTACGTGGTGGTGCCCAAGGGCTTCTTCCCGCAGCAGGACACCGGCATCATCGCCGGCATCACCGATGCGCCGCAGGACGTCTCCTTCGCGCAGATGCTGCGGCTCGAGCGCCGCATCACTGACGTCGTCGCCGCCGATCCGGCCGTCGCCAGCTACGGGGCCTTCGTCGGCGGCGGCCGCCCGCTCAACAACGGCTTCGTGATCATGGGCCTGAAGCCGCGCGACGAGCGCGACGCCAATGCCGACCAGATCATCAACCGGCTGCGCGGCAAGATCGCGCAGGTGCCCGGCGGCACCGTGTTCCTGCAGGCGGTGCAGGATCTGAACGTCGGCGGGCGCCTGGCGCGCACGCAGTACCAGTACACGCTGCAGGATGCAAACCTCGAGGAGCTCAACAGCTGGGCGCCGCGCATCCTCGAGGAGCTGAAGAAGCTGCCGCAGCTGCGTGACGTGGCCTCCGACCAGCAGAGCAGCTCGAGCAAGCTGCAGCTGGAGATCAACCGTGACCAGGCGGCGCGCTTCGGCATCCAGCCGGCGCTCATCGACAACACACTCTACGACGCCTTCGGCCAGCGCCAGGTGACGCAGTACTTCACGCAGCTGAACAGCTACCACGTGGTCCTGGAGGTCACCCCGTCACTGCTCGGGGACCCCGACTCGCTCAACAAGATCTACATCAAGTCTCCGCTCACCGGGCAGCAGGTGCCGCTCGCCGCCTTCACGCGCTTCGACACCGACCACACCAGCTACCTCTCCATCAATCACCAGGGCCAGTTCCCGGCGGTGACCCTGTCGTTCAACCTCGCCCCCGGCGTGGCGCTCGGCGATGCGGTCAAGCGGATTCAGGCGACCACCGCGGCGATCCACATGCCGGCGGCGATCCAGGGCACCTTCCAGGGCACGGCCCAGGCGTTCCAGTCCTCACTGAAGACCGCCCCGTTCCTGATCCTCGCGGCCCTGCTCACCGTGTACATCATTCTCGGGGTCCTCTACGAGAGCTACATCCACCCGCTGACCATCCTCTCGACGCTCCCCTCGGCCGGAGTGGGCGCGCTGCTGATGCTCATGATCTTCCACTTCGACCTCTCGGTCGTGGGCCTGATCGGCATCATCCTGCTCATCGGCATCGTGAAGAAGAACGGCATCATGATGGTCGACTTCGCCATCCACGCCGAGCGCACGCAGCATCTTGAGCCGCAGCAGGCGATCCGCCAGGCGTGCCTGCTGCGCTTCCGGCCGATCATGATGACCACCATGGCGGCGCTGCTCGGGGCGCTGCCCCTCATGCTCGGGCGCGGCACCGGGTCTGAGCTGCGCCAGCCGCTCGGCTATACAATGGTCGGCGGCCTGGTACTCAGTCAGATGCTGACCCTGTTCACAACCCCGGTGATCTATCTGTATCTGGACCGGCTGGTGGTGCGCTGGGCGCGCAAGCACCCGGCCGCAGAACACGGCGCCGCAGCTCCCGCGGCCCCGCAGGCCGCCTCATGAAGGTGCTCGTGGTCGAGGACAACGAGCGCGTCGCGCGCTTCGTAACGCGCGGCCTTGCCGAGGCCGGGCACACCGTCGAGCATGCCGCCAACGGACGCGACGGCATGTTCATCGCCGCGAGCGAGCCCTTCGATGTCATCGTCATGGACCGGATGCTGCCGGGCAACATAGACGGGCTGGGCATCATCGAGGCGCTGCGCAAGGCCGGCAACCACACCCCGATCCTGATCCTGAGCGCCCTCGACGACGTCGATGAGCGCATCAAGGGCCTGCGCAGCGGCGGCGATGACTACCTCACCAAGCCGTTCGCGTTCGGGGAGCTCCTGGCCCGCGTCGATGCCCTCGGCCGGCGCGCCGTCGACCACGGCAGCGAGCGCACGCTGCAGGTCGGGGACCTGCGCATGGACCTGTTGTCGCGGCGGGTGACGCGCGGCAGCCGCGCCATCAGCCTGCAGCCGCGCGAGTTCAAGCTGCTCGAGTACCTCATGCGCCACGCCAACCAGGTGGTGACGCGCACCATGCTTCTGGAAGCGGTGTGGAACTACAATTTCGATCCGCAGACCAATGTCGTGGACGTGCACATCAGCAAGCTCAGGCAGAAGCTAGAGCTCGACAGTGAGCGGCCGCTGGTGCGCACCGTGCGCAATGCCGGCTACATGATGTGCGAGCATGACTAGGCTGATCCGCTCTTCGGCCACCGCCTGGGCCTTCGGCTACGTGCTCCTCGGTCTCGCGGCCCTGGCCGCCTTTGCGCTGCCGCTGTGGTACGCGTGGAAGGTGACGATCCTCTCGGGGCGCGAGGAGCTGCTGCGCGATGACACCCAGCGTCTCACCGAGGTGTTCGCGCACGAGGGTGTGGACGGACTCGCCGCGCACATCAACGCACGCGTCGGCATGCAGATCGCCGGCGAGCGCACGCTGCTTCTGACCGACAGCCACTACCGCCGCCTCGCCGGCAACCTTGAGTCCTGGCCGCACGACATCCAGGCGCGGCCGGGAACCAACGCGGTGCTCGCCGATCTGCCGGGTCAGCCCACCCATACGCTCTTCATCGAGACCGAGCTCGCCGGCGGCTATCACCTGCTGGTCGGACGCGACCTCGCGCGCTTCCGGCCGCTCGAGCAGCGCTTCACCTGGGGACTGATCGGCGCGGTGTGCTTTCTCATCGCCGTGGGCACGCTCGGGGCGCTGCTCATCCGCCGCGCGCTCCTGGCGCGCGTCCAGAGCATCGGCGACGCCGTCGCCGCAATCATGCAGGGGGACCTGCGCCGCCGTCTGCCGGTCGGCGGCTCGGAGGAGTTCGCGACGCTGTGCCGCACGCTCAACGGCATGCTCGAGCACATGGAGCACCTGATCGCCGGCATCAGCAACGTCTCCAACTCCATCGCCCACGACCTGCGCACGCCGCTCGCCGAGCTGCGCGCGCGCCTGGAGGAGCTGGCACTGACGCGGCCGCCGGCCGGGGAGGCCTTCGCCGAGGTCGAGGCGGCCGTGGCCGATGTCGATCGCGTCATGCGCATGTTCAATGCGCTGCTGCGCCTGGCGGAGATCGACTCCGGCGCGCGCCGCTCCGGTTTCGTGCGCGTCGATGCCGCGGCAGTCGCCGCTGAAGTGGTTGAATATTACGAGCCGGCGGCCGAGCAGAAGGGCGTGGTGTTTTCCTTCCAGGCGGCAGGCGATGCCGCCGTGTCCGGCGACCCGGTGCTCTTGGCGCAGGCGGTCAGCAACCTCATCGACAACTCGCTGAAGAGCGTCGGCGAGCGCGGCGCGATCCGGGTCGAGGTCGGCCGGCATGGCGCAGACGAGGTGCAGATCGCCGTCACCGACGACGGCCCGGGGATCCCGGAAGCGGACCGCGCCCGCGTCACCGAGCGCTTCTTCCGCGGCGACCGCAGCCGCGGAACCCCGGGCGTGGGCCTGGGCCTGAGCATCGTCGAGGCGGTCACCCGCCTGCACGGCGGGGCGTTGCGCTGCTCGACAACCACCCCGGACTGCGCGCCCAGATGACCCTGCCGGTCGCCACGACTTAATCCCTCCGCCCGTTTCTCAGGCGCGGGTGCATCCGCGCGGCGCATGCCGCCGTACTATCAGGTATGGACCTGCGAGGCTCGTCCTGACTACCGTCTGCTGCTGCTTGGGGTGCTGCTGCTCGTCGGACCGGCGGCAGGCCCGGCCGCGCAGCCCGACACACGCACCTGGCATTTCACCGTGCTGCTGGATGAGCGCGTCATCGGCCGTCACGACTTCACGGTGCGCACTACCGCCACGGGACTGCAGGTGGAGAGCGCGGCGGACCTGCGTGTCACCGCGCTCAAGATCCCCTTCTACACCTACGTGCACCACGACCGGGAAGAGTGGCGCGGGGGCTGCCTGAGCCGCATCGAGGCGGTCACGCACGACAACGGCGCAGACTCCACCGTCTCCGGCCACGCCGCGGCCGACGGGCTGCGCGTCGTGAGTAACGCGGGGACCCGGGTGCTGCCGGGCTGTGTGCGCAGCTTCGCCTACTGGAACCGCGACGACATACTCAATGCGCGCCAGCTGCTGAACGCCCAGAACGGGGATTACGAGCCGGTCAGCGTGCGCGCCGAAGGGACCGACACCGTGACCGCCGGCGGGCAGGCCGTGACGGCCGAGCATCTGACCCTCTTCACCCCACGCTTCCGTATCGAGCTGTGGTATTCGAGCCGCGGTGAATGGCTGGCGCTGCGCACCCACGCCAGCGGCGGCCGGACGGTCCGTTATGAGATCCGCGCTTAGCCTTCTCGCCCTCGCGCTGCTTGTGAGCAGCTGCGCAGTGCGGCCGCCGCTGCCTGTGGTCAGTCACGTCGACCTGCCGCGCTTCATGGGTACCTGGTACGTGATCGCCTGCATACCGACCCGCCTGGAGCGTGACGCCTACGCTGAGATCGAGTCCTACCGGGCCGCCCCGGACGCTCGCGTGCTCACCGAGCTCACCTTCCGCGCCGGCGCGCTCGACGGTCCACCGCGCCGTCACAGCGCCGTCGGCTATGTGCGCGAGGGCTCGCAGGGCGCGGTGTGGGGCATGCAGTTCGTGTGGCCGTTCCGCGCCGATTACCGCATCACCTATCTGGATGCGGACTACCAGGAGACCATCATCGCAAGGCAGAAGCGCGACTACGTGTGGATCATGGCGCGCACACCGCACATCAGCGAGGCGGATTACGCCCACCTCGCCGCTTACGTCGCCGCCCAGGGTTACGATCCCGCGCGGCTGCGCCGCGTGCCGCAGCCGGCGCCATGAGCGCGCTTGCATGGCCTGCGCCCGGCGTGGCATAACCGACCCCTCCCAGCGGCGGACCACACATGGCTGAAGCGCAAGATGGCGCGGACGGCTCCTCCCCCGAGGCCCTGCTGGCGCAGATCGCCCTGGGCAACCGCGCCGCGTTCGAGCGTCTTTACCACGCAAGCGCCGACCGCCTGTTCGGCATCTGCGTGCGCGTGCTCGGCCAGCGCGCCGAGGCCGAGGAGGCTCTGCAGGAGGTCTTCACCGCGGTGTGGCGCAAGGCCGCGCAGTTTGATCCGGCGCGGGCGAGCGCCATGAGCTGGCTCGGCATGATGGCCCGCAACAAAGCCATCGACCGGCTGCGCGCCGCGCCCGCACGCTCCGACAGCGCCCCCCTGGAGGCCGCTGCGGAGGTCGCCGATCCGGGCGCCTCCCCGCTCGAGCAGACCGAGTCGCTCACCGAGCGCGAGCGCCTGGCGCGTTGCCTCGAGGAGCTCGAGCCACGGCGGCGCGGGCTGATCCGCGAGGCCTTCTTCGGCGGCTTCACCTACGAGGAGCTCGCCGCGCGCCTGCAGGCGCCGCTCGGTTCGATCAAGAGCTGGATCCGCCGGGGGCTTTCGCAGTTGCGCGCCTGCCTCGAGACATGAGCGCCCTTCCTCCCGAGGCGGAGCCCGCCGCCGCCGAGCCGCCGGACGATGAGGTGCTGGCCGGCGAGCTGGTGCTGGGCGTTCTCCCGGCGCAGGAGCGCCGCCGCGCGCAGGCGCGCGCGGAGTCCGAGCCGCAGTTCGCCGCGCAGGTTGCCGCGTGGGAGCGCCGCTTCGCACCCTGGCTCGCCGAAGTCGCCCCGGTCGCAGCGCCGGCGCAGCTGTGGCCGCGCATCCGCGCGCGGCTCGGCTGGCAGACGGACGGTGCGCGCGCAGGTCTTTGGCAGAGCCTGCTCTTGTGGCGCAGCGTCGCGGCGCTTGCGGCCGTCGCCGCCGTGGCGCTGTGGGTGACGCGCACGCCTGTGCCCGCGCCGCCGACGCCCGCGCTGCCGGAAGCCGCGGTGGCGAAGCCGGTCACCACGCTGGCGCGAGCCGACGGCACACCGGGATGGCTCGCCTCCGTGGACAGTGCCCGTGGCACCGTCCTCATGGTGCCGGTCCCCTCAGCCCCGGACGCCCAGGGCCGGGTCGCGGAGCTGTGGATCATCCCTGCGGGTAAGGCGCCGCGCTCCCTCGGCCAGGTCTCGATCACGCGGTCGCATACGGTCGCGGTGCCGGCCGCGGACCGTGCGGCGCTCGTGCCCGGCTCGGTGCTCGCCGTCACCCTCGAACCGCCCGCGGGCATTCCGCATGCCGCCCCGAGCGGACCGGTCATCGCCAAGGGCGCGCTCACTACCTGACGATTTCCGGCGCGCTGCATCCGGATCCGGCCCGGCGCCGTATTTACCTCAGAGACACCCTTTGAGGAGATGCGATGCCAATGCCGGTCCCGACCCCAGCGCCACGCCGCACCCGGGTCGGCATCGCACTCAGACGCTGGTTTGACACCGGCGCGGGCAGCGCGCAGACCGATGCGGACGCGCGCATCGACTGGGCGCGCGCCGCACCCTTCATCGGCATGCATCTCGCCTGCGCCGCCATCCTCTGGGTGGGGGTCTCGCGCACGGCACTCCTCACCGCCGCGGCACTCTACGCGGTGCGCATGTTCGCGCTCACCGGCTTCTATCACCGCTACTTCGCGCATCGCACCTTCCGCACCTCACGCGCGCTGCAGTTCGCCTTTGCCTGCGTCGGCGCCGCGTGCGTGCAGCGCGGCCCGCTGTGGTGGGCGGCGCACCACCGCGCGCATCACAACTACGCCGACACGGCGCGCGATCCGCACTCGCCGCGTCTGCAGGGGTTCCTGTGGAGCCACATGGGATGGTTCCTGACTGCGCAGGGATTCCGCACCGACTGGCGGCGCATCCCGGATTTCGCCCACTACCCGGAGCTGCGCTGGCTCGACCGCTACGACATCGTGATACCGGTGGCCCTCGCGGTGCTGCTGTACGCAAGCGGGGCGTGGCTCAAGCTGCACGCGCCGGCGCTCGGCACCAGCGGGCCGCAGCTGCTGACCTGGGGATTTTTCGTCTCGACCGTGGTGCTGTTTCACGTCACGGTCACTATCAACTCGCTCGCACATCGCTTCGGCAGCCGGCGCTTCGCCACGCACGATGACAGCCGCAACAACCTCTGGCTCGCGCTTCTGACCTTCGGCGAGGGCTGGCACAACAACCATCATTTCTTCCCCGGCTCGGTGCGTCAGGGATTCCGCTGGTGGGAGCTCGACCTCACTTACTACGGCCTCAGGCTCATGGCCGCGTTGGGGCTGGTACAGAACCTGAAGCCGGTGCCGGCGCGCGTCCTGCGCCGCAGCGAGCCCTGAAGGCACATGCGCATCGCGGTGATCGGAGCAGGCATCTCCGGACTGATGAGCGCGTGGCTCCTGTCGCGCGCCCACGAGGTGACCCTCTTTGAGTCCAGCGACTATCTCGGCGGCCATACCCATACCCACGACATCGAGCTCGACGGTCAGCGCTACGCCGTGGACACCGGCTTCATCGTTCACAACGCGGCGCACTATCCGCTCCTCACCCGGCTGTTCACCGAGCTCGGTGTCGCCACCCGGCCGACCACCATGAGCTTCTCGGTGCACAACGCCGCCAGCGGCCTGGAATACAACGCCACCAGCCTCAACGGGCTCTTCTGCCAGCGCCGCAACCTCTTCAGCCCGCGCTTCCTCGGCATGCTGCGCGATCTGCTGCGCTTCTACCGCGAGGCACCGGCGCTGCTGCGCACGGCCGGACCGGGGCCTTCCCTGGGCAGCTACCTTGAGGCGCAGCGCTACGGGCGCGCCTTCCGCGACGAGCACCTCGTGCCCATGGCCGCGGCGCTGTGGTCGGCTCCGGCGCACGCGGTGCTGGATTTCCCGGCCCGCTTCCTGGTGCGCTTCATGGACAACCACCACATGCTGAGCCTGCGCGGCCGGCCGGTGTGGCGCGTGGTATGCGGCGGTTCGGCGCGTTACGTGCAGGCGTTGCGGGCCCGCTGGCGCGTGCGCGAGCGGCTCTCGTGCGCGGTGCAGCGCCTCGAGCGCGACGCCACCGGGGTCAGCGTGATAAGCGCCGCGGGCGCTGAGCGCTTCGATCACGCCGTGCTCGCCTGCCACAGCGACCAGGCGCTGCGGCTGCTCGCCGACGCCGACCCCGGCGAGCGTGCGGTGCTCGGCGCCATCGGCTACCAGATGAACGACGTCGTTCTGCACACCGACGCGCGGGTGCTGCCGCGCGACCGGCGCGCCTGGGCGGCCTGGAATGCCTGCGTGCCGCGCGAGCCCGGCGCGCACTGCACGGTGAGCTACTGCATGAACCTGCTGCAGGGGCTGAGCGCGCCGCGGCCGCTCATCGTCTCGCTGAACCGCAGCACCGACATCGACCCCGCGCAGGTGCTGCGCCGCCTGCGTTACGCGCACCCGCTGTTCAGCGCGGCCGCCGTGGCTGCACAGGCGCAGCGCGCGCAGATTCAGGGGCGGCGCCGCACCTGGTTCGCCGGCGCCTACTGGGGCTTTGGGTTTCACGAAGACGGCGTGCGCAGCGCGGTCGAGGTCGCCCGGGGTCTGAACGTGCCCTGGAGCGCGGCAAGCGCGGCGCCGCACAGCGCCGCAGGCCTTGCGGCGGCGCTGCCTCAGGGAGCGCTGTGAGCCCTGCCGCAACCATCCGCCACAGCGCGGTGTACGAGGGGGTGGTGCGACATCGCCGCCTCAGCCCGCGCGCGCACGAATTCCGCTACCGCATCGCGCAGCTGTACCTGGACCTCGATGAGCTCGACGCGGTCTTCGCCGGGCGCTGGCTGTGGTCGGTCGGCCGGCGCAACCTCGCCGAGTTCCGCCGCAGCGACTTCCTCGGGCCGGCCGGCGCAGCCGCTCGCCGCGAGCGTGCGCGACTGCATCGAGGCAGCCACCGGCGCGCGCCCGCAGGGACCGGTGCGCCTGCTCACGCACCTGCGCTACGGCGGCTACATCTTCAACCCGGTGACCTTCTACTACTGCTACGCCCACGCGCACGCGGCCGAGCCGCAGTGCATCGTGGCCGAGATCACCAACACGCCCTGGCAGGAGCGACACGCCTACGTGCTCGACGCGCGCGCTGCGCAGCGCCAGGGGCGCGTCCGCGCCTGGCGCTTCGCCAAGAGCTTCCACGTCTCGCCCTTCATGGCGATGGAGCGCGGCTACGACTGGCGCTTCAGCGCTCCCGGCGAGCGCCTGTTCGTGCACATGCAGGTGCTGCGCGGCGCGACCCGGGAGTTCGATGCGACGCTGAGTCTCACGCGCCGGGCGCTCGATGCGCAGGCGCTGCGCCGCGTGCTCGCGCGCTACCCGCTCATGACCGCGCAGGTGAGTGCAGCGATCTACTGGCAGGCGTTGCGCCTGTGGCTGAAGCGCACGCCCCTCCATCCCCATCCCACACAGGTACTGCCGCGATGAACGAGAGCACGCCCCCGCTCGCCCTGCTGATGCCCCCGGCTCGGGCGGGCCTCTTCACCCGGCTGCTGCGCGAGCGCGTACGGACGGCACTGGCGCGTCTCGCCGGCGGGCACATCGTGCTCGAGGATGCGCTCGGCACCGTCGCGCTCGGGGTGCGCGATGCGCCGCTGCAGGCGCGGGTGCGCGTGCACGACCTCGGGTTTTACCGGGCGCTCGCCGCGCGTGGCAGCGTGGGGGCGGCCGAAGCCTACATGGCCGGCCACTGGGACTGCGATGACCTGGTGGCACTGGTGCAGATCCTGGTCCGCAACCGCTTGGCCCTGGATGGCCTCGAGCGCGGCAGCGCACGCCTCGGCAACCTGCTCTCGCGCGCCGCCCATGCGCTCAGGCGCAATACCCGCGCCGGCAGCCGCCGCAACGTCGCCGCGCACTACGACCTCGGCAACGAATTCTTCGCGCTGTTTCTGTCCGCCGACCTCATGTACTCGGCGGCACTGTGGAGCGGTGCGCAGGACACGCTGGAGCGGGCCTCGGCGCGCAAGCTCGAGCGCATCTGCCAGCGCCTGGCGCTGCGGCCGCACGATCACGTGCTCGAGATCGGCACCGGCTGGGGCGGCTTCGCCCTCTACGCCGCGCAGCACTACGGCTGCCGCGTGACCACGACCACGATCTCGCGCGAGCAGCAGCGCCTGGCCGAATCACGGGTGCGCGCGGCCGGCCTTGCCGAGCGGGTGACGGTGCTGCGCGAGGACTACCGCGCGCTGCGCGGCCAGTACGACAAGCTGGTCTCGATCGAGATGGTCGAGGCGATCGGGGCGCAGTACCTGCCTGCCTACTTCGCGCAGCTGCAGAACCTCTTGAAAAGCGACGGCCTGGCACTGGTGCAGGCCATCACCATCGAGGACCATCGCTACGCCCAGGCGCTGCGCGCGGTCGACTTCATCAAGCGGCACGTGTTCCCGGGCAGCTTCATCCCCTCGATCGCGGCGCTGCTCGAGGCCAAGACGCGCGCCAGTGACCTCGCGCTCATCGAGCTGCAGGACTTCGGCGACTCCTACGCCCGCACACTCGCGGCCTGGCGCAGCGCCTTCCGCGCGCAGCTGCCGCAGGTGCGCGCGCAGGGCTTCAGTGAGCCCTTCATCCGCCTGTGGGAGTTCTACCTCGCCTACTGTGAGGGGGGCTTTCGCGAACGCTCGATCGGCGTGGCGCACCTGCTGTTCGCGCGCCCCGGCTTCCGCCACCCGGCACGCTGAGGCGCGCACCTGTGCTCGGCAACTTCCTCGGCTACCAGGCGGTGTGGTGGAGCGCGGTGTACGGCGCTGCGCACGGCAGCCCCTGGCCGGGCATCGCCGCCGCGGCACTGTTCACGGCCGCGCAGCTGGCGCTGTCGCGCCGGCGGACCGCGGACCTGGGTCTGCTCGGCGTCGCGCTGCTTCTCGGTGTGCTGCTCGACGGCACTCTGGCAGGCACCGGGCTCGTGCGCTATGCCGCGGCGGACCCCTCCCTGCCGCGCGGCGGCGCGCCGGGGTGGATTCTCGCGCTGTGGGTCGCCTTCGCGCTCACGCTCAACCACTCGCTGTCCTGGCTGCGCGCGCGGCCGCTCGCCGGCGCGATTTTGGGCGCGATCGGCGGCCCGCTGGCGTACGCCGGCGCAGCGCGGCTCGCGGCGCTGAGCTTCGCCGCTCCAGCCTGGCACGGCGCGGCAGCGCTCGCGGCCGGCTGGGGCGCCGCGCTCGCGCTGCTCGCCTGGCTGGCCAGGGCCTGGGCGCGCAGCGGCGTTTCCGGGGCGCCACGGACGCAGCCACCGTGAGCGCGCCGTGGCTTCTGCTGCTGGTCTGGCTCATCGCCGTGCCGGTGATGCTCGCGGGCTGGAACTGGCAGCGCCGGCGCCGCAACGCCGGCATCGTCGATGCGCTGTGGGCGGCGCTGCTCGGCGCAAGCGCCGCGCTGTGTGCGGCCCTCGGGCCGGGCGCGGCGGCACCGCGCGTGCTGCTCGCGCTGTGCGGCGGGCTGTGGGGTGCGCGGCTCGCGCGACACCTGTGGCGCCGCGTGCGCGCCGAGGGGGAGGACGGCCGCTACCGGGCGCTGCGTGAGCACTGGCGCGGAGCCGAGTGGCCGTGGTTCGCGTTCTTTCAGTTCCAGGCGGCGCTGGTGCCGCTGTTCTCCATCCCCTTCGCGGTGGTGGCGCAGAATGCAGCCCCGCGGGTGTCGTGGCTTGCGGCAGGCGTGGCGCTGTGGGGGCTGGCAGTCGCCGGGGAGGCGGTCGCCGATGCGCAGCTGCGGCGCTTCCGCGCCGCCGCTGCGAACCGCGGGCGCACCTGTGACCAGGGGCTGTGGCGCTACTCGCGCCACCCGAACTATTTCTGCGAATGGCTGCACTGGTTCAGCTATGCCGCCTTCGCGGTCGGCGCCCCGCGCGCCTGGCTCGCGCTCTCGGGACCGCTGCTCATGTACCTGTTCCTGCGCTACCTCAGCGGCATTCCCTTCACCGAGGCCCAGGCGCTGCGCACGCGCGGGGCCAGCTACCGCGCCTACCAGGCGCGCACCCCGATGCTGTTCCCGTGGCCGCCGCGCCGCGTGCCGCCTTCGACCCGAGGAGAGTCCGTCCCATGAGCACCGCCGCCCTCAAAGTCGCCGAACTGCCGCACGACCGCGCCGCCGCCGGACTTCTGGGCCTGGCCGAGCGCGCCCTGCTGCCCGATGCGCTCATCCGGCTCGGTATCCGGCGCCAGTGCGCCGCGCGGCTGCGCGCCGAGCGTGCCGGCGGCTTTACGGCCCAGGAGACGCGCCAGCAGCGCTATCTCGCCGAGCTGCGCGGCGCGCCGCTCGCCCTGCATGCCGCGGCGGCCAACGCGCAGCATTACGAGCTGCCGCCGGAGTTCTTCGTGCAGTGCCTGGGGCCACGCCTGAAATACTCCTGCGCCTACTACCGGCGCGGGGATGAGACGCTTGCCGAAGCCGAGGAGGCCATGCTCGCCCTGTGTGCGGCACGGGCCGAGCTCGCCGACGGCCAGGACATCCTCGAGCTCGGCTGCGGCTGGGGCTCGCTCACGCTGTGGATGGCCGAGCGTTACCCGGCGGCGCGCATCTGCGCGGTCTCCAACTCCGCGGCGCAGCGCGCCTTCATCGAGGCGCGCTGCCGCGAGCGCGGCCTCACCAACGTGAGCGTCATGACCTGTGACGTCAACGGCCTGGCGCTGCCCGCGCAGCGCTTCGACCGCTGCGTGTCGGTCGAGATGTTCGAACATCTGCGTAACTACGAGACGCTGCTCGCGCGCATCGCGGGATGGCTGCGTCCGCGCGGCAAGCTGTTCGTGCACGTCTTCGCCCATCGCACGCTGCTCTACCCGTTCGAGACCAGCGGCGCGGACAACTGGATGGGCCGGCACTTCTTCACCGGCGGTCAGATGCCGGCGGCGGATACGCTGCTGTGGTTCCAGCGCGATCTCAAGATCGAGATGCGCTGGCTCCTCGACGGCACGCATTACCAGCGCACCGCGGAAGCGTGGCTCGCCAACCAGGACGCGCACGCCGCGGCCGTGCTGGGCACGCTCGCGAGTGCCTACGGGGCGGCGGCGGCACCGCTGTGGATGCAGCGCTGGCGCATGTTCTTTATGGCCTGCGCCGAGACCTTCGGCTACGCGGGCGGGGGCGAGTGGCTGGTCAGCCACCTGCGCTTCGCGCGCGAGCCGTGAGCGCGGCACTCACGGGTGCGAGGTGGCGTCCATGAAGGCGTCGATGTCGCGCTTCATCTTGGCGATCGAGGCCGGGTTCACGTACATCATGTGCCCCGCCTCGTAGTACTTCATGCTGACGCGCTGGCCGACCGCCGCCGGGACGCCGAGGTGCGACATCACGTACTCGGTCGCCGAGAAGGGCGTGGCGAGATCGTAATAGCCGTTCAGCACCAGCACCTTCAGGTTCGCATCCTTGATCAGGGCTTCCGCCAGATCGACACCGGTGTTGACCACGGGCTGATCGCCGCGCTCGGTCTTGTGCGTCCAGCGCCACTTGTCACCGATCGCGAAGTTGGTGGTGTGGTAGGTGGCGCCCGCGCCCGCCTTGAGCTCGCCGTGGTAGTAGTCGAGGAAGGTCGCCGCATAGGCTGCGCTGATCGCCTCCGACTGCGGGTCGTAGTCGGTATCGCGCGCCAGCGGGTCCCAGGTCTGACCGACGAAGCGGCCGTCCAGGCGCCCCACCGTCTCGCGGCGTGACTTCAGCAGCTCGTGCTCGAAGGCGACCTCGGAGACGCGCAGATCGGCGGCCTTGAGGTAATCGACCGAGAGCCCGGTGTACTCGTGCACCTTCTGAGCAACGGCCTCGAGTTCGGCCGCGGGCAGCGCGTCGCCCTTGGCGAGCGCGGTGGCGAACGGCCCCTGCGCGTAGGCACGGACCTCATCGAGGAAGGGCTCGAGGCTCGCCGGCCGGTTGCGACCATCTTGTGATACCAAGCGACCGCGGCAAACCCGGGCAGGTACACCGCGTAGGGGCGATCGTTGCCGGGGAGCTCGGCGAAGATTGCCTCGATGTCGGTGGCCACCGAGACCAGGATCAGGCCGTTGAAGGCGAGCGAGCGGCGGCCACGCAGGTAGTTGACGATGCCGGCGCCACGCGTGGTGCCGTAGCTCTCGCCCAGGAGGTACTTCGGCGAGGTCCAGCGCTCGTTGTCGCTCAGGTACTGGGCAATGAAGCGGCTGATCGAGTCGATGTCCGGGTCCACGCCCCAGAACTCGTCGTCCTTGTGATCGCACACGGCATGGCTGATGCCGGTGCCGACCGGGTCGATCATGACCAGATCGCTCTTGTCGAGCAGGCCGAACTCGTTGTCGACGGTGCGGTAGGGCCCGGGCGGCGTCGGCTGCGGGTCGGAGACGATGACACGGCGCGGGCCCAAGACGCCCATGTGCAGCCACAGCGAGGAGGATCCCGGGCCGCCGTTGAAGGCGAAGGTGATGGGCCGCGCTGCGCCCTTGGGGTCCTTGCGCGTGTAGGCGACGTAGCCCATCGCCGCGATCGGCTTGTCCTCGTCATCGCGCACGATCAGGGTGCCTGCGGTGGCGGTGTAGTCGATGGCGCGCCCGGCGAGGGTGACGTGATGCTGCGTCACGGAGCTGTCGGCCTTGGGCAGCCGCATCCACTGCTCTTTCTTATCGCCCTTGAGGTCGATCTTGCACAGCTGGGACAGCTGCGCGGCGCTGGCCGCGTCGGCGGCGGCGCCCGCGTGCTCATCGGCACGCGCGAGCACGCTGGCGAGCAGGAACAGACTGCAGGTGAACGGCAGGATCCTCGACATCGTTATGTCTCCCTGAAGACGCGCCGGACACCGCTGCCGCGGGTCCGGGCAAACTGCGCGGGCTTATACCATGGGCAGCCCCCGGCGTGGAAAGCTCTGCCGCGGGTGCGCTCGCGCTAAGATCGCCTTCCTTAAGAAAACTCTGCCGGCTCCTCCTGTATGTCGGACGCCGAACATCCGCGTTCCATCCGCTCCTTCGTCACGCGTGCCGGGCGCATCACGCCTGCGCAGCAGCGCGCGCTCGAAGAGCTGTGGCCGCGCTTCGGTGTGGCCTTTGCAGCCGCGCCGCTTGATCTGCCCGCCCTCTTCGGCCGCAGCGCCGCGGTGGTGGCCGAGATCGGCTTCGGTAATGGTGAGCACCTGCTGGAGCTGGCCACGGCGCACCCCGAGTGCGACTTTCTCGGCATCGAGGTACACCGCGCCGGAGTGGGCCGGCTCATGCTCGGGCTGGATGAGCGCGCGCTGAGCAACGTGCGGCTCATCTGCCACGACGCCGTGGAGGTCCTCGCGGCGCAGCTGCCCCCGGGGAGCCTGAGCGAGCTCCTTATCTTCTTTCCGGACCCCTGGCCCAAGAAGCGCCACCACAAGCGGCGGCTGATCCAGCCTGAGTTTGCGCAGCTCGCCGCCTCGCGCCTGCGCCCGGGAGGGCTGCTGCGGCTCGCCACCGACTGGCAGCCCTACGCCCTGCACATGCTCGAGGTTCTCAATGGCGTGGCGCAGCTGGAGAACAGCGCCGCGGATGCAACTTTCGTCACCCGTCCGGCCGAGCGTGCGCCGACGCGTTTCGAGCGGCGCGGGGAGCGGCTCGGGCACGCGGTCTGGGACCTGGGTTTTCGGCGGCGGCCGGAGCCCGGTGCGTCCGCGGGCTGAAGGCGCTGCGGCCAAGGCAAGCTGACGGCGCCCGGGTGCTTTCAGCCCTCTTCGCGCGGCTGCGGCAGGCCCTGGCCGTCCACGGCCAAGGTTGCGAGGCTGCGGCGCCGGGCGCGCGCCGGGCAAGCTGTCAATCAGGCCCGACGAGAAACTGCGCTGAGCTGCGCTTCGCGCTTGCGCCGACCCTGCGTGCTGGCCTAAAAGAATCCGGTTCCCGATGTCGAAATCCAGGGTCTGACGGCGTCGTACAGACAGACAACGACCGTGTATCGACCCTGCGGTCAATGGAGACTGACATGGCCAAGAATACGATTTGCCTTTGGTATGACGGCACCGCTCTGGACGCCGCCAGCTTCTATGCGCGGACCTTCCCGGACAGTTCAGTCGGAGTGGTCAGCCGCGCACCCGGTGACTATCCCGACGGCAAGCAGGGCAACGTGCTCGTGGTCGAGTTCACGGTCATCGGGCTGCCTTGTGTCGGCCTCAACGGCGGCCCGTCCATCAAGCCCAGTGAAGCCTTCTCCTTCCAGGTCCTCACCGACGATCAGGCCGAGACCGATCGCTACTGGCACGCAATTCTCGCCGGCGGCGGCACAGAGAGTCAGTGCGGCTGGTGCAAGGACAAGTGGGGCATTTCCTGGCAGATCACCCCACGCGTACTGATGCAGTCCCTGGGCGATCCGGACCGCGCCGCCGCCAAGCGCGTGTTCGAGGCGATGATGGGCATGCGTAAGATCGACATCGCTGCCATCGAGGCAGCGCGGCGCGGGTAAGGCGGGCGCGGCCCCGGCATCGCACCTACGCTCCGCCGTGCGCAAAACCCTGCTGATCATTGGCGCCTCACGTGGCCTCGGCTATGCGATAGCCGAGAGGTTCGTCGAGCTCGGCTGGAACGTCGTCGGCACCGTCCGGGGCAGCGCGCCAACCCGTCTGCATGAACTCGCCGGGCGCTCACCCGGGCGTATCGAAGTCGAGACCTGGACATCACCGTTCCCGGGCAGGTCGGCGCGCTTCGTGCGCGTCTTGCAGGCCGGAGGTTCGACATGCTCTTCGTCAGCGCCGGCGTGACCAACAACCCGCAGGAGACCATCGCCGAGGTGTCGACGGAGGAGTTCGTGCGCGTCATGGTGACCAATGCGCTGAGCCCGATGCGTGTGCTGGAAGCGCTCTACGATCTGGTCAGGGACGACGGCCTGGTCGGGGTGATGTCATCGGGACAGGGCAGTGTCTCGAATAACACCATGGGGCAGCGGGAAGTCTATCGCGGCAGCAAAGCGGCGCTGAACATGTTCATGCGCAGTTTCGCCGCGCGCCACGCCGCGGACCGTAAGAGCATGGTGCTGATGGCGCCCGGCTGGGTGCGCACCGAGATGGGCGGCCCCGAGGCGCGACTGAGCATCGAAGAGAGCGTCCCCAACCTCGTCAACACGCTCCTGGCCAATCAGGGCAAACCGGGCCTGCAGTACCTCGACTATCTCGGCCGGTCGGTGCCTTGGTAGCCCGAAGGGCCCTGAGCGGGCTTGCCTGTTGCTGCCGACTCCTGGGCGAGCGGAGCGGGCACAACCACCCGGACTGCCCCTAGCTGCAAGGGCTCGCCGCGCAATGCTGCCGCCGCCCGGTTACGCAGTCAGTGCCGCGCTCACAAGGAGCCAGCCGCAGCAAAACAACCCGGCGGTAGAGACCGTGGAGCGCATGGTCGACCAGCCTTTGAGGTAGGCGATCGGGTGCAGCACCCGAAATGCCACGAACAGCGTGCCCAGAATGACCATGCTGTTGAGGCTGGTCCCGGCCGCTTTGGCCGCGAGCAGCGAGGCGGTGAACAGCGTCGCGGCCTCCCAGGCGTTTTGCTGGGACGCGTAGATGCGCGCACCGTAGGAGTCCAGCTGCGCCGCCTGTGCGCGTGGGTTGTCGTTATCCAGTACCCCGAGGGATTTGCGGCGGTAGTAGGCGCCGTAGCTCGCGAGTACGTAAGGCAGTAACAGCACGATAGCCAGGCATACGAACGGCACCTTCATCAGAGGCTCCTAGCGGTTGCAATGCGATCCGCCGCAGGCGCCATGGTAGGCAGACCGCGGCCTGCTGCGGCATCAATAATCGTCTCGTACCCGCTAGAGACACTCAAAACGCGCGAGCTGCGGCTACCGGCGTTCAAGCGGAGTGTTACGGCAGGAACATCGCGTACGCCGAGGTCGCAACGAGAACGCCGAGCGCCGCCACGGCCACCGTCACCGACGCCCAAAAGCACAGCGGGTTAGTGGCGCGGCGGCAGGTGCTGCCGCCGCGCAGAGTGAGCGCACCCGTGCGCAGTGCCTGAGCGACCGAACGCGCAAGCACAGCGGCCACGCCCGAGAGAAGCGCGGTCAGAACCAGGAGCCTCAGGGCATGCATCCTGCGCGCTAACTGACGTTGAAGGCCTGCCGCAACCCATCCAGCACGAACTGCACGGCGAGGGCGCCGAGAATGACGCCTGCGATGCGGCCCGCGACATTGGCGCCGGTGACGCCGATGATGCGCATCAGAGGGTCGGCCAGCAGCATGAGGATGAGCGAGATCACCAGCACCAGCGCCGCGGCCACCAGGTAGCCGGTGAACAGCGCCGTGTTCGCGCCGGGATGCAGCGGACCGAACCAAAGCAGGATTGTCGCCAGGGCGCCGGGGCCGGCGATGAACGGGAAAGCCAGCGGAAAGACCGAGATATCCGCGCGGCGCTTGCTCTCCGCCGCCTCGCTCGAAGAGGTGCGGGTGCCCGATTCGCGCGCGAACACCATCTCCAGCGACAGCAGAAACAACAGCAGTCCGCCGAAGATGCGGAAAGCCTGCAGGCTGATGCCCATGAGATCGAGAAAGGCCGCGCCGCCGAGCGCGAAGAGCAGCAGGATGAGCGCGGCGACCACCACCGCCTTCACTGCCATGCGCCGCCGGTACTGCGGCGTGGCGCCGATGGTAAGACCCGAGAACAGGGGAATCAGCGAGATGGGCTCGACGACCACGAAGAATACGACCAGAAATTTTAGTGGCTGCTCGAACATGGTGCTATGCGCAAAACCCCTTAACCTGCGACCCTGACGTAACGGTGAGCCGACCGCCGCTCAGCGGAAATAAATCCTTGAAAGCGCCCCGGCCGAGGCGCAACATCATTCTAAGACGTGCGCGATGCACGCAGCACTTTCCGTGAGCCCTTCAGCGCAGGAGAGAGTGTCTATGGCGACTCCGCAACCCGGCATCGGCGACTGGTATCGACTCAACGGCGGCTCGCTGTTCGAGGTGGTGGCCCTCGATGACGATGACGGCACCATCGAGATCCAGTACTTCGACGGCACGGTCGAGGAAATGGACATCGATGACTGGGAAGCGCAGTGGGATGAGGGCGCGCTCGAGTCCGCGGAGGCTCCCGAAGACTGGAGCGGCTCGGTCGATGTCGAAGCGGCCGACGACAACGTGCGCAGCGGCAGCGCCGAATCCCTCAGCGACGAGCGCGACGTACGCGCCAGCTCCCTGGACGGCATCGACCTGTTCGACTGAACCCTACGGCGGGACCTGATCCTCGTAAGCCGCCGGGTCCACTCCTTCGGCCAGCATCACGAAGCCGCCCGCCACCTCGAGCGGCAGGCGGGTGAGGGTGCGCCCGGCGCAGGGGCCGGCCACGCACAATCCGGTGGACTTCTCGAACACCGCGCCGTGCGAGCTGCACAGAATCAAAAGTCCGTCCGGGGTGAAGAAGCGCCCGGGCAGCAGGTCCAGGGGATGGCCGGCATGCGGGCAGCGGTTCAGATACGCGTGCACCGCGCCGCCGGTACGTAGTGCGAACCCCTTAAGCGGCCAGGCTCCGCCACCGACGGCGAAAGGCCGCGCCATCCCCTCGCCCAGCTCATCGGTGCGGCAGATCACCCGCTCCAGGTCGATCACGGCGCCGTGCGCGGAGCTGGTCATGCGGGTGCGGGCGTGTGGCTTGAGTCGAGCGCGCTGATGCGGCGGCGGTTCCACCACACCAGTGCCAGACCCGGCAGCGCGATGACGAAGCTCGCCACGTAGTAGGTGTACCACCCGCCATGGTCGGCGATCCAGCCGGCGGGATAGCCGAGACTGTAGCGTGGCAGAAGCGCAAGCGCCGACAGCAGCGCGTACTGGAAGGCGCTGTAGCGCACGTCGCACATGGCCATGATGAGTGCGACGAGGGCGATGTTGCCCATGGCGGCGGCGACATGCTCGATGGTCACCGCGGCGACCATGATGGGATAGCTCTTGCCGGCCACGGCGAGCGCGCAATAGAGCAGATTGCTGATCGACTGCAGCACCCCGAAGGTGAGCATCGAGCGCAGCAGGCCGAGGCGCACCATCCAGATGCCGCCGAGTATCGAGCCGACGATGGAGCTCACGGTGAACAGCGCCTTCACGATGGCGCCGATCTCGTGCTTGGAGAAGCCGACGTCCATCATGAAGGGGGTGAAGAGCTTGTTGGCGAAGGCATCCCCGACCTTGAACAGGAGCACGACGGCCAAGAGCGTCAGCGCATCCGGCGTGCTCAGAAGCTCGCGCAGCGGCTCGACTACCGACTCGGCGAGCGTGCGCGGCTGATAGCGGTTATGGGTGGAGGGCGAGAGCGCGGTCGCCACACAGAAAAGCAGCATGACCCCGGCCAGGACCAGGAACGCCACGCGCCAGCCGAAATAGTCCGCGGCGATGAGCGAGAAAGCCGAGGCCGCGTAGGCGGCGGCACGGTAGCCGAGATTGACCGCCGCGGCAGCCAGCCCGCGCTCGCTCGGCAGCGTGACGTCGGTGCGGTAGGCGTCATAGGCGATGTCCTGTGTGGCGGACAGGAACACGATCGCCAGCGCACACAGCGCGAAGGGCGTAAGCGCGGTGGCGGGATTCTGTACCGCAAACAGCGCGATGGTGAGCGCAAGCCCCACCTGCATCGCGAACATCCAGCCGCGGCGCCGGCCGAGAAATGGCAGCGGATAGCGGTCGATGAACGGCGCCCACAGTGGCTTCAAAAGGTACGGCAGCGACACGTAGGACATGAGTCCGATGGCGGTGTTGGACGTGCCGATATCCTTCAGCCACGCCTGCAGTGACCCTTCGGTGATCTGGTTGGGGAAGCCCGAGGCGGCCCCCAGCACCAGGATGGCCAGCATCTTCGGGGTGGCGAGGACCTCAAGCAGCCGCGGCCGCGCGCTCGCGCCCGGCGCCCTCAAAGCTCGTAGTCCATGACGAGCGGCGCGTGATCGGAGAAGCGCGTGCGGCGGTAGATCGAGGCGGCGCGTGCCCGGCCGGCGAGAGTGCCGCTCACCACCTGGTAATCGATGCGCCAGCCGACGTTGTTCTCGCGCGCCCGGCCGCGGTTGGACCACCAGGTGTACAGGTCCGCGCCCGGACGCACCTCGCGGAAGGCGTCCACGTAGCCGGCCGGCCCGAACAGGTGATCCATCCAGGCGCGCTCCTCGGGCAGGAAGCCGGAGTTCTTCTGGTTCGAGCGCCAGTTGCGCAGATCGATGGCGCGATGGGCGATGTTCCAGTCGCCGCCGAGGATGTAGTGCCGGCCGCGGCGGCGCAGGCGTGCCAGATGCGGCGTGAAGGCCTCGAGAAAGCGGAACTTCGAGGCCTGCCGCTGCGGGCCGGCGGAGCCGGAGGGCAGATACAGCGACACGACCGACAGCTGCCCGACCTGGGCCTCGAGATAGCGCCCCTCGCGATCGAACTCGTCGACCCCGAAGCCGCGCACCACCCGCGTCGGCCGGTGGCGGCTGTAGAGCGCGACCCCCGCGTAGCCCTTTCTTTCCGCGTCGCAGAAGTAGGCGTGGTAGCCCGGCAGCTGCACGTCGTGCCCGGCGAGCTGGTGCTCCTGGCTCTTGGTCTCCTGCAGGCAGATGAAATCGGCGCGTTGCCGGCGCAGCCAGCGGAACAGCCCCTTGGCTGCCGCGGAGCGGATCCCGCAGACGTTGACGGTGATGACGCGCATCAGGCAATGATATGCCATGCAACAATACCAGCTCACCTTCATCGACCTGGCGCTGAAGCGCGATGCGCTGCGCTTCGGGCGCTTCACCCTCAAGAGCGGGCGCGAGAGCCCGTACTTCTTCAACGCCGGCCTGTTCAGCGACGGCGAGGCGGCGCACCTGCTCGGCGGCTGTTACGCCGCGGCGATCGTGCACTCCGGGATCGGCTTCGACATGCTGTTCGGACCGGCCTACAAGGGCATCCCGCTCGCCACCGCCACGGCGGTGGCGCTCGCCGCCGCCCACGGACGCAGCGTGCCCTACGCCTTCAACCGCAAGGAGGCCAAGGAGCACGGCGAGGGCGGCAACATCGTCGGCGCCAGACTCGCCGGCCGGGTGCTGATCGTCGACGACGTCATCACCGCCGGCACCGCCGTGCGCGAGTCGCTCGGCATCATCCGCGCCGCCGGAGCCACAGCCGGTGGGCGTGGCACTCGCGCTCGACCGCCAGGAGCGCGGCAGCGGGGAACTCAGCGCGGTGCAGGAGGTGGAGCGGCACGAGGGGCTGCGCTGTGTGAGCATCGTCACACTGGGCGAGCTGATCGAGGCGCTGTCGCATAGCCCCGACGGACGTCCGCGCATTTCTGCCGAGCAGCTCACATCGCTCGAGGCCTACCGGCAGCGTTTTGGCGTGCGTTGAGCTTGCACCGCGCCCCGCTGCGGGCCGACACTAACGCCATGTCATATTCCATCCGCTGGCTGCTCGTGGTGCTGTGCGCCGCGGCGGCGTCCGGCGCCACGGCCGCGCCTGCCACTCACTCCAGCTCCAAGCAGGGCGGCATCGCCTACAAGTGGGTCGACGAGAATGGCGTGGTGCACTACGGTGACAATGTCCCGCCGCAGTACGCGCAGCAGGATCGCGCCGTGCTCAACAACCAGGGCGTCGAGGTGAGCCACGTCAACGCCGCGCAGACGCCCGAGCAGGCCGCGGCGGAAGCGCGTAAGAAGAAGGAGGCGCTGAAGCAGCGCCAGCACGACAGCTTCCTGCTCTCCACCTACACCTCGGTCGATGACATCGAGGCGCTGCGCGACGTGCGTCTCGACCAGCTGCACGGCCTGCGCGCCGCCAGCGAGCAGTACCTGGACGGCCTGCGCTCGCGCCTGGGACAGCTGCAGGCCCGTGCCGTCACTTACGCGCCCTACAGCAGCCGCGAGGATGCGCGGCGCATGCCGGATGACCTGGCGGAGAACCTGGTGCGTACGCTCAACGAGATGCGCCAGCAAGGCGCCGCCCTCGAGGCCAAGAGCGAGGAAGAGAAGACGCTGCGCGCGCAGTTCGACGCCGATATCCAGCGCTACCGCGAGTTGCACACCGTCCACGAGGCGCAGCAGTAGCGCGCCCGCGGCCGCTCAGCTGCGGCCGGAATGCCCGAAGCCGCCCGCGCCGCGCCGGCTCGCGGCGAAATCCTCCACCACGTCCAGCTCCACCTGCACCACCGGCACGATGATCAGCTGCGCGATGCGCTCGCCCGGGGTGACGGTGTAGGCCTCCGTGCCGCGATTCCAGCACGACACCATCAGCTGCCCCTGGTAATCCGAGTCGATCAGCCCGACGAGGTTACCGAGCACGATCCCATGCTTATGGCCCAGGCCGGAACGCGGCAGGATGAGCGCGGCGAGCCCCGGCTCCTCGACGTGGATGGCAAGTCCGGTGGGAATGAGCTCGGTCTTTCCCGGCTCCAGGGTGAGCGGCACCGTGAGGCAGGCCCGCAGGTCCAGCCCCGCCGAGCCGTCGGTGGCATAGGCGGGCAGCGGAAACTCCTTGCCCATGCGCGCATCGAGGATGCGCAGCTTCAGGGCGCGGCGCGCCACGTCAGCCGAGCGCGGAGCCGCGCTGGCGCACGCCGCCGCGCGCCGCGAGCTCCGCGGCGATGAGTGCAATCAGGCCGCGCGCGAGGGTGATCTTGCTGGCGCGCGGCAGCTCGTGACGCGCGCTGCGGCTTAGGACCAGGAGCTGGTTGTCCTCGCAGTCGAAGGCCTTGTCGTGACCGACCTCGTTGGCCGCGATCATGTCGAGGTTCTTCTTCATGAGCTTGCCGCGGGCGTTCTGCTCGACCTGCTCGGTCTCGGCGGCGAAGCCGACCACGAGCGGGCGGTCGGGGCGTGCGGCCACGGTGGCCAGCACGTCCGCGGTGCGCTCCATGGACAGCTCCAGGGTCGCACTCGTCTTCTTGATCTTCTGCGGCGCGGCCTGCGCCGGGCGGTAATCGGCCACGGCGGCCGTGGAGATGAACACGGCGCTGCCCGGCAGCGCCTGCAGCACCGCGCCGAGCATGTCCGCGGCGCTCTCGACATCGATGCGCGTGACCCCCGCCGGGGTGGGCAGACTCACCGGCCCGCTCACCAGCACCACCTCCGCGCCGGCCTCGCGTGCGGCCTGTGCCACCGCGAAGCCCATCTTCCCGGAGGAGCGGTTGCTGATGAAGCGCACCGGGTCGATGCACTCGCGGGTGGGTCCCGCGGTGATGAGCACGCGCTGTCCGGCGAGCGCGCCCGGCGCGCCAAACAGCGCCTCGGCGCGCGCCGCCAGATCGGTCGGCTCGAGCATGCGGCCGGGTCCGCTCTCACCGCAGGCCTGATCACCCTCGCCGGGCCCGAAAATGCGCACGCCCCGCGACTCGAGCAGCGCCACGTTGGCGCGCGTCGCGGCGTGTGCCCACATCAGATGGTTCATCGCCGGCGCCACCGCGAGCGGCGCCGCGCTCGCCAGACACAGCGTCGCCAGAAGATCGTCCGCCTGTCCGGTAGCCAGGCGTGCGAGGAAGTCGGCGCTCGCCGGCGCGATCAGGATCGCCTGTGCCCAGCGCGCCAGCTCGATGTGCCCCATGGCGGCCTCGGCGGCCGCGTCCCAAAGCTCGCTGCGCACCGGCCGCCCGGAGACCGCCTGGAAGGTCGCCGCGGTGACGAACTCCTGCGCCGCGCGCGTCATCACCACCTGCACCTCGGCGCCACGCTCACGCAGGCGCCGCACGAGGTCGGGGCTCTTGTAGGCGGCGATGCCGCCGGTGACGCCGAGGAGGATGCGCTTGCCCTGCATTGAACCGTTCCGCCGTTCCCGGAAAGCGATTATGGCACCGCGTCCGCGGCCCGAGGCAAACGCGCCGCGCGCTTTTGCACCATAAACCACACGTTCGCGCCACTTGGTCCCCTCCCCGGCGGCCCCGGGCCGTCCTTAGACTGCCCCCGGCAGGGGCTTAGAACCACAGGGCATGAATATCCGGGACTGGCCGCCAGGCGAGCGGCCGCGCGAGAAGCTCATGGCGCGCGGCGCCGATGCGCTCTCGGACGCGGAACTGCTGGCGCTGCTGCTGGGCTCCGGCACCCGCGGTGTCTCCGCCGTGGAGCTGGCGCGCACGCTGCTCGCCGACTTCGGCTCGCTGCGGGGGCTTCTCGGCGCACAGGCCCCGCGCTGCCTGGCGCGACGCGGGGTGGGGCCGGCGCGCTACGCGGTGCTGCAGGCAGCCGTGGAGCTCGCGCGCCGGCATTTCCGCGAAGCGCTGCGCCAGGGCGTGGCGCTCGCGGCTCCCGAGGCGACGCGCGCCTTCCTGCTCGCGCAGCTGCGCGACCGGCCCTACGAGGTGTTCTGCTGCCTGTATCTGGACGGCCGTCACCGGCTCATCGCCTTCGAGGAGCTGTTCCGCGGCACCATCGACCGCGCCTCGGTGCACCCGCGCGAGGTCCTGCGCCAGACGCTGGCGCATAACGCCGCCGCCGTGATCTTCGCCCACAACCATCCCTCCGGGGTGCTGGAACCGAGCGGCGCCGATGAGCTCATCACCCGCCGCCTCGCCGAGGCGCTCGGCCTCATCGACGTGCGCGTCCTCGATCATTTCATCGTCGGCGACGGGCGCTGTTTCTCCTTCGCCGAGCACGGCCTTCTGTGAACCCGGGCGGGTGTCCGCGGCCACGTACCTTCTATGGCCGTGGCCCCTCTTCCTGCCGCCCGCGCAGCGCCGCGTGAATGGCAGGTCAACAATTTCGACCTCGTCCGGCTGCTGGCCGCCCTGCAGGTGGCCCTCGGGCATGCGCTCTCGAACCTCGGGAGCGGCGGTTCCGGTCACCTGCTGCGCACCGTGCTCGCGCTCTTTCCCGGTGTGCCGGTGTTCTTCGTGGTGAGCGGCTTTCTCATCTCCCGCTCCTACGAGCACACGCCCACCCTGCGCATCTACCTGCGCAACCGCGCGCTGCGCATCTATCCGGGGCTGTGGGTGTGCCTGGTGGCGACACTGGGCGTGATCGCCGTCATCGGCAGCGCTCACGCCACGGGCACGGCGCGCGACTGGCTCATCTGGTGGGCATCACAGATGACGGTTTACCAAAGCCGCGCCATTCCCCTCGAGGACCGCTGGCAGATCGTGAACGGCAGCCTGTGGACGATCCCGGTGGAGCTCGAGTTCTACGTGCTCCTGCCCGCGCTCTACGCCCTGTGCGGCCTGCGGCGCCGGCGCGGCGGCGCAGCGCTCGCCCTGCTCGCGGTGCTGAGCCTCCTGGCTCAGGCCGCGGTGCTGCGCTGGCCGGTCGAGCGGCAGTCGACCCCGCTCGCACCGATGCTGACGGTCGCACCCTACCTGTGGATGTTCCTCGCCGGGGTCCTGCTGCAGCGCTACTGGGTGCGCGTGCGCCCGTGGCTGGCCGGGCGGGCGTTGTGGTGGCTCGCCGCATACGCAGGGCTGTGCCTGCTCGCCTATGGCCTGCACATCCCCGTCACCCGCGGCAGCATCGCGGTGAACCCGCTGTGCTTCATGGTGCTGGCCGCGCTCACGGTGTCCGCGGCCTTCACCTGCCCGACACTCGCCGCGCGCTGCCTGCGCGGCTGCGACCTCTCCTACGGGCTCTATATCTATCACATGCTCGTGATCGCGCTTCTCATCGCCCTGGGGCTAAGAGGTGGCTGGGCGGTGGGCACCGTGCTCGGCGCGAGCATGGCGCTGGGCTGGCTCTCCTATATGGTGGTCGAGCGACCCTTCCTCGCCCGCAAGCGCCGCGCCCTGCATCCGCGGAGCGCGCGGGCGGCTGGGCGGCCCGAGCACCCTGATACGGGGGCCGGCGACCGAGCCGCGGCTCGCCCTGCGCCTTGAGATCCCGCCTTGAGGCTGGTATAAAGCCCGGCCCGGGAGACGGAGGAGCTGCCTCCTTGATCCCATAAGCCACTGATTTCTTTAAGGTTGTTCGTATGTCCCGCGTCTGCGAGATCACCGGCAAGAAGCCCGCCGTCGGAAACCGCGTCTCCCACGCCAACAACAAGAAGCGCCGCCGCTTCCTGCCGAACCTGCACACGCAGCGGTTCTGGGTGGAGACCGAGAAGCGCTGGGTCACGCTGCGGCTGACCACCAGCGGCATGCGCACGGTCGAGAAGAAGGGCATCGACAAGGTGATCGAGGAGCTGCGCGCCAAGGGCCGCAGGGTCTGAGGCGGCGCACCCTTAAGGAGTCATTACCATGCGTGAGAAGGTCAAGCTCTTGTCCTCGGCCGGTACCGGCCACTTCTACGTGACCACCAAGAACAAGCGCCTCCACCCGGACAAGATGGAAGTGCGCAAGTACGACCCGGTGGCGCGCAAGCACGTCGCCTACAAAGAGTCGAAGATCAAGTAACGCCCCCGCGCTTGCAGCGGGCGCGTGCCGGAGCTTCCCGAAGTCGAGACCACGCGGCGCGGCCTTGAGCCGCACGCCCGCGCGCGCCGCATCGTCGCGCTTGAGCTCTACGAGCGGCGCCTGCGCTGGCCGGTGCCGCGCTCCCTCGCCGGCGCGCTCGCCGGCCGCCGTATCCGGCGGGTCGGGCGCCGCGCCAAGTACCTGCTCCTGCACCTCGATGGCGGTACGCTGCTGCTGCACCTGGGGATGTCCGGCAACCTGCGTGCCGTCCCCAGCGACACCCCGCGCCTCAAGCACGATCACTTCGACCTCGTGCTCGACTCCGGGATCGCCCTGCGCTTCAACGATCCGCGCCGCTTCGGCAGCCTCATCTACACCACCGGCGAGCCGGGCGAGCACGCGCTGCTGCGGCGCCTGGCACCCGAGCCCTTCGACGCCGCCTTCGATGCGGACTACCTCTACCGGGTAACCCGCGGCCGGCGCGTGGCCGTCAAGGTGCTGCTGATGAACAGCCAGCTGGTGGTCGGCGTCGGTAACATCTACGCGAGCGAGGCCCTGTTCCGTGCCGGTATCCGCCCGCAGCGGCGCGCCGCCTCGCTGAGCCGCAGGGAATGCGCACGCCTGGTGCGCGCGATCCGCACCGTGCTCGCGGCCGCGATCCGCGCCGGCGGCACCACGCTGCGCGATTACCTCGGGACCGACGGCTCGCCGGGTTACTTCCGCCAGCGGCTCTACGTCTATGAGCGCAAGGGCGAGCCGTGCCGGCGTTGCCGCGGCAAGGTGCGCGCCCTCACCCAGGGTCAGCGCTCGACGTACTATTGCCCCACCTGCCAGAAGTAGCCTCCCGGGCGAAAGCGCCGCGCCATGACCGAGCACATCCGCACGCACCTGTCCGAGTCCTGCCGGGTGATGGCCGGCCTCGTGCGCGCGGTCGGGCCTTACGCGCTGGAGCTCGATGCGGACATGCATCCCTACCAGGCCCTCGCGCACGCCATCGCGCATCAGCAGCTCAACGGCATCGCCGCGGCCACGATCCTCAGGCGCCTGGTGGCGGGCTACGGGGGCACCTTCCCCACCCCGCAGGCACTGCTCGACACCCCGCCCGCGAAGCTGCGCGCCGCCGGATTCTCCTTCGCCAAAGTGGCAGCGCTCAAGGACCTCGCCGCGAAGACGCTCGCGCGCGTCGTGCCCGATCACGCCGCGCTCGCACAGCTCCCCGATGAGGAGATCATCGCGCGCCTCACCCAGGTGCGTGGCATCGGCCGCTGGACCGTGGAGATGCTGCTCATGTTCCGCATGGGACGCGAGGACGTGCTGCCGGTCGATGACTTCGGGGTGCGCGCCGGGTTCCGCGCCGCCTACGGCCTGCGCGCTTTACCCCACCCGCAGGTGCTGGCCGCCTTCGGTGAGCGCTGGAAGCCCTACCGCAGCGCCGCGGCCTGGTACCTGTGGCGCGCGCTCGAGCTGAAGCGCGCCGGCACCCTGCCGCAGCCGGCCGAGCGCGTGCGGCTGCCGCGTCGCAAGCGGCGCCGGCGCGCCGCCGCGCGCCGCCCGGCGCGCGCAGCGAAGAGCCGCGCCCGCAAGGCGCCGTCACGGACGCGCAAGGGCCTCAGGAAGAAACCGCGGCGGCGCGCACGTAGGTGATCGCCAGCACCGGCTGGTCGCGCCGCGGCCGGACACTCGCGGGCCGCTCGGCCCGCTCGAGGTCGTAGCACACCGTCAGCTCATCGCCGCGCAGCTCGTAGACCGCGAGCATGACGCGCCCGGCGCCCGGCCCGCTCGCCCCGATGATGTCCAGGGTCGGCGGCGTGCGCGCCGCATCGACCGCGTAGTGACCGCCGTCGACCACCTGATTGGAGCGGTCGATGATGCGGTAGCCGCCGTCGCGCAGCAGCAGGTAGCGCACGCGCAGCTCCGCGACCGCCAGCTCGCTTGCGCCGATGCGCGCCGCGACCGGCACCCAGCAGCCCTCGAGGGCGCGTGCGGCGGCCGACGGCAGCGAGGCGGACACAGCGGCGCTTCCTTCAGGCGCGGCGCTGCTTCTTCAGCTCCGCTTCCACGATCGGGTGCACGAACTGGCGCACGTCCCCGCCGAGGACCGCGATCTCGCGCACCAGCGTCGAGGAGATGAAGGTGAAGTGCTCCTGCGGGGTGAGGAACACGGTCTCGAAGTTGCGGTCGAGGTGGCGCGACATGTTGGCGAGCTGGAACTCGAACTCGAAGTCCGAGACCGCGCGCAGGCCGCGTACCACCACCGCGCCGTGGTGCTTGCGCGCAAAATCCACCGTCAGTCCCGCGTAGCCCTCGACGCTCACGTTCGGCAGGTCGCTGAGCACCGCGCGGGCGAGCTCGACGCGCTTGGCCAGCGGGAACATCGGCGTCTTGTTGGGATTGGCGGCGATTCCGACCACCACCTCCTCGAAGATGCCCGCCGCGCGGCGCACCAGGTCCTGATGGCCGTTGGTAATCGGGTCAAAGGTGCCCGGGTAGACGGCATGGCGTTTCATGGGCTCCCCAAACTGGCGGCGGCGTAGCCAAGCAGATGATACCCGACCGCGCCGGCCTGCCCGGACCGGAGCAGTTCCAGCCCCGCCGGCAGCGGCGGCAGGCCTGCGCGCGCCGGGCCCTCGACATACACCCGCGCGGCCGGGCGCAGCCAGCCGTGCGCGGTGAGCAGCGGCAGGGCGGCGCCGAGCAGCGCTGAGGCAAACGGCGGGTCGAGAAACACCACGTCGCACGGCTCACCGCCAGAGGCCAGGAAGGTGAGCGCCTCGGCGCGCTGCACGCTCGCGCCCTGGGCGCCCCACTCGGCAAGGCGCGCCTTGAGCTCGCGCACCGCGTGCGCATCGTGCTCGACGAAGCACACCGCGGCGGCGCCGCGCGAGAGCGCCTCGAGCCCGAGCGCGCCGCTGCCGGCGAACAGGTCGAGGCAGCGCGCGCCGGGAAGCTTCGCGCCGAGCCAGTTGAACAGTGTCTCGCGCACGCGGTCCGGCGTCGGGCGCAGCTGCGCCACGTCCGGGAAACGCAGCTTGCGGCCGCGCCAGGCGCCGCCGATGATGCGCAACACGCGCGCCTCGCTCCCGCGCCGCGGGCGCGCACCCGCACGCCTCTTGCCGGTGAAGCCCAAGTCCCTCTTCTCCCCGCACCGCAGGCGCCACCTTGCCTCGGTTCTTCGCCTAAGCGTACCCTAGCTGCACGTTCCTAAGACGCAGCGCTCGCGCAGCACCGGCAGGAGGGGAGACGGCCGGTGAGCCACACACAAGAACGTGGCTCGCAACGAACAACTGATGAATAAAGGGTCGCGACCGCGCCTTCACCCCGCGCATGGTTTGCGAGTCGGGAGCTCCAGGGATATGAGAAGACTCGTCGCCGCCGGCGCCCTCGCGGCCGCGCTTTTCCTCGCCGCCTGCTCCAATGGCGGCTACGGCACGGTCGGCTCGGCCGACACTGCCAGCGGCAACGGCAACCCCGGCGGCTCGACGCCGCCGCCGACACCGACCTCGAGCACCGCGCTGTTCCAGCTGTCCGCGGGCCTCCTGCCCTACCCGACCGACCTGTACTTCGCCGGCTCCACCGACGGTACCCTCAACATCCAGCCGCCCAACCCGGCGATGCCCAACCAGGCGGCCATCAACGCCCTCGACGGCTTCTCGACCAACGCGGTCATCCGCGAGCGCTTCGGCGGCGCGCTCGACCCGACGAGCTTCACGCCCGCCTCGGTGATCATCGTCCCGGTCACCACCAGCAACACCACCAAGGCCACCACCGCGGTCACCGGCGCGCCCCTCGTTCAGGGCGTGGACTACAGCGTCGGGCTCGGCGAGGAGACCGGTGTCGGCCCCACCATCCTCGAGATCACCCCGCTGCATCCGCTGGCGGCGAGCACCTGCCTGAAGAACGGCCAGTTCCTCGGCGCCAACTGCACGAGCGGCAGCGGCTACCTCGTCTTCCTCACCAACGGCATCAAGGACAGCGGCGGCCATCCCGCCGTGGCCGACGCCGACTACGCCAGCATCAAGAGCGCGCTCGTGCAGGGCCCGACCTGCCCGAGCATCACCGACCCGACCCTTAACGGGGTGTGCCAGCTCACCGGCGCCCACCTGCAGATCGCCCAGGCGCTCGGACTTAACCCCGCCAACATCGTGCTGTCCTTCAGCTTCACGACCGAGTCGACGCTCGACACGCTGGCGCTGATCTCCGCCACCGCGCAGCCGCAGGCCCTCACCGTGCATCCGACCGGGCTCACCACCGCCGACATCCCCGGCCTCGGACTGCCGGGGCATGCCGATCTGTACGTGGGCGTGCTCACCATCCCCTACTACCTGAGCAAGAGCGCGCCGCTCACCGGCTCCTGGACCGCGCCGCCCTTCCCGCTCGATCCGACCAGCACCTTCGTCACGCGCTTCAATCCGCTGCCGGTCGTGACCCAGAACCTCCTGATCCCGGTGCTGCTGTCGGTGCCGAACGCCCAGTCCGCACTCGGCGGCACCGCGCCCGCCGGCGGCTGGCCGGTGACCATCTTCCAGCACGGCATCACGCGCAACCGCGAGGACATGTTCGGCATCGCCGACTCCTTCGCCGATTCCGGCATGGTGGTGATCGCGATCGACCTGCCGCTGCACGGCATCACCGACACCGCCGATCCGCTCTACGCCACCGCTGCCAACCCGCTGTACGCCGGCCTGGGACTGCCGGCGAGCGGCTCGATCGAGCGCACCTTCGACCTGGACGTCGAGAACAACACCACCGGGGCGGCGGGCCCGGACGGGCAGATCGACCCCTCCGGATCGCACTTCATCAACCTCGAGAGCCTGCTCACCTCGCGCGACAACCTGCGCGAGGGCACCGCGGACCTCGTCAGCCTCACCCGCTCGCTCCCGGCGCTGAACCTCGGTGCCGCGGGCGGCGTGAATCCGGCGGCGTTGCACTACCTCGGCCACTCCCTCGGCGCGATCGTCGGCGGCACCTACCTGGGCGTGGTCGGTCCGCAGATCGTCACCGCGACCCTCGCCATGCCCGGCGGCGAGGTGGCGCGCCTGCTGCGCGACTCGCCCACCTTCGCCCCTGAGATCAATGCCGGGCTCGCCGCACAGGGCGTGACGCCCGGCACGACCCTCTACGAGCAGTTCTTCCGCGACGCGCAGACCGCCGTCGACTCGGGCGATCCGATCAACTTCATTCCCTACGCCACCGCGGCGCATCCCATCCACCTGATCCAGGTCGTGGGCAGCAACAGCTCCCCGCCCGACCAGGTGGTGCCGAACTCTGCCACGCAGCGCCTGATCACCGCCTCGGGCTATCTGCCCGGGGGCACGGCCGTGCCGCTCACGCAGCTCGGGGCGAGCGTGCCCGGGCCGCAGGTGAACCCGCAGGGCTTCCGCGCCTTCGTGAACTTCACCGCCGGGGACCACGGCTCGATCATCGATCCCACGGGAAGCCCCGCGGCGACGCAGGAGATGCAGCTCGAGGCCCTCACCTTCACCGGAGAGCCGGTGCCGGCGGTGCCCTTCCCGGCGACCACCGCGGGCACGACGATCCTCATCGCCAATCCCAGCGTCATCCAGCCCTAGAGTTCTCCGCAAACCGGGCGGCCAAGCGTGACCGTGCCGGCGCGTGCGCCGGCCGCGGGGGCGTTTGGCCGCTACAATGCGTGCATGTTCCGCCGTGCCCCTGCCAGCGCCGCCGACGAGCGGCCCGGATTCCTGCAGCGCCTGCGCGCGCGCCTGAACCGTGGCAACTCCTGGCTCACCATGGATATGGGAGAGCTGCTGCGCGGGCGGCGCATCGATGCGGCCGTGCTCGAGGAGCTCGAGACGCGCCTGCTCAGCGCCGACGTCGGCGTGGAAGCCACCGAGCGCATCCTCGAGGATCTGCGCCGGCGCGTGGCGCGCAACGAGCTCACCGACGCCGCCGCCTTGGTGCGCGCGCTGCGCGCGAGCATCGCCGAGATCCTCAGGCCCTGCGCGCGGCCGCTGCGGGTCGATCCGGCGCACCACCCCTTCGTCGTGCTCGTGGTCGGGGTGAACGGCTCGGGCAAGACCACCACCATCGGCAAGCTCGCGCAGGCGCTCGCCAGCGAGGGGCGCTCGGTGCTGCTGGCCGCGGGCGACACGTTCCGCGCCGCGGCGATCGAGCAGCTGAAGATCTGGGCCGAGCGCAGCGGCGCCGCCTTTGCGGCCCAGGCCGCCGGCGCCGATCCCGGGGCGGTGGTATTCGATGCGCTGCAGACGGCGCGCGCGCGCGGGGTCGACGTGATGCTCGCCGATACGGCCGGGCGCCTGCACAGCCAGTCCCACCTCATGGAGGAGCTGAAGAAGGTGCGCCGCGTCATCCGCCGGGTCGATGAGAGCGCCCCGCACGAGGTGCTCCTGGTGCTCGATGCCAACCAGGGGCAGAACGCCCTCGCGCAGGCGCGCGAGTTCGCCGCCGCGGTCGGGGTGACCGGGCTCGTGCTCACCAAGCTCGACGGCACGGCCAAGGGTGGCATCGTCATCGCCATCGCCCAGCAGCTGAAGATCCCCATCCGCTTCATCGGCATCGGCGAGGGGATCGAGGACTTCGGCGAGTTCGACGCCGAGGCGTTCGCCGCGGCCCTGGTCGAGGGGCCCTCACAGCCCGCCGGAGGCTAGGCGCCGATGATCGTCTTTGACCACGTCAGCAAGCGCTACGCCAACGGCCGCGAGGCCCTGAGCAACGTCAGCTTCAGCATCCACACCGGCGAGATGGTGTTCCTCACCGGCCGCTCGGGCGCGGGCAAGAGCACCGTGCTCAAGCTCATCGCGCTGCTCGAGCGCCCGACGCGCGGCGCGGTGCTGGTCGGCGGCCGCAACACCGCGCAGCTGAAGAGCCGGCACATCCCCGCCTTCCGGCGCGGCATCGGCGTGGTGTTCCAGGATCACAAGCTCCTCGCCGACCGCCCGGTCTACGACAACGTCGCCCTGCCGCTCGCCGTCTCCGGTGCGCCGCTGAAGGAGATCGACAAGCGCGTGCGCGCCGCGCTCGACCAGGTGGGCCTGCTCGGCAAGGAGCGCGCGCTGCCGCTCGAGCTGTCGGTCGGCGAGCAGCAGCGCGTCGGCATCGCCCGCGCCGTGGTGAGCAAGCCCCCGCTGCTCATCGCCGATGAGCCGACCGGCAACCTCGATCCGGACCTCTCGCTCGAGGTCATGCGGCTGTTCCGCCGCTTCCAGGACGTCGGGGTCACGGTGGTGGTCGCCACCCATGATCTGCACATCGTGCGCGAGTTCGGCGAGCGCGTGATCACGCTCGAGAACGGCGCGCTGCAGGGTGAGCCCACCGATCCGTTGCCCTCGCTGGTCGCCACGCGATGAGCCTCGGCACTTCCGGCGGCCGCCATGCCCAGGCGTTTCTGGGCTCGCTCGGGCGCCTGGCGCGCGCCCCGCTGGCGACGCTCCTCACCCTGCTGGTCATCGCGCTCGCCCTGGCCTTGCCTGCGGCCCTGAAGCTCTTCGTCACCAACGCCCAGGCGGCCACCGGCAACTTCGCGAGCGCCATCCAGCTGTCGGTGTTCCTGAAGACGGACGTGCCGCTCGCCAAGGCCCAGCAGCTCGCACAGAGCGCGCAGGGACGCGCCGACGTCGCCAGCGTCATCCTCATTCCCGCCGACCAGGGGCTGCAGGAGTTCCGGGCCTACTCCGGGTTCGGCGATGCGCTCGCCGCGCTCAAGGACAACCCGCTGCCGCATGTGCTGCACGTGCGCCCGCGCCCCGAGGCGGGCTCGCCGGCGGCGCTCGAGGCGCTGCGCCGCTATTTCAGCGCCTGGCCGGAAGTGGATCTGGTGCAGGTCGACTCGGAGTGGGTGCTGCGCTTCAACGCCATCCTGGAGGTGCTGCGGCGCGTGCTGCTGCTGGCCGCGGGGCTCCTGGGGATCGGTGTGCTCGCCGTGATCGGCAACACCATTCGTCTGGAGATCCAGGCGCGCCGCGCGGAGATCGAGGTCACCAAGCTCGTCGGCGGCTCGAACGCGTTCGTGCGCCGGCCGTTTCTGTACACCGGCATGCTCTACGGGGTCGGCGGCGGCCTGCTCGCCTGGGGCATCGTCACCCTCGCGGTGCTGACGCTGCAGGGACCGGTCGCGCAGCTGGCCAGGCTCTACGGCAGCCGCTTCGAGCTGCTCGGACTCACCCCCGAGGATATCGGCGTGCTGCTGGGCGCGGGACTGGTACTGGGGTGGCTCGGGGCGTGGATCTCGGCCGCGCGGCACTTGAGCCGCATCGAGCCGCGCGCCTGAGGGGAAGCCGGGAAAGTGAAGGGCGCGCGGCGCACGGCCGCGCGCCGCAGTTCAGGTGCTCGCGCCCAGGGCGCCGCGCGCCAGCGTCGCTTCCATCCACTTGCGGATGCGCTGGGCATCGGCCACGCGCGTGCGCTTGCCGAAGGAGTTCAGGAGCACGATCACGACGGTGCGCGCATCGATCACCGTCTGCATCACCAGGCAGCGGCCCGCCTGGGAGATGTAGCCGGTCTTCTGCACCACGATGTTCCAGTCGGCGTGGCTGACCAGGGCATCGGTATTGCGGAACTGCACCATGTGGCGCCCGACCGGGACTGCGTAGTCGGTGTCGGTGGAGAACTCGCGGATGGCGGGCACCTGGGCGGCCGCGATCACGAGCTTGGAGAGATCCTCGGGGCTCGCGACGTTCTCATCCGAAAGCCCGGTCGGCTCGACGAAGTGGGCGTTGGTCATGCCGAGCTCACGCGCCTTGGCGTTCATGGCGGCGACACAGGCGGACAGGCCCCCCGGGTAGTTGCGGCCGAGGGCGTGCGCGGCGCGGTTCTCCGAGGACATGAGCGCGAGGTGCATGAGGTCCCCGCGCGAGAGGTGCGTGCCCGGCACCAGGCGCGAGACGGAGGGCTTGCTGAGGTTGCGGTCGTCCTCGGTGACGGTCAGCTGCTCATCGAGGGGCTGGCCGGCATCGCTGACGACCAGCGCCGTCATCAGCTTGGTGATCGAGGCGATCGGGGCGGCGACGTCGGAGTGGCGCGAATACAGCACCTGGGAGTGCGTGGTGTCGATGACCAGCGCGGCGCTCGAGCGCAGGCCCGGCTCCGCCGCCGAACGGCTGGAATACTTCAGGTGCGTCTTGAGGACTCCCGCAGCCGGCGCAGCCAGCGCGGCGGAAGCGACGAAGAGCAGGCAAGAGATTGCCGTGAGACCCAACCAGCGGACCTGTGCCATCGACCCCTTCGCGCCTCGCCAGTACCCCCAAGGAAGAAGTCTATCAGACCATCCCTTATGTCATGCATACGTGACGCACTTGTAAGTTTGCGCAACGTGTCGGCTGACATATGACTGCGCGCCGGCGCGCCACGGTCATAACACCGGCGGCGCGTGACGCAGTCCACGGCGGGCCGTCACGGCCCGTGCGGCCAGAGCCAGCCGAACGTGCCGGCGGTGAGCGCCGCGTAGATGAGCCCGTCGAACAGGCCCTTGAAAGTCGTCAGCCAGGAGCGGCTGAGCCAGATCGAGTTCTGCAGCAGCGCGAGCGCATAGCCGAGGAAGCCGCTCACGAGAACGAAGCGGAAAACGCGCGGATACGGCGTCCCCGCCGGCAGCGCCTGCGCGCCGAGGCAGGCGACGAAAGCGGCAACCACCACGAGGTACACGAACCACAGGGCGAGCCGCCGGCCCATGACCACCGGTCCGTTCGGCAGCACCGTCATGAGCACCACCGGACCCTGGGCGAGCTTGTGCCGGAATTCCTCCGAGCGCATCTGCCGGTGCGTGCACCACGGCAGGATGTAATCCCCCGGCGGCACGTTCAGCGCACGCAGCGCGTTGGCGAGGTCCGCTTCCCGGGGCAGCGCCGCCAGATCGGCGCGGTGCCACAGGGGCAGCTTGTGAATGACCGAGCTTGCGATGAAGACGAGGACCGCCGACAAGAGAATCGGCAGCCACAGCGATGCGGCGCTTAGCATGGAACCCTCCCGTTCTTGTTCTTGAGGATGGCCGGGCGGCCGGAACTTTAACTCCGCCCCGGGGCGGCACCAACTGCACCTGGCGCGGTCGAACCACGGGCAGCCCCGCCCTCCGCTCCGGTACGGCCAAGATCGAGCTTGGGCATCCCCCTCCTCGGGGCCGGCCCCGCCCCCTCCTTGGGGGGATTCGGGAAGGCCGAAGATGCGCGCAAGCTCTTGTTCGGAAAGAGCCTCTGGCCCAGTCTCCGGGGAACTTCCGTAAGCCTTAGCACTCTAACTCTGCGACTGCTAAAATGCCGTCACCAACCACTGGAGAGCCAATGACTGCAGGTACCGCTCTGGTTGCCCGCATGGGCGACCACGCACTAGCCGGTCCGCTCGGGAGCCTGGATGCTTACCTCGAGCGGGTCAGCCGCATTCCCGTCCTGACGCGTGAGGAGGAGCGTGAGCTCGCCGAGCGCTTCCGCAAGGACACCGACCTGGCCGCCGCGCGCCAGCTCGTCCTGTCGCACCTGCGCTTCGTGGTGCACATCGCGCGCGGCTACTCCGGCTACGGACTGCCGGTGGGGGACCTGATCCAGGAAGGCAACGTCGGCCTCATGAAGGCCGTGAAGCGCTTCGATCCGTCCATGAACGTGCGCCTGGTGTCCTTTGCCGTGCACTGGATCCGCGCCGAGATTCACGAGTACGTGCTGCGCAACTGGCGCTTGGTGAAGATCGCCACCACCAAGGCGCAGCGCAAGCTGTTCTTCAACCTGCGCCGCATGAAGAAGAACCTCGCCTGGCTGTCGGCCGAGGAGACCGCCGCGGTGGCCCGTGACCTGGGGGTAACCCCGGGCGAGGTCACCGAGATGGAGAAGCGCCTGGCCGCGCGTGACATGTCCTTCGACCCGACCCCGGAGTCGGATGAGGAGGAGGTGTACAGCCCGGCCGCGTACCTTCCGGCCCCGGATGCCGATCCGGCCGAGCAGGTCGAGGACGCCGAGAGCGAGGCCGACGAGTCGGACCGCCTGCGCGGGGCGCTCGGGCGCCTGGACGCACGCAGCCGTGACATCGTCCAGAAGCGCTGGATGTCAGAGGACAAGGCGACGCTGCACGAGCTGGCCGACAAGTACGGCGTCTCGGCCGAGCGTATTCGCCAGATCGAGTCGAGCGCCTTGGGCAAGCTCAAAGGCCTGATGGCCGCCGCCTGATCGAGCCGCGGTGCGGGCGCCGGGATTGCCCGGCGCCCGCGCTGCAGGTAGCGTGGCTTGGCCATGCGCACCGTCACCGACTGGCTCAGCGAATACGGCGCGAGCCACCAGCACCCCGCCAACAAGCTCCTGCACTGGATCTGCGTGCCGCCCATCGTGCTCGCGGTGATGGGATTGCTCTGGTCGATCCCGGTGCCGCCGGCCCTTAAGGCGCTGTCGCCGTGGGCGAACTGGGCCGCGCTCACCGCGTGCGCGGCGCTCCTTTACTACCTCACCCTCTCCCCGCGCCTCGCCCTGGGCGTGCTCGTCGGCTTCGCGGCGCTGCTCGCCCTCACCCGGGCGCTCGCGCTTCTGCCCTGGCCGCTGTGGGAGAGCTCGCTGGCGATTTTCGTGGCGGCCTGGATAGGCCAGTTCGTCGGCCACGCCATCGAGGGCGTGCGCCCCTCTTTCTTCAAGGACCTGCAGTTCCTCCTGATCGGCCCGCTGTGGCTGCTCGCCGCCTGTTACCGGCGCCTGAGCGTGCCTTACTGAGCCGGCTTCGCCGCGGAGGAGCGCGCGAGCATGCCGGCCGCCACGATGACCGCGGCGGCGGCGAGAAGTCCTGCGGTGAGCGTCGCCTTGCCGAGCGAGGCGAGCAGCAGCGCACTGCACAGCGGAGTGGCATAGGCCATCACCGCGAGCAGCTGCCCGTCACCGCGCCGGAAGCCCAGGTCCCACAGAAAATTGCCGAGCCCGAGCGCAAAGAAGCCGGAGAGCGCCATGGCGAGGAGCGCTGCGGGCTTGGGCCGCACGTTCGGCTCGAGCGCCAGGTGCAGCAGCGCGCACAGCACCGCGGCCAGCGCGCAGCCGCGCCCCAGCACATCCCCGGTCGGTGCGCGCCACCACAGGCGGAACACGCAGTAGAGCGCCCACAGCGCGCCACTGCCCAGGGCGAGCAGCGTCCCGCTCACCGAGCCGCCGAGGTGCCCGTCCCACAAAAGGATCGCGGCGCCGGCGAAGCCGAGCGCCACCCCGGCGAGCTGGCGCGCCCGCAGCCGGAACAGACCCAGCGCCGCGGCCAGCACCACGATCATCACCGGCCACAGATACGAGAGGAGATTCGCCTGGGCCGCGGGGATGCGGCGCAGGGCCAGAAGAAAGCACACGTCCCCGCCGGCGAGCGCGCCGGCGTACACCAGCACCGGCGTCCAGGCCTGGAGCGAGCTCAGGGGCGGGTTGTGGGGATCGCCCGCGGCCAGGTGCAGCAGGCGGAAAGACACCGCACCGCACAGAAACGCGAGCGACAGCATCTCGAGCGGCGGCACAGCGAGGGTGCGCAGTGCGAGCGCCGGCCACGCCGCCCACAGCGGGATCGAGAGCGCGCCGATGAGCGTCCACTGCAGCGGTCCGAAGCGCCGCGGCGGCGCCGCGCGCGCCCCGCCTGCGGAAAAAGCCGCCGGGCTGGCCGACACGGTGCGCCTACGCCGCCTCGGCGAGGGCGGCTTCGCGCACCGCCGCCGTGACCGCCTCGTGCACCGATTTCTCAAGCGGATCGGGCACGAGCTCATCGCCGCGCGCGAGCGCGGCGATGGTATCGGCGGCAGCCATCAGCATCGCATCCGAGAAGTGCCGGGCATCGGCCTCAAGGGCGCCCTTGAACAGGCCCGGATAAGCCAGGAGGTTATTGATGCCCTTGCCGTCTGCGGCGAAAGCGGCGCCGTGCTCGCGCGCCACCAGTGGCTCGATCTCCGGGTCCGGGTTGGACAGGGCGAGGATCACCTGGCCGCGCCGCACCCACTCCGGGCGGATGAGTCCCTTCACCCCCGTGGTGGCGATGACGATGTCGGCGCGCTGCATGAGCGACTCGAGCGAGGTGCCCTCCCCGCCGAGCGCCTCGAGGCGCGCCACGGCGCCCGGATTGCGGTCGGTGCCGAGGATCTTCTGCACGCCAAAGGCGCGCAGCAGCCTGACGATGCCGGTGCCGGCCGCGCCGAGCCCGATCTGGCCGACGGTGCTCGTGGCCAGATCGTGGTGCGAGTAGCGCGCCGCGTTCTTCAGCGCCGCGAGCGCCACGACCGCGGTGCCGTGCTGGTCATCGTGCATGACCGGTTTCTGCAGCCGCTCGCGCAGGCTCTGCTCGATCGCAAAGCACTCGGGGGCGGCGAAGTCCTCGAGCTGGATGGCGCCGAAGCCCGCCTCGATGGCGAGCACGGTATCGACCACGCGCTGCGGCTCGGTCTGGTTCAAAAGCACCGGCACGCCGTTCAAGCCCACCAGCTCGGCAAAGAGCGCCGCCTTCCCCTCCATCACCGGCAGTCCCGCGAGCGCGCCGATGTTGCCCAGGCCCAGTACCGCGGTGCCGTTGGTGACGATGGCCACGGTGCGCCCCAGTGCGGTGTACTCGCGCGCCGCCTTGGGGTCTTTCTGGATCGCCAGGCACACGCGCGCCACGCCCGGGGTGTAGACATCGCGCAGCACCTGGCGCGTGTTGATCGGGAGTGAGGCCACGGTGCTGATCTTGCCGCCGCGGTGGCGGTTGAAGACGCGGTCGGACTTGCCGACGAAGCGCGCGATGGGCAGCGCACCGATGCGCTCGTAGAGGGAGCGGTCGGCCTCCTCGTCCATCTCCAGCGTGATCTCCCACAGTGTGCGGCCCTGGTCGCGGCGCAGTGCGGTCAGATGCTCGATGGCGAGCCCGGCGTCGGCGATGACCTGCAGCACGCGGGCGAGGCTGCCGGGCTGGTGCACGGTCTCCACCAGCAGAATCTCGGGGATTTTCATGGGCGGCAAGCGTGCACCAAGGCCCGCCCGCGCGCCACCGGGCCGCCGCGGGGTGCCCGTAAGCGCCGATACCCGCTATCATGCGCGCCCCCTGCGGCGGAGCTTTCGGTCCGCGCCCGCGCGCCTGTTTTTAAGGAGACTGTGGTGGCTGCTAGCCCGAATCCCGCATCGCCCAAGGTCACCGGGACCGCGCTCGACCCGCTGGATCTGTTCAACGTGCGCGGCAGCCTCAGCGAGGAGGAGCGCATGGTGCAGGACTCGGTGGCGCGCCTGGTCGATGCCGAGGTGCTGCCGGTCATCCGCAAGGCCTTCGAGGAGCATCGCTTCCCGAAGCAGCTCGTGCCGAAGCTCGCCGAGCTGGGACTGCTCGGCTCCTCCATTCACGGTTACGACTGCGCCGGGCTGAACGCGGTGTGCTACGGGCTCATCTGCCAGGAGCTCGAGCGCGGGGACTCCGGCATCCGCAGCTTCGTCTCCGTGCAGTCCTCGCTGTGCATGTACCCGATCTATGCCTTCGGCTCCGAGCAGCAGAAGCAGCAGTATCTGCCGCGCATGGCGCGCGGCGAGCTGATCGGCTGTTTCGGGCTCACCGAGCCGCAGGGCGGCTCGGACCCGGCCAACATGAAGACCCACGCCAAGAAACGCGGCAACGAGTGGGTGCTGAACGGCGCGAAGATGTGGATCACCAACGGCACCATCGCGGACCTCGCGGTGGTGTGGGCGATGACGCCGGAGGGCATCCGCGGCTTCATCGTCGAGAAGGGCTCGCCGGGATTCTCCGCCCCGGAGATCGAGAACAAGTTCTCGCTGCGCGCCTCGGTCACCGCGGCGCTGTTCTTCGACAATGTGGTGGTGCCCGAGGAGCGGGTGCTGCCGGGCGTGGTGGGCCTGAAAGGCCCGCTGTCGTGCCTGACGCAGGCGCGCTACGGCATCGCCTGGGGCGTGATCGGCGCGGCCCAGGCGTGCCTGAAGGAGCTGCTCGCCTACACGCAGACGCGGATCCTCTTCGGGCGCCCGCTGGCCCAGAACCAGACCATCCAGGTGCGCCTCGCCGAGATGGCGCGCCGCATCACCACCGCGCAGCTCCTCGCGCTGCAGCTCGGGCGCATGAAAGACGCCGGCACGCTGCAGCCTGCGCACGTCTCGCTCGCCAAATGGAACAACTGCCGCATGGCGCTCGATATCGCCCGCGACTGCCGCGACATGCTCGGCGGGGCCGGCATCAGTGCTGAGTTTGCGCCCATCCGCCACATGCTCAACCTCGAGAGCGTGATTACCTACGAGGGCACGGAGACCATTCACCAGCTGACCATCGGACGGCAGCTGACCGGATTGAACGCGTTCTGAAGGGCGGCCCTGAGCGGGCCGTACTTATCCCGCAGGCCTGCGGCGCGGTCTGATGCAGACGCTGTGTCCCGCGCCGCGCCGCGCGCGCGGTAGGCATAACAACGCCGCGGCGGCAACCTGACCGCTCGCCGTTGTCAGTGCACCAACCCCAGCGCCGCGAGCGCAAGGAGCGCGAGCCAGTTGAAGAGGATCTGCCGCCGCAATTCGCGCGCGGCGCAGCGGGCGTGGACTGCAGGCATATGAGGCTCCCGTATGTTGTGCATGGGAGCATTACGCCGCGCAGCGCGGGCACGCCTGAGTGGGCAATGTGGCGCGGCGCCTGCCAATTGTGGCGCCGTATGGCAGCCGGATGCGCTTTAACGGCGTTGCCGCACGCGGTAGCCTTGAAGGCCATGAAACGCCTGATCGCGATCGTCGAGGACGAGCCGGCCATCCGCGACAACTATGCGGCCGCCTTCACCCGCGAGGGTTACGCGGTACGTGCCTATGCGGACCGCGCGCAGGCCATGGGCGCGTTTGCGCAGCGCCTGCCCGACCTCGCCGTCATCGACATCTCCCTCGCCGAGGAGCCGGAAGGGGGCTTCGAGCTGTGCCGCCAGTTGCGCGCACTCTCCGCGGAGCTGCCGATCATCTTCCTCACCGCGCGTGACAGCGAGCTCGATGCGGTCTCGGGCCTGCGCCTCGGCGCGGACGATTTCCTCACCAAGGACCTTTCCATCCCGCACCTGATCGCACGCGTGAACGCGCTGTTCCGGCGCGTGGCGGCGCTGCGCCGCCCGGCCGCCGCCGAGCAGGTGCTGCGCCGCGGGGCACTGAGCCTGGATACCGAGCGCATGAGCGTGCAGTGGGACGGAAAGGTCGTGCCGCTCTCGCTCACCGAGTTCTGGATCGTGCACTGCCTCGCCAAGCACCCCGGCCACGTGCGCAACCGCCAGCAGCTCATGGATGCGGCCAACGTGGTGCTGGATGACAACACCATCACCTCGCACGTGAAGCGCATCCGGCGCAAGTTCCAGGCCGTGGAGGCGCGCTTCGAGGCGCTGCAGACCGTCTACGGCATGGGCTACCGCTGGGTCGAGTAGGGTCCGCGCGCCGCCATGTCGCTGCGCCTGAAGCTGCTGCTGCTGGGACTGGCTACCCTGGTGCTGCCGTGGGCCGGCTGCCGCTATGCGCGCGAGATGGAGTCGGCGCTGCGTCAGGGTGAGGTGGAGTCGCTCGCCGGTCTGTCACAGACGATCGCCACCTCGCTGCAGGGGCGCACCGATCTTCTGTACCGCGAGCCCGTGGTGCAGGAGCCGCCGCCCGACTCCGAGGGCGCAGCCGCGCAGATGCCCGCGCCGGACCCGAACTTCTACAGGCCCACCCCCTATGACCTCGAGCCGGTGGCGCTCGCCACGGCCCCGGTGGTCGACGGCTACCTCGAAGACTGGCCGCAGGACCCGAGCCTGTGGACGCACTTCGACAAGGATCCGCAGCACCGCTTCGCGATTCTCACCGGCGTGCACGAGCGCGTGCTCTACATCGCCCTCGAGGTGCACGATGAGCACGCGGTGTTCGATGCCCCGGGCAACAACCTGCTCGAGCCGGCGAGCTTCGGTGACCGCGTCTGGATCGGGTTCGAGGATCCGCAGGGCGTGCAGCAGCAGGTGTTCCTCGCCGCCACCGGTCCCGGCAGCGTCACCTCGCGCCGCATCGAGAGCGGCGAATACGGCCGCCAGAGCGCGCGGCTCGAGCCGCGCATCCGCGGCGCCTGGCGCACCACCGCAGACGGCTACCGCCTGGAGCTGCGCATGCCGCTGTCGATGATCGGCAAGGGCTTCGGCGTGCTCATCGATGATCGGGAGGCGCGCGGGTCGCTGCCGGTGAGCTACGGCACGCTGCGCACCGATGATCTGCACACCATCGGCCATCTGATCCTTGCCTCACCCGAGCTCGCACGCTACCTGCAGCAGTTCCTGCAGCCGGGCCTGAAGCTGTCGGTGACCACCCCGGCGGGGCGGGTGCTGGCGCGCGCGGATGCGCTGGCCCGCCCGGTGTCCCTGCAGCCCGAGCCGCCGGTGATCGCGCGCCTCTACCGCCGTTTCATCGACCGCCCCGGCACGCGCGCGCCGCTTGACTCGAGCAGCGCGATCTATGACCGCGACCGCGCCTTCGCGATCGGCAATCTCGAGGTGGTGCAGACCGCCGACCGCTGGGGGCGCCTGCGCGACCGGGCGCTCACCCACATGCTGAATTTCTCGCTCATCACCAGCCTCATCGTGGTGATCGCCATGCTGGTGTTCTCCGGCTGGCTGGCGCTGCGGCTGGCGCGGCTGCGCCGTGCCAGCGAGTCGGCGCTGACTCGCGAGGGCATCGTCACGCACTTCCCCGAGACCGGCGCCGGCGATGAGCTCGGCGATGTGGCGCGCAGCTTCCAGAAGCTGCTCGCGCGCCTGAACGAGTACACCGGTTACCTGCGCACGCTGGCCGGCAAGCTCGCCCACGAGATCCGCACCCCGCTCACCATCGTGCGCTCCTCGCTCGATAACCTGGAGTCGGAAGACCTGCCGGGCACGGCGCGCACCTACCTCGAGCGTGCCCGCCAGGGCAGTGAGCGGCTGAACTCGATCCTGCTTGCCATGGGGGCAGCGACCCGCGTCGAGGAGGCGATCGGCCAGGCCGAACGGGTGGACTTCGATCTCGTCCCGGTCCTCGCTTCCGCCGTCGCGGCCTACCGCGGCGCGTTTCCGCAGCGGCAGTTCCGCTTCGAAGCGCAGGCGCCCCACCTGATGCTCAATGGTGCGCCGGAGCTGATCGTGCAGCTGCTCGACAAGCTGATCGACAACGCCGTGGACTTCACACCCAGCGGTGGCCTGATCAGCGTGCGCGTGGCTCCCGCGCCCAGGGCCGCGCTCATCGAGGTGGACAACCCGGGCGCTCCCCTGCCGCCTGAGGTGTCCGCTCGCCTGTTCGAGTCGCTGTGGCAGTCGCGCACGGAACCGGACGCCCGTCCGCACTTTGGCCTCGGCCTGTACATCGTGCGGCTGATCGCCGAGTTCCATGGCGGCACGGTGGCCGCGCAGAACCTGCCCGCGGGCGCCGGCGTGCGCTTCACGGTGACGCTGGCGGCATAGCCTCCTTTGCCGGTGTTCCACCGTCCTTATGTCACATTGGCGCTGTGGCGCGGCGTTCCCGTCCTTGTCTCTAAATCACGACATCGCCTTCTGACCCTGGACGGAGTACAATTCGCTTCCAAGGCACCGACAGTAAAAGAATTTTTTTCATGGCTACGGCGCGGCGGTGACCGGTTGATGCGCAAATGCCATGGGTTTGTTGGGAAGGACTGACACAAGAAAACTCGGGGATCGACGCGGGCACGGGTGAATACAACTCCGAACTTTTTGGGGTTGTCAGGAACGACACAACGCGTGGATGAACACGCGGGCCTCGCGATAGAAGCCGGAGCTTTTTAGCTCCTGACGTTTCAGCCGGAAAGTAATAGATGCTCGTGAAGACGCGACGTGCCGATAGCTAAGTGGATGGGAAGTCCGCGGCGCTGCTCGGAAGGAGCTGACAGCGACCCACCGGGTCATTCGAAGCGACGAACAGATCAAGCCCCGCAACCGCTGCGGGGCTTTTTTTTGCCTGGCCGCCGGGGCGCAGGCGGCGCGCACACCCCCTCTCCCGCGCGGTATCTTTCCTCCACACGGCCGTGAGCGGCGCCGCAGCCGGCGCTGTCGATTGCGCGGCCCCGCGATCGTCGTGGTACTTATGCGCCGCAGGGTGAGTCCCGAGCGATGCCGATTCGTGCCTGGTTGAGCAGCCATTACCGCTGGATCATCGTCGCCGCCGGCGGCGCGCTCGGCTGCGTCGCCATGGGGTCGATGTTCTCCCTGCCGGTACTGCTGCTGCCCATCGTGCGCGCGACCGGCTGGTCGCTCGCCGGGGTGGCCGCGGCGATGACCGTCGGCTTTATCTCCATGGCCGTGGCGAGCCTTTTGTGGGGGACGCTGTCGGACCGGCTGGGCCCGCGCTTGGTGGTGACGGCCGGCTCCCTCATCGTGGCGGCGTGCCTGGCGGCGGCGGCGCGCGCATCCTCGCTCCTCGCCTTTCAGATCTTCTTCGGCATCGGCGTGGGCGCGGGCTGCGCGGCGATCTTCGCGCCGATGATGGCGTGCGTGACCGGCTGGTTCGACACCCGGCGCAGCCTTGCCGTGTCGCTCGTCTCGGCCGGCATGGGGCTTGCTCCCATGACCATGTCGCCGCTTGCCGCCTGGCTCATCACGACCACGCAGGACTGGCGCCGCTCGCTGTTGCTGCTCGCAGCCATCGCGCTCACCCTGATGCTGCCGGTGGCGCTCCTGGTGCGCAGGCCGCCGGCCATCGCCGCGGACGCCGCGGCGCAGGCAGCCCCGCGCGCAGCAGCGGCGCCGCGGAAGGCGGCGGTCCTGCGCTCGCCGCAGCTTTGGGTGCTGCTGCTCACCAACTTCCTGTGCTGCGCGACCCACTCCGGCCCGATCATCCACACCGTCAGCTACGCGCTGACCTGCGGCATTCCGATGACGGCGGCCGTCTCGATCTACAGCGTGGAGGGGCTTGCCGGCATGTTCGGGCGCCTCGTCTTCGGCGTCCTCGGCGACCGCTTCGGCGCGAAGCGCGTGCTGGTGAGCGGTCTGCTGCTGCAGGCCCTGGGGACACTCGGCTACGTCTTCGCCCGGGGTCTCGTCGGCTTCTACGGCGCTGCCGCTCTCTTCGGGTTCATCTATGCGGGCGTGATGCCGCTCTACGCCGTGCTCGCGCGCGAGAACTTTCCGCTGCGCATCATGGGCACGGTGATCGGTGCCACGGCGATGGCGGGAAGCCTGGGGATGGCGAGCGGGCCGGTTGCAGGCGGGCTCATCTACGAGGCCCTCGGCACCTACCGCTGGCTGTACCTGGGATCGTGCGCCATCGGACTCGCCGCGTTCCTGGTGGGCCTCACGCTCCCCGGCGAGCGCGACGCCGCGAGCGGCGGCGCGCAGCGCGGGGCTGCCCCTGCCGCCATCTGAAGCCGCCGGCGCGGTTGCGCCTAACTCACCTGCAGATAGTTGAGGATGCCGCGGGCGGCCTCGCGCCCCTCGAACACCGCGGTGACCACGAGGTCCGAGCCGCGCACCATGTCCCCACCGGCAAACACCCGCGGGTTGCGTGGTCTGGAACGGCTGCGCGGCGCCGGCGGAAACGCGCACCCGGCCGCTCTCGTGCAGGCGGATGCCGTGCGCGCCGAGCCACTCGGGCGGGCTCGGCAGGAAACCGAAGGCGATGATCACCGCATCGGCGGCGACGATCTGCTCGGAGCCGGCGATCACCTCGGGCACGCGCCGCCCGCGTGCGTCGGGGGCGCCGAGGCGCGTGCTCACGAGCTTCACGCCCTCGACGTGCTCGGAGCCGACGATCTCGATCGGCTGGCGGTTGAAGAGAAACTCCACCCCCTCCTCGCGGCTGTTCTTGTAGTCGCGCCGCGAGCCGGGCATGTTGCCCTCGTCGCGCCGGTAAGTGCAGGTGACCGTATCCGCCCCCTGGCGTATGGCGGTGCGGTTGCAGTCCATAGCCGTGTCGCCCCCGCCCAGGACCACCACGCGCCGGCCGCGCAGGCTGATGAGCTCGTTGGCGCTGTTGGGCAGCGCCAGCTCGTGGCGGATGTTGGCGATGAGGTAGGGCAGTGCCTCGTGCACGCCCGGCAGATCCTCACCGGCGAAGCCGCCGCGCACCGCGCGGTAGGTGCCCATGCCGAGAAACACCGCGTCGTAGTCGGAGAGCAGCGCCGCGAGCGTCACGTCCCGCCCCACCTCGACGCCCAAGCGGAACTGCACGCCCATGCCTTCCATCAGCTCGCGGCGCTTCTCGACCACCGCCTTCTCGAGCTTGAAGGGCGGGATGCCGAAGGTGAGCAGGCCGCCGATGCGCTCGTGGCGGTCAAAGACGACCGGAGTGACGCCGTTGCGCACCAGGATGTCGGCGCAGCCGAGGCCGGCCGGGCCTGCGCCCACCACCGCGACGCGGCGCCGGAGAGGCGCACGTTCGACATGTCCGGCCGCCAGCCGGCCTTGAGCGCCTCATCGGTGATGTACTTCTCGATCGCCCCGATGGTGACCGCGCCCAGGCCATCGTTGAGCGTGCAGGCACCCTCGCACAGCCGGTCCTGCGGACAGATGCGCCCGCACACCTCGGGGAGCGAGTTGGTCTTGTGCGACAGCTCCGCGGCCTCGAACAGGTTCCCCTCCTCGATGAGCTTGAGCCAGTTGGGGATGTAGTTGTGGACCGGGCATTTCCACTCGCAGAAGGGGTTGCCGCAGGCGAGGCAGCGCCCGGCCTGCTGCGCGGCGCCCACGGCATCGTAGGGGGCGTAGATCTCGGCGAAGCTGCGCACGCGCGCCTCGATCGGCGCTTTCGCCGGATCGGTGCGCGGGATGTCGAGGAATTGCAGGTACTTGTCGGCCATCGCAGCCTCAGGCGGCGCGCCGCAGGTTGTCGATGAGCGAGTCGATGGAGGCGGCCTTGGGCTTCACCACCCAGAACTTCGGCAGGAAGGTGCGCAGGTCGTTCATGATCTCCGCCGCCCAGACACTCCCGGTCTCGAGCGCGTGCCGCTCGAGCAGGTCCTCCAGGTGCTGCACGTGCGACTGCATGGCCTCCGGATGGATGCGGCTGATGTCGATGAGCTCGTGGTTGTAGCGGTCGACGAAATTGCGCTCGAGGTCGAGCACGTAGGCGAAGCCGCCGGTGAAGCCGGCGCCGAAGTTGACGCCGGTGCGCCCGAGCACGCACACCGCGCCCCCGGTCATGTACTCGCAGCAGTGATCGCCGGCGCCCTCGAGCACCGCGACCGCCCCGGAGTTGCGCACCGCGAAGCGCTCGCCGGCGACGCCGGCGGCGAAGAGCTCCCCGCCGGTGGCACCGTACAGGCAGGTGTTGCCCATGATCACCGTCTCGCGCGCGACGTAGCGCGCGGCACGCGGGTGGCGCAGCACGATGCGCCCGCCCGCCATGCCCTTGCCGACGTAATCGTTGGCATCGCCCTCGAGGTAGAGGTTGAGGCCGCCCGCGTTCCACACCCCGAAGCTCTGGCCCGCGTTGCCGTGGCAGCGCACCGTCACCGGCGCCTCGCTCATGCCGCCGTTGCCGTAGCGGCGCGCGATCTCCCCGGACAGGCGCGCGCCGATCGAGCGGTGGTAGTTCCGAAGCTCATAGGACCACTCCCCGCCTGACTTCGCCTCGATCGCCGGCAGCAGATCGCGCACCATGCGCTCGGCCAGCTCACCCTGGTCGAAGGGGGCGTTGGAGGGGGTGAGGCAGTACTGCGGCGCCTTCGGACTCAAGCCGGCGGTGGAGAGGATCGGGCGCAGGTCGAGCTTTTTCTGCCGCGGCGTGGCGCCGGCGCACACCTCGAGGTACTCGGTGCGGCCGATGATGTCCTTGAGGCTGCGCACCCCGAGCGAGGCGAGGATCTCGCGCACCTCCTCGGCGACGAAGCGGAAGTAGTTCATGACCATCTGCGGCAGGCCGATGAAGTACTTCGAGCGCAGCACGTTGTGCTGGGTCGCCACCCCGGTGGCGCAGTTGTTGAGATGGCAGATGCGCAGGTACTTGCACCCGAGCGCCACCATCGGCGCGGTGCCGAAGCCGAAGCTCTCCGCGCCGATGATCGCCGCCTTGACCACGTCGAGCCCGGTCTTCAGTCCGCCGTCGGTCTGCAGCCGCACGCGGTGCCGGAGGTCGTTGCGGCGCAGCGTCTGGTGCGTCTCGGCGAGCCCGAGCTCCCAGGGCGTGCCGGCGAACTTGATCGAGGACAGCGGGCTTGCGCCGGTGCCGCCGTCGTAACCGGAGACGGTGATGAGGTCGGCGTAGGCCTTGGCGACGCCGGCGGCCACGGTGCCCACGCCCGGCTCGGCCACCAGCTTCACCGACACCAGCGCCTGCGGGTTCACCTGCTTCAGATCGAAGATGAGCTGGGCGAGGTCCTCGATGGAGTAGATGTCGTGGTGCGGCGGCGGGGAGATCAGTCCCACCCCGGGGCGCGCGAAGCGCAGGGTGGCGATCATGTCGTTGACCTTGTGTCCGGGGAGCTGCCCGCCCTCCCCGGGCTTGGCGCCCTGGGCGATCTTGATCTGCAGCACTTCCGCATTGATCAGGTACTCGGGGGTCACGCCGAAGCGCCCCGAGGCCACCTGTTTGATCTTGGAGTTCTTCTCGGTGTTGTAGCGCGCCGGATCCTCGCCCCCCTCCCCGGAGTTGGAGCGCGCCCCCAGCCGGTTCATGGCAATCGCGAGCGCCTCGTGCGCCTCGGGGGACAGGGCGCCCAGGGACATGCCGGCGCTGTCGAAGCGCGCCAGCACCGCCGCCACGGGCTCGACCTCGCTCAGGGGCAGCGCCGCACCCTGCGGCTTGAGCGCGAGCAGATCACGGAACGTCGAGGCCGGGCGCTCGTTCACCAGGCGCGCGTACTGGCGGTAGTGCGCGTAGTCCCCGCCCACCACCGCCGCCTGCAGGGCCGCGATCACGTCGGGGTTGTACATGTGGTACTCCCCGCCGTGCACGTACTTGAGCAGCCCGCCCTGCCCGATCGGCTCGCGCGCATCCCAGGCGCGCTGCGCAAGCGCGAGCGTATCGGCCTCGAGGTCGGTAAAGTCCGCGCCCGCCACGCGGCTCTCGGTGCCGGTGAAGCACAGCTCCACCACGTCCGCGGCGAGCCCCACGATCTCGAACAGCTGCGAGCTGCGGTAGCTGGAGATGGTGGAGATGCCCATCTTCGACATGATCTTGAACAGCCCCTTGCGCAGGCCCGCGCGGTAGCTGCGCCCGAGCTCCAGGCGCGCATGGAAGTCGAGCTTCACCCGCCCCTTGCGCATCATCTCGAACAGCACCTGGTAGGCCATGTAGGGGTAGACCGCGGTCGCGCCGTAGCCGATGAGGCAGGCGAAGTGGTGCGGCTCGCGCGCCGTGCCGGTCTCGATGAGCAGGTTGCACTTGCAGCGCAGCCCGGTGCGCACCAGATGGTGATGCACCGCGCCGGTGGCCAGCAGCGCGTGTACCGGCACGCGCCCCTTCACCAGGTAGCGGTCCGAGAGCAGGAGCACGAGCTTGCCCTCGCGCACCGCGGTCTCGGCCTGGGCGCACAGGCGCACCAGGGCTGAGCGCAGCCCCTCCTGCGGGTCGTACTGCAGGTCGAGGAACTCGTGCGTGACCTCCTCGATGGCGAGGATCTGCCGCAGCTTGCGCTGCGAGAGGATGGGCGAGCCCAGCACCACCTGGCGGGCGTGCTCGGGCGCGGGCTCGAAGATGTTGGCCTCCGCGCCGATCTGCGTCTGCAGCGACATGACGATGGTCTCGCGCAGCGGGTCGATCGGCGGGTTGGTCACCTGCGCGAACTGCTGCCGGAAGTAGTCATAGAGCGAGCGCACGCGGTGCGAGAGCACCGGCATCGGGGTGTCATCGCCCATCGAGCCGACCGCCTCGTTCTCGTCCTGCGCGAGCACCCGGATGATGTCGTCGCGCTCCTCCTGGGTGACGTTGAACATCTTCTGGTAGAGCGCGAGCGTGGCGCGGTCCATGGGCTCGGCGGCGAGCCGCGGGTCGACGAGATCGCTCTCGAGGTAGCGCACGCCCTGCTTGAGCCAGCTCTTGTAGGGATGGCGGCTCTTCAGGATCTGGTCGATGTCGGCCGAAGCCAGCAGCGTGCCGCTCCTGAGATCGAGCGCGATCATGTCCCCGGGACCGAGCTTGCCCTTCTTCACCACGTCCGCCGCGGCGTAGTCCCACACGCCGGTCTCGGAGGCGATGGTGAGGATGCGGTTGGCGGTGATGCAGTAGCGCGCGGGCCGCAGCCCGTTGCGGTCCAGAGTGCACAGCGCGTAGCGCCCGTCGGTGAGCACCACGCCCGCCGGCCCGTCCCAGGGCTCCATGTGCACCGAGTAGTACTCGTAGAAGGCGCGCAGGTCCGGGTCGAGGGTGTCCAGGCCGTGCCAGGCGGGCGGGATGAGCAGGCGCATGGCGTGCAGCGGATCCAGCCCCCCCATGAGCAGCACCTCGAGCATGTTGTCGAGGCTCTGCGAGTCAGAGCCGCTGAGCGAGACCAAGGGCAGCGCCTGCGCCAGGTCCGGCAGGAGCGGGGTCGAAAGCAGCGGCCCGCGCGCCAGCGCCCAGTTGCGGTTGCCCTGCACGGTGTTGATCTCGCCGTTGTGGGCGAGATAGCGGTAGGGATGCGCGAGGCGCCACTGCGGCAGGGTGTTGGTGGAGAAGCGCTGGTGGAACACCGCCACCGAGCTCTCCAGGCGCTCATCGGCCAGATCCGGGTAGAACTGCGCCAGGTACTGCGGCATCACCATGCCCTTGAAGACGATGGTGCTCGAGGACAGCGAGGGCACGTAGAACGCCGCATCGGCGCTCAAGGCCTTCTCGGTGAGCCGGCGCGCCAGGTACAGGCGCCGGTTGAACGCGGCCTCATCGAGCTCCGCGGGTGCGCGCACGAACACCTGCTCGATGCGCGGCAGTGACTTCAGCGCCTCGCTCCCGCACGCGGACGGGTCGGTGGGCACCACGCGCCAGCCGGCGACGTCCAGGTGCTGGCGCGTGAGCTGCGCCTCGAGCTCCGCGCGGGCGCGCTGCGCCACGGCCGCGTCACGGTCGAGGAACACCAGGCCCGAGGCGAAGCGCGCGCCGAGCTCCAGGCCTGCGGCCTGCGCCACCGCGCGCAGGAATTTCTCCGGGCTCTTCAGCAGCAGTCCGCAGCCATCGCCGGTCTTGCCGTCCGCGGCGATCGCGCCGCGGTGCGTGAGCCGGTTCAGCGAGCTGATCGCGGTACGCACCAGCCAGTGGCTGGGCTGATCATCGAGGCTCGCGATCAGGCCGAAGCCGCAGCTGTCGCGTTCGTACGCTTCCTTGTAGAGTCCGGGCGCTTCGGGGTGCATGGATGGCCTCGTGCAAATGCGGCGGCAGTGCGCCGCCGCGGGCCGCAGGCTCCGCGTCGGCGCCTCAGGGCTGCCGCGTGCGCAAAATCGGACTGAAGGAGATCCGCGGCACCTTGGCGGCGCGCGAATGAGCAGCTCGGCATCGGCAAGCCCCGGCCGGCTGTCTTACACCATCACTATGCGTTCGATAATACCGGCCCCGGGAGTGCATGCAAGCGCGCCGGGGCGACGGATCCCGGGAGGTACCGTGCCGGAGCTCGCCACCTCACGCCTGAAGCTGCGTTCCTGGCGCGAGGGCGACCTTGCGCCCTTTGCCGCGCTCAACGCCGACCCGCAGGTGATGCGCTATCTGGGTGCGCCCCTCGGGCGCGCCCGCAGCGATGAGCTGGCCGCGGCGTGGCAGGCGCGCCTGGCCAGCGAGGGCTGCGGGATCTTCGTGCTCGAGCGCGCCGCGGACGGCGCCTTCCTCGGCTGCTGCGGCCTGGCCGTGCCGGGCTTCACGGCCCACTTCACCCCCTGCACCGAGATCCTGTGGCGCCTGGCTCGCGCGCACTGGGGCTTCGGCTACGCCACCGAAGCCGCGCGTGCCTGCCTGCGCCTGGCGTTCGGCGAGCTCGGCCTTGCGGAAGTGGTGGCCTTCACGGTGTCGCACAACACCCGCTCGCGCGCGGTGATGGAGCGGCTGCACATGACACACGACCCCGGCGAGAACTTCGCGCACCCGCGCCTGAGCGCCGACCACCCGCTCTCGGCGCACGTGCTGTACCGCGCGCGCCGCCCTGCGCACGGCGCGGGGGCTGCGGCCGGCTGAGGACGCGCGGCGCGGCGCTTGCATCGGCGGCGCTGCTGCGCAACTATGCGCGCCGTCCCGATCCGCGACCCGCGAGGTGCCCGCACAAGACATGAAGCAGCGCAAAGCGTCGACTGACAGCGACCCTGGACCCAGCCTGCAACGCCTCAACGATTATCTCGCCAAGAACTTCCCCGACTTTTTCGCCGAAGTGCGCTTTCAGGCCGGAGACGACGACTACTTCCTCTACGCCCGCTTCGGGCAGTACCTGGCCCGCGTGATCGAGCAGAACCGCGCCGGCCGCCCCCTCATCAACCGCGGCTTCACGCTCCTCAACAAGATGGCGCGCGCCTCGGCCAGAAACCCCCGCATCCGCGAGATGCTGATCCTGGGGCCGCTCGAGTACCTCATGGATGCGCCGCGGGCGCGGGCACTGGCGCGCAAACGGCTCTCGCCGCAGGCGCAGGGCTATCTTGCGAGCCTGTGCGAGTGAGCCGCGCGGCGCTTCAGGCCGGCGGCTCGCGCGCGGTGAGCGTGACCTGAAGTTTACGGGCGCGGCGCACGAGCGTGAGCTCGAGGGCGCTCCCGGGCGGCACGCGCCCGAGCAGGCGGTGGAGCGAGTCGAGGCCGTCCACGGCCGCGCCGTTGACGGCGACGATCAGGTCACCGGGCTGCAGATCCGCCTGTGCGGCGGGTCCTGAGCCATCGCGCGAGAGGATCTCCACCGCACGGGACCCGGTGAGGGCGAGGGCGCGCACCAGGCGCAGGTCGAGCGGGCGGTCGCGCACCGCGACGCCGAGCCAGGCACGCCGCACCCGTCCCTGGGTGAGGATCTCCGTGAGCACCCACTGCGCGGTCGATGCCGGGACGGCAAAGCCGATGCCCTGCGCCATGGCGATGATCGCGGTGTTGATGCCGGTGACGTGCCCGGCGGCATCCACCAGGGGGCCGCCGGAGTTGCCGGGGTTGAGAGCGGCGGTGTGCTGTACCACGCCCTCGATCAGGCGCCCCTGGCGACTGCGCAGCGAGCGCCCGAGCGCGCTCACGACCCCCGCCGAGACGGTCGACTCGAAGCCGAAGGGGTTGCCGAGCGCCACGACCAGCTGACCGGTGCGCAGGCGCTTGCCGGCCGCAAGCTCCGCGCAGGGCAGTGCCGCAGCCTGGGCGCGCAGCACCGCAAGATCGGTGGCCGGATCGCGCCCGGCGACGACCGCCGCCACACTGCGCCCGTCCACGAAGGTGACGCGCGCGCGCTCGACGCCGTGCACCACGTGCTCGTTGGTGAGGAGGTAGCCGTCGGGAGTGACGACCACGCCCGAGCCTGCGCCCCCGCGGGCACGCTCGGCCTCATCGGCAGCGCCGGTATAGACGCTGACGACCGCGGGCCCGACCGCCTCCACGGCACCGACCACGGCGGCGGAATAGGCGTCCAGAGGCTCAGCGCAGGCCGCCTCGGCGGCAGGAAGATCCGGCATCCGGGGAGGTGTGGGGACCGCGGCGGAGGAACTCAAGGGTGAACCCCCCGGCGGTTTCCTGCCAGAATCCCCGCCCGTCCATGATCTCACTCGCCCAGACCGCGATCCTGCTCGCCGCCGCCGTGGTCGCGGTGTCGCTGTTTCGGGCGCTGCGGCTGTCCTCGATCCTAGGCTACGTCGCCGCCGGCCTCGCCATCGGCCCCTTCGGCCTTAACCTGATCGGCAACATCACCCGCATCGAGCAGGTCTCCCAGTTCGGGATCGTGCTGCTCCTGTTCATCATCGGACTTGAGCTGCAGCCGACGCGCCTGTGGGTCATGCGGCGCACCGTGTTCGGCCTCGGCAGCGCCCAGGTGCTCGCCTGCACGCTCGTGCTCGGCGCGCTCGCCTGGCTGTGCGGTATCGCGCCGATCCCGGCGGCCGTGATCGGCCTCGGCCTGTCGCTGTCCTCCACTCCGCTCGTACTGCAGGTGCTGGCGGAGCGGCGCCAGCTGCAGACCCAGCACGGCCGCGCCGCCTTCGGGATCCTTTTGTTCCAGGATCTCGCCGTGCTGCCGGTGCTGGCGGTGCTGCCGCTGCTCGCCGCTGAGCCGGGGGCACGCCTCAGCCACGGCCCCTGGTGGCTCGGCCTCGTGAAGCTCATGGCCGTCATCGCCGTCGTGGTGTTCGCCGGCGGCCGCATCCTGCTGCGGCCGGCGCTGCGCCTGGTGGCCCGCGCGCAGGTGAGCGAGGTGTTCACCGCCGCGGCGCTCCTCACCGTGATCGGGACGACGCTGGCGGCGCACCTGGTCGGGCTGTCGGCCTCCCTCGGGGCCTTCCTCGCCGGCGTGCTGCTCGCCGACAGCGAGTTCCGCCACGAGCTCGAGGCCGACCTCGAGCCCTTCAAGGGCCTGCTGCTCGGGCTCTTCTTCATCTGCGTGGGGATGTCGGCCAACCTCGGCCTGCTGCGCACCGAGCCGCTCACGCTGCTCGCGCTCACGGTCGGGTTCCTGCTGGTGAAGGTCGTCGTGGTGATGGCGCTCGCGCGCCTCGCCGGCTACAAGCCCGAAGCGGCGCGGCGTCTGGCCTTCTCCCTGCCTGCCGGGGGCGAGTTCGCGTTCGTCCTGTTCACGCTCGCCGCCTCCGAGCGCCTGCTCGATGGCGCCACGGCGGATCTGCTGATCCTCTCGGTCACGCTGTCGATGATGCTCGGGCCGCTGCTGCTCTTGGCCTACGAGGGATTTGCGGCGCGCTTCCTCACGCCAACGCGGGCCCCCTACGACGCCATCGAGGGCCACGACTCCCCGGTCATCATCGCCGGCTTCGGCCGCTTCGGGCAGATCGTCGGCCGCGTGCTGCGCGTGAAGGGCATCGCCTTCACCGCCCTCGACAGCAGTCAGACCCACGTCGACTTCGTGCGCCGCTTCGGCAACGAGGTCTTCTACGGGGATGCCTCGCGCCTGGACCTTTTGCGCGCCGCGGGCGCTCACAGCGCGCGTTTCCTCGTGCTCGCCATCGACGACGTCGAGGCCTCGACCAACACCGCCATCCTGGTGCGCGAGCAGTTTCCCCACCTGCGCATCTTCGCCCGCGCCCGCAGCCGCCAGCACGTATTCGCGCTCATGGACGCCGGCGTCAAGGACATCGTGCGCGAGACCTACGGCTCGAGCCTGGAGATGGCGCAGAGTCTGCTCGAGGCCTCGGGTGAGACGGCCGCGGCGGCGCGTGAGGCGGTGCGCCGCTTCCGCCTGCACGATGAGGCCACGCTCGCGCGGCAGTACGCGGTCAAGGAGGACGACACCAAGTTCCTCGCCACCTCGCGCGAGGCGGCGCAGCAGCTGGAGAAGCTGTTCGAGGCCGACCGCGACACGAAGCCACAGTAGAGCTCCCATGGACGAGGCACGCAGCATCCGCGATTTCTGGTTCGGGCCGCAGCCACCGACGCCGGCCGAGCTCAACCGGCGCCTGCGCTTCTGGTTCGGCGAGGAGCGCACGGATGTGCGCACACGGCGCGACGAGACCATTCGCGCCCGCTTCGCGGGGCTGCTCGAGCGCGCCGCGAACGGCGGGCTCGCACCCTGGGCGGACGGGCCGCGCCGGCGCCTGAGCCTCATCATCCTGCTCGACCAGTTTCCGCGGAACATCTATCGCGGCATCCCGCGCGCCTATGCCTACGACGCTCAGGCGCTGCAGCTGACCCTCTCGGGCATGCAGTCCGCCGCCGACGCCGCGCTCACGCCCGTCGAGCGGCTGTTCTTCTACATGCCGCTGCAGCACGCCGAGGCGCGCGAGGTGCAGGAGGAATCGGTGGCCGCCTACCGGCGCCTGCTCAAGGAGTCCGCGCCGGAGCTGTGCGCCGTGTTCGCAGGCGCGGCGCGCTCGGCGGAGAACCACCGCGCGATCATCGAGCGCTTCGGGCGCTTCCCGCACCGCAACGCCGTGCTCGGACGCGAGAGCACGCAGGCGGAGCAGGACTGGCTCGCGCAGGGGGGCGCGAGCTTCGGTCAGTGACCCTCGCCCAGGGCCTCGAGATGGCGCAGCCGCGCCTCGAGCGCGTGCTGGCGCTCGATCAGCTCCACAGCGAGCGCAGCGCCCGAGGTGTTCACGCCGAGGTCACGCATCAGCCGGCCGACGACGCGCAGCCGCGGCAGGGCGTTGGCCGGCACCTGCCAGCCCTCGCGCGTCTCGCGCGCCGCAACGAGCCCTAAGTCGCCGAGCTCGAGCACCGAGGCGAGGTCGATGTGGCACATGTGGCAGATCTCGCTCACGCCGATCCAGTCGCCGTCGCTCAAGACGTGGGCTTCGAGCACGTGAGTGGTGATGCGTACCATGGGTCACCTCGCAAAATCGGCGCGCGGATCGAAGGCGAGCTTATCGCGCATCTGCTCATAGAGCGCGCGCGCCTCGGCTGAGTTCGCACCCGGGAGCACCACCTTCAGCTGCACGTACTGGTCCCCGGGCGGTGCGCCGGGCAGGCCCCGGCCGCGCAGGCGCAGCTTCTGTCCGGTCTGCGAGCCGGCCGGCACGGTCATGGCCACCGCCCCGCCGAGCGTCGGCACATTCACCTGGGCGCCGAGCGCGGCTTCCCACGGCGCCACCGGGAAGGTGACGGTGACGTCGCGGCCGTCGAGCTGATAGAGCTTGTCGGCGAGGATGTGTGCCTCGAGGTACAGATCCCCCGCCGCGGCGCCCCCGCTCCCCGGGGCACCCTGGCCGGCGAGGCGGATGAGCTGGCCCTCGCTGACGCCGGCCGGAATCGACACGCGCACGGTGTGCGTCTCGAGCGCCACGGTGCCGTCGCCCTTGAGCTCCGGGCGCCGCAGCTCGAGCGTGCGCGTGCCGCCGCGATAGGCCTCCTCGAGCGTGATGTCGACCCGCGCGTGGTGGTCGCGGCCGCCGTGCGCGCCGCCCGCTCCCGCACCGGCGAACGGGGACTCCCCGCCGAAGAGCGAGGAGAAGAAGTCGCTGAACTGCTCCTCGGTGAATTCTCCGTCCCCGGCCGGCCTGCGGGTGCGGTAGCGGCGCTGGCGCGCCCCGCCCGCACCTGCGCCGGAGAACTCATACCCCTCGCCCCAGTCCGGCGGCGGCCGGAACTGCTCGCCGGATTTCCACTCGCTGCCGAGCTGGTCGTAGGCGGTGCGCTTCTGCGGGTCCTTCAGCACCTCGTAGGCTTCCTGGACTTCCTTGAAGCGCTCCTCGGCGTTCTTCTCCTTGGAGACGTCGGGATGGAACTTGCGCGCCAGACGCCGGTAGGCGCTCTTGATCTGGTCGCCGGTGGCGGCGCGCTCCACGCCCAGGATCTTGTAATAGTCGCGGTATTCCATGAGCTTAGCTTTCGAAACCCCTCCCACCATGGGGACGCGGCGCCCGGCATTCTAGGCCGCCGCGGCACGCACCGCCCGGGTGCACCTGGAGCGCGCTGCGCACTGTGCTGAGGCAGCCCGCCGGCGGCACCGCCCGCCCGGCGCCCGAAACCGCCGTCCCGGTCAAGGGCACGGATCTTGCTTCCGGGTTCAGGCGTTATACGGATGGTAAGAGATGATGCGCTTGTCCCGACCCCCGCCGTTGAAAAATCTGCGGGCGTTCTGCGCGGCGGCACGTCATCGCAGCTTCAAATTCGCGGCGGACGAGTTGTGCGTGACACCCTCGGCGGTGAGCCATCAGATGAAGGAACTCGAGTCAGCGCTCGGCATGCGCCTGTTCGAGCGCAAGACCCGCGCGCTCGAGCTGACCATGGCCGCGCACCGCCTCTACGACGAGGTCGAGCCGCTGCTGGAGGCGCTCGATCGCACGCTCGCGCAGCTCGCGCGCCGCAACGGCCGGCAGACACTGCGCGTGCGCCTGCCGGCGCTGTTTGCGAGCGAGCTGGTCATTCCGCGCCTGGCGGCCTTCTGCGCCGCCAATCCCGAGGTGGACGTGCAGCTGGATACCCGCGACCCGCGCCCGGCGGCGCATCCGCCGACCGCGGACGTCTCGGTGCTGCTCGCCGATGCGGCGCCGCAGGGTCTAAAGAGCGTGCGCCTGTTCTCCTCGCCGCTGATCGCGGTATGCGCGCGCGAGCACGCGCCGCGCGTGGCGCAGCTCGGCCGCGAGCTGTTCTCCACTCTGGCACTGATCGTGGACCGCACGCGCCCGTTTGCCTGGGACAGCTGGGCCGAGGAGGTGGGCCTGGAGACGCCCGAGCCGAAGCAGGTGATCGAGTTCGACACCATGTCGGCGGTGGTGCGCGCCGCGGAGCGCGGCCTCGGCGTGGCGCTGGTGCCGGCGGTGCTGTGCGACTCGTGGATGCGCTCGGGTGCGCTGGTGCGCGTCTTCGCCGTGCAGCTCGCCACCAACGATGCGTATTACCTGGTGTCGCGGCCCAAGGACGCGGAGAAGCCGCAGGTGCGCGCGCTCACGCGCTGGGCGGTCGAGGAGTACCAGCGTGGTTGAGCGAGCATCACTCATCGCGCCAATTCTTTTCGTTTGTCGCACGCAGCTGGCGTTCGTATCGTCCGCACACACGCCGCGCAAGCCCGCGGCGTACGACGCCAGGAGATTCCAACATGCAACGCCACTCACATCGTGCCCTGCGCCCGCCGACGCTGCGCCTGACGCTGTTCGGGGCGACGCTGCTCGCCGCCGGTGCGCACGCGGCCGGGCCCGCGGCGCCGTTCGTGATGGTCGCGTACAGCAACCGCACCGGCGGGGCGACGCTGGTGAGCGGCGACTACGGCAGCGCGGCGCAGGCGGTGCAGCAGGGCGGCATGTCCGGCAGCGATCCGCAGGCGCTCGCCACCAACCGCTGTGTTGCCTACGCGATGAGCGGGCAGCTCGCACCGGCGCGCGCGGCCTGCGATGCGGCCGTGCGCGAGTCGCAGCCGGACGATTCCATGCTGACGCAGGCGAGCGCGCACGGCCGCGCACAGGCGGCCGATGCCTCAGCGCTCGCCTATTCCAACCGCGCGGTGCTGCACTGGCTGAACGCCGAGGGCCGCGCGGCGCAGGAGGACCTGGCACGCGCGCGGCTGCTCGCACCGCAGGCGGATTTCGTGGCGCGCAACCTTGCGGCCCTGCGCGCGCATGCCGCTGCGCCGGCACCGATCACGGCGGCCACTCTCAAGGCTGCCAACGAATGACCGGAGTGGGAGACGGGGCGTCACTTTCGATCCCCCTCGAGCGCACGCCCCGTCTCCCCTCCGATCACCCAAAAAAAAGCGCCGCGATACGGGGGAAGTCGCATCGCGGCGCGCAGGAGCGAACACGGGGAAGTTGTTCGCAGCTGATAGGGATAAAGCAAGGGGTATGCCAGATCCGGATTTCCAGTTGAAACAGTGACTTAGATCCGAACCCGTCGAGCATGCCGGGTGACGTGATTTGTCACTTTGGAGCCAAGCGCAGCAGTGTGAGCCTCAGATGGCATTCGGCCGTCGGTGAAAACCGACGGCCTTTTTCTTAAGGCAAATCAACGCGGAATCACCGGCACGCAGGCCTGCGACTGTTCCTTGAGCGTGTTGCACAGCGCCCGCGCCTGCGCCTCGCCTCCGGCCGGAGCCTGCAGCCTATAGAGCGTGCCGGCGTCGGTGCTGGCCACGATGATGCGCGGCGCAAGACCGGACAGCTCGGGTGCAAACCGCTCCTGCAGCCGCACCCATTCGCGGCCGGCGCTCGCCTCGCTCCCGAAGGCGCCGAGCTGCACGCCGTAGCCGACCGGTGTGGCACGCGCCATGCGGGTCTCGTCGGCCGGCGGCGCCGGCTGCGCGGCGTCCGCATCGGCCACTGCGGCCGGGGTCTGGGCGGGCGGGGCCTGCGCGAGCGCGGCTGGCGCAGGCACGCCCGCAGGCACTGCGGCCACCCCGGTGGTGAGCGAGAGCGCGTTAGCCCCCGTGCGCGCCGCACTCGCGGTCGCGGGGCCGGCGAGCGTGCGCGGCAGCGAGCCGAGCGAGAATCCCTCGATGCGGATGCGCGCCTGCTCGGCCCACTTGCCGCGCGGGTGGCGCGCCAGGAACTGGCGGTAGGCGTCCACCGTCGCGACGCTCTCGGTGTGATTCCAGTCGCCGTCCTCGGCGAGCTCGCCGATGCGCGTGCGCGCCTGGGCGGCGAGCTCGCTGTCGGGGTGCTGCTCGAGGAAGCGGCTGTAGGCCTCGGCGCTGCCGACGGTCTCCGCGGAATGCCAGTCCTCGAGCTCGCGTCCGCAGCCGGCGAGCAGAGCGAGCGACAGGGCGAGCAGGGTCCCGCGGGCTGCGCAGAATGTGATCATGGTCGGCCTTCAAAGGCAGGGGCGGCACGTATTATGACCCTTTGCACGACCCCTCGCGGAGCCGCGGATGAACGACGCCCGGAAGCGCCGGCTGATCGACTCGATCGGGGACTCACCGACCTTCGTCGCCGAAGGCGCACGCATCACCGGCGATCTGGAGACCCCGGGGCCCCTGGTGGTATGCGGGTCGGTGCGCGGCGACGGCCGCGTGGCGGGCACCCTGCACATGTCCGTCAGCGCCCAGTGGGAAGGCGAAGTCCACGCTGCCGCCGCCATCATCGCCGGACGCCTGACGGGTCGGCTCGTGGTCGAGAACAAGCTCGAGATCGGCTCGAGCGCCGTCATCCGCGCCGACATCGTGGCCAAGACCATCGCGGTGGCCAAGGGCGCGGTGATCGACGGCGCCGTCACCATCACCAGCGGTGAGGGCATGAGCGAGTACGACGAGAAGCGCGCTCGCTAGAGCGGATCGCCGCCGAGCAGGCTCACCATGCGGGCCTCGAGCCAGGTCGGACCCGACAGGCGCGCAAAGAATCCGCAGTGCCCGCCGTAGCGTGACAGCACCACCTTCAGGGCCGGCGTGCGCGCGAGCTGGGTGAGCCCCGCGGCGGGGATGATCGGATCATCCAGCGAGGTGAAGATCGTCGCGGGCACCTCCAGCTGCGCGAGCCGGCTGCCGGTGATGGCGTAGCCGTTCAGGTAGTCCTCGAGCGCCGGGAATTCGGTGTGGCGGCGCACCAGCTCCGCGGTCATGTTCTTCAGATCGCGCATGCGCGCGATGGTGCTGAAGTCGTAGACCCCGGGCCACGCCGTCTCCTTCTTGCGCAGCGAGCGCAGCCATTTGCGTACGAAGTACAGCTCGTAGCCCGGAAAGCCGCTCTGCAGGGCGCGCAGCGTCGCCACCGGATCGAGCACCGGGGAGACGGCGATGGCCTGCGTGAGGTGCAGGTTCGCGCGCGGCGCCTGCGCGGCCACCCGCAGCATGAAGTTGCCCCCGAGCGAGAAGCCGGCGAGCTGCAGCGGGCGGCCGCCGAAGGGCCCGCTCTGCAGCGCGCCGATCGCGCCCACCACCTCCGGCAGACGGCAGGAGTGGAACAGCTCGCGGTTGAGCGCGTGCGTCTCACCATGGTCGCGCAGATTCAGGCGCGCCACCTCGATTCCCTGACTGAACAGCAGCGCGGCGAGGGAGAGGACATAGTAGGACTCCGCGCTCCCCTCCCAGCCGTGCAGCAGCACGACCGGCGCGCCGCGCGGCGCCGGCGGGGTGGCGAGGAAGCACTGCAGGCGCACCTCCGCGCCGCAATCGAGGATGAGCTCGCGCGAGGCGGCCAAAAGCGGTGCGGCACTGCGCAGGATGCGTCCGCGCCGCCAGGCGGTGCTCGCCAGCATCGACTGCACGTGCCGGTTACGCAGCCAGCGCGGCGGGTTCAGATCGGCGGCGGCCGCGGCGCCTGGCAGGGCGATGGCGCTCAATGCACGCGGATCTCGATGCGGTTGTTGGCGATCGCCGCGCGGTTCCACTCACCGGCGCTCAGCTCCGGCGTCAGCTGCGGATACGGCTGCGCGAGCGCGCCCGGCTCGCCCTGCAGGAGGCGCACGTTCACCGCGCCGCCGCTGGAGCTGCGCACCGCGCCCATGAGGTTCGCGAGCGCGAGCGGGGTGCGCTGGGTCGGCAGCAGCGCCTCATCGGCGGGATTGCCCACCACATCGCAGCGCGAGTACAGCATCTCCTCGGGCGCGAGCGAGTAGCCGTCGGTGGCGTTGCCCATCAGGCAGAAGCGGCCCGCGAAGGTGCGCACCTCGACCTGCGCCGGGCCGTGCTCGGCGCTGAGCCGCGTCAGGAGCTTGTTCAGCACCTCGAGCCGGGCGCCACCGAGCGCCTCGGCGCCGTACGGAACCAGCACCGTGATCGGCTTGTCCTCCGCGGCCTGCGCCGGGGCAGCCGGTGGCGGCGGCGGCACGGTGACCGGCAGCGGCGAGAGCGTCGCGGTGCGCTGCGCGCGCAGCTGCTCGACCTGGGCGTTGAGCTGCGACAGCAGCTGCTCGGTGCGCCACCACAAGGCCGTGCTCAGAAGCGCGATGGCCAGCGCCGCCGCGGCGATCAGCCAGGGACGGCGGTCCTGCGGCTCAGCGGGCGGCGGCTGCGGCGGCGCAGGCGCTTCGGGCGCCGGCGCCGGCTGCGGCAACGACTCGAGCAGCAGCGCGCGGACTTCGGCGGTGATGCGGTCGGTCTGGGTGTCGACGCCCGCCACCAGCGCGCGCCGCAGCTCCGCGAAGTGCTCGCGCAGCATGCTGTCGGTGAGGGGCTTGGAAAGCATGCCGCTCGGCTCGGCGGCGGTGGCCTCCGCATCAGCGCGCACGTTCAGCGGCGTGAAGCTCGACTGCTCGCCGCTGCGCCGGTCGGGCACCAGGTGCAGCTGGTAGAGCACCTTGGAGACGTCGGTGGGCTTGATCTGCTTGGGTAGCACACCGATCGCGCCCAGGGCGCGCGCCTGTCCCAGATACAGCTCCCCCTCCTGCGAGGTGTACATCATGATCGGAATGGTCGCGGTGCGCGGATCGTTCTTGATGTGCTGCACGGCCTGCAACCCGTCCATGCCCGGCATGAGGTGATCCATGAAAATCACGTCCGGACGGTTACTGGTGAGGTAGTCGATCGCCGCCTCCGCGCTCTCGGCGGCATCGACGTCGATGTCGTACTTTTCCAGGACCCGGGCGAGAAACAGACGGGCGGACTTCGAGTCGTCCACGATCAGGGCCCGCTTTGCTCCCATACGGCCGCTCCACATGCCCGCGAAACGGGCAGTGCAGCAAAGTGTAGCTCAGAACCTTGAGCCCGGCGGCTTGTCGCCGGGCAAAGACGCTCAGCTGGCGCGCGCTCCCAGGGGCGGCACCCGCTGCGGTGCGGCCGCGCGACACACGCGCTCGTAGAGCGCGCCGAGGCGCTGCGCCATGGCCGCCGAAGACCAGCTGTGCGCATAGAGGCGGCCACGCTCACCCTGGGCGCGGCGCCGCGCCGGATCGGCCAGCAGTGCGAGGACGCCTGCGGCAAAGGCCGCCTCCTCTTCCGGGACCACGAGCGCGCCGCTCGCGCTGGTGAGAATCGAGCGCGTGCCGAGCTCGGCGGTCGAGACCACCGCCACGCCCTGGGCCATCGCCTCGAGCAGCACCAGCCCCTGCGTCTCGGTGCGCGAGGCGAAGACGAATACGTCCGCCGCCGCATAGCAGTCCAGGAGGGCGGAGTCGCGCGCCAGGTAGCCGGCGAAGTGCACGTGCCCGGCCAGTCCCAGCGCGCTCACCTGCGCCTTCAGGTTCGCGCGCGCCGGGCCTTCGCCGGCGATGACCAGCAGGGCCTCCGGGCACGCCCGCTGCACGCGCGCGAACATGCGCACCAGGAAGTCGATGTTCTTCTCGTGTGCGACGCGGCCGATGTAGGTGACGAGCGGGCGCCTCGGGGCGATGCCCGCCTGGGCGCGGAACGCAGCGCCGTCGCCGGGACGGAACCGGTCCTCGGCGAGTCCGGTGGGCAGCACTTCGATCGGCGTGGTGACGCCGTATTCCAGGAGCACCGCGCGCATCGGCTCGGAAGGGGCGATGAGCGCCTGCACCGCGGCGCACTGCGAGCGGGTGAAGTGGCGCGCCGCGAAGCGGCCCAAGGCGCGCGGCAGCACCGGCACGTAGTGGTGCAGGTATTCCTCGAAGAAAGTGTGGTACGTGGCCACGCACGGCACGCCGGCGCGCCGCGCGCAGGCCACCCCGGCGTAATGCGCGATGAAGGGCGTATGGATGTGCACCAGGTCAAAGGCGCCGCGCGGCAGCTCATCGAGCGCGCGCCGCAGCGCGCCGAAGCGCATGCGCCGGTCCTCCGGATCCTTCGGCACGCCGCTCGAGGCCACCCGCAGCACCTGCGCACCCTGCTCCGCCGCGGCCCCCGGATAGTCCGGTGCGACCAGGAGCGTGCGCACCCCGTGCGCCTCGAGGTCGCTGCGGAAGGTGCGGATGGAAGTGGAGACGCCGTTGACGCGCGGAAAGTACACATCGGAGATGAACAGCACGCGCATCCTCAGGCTCCGGGCGCGCAGCGCGCGCGCGCAGCTCGCCGGCACCGCATCAGCTGACGGCGAGGCCGAGGGTGGCGAGCGTGCCGCCCAGGGCTGCGCCGGCGAGTACGTCGGAAGGGTAGTGCAGGCCGAGCACGACGCGCGAGGCGGCGATCAGGAGCGCCAGCGGCACGAGCACCCACAGAAGCTCGGGAAAGTGCCCGGCCGCCTGCCAGGTGAAGGACACCGCATGAAGTGTGTGGCCGGATGGGAAGCTGTAGCGATCGAGCGGTGCGGCAGCGCGATCGATGCTCGCGTGGGTGATGAAGGGGCGCTCGCGCACGAACAGGCGCTTGAGCAGCGCGTAGATCAGCACCCCGAGTGCGCCGGTGAGCGCCATGACGCCCGCCGGGCGCAGCGCGCCGGCTCCGTAGAGCACCGGCAGCGCGATCAACAGCACATACCAGACGATGCCGTCGCCCAGGCGGCTCGCCACCTGGAAGATGCGTCGCGGCAGCGCGAAGGAGGCGCCGCGGTTCAGGCGCCGGCACAGCCCGTACTCCGCAGCATCCACCCGTGCCATGAAGGCACTCAGCCCCGTCGCTTTCATGTGGCATCGCCTCCACTGCGCGGCCCATGGCGTGACGCGTACAGCCTCGTTCTGCAGCGCGTCAATGGCATGACGGAGATGTGAAAGTTTTTTTTCAAACAAAGGCTTAGGCGCCTTTTTATGTGCGCTGCCTCACATATCCCGCACGCATGCGGGCGGCGGGGCTTCCGGAGGCGCCCTAAGCGCGTTGCGCCGGCAGGCGCGCGAGCGTGGCTGCCACGAGGCGGGCGGCGGAGCCGGGACCGTGCGCGAAGAACAGGGAGGGCTCGGCGAGCTCGAGCTCGAGCAGGCGCGGCTCACCCTGGGCGCTGCGGATGAGATCCACCCGCGCATACAGGAGCGGCCCGACGGGTACGGCGGCGAGTGCCGCCGCGCCCACGGCGAGCTCGTCCGCGCCCGGGGTGCGCGCGGTGATCTCCTCCGCCGCAAACAGCGCCGCGGTCGAGGGCGCGCCCTTGGGCAAAAGCGGCCCCTTGCGGATTGCGTGTGAGAAGCGCCCGTCGATATAGATGAGCGCGGTCTCCCCGTCGCGATCGACGCGCCCGAGGTAGGGCTGGATGAGGACGCTGCGGCGCATGGCCAGAAGCCCGCCAATATGCGCGACGATCTCGGCGCGTGACTCGCGCGCGTGACGGCGCGCATCGCGCGAGCCGGCGCCGATCGCCGGCTTGACCACCAGTTCCGGCTCCGCGTGGCTCGCCAGGAAGCGCTCGAGGGCCTGCGCAGGATCGCTCCCCGGCTCACAGAACGTGCTCGGCACGATCGCCACGCCCTTGGCGGCGAGCTCGGCCAGGTAATGCTTGTCACAGTTCCAGCGCAGCACCGCGGGCGCATTCAGAAGCAGCGTCACGGCGGCAGTGCGCTCGACCCAGGCCAGGAACTCCCCGATGCGCTCGGTGTAGTTCCAGGCCGAGCGCAGCAGCGCCGCATCGAAGCGCGCGAAGTCGGCGGCGGGGTCGTCCCAGTCGAGGATCTGCGCACTGACGCCGGCGGCGCCGCAGGCCGCAAGAAGCGGTGGCATATCCTCATCCAGGCCGCGCGCGGCGCGGCAGCTGACCAGCGCGACCGCGGTCAATCCCGGATTCCGGTGCCGCGGTTCATGAGCCCGACGGCGAGGACATACAGCAAGAGCGCCGCGGCGCCCATCAGCGCGAACGCCATGCCGACGTCCACGTCGGAGACGCCGAGGAAGCCGTAGCGGAAGGCATTCACCATGTAGAGGATCGGGTTCACGTACGAGAGCGTGCGGGCCCAGCCAGGCAGCAGGCTCACCGAGTAGAACACGCCGCCGAAGTAGGTGAGCGGTGTCAGCACGAACGCCGGGATCCAGTTCACCTGGTCGAAGTTCTTGGCGAACAGCGCATTGAGGAAGCCGCCGAGGGCGAAGGTGAGCGAGGTGAGCACCAGCGCGGTGATCACCACGGCCAGGTGATGCACGTGCAGATGCGTGAAGATCAGCGAGACGATGGTCACCGCCACCCCGACCAGCAGGCCGCGCACCACGCCGCCGACGGCGTAGCCGCCCACGATCACCCAGTTGGGCAGCGGTGAGACCAGCAGCTCCTCGACGTGCTTGCCGAACTTGGCGCCGAAGAACGAAGCCACCACATTGCCGTACGAGTTGGTGATCACCGACATCATGATCAGGCCCGGCGCGATGAACTGCTTGTAGTCGAAGCCGTCCATCACGCCGACCCGGCGCCCGATGAGGCTGCCGAAGATGGCGAAGTACAGCACCGAGGTGACGATCGAGGGCACGATGGTCTGCCCCCAGATGCGGATGATGCGGCCGTACTCGCGGATGACGATGGTCTTGAAGCCGATCCAGCGCACCCGGCCGAGATTCAGCGGCGGGCTCACGGCCTCGGCGACCGCGCTCATCGACCGGCCCCGCCGTCCACCGCGGGCTCGAGCAGGCGCTCATCGAGCGCGGCGCCGCCGCGCCCCTCGACCAGGCGCATGAAGATCTCCTCGAGCCGATTGACCTTATTGCGCATGCTCAGCACCTCGATGCCGAGGGCGGAGAGGCGCGCGAAGATGTCGTTGAGGTTGTCTTCCTTGGAGACCTCGATCTCGAGGGTGTGGTCATCGACCAGCCGCACCACGTAAGCCTCGCCGAGCTGCGGCGCCTCGCTGAGCGTATCGCGCAGGTTGAGCACGAAGGTCTCGACGTGCAGCCGCCGCAAAAGGCTGCTCATACGGTCACGCTCGACGATGCGGCCGCCGTTGATGATGGCGATGTCGCGGCACAGGGTCTCGGCCTCCTCCAGGTAGTGCGTGGTGAGGATGATGGTCGTGCCGCGGTCATTGATCTCGCGCAGGAACTCCCACATCGAGCGGCGGATCTCGATGTCCACCCCCGCGCTGGGCTCATCGAGGATGAGCAGGCGCGGCTCGTGCATGAGCGCGCGCGCGATCATCAGGCGGCGCTTCATGCCGCCGGAGAGGCCGCGGGAGATGCCGTTACGCTTGTCCCACAGCTGCAGCTGCTTCAGGTACTTCTCGGCGCGCTCGCGCGCCACGGGCCGCGGGATACCGTAGAAGCCGGCCTGGTTGACGACGATGGTGTAGGGGGTCTCGAACAGGTTGAAGTTGATCTCCTGGGGCACGACGCCGATGCAGGCCTTGGCGGCCTCGAGCTCGCGGTCGATGTCGTGGCCGAAGACCCGCGCCTCGCCCGAGGTCTTGTTCACCAGCGAGGTGATGATGCCGATCAGCGTGGTCTTGCCGGCGCCGTTGGGGCCGAGCAGCGCGAAGAAGTCGCCCTGCTCGACATCGAGGTCGACGCCCTTGAGCGCCTGTACGCCGTTGCGGTAGGTCTTGGTGAGCGCGCGGACCGAGAGAGCATTCATGCAATGACAGCATCGGGGCTCGGGCGTGCCGGTGCAAGCCCGTGAGCGCGGCAGTGTTGCGGCAAGCGCTGCGTGCGCCCATGCCCCGGGCGAGGGATTGACCGCATGGCAAGGCGCCCGGCGGGCGCGCTCAGCTCGCCGTCTTCAGCAGCTCGAGCTGTGAATCGTGCGCTTGTGCCGGCTCGTGGAAACACCAGCCGTCGCGGCCCCGCGCCTTGGTGGTGTACAGCGCCAGATCCGCGTGACGCACGGCGAGCTCGTGCGAGTAATCCCCGCCCGGATCGACCGTAGTCACCCCGACGCTCACCGTCACGTAGGGGCGCGTGGTCGAGCCACCGTGGGCGATCTTCAGGTCCGCAACCGCCTTGAGCACGGCAGCGGCGGTGGCACTGGCATGCGCCCGGTCCCCGCCGACCAGGATGGCGACGATCTCCTCACCGCCGTAACGCGCCACCATGTCCAGCGGGCGGCTGAGCGCTGCGGCGCGTATCGCCGCGGCGACCTGCTTCAGACAGCCATCGCCCGCCTGGTGGCCGTAGAGGTCGTTGTAGGCCTTGAAATGGTCGATATCGATCAGCAGCACCGAGACGGGCAGGTGCGCGAGGCGCGCGTGCTGCCACAGCGCGCGCGCCTGCTCCTCGAGGGCGGTGCGGTTGAGCAGTCCCGTGAGCCCGTCGCGCATGGCCACGTCCGCCAGACGGCGCCGCTCGAGGAACGCCACGCGGTTGGCGTACTCGAGCGCATAACAGCCCGCGCCGCCGATGACATTGGCGGCGAACAGCACGAACAATGAATAGGTCGCCACCGCCGGCGCGATGGCGCCGATGAGCGCGGCGCCGGCGTACGCCACGATCAGGGTCGCATTGGTGCGCAGCGCGGCGCCAAAAGTCAGGCCGAGCATGAAGTAGAAGTAGAAGGCCGCGAGCAGCAGTCGCGCGGCCACCAGCGGCAGCTGCGCCGGCGTCGCCTCGATCGCCATGAGTACGGTGCCGACGCCAAACAGCGGCGCGGCCAGCTGGATGGCGGGCTGGTACCAGCGCGCGTACCAGCGCGGCGTGGTCAGCACGAGCATGATCAGTACCAGGGGCAGCTGCAGTCCGAAGCGCCAGATGTCGGGTCGCGCGAGGCGCGGCCCGACCAGGAGCACGTGATCGATGATCGCGAAGCCGAGCGTGGTGGACAGCGCCACCACCAGGCTCACCCGCACCCACAGGCGCGCGCCGGCGCGGTAATGCGTGCGGAACTGGCGCTCGAGCTGCGGCTCGAGGAAGCGCAGGCGACTGCGGTGCAGGAGCTGCTCGCCGCCGGGCGCTCTGTAGGAGTCCTGTATTTGCAAGCGCCGCCCCCCGCGGCGTGACCGGGTGCCTAGTTTAACGGCGCGGGTCGGCCTCGTGCTCACCGGAACGGGATGCATTCTTCACGCGGGTACGCCACACGTCGTACGGATCCCAGCCCGCCGGGGTGGGGATCAAATGCGTGTATACATCCAGCTCATCCGCGAATTCCTCGTTCGCCGCGAGCGATTCCTGAGGATCGGCGGGGAGTCCCTCCACGCTCTTGCTCTTCATCGTCCTGCGCTCCTGCTTGTTCGACGGTTCCAGCGTTCTGATTGTTGTCTTCCGTTGCCCAACCGCCCTTCCATAGTGCGATGTGGGAGGCAAAGTTTATGTCGTCCTAGAGCTAAAAGCGACTGACAAAGTGCCTGATTATGTTACGTAAACCTCACATGAATGAGCGCGGGAACTGCCCCCTTTCGGTGCTGTTGCTTTCAGTCTGCAAAATAACGTGCGAGGTACTGCTCGAACGTTCCCGTATCGGATGCCTCGATCCTGCGCTGCGCCACAAGGGACTCCTCCGCCTCCGCAGCAAACTCGCCCAGACGCTCCTCGTTGGGGGGATAGAGGTCCAGGAAATAAGCCTTGTGGGCCGCGGACATGCGCAGGGCCAGATCAAAAAACGACTCCCCGGCGGTCAGTTCAGACATGAGACGCGCCGAGGGGGTCAGGGCGACGTCCTCGATCTTGGCTGCCTGCGTGGCCAACGCCTGCGAGTAAGGCTGCGCTGGATCCCCCTGATCGAGGAGCTCGCAGATCCCGGTCATGGAGTCGAGCAATTCCCTTGCCCAGTCGCGCATGGCGACCTGGCGCCCCTCGCGCCAGAGGGTGAGGGCCGGATCGCGGCCGCGGCGGGCCACCGCGACGTGGTTCTGATCGAGTAACCCCTGCTCGGAATCCCCGATCGGTGCGCTCTCTTTCATCAGACACAGCGCCACGAAGGCCTCGAGGAAGCGCAGCTTGTTCTGATTGACGCCGACCGGGTCGAAAGCACTGACATCGAGCGCCCGCACCTCGACGTACTCGACCCCGGCACGCTTCAGTGCCTTGGTGGGCCGCTCGCCCGAGCGCGCCACGCGTTTGGGGCGGATGAAGCTGTAGTACTCGTTCTCGATCTGCAGCACGTTGGCGTTGAGCTGCCGCCACTCGCCATCAACGTGCACGCCGAGCGCCTCGTAGGGCGGGTGCAGCGTGCTGATCGCGCGGGTGAGATCGTGCACGTACTCCTCGAGGCTGTTGACGGAGACCGACAGCCCAGCCTGGTTGCGGTTGCGGTAGCCCACGTCACTCATGCGCAGGCTCGTGGCGTAGGGCTCAAAGGCCGTGCCGACGCCGAAGTCGGGCAGCTCCAGGTCGCGCTCGCGCAGGAACGATTTGCACACCACCGGGGAGACCCCGAAGAGGTACAGCACGATCCAGCCGAAGCGGCGGTAGTTGCGCAGCAGATCGAAGTAGCAGGCCGAGATGAAGGCGGCGTCGTGCCCGCGCGCTTCGCGTGCCGCGGCCCAGGCTTCCCAGAACGGCAGCGGGAAGGAGTAGTTGAAGTGCACGCCGGAGATGGCCTGCATCATGCGCCCGTAGCGCAGGCCGAGACCGTTGCGGTACACCGTCTTCATGCGCCCGACGTGCGAGCTGCCGTACTGCGCGAGCGGAATGTCCGCATCACTGCTGATAGCGCACGGCATGCTGGTCGCCCACAGCAGCTCGTCTCCCAGATGCCGGTAGACGAATTGATGCAGGTCGAGCAGGTACTGCAGCAGCTCCCAGCTGTGCGTGAAGGCCGGCGTGACCAGCTCGATCAGCGACTCGGAGTAATCGGTGGTGATGTGCTCGTTGGTTAGCGCCGAGCCCAGCAGGTGCGGGTGTGGGGTGTGGGCGAGCGTGCCGCTCGGCAGCACGCGCAGCGACTCCTTCTCCACGCCCTTGCGGCCGCCCTGCAGGATGCGCGGCGCGCCGCTGTTGACCAGCGAGGCGAGACGACGCTCGAAGACACGGTCGATGCCGGGCCGGCTCATGGCGGACGATTCCCGTCGGCGCTTACCAGCGCACGCGACCGGTGAGGACCTCGCCGAGCAGGACGAAGTCGCCCCACAGGCTGTAGAGCGGATGGCGGAACGTGGCCGGCACGTTGTGCTGGAAACAGAAGTGTCCGATCCAGGCCGGCACGTAGCCGGCCACGGGCGCGGCAAGCAGCCATGCCGGATGAGCGCTCACCAGCGCCGCCCCCGCGCTGCCCAGCGCAAGCAGCGTGCCGCACACGTGCAGTCGGCGCGACACCGGATGGCTGTGCTGCTCGAGATAATACGGGTAGAACTCGCGGAAGCTCGCGAACTGTGGCCGCGCCCCGGTATGGCTCGAGGGAACGCTCACGAAGCTGACTTAAGGCTCACCCGGCATGCGCGGCATCCTAACGCCGGCCCCTCGCCCGGGGCCACATCTTTAAGGGGATTGACGGCAGGTTATGTGCGTCGGAACGCGCTGACACTCACGGCAAAACGCTCTCGTCCGGCTGCTGCTGGGAGCGGTAGGCCGCCAGCCGACGATTCATGGCGCCGGAATCCCAGCCGAGGGGCCGCGCCTTCTCGAGCGCCGTCTGTTGCAGCGTCACGGCGCGGCGGAAATCCCCGCTCGCGGCGTAGGTGGCGGCGGCGACTTCGAACATCTGCGGATCGGACTGGATCTCACCCGCCAGAAGCTTCTGCGCGGCACTGAGCGCGGCGGCCGGGTTACGCACCGCCGGCTGCGCAGCGCCCGCCAGCAGGGCCGCGCCATGCTTGAGGGCGAAGTAGTTGTCGCTGGCGGCGGCATGCTCGAGCAGCGTACGGGCCTGGGCGAGCTGCGCCTCGCCCGGGGTAGCGGCGAGCAGCGCCTGCGCCTCCAGCGCCGCCGCCGGAGCACTGCCGCCGTTGGCGGCATGCTCGAGCCACAGCGCGCCGGCGCCACTCGGGTTGCAGCTGGCCGCTGCCCGCACCTGCGAGGCCACCCAGAACTGCGCGGCCGCGTCCCCGGCCCGCGCCGCGTTGAGCAGCAGCTGCGCGGCATGCGCGGTGGTGATGCCGAGGGAGGCGTCGAGATTGGCGGTGACCCCGATGAGATACTGCGCCGCGGGCTCGCCGGTCTCCGCCGCCGGCAGCGCGGTCTTATACACCGGCGCATCGGCGAGATTCCCGGTCGGGCCGACGAAGCGCAGCTTCGCCTCCAGGCGCGAGGCCACCGGGGCGCCGTGGCGCGTGGCCGGCTGGAAGCGGGTGTTGAGCCAGGCTTCCACCGCCGCCGCCGGAAAGCCGCGCGCGGGCTCGCTCAGGATGATGTCCGGGTCGCGGGCGTACCCGTCGACGCCGATGGTGAGCGCGATGATGACGATCGCCTCGGGATGCGGCACCGGGACGCCCGCGGGATACTCCGGGGAGGGCATGTCGATGACGTGCGCCGGCACCTCCTCGCTGCAGTCAAAACGCGGATTGACGACGCCGCGCGCCTGCAGCGCGTCGTGTCCGTAGCGCGCAACCACCGCCGCAGCCGCCGCGCCCTGCGCGGGAGTCAGGCTCGCCACGAGCGCGGGGACGCGGTCGCCGACCTGCTGACGGCAGCCGTTGCTGAGCGCCGCCTGCAGCCAGCCGACCCCGCTGCCCCGGTCCTGGGTCATGCCCTGGCCCTTGAGCGCCATGGCGCCGAGGTTGAACTGCGAGGTACAGTCGCCGAGCTCGGCCAGCGCCGTAAAGCCGCTGCGCGCCGCCGCGTAGTTGCCGCTGTTGTAGTCCTTCAGCGCGGCCGCGAAGTCCTGCGCCAACGCCGCCGTGCCCATTCCGAGCAGCACCGTCGCAAGTGCACCAGCGCGCAGCCTGATCGTGCCGTTCATTGTTATCTCCTGCGGGGTCCCCCGGCGCGACCTGCCTCAGCGCTCGATGATCGCCGTCACGCCCATGCCGCCGGCGGTGCAGACCGAGACCAGCCCGCGTTTCGCGTTGGCATCGCTGCTGAGCAGTTTGGCCAGCGCGGCCACGATACGCGTACCGGTGGCCGCGAAGGGATGCCCGAGGGCGACGCTGCCGCCTTTGACGTTGAGCTTGCTGCGGTCGATGCTGCCGAGGGCGGCCGGCAAGCCGAGCGCGTGGCGGCAGTAATCGTCCGACTCCCACGCCTTGAGCGTGCACAGCACCTGCGCCGCGAAGGCCTCGTGGATCTCGTAGTAGTCGAACTCCTGCAGCGTGAGCCCGGCGTCGCGCAGCATCGCCGGTACGGCGTAGGCCGGCGCCATGAGCAGTCCTTCCTTGCCGCTGGCGAAGTCCACGGCCCAGGCCTTGCCGTAGCGCAGATAGGCGAGCACCGGCAGGTTGCGCTTGGCGGCCCACTCCGGGGTTGCCAGCAACACCGCGCTCGCCCCGTCGGTGAGCGGGGTACTGTTGCCGGCAGTCAGCGTGCCATCGGCGGCGAAGCTCGGCTTGAGCTTGCCGAGCTTGTCGAGGCTGGTGTCGGCGCGCACATTGTTGTCGCCCTTCAGTCCGAGGTACTCGATCACCAGATCGTCGTTGAAGCCGGCGCGCCAGGCGGCGGCGGCCTTCAGATGGCTGTCGTAGGCGAGCATGTCCTGCTCGGTGCGCGTGATCTGCCAGCGTTTGGCCATGATCTCCGTGCTCTGTCCCATGGACAGTCCGGTGCGCGGCTCGACCACCGCGGGAGCCACCGGCCTGAAGTCGCGCGGGCGCAGCGCCAGCCAGGGCTTTAGCCGCTCGAGCGCACCACGGGCGCGGTAACTGCGCAGCAGCAGCTGCTGGTAGGAGCGCGGATACACGATCGGCGCGTCGCTGATCGAGTCGACGCCCCCGGCGATGCCCGCCTCGATCTGGCCGAGCGCGATCTTGTTGCCGATGTCGATCGCCGCCTCGAGCGCGGTGCCGCAGGCGCGTTGCATGTCGAGGCCGGGTGTCTGCGGATCAAGGCCGCTCGACAGCACGCTCTCGCGCACCAGGTTGTAATCCTTCGTATGCTTGATGACCGCTCCGGCGGCGACGTCACCGAGCCGCTCACCCTGAAGCTTGTAGCGCTCGACCAGAGCGCGCAGGACCGCGGTGAGCATGTCCTGGTTGGTCGCCGATGCATAGGCGGTGTAGGCGCGCGCGAACGGAATGCGCAGACCGCCGACGATGGCGACGCGCCTGACTGCAGATCCGACCAGCATGACTCCTCCCGAGTGGGCCGCGTTAGAATGCCATGCCCAACCTGGCGAAGCCATGGAGGCCGCTCATGGGTGAATACACGACGATCATGGCCCGCGACGGCCACGAGTTTCAGGCCTGGCTGGCGGCCGCGCCGGGGCGGCCGCGCGGCGCCATCGTGGTGCTGCAGGAGATCTTCGGTGTCAACGCGCACATCCGTGCCGTCACCGACGCTTTCGCGCAGCAGGGCTATACCGCCATCGCGCCGAGCCTGTTCGACCGTATCCGCCGTGGCATCCAGCTCGGCTACACTCCGGCGGACATGCAGGAGGGCTCCGGCTACCGAAGCCAGCTCAAGCCCGAGGCGACCCTGAAGGACATCGCCGCCGCGGTTGCCGTGGTGAAGCACTCCGGGCGCACCGCCTGCGTCGGCTACTGCTGGGGCGGGACGCTCGCCTACCTGGCCGCCGGCCAGCTGCCGCTGTCCGGCGCGGTGGTTTATTACGGGCGTCTGGCGGCGGTGCTCGAGCAGAAACCGCGCTGCCCGGTGATATATCACTACGGGGCCGAGGACAGGAGCATTCCGCCGGCGGAGGTCGCGCAGATACGGGCCGCTGCCCAGGACCCGCACAGCGTGTTCGTCTACGATGGCGCCGGTCACGGCTTCAACTGTGACATGCGCGACAGTTACAACCCTGAGGCGGCCGCGCTGGCGCGTTCGCGCACGCTCGCCTTTCTCGAGCGCTGCCTGACCCAGGATGCCACCTGATACCGGTCGAGGACGTTATGAAACTGCGTGATCCGGAACTGCTGCGTACCCGCGCCTTCATCGGCGGCCGCTGGCTCGATGCCGACGCTGGCGCGACACATCCGGTGCGCAACCCGGCCACGCGCGAGCTGCTCGGCACCGTGCCGGTAATGGGCGCCGCCGAGACGCGCCGCGCCATCGAGGCCGCGCACGGCGCCTTCCCGGCGTGGGCTGCGCGCACCGCCAAGGAGCGCGCGGGCATCCTGCGCCGCTGGTATGAGCTGCTCATGGCCAACCAGGAGGATCTGGCTACGCTCATGACCGCCGAGCAGGGCAAGCCCCTGGCCGAGGCGAAGGGCGAGATCGCCTACGGCGCGGCGTTCATCGAATGGTTCGCCGAGGAGGGCAAGCGCCTCTACGGCGATGTCATTCCCGGCCACCAGGCGGACAAGCGCCTCGTGGTGCTGCGCCAGCCGGTCGGCGTCGTCGCCGCGATCACCCCCTGGAACTTCCCGCTGGCGATGATCACGCGCAAGGCCGGCCCGGCACTGGCAGCGGGCTGCACCTTCGTGTGCAAGCCCGCCGGCCAGACCCCCTACTCGGCGCTGGCCGCTGCGGCACTCGCCGAGCGCGCCGGGATCCCGGCCGGAGTCCTCAACGTGGTCACCGGCGATGCCGCGGCGATCGGCGGCGAGATGACTTCCAACCCGATCGTGCGCAAGGTGACCTTTACCGGCTCAACCGCGATCGGCAAGAAGCTCATGGCGCAGTGCGCCGGCACGATGAAGAAGATCTCCCTGGAGCTCGGCGGCAACGCGCCGTTCATCGTCTTCGCCGATGCGGATCTGGACCAGGCGGTCACCGGCGCCATCGCCAGCAAGTACCGCAACACGGGCCAGACCTGCGTGTGTGCCAACCGCCTCCTGGTGCAGGCCCCGGTGTACGAGGAGTTCACGCGCAAGCTCGCAGCCGCAGTGTCCCAGCTCAAGGTGGGCGACGGACTGAAGGGCGTGACCGAGCAGGGCCCGCTGATCGATGAGAAGGCGCTCGCGAAGGTCGAGGAGCACCTGGAGGATGCCCTCGCCAAGGGCGCGCGCGTGGTGCAGGGGGGCAAGCGCCACGCCCTCGGCGGCACCTTCTTCGAGCCGACGGTGCTCATCAACGTGACCCCGCAGATGCTGGTGGCGCGCGAGGAGACCTTTGGCCCGATCGCACCGCTGTTCCGCTTCGAGACGGAGGCCGAGGCGATCCGCATGGCCAACGACACCGAATTCGGGCTCGCCGCCTACTTCTATACGCGCGACCTGGCACGCTCCTGGCGCGTCGCCGAGGCGCTCGAGTACGGCATCGTCGGGCTCAACACCGGACTCATCTCTACCGAGGTGGCGCCGTTTGGCGGCGTCAAGGAGTCCGGCACGGGCCGCGAGGGGTCCAAGTACGGCATCCTCGACTACACCGAGCTCAAGTATCTGTGCGTGGGCATCGGCTGAGCATGAGCGCCCCGCTGCCCACCGGAGCGCTGCGGCGATGAGTACGCCTGCTGCCCCCGAGGCTGCCGCGCCGCGTACCGACGGCGGCGAACGCATCGGCATCCTGCTGATCAACTCCGGCACGCCCGAGGCTCCGGAGCCACGCGCGGTGCGCCGCTTCCTCGCCCGGTTCCTCTCCGACCCGCGCGTGGTCGAGCTGCCGCGGCCGCTGTGGCTGCCGGTGCTGTACGGGCTCATCCTGCCGCTGCGCCCGGGGCGCATCGCGCACAAGTACCGCCAGATCTGGACCGCCTCGGGCTCCCCGCTGCGCGATCTCACCGAGCGGCTGGCGCGCGAGCTCAGCGGCGCGCTGGCGCAGCGGGTGCTCGCGCCCCTGGCGGTCGAGGTCGGCATGCTCTACAGCGCCCCCGAGCTCAGCGCCGCGCTCGAGCGGCTGCGCGACTCCGGCGCGCAGCGCATCCTCGTGCTGCCCCTGTTTCCGCAGTACTGCGGCGCGACCTCCGCGGCCGCCTTCGATGCCGTGAGCGCGCTCCTGCGCCGCTGGCGCCGACTGCCGGATCTGCATTTCGTCGCCGACTACCACGACGACCCGGGCTACATCGAGGCGCTGCGCGCGAGCGTCGCTGCGCACTGGGCGGTGCACGGCCGCAGCGGCCACCTGCTCATGTCCTTCCACGGCATCCCCGAGCGCAACATCCGCGCCGGCGACCCCTACTTCAGCCAGTGTCATGCCACCGCGCGCCTGCTCGCCGACGAGCTGCTGCTGCGCGAAGGAGAATGGAGCGTCAGCTTCCAGTCGCGTTTCGGGCCGGCCGAGTGGCTCAAGCCCTACACCCAGGCGGTGCTCACGGCGATGCCGGCGCGCGGGGTGCGCGAGGTGACCGTGATGTGCCCGGGGTTCGCGGTCGACTGCCTCGAGACGCTCGAGGAGATCAGCGTCGAGAACCGTGCCGCGTTTATCGATGCGGGCGGCGCACGCTACGAGTACGTCCCGGCGCTCAATGCCCAGCCGGTACACGCCCAGTGTCTCGCCGATCTCATCGTGCAGCACTGCCAGTCGTGGATGACCGCCGGGCACGACAGCCTGCCGCAGGCCGCGCGCGGCACCTCGGCCTGATGAGTGGCGCACCGCTGCCACTGCTGGGTATTTTCCACGAGTTCAGCATCTCGGTGGACGATGTGCGCGGCGCGGTCGAGTTCTACGAGCGCCTGGGCTTCACGCAGGCCACCACCACCGACACCTACTCCCACCCCTACGGGGTGCTGACCGACGGCCGGCTGTGCATCGGCCTGCACCGGCGCGGACCGCGCACGCCGGTCATCACCTTCGTGCGCAGCGCCATAGCGCAGCGCGTGCCGGAGTTCGCCGCCGCCGGCATCGAGCTCACCGTCGCGCGCACCAGCGAGGAGGTCTTCAACGAGATCGGCTTCGAGGATCCGCACGGCCAGGCGCTCGCCGTACTGGAGGCGCGCACCTACTCTCCGGTCGACCGCTCCGAGCACCAGCCCTCGCTGTGCGGCCGCTTCGCGGAGATCAGCCTGCCCGCAGCGGACTTTGCCGCCGCGCAGGCCTTCTGGGAGCCGCTCGGCTTCGTCGCCGCCGAGGAGCAGGACGAGCCGCACCTGCACCTGCCGCTCACCAGCGATCATCTCGATGTGTCCTTCCACCGGCCGCGGCTGTGCGAGCGCCCGATGCTGGTGTTTCGCGACAGCGGCCTCGCCGAACGCCTCGCACGCCTGCGTGCGCTCGATGTCCCCTTCGCGCCGCGTCCGCGCGGACTGAGTGCCGATGCGACCCTGCTGGAGACTCCGGACGGCACCCCGCTGCTGCTGCTGCCGGAGCGCTAGAACCCGGCCACGGGGCTGCGCGTCGCGCACCGCGAGCATGTAAGGCAGCAGCGCCGGCGCGAGGGACACGGCGCGCACCTGACGGGTGCGCGCCTGGCGCAGCGCGAAATGACCGGCGCCGAGGCATGCGACGAACGCCGGCAATTTTGCGGTGAGCCATGGCGTGGCCAGCGGCGGCTCCCCGATAATCCGTGCGAGTGCGACTGCGCCTTTCCTGCATAATCGCGCTCTTTGGTGTCCGGCAAGGCACCCAGAACAACTCTCAGAAAGGATCCTGCATGCGCCGCAGCGCCCTGCTCACCCTCATCGTCCTGATCATCTCCGCCCCGGCCTTCAGCGACGGCGGCATGTGGACGTTCCAGCAATTTCCGCACGCGCTCCTGAAACGCGAGCACAACGCCGACGTCTCGCAGGCGTGGCTCGACCGCGTGCGCACCTCGACCATCCGGCTGGCGAACTGCACCGCCTCCTTCGTCTCCCCCGACGGCCTGATCCTCACCAACCACCACTGCTCCGAGGCATGCCTCGATGAGCATTCCAGCGCGGACAAGAACCTGCTCACCGACGGCTTCCTCGCGCGCACGCGCGAGCAGGAGCTCAAGTGCAGCACGCAGATCGCGGACGTGCTCATGCAGATGCAGGACATCACCGCGCAGATCGAGGCCGCCACGCAGGGCCTGGATGACAAGGCCGCCAACGAGAAGCGTAAGGCGACCATGACCGAGCTCGAGCAGCAGTGCGAGGAGCAGAGCAAGGCGGCCACGGGTGGACCCTACAAGTGCGAGACCGTGGACATGTACCAGGGCGGCCAGTATTGGCTCTACAAGTACCGCCGCTACAGCGACGTGCGCCTGGTGTTCGCCCCGGAGCGCGGCATCGCCGCCTTCGGTGGCGATCCGGACAACTTCCAGTATCCGCGCTGGTGCCTGGACATGTCGGTGCTGCGTGCCTACGGCGCCGATGGCAAGCCGGCGGCCACGCCGAACTTCCTCAAGATCGACGCCGCCGGCCCCAATGCCGGGGAGCTGGTGTTCGTCTCGGGTCATCCGGGCAACACCTCGCGGCTGCTCACCGTCGCGCAGCTCGAGACGCTGCGCAATGTCGTCTATCCGCGCTGGCTCCTGCGCGCCTCCGAGCTGCGCGGCCGCCTCATCCAGTTCGGCAAGACCAGCCCCGAGGCGCAGCGCATCGTCGAGGACCCGCTGAACAGCATCGAGAACTCCATCAAGGTGCGCCGCAAGCAGCTCGACGCGCTGCTCGATGACCGGCTGATGGCGAGCAAGCGCAAGGAGGAGGCGGCCTTGCGCGCCAGAGTTGCCGCCGATCCAGCCCTCGCTCAGTCGATCGGCGACCCCTGGGCCGCGATTGCCCAGGCCGAGCAGCGCCAGGAGCAGCTGTACCTGCCGTACACCTTTCTGGAACAGGGCGTCGGCGTCGGCGGCAGCTACCCGGGCCGGCTGTTCAGCTACGCCCGCACGCTGGTGCGCGCGGCCGCCGAGCGCGCCAAGCCCAATACGCAGCGCCTGCGCGAGTACAACGAGGCCGCGCTGCCCAGGGTGCAGCAGCGCCTGTTCGCCGACGTGCCGGTCTATCCGCAGCTGGAGAAGCTCAGCCTGTCCTTCTCGTTCGAGCGCATGCGCGAGTGGCTGGGCCCGGATGCGCCCATCGTGCGCCAGCTGCTCGCCCACGACTCACCCGACAGCCTCGCCGACAAGCTGGTGGACGGCACGAAGCTCGCCGACCCGGCCGAGCGCAAGCGTCTGTGGGAGGGTGGCGCGGCTGCCATCGACGCCTCCACGGACCCGCTGATCGTGCTCGCCCGCAGCGTCGACGCCGAAGCGCGTGCCGCGCGCAAGGACTACGAGAACGAGGTCGAGGCGCCCATCGATGCGGCCTCGGCCAAGATCGCGCGCGCGCGCTTCAAGATCTACGGCACGAGCGAGCCGCCGGATGCCAACTTCACGCTGCGGCTGAACTTCGGCACCGTGCAGGGCTGGCTCGAGGACGGCCATGAGGTCGAGCCCTTCACGCACCTCGCGCGCATGTACGAGCGCGCCACCGGCCAGGCGCCCTTCAAGGTGCCGCAGGCCTGGATCGCCGCCAAGCCGCAGCTGAACATGGACACGCGCTTTGACCTGTCGACCAACAACGACATCGTCGGCGGCAATTCCGGCAGCCCGCTGATCGACCTCGACGGTCACATCGTCGGGCTCATGTTCGACGGCAACATCCACTCGATCGCCGGAGACTTCTGGTATGACCCGCAGCTCAACCGCGCCGTGGCGGTCGACCCGCAGATCATGTTCGAGGGACTGCGCAAGGTCTACAAGGCGAAGGAGCTGCTCATCGAGCTCGGCTCCAAATGAGGCGCCGCCGGGACCGTGCGCATCACGGTCCCGGCGTGGGCGGCGCGGGATGGGCGACGATGCGGAAGCTGATGCGCATCTCGTCCTGCACCTGTAGCGTGCCAAGCGCGGCGCTGAAGGGCTTCAGGCCCAGATCGCTCTGCCTGAGAGTGGTCTCGCCGCTCGCCACCACTGCAGCGGCGCTGCGCTCATAGCGCACCGGCACGGTGATGTCGTGGGCCGCGCCGCGCACGCTGGCGCGGATGTGTGCCATTACCGCGTCGGTGTCCAGCGGCTCGAGCGAAAGCGCGCTCAGGACAATCTCCGGGTAGTCGGCGGCGGCCAGGAGCGCAGGTCCGAGCATGTTGCGCCGCGTACCCTCCCTGGCGGAGTCCGGGACATCCGGCGGGAAGTCCGCCGCCGACTCGCGCGCGCGCAGCGCCCGCTCGTCCACCGTGAGCGCGGCGAGCGGCACGTGCACCTCGAAGCTGCTGCGCAGCAGCTCGCGCGGCAGGTAGAAGCTGCCGCTCAGCGCATGTGAGGCAATCACGTGATTGTGCCCGGCGGCGGCGAGCGCGCCGCCCTTGTAGACCCGGATCAGCAGCAGGGACTGCGGCGCGTCGATGCTGTAGGGCACACCGAGGTGCGGGGCGGGACCGGCGAGCGCCGCCGGCGGCGCAGGCGGACGCGTCGGACAGCCCGCCAAGGCGAGCGCGGTTGCCAGGAGCGCAAGGCGGCGCAGTAGGCAAGCGGGGCGCGCTTGCATAAGCTTACGCGCATGACCATGCGCAACACGACCAACCGCTGGGGCACCCTCGCGCAGCTGTTTCACTGGCTCATCGTCCTGTTCATCATCGCCCAGTTCACCCTGGCGCTGTTGTTCGGCGATCTGCCCAACGGCGCCAGGAAGCTGACCCTGCTGTCGCGCCACAAGTCGATCGGCATCACCATCCTCACACTCGCCCTGCTGCGCGTTTTGTGGCGCTGGTCCAACCCGACTCCGGCGCTGCCCGGAACGCTCAAGCCCTACGAGCGCACGCTCGCGCGCGTCACGCACGTGCTGCTGTACGTGCTGCTGCTGGCGGTCCCGCTCAGCGGCTGGACGATGTCCTCGGCGCGCGGCTTCCCGGTCAGCTGGTTCGGGCTGTTCCAGCTGCCCGACCTGGTGCCCAAGAACAAGGCGCTGTACGAGATCCTCGTTACGACTCACGACGTCCTCGCCTGGAGCCTCGGGGTGGTGGCGATCGTGCACCTGCTGGCCGCGCTCAAGCACCATTTCGTGCTCAAGGATGATGTCCTGCGGCGCATGCTGCCCTTCACCACCGGTAAGACTCAAGGATAGAGCCATGTCCATGCGCAAGGTCAGCCGCGCCCTGCAAATGCTGTTCCTGCTGCTGTGTTGCGCGGCCGCGCGCGCCGCCGGCGACGCGCCGGCAGCGCATTACGTGCTCGATCCCGCCAAGAGCACGCTCGCATTTGCCTTCACGCAGGCCGGCGCGCAGAACCAGGGCAAGTTCCAGCGCTTCACGGCGGTGTTCGACTTCGCGGCCGACAATCCCGCGAGCGGGCACCTGGAGGTGACGGTCGAGATCGCCTCGCTCGCCACCGGCGACCAGGAGCGTGATGACACCCTGCGCGACACCGATCTCTTTGCCGCCAAGAAGTTCCCGCTGGCACGCTTCAGCGCCACGCAGATCGTAAAGACCGCACAGGGCTTCGATGCGGTCGGCAAGCTCACGATCCGTGACGTGACGCGCGAGCTGCACGTGCCGTTCACCTTCCGCACCGTGAGCGAGCAGGGCACGGCGGTGGGCTACATGAGCGGCCGCACCACGCTCAAGCGGCTCGACTTCGGTGTCGGCCAGGGGGACTGGAAGGCCACCGACCAGGTCGGCAACGACGTCACGGTGTCATTCAATCTGCGCCTGACCGCTGCCGCGCACTGAGCGCTCACTCGAACGGGGTACCGTCGCGGCGCGTCATGCGTCCCGGCGCATGCGGCGGGCTCCACAGCAGATCGACCTCCGGATCGGCGTAGTGGGCGCCGTCCGCGGCGTCGCGGTTGCTCACCACCAGGAAGACGGCGACCCGCTCGCTGCGGTTGATGAGGTGGTGCCCGTCCTCGATCCCGGCCGGAAAGCCGGCACACATGCCGGCAGTGAGCGCCTGCTCGCCGCCGCTGCTGCGCAGCACCAGCTCTCCTGCCACCACGTAGACGAACTCGTCTTCGTGCGTGTGCCAGTGACGCATGGATGACTCCTTGCCCGGCAGCACGTGCACGAGATTGACGCCGATGCGCGTAAGTCCGAGCGCGTCGCCGAGGCGGCGCTGCTCGCGCGGCAGCACGCGCGAGCGGTACGGCTCGGGGTAGCTGCTGCGCGACAGCGGGGCGATCTGCACAGGATCGAGCGCGGGACGGCGCAGACTCATGCGGCTCTCCTTGGTGGCGCGGTTGGCGCGCGGCGCGTTCATCGGCAAGCATGCCACAAGCCGCATATCCCGAAATACTCGATGACGGCGGCCACTGCCTCGATGAGGTGCTGCGCCGGGTGGGCTCGCGGGTCGTGCTGGCGCTGCCGCTGGGCATCGGCAAGCCCACTCCCCGCGTCAACGAGTTCGGCCGCCGTGCGCAGCGCGACCCGCCGCGCAAGCTCACCATCATGACGGCGCTGTCGCTGCTGAAACCGGCGGCGCAAGAGGAGCTGCAACGGCGCCTGCTCCTGTGGGCGCACAACGCCAGCGCGGCCCGCGGCGGACCTCGCTTAGCGGCGGGCGCGGGTGCGCCGGGGTGCGGGGCGCCGGCGCGCCAGCTTCTTGAGCGCGCGGCGCGGCGCCTTGCGTGCCATCTTGGCGCGCATCTTGCGGCGCGCCGCCGCGCGGCGCACCTTGGCAGGCTTGGCGCGGCGCTTGGCGGCCGTCTTCCTGGCCTTGCGGGGGGCGGCTTTCTTGCGCGCCTTCTGCGGCGTGGCGCGCGCGGCGGCGGCCCGCGGCGGTGCGGTGCCGCGCAGCTGCTCGAGGATCGCCGGATTCTCCAGCGTGGATACGTCCTGGGTGATCTCCTCGCCGCGCGCCACCGATTTCAGCAGCCGCCGCATGATCTTGCCCGAGCGCGTCTTGGGGAGGTTCTCGGCAAAGCGGATCTCGTCCGGCTTGGCGATCGCGCCGACCTGGGCGCCCACCCACTCGCGCAGCTCGATGACGAGTGCGCCGTGATCCTCGGTCGGGAAGGTGCCGCGGCACACGACGAAGGCGAACACGGCCTCGCCCTTGATCTCGTGGGGCTTGCCGACCACGGCCGCCTCCGCGACGCGCGGATGCGCCACCAGCGCCGACTCCACCTCCATGGTTCCCAGGCGATGGCCGGCCACGTTCAGCACGTCATCGATGCGGCCCATGATCCAGAAATAGCCGTCCTTGTCGCGGTGCGCGCTGTCGCCGGCCACGTAGAAGCGGTTGTCGAACTTCGACCAGTAGGTGTCCAGATACCGGGCGTTGTCGCCCCAGATGGTGCGCAGCATGGCGGGCCAGGGCTTCCTGATCACCAGGTAGCCGCCGGCGTCGGGACGCTTCACGCTGTCGCCGTGGTCATCGACGATGTCGGCGAAGATGCCCGGCAGCGGCTCGGTGCACGAGCCGGGCTTGGTCGCGGTCGCTCCCGGCACCGGTGCGATCAGGATCGCGCCGGTCTCGGTCTGCCACCAGGTATCGACGATCGGGCAGCGACCCGCGCCGATGACACGGTGGTACCACATCCAGGCTTCCGGGTTGATGGGCTCGCCCACGCTGCCCAGCAGGCGCAGCTTCGACAGGTCGTACTTGGCGGGGATCTCCTCGCCGAGCTTCATGAGTGCACGGATGGCGGTCGGGGCGGTGTAGAACACCGTGACGCCGTGCGTCTGGCAGTTCTTCCAGAAGCGGCCGCCGTCGGGGAACACCGGTGCGCCCTCGTACAGCAGCACCGTCGCGCCGGCGGCGAGCGGCCCGTAGGCGACGTAGCTGTGCCCGGTGACCCAGCCGACATCGGCGGTGCACCAGAACACGTCGTCATCGCGCAGGTCGAAGACCCACTGCGTGGTGAGCTTGGTCTGCAGCAGGTAGCCGCCGGTGCAGTGCTGGATGCCCTTGGGCTTGCCCGTGGAGCCGGAGGTGTAGAGCAGGAACAGCGGGTGCTCGGCATCCACCCACTCCGGCTCGCAGCTCGCCGGCTGACCCTCGATCACCTCGTGCCACCACAGATCGCGGCCGGCCTCCATGGGCACGTCCTTGCCGGTACGCTTCAGGACGATGACGCGCTCGACGCTCGGGCAGCCGCCGCGCAGCGCCTTGTCGGCGGCGGCCTTGAGCTCGACCGCGTGGCCACCGCGCCAGCCGCCGTCGGCCGTGATGACGAGGCGCGCCTGCGTATCCTCGATGCGATCCTTCAGGGCCGGCGCGGAGAACCCGCCGAATACCACCGAATGGATCGCGCCGATGCGGTTGCAGGCGTGCATCGCGATCAGGACCTCGGGCACCAGCGGCATATAGATGATGACGCGGTCACCGCGGCCGACGCCCTGCGCTTTCAGGGCATTGGCGAAGCGGCACACCTCGGCGTGCAGCTCGCGGTAGCTAAGGCGGCGCACATCGCCGGGCTCGCCCTCGAAGATGACGGCGGTGCGGTGACCGCTCTCGGCCAGGTGCACATCGAGGCAGTTCACCGAGGCATTGAGCTGCCCGTCGGCGAACCAGCGGTAGTTCGGCGCGTGGCTCTCATCGAGCGCCTGCGTGAAGGGCTTGTGCCAGGTGAGCTCCTTGGCGGCGAGCTCTGCCCAGAAGCCGACCGGATCCAGCTGGGCGCGCTTGCGCAGCGCCTTGAGGTCCGCCGGCTTCAGCCGCGCGCGTGCGGTGAACTGCGGTGACGGGGGGAAGCTGCGCTTTTCCTGCAGGATGGATTCGATGTTGTTGTCGGCCATGTGCTCGTTTTCCGGAAGTGGACGCGGTACGCACCGATCTGCAGACGGCCAAAGAATAGCCCAATTGCGCGCGCCGGGTCCTTCGGTTCCTACCTAGAGCAGACGCCCGATCACAGCGCGCGCCTGCGCTATGTAGGCGCCGCCGAAGAGGTTGGCGTGGTTCAGGACGTGGTACAGATTGTAGAGCGCGACGCGCTCGGCCGCCCCTGGCGCGAGCGGCGCCGCGGCGTTATATGCCGCGTAGAACTCGGCGCCGAAACCGCCGAACAGCCGCGTCATCGCCAGGTCCGCCTCGCGGTCGCCGTAATACACCGCCGGGTCAAAGAGCACCGGCTCGCCATCGGTGCCGCACAGCCAGTTGCCGCCCCACAGGTCCCCGTGCAGGAGCGAGGGGGCGGGACGGTGGCCCTCGAGGTGCGCGGCCACCGCCGCAAGCAGTGCAGCGGCGGGCAGCTGCCGGCCCCAGCCCTGCTCGGCAGCCCGCGCCAGCTGCGGACGCAGCCGCCGCTCGCGGAAAAACTCGGTCCAGTCGCAGGCCCAGCCGTTGAGCTGCGGCGTGCGACCGATGAGATTGTCCGCATCGAAGCCGAAGCGTTCGGCGTGGACCGCGTGCAGCGCAGCTAGGCCTGCGCCGAGGCGCCGCCCGGCGCGCGCATCCGCGGGCCGCGCCTCGATCCATTCCAGGGCCAGGAATGCCGCCTGCGCCGTCGCGCCCACGGCGCGCACGGCGGGAACGCGCAGAGCCCGCGTTGCGGCCAGGGCGCGCAGTCCCGCCGCCTCGGCCACAAACCCGCCGCGCTGCGCCGCAGGCGCCACCTTCACGAACAGCCGCCCGCCCGGGAAGTCCCAGGCGTACGCCGCGTGGATGCTGCCCCCGCCCACACGCCGGGCCGGAGCGCCCGCGCAGGCGCACCCGGTGAGCGCGGTCAGTTCGCGCGCCACGCCCTCGAGGCGCTGCTCCAAGGCCGCAGTACCCGCAGGCTCAGGCGGCCCCGGCGAGCCGCAGGGCGAGGTAGGGCATGAGGTTCAGGGCGAGGATCAGGACCTTATAGAACGTCATGCCGGCAAAGTTCAGCGCATCGAAGCGCTCGGGCGTGAGCCGGAACCAGCGCGACAGCAGCCGGTAGAGCGGCTCATGGGCCGCGCGGAACAGCAGGAACCACAGCAGCAGCGCGCCGTAGTTCAGCAACGCACACCACAGGAGAAAGCCGCCCGGATACTGCGTGCTCATGGCTGCCTGCCTGCTTTCACACCGCGACTCCGGTGCTGACGGGTACGCTGAGGAAGATTCCCAGGCGCGTGAGCACCCAGAAGCCGAGCGCCGACACCACGAGCGCGATCACGGTCAGCGCGATGGCGCCGAGGAAGCTCGTGCCGAGCATCGCCCGGATCGCCAGGAGGAAGCCGAGCGCGCCGGCAAGAAAGCCGCCGATCAGGCCACCGAGGAACAGCATCGCCAGTCCCGCGCCCAGCAGGCCCACGAAGGCGGCAAAGCCGCAGCGGATCAGACCGGTATGCTGCGCCTTGACCAGCCCCGCGCCGATCTTCATGGGCAGCGCCACCAGCACGGTGAGCACCACCAGACCAAAGAGCAGTCCGCCGGACGCCTGGTAGGTGATCATCGGCGCCTGCTTCAGGAACCGCGCCGCAGCAGGCGCTGCCAGCGCAGCGCCAGCAGCGTGCACAGAGCGGCCGAAACGATGAACAGGAGCAGCGTGTGGCGCAGCTCCTCACGCGTGATCAGCTCGCCGCGGTAATTGGCCCAGACCTGCCCGGTGTGCAGCGCGAGCGCGACGCGCACGGTGCCGAGCACGAACCCGAGCGCGGCGACCCACAGGAACACCGTGAACAGACGCGTCCAGGGTGAGACCACGGGGGCCGGAGGTTGGGGTATCGGGGTCATGGCGCGAGCGAGCCCCGTCAGGCGGGCAGCTGCGCGAGCCGCTCGCCCTGGCGGCGCAGGAACGGCCCGAAGCCGAGCTCATCGTAGAGGCCGGCGAGCGCCCCCACGTCCGGCGGCCGGCGCCTTAGGCCGTCGCTGTCGACCCCGAGCGGCAGGTGGCAGGCGATCTGTGTCAGGCGGCGGCTCAGGTACAGCGCCTCGCGATGCTCGGCGAGACGCCGCGGGAGGCTGGCGGCGCCGCGCAGCTTCAGCTGCGCCACGCGGCTGAGATCCCCGTACATCTCATCGAGCGAGCTGAAGGCCTTCATGAGCGAGGCCGCGGTGCGGTGGCCGATGCCGGGTACGCCGGGAATGTTGTCGACGTCATCGCCGGTGAGCGCCAGGTAGTCGGCGAAGCGCTCCGGCTGCACCCCGAAGTGACGCTCGATGTCGTGGTAGCCGAACTGCTCGCGCGCGCCGAAGTCCCAGAACAGGTCGCCGTCACGCATCAGCTGTGCCAGGTCCTTGTCGCGGCTGATGAAGGCCGCGCGCACCCCCTCATCGCGCATGAGCCTGGCGAGCGAGCCGATCAGGTCGTCGGCCTCGTACTCAGGGCTGACGAAGGAGCGCACCCCCAGGTGCCCACACAGCTCGCGGCAGCGCTGGAACTGCCACACCAGGTCAGCGGGCGCGCGGTCGCGGTTGGCCTTGTAGGCGGGATAGATGCGGGCGCGGTAGGAGTCGGCGCAGCGCTGATCGAACGCCACCGCGATGTACTTCGGGCGCACCCGCTCGATCAGGTCGCCGAGGAAGCGTGCGAACCCGAACACCGCGTGCACGGGATTGCCGTCCCGGTCGCGCATGTCCAGCACCGAGTGGTAGGCGCGGAACACATAGACGGAGGCGTCGACGAGAAATATCAAGGCGCTGCCTAAACGTGAGTCGCGGGCACCTTAACAGCGCCGCGGCCCCCCGTCACGCGCCGCGGCTGCTTCAGGACAGCCAGCGCTGGATGCGGTCGTGCAGCGGGCTCGAGCGCGGAAAATGCGCGAGCAGGTACTCCATCTGGTCGGCCAGCACGCGCCGCCCTTTCAGGAAGATGTATTCCGCGTAGGTCGGCGTGAAGGGCACGGCGATCAGCTGCATCTTCGCCTGCTCGGGCGTGCGCGAGGCCTTCTGGTTGTTGCAGCGGCGGCAGGCGGCCACGACATTGGTCCAGATGTCGGTGCCGCCCTGGCTGAAGGGGCGGATGTGGTCGCGCGACAGCTCGCGCGAGGCAAAGCGCTGCGCGCAGTACATGCACAGGTACGCATCGCGGCGGAACAGGGTCTGGTTGTTCAGCGGCGGCACGTAGTCGTGCCGCGTGTTGCCCGGGTTGCCGGTGTGGCCGACGGTGGCCACGATCGAGTTCACCTCGAGCACCGTGCGCCGCCCGGTGCGCGCGTTCACACCGCCGTAGAGCTCGTAGAGGAGCGAGCCGCACGTGTATGCGACCTGCTCCTGGTGATACAGTCGCGCCGCTTCCTTGTAGTCGATCCATTCCAGCGGCATGCCCGCGACGTCGGTGCGCAGCACGAGCTGCGACAGGCCGCGTGCGGCGGGAGACGCAACGATGCGCAGGTCCTGCAGCAGACCGTGATCGGCGCGCTCGAGATCGATGCCCAGCATGGCGGCTGTAAGATACGGCACTTATATGCAAGAATTCAACATCGCAAAGCCCTAATTCGATTACAGATTTTTAACGGCGTGGCCTGTTTGCGCACGCACGGCGAGAGGATGTGAATGGCCGTCACAATTGGCGCGTTGCGCGAGAGCGGCACGCAGGAATCGCGCGTGAGCCTCGTGCCCGAGGTGGCCGACAAGCTCGCCAGGGACGGCGCGCGCGTGCTCATCGAGCGCGGCGCCGGTGAACGGGCGCGCTTCCCGGATGCGCTCTATAAGAACGTGACCTGGGCCGACTCGGCCGCGCAGGTGCTGCGCGAGGCCGACGTGCTGTTCACGGTGCAGCCGCTCAGCACCGAGCAGATCGCGCAGCTGAAGAGTGATGCGGTAGTGGTCGGCTTCATGCAGCCCTACGCGCGGCGCGCGGAAGTGGCGGCGCTGAAGAGCCGCGGCCTCACCAGCTTCGCGGTGGAGTTCGTCCCGCGCATCTCGCGGGCGCAGTCGATGGATGCCCTGTCCTCGCAGGCCGCCATCGCCGGCTACAAGGCCGTGCTCATCGCCGCGAACAGCCTGCAGAAGTTCCTGCCCATGCTCACCACCGCCGCCGGCACCATCCGTCCGGCGCAGGTGCTGGTGATCGGGGCGGGCGTGGCGGGCCTGCAGGCCATCGCCACGGCGCGGCGTCTCGGCGCGGTCGTCGAGGCCTACGACGTGCGCGGCGCCACGCGCGAGCAGGTGAAATCGCTCGGCGCGAAGTTCGTCGAGACCGGCGTCAGCGCCGAGGGCAGCGGCGGCTACGCGCGCGAGCTCACCGCGGAGGAGAAGGCCACGCAGCAGGAAGTGCTCGACTCGCGCATCGCCGCGGCGGATGCCGTGGTCACGACCGCCTCGGTGCCGGGGCGGCCGGCGCCGAAGATCATCACCCGCGCGGTCATCGAGCGCATGCGCGCCGGCTCCGTCGTGGTCGACATCGCCGCCGAGCAGGGCGGCAACTGCGAGCTCACCCGTGCCGGCGAGGTGCTCGAGCACCAGGGGGTGAAGATCATCGGGGCGGTGAACCTGCCGGCCGAGCTCGCCTACAACGCCAGCGAGATGTACTCCCGCAATCTCTACAACTTTCTCAAGCCGGCGCTCAAAGACGGCGCGCTCGCAATCGACTGGAACGACGAAGTGTTCGCGCAGGCCTGTCTCACCCGCGGCGGCGAGATCCGCCACGAGGCGACGCGCCAGGCGCTGGAGGGCTGAGGATGACCGGACTCGTGGCGCTCTACATCTTCATGCTCGCCGCCTTTACCGGCTACGAGGTGATCTCGCGCGTGCCGGTGATCCTGCACACCCCGCTCATGTCCGGCTCGAACTTCGTGCACGGCATCGTGCTGGTCGGCGCCATGGTGGCGCTCGGCCAGGCGCATACCCCGCTGGAGAAGGGCATCGGCATGCTCGGCGTGCTGCTGGCCGCCGGCAACGCCGTCGGCGGCTACGTCGTCACCGAGCGCATGCTGGAGATGTTCAAGGCGAGCGGCAGCCGCAAGAGCGGCGCGGGGAGCCGCTGATGCCGGCCTGGGCATCGCGGGACCTGCTGATCCAGGCGAGCTATTTCGTCACCGCGGTGCTCTTCATCATCGGGCTCAAGCGCATGAGCTCGCCGGTCAGCGCGCGCAGCGGCATCCTCTGGGCCGGCGCCGGCATGGCGGTGGCGACCCTGGTCACCTTCCTCTACCCGGGCATGAGCAACTACGAGCTCATCGTGCCGGCGATGTTCGTCGGCGCGGGCCTCGCCTGGTGGAGCGGCCGCCGCGTGGCGATGACCGACATGCCGCAGATGATCGCGCTCTACAACGGCATGGGCGGCGGCGCCGCCGCCGCCATCGCCGCGGTCGAGCTGTACCGCGGCGAGGCCCAGGGCTATGCGGTCAGCACCCTGGCCGTGGCCGGCGGCCTCATCGGCGCGGTGTCCTTCTCCGGCAGCGCCATCGCCTTCGGCAAGCTGCAGGGGCTGATCAAGCGCAGCCTGCGCTTCCGCGGCCAGCAGATCCTGAACCTCGTGGTGCTGCTCGCCGCCCTCGTAGCCGGCGCGCTGATCGCCGCGCAGCTCAATGCCTCGCCGCTGGTGGTCACTGCGCTGTTCGTGCTGGCGCTGATTCTCGGGCTGACGATGACGCTGCCGATCGGCGGCGCCGACATGCCCGTGGTGATCTCGCTCTACAACGCGCTCACCGGGCTCGCGGTCGGCTTCGAGGGCTTCGTGCTCAACAACGCCGCGATGATCATCGCCGGCACGGTGGTCGGCTCCGCCGGCACGCTGCTCACGCAGCTGATGGCGCGGGCGATGAACCGCTCGCTCGGCAACGTGCTGTTCTCGGGCTTCGGGGACAGCGGCGCGGCGGCGACCGGCACGGTCACCGGGAGCCTGAAGCCGATCGAGGCCGCGGACGTCGGGGTCATGATGGCGTTCGCGCAGAAGGTGATCATCGTGCCCGGCTACGGCATGGCGGTCGCCCAGGCGCAGCACAAGATCTGGGAGCTGTCCCAGCTGCTGATCGAGCGCGGCGTGACCGTGAAGTTCGCGATCCATCCGGTGGCCGGCCGCATGCCCGGCCACATGAACGTGCTGCTCGCGGAAGCCGGCGTGCCGTACGACCTCATCGCCGACCTCGACGAGATCAACGCCGAGTTCGAGACCGCGGATGTCGCGCTCATCATCGGCGCCAATGACGTCGTCAACCCGGTGGCGCGCACCGACAAGTCGAGCCCGATCTACGGCATGCCGATCCTGAACGCCGACAAGGCCAAGAACGTGGTCGTCATCAAGCGCGGGCAGGGTGCCGGCTTCTCCGGCATCGAGAACGCGCTGTTCTATCTGGACAACACGCGCATGCTGTACGGCGATGCGCAGAAGGCAGCGGCCGAGCTTATCGCTGCGGTGAAAGCCGCCGGCTAGCACGCCACCGGCCACTCCTCGGGGGAACCTGCATGCAGCGCCGCAGTCTGCTCAAGCTCGCCGCGACACTCCCGCTCGCGTGCGCCGTGCCGCCGCTGGCCGCACGCGTCATGTCACCGTTCCAGCGCGTGCGCCCGGGGGATGCGTACTGGCCCACCCCGGCGCAGTGGCGGGAGCTCGGCCGCGCAGTCGGCGGCACCCTGCTCGAGCCGCACGCGCTTTTCGCGCCGTGCGCGAGCCCCGCCGACGCCGCCGCCTGCGCCGAGGTGCAGAAATACATCCGCAATCCCTTCTACATCGGCGACCAGCCCGGCGGCACCGAGGTCTCCGGCTGGCTCGATGCCTGGACGCCGGCGCCGAGCGCCTACGCCGTACGCGCCCGCTCCGCGGCCGACGTCGCCGCCGCGGTCAACTTCGCGCGCACCCATAACCTGCGCCTGGTGGTCAAGGGCGGCGGCCACAGCTACCTCGGCACCTCGAACGCGCCGGACTCGCTCCTGGTCTGGACGCGCTCACTCACCGATATCACGCTCCACGACGCCTTTGTGCCGCAGGGCTGCGCGGGCAGGATCGCCGCGACCCCGGCCGTGTCGCTCGGCGCGGGCTGCATGTGGATCGACGCCTACACCGCGGTCACCACGCGCGCCGGGCGCTACGTGCAGGGCGGTGGCTGCACCTCCGTCGGCGTCGCCGGGCTCATCCAAAGCGGCGGCTTCGGCAGCTTCTCCAAGGGCTTTGGCAATGCGGCCGCGGGCCTCATCGAGGCGGAGGTGGTCACCGCCGACGGCCAGGTGCGCACCGTCAACGCCTGCCGCGATCCGGACCTGTACTGGGCGCTGAAGGGCGGCGGCGGCGGGACCTTCGGGATCGTCACGCGCCTGACGCTGCGCACGCATCAGCTGCCGGAGAATTTCGGCGCCGCCTGGGGCGCGATCCAGGCGGCCTCACCGGAGGCCTTCCGCACCCTGCTCGCGCGCTTCTTCGAGTTCTACGCCGCGCACCTCGCCAACGAGCATTGGGGTGAGCAGGTGACCGTCGAGTCCGACGATACGCTCAAGATCTCCATGGTGCAGCAGGGCCTGAGCCGCGAAGAGGCGCGCGCGGTGTGGCAGCCCTTCTTCGAGTGGGTGAAGAGCACCCCGCAGCTGAAGGTCACCGACGAGCTCGGCGCCAGTGGCCACAGGGCGCAGAGCTGGTGGGAGGTCGGGCCCAACCCCAGCATGATCAAGGACGCGCGCCCGGGCGCCTCCCCGGATCACGGCTGGTGGCAGGATGACCAGGACCAGGTCGGGATGTTCCTGCACGCCTATGACTCGCTGTGGCTGCCCGCGGCGCTGCTGGAGCCAGCCTCCCGCGGCCGCCTGGTGGAGGCGCTGTTCGCGGCGAGCCGGCACAAGCGCGTCTACCTGCACTTCAACAAGGGGCTGGCGTTCGCAGCCCCGGCGGCGATCCGCGCCTCGCTCGACACCGCCATGAACCCGCAGGTGACCGAGGCCTTCGCTCTCGCCCTGATCGCCGACGGCGAGCGCCCCGCGTACCCGGGCCTGCAGCGCCCGCCGCTGGATCTTGCGGCCGCACACCGCGACGCACAGGACATCGCCGCCGCGACCGCGCAGCTGCGCCGGATCGCCCCCGAGGCGGGCTCGTACCTCTCGGAGAGCAACTTCTTCAACGAGCGCTGGCAGCAGGACTACTTCGGCCCGCACTATCCGCGCCTCAGGGCCATCAAGAAGCAGTACGATCCGGACGGGCTCTTCTTCGTGCACCACGGCGTGGGGAGCGAGGAGTGGAGCCCCGACGGCTTCACGCGCACCCGCTCCTGAAGGATTGCATGGCGAACAAGACGGCCACGACGCCCTTTGTGTTCGAGCGCCGCAGCGAGCAGCTGCTGCCGCGGCGGCTGTTCTACCTGCGCCTCGCGCGCCACGTGGCGCTCGCTACGGTGCTTCTGGCCGTCTCGCTCTTCATCGGCATGTTCGGCTACGAGCACTTCGAGCACCTCGAGTGGCACGATGCCTTCGAGAATGCCTGCATGCTGCTCGGCGGCATGGGTCCGGTGAACAACCCCACCACCCAGGCGGGCAAGCTCTTCGCCGGCTGGTACGCTCTCTACGCCGGCCTGGTGTTCCTCGTGGTGGCGAGCATCATCCTCGCTCCGGTGCTGCACCGGATGCTGCACCTGTTCCACGCCGACGAGCGCGACAAATGAACCGCACCCTGACGCTGAGCGCCGCGACTGTCCTGCTCGCGCTGGCCGCGACGGCCGCCTGCGCCGCGCCCGCGCCGGCGCCGGCGAGCGCCAGGAAGCCCCTGACCACGCAGGAGGTGCTCTCCGCCTCCGCCCCCGGGGACTGGCGCCACCTCAACCCCGAAGACACTCTTTATATGGAGCTGCCGCAGGGCCGCGTCATTATCGAGCTCGCGCCGCAGCTCGCGCCGCATCACGTGGCCAATGTCATCGCCCTCGCCCGCGGGCACTACTTCGACGGTCTCGCCATCATGCGTTCGCAGGACAACTACGTGGTGCAGTGGGGCGACGCCGACGGCAAGAAGCCGGTGGGCGAGGCGCAGCGCACGCTCGCGGCGGAGTTCGAGCGTCCGCTGCGCGGACTTGCCATCACGCGCCTGCCCGACACCGATACCTATGCACCCGAGGTCGGCTTCAGCGACGGATTTGCGGTGGCGGCCGACCCGACCCTGGGCCGCGCCTGGGGCGTGCACTGCTACGGCATGGTCGGCGCCGGGCGCGACAACGACGTCGACTCCGGCGGCGGCACCGAGCTGTACGTGGTGATCGGCCAGGCGCCGCGCCACCTCGACCGCAACGTGACGCTCCTCGGCCGCGTCGTTGAGGGGATGGAGCTCCTGTCGGTGATGCCACGCGGCAAAGGCGCGCTCGGCTTCTACGAGAAGCCCGAGGAGCGGGTGCCGATCAAGAGCGTGCGCGTGGCGAGCGAGGTGCCGGCCGCCGAGCGCGTCGACGTGGAGGTGCTGCGCACCGACACGCCGACCTTCCAGGCCTACGTGGCGGCGCGGCGCAACCGTCTGGAGGAGTGGTTCAAGGTGCCCGCCGGCCACATCGACGTGTGCAACGTGCCGGTGCCGGCGCGCCTGCACGCAGCGGGGCCGGCGCCCAGGTCCTGAGCGGTTCGCACCGGCATCGCCGCAGGAGCGCTATCAGTATGAGCAGCATGAGCGAGCCCAACGCCCCGCCGGGCCTGGTCCGAATCGCCTCGGCTCACGGGGTCGGCGAGACCATTGGACGGCTCGAGGCGCTGCTGCGCGCGCGTGGCATTGTGGTGTTCGCCCGCATCGACTTCGGCGGTGATGCCCAGAAGACGGGCCTGAACATGCGGCCGGAGCAGATGCTGCTGTTCGGCAACCCGAAGGGCGGCAGCCCGTTGATGATGGCGCAGCCGAGTGCCGGGATCGACCTGCCCTTCAAGGCACTGGCCTGGCAGGACGCAGCTGGCCACACGGTGCTTGCCTACAACGCGCCCGACTACATCGTCGCCCGCCACGGACTGGATCCTGCCTTCGCCAAAAACCTGGCCGCTCTCATTCCCCTCATCGAGCAGGCGGCTGCGCCGTAGCCGCGGACTTGGCCGCCCGGCGGGGCGGCGCCATGCAGTTGCGCAGCGCTGCGCACCTGGAGTATCTCCTCGGCAGGAGTGAGCGCCTTGGTGACCGGCACAGGGGACACATATGCGAACCGTGCAACAGATCGAGGCGCTGGCAGCGCCGCAGGATCGCAGCGCACAGCGATTTCCACGCCTGGCAGAGGCTCAACTGGAAGTCGTCAGACGCTTTGCGACCACGCCCGCGCGGGACTTCGCGCCCGGGGAGTCGCTGTTTCAGCCCGGTGAGCGCTCGGTGCCCGCTTGGTTCGTGCTGAAAGGCTCTGTGGACCTGTTTGGCCGCGACGGTCTGGAGCAGCAGAGCACCCTGCGTGCGCTCGAAAGCGGTCAGTTCACGGGTGAACTGAATCAGCTCAGCGACGGGCCTACCCTCGCCGGCGCGGTGGCGGGACCGAACGGCTGCACGGCCCTCGCGCTGCCGGCTGAGCGCCTGCGCGCGCTCATCGTCGGCACCGCGGAACTGGGGGAACTGGTGATGCGCGCGCTCATTCTGCGACGCATCGGCCTGCTCGAGCGGGGCGTGGGTCCGGTCCTGTTGGGACGGGCGGGTTCCGCTGACCTGTTGCGCCTGGAGACCTTCCTGAGGCGCAACACCTACCCGCACATCGTGATCGACTGCAGCAGCGAGCGGGGTCGCCAGATCATCGAGGCGCTCGCTCTGCCGCCGGGCGATCTGCCGCTGTTGATCTGTGCCTGTGGCCGCGTGCTGAAGCGGCCCTCGAACGAGGAAGCCGGGGTGTGGCTGGGCATCACGCCCACCCTGCGCACGGAGGAGTTGTACGACGTGGCCGTCATCGGGGCAGGTCCGGCCGGTCTCGCCACGGCGGTCTACGCCGCATCAGAGGGCCTGGGGGTGCTGGTGCTGGACGGTGAGGTGATGGGCGGTCAGGCGGGAGCCTCGGCACGCATCGAGAACTACCTGGGCTTTCCGACCGGCATCTCGGGGCTGGCGCTGACGGGGCGCGCGCTCACCCAGGCACAGAAGTTCGGCGCGCGCGTGGCCATACCGCTGCGCGCGACGCGGCTGGTGTGCGGGCAGGGCGAGGTCGGCGGGTACGCGCAGGTCACGCTGTCGGAACAGGGTGCGGTTAAGGCCAGGACCGTGGTGGTCGCCTCAGGCGCACGCTATCGTCGTCCGGCCATTCCGGATCTGAAATCCTTTGAGGGCAGCAGCGTCCACTACTGGGCCTCGCCGGCCGAGGCCAAGCTCTGTGCGGGCGATGAGATCGCACTGGTCGGTGCCGGAAACTCCGCGGGCCAGGCGGTGGTGTTTCTCGCCCCGCAGGTCCGGCGGCTCACGATGATCGTGCGCGGCAGTGGACTTGAGGCATCGATGTCGCGTTACCTGATCGATCGCATCCGCTTGCTTCCCAACATCGAGATCCTCACCGGCACCGAGGTCACGCAGCTGCGCGGCCCGGGCAGCGGCGCTCTCGAAGAGGTCGTGGTGCGCAGCCGCGCTACGGGCTCGAGCCGCGCTTTGTCCGTGCGGCAACTGTTCATGTTCATCGGCGCCGAGCCCAATACCCCCTGGCTGGAGAACTGCGTGGCACTCGATGCGAAGGGTTACGTGCTCACCGCGGCGGCGCAGGCGCCAGCGGCCGGCGACGGCGCCCGCTACCCCCTGCAGACCAGTCTGCCGCAGGTGTTTGCGGTGGGCGATGTGCGCGCGGGCTCGACCAAACGCGTGGCTTCGGCGGTCGGCGAGGGCGCCGCCGCCGTGGCGCAGATACACACCTTCCTGGGAGCGGCCAGCAGCTCGGCCTAGCCGCGCCGGCGCGCGATGCGGCGGTCGCCTAGTGATGCGGCGGCGGCGCGCGCTTCAGCCGCTGCGCCCGCGCGCGCTCGATCATCTGCGCGCGCTGCTGCGGGGTGGCGCTCATCCACTGCTGACGCAGCATCTGGCGGCGCGCGGGCGGCAGCTGCTGGAAGCGATGGAAATTCTCGCGCACCGCGGCGCGCTGCTCCGGGGGCAGGGACTGGAAGTGCTGCCAGCGCTCGCGCAGGGCCTGGCGCTGCTCGGGCGGCAGCGCGCGCCAGTGCGAGAACCGGTCCTGCGCCTGCGTGCGCTGCTCCGCACTCATGTTCAGCCAGCGGGAGCTGCCGCGGGCGAGCGCCTGCTGCCGCTCCGGCGGCAGGCTCTGCCACTGGCTGCCGAAGCGGCCGAGCAGCTGCTGCTGCTGCGGGCTCAAGCTCGACCAGGCGACCGGGGCTGCGGGCGCCGCAGGCGCCGCTGCCGGCGGCACCTGCGCAAACAGCGGCGCAGCCACGCTCACGAGCAGCGCGAACAGCAGCGAGCGGCGGGTGTCATTCATTGTTATTCCCCTGCGGCGCCCCAGGCGGCGGTGGCGTGGGCGGCGGCTTCGGAGGCGGCAGCGGGTGCTGTGCAGCCAGGCGCGCCTGCGCGAGGTAATTGGGATTGACCTCGGCGAGTCCGTCGACGCTGCCGAGGAATTCCAGAAACCCCATGTCCGGCTCGGAAGCCGGCGCCGCCGCCGGCGGCGGCGGATCGGCCCAGGCCACACCGCAGAGCAGTGTGTACGCAAGTACCACTGCCAGGGGCGCGTGTCGCTGGAGCATCAGCCCTCGCTCTCACCATTGTCGCCCTGGGTCGCGGCCCACTCGTAGAACTGGCCGTCTCCCCCCTCCATCAGCTCAAGCCCCTCGCTGTCGGCGAGCAGGTCCACATCCTCCACGGCAAAACGCTGCGGGTCGACGACCGGCAGCTCCGCGCCGGGGTGGCGGTGCCAGAACATGACGACCATGAGCACGGCCGCGGCGGCCGCGCCCGCCGCCGGCATCAAGGTCAGGCGGCGCCACGACACCGGGCGCCGCGCCTGCGCCGCCTCGAGCGCGGCATGGCGCGCCTGATTCAGCCGCGAGCGGGTGCGCGCATCGATGCGCTGCACGCTCGCCTCGAGCACCGTGCGCGCATTGCGCTCGAACTCCGTCAGGGTCTCATTCACCGGGCTCATAGGTAGAGCTCTCCGAGCTGCGCCCGCAGGGTCTGCAGGGCGCGAAAATAGTGTGTCTTCACGCTGCCCTCAGAGCAGCCCATGGCAGCCGCGGTCTCGGCCACGTCCATGCCCTCGAGCGTGCGCAGCAGGAAAGCCTGCTGCTGGCGCCGCGGCAGCGCGTCGAGCGCCTTCTGCAGCGCGCCCATCGCCTCGTCCAGCTCCAGGCGCTTGACCGGCTGCGGCTCCGGGCTCGGCGCCTGGGCGATCGGGTCCGGCTCGTCCTCGTCGTCCTCGCCGCGGAAGGGCAGCCAGGCGATGACCCGGCCGCGCACCGTGCGCCGCCGCTGCATGTCGCGGATACGGTTCTCGAGGATGCGGTAGAACAGCGGCTTCCACTCTGCCGCGGGCCGCTCCGAGTAGGCCCGGGCCAGCTGCAGCATCGCATCCTGCACCGCATCGAGAGCGTCGTCCTCGTGCCGCAGCGCCGCCTGGGCAATCCTGAAAGCCTTCAGCTCCACGCTGGCCAGAAACTGGTTCAGCGCTCGGGATCGGCTCTGGGCGGAGATATCGGTCGAGTCCACGTCGCCGTGTAGTGCGGCCGGCATGCTATAAGGCGACGCGAGCGTAGCAAACTCAGACATGGCCTGTATAACGCGCACGCCGGCGACCTGTTGACGGCCGCGGCGTGCTGCAAGTCACTGATTTCCATCAACCGTGAGCCCTGAAATCGCGATCCTGCGGGTGGCACTCGACACCCCGCTGCGGCGCCTCTTTGACTATCTGCCGCCGCAGGGCCCGCTGCCCGCTCCCGGCTCGCGGGTGCGCGTGCCCTTTGGCCGCCAGCGCCTGGTCGGCGTGGTTATGGAAACTGCCCCGAAGTCCGAGCTGCCGCCGGGACGCCTGAAGGCCGCGCTGGAGAGTCTCGATGAGGCGCCGGTCCTGGATGCGGCCACCCTCGCCCTGCTGCGCTGGGCCTGCGACTACTACCACCATCCGCTCGGCCAGGTGGTGGCCGCGGCGCTTCCCAAGGGCCTGCGACTCGGCGCCCCGAGCCGCGCGCCCACCGAGCAATGGGGGCTGACTCCGGCCGGGGAGGCGGCCCGCGGCGCCGGCGAGCCGCGCCGCGCGCCGCGCCAGCGCGCGGTGCTTGAGCTTGTGGGTAGCGCCGGTCCCCTCGCCCCCGAGGCGCTCACGGCGCAGCTGCCCGGCTGGCGTGAGCCGGCGCGCGCTCTGGTGCAGCGCGGCTGGCTCGCGAGCGCGGAAGTGCCGCCCCCGCCTGCGCAGCCGGCCCGTCTGCGCAGCCCCGGCCCCGAGCTCTCGGCCGAGCAGTCCGCGGCAGTGGCCGCGATCGCGGCCGGCCTCGGGCGCTACGGCGCCTTCGTGCTCCACGGCATCACCGGCAGCGGCAAGACCGAGGTGTACCTGCGCCTGATCGAGCCGGTGCTCGCCGCCGGCGGACGCGCCCTGGTGCTGGTGCCGGAGATCGGACTCACGCCGCAGCTCGTGGCGCGCTTTGCGGCGCGCTTCGATACGCCGATGGCGGTCATGCATTCCGGGCTCACCGACCACGAGCGCCTCAGTGCCTGGAGGTGCGCCTACAGCGGCACGGCGCGCCTGGTGCTCGGCACGCGCTCGGCCGTCTTCGCCCCGGTGCCCGGGCTCGGCATCATCGTGGTCGACGAGGAGCACGACGCCTCCTTCAAGCAGCACGAGGGGGCGCTGCGCTACTCGGCGCGCGATCTGGCGGTGGTGCGCGCGCACGACGCGCAGGTGCCGGTGGTGCTCGGCAGCGCCACACCCTCGCTCGAGACGCTGCACAACGTCAGCACCGGCCGCTACACGCGCCTGCGCCTGGAGCGCCGCACCGCGACCGCGCAGCCGCCGCGGCTGAGTCTCATCGATCTGCGCGCCCACCCGGTGCACGCCGGCATCGCCGCACCTTCCGCGCGCGCCATCGAGCGCCATCTGGCCGCGGACGGCCAGGCGCTGGTGTTCCTGAACCGGCGCGGCTACGCGCCGACGCTGCTGTGCACGGCGTGCGGCTGGATCGCGCCGTGCCGCGAGTGCGACGCACGCCTCACCGTGCACCAGGCTGCCGGGCGCCTGCGCTGCCATCACTGCGGCGCGGACGCAGCGCTCCCGGCGCGCTGCCCGCAGTGCGGCTTTGCGGTCAAGCCCGTCGGCCAGGGCACCGAGCGCATCGAGGAGGCGCTCGCCGCACAATTCCCCGGCGTCGCGCTCGCGCGGCTCGACCGCGACGTGGTGCGCCGGCGCGGAGACATGGAGGCGGTGGTGGCCCGCATGGCCTCGGGGGAGGCGCGCCTGCTCGTCGGCACGCAGATGGTGACCAAGGGCCACGACTTCCCGAACCTCACCCTGGTCGTGGTACTGAACGCCGACCAGGGGCTGTTCAGCACCGACTTCCGCGCACCCGAGCGCCTCGCCCAGACCATCGTGCAGGTCGCCGGCCGCGCCGGGCGTGGCACGCGCGCCGGGGAGGTGCTGATCCAGACCGAGTTTCCGGAGCACCCGCTGCTGAAGCGCCTGCTCGCCGAAGGCTACGACGGCTTCGCCGAGGGCGCGCTGGAGGAGCGCGCGCAGGCAGCGTGGCCGCCGTTCGCGCGCCTGGCCGCGCTGCGCGACTCGGCGCGCACCCCCGAGGCGGCCCTGGGCTTTCTCACCGAGGCGCGAGCGGCCGCCGGCACTCCCCCGCGCGGCGTGAAACTGCTCGGACCGGTGGCGGCCGCGATGGCCCGGCGCGCCGGGCGCTACCACGCGCAGCTTCTGATCGAGAGCCGCGAGCGGGCGCGCCTGCACGCCTTCCTCGGGGCGTGGCTGCCCGAGGTGGAAGCCCTGCGCAGCGCGCGCGCGGTGCGCTGGTCACTGGATGTCGACCCGCTCGAGCTCTTCTAGGCGCAAAGGCGCGCGACTCATTCGGCGAAGCCCGCCGCGGCGATCTCGGCGCTGACACGGTCCTCGGGTCCCGGCTGTGTCATGTGGGCGCGGCAGAAGCCCTCGAGCCAGGTGGCGTGCTGCGTGGCGCCCTTGCGCGCGCAGTGCGCCGCGAGCAGCGCGGTGAACCGGCGCTTGAAGCCCAGGCGCGGAAACGCGGCGACGACCGCCGCGACCTGAGCTGTGCTCAGGGCCCGCCCCTGCGGGCCATCGACGTCGGTCGCCGCACCCAGGGCGACCAGGAGCGCCTCGGGGCCCTGGCGCTGCGTGAGCGCGCGGTTGCCGTCGTGCATCTGCACGGCGTGCCAGACGAGGTCCGCGTCCTGCGCCGCAAGGCCCGCAGAGCGCGCCCAGGCCGCGGCGGCGTCGGCGCCGTCGGTCTCGAACGGCGCGCCCGCCGAGGCGAAGGGCTCGAGCAGCCCCAGATCGTGCAGCACGGCGGCGATGAAGGCGTCCTCGACCCGGTAGGAGCCGGGCGCGCCATTGAGCAGCAGCGTGCCGAACACGAAGGTGCGCAGTCCGTGGTTGCACAGGTAGTCGGGGCAATGCGCACGGGCGAAGGCGACGCAGGCGCGCGCGCGCGCGCTCTGTGGCAGGGCGACGCCGGCCACGCTCCCCGGCCACCCCGCCGCGCGCGGCCCGCGCGGCACGAGCAGCGCCGTCAGCGAGCCACACAGGAACCTGCGCCGTTGCATGTGCCTGATTTTAGGGCCGCCGGCCGTGCAAATACGGTCAGCTGCCGCTCGCTTCGGGTAAACTCGCGCGTCCCGAAAGCCGCCCACCCTGCACACCTTGAAGCAAGAACTCGAGCAGCTGCTGCTCGCTGCGCTGAACCAGCTCACCGGCGTGCTGCCCGCGCCGCCGCAGGCGGGCGTGGTGGTGCTCGAGCGCACGCGCGACCCCGCGCACGGGGAGTTCGCGACCAACCTGGCGCTGCGCCTGGCGAAGCCCGCGCGCAAGAACCCGCGCGAGCTCGCCGCCGCCATCGTCGCCGCGCTGCCGCCGAGCGCGCTGCTGGCGCGCGTGGAGGTGGCCGGTGCCGGGTTCATCAACTTCCACCTCGCGCCCGAGGCCTACGCGCGCGAGCTCGCCGCGATCCACGCGCAGGGCGCAGCCTACGGCGAGAGCACGCGCGGCGCCCAGGAGCGGCTGCTCGTGGAGTTCGTCTCCGCCAATCCGACCGGCCCGCTGCACGTCGGCCACGGGCGCCAGGCCGCCTACGGCGCCACGCTCGCCAACATCCTGCGCGCGGTCGGTTACGCCGTGGAGAGCGAGTACTACATCAACGACGCCGGGCGGCAGATGGACATCCTCGCGGTGAGCACCTGGGTGCGCTACCTCGAGGCGTGCGGGGAGACGCTGCCGTTTCCCGAGAACGGTTATCGCGGCGAGTACGTGCGCGCCCTCGCCGCACGGCTGCGCACCGCTGTCGCCGAGGGGCTGCGCCGCAGCGCCGCGCAGGTGCTCACCGGGCTCCCCGCCGACGCGCCGGCCGGGGACAAGGAGGCCTACATCGATGCCCTCATCGCGCGCTGCCGCGAGCTGATCGGCGCGCCCGGCTTCGGCCGGGTGCTCGAGCTCGCCCTCGATGCCATGCTCGCCGACATCCGCGAGGACCTGGGCGAGTTCGGCGTGCACTTCGATCACTGGACCTCGGAGCGCGCCCTCGCCGCGAGCGGCGCCATCGACCACGCGCTCGCGGTGCTCGCAAGTCAGGGGCGGCTCGAGAAGAAGGACGGCGCGGTCTGGTTCCGGGCCAGCGAGTTCGGGGACGAGAAGGACCGCGTGGTGGTGCGCGAGAACGGGCAGAAGACCTATTTCGCCTCCGACATCGCCTACCACCTGGCCAAATGCGAGCGCGGCTTCCGGCGCCTGATCGACGTGCTCGGCGCCGACCACCACGGCTACGTCGCGCGCGTGCGCGCCGGCCTCATTGCCATGGGGCAGCCGGGGGAGTGCCTGGAGGCGACGCTGATCCAGTTCGTGAGCCTGTTCCGCGGCAGCGAGAAGATCCCGATGGGCAAGCGCGAGGCGCAGTTCGTGACGCTGCGCCAGCTGCGCGAGGAGGTCGGCAACGACGCCGCGCGCTTCTTCTACCTGATGCGCAGCCACGAGCAGCCGCTCGACTTCGACCTCGAGCTCGCCAAGTCTCGTACCAACGAAAACCCGGTGTACTACATCCAGTACGCGCACGCCCGCGTCGCGAGCGTCATGAAGCAGCTGGCGGCGCGGGGCCTGAGCTTCGACCGCGCCCAGGGACTGTCCGCGGCAGCGCGCCTTCTGGCCAGCCACGAGCAGGCGCTGCTGAGCGTGCTCACGCGCTACGCGGAGACCCTCGAGCAGGCCGCGCTCAACCGCGCCCCGCACGTGCTGGTGCATTACCTGCGCGAGCTCGCCAACGCCTTCCATACCTACTACAACGCCGAGGTCTTCATCGTCGAGGACGCCGCGCTGCGCAATGCGCGCCTCGCGCTCGTGCTCGGCGTGCAGCAGGTGCTGCGCAACGGGCTCACGCTGCTGGGCGTGTCGGCACCCGAGAGCATGTGAGCGCGCGCGTGCCCGCCAGCCAGAACCGCAACCGCGCCAAGCTCACCGCGCGCGATTACAAAGGCTCGCAGCACCGGGGGCTTAAGGTGCGCGGCCTGCGCGAGTTCAGCTACGGCGCGCTCACCGGCCTTCTGGTCGCGGGCGTCGCCTTCGCCTACGTCAACGGGCGGCTGCACCATGCGGCCGATGGCGCCGACACGCCGCACCCGGATCCGCACAGGAGCGCGCGCGCCGATGCCGAGCTCGGCGCCGCGGGCGCGGGCAAGGCGCCCGAGAAATACGACTTCTACGAGATGCTGCCGAACTTCGAGGTCGTGGTCCCGGAGAAGGACAAGGACGTCAAGCGCGACCTGCCGGCGACCGCCAAGATCGAGCACCCGGGAGTCTACGTGCTGCAGGCCGGCTCGTACCGCAACGAGGCCGACGCCAACCGCGTGCGCGCCCAGCTCGCCCTGCAGGGCGTCGAGGCGAAGGTGCAGCGCGTCGCCGTCGACACCGACGTGTGGCACCGGGTGCGCATCGGCCCGATCAGCAACCTCGATGAGCTCAACAAGGTGCGCAAGCAGCTGCAGGCCGCCGACGTCGACGCCCTGGTGATCCGCGTCGGCGACTGAGGTCGAAGAGGCCGCACGCTCATCGACGAGGTCAAGGCGCGGAGGGATGAAACCGTGAACGCCCAGCTGACGCAGATGAACCAGGCGCAGCCGCTCAACGCGCAGCAGCAACAGATCCTCGCCAACGGGCAGGCGCGCATGCAGGAGCTCACCCCGCAGCTGATCGAGATCCAGAAGGACATCGACGCCAAGATGCGGCCCGCGGCGCCGCCCGCGCCCAACAACGATGCGGGCGCGCCGGGCAGCCCGGCGGCGCATCCCTAGCCGTCGGCCTGCGGCGTAGCGCGGCGCGCGCGGCGGCGCAGCGCCGGCTGCCGGCTCCCCGTCCCCGAGCCCTGGCGGCGCGTGCCCTGGGCGCGCACCGGGCGCTTACCGGCCGCGGCGGCCGCCACGGCGCGCCGGCTCCAGCTCACCAGCGCCTCGGGATCCTCCAGCACCTCCGCCGGCACCTCGTAGTAGGTCATGCTCACCTGCGGCCGGTCGGGGTAGGGACGAAACGCCGCCATGCCGCGGCGGGTGAAGTCGGCACGGCTGGCATCGTCGGCGCGCAGGTACACCGTGTCGTCGCTGACGATGGCGAAGAACACCTCCGCGCAGTACAGGCCGGCGCCACCGAACATGTGCTGCGCGCGCAGCTCGCCCAGCGCGCTGAGCTGCTCGAGCACGTACTGCAGGTAATCGCCGCTGACGGGCATGCGTGCGCCGCCGCTGCGCCTCACTCGTCGCTGATGTTGCGGAAGTCGACGCCGAGGGAGCGCAGCTTGCGGTACAGGTGCGTGCGCTCCATGCCGACGCGCTTGGCGAGCTGGCCGACCTTGCCGCTGCACAGAAGCAGCTGCTGCTGCAGGTAGGCGCGCTCGAACTGCTCGCGCGCCTCGCGCAGCGGCAGGGCCAGCAGGTCCTGCTTCACCAGCGGCTCATCCGGCGGGGTCTGCACCGCCAGCTCGCGCTCGATCTCCTCGAGGCGGATCTCCTCGGGACCGCCGTGGATCAGCAGGCGGTGCACGAGGTGGCGCAGCTCGCGCACGTTGTCGGGCCAGGGGTAGTTGCGCAGGCGGTTCTGCGCGGCGACGCTGAAGCGCCGGAACGGCAGGCCGTCGGCGTCGACCATGCGGTCGACCTGGTGGCGCAGCAGGTCCGGGACGTCCTCGGCGTACTCGCGCAGCGGCGGCACGCGCACGATGAGCACGTTCAGGTGCGCGAGCAGGTCACGCCTGAGTGCCTCGTTGCCGGCGCGCTGCTCGATGCCGGGCTGCGCCGAGGACAAAAGGCGCGCGCGAAACGGCAGCGGCTCGCGGCCGCCGACGCGCGTGTACTGCCCCGACTCGAACACCCCGACCAGGAGGCGCTGCGCGGCCGGCGGCAGATCCTCGACCTCGTGAATGAACAAGGTGCCGTTGGCGGCCTCCTCGAGCGCGCCGGCAACCCTGCTGCCGTCGGCGTTCTCGCGCCCGAACAGCCGCGCCTCGGCGTCCTCCTCGCGCAGGCTGCTGGCGATCAGCGGCACGAACGGGGTGTTGGCGCGCGCGCTGTGCTCGTGCAGATAGCGCGCGAAGGCCTCGCGGCCGGAGCCGGGCTCGCCCACCAGCAGCACCGCTGAGGAATTGGCGGCGATCTGCTGCAGCTCGCCGCGCAGCTGCTGCATGAGTCGGCTCTTGCCGAGCGGGATGGCGAGCGGGGCGCCCAAAAGCTTGCCGGACTGGCGGTGGCGCCGCCCGGCATCGAGCGCGCGCTCCACCGTGCGCAGCAGCTTGGCGAGCGAGAGCGGCTTCTCGACGAAATCGAAGGCGCCGAGGCGCGTGGCCTCGACCGCGGTCTCCACCGTCGAGTGCCCCGACATCATGACCACCGGACAGCCGTCGCTGACGCCGGCCGACCACTCGCGCAGCAGCGTGATGCCATCCACGTCCGGCATCCAGATGTCGAGCAGCACCAGGTCCGGCACCTGGCGCGCGCGCGAGGCGCGCGCCTGCGCCGCGTTGGCGGCGACGTCGACCTCGTAGCCCTCCTCGGAGAGGATCTCCTTGAGGAGGCCGCGGATGTCGGCTTCGTCATCGACCACCAGAATATGTGGACTCGTCATGCTCTTTCCCTCCGCAGTTGCTCACGGCGCTCGCGCGCGCTGCCACTCGCCGCGCGGGTGCTGTCCTTGACCGGCAGCACGACGCGCACACGCGCCCCACCCTCCGGGCGGTTGTCGGCGTCGATCCGTCCGCCGTGTTCCTCGATGATCTTCTTCACGATGGCGAGCCCCAGGCCCGTGCCCTTGGGCTTGCTGGTGACGTAGGGGTCGAACACCCGTCCCAGCAGTTCGCGCTGGAAGCCCGGGCCATTGTCACACACCGTAAGCGCCGCGTATTCCGCATCGCCGCTCGACTCGAGCTTGGTCGTGATCTCGAGCTTGGGCGTGCTCACCCCGTCGAGCGCCTCGAGCGCGTTGGTGACGAGGTTGTTGAGGATCTGCCGCACCCGGCCGCGGTCGGCCTCGATCGACTCGATGCGCTCGTCGAGCTCAAGATGGATCTGGGTGCGCGGATCCTGGGAGCGGTACAGGTCGGCGACCTCCTGCACCAGCTGGTTCAGGCTGAAGCGCGTGATCTGCATCTCCGGGGCGCGGGCGTACTCGGAGAAGGCGTTGACCATCTGCTGCATGGTCTCCACCTGCTGCACGATGGTGCGGGTGCCGCGCTCGAGGATGTCGGCATCGCGCTCGCTCATGCCGGCAAGCAGACGCCGCCGCAGGCGCTCGGCGGACAGCTGGATCGGGGTGAGCGGGTTCTTGATCTCGTGGGCGAGACGGCGCGCCACCTCGCCCCAGGCCGCGTCGCGCTGCGCCTGCAGGAGCGCGGTGATGTCATCGAAGACGATGACGAAGCCGACGCCGGAGTCCTCGCCCGGCAGCGGCGTGCAGGCGCACATGAGCGTGCGGCGGCCGCCGGTGCCGTCCAGATCGAGCTGCTCGCGCCACTCCTCGCGCCCGGCGGCGAAGCGCACCGCGAGGGCGGCGACGAACTGGCCGAGCCGCTCGTGGCCGGCGGCGAGCTCGGGCAGCGCGCGCCCGTTGGCGCCGGACAGGTCGACACCGAGGATCGCGCCGGCCGCCTCGTTGGCGGTGCGCACGGTCATCGAGCGGTCGATCGCCAGCACCCCGGTCGAGAGGCGCGCGAGGATGATGGCGAGGCGCGTGCGCTCGCGCTCCACCGCCTGCTGGCTGCGCGTCGCCTCCTCGCGCGCGCGGCGCAGCCGCTTGGTCATGTCGTTGAAGGAGTGCACCAGGAAGCCCATCTCGTCGCGCGAGGGCAGCGGCAGGCGCTTGGCGAAGTCACCCTTGCCGACCGCGCGCGTCCCCTCGATCAGGTCCTGCACCGGGCGCACCAGGCGCTGCGCCGAAAAGATGGCGAGGTAGATCGCCGCCAGCATCGCCAAGAGCACGACCAGGGTGAGGGTGAGACGGAAGCTGTACTTCAGAGGCTCGCGCATCGCCGCGAGGTTGCCGTACTGGTTGTAGGAGTCCTGCACCGCTTCGGACAGCGCGGCGAGCTGCTCCGGGACCGCATAGATCGCCACCAGGTAGCGCGTCTCGCGGCCCGCGCCGGCGCGCGGCAGCGGCGCGGCGGTGCGGATCAGGTAGCGGTTGCCGCCCTGCGGCTCGAGACTCACGTACGGCAGATGCTGCTCCACCTGGCGCACCAGATCCGGCGGCGGCTGCGTGGGCATCGTCTCCAGCGGATTCTCGACACTGGCGGCGATGATGCGGCCGCGCGCGCCGAACACCGCGATCTCGAGGGCCTGATTCGAGCGGCGCGCGACCTCGAGCTTGCCGAACATGTCGGCAGGCTCGGTGCCGGCGAGGGATTCGGCGAGCGCGGCGGTGTGCGCGGAGTACTCGCGCATGCGCAGATCGAGTGCCGCGCGTGACAGTCCCAGCGCATCGTTCAGACCCTGCTTCACCTCCACCTTGAACCAGCTGTCGATCCCCTGGTTGATGAACTCGAGCGAGGACACGTAGACGATGAGCAGCGGGGCGATGACCAGGGCTCCGAAGATCACCACGGTGCGCGCGGTGAGGCGTGAGCCGGGAACGTGCGCGCGGTAGTCGCGCACCAGGCGCCACAGGCGGCGCGCCAGCAGGATCGACAGCGCCACCACGCCGCAGGCATCGACCAGCAGGATCCACAGCTGCAGCCGGCCGAACTCCGCGGAGTTCTGCACGCTCTTGGCGAGCAACAGGAACGCGCCCAGGCCGATGGCGCTCCACAGCAGCACCTGCCCGACGGCGAGCCAGCGCAGGCCGCCGCGCGGCGGTCGTGGCGTTATACCGGAAGAGACCACGTGTACCACTCCGAGACGCGTGCCCAGTCATCGGTCCAGAACAGGATCGCGCGCATCGAGGACGGCAGGTGCCCGCGGCGCACGCCGGCGCGCACGCTGATGGTGTAGTTGCCGCCATCGAGCTGCGGCTCGACCAGGATCGGCCAGGCATCGACGTGGCCGAGGTAGGTGAGCGCCTCATCGAGGGTGGCGAAGGTGCTCTGGTCGCCGCTCTTGGTGTCACGCACCACGTAGCGATCGCTGACCGCGTGGTAGGTGAGCTCGCGCCGCAGGGTGAGATCGACGATCGAGGCGTTGAACCAGAAACGCCGGTCGCGGTCGACCCGCGCGTCCAGATCGAAGGTCAGCGTGATGCCGTCGCGCAGCGCATCGCGGATGGCGGGACTCTCCGGGTATTCGATCCGGGCGTACAGGAGGAACACCCCTTTGTCGATGTTCACGTAGGCGGTGCGCACCTCGAGGATGCCCTCGAGGGCGTTGGCGAGGACGGCGCCTGCGATGACGAGGCTCGAGACCCACAGCGCCAGCCACCGGATCCGGCTCAAACCCTTCCCTGTTGGATCGTCGCGTAGCATGGATGCCTGCGACGGCAGGCGCTCACGTTCCGGCCGTTGTCTTTTCGAGACAAGCATAATAGAAGCCGTCTGTCCCTGCCTCTGCCCCCGGCAGGAGCTGGAGCCCGGCCGCACGTTCGATGGCCCCGGGCACAAGTGTCGCCGCCGCGGGCGCGGCGACGGGCCTGAGTGCGGGGGTTTCCTCTAAGAGCGCCGCCACCACCGCTTCGTTCTCCTGCGGCAGCACCGAGCAGGTGGCGTACACGAGCCGGCCGCCCGGCCGCAGGAGCCCGGCCGCACTGCGCAAGAGCTTAAGCTGTGTCCTTGCAAATGCCCCCACATCTGCCGCTCTCCGGAGGAGCTTGATATCGGGGTGCCGGCGGATGACGCCGCTCGAGGAGCAGGGCGCATCGACGAGGATGCGGTCGTAGGGTGCCTCGCTCAGCTGCGGCGGCGGCCGCGTCAGGTCCGCCACCACCGTGTGCGCGGCGCGCTTGAGCCGCCGCAGGTTCTCCTCGATCAGGAGCACCCGCTCGGGACTCACGTCGGCCGCCGTCACGAGCGCCTCGCCGCCGGTCGCCTCGAGGATCGCACCGGTCTTGCCGCCGGGAGCCGCACAGGCATCGAGCACGCGCTGGCCCGGGGCGAGATCCAGCAGCCGGGTGACCAGCTGCGCGCCGGCGTCCTGCACCGAGACCTCGCCGGCCGCGAAGCCGGGCAGCTCCTCAATGGATCTTGGATGATCCAAAGTTATTGCCGTTGGGCACCATTGAACTGCATATGCATCAATGCCGGCTACCCGCAGCTGCTCGAGATACCCCGCCACCGTGGTCCGGGACGGGTCCACGCGCAGCGTCAGAGGCGGGTGCGCGTTGTTGGCTTCCAGCACCGCGAGGTAGTGGCCGGGCCAGGCGGCCGCGAGGCGCTCGACCAGCCAGGCCGGGTGCGCCGTGCGGCCCGGGAGGGAGGCGTCCACCCGGGCGAGCAGTGCCTCGCGCTCGCGCACGAAGCGGCGCAGTACCGCGTTCACCAGTGCGGCCACCCGCCCCTGGTCGAGGAGCCTGGCCGCATCCACGGCGGCGTTGACGGTGAGCTCGGGGGCGTGACGCGAGTACTCGATCTGGTGCGCGGCGCAGGCCAAAAGCGCCCGCGCCGGGCGGGGCACGGTGCCGGGCCGCTCGAGCAGGGCCTCCACCGCCGGCGCCACGCGCAGATACCAGCGGATGGTGCCAAGGGCGATGGCCTGAATGGCCGGCCGGCCGGCTCCGGGCGCCGCCTCGAGGGCGGCGTCGGCGGACTCGCCGCCAAGAACCGCGGCCACCGCCCGGGCCGCCGCGGCGAGTGCCGGGGCGGCCGGCGCATAGGCAGTCCTAGCCAAGCCGGGTGCCCACGAGCGCGCGGCCTCGGGCGAAATCCCGCGCCCGCACCGCGCGCCGCCCGGCCAGCTGTACCTCGGTGAGCCGGATCAGACCCTGGCCGCACTGCACCACGATGCCCGGGTCGCCCACCGCCAGGATCACGCCAGTTTCCGTGGTTTTCGATGCTGATCGCGGGCCGAACGCCACCGTTTCGTCGCCGTTAACGTCGATTGGAATGGCCGCGTGTACGCGCAGCTGCTCACCGGCGAATCGCGTCTCCGCCACCGGCCAGGGATGGAAGGCGCGCACGCGCCGGTCGATCTGCACCGCAGGCTCGGTCCAGTCGATGAGCGCCTCGGCCTTGGTCACCTTGGGTGCGTAGCCGACGCCGGCTGCCGGCTGCGGTTCACTCGGCAGGGTGCCGGCGGCCAGGGCATCGAGCGCCTCGATGATGGCCACCGCGCCGAGCCCGGCGAGCGCGTCGTGGAGCGAGCCCAGGGTATCGCGCGGGCCGATGGGGAGCGCACGCTTGAGACGCATCGCGCCGGTATCGAGCCCCTCATCCATCTGCATCACGGTGATGCCGGTCTCGCTGTCGCCGGCCAGCAGGGCGCGCTGCATCGGCGCCGCGCCGCGCCAGCGCGGCAGGAGCGAGGCGTGGATGTTGAGGCAGCCGCGCGCGGGCAGCGTCAGCACCTCGCGCGGCAGGATGAGGCCATAGGCGACGACGACGAGCACCTCGGGCGCCCAGGAGGCAAGCGCGGCGCGGCCGGCGGCGTCCTTGAGCGTCTGCGGCTGGTCGAGCGGGATGCCATGAGCGAGCGCGGCGGCCTTCACCTCGCTCATGGCGAGCTTCTGGCCGCGGCCGCGCGGCCGGTCCGGCTGCGTGAGCACGCCGACCACCTGATGGTGGCGGCACAGCGCTTCCAGCGCCGGCCGGGCAAACGCGGGCGTGCCGGCGAAGGCGACGCGCAACGTCAGAGCGCGCGGCGCGTGCCGCTGCGCATTTCCGGCGCCTGCGCGGCGCGCTCCTTGCGCTCCTTGTCGAGCTTCTTGCGGATGCGCTCGCGCTTCAAGTCGGAGAGGTAGTCGACGAACAGCCGGCCCTCGAGATGATCCATCTCGTGCTGCACGCACACCGCCAGCATGTCCGCGAATTCCTCTTCGCGCAGCTGCCCGTCGCGGTCGTGCCAGCGCAGGCGGATCTTCGTGGCGCGCTTGATCTCGTCGAAGATGTTCGGCACCGACAGGCAGCCTTCCTCGCCCCTGGCCTCGCCCTCGCGCGCGAGGATCTCGGGGTTGATGACCACGAAGGGCGCGTTACGCTCCTCGGAGATGTCGATGACGATGACGCGCTTGTGCACGTCCACCTGGGTGGCGGCGAGCCCGATGCCGGGAGCCCGGTACATGGTCTCGAGCATGTCATCGATGAGCGTGCCGAGCTCGTCGTCAAAGACGGTCACCGGCTGGGCACGGGTGCGCAGCCGCGGATCGGGGAATTCGAGGATGGTTCTGATAGCCATGGGTCGGGTATATGGGGGCGCCAGCAAGGGTGATCCAGCGCACAAAGTTGACATTAATTCGTATGCCGGGGGCCGCCATGCCAGTATAACGAACTAGAATTCCCGCGCAGGTCGTGTGGTCCACCTCGCGCAATTGAGGAGTGGAGGATGGTCTCAAATCAAGTACTTGGGGCTCGCGCCGTCGCGGGCCTGCTGATCGTGTCCCTGAGCGTGGCCGGCTGCTCGCACTTCCGGCATCACGAAGCGACACCGAGCGCCCCGGCTGCTGCTGCGCCTGCGCCCGTGCCCGCCGCAGCCGATGCGGCCGCGGCTTCGCCGGCCACTGACCAGACCGCCACCGAGGCGGCCATCGCCGCCGGCAATGGCGCGCCCGCGCCGGCCGCGGCGCACGCGGACCTGCCGCAGGTGAACGCCACGGCGCCGATGCACTACACGGTCAAGCGCGGCGACACCCTGTGGGGTATCGCCTCGATGTATCTGAAGGATCCGTGGCTGTGGCCCGAGGTTTGGGTCATCAATCCGCAGATCCCGAATCCACACCTTATCTATCCGGGCGACCAGCTGGCGCTCGCCTACGGCGCCAACGGCCACCCGTACGTGAGCGTCGAGCAGGCCGGGATCGTGCGCCTGGATCCGCGCCTGCGCTCGGCCCCGCTGGTGAATGCCATCCCCACGATCCCCTACGCCTCGATCGCGGCCTTCCTGTCGCGCCCGGCGGTCATGAGCGATGAGCAGCTGAAGGCGGCGCCCTACGTGCTCGCCTTCCGCGACATGCACAACACCGGCGGCTCGAACAACGAGGTCTACATCCGCAACCTGAGCGCGCAGGAGAATGCGCGCTACTCGGTGATGCACATCTCCGGCCCGCTGCGTGACCCCGATGATCACCGCCTGCTCGGCTACGAGGCGATCTACACCGCGACCGCGCTGGTGCAGAAGCCCGGTGACCCGGCGAAGGCGCTGCTGATCGACCCGGCGCGCGAGACGCTGCGCGGCGACCGGCTGCTGCCGGTGGATACGGCCGAGACCCCCGTGACCTTCACTCCGCACGCGCCGCCCGGCGATGTGCACGGCACGATCATCGACGTGGTGGGCGGCAACCTCGGCGGCATCTGGCAGGTCGTGGCGATCAACCGCGGCACCGGCCAGGGGGTGGACCCGGGCACCGTGCTCGCCATCCGCCAGACCGGCGACACCGTGCCGGACATCTTCCGCAACGGCCGCGACATCGGCTCCACGGGCAGCGTCAACTTCGCCCCGAAGGTGAAGCTCCCCGATGAGCGCAGCGGCACGCTCCTGATATTCAAGGCCTTCGACCGCATGAGCTACGGCCTGATCATCGGCGCCACCAACATCGTCGAGATCGGCGACGCCGTCGACAAGCCCTGAAAGCACCCCCGGCCGCGGCACGCACGCCCGTGTGTGCCGCGGACCGGACGCCACGGCGCCCACCTGCGGCGCCGCAGGTGAAAATTCCCCGTAACCAGAACCACTTAGGCGTCCCGCCGGGCGCCGTGCGCGCGGGTGGCAATTGGACAACCCGCGGGAAATGCTGTTAGATGCCCCCGCATTTGAACTGCGCGACCGTTCGCCTTCCCGTCGCACGCACGCACCCGCGGCAGCCTCCGAGCTGCTGATTTTCCGGAAGTTTTTTGCGTCGTGCCCGCGGCAGCGGGCGGCGTGCGCCGGATCGATTACCTGTTTCACCATGATGACTGGCAGCGTTCTGGACATCCTCATCTACGTCTTCGACCGCTACATGCTGAGCGAGTCGCCGGACGTGCCCGAGCGCGAGCGCCTGGCGCGGCAGCTCACCAGCGCCGGCTTCGCGGCGGCCAACGTGGAGCGCGCGCTCGACTGGCTGACCGACCTCGCCTTCAATCACGAGCGCGTGCAGCGCGTCGCCCCGGATACCCCGAGCGGCGTGCGCGTGTTCACCGACAGCGAGCTCACGCGCCTCTCGACCGAGTGCCGCGGCATGCTGCTCAAGCTCGAGGCCGCCGGTGTGCTCACTCCCCAGCAGCGCGAGTTCGTCATCGAGCGCATGCTGGCCCTGGACACCGATGAGCCGGACACCGAGACGCTCAAGTGGGTGGTGCTCATGGTCCTCTCCAGCCAGCCCGGGCAGGAGCTCGCCGTCGAGCGCCTGGGCGGAGTCATCACGGAAGCACGGCTCAATGCGCCGCATTGAGGGCGCACGCACAATGGCGGCAGCTGAGGTTCCCGCGGCAGGCCCGCGGGTTTTCGTTTTAGGAACGGGCGTTTCCCGCTAGTCATGGCAGACAACCTGGTCATAGTCGAATCGCCCGCCAAGGCGAAGACCATCAAGAAGTACCTCGGGCGCGACTTCGACGTGCTCGCCTCCTACGGCCACGTCCGCGACCTCATTCCCAAGGAAGGCGCGGTCGACCCCGACGACGGCTACGCGATGAAGTACCGCGTGCTGGAGAAGAACGAGCGCCACGTCGAGGCCATCGCCAAGAGCCTGAAGAAGTCCAAGGCGCTGTTCCTGGCCACCGACCCGGACCGCGAGGGCGAGGCGATCGCCTGGCACCTGAAGGAGATCCTGAAGGAGCGCGGCGACCTCGACGGCAAGGACGTGCATCGCGTGGTGTTCTACGAGATCACCAAGAACGCCATCCGCGAGGCGGTCGAGCGTCCGCGCGGCCTGTCACTGGATCTGGTCAACGCGCAGCAGGCGCGCCGCGCGCTCGATTACCTGGTGGGCTTCAACCTCTCGCCGCTTTTGTGGAAGAAGGTACGCCAGGGCCTCTCCGCCGGGCGCGTGCAGAGCCCGGCGCTGCGCATGATCTGCGAGCGCGAGGAGGAGATCGACGCCTTCCGCGCCCAGGAGTACTGGACGCTCGAGGGCGAGGGGCGCCACAGCGCCCAGAGCTTCCCCCTCAAGCTGCTCGAGTACCGTGGCCAGAAGGTCGAGCAGTTCAGCTTCGTGAACGAGGCGCAGGCGCGCGAGGTCGAGCGCAGCGTGCAGGCCGCCGCCGGCAGCGGCCCGGGACGCCCCGGCACCCTCACCGTGCTGGCGATCGAGCGCAAGCAGCGCCGCCGCAACCCCGCCCCGCCCTTCACCACCTCGACGCTGCAGCAGGAGGCGGCGCGCAAGCTCGGCTTCAACGCGCGCCGCACCATGCGCCTCGCGCAGCAGCTGTACGAGGGCGTGGACCTGGGCGAGGGTAACGTCGGACTCATTACTTATATGCGCACCGACTCGGTCTCCCTCGCCGCCGAGGCGGTGACGGAGATCCGCGAAGTCGCGGCGCGGCTGTACGGCAAGGCCGAGGTCGCCGAGGAACCGCGCATCTACAAGACCAAGTCGAAGAACGCGCAGGAGGCGCACGAGGCCATCCGTCCGACCTCGGCGGCCATCACCCCCGCTGAGGTCGAGGGCAAGATCGACGATGACCTGTACCGCCTGTACGCGCTCATCTGGAAGCGCGCGGTGGCCTCGCAGATGAGCCACGCGCTGTTCGATACCGTGGCGGTGGACATGCTGGCCGGCGCCGACGGTGCGCAGCGCCATCTGCTGCGCGCCAACGGCTCGACCCTGGTGAAGGCGGGCTACATCTCGGTCTACCAGGAGGGCACCGATGACTCCAAGACCGACGAGGGCGATCACGTCCTGCCGGCGATGAACGCAGGCGAGCAGGTCGAGCTCACCGCGCTTAAGGCCGAGCAGCACTTCACCGAGCCGCCGCCGCGCTACAGCGAGGCCTCGCTCGTGAAGGCGCTCGAGGAGCACGGCATCGGCCGCCCCTCGACCTACGCCACCATCATCTCGACGCTGCAGGACCGCGAGTACGTCGAGATGGACAGCCGCCGCTTCGTGCCGACCGACATCGGCAAGATCGTCAACCGCTTCCTCACGCATCACTTCCACCGCTACGTGGAGTACGGCTTCACCGCCGCCATGGAGGATGAGCTCGATGCGGTGTCGCGCGGCGAGGAAGAGTGGACCAAGCCGCTCGACAAGTTCTGGAAGCCCTTCATCCACCAGGTCGACAAGATCGAGAAGACCGTCACCCGCGAGCAGGTGGCGATGGCGCGCGAGCTCGGCAAGGATGCGCAGACCGGCAAGCCGGTGACGGTGCGCATGGGGCGCTACGGGCCGTTCGTGCAGATCGGCACCAAGGACGATGAGGAGAAGCCGCGCTTCGCCGGACTGAAGCCCGGGCAGAAGATGGACCACATCACCCTCGCCGATGCCATGGAGCTGTTCGTGCTGCCGCGCACGCTCGGGGAGACCGAGGTCGGGGAGACCATCATCGCCAACGTCGGCCGTTTCGGTCCCTACCTCAAGTACGGCAGCAAGTACGCCTCGCTCAAGGAGGACGATCCGTACACGGTGACGCTCGAGCGGGCGCGCGAGGTTATCCGGCTGAAGAAAGAAGCCGACGCCAACCGCATCATCCAGGACTTCCCCGACGCGGGGATCCAGGTGCTGAATGGCCGCTACGGTCCCTACATCACCGACAAGAAGAAGAACGCCAAGATCCCCAAGGACCGCGACCCCAAGACCGTCTCGCTCGAGGAATGCCGCACGCTGCTCGCCGCCGCACCCGAGCGCGGCGGCCGTTTCGGGCGCTTCGGGCGCTTCGGGCGCGGCAAGAAGACCGCCGCCACGGCCCCGGCTGCGGACGCAGCCACACCCGCCGCCGCACCGGCGGCGAGCGCCAGGCCGCGCCGTGCGCGCGCAACCCCGCCCGCGGGGGCGGCCACGCCCGCGCACGCCCCGGCCCGTGCCAAGGCCGCGACCCGCAGCGCGCGCAAGCCCGCGGCCAAGGCCGCGGCGCGCAAGAGCGCCGCGCGCACCGGGCGCGTGGCGGCGAAACCTGCCCTGAAGCGCACGCGCACCGCGAAGTGACCGGGTAAGAACAGGCGCCGCCGCGGCGGCGGCGCCCGCTGGCGCCTTCAGCGCACCTCAGTCCCTGCCGGCCAGGAAGGCGTCGATGGCAGCCAGTGCCACCGGCTCGTCGAGCAGCGGCGCGTGGCCGCGCTCGGGCACCGTGACCGTCTGCACCAGAGGCATATCGCGCTGCATGCGCTCGAGCGTGGCCGCGCTGAGGATGTCCGAGAGCGCACCGCGCAGCGCGAGGATGGGCAGGTACTGCAGCTGTGCCCACAGCGGCCATAGGTCCTGCGCCGCCGCCGGCGAGCGGCGCACCACCTCCCCGATCTGCGGGTCGGCATCGCTCACCAGCTGACCGGCGGCATCGGCGCGGTAGCTGCGCTGCGCCAGCTCCTCCCAGCGCTCGCTCGAGAGGCCCGGCCAGGCCGGGCCGAAGATGCGCTGCTGCTGGGCCGCTGCCTGCGCGATCGTGGTCACCGGCGCGGAGCGACCGGCGTAGGTCTTGATGCGCTCAAGGCCGGCCGGATCCACCTCCGGTCCGATGTCGTTCAGCACGATGCGGCTCAGCAGCTGCGGCTGCATGGCCGCGAGCACCATGGCCATGAGGCCGCCCATGGAGGTGCCGACGATGGCGATGCGCGTCGCCCCGAGCCCGGTGAGCAGGCGCGCGAGGTCGCGCAGGTACACCGGGATCTGGTAGTTGGCCGGGTTCGGGTCGCGTGCCGAGAGGCCGCGGCCGCGCACGTCCGGCACGATGACCCGGTAGCGCGCCGCGAGGTGCGGGGCGAGCTCCTCGAAGTCGCGGCTGTTGCGCGTGAGCCCGTGCAGGCACACCAGCACCGGTGCCCCCGCGCCGGGGCCCGGATAGATGCGCGAGTAGAGCCGCAGCCCCTCCTCGCTCGAATACCAGTATTCGTCCATGCTCGCTCCGCGGCAGTGGGGAAAGCTGACCTTCAGTACTCCCGGTCGGCGAGCTCGGCCCGCAGCTCGCGCTTGAGTATCTTGCCATTGGCGTTGCGCGGCAGCGATGCGCGCACCAGCACCGCGGCGATGCGCTGCTGCTTGCCGACGCGCTCGTTGGTCCAGCGCGCCAGCTCCGCCGCTTCCACCGCAGCGCCGGGCAGGGTCACCACCACCGCCACCGGGGTCTCGCCCCAGCGGCGGCTGCGCGCCGCCACCACCGCCACCTCGGCGATCGCCGGATGCGCGCGCATCACCTGCTCGATGTCGGCCGGGTACACATTCTGACCGCCTGACAGGATCATGTCCTTCTTGCGGTCGACCACGTACAGGAAGCCCTCCTCATCGAACTGGCCGAGATCGCCGGTGCGCAGCCAGCGCGCCCCGTGCGCATCGGTCCAGGTGGCCTCGCGGCTCGCCGCCTCGCGCCCGTAGTAGCCGGCCATGAGCAGCGCGCCGCGCCCGACGATCTCCCCGGTGACGCCCGCGCCCACCTCGCGGTCGGCCTCGTCGAGGATCTTGAGGTCGGTGCCGAGGAAGGGCTTGCCGACGGATGCGGTCTTGGCCGCGAAGTCCTCGGGAGCGAGGATGGTGCAGACCCCCTCGGTGAGTCCGTAGAGCTCGATGAGCGTGCAGCCGGTGCGGCGCGGGAACTCGCGCTTCAGCGGCAGCGGCAGCGGCGAGCCGCAGCACATGATGGTATCCAGGCTGTCGAGGCGGAAGTTGTCCAGGTCCTCCAGCGCCAACAGCCGCTCCAGCTGCACCGGCACGAAGGTGCTGTGGGTGATGCGCTCGCGCTCGATCACCGCCGCCACCGCGCGCGCCTCGAAGGCGGGCATGACGACGATCGTGCCGCCGACGTACACGGTGGCGAGCATCGCCACCCAGCTTATGTTGGAGAACAGCCCGAGCGAGCACAGCGTCACGCAGTCGCTGCGGTAGCGCAGCACCTGCGCGAGCTCGGCCGCCCAGGCGAGGCGGCAGCCGTGCGTGTGCACGATGCCCTTGGGGGTCCCGGTCGTGCCGGAGCTGTAGATGATGTTGCACAGGTCCTCGGGTGCGAGCTGCGGCGCCGGCAGCCGCAGCGGCTGGGCGCGGTACCAGGGCACGAGCTCGCGCCAGGCACCGCCCGGGCCGCCGTGCGCGAGGCGCAGCGCCTCGCGCACCCGGGGCGAGGCTGTGGCGAGCGCATCGATGCGCGCGCAGTGCCGTCCCGAGGCACACACCGCCCGCGCCCCGGCATCCTCGATCATGCCCGCAACCGCCGCATCGGTGATCGAGACGTTGAGCGGCACCGCCACGCAGCCGGCGCGCAGGATGCCGAACAGCACGAGCGCGTACTCGAGGCTGTTGTCCATCAGCAGCGCGACGCGCGCGCCGCGCTCCAGCCCCGCGGCGCCGAACGCGGCGGCGATGCGCGCCGTCTCGGCCTCGAACTGCGCCCAGCTGAGGGTGCGCCCCTCGCCGATGAGCGCCGCGCGCGCCCCCCGCCAGCGGCCATGCCGGACGATGAGCTCCGGCAGCAGCGGCCGCGGCGGGTCGAACCAGCTCATCGCGCCAGCTTCGCGATGCGGGTCTCTAGAAGTGGTACTGCGCGGTGATCGTCCAGGTGCGCGGCGGCCCGTAGAAGCCGATCTGGCTGACGCCGCCGATGAAGGAGTTGGCCGGCGAGATCGGCGGGTCGCCGAAGTCGTAGCCGGCGACGCGGTAGTACTTGTTGGTGAGGTTCTTGCCATCGAGCGCGAAGCGCCAGGCGTTGTCGCGGGTGGTGAAGGCAAGCCCGGCATTGAGCAGCCCGTAGGCGGGCTGGTCGGTCACGCTCGGGGTGGTGTTGGCCACCTTGGTGAAGCTGCGCCAGTCGTAGCCGACCCGTGCCAGGAGCGAACCGGGCTGGAAGTCCCAGGTGTAGACCGCGTTGCCGGAGACCGTCCAGGACGGGGCATTCAGCGGGCGGTTCACGTTGGCGAGGTTCACGGCCCCGACCCCGCCGGTGCAGCCCGGCGCGGCGGTGAACACGTTGCAGGGGACGAGGTAGTCCTCGTAGTAGGAGTCGAGGTAGCCGGTGTTCAGCGCGAACGTCAGCGAGCGGGTCGCGCGCCAGGCCGACTGCAGCTCCGCGCCACGGTTGATCTGCTTGCCGGCATTGAGCACGGCGGTGAGGTTGGTGGGCGCGCCGGCGTACTCGACGAACTGCTGCACGCCGATCTGCGCATCCTTGTACGGGTCGTAGAACACCGTGAAGTTCAAAAGCAGCGTGTCATCGAGCCAGGTCGACTTAAGTCCCACCTCGTAGTTGTCGGCGGTCTCGGAGTTGTAGCCGTTCTGGGTGGCCGGGTAGACGGCCGCATTGCCGCGCATGTCGAAGCCGCCGCTCTTGAAGCCGCGGCTGTAGGTGAAGTAACCCATCACGTGCGGCGTGAAGTGGTAGTCGAGGCCGAGCCGCGGGGTGATATTCACGAAGGCGCGCTCGTTGGTGTAGTTGGTGACCACGCCCGGGTCGGGGAAGAAGCCGGCCGGGACGTTGTTGGGATCGAAGAAGGTCTGCCCGGGCAGCAGCTGCGTCGGGGCGATGCTGGCGTAGTCAGCCTGGTAGACCCTGGCGGTCTTGCGGTCCTCGTTCCAGCGCAGGCCGACATCGAGGTTCAGGGCATCGGTGAGCTTCCAGGCGCTGTCGCCATACACCGCCGAGCTCTTGGTGCGCACGCAGCCGGAGACCAGCTCGGTGATATACAGGTCGTAGGCCGGGATGCCGAGCAGGGTGAGCGTGCCGATCGAGGCGTTGTAGTCCCCGCAGGCGGTGGTGTCCATGTAGAACAGGCCGCCGACCGCCTTCACGGTGTCGTTGTGGAAGGTGAGCTGGGCCTCGCCCGAGCTCTGGTGGTCCTTGTACAGGCCGGGCACCTCGAACAGGTTCTGCTGGATCTCGGCGAAGTTGATGAACTGCTGGCCGTGGCCCTCGTAGTAGGCGCCGACCATCTTCAGGTCGAGGTTCGGGGTGAGGGTCTGGGTGTAGGTGGCCGAGTAGCCGTCGCGGTGGAAGAAATCGCGGTCCACCGGCATGTCGGTGTACATGTCGAAGGGATTGCTGAGCTGCGGCACGAGGTAGTTGTTGAGCCGCTGGCCGCCGGAGGCGTTGGAATTGTCGAGGATGTCGTCGGCGATGATCTTGAGCTTGGAGCTCTCGCCCCAGGTGATGGTGAGGTTGGCGCGGCCGACGAGGATGTCCTTGTTGGACAGCTGCCCGCCGAGCGAAGGGCTCGGGGGCTCGCCCGGCTGCTGCACGACTTCGCCATAGCCGCCGTGCTTGAGGTAGCCCGCCGAGACACCGAAATAGACGTGATCGGGAATGACCGGCAGCGAGCCCGAGAGCTTGTAGTCGCGCTCGTTGTAGTTGCCGGCGGTGGCGGAAGCGGTGAGCGAGGCGGGACCGGCGATGTCGCGCGTCACGTACTTGAGCGCCCCGGCGATGGTGTTCTTGCCGTAGAGCGTGCCCTGCGGACCGCTCAGGACCTCGAGGCGGTCGACGTCGAGCACGTCGAGGAGCGCCGCCTGCGGGCGCGCCAGGTACACATCGTCGATGTACACGCCCACGCCCGGATCGAAGCCCCACAGCGGATCGCTCTGGCCGACGCCGCGGATGTAGATGTTGATGGTGCTGCTGGTGGCGCGGTCCTGCGAGATCTTCAGGTTCGGCACGAAGCTGTTCAGATCCTGGATGCTGGTTATGTCCTGGTTCTGAATGGTGTCGGCGGTGACCGCCGAGACGGTGAGCGGCACGTCCTGCAGGTTCTCGGCGCGGCGGCGCGCCGTCACCACCACCTCCTGCAGAGCGATGCTGCCGGCCTGATCCCCCGGCGCCGTCTGCGCCGCGGCGGGCACAGTCCCGGTCAGTGCGATGAGCGCGCCGCCGAGCAGCGCGAGCGTGATGCCGTGTGAAGCGGTGTGCATATCGTCCCCCCCGAGCCGAACTCAACACTTGTAGAGGGAGTATTCAGCGAATGTTGAGGGAGTGTCAAGACGGTGTCATTTGCGGTGGGCGCGGATTATCCGGACACTGGGCGACCGGCGGCGGCGGTTTTTTTGCGGCGCATTAATCATGAAAAAGAAGACTCCGGCTGGGCCTGGCAAAGAGCGCATCCTCGATGCCGCCGAGCAGCTGTTCGCCCAGCGCGGCTACTACGGGGTGTCCCTGCGCGACATCACCGCCGCCGCGGGAGTGGACGTGGCGCTGGTGGGCTATCACTTCGGCGGCAAGCGCGCGCTGTTCACGGCGGTGTTCGAGCGGCGCTCGGAGATACTCAACCGCGAGCGCCTGGACCTGCTCGAGGCGGTGCGGCGCACGGCACTGCCGGGCGTGCCGACCATCGAGGCCATCGTCAGCGCCTTCAGCTTCCCGCTGCTGGAGCGCTCGGCCCGCGGCGGGGCGGGCTGGAAGAGCTACTTCGCCCTCATCGCCTACGTCAACAACTCCCCCGAGTTCGGGCCGCTTTTGATGTCGCGCCACTTCGACCCGCTGGTCGACAAGTTCATCGCCGTGCTGCGCGAGGCCCTGCCGGGCTGTCCGCCGCGCGAGATCTACTGGGGTTACCAGTTCCTCACCGGCGCCCTCACCCTCACCTTCGCCGAGACCGGCCGCATCGACAAGCTCTCCGGTGGCCTGTGCCGCTCGAGCGACCTCGACAGCGTGCACGAGCGGCTGGCGCCGTTCGTCGCCGCGGGCTTCCGTGCCCTGTGCGGCCGTGCGGTGGAGAGCCCGACGGTGTCACGGCGCCGCGCCCCGCCCCGGCGATGAAGTATCGGCACGGCTACCACGCGGGCAATTTCGCCGACGTGCACAAGCACGTGACGCTCCTCGCCCTCATCGCCGCGCTGCAAAAAAAGCCCAAGGGCTTCCTGTACCTGGACACCCACGCCGGCAGCGGCCGCTACGATCTGTCGAGCCCGGGGGCCGAGGCGGCCGCCGGCATCGGCCGGCTGCTGGAGGCGACGCCGCGCGCCGCGGAGCTGCGCGCCTACCTTGCCGCCGTGACGCAGCTGCGCCGCGCGCTCGGCCAGCGCTTCCTTTACGGTGGCTCGCCGCTGCTGGCGGTGCAGGCGCTGCGGCCGCAGGACCGCGCGCTGCTGGTGGAGCTGCAGGGCGGGGAGGTGCACGAGCTCAGGGAGGCCCTCGCGGCGCTGGCGGCGGTGCACCCCGCGGCGGGCACGGTGCGCGTGGTGCGCGGCGATGGCTTCAAGGAGCTGCGCGCCTGCCTGCCGCCCGCGGAGCGGCGCGGCCTCACCCTCATCGACCCCGCCTACGAGGAGGCGGCGGATGCCGAGCGCATCGTCGCGGCGCTCGCGGAGTGCCGGCGGCGCTTTCCGACCGGCATTGCGGCGGCGTGGTATCCGATCAAGGAGGCGCGCGAGGCGCAGGCGCTCGTCAGGCAGTGTCAGCGCGCGCTGGGAACGCCGCTGCTGCGCAGCGAAGTGTGGCTGTACCGGCGCGATTCGCGCGTGGCGCTCAACGGCTCGGGCCTGGTGGTGCTCAATCCGCCCCACCTGCTGCTCGAGCGCATGCGCGAGTGGCTGCCGGAGCTGGTAGGGATTCTCACTACGCGCGAGGACGCAGGCAGCAGCGCCGAGTTGCTGTCAGAATTGCCGGCGTGAGCGCCGAAATCGACCAGTACGGGGTAATCGGCTTCCCGGTGAGCCACAGCCTCTCGCCCTTCATCCACGGGATGTTCGCGCGCGAGACCGGCCAGGCCATGAGCTACCGCCTGTTCGAGGTGCCCCCGGAGGACTTCGCGGCGCGCGTGGCCGAGTTCTTCGCCGCAGGCGGCAGGGGCCTGAACGTCACGCTCCCCCACAAGGTGGCCGCGGTCGAGGTGGCCGCCGAGCTCACCGCGCGGGCCGCACACGCCGCGGCCGTCAACACCCTCGCGGTGAAGGGTGATCATCTGCTCGGGGACAACACCGATGGCGCGGGGCTGGTGCGCGACCTGTGCGACAACCTCGGGCTCGTGATCACGCACCGGCGGCTGCTCATCATCGGCGCGGGCGGGGCGACGCGCGGGATTCTGGCGCCGCTGCTCGGGCTTGAGCCGACGCGGGTCGTGATCGCCAACCGCACGCCGGAGCGCGCCGAGGCACTCGCCGCGGCCTTTGCCGATCTCGGTGCGACCCAGGGCCTGGGCTTCGAGAACATCGACCCCGAGCCGTTCGATCTCGTCATCAACGCCACCTCCGCGAGCCTCTCCGGGGAGATCCCGCCGGTGCCCGAGGCCGTGCTCGGGCCGCAGACGGTGTGCTACGACTTAGCCTATGGCCGCAGCGCGACCGCCTTCGTGCGCTGGGCGCACGGCCGCGGCTGCGCGCGCGCCTTCCAGGGCCTGGGGATGCTGGTCGAGCAGGCCGCCGAGTCGTTCCGGCTGTGGCGCGGGGTGCGGCCCTCCACCGCGCGCGTCCTCGACGCGCTGCGCGAGCGGGCCGGCGGCGCCTACGCGTAAGCGGCGCGCCCCTCAGCGCATCGTCACGAATTCCTCGGCGCTGGTCGGATGGATCGCCACGGTGTCGTCGAAGTCCTTTTTGGTCGCGCCCATGCGCACGGCGACCGCGAAGCCCTGCAGCATCTCATCGGCGCCGGCGCCGGCCACGTGCAGGCCGACGATGCGCTCCTCGGAACCGTGCGTCACGAGCATCATCTCCACGCGCACCTTGTGGGAGGTGAGTGCGTGGTAGAGCGGCACGAAGCTCGAGCGGTACACCTTGATCGCCTCGCTCCCGTAGCGCTCGCGCGCGGCCGCCTCGGTAAGCCCCACGGTGCCGATCGGCGGACGGGCGAAGATCACCGTGGGAATGTTCTCGTAGCTCAGGTGCCGGCCTTGCCTGCCGCCGAAGACGCGGTCGGCCAGGCGCCGCCCGGCGGCGATCGCCACCGGGGTGAGCTGCGCGCGGCCGGTGACGTCCCCGACCGCGAAGATGTGCGGCACGCTGGTCACCTGGTAGGCATCGGTGGCGATGAACCCCTGGGTGTCGAGCTCCACCCCGGCCGCCTGCAGTCCCAGTCCCTCGCTCTGCGGAGCGCGGCCGATGGCCCACAGCACCGCATCAAAAGGACCCAGGGCGCGGCCGTCCGCGGCGCTCAAAGTGAGTGCGCCCGCCGCGCGGCTGAGCCGCGCCGGCGTGGCGCGCGTGATCACCTCGACCCCGTCGGCCCGCAGGTTGGCGAGGGCGGCCTCGCCAAGCATCGCCTCGAAGGAGCGCAGCACCGACTCGGTGCGCAGCACCAGGCTGGTGCGCGACTTAAGCGCGGCGAAGATGCCGGCGAGCTCGACGGCGATGTAGCTCGAGCCGACCACCGCGACGCGCTCGGGGCGCTGCGTAAGCTCGAAGAAGCCGTCGGAGGTGATGCCGAGCTCCGCGCCGGGAACCGGCGGCACGAGCGGCCGCCCGCCGGTGGCCAGAAGGACGTGCGCGGCGCGCAGGCTGCGCGCACCGGCCACCACCGTGTGCGGATCGCTCAGGTGGCCGCGCGCGTGCACGAGCTCCACCTTGCGCTTGGCGAGATTGGCTGCGTACAGGGCGTTCAGCCGGTGGACGTAGGCGTCGCGGTGCGTCTTGAGGTAGCCCCAGTCGTGCCCTGCGACCTTGAGGTCAAAGCCATAGCCGGCGGCATCTTCGAGCGCGCCGCCCAGATCGGCGGCATTCCACATGATCTTCTTGGGCACGCAGCCGACATTCACGCACGTGCCTCCCAGGGCCCCGGACTCGATCAGAGCCACGCGCGCCCCGTACTCGGCGGCACGCTGCGCGGCCGCCAGCCCCCCCGAGCCGCCGCCGATCACCACCAGGTCATACTCGTCACTCATAGATCCCCGCGCCTGTAAGCACCCGCACCCGCCGGCTCATGTTATATGAGGCCTGCGGCAGGCCGCTGCGAGTCCCCCTTCCGGTGCACGCCCGGGCGCAGCGCCCGTTACAATGGCTGCCACCCCTTTTTTCCGCGGACCCGCTGCCAGGAACCATGGATAACCCCCTACTCGGGCAGGAGCCCCTGCCGCAGTTCCTGCGTATCCGTCCCGAGCACGTCGAGCCCGCCGTGCGTGAGCTGCTGCAGGAGAACCGCGCCCGCATCGAGGAGCTGGCCACCGTCCCGGACCCCACCTTCGCCTCGGTGGTGGAGCCGATGGAGGAGCTGCAGCACCGCATCGCGCGCACCTGGTCACCGGTGAGTCACCTGAACGCGGTGCTGAACTCCGAGGCACTGCGTGCCGGCTACAACGCCTGCCTGCCGCTTCTGTCCGCCTACCAGACCGATCTTGCGCAGAGCGAGCCGCTGTTCCGCGCCTACCGCACCGTGGCCGAGCGCCAGAGTGAGGCGCTGGCCCCGGTGCAGCGCCAGCTGCTCGAGCACCGGGTGCGCGACTTCCGCCTGGCGGGCGTGGGCCTCGACGCCGCGCGCAAGGAGCGCTTCAAGACGGCGATGCTCGAGCTCACGCAGCTGCAGGCCAAGTTCGAGGAAAACGTGCTCGATGCCACCAATCACTGGAGCTGGCACGTGCAGGCGGAGGCCGAGCTGCGCGGCCTGAACGAGATGCTGATCGAGCAGGCCCGCGCCCGCGCCGCCGAGCGCGGCCTCACCGGCTGGGTCCTGAGCCTGGACCAGCCCACCTACGTCGCGGTGGTGACCGATGCCGAGTCTGAGCCGCTGCGGCGGGCGTTCTACGAGGCGTGGACCACGCGCGCCTCGGACCAGGGCCCGAACGCCGGGCGCTGGGACAACTCCGCGGTCATGGAGGAGATCCTCAAGCGCCGTCACGAGGCGGCGCGGCTGCTCGAGTTCCGCAACTACGCCGACTACGCGCTCGCCACGCGCATGGCGAGCTCGGCACAGGAAGTGCTCAGGTTCCTGCACGAGCTGGCCGCCGCGGCCCGCCCGGCCGCGCAGGCCGAGTTCGCCGAGCTCGAGGCCTTCGCCGGGCGCAAGCTCGCCGCCTGGGACGTCGGCTTCTACGCCGAGCGGCTGCAGCGCGAGCGCTTCCAGGTCTCGCAGGAGGAGCTGCGCCCGTTCTTCCCGCTGCCGAAGGTGCTCGCCGGCCTGTTCGAGGTCGCCGAGCGGCTCTTCGGCGTGCGCATCCGCGAGCGCACCGGGGCGCCGGTATGGCACCCGGATGCACGCCTGTTCGACATCGAGAGTGAGCGCGGCGAGGCGGTCGGCAGCTTCTACCTGGATGCCTACGCCCGGCCGAACAAGCGCAGCGGCGCCTGGATGGACGAGTGCGTCGGGCGCAAGCGCCTGGCGAGCGGGGAGGCACTCCCGGTGGCGTACCTGGTGTGCAACTTCCTGCCCCCCGGCGCGGAGCGGCCGGCGCTGCTCACGCACGATGACGTGCTCACCCTGTTCCACGAGTTCGGCCACGGCCTGCACCACCTGCTCACCCGCGTCGACTACCCGAGCATCGCCGGCATCAACGGCGTCGCCTGGGACGCGGTGGAGCTGCCGAGCCAGTTCCTCGAGAACTACGCCTGGAACCCGCAGGTGCTGCAGCGCATCTCGGGCCACTATCAGAGCGGTGAGCCGCTGCCTCAGGCGCAGCAGGAACGGCTGATCGCCACGCGCAGCTTCCACGCGGGCCTGCAGATGATGCGGCAGCTGGAGTTCGCGCTGTTCGATTTCCGCATCCACACCGAGTACTCGCCCGAGGCCGGCGGCCGGATCATGCCGATCCTCAACGAGGTGCGCAGCGAGGTCGCGGTCGTGCCGGTGCCGGCGTGGAACCGCTTCCCGAACAGCTTCGGGCACATCTTCGCCGGCGGCTACGCCGCCGGGTACTACAGTTACAAGTGGGCCGAAGTGCTGGCCGCGGACGCCTTCGCAGCGTTCGAGGAGACCGGCGTGTTCGACCGCCCCACCGCGCAGCGCTTCCTCGATGCCATCCTGAGTCGCGGCGGCAGCCGCGACGCGCTCGATGCCTTCGTCGAGTTCCGGGGCCGGCGCCCGGACGTGCGCGCGCTTCTTAAGCAGCACGGCATCCTCGCCGCGCCCGGGCGCGCGTGAGCGGGCGGGGCGCGGCTGCCGCCCTCCTCGGCGCGCTGCTTCTGGCCGGGCTCGCCCCGGCGCTCGCGGCCGACACGCTCTACGTGGTCGAGCAGGTCGTCGTGGCGCTCAATGCCAACCCCGACGGCAGCGGCGAGCGTGTCGCCACCCTGAAGAGCGGCGACCGGGTCGAGCTCATCGAGCGCAACGGGGAGGCCGTGCACGTGCGCCTGCCGGACGGCAAGGAGGGCTGGCTGCGCGCCATCTATGTCTCCGGAGATGCGCCGCTGCGCCCGCGCCTGCAGCAAAGCGAGGCCGAGGTGGAGCGGCTGAAGGCGGAAGTGAGCCGGCTTCAGGCGCAGCTGCAGGGCGCGGCGAGCCTGCCGGCGGCCGCCGCCGCCCCCGAGGAGCCCCCGCCGCCGGCACCCGGACTGTTTCCGGCCACCCCGTCAGCCCCGGCGCACCTCTGGCCCTACCTCCTGGGCAGCTCGGCGCTCGCGCTGCTCATCGGCTTCGGGGTCGGGTGGCGGGTGCTGGATCGCCGTATCCGCAGCAAATACGGCGGCATCAAGATCTACTGACGCGCTTTCGCGGTCCCGCGGCACGGACATAAGCTGTAGGCGCGCGTTCGGGGTAAAGTGTGCGCCGCGTCTCTGTCGGCACGGCATGGACCTGCCTAGACTTGAGTTTAAGGCGCCGCGAGCGCCACCAAAGGGGATAGGCAGCGGGCACTGACCCGCGCACGCGCGATTCATGAACGGCATCCGGCGCAGCGATTTCGACGTCACCAACACCGTGCAGGTGAGCTCACCGCACGCCGTGCTCTCGGCCATCGAGAGCCTGTTCCGGCCCACCTGGCCGCAGCTCGAGTTCGAGCCGCTGCAGCAGGCCTTCAGGCATTTCGAGCGCCTGTTCGCCGGCGAGGTCAGTGGCTTCCACGGCGTCGACACCGTCTACCACGACCGCCAGCACACCCTCGACATAACGCTCGCGCTCGCACGGCTGCTGGTCGGGTACGAGCGCCAGGCGGATGAGTTCCAGCGGCTGGGCGCGGCCCGCGCCACGGTCGGCATCCTCACCGGCCTGTTCCACGACGTCGGCTACCTCAGGCGCAGCGACGATCAGGGCTCGCGCAATGGCGCCGAGTTCACCCGCACGCACGTCTCGCGCGGCGCGCGCTTCCTCGAGGAGTACCTGCCGCAGGTGGGCTTCGGCGAGTGGGTGCCGGTGGCCACCGAGATCATCCACTACACCGGCTACGAGGTGCCCTTCAGCCGCATCGCGGAACGCGTCGCCGAGCCACGTGACATAACCGTGGGGCACCTGCTCGGCACGGCCGACATGATCGCGCAGATCGCCGACCGCTGTTACCTCGAGAAGTGCCGCGACCGGCTGTACGCCGAATTCGTGCTCGGCGGGGTGGCGCTGCCCTTCGCCGACGGCAATCCCCAGGTGAAGTACGCCTCGGGTCTGGACCTGCTGCGGCAAACGCCGGACTTCATCGCCGATGTGCGCGCAAAGCGCCTCGATCGCGACTTCCACGGCGCCTACCGCTACCTGGAGATCCTCTACGGCGGCGGCAACCCCTACATCGAGGCCATCGACCGCAACGTCGAGTACCTGCGCCAGATCCTGAGGAGCGAGAACTGGCAGCTGCTCAGGCGCCGGCCGCCGATCTTCGCGGCCACGGAAGACCCCATGAGCACCATGCGCAACCTCATGCTGGGACACATAAAGCGGGTCTGGTCCGGGGCCTAGAATCTTCGTAGCCTTCGGCGGAAGCCAGCAGGTAAGATGATTCCCTTCGTCCAGGGGATCGAGGGTTGCCGGCAGCGCAGGCACGCGCGGGGGTAGCCTTCAGGGCTACGTGACCGCCGCCAACTTCAAGATCCAGTATTCCACCGCCGCCTTTCTCGTGGTGCTCATCGCCGCGGCCGCGGTGGTGGGCCTGTTCCTGGCGCGCCACGACGCCGATACGCGCACGCTCGGGACCCTGGCCGAGCAGGTAGCCGGCCAGCGCGTGGAGCCGGAGCTGCAGGGGCGGGCGCTGAGCGTGGCCGCCCACGCGGCCGACCTCATCGCCGGCGCCGTGCGCGCCGGAGACCTCAGCGGCATGGCGCGCGGCCTGCAGCCCTTCCTCGAGGACCGCACCGTCGCAAGCGTGAGCGTCACCGGCCGGGACGGGCAGAACCTCTTCCACTGGCAGCGCGCCGATTCCCCGCCGCCGGGCGCGCTCAGCGCCACGGCCAGCGCCCCGGTCCGCACCTACGATGAGAACCCGCCGGGGACCTATACCCGCACGACTTTCGCCACGCTCACGCTGACGCTCGAGCAGGCCGCGCCCGTGGCGGCGGTCAGCGTCGGGGGGCGCCTGGAGGCGGCGAATGCCGAGCGCGCGCGCCTCACCTGGCTCATGGGACTGGCACTGGCGCTGTGCGGGGCGCTGATCGCCGGCATCATCGCCTGGCGCGCGGTGAACCACCTGCAGCGCCCGGTGGATGCGCTCATCCGCAGCGCCGAGCGCATCGGCCAGGGCGACTACACCCGCCCGATCGAGGTACGCCGCGACGACGCCCTCGGGGAACTCGAGCAGGCGCTCGAGCGCATGCGCACGCGGCTGCGCACCTCCACGATCAACAAGAGCTACCTGCACAGCGTCCTCAACAGCCTGAGCGATGCCGTGTTCGTCACCTCCCCCGACGGGGTGATCAAGATCGCCAACGCCGCGGCCCTGAAGCTGCTCGGCTACAGCGAGGAGGAGCTGCTCGGCAAGGGCATCGTGTTCGTGCTCGATGAGGGCGAGCGCGCCGACTTCGACCTGCTGCAGGCCGCGCAGGAGACGCGCGAGGTCATCGTGCGCACGCGCGCCGGGCAGACCATCCCGGCGGCCTTCACCGGCTCGCGCATCGACAGCGACGACCCGCAGTTCCAGGGCAACATCTTCGTCGCCCACAATCTCACCAACCGCAAGCGCGCCGAGCGCCGCATCCGCTACCTCGCCCGCTACGATGCGCTCACCAAGATCCCGAACCGCATGCAGTTCCACCACGTGCTGCAGCAGACCCTGGCGCGCAGCCTGCGTTCCGGGCAGGTGGTGGCGGCGCTGTACCTGGACATGGACCGCTTCAAGGAGGTCAACGACACCTTCGGCCACGGCGCGGGCGACCGCGTGCTCGAGGTGCTGGCCGAGCGGCTGACGCGCTCGCTGCCGAAGGAGACCGTGGTCGGGCGCCTGGCGGGCGATGAGTTCGCGCTGTTCGTCGACGGCCTGCCGGCGGACGCCGACAACCGCGGTCCGATCGCACAGCTGGCGCGCTCGCTGCTGACCGAGGTGGCCCGTCCGTTCCAGCTGAACCAGCACGAGGTATTCCTCACCGCCAGCATCGGCATCGCCTTCTGCCCGCGCGATGCGGAGAACGTCATCGACCTGCTGCGCAACGCCGACGCGGCCATGTACTACTCCAAGCAGAACGGCGGCAACACCTTCGCCTTCTATTCCCCGGAGATGAACGCCGCCGCGGTCGAGCGGCTGATGCTCAAGAGCAAGCTGCGCCGCGCGCTCGAGCGCGACGAGCTCGAGATCCGCTACCAGCCCAAGGTCGATCTGCGCACCGGGATGATCATCGGCGCCGAGGCGCTGCTGCGCTGGCGCCTGCCCGGCCATGGCGACATCCCGCCCTCGCAGTTCATTCCGCTCGCCGAGGAGACCAACCTCATCCTCGACATCGGCGAGTGGGTGCTGAATCGCGTGTGCATGGATTACCGGCAGATGCAGAGCCAGGGCGGCAATCCGGGACGCATCTCGCTCAACCTGTCGCTGAAGCAGCTGCGCCAGGCGAGCTTCATCCTGCGCTGCCGCTCGGTGTTCCGGCGCCACCACGTCTCCCCGACCGCCTTCGAGCTGGAGATCACCGAGACCACGCTCATGGCCGACCCGCAGCGCACCGTACGCCTGCTCGATGAGCTGTACGCGATGGGGCTGCACCTGTCGATCGATGACTTCGGCACCGGCTACTCCTCGCTCTCGGCGCTGCAGCAGTTCCCGATCGGCACCCTGAAGATCGACCAGTCCTTCGTGCGCGACGCCACCGAGGACCACGACGACGCCACCATCGTGCGCACCATCATCGAGATGGGCCGGAGCCTGGGCATCGAGGTGATCGCCGAAGGGGTCGAGTCGCAGGCGCAGCTCGAGTTCCTGCGCGACAGCGGCTGCCATTTCGGCCAGGGGCGCCTGTTCGGTGAACCGTGCACGGCCGAGGATCTGCTCGCGCTGCTCGCGGTGCAGGCGCGCAGCGCGGCACCGTATGCCCACCTGCTCGGCAAGGACGGTACGGCCGCCTCGCGTTCGGCTTAGCCGCCGGCTTGCTTACCCTCACGCAAGCGCGCATCCGCCGCGGCCCGCAGCTGCTGCTGGATGAGGCCACCTTGAGCATCAGCCGCGGCGACAAGGTCGGCATCGTCGGCCGCAACGGCAGCGGCAAATCCACCCTGCTCGCGCTGATCCGCGGCGAGCTCAGCCTCGAGAGCGGCGACTATGAGGCGCCGCCTGCGCTCAGCATCGCCGCGGTCGCCCAGGAGCTGCCGCAAGGCTCCACCGCGCTGCTCGAGCACGTGCGCTGCGGCGACAGCGAGCTCATCGCGGTCGAGGCCGCGCTCGAGCGCGCCCGCACCGCGGGCGCCGGTACCGAGGAGGCGGCGCTGCACGCCAGCTACGAGTCCTTGGGCGGCTACGGCGCGGCCAGCCGCGCCGCGCAGCTGTGCGCCGGGCTCGGCTTCGCCAGCGACGACCTGGCGCGCGCGCTCGATGAGTTCTCGGGCGGCCTGCGCATGCGCGCCAATCTCGCGCGTGCGCTCATGCGCCGCGCCGAGCTCCTGCTGCTCGATGAGCCGACCAACCACCTCGACCTCGATGCGCTGCTGTGGCTCGAGGACTGGCTGCGCGCCTACCGCGGCACGCTGCTTTTGGTCTCGCACGACCGCGAGTTCCTCGACCGCACCGTCAGCCGCATCGTGCATCTGGAGGGTGGGCATCTTCAGGCCTACAGCGGCAACTACAGCGACTTCGAGCGGCAGTACGCCGCGCACGCCGAGCGCACCGCGGCGCTCGCCGCCCGGCAGCGCCGCGAGAGCGAGCACATCGAGCGCTTCGTCACGCGCTTCCGCGCGCAGGCGAGCAAGGCGCGCCAGGTGCAGAGCCGGCTGAAGTGGCTGGCGCGCCTGAAGGAGATCGCGATCGCGCACCCGCCGGGGGACTTCGAGTGGGAGTTCGCCGCGCCCGCTAAGCTCGCCCGCCCGCTGGTCGCGCTCGAGCGCGCGGCCGCAGGCTACGCGGCCGGGCCGGTCCTTGCCGGGGTGTCGCTGAGCGTCAGCCCGGGTGACCGGCTCGGCATCCTCGGTCGCAACGGCGCCGGCAAGTCGACGCTGCTGCGCCTCCTGGCGGGGGAGCTGGCGCCGCTTCAGGGTGAGCGCACGGCGGCGCGCGAGCTCAACACCGGCTTCTTTGCGCAGCTCGAGCTCGAGCAGCTCGACGGCAGCGCCTGCGCACTGGAGGAGCTCGTACGCCGCGGCGGGGCGGAAGTGGGCCGCTGGACACAGCAGGCGCAGCGCGATCACCTCGGGCGTTTCGGCTTCAGCGGCGCGCGCGTGTTCGAGCCGACCGCGCGCTTCTCCGGTGGCGAGCGCTCGCGCCTGGCGTTCGCGATCCTGGTGGCGCGCCGCCCGAACCTGCTGCTGCTCGATGAGCCGACCAACCATCTGGACCTGTCGATGCGCCACACGCTCCTGCTCGCCCTGCAGGAGTTCCCCGGCGCCGTCATCGTCGTCTCGCATGACCGGGCGCTCTTGCGTGCGGTGTGCGACCGGTTCCTGCTGGTCGCCGACTCAGGGATGTGTCCCTTCGAGGGCGACCTCGAGGACTACGCGGCGTGGCTCGAGGCGCAGCGCACGCCCGCGCGCGCCGCGGGCAGCGCGCCTTCGCGGCGCGAGGAGCGGCGCCTCGCCGCCGCGGCGCGCGCGCAGCTGGCGCCGCTCAGGCGCGAGCAGGAGACGCTCGAGGCGCAGCTCGCGGACCTGAGCCGCGAGCGCAGCGCACTCGAGGCGCAGCTCGGCGATCCGGCCAGCTACACCCGGGCGCAGGGCGCGCACGAGCTCAGCCTGCGCCACCGCGAGCTGTCGATGCGCATCGCGGCCCTCGAGGAGCGCTGGCTCGAGGTGTGCGCCACCCTGGAGGCGGCCGTGCCATGAGGCGCTGGGGTCGCTGGACACTGGTGGCGGCGGCGCTGGCCTGGCTCGGCACCGCCTACTGGCAGACCCACAAGCCGCTGCCGCCGGGCATGCACGTGGTCTCGCCCCTGTGCACCGTGCCCGTGGCGCAGCTTGCGTTCCTCACCGACCTCACCGCCGCGGACGCCTACGGGCACGCGCTCGTCAGCCAGAGCATCTTCGACGCGGTGCTGGAGACGATCGCCCACGCGCGCCGCTTCGTGGTGCTCGACTACGAGCTCATCGGCGCAGCGCCCGCCGAGGCGGCGCCGCAGCGGCACGTGGCCGGGGAGCTCACCGACGCGCTGCTGGCGCGGATGCGCGCGGATCCGGGGCTGCACGTGCTCGTCATCACCGATCCGCGCAACGGGCGCTACGGGCGCGCCGCGCGGCCGGAGCTGGCGCTGCTGCGCGCCGCCGGCGCCGCCGTCGTCACCGCGCGGCTCGACCGGCTGCGCGATCCGAACTTCCTCTATTCGAGCCTGTGGCGGCTGACGGTACGCTGGTGGGGCGGGCCGCCGGGCGAGGCCGGGGTGGTGCTGCGCGAGCTCAACTACAAGTCCGACCACCGCAAGGTGGTCATCGCCGATATCGAGGGCGAGGGCTACCGCGCCGTGGTCGGCTCGGCCAACCCGCTCGATGCCCAGAGCGCCTGGTCGAATGCGGCGCTGTCGCTTGAGGGCGCGGCGGCGCGCACCCTGCTGCTCAGTGAGCTCGCCGTGGCGCGCTTCTCCGGCTGGAACGGCGATGAGCGCGCGCTGGCGCTGGCGCCCAACGGCCCCTCCGGCTGCGATGCGGCGACACCGTCCACCCCGAGTGCGCAGAGCGCTCAGGTGCAGGTGCTCACCGACGGCGCCATCCGCCGCGAGCTCACCGAGCAGATCGAGGCGGCGCTGCCCGGGGAGTCGATCGACGTGGCCGCCTTCCGCCTCGCCGACCGCACGCTGATCGAGACGCTGCTCGAGGCCGCACGCCGCGGCGTGCACGTGCGGCTGCTCCTGGACCCGAGCGAGGATGCCACCACCGCCGCCCCCTCGGGGCTTCCCAACCAGCCGGTGGCGAGCGAGCTGGCGGCGCGCAGTGAGGGGGCGGTGCAGGTGCGCTGGTACCGCACGCACGGTGAGCGCTTCCACAGCGCGGTGGTGATGGTCTACGGGCGCGAGCGGCTGTGGCTCCTGTGCGGCTCGGCCAACCTCACGCGCCGCGGACTCGATGACTACAACCTCGAGGCCGATGCCGCCGCGGTGCTCGCCGTGGATGCGCCGCCGGCGCAGCAGGCCCTAGCCTACTTCGACTCCCTGTGGAGCAACCGCGCCGCAGCGGGCATCGAGTACACCGCCGACTTTGCCGCCTTCGCCGACCCCTCGCAGGTGCACTACTGGCTGTGCAGGCTGCTCGAGGGCGCGGGCATCGTGGCGTTCTGAGCGGCGCGGTGCGCGCCATCGGCGCTCACCGCCGCCAGCGCCTGCGCGGTGAGCGCAGTGAGCGCGCTCTGGCTCGCCGCCTCGAATGCGCCGACCACCTCGCCGAGGCGGTTGGCAGTAGCGCTGGCGTGCCCCTCGGCCACGAAGGTGCTGAGCACCTCGCGCCCCTCGCGCCGTCCCACCGCGCACTCGAGCACCACGCGCACCTCGGGAGCGGTGTTGGCGCTGGCGTAGTCCGCATCGAAGCGGCGGATGGTGACCTGCAGCAGGTAGTCGGAAGGAAAGGCGCTCTCCGGGCCCTGCACCGACTGCCAGTGTCCGGAGGCGCGCAGCGTCTGCACCATGAGCGCGCCGACCACATCGGCGAGCGGCGCCGGCCAGCGCGCCCCGGTGAAGAAGCTCATGCGGTGATCCGGCTGCAGCAGCATGATGTGGCTCGTGTCCAGGCCCGGATCGGCCACCGGATGCGCCACGCGCAGGCTGGTGGCGCCCGCGGCGGCGGCGGCGGACTGCGGCTGCGGCGCACGCAGGTAGTAGGTCTGCTCGGGCGCTGCGCTGCTGTGCAGCAGTCCCGCACAGGCACCGAGCAGGAGAGGGGCTGCGCCGAGCGCTGCGCGCACGAGGGTCATCGGCTTCACTTCGGGATCTCCACGCCGCGCTCCGGCGGCTGATACAGCAGCTGCGCCGGGTTCTCGCGCAGGCTGTTCGACAGGGCGCGGATGTCCTCGGCCGCCGCGCGCCCCTCGCGCACGAAACGCTCGATCTCGGGCAGCCCGTCGCGCGTGAACGAGCGGATGTCCTGGCGGTTCTCGCCGAGGATCTGGTCGAGCTGGTCGCTCGCCGTCGCCAGGTGATCGGCGACGGTGTGCAGGCGCTGGGTGGCCTGCTGGATGTCCGGGCTCACCGCATCGATCATCCCGTGCGCGCTGCTCGCCGTGGCGGTGAGCTGCGCGGTGGCGCTGTGCAGCTCGGTGAGCACCGCATCGAGGTCGTGCGCGAGCTTGGGCAGGCCGCTGGTGGCGGACTTAAGGCTCGCGAGCGAGGACTGCACCGCGTGCAGGTTGGCGTCATCGAACAGGCGGTCGGCGCGGGTAACCACCTCGTTGGCGCCGGCGATGAGCTGCGGCAGGCTGGCGAGCAGCGTATCGAAGCTCGAGGGCGCGGAGCGGATCACCGGGTACTTCAGGCTCTCCACCGCGGTGCTGGCGAACTTGCCGAGGCGGTCGTCCATGAGGTCGATGTAGAGCAGCCCGGTGACGCCCTGCAGCGCCAGCTGCGCCACGGTGTGCTCGGACACCGGGGTGGTCGAGTCGATGTCGACGATCACCTCGACGCGGGCCGAGTCGCGCGGGTCGATGCGCATGTTCTGCACCCGCCCCACCCCGACGCCGAGGTAGCGCACGGCGGCGCCGCGGTCGAGGCCGCTGACCGAGCCGGTGAAGTAGATCTCGTAGCGGTTGTAGTCGCGGTGGTCGCGGCTGTCGGAGTACCAGTACACGAACACCGCCGCGGCGAGCGCGATGAGGATCACGAAGGCGCCGACGGCGGCATAGTTGGCGTCACGTTCCATCGAGTCCTCCCAGGTGCACGCGCGCCCGCTCGCCGTGGAAGTATTCCTGGATCCACGGGTCGGGGTTGGCGACGATCTCCTTGAGGGTGCCCGATATCATGCGCCGGTCCACGATCACCCCGACACGATTGCAGGTACGGAAGATGCTGTCCAGATCGTGAGTGATCATGACGATGGTGAGCTTCAGCTGCTTCTGCAGGTAGATGACCAGCTCATCGAACGCCGCGGCGCTCACCGGGTCCAGGCCCGAGGTCGGCTCATCGAGGAACAGAAGGCTCGGGTCCAGGGCCAGGGCCCGCGCCAGGGCGACGCGCTTCACCATGCCGCCGGACAGCTCGCTCGGGTACTTGGCGCCGGCTTCCGCAGGCAGCCCCACGAGGCGGATCTTCAGCAGCGCCAGGTCATCGAGGTCGGCGTCCGTCAGGCGCAGGTACTCGATCATCGGCAGCTGCACGTTCTCCTTCACGGTGAGTCCGGAGTACAGGGCGCCGGACTGGAAGCTCACCCCGTAGCGCTCCTTCACCTCGCGCAGCTGCGCCTCGTTCATCTGTGTGATGTCGTGGCCGTCGATGCGCACGGTGCCGGCCTGCGGGCGCTGCAGGCCGAGGATGGTGCGCAGGAGCACCGACTTGCCGGTGCCCGAGCCGCCGACGATGCCGAACACCTCGTCGCGGTTGACCACCATGTCGAGGTGGTCGTGCACCACCTGCGTGCCGAAGCGGTTCACCAGTCCCGACACCTCCACCACCGGGTACATCAGATGTTCATCTCCATGAACAGCACCGCGAACAGCGCATCGGCGAGGATCACCAGGAATATCGCCTGCACCACGGCCACGGTCACCAGGCGCCCGAGCTCGCGCGCCGAGGAGCGCACCTGCAGGCCGCGGTAGCAGCCGGCCACCGCGATCAGGAGCGCAAACACCGGCGCCTTGATGATGCCCACCCAGAAGGTGGTGCCGGAGATGGCGTCGTTGACGCGACCGATGTACTGGTTGAAGGGCATGTCGAGGAGGTAGCGGCACAAGAGCGCCCCGCCGCTGATGCCGACGAGGTCGGCGACCACCGTGAGCAGCGGCAGCGCGATGACGAGGCCGATGATGCGCGGCACCACCAGCACCTCGTACGGGTCGACGCCGGTGGCGATCAGTGCGTCGACCTCCTGATTGAGCTTCATCGAGCCGAGCTCGGCGGCGAAGGCGCTGCCGGAGCGGCCGGCGACGATGATGGAGGTGAGCAGCACCCCGAGCTCGCGCAGCACGCCGATGGTCACGAGGTCGACGACGTAGATGTCGGCGCCGAGACCGGCGAGCTGCCGCGCGCTCATGTAGGCGATGATGACGCTGATCAGGAAGGCGATGAGCGCCACGATCGGCAGCGCCGTGATGCCGGTGTCGTAGACGTGGCGGAAGATCGAGATCGGCCGCAGATGGCGCGGCCGCGGCAGCGCGCGCAGCGCCGTAACGGTGCTGCGCCCGAGGAAGGCGAGCCCCTCGCGGAAGTTGCCGGCGGCGCGCTCGGTGCTGCGCCCGGTGCGCACCAGCAGGCCCATCGCCACGCCGTGCGCGGGCGGCGCGGGCGGCGCCGGGGCGAGCGGGGTCATCCCCGCGTCCGCCTCCTTGAGCGTCGTCTCGAGGAGCGCCAGCTGCTCGGGGGGCCCGCCGGCAAAGCTCACCGTGGCGCCGGCGGCGCGGGCGCGGGCGACGAACTGGTACAGCGCCCAGGCGCCGGAGAGCTCGAGCCGGCTCACCCCGCGGGCGTCGATCGCCACCGTACGGGCGCCGGCGAGCTCGATCGGCTCGAGCTCGCCCTCGAGGGTGCCGAACTCGCGGATGCCCCACTCGCCCGTGAGCGTGAGCTCCAGGCCTTCAGCGCTGCGCCGGACCTCCGCCGCCATCTGCCCCGTGTGTGCCGTGCCGCAGCGCCCTCAGCGCTTGGCGTGCAGGTGCGCCTCGAGGAACCACAGATCCTTGTCGACCTCGCGCGAGACGGCGGTGAAGAGGTCGGCGCTGTCATCGTCGCCGAGCTTGCCGCAGGCCTCGCTGGCGGCGCGCACCTTGGCGCCGAAGGCGGCGAGCACGTCCGCGAGCGCCTTCACGTGCGCGACTCCCTCGCTGATGTTCTGCGGGTAGGGTTTGAGGGAAGTGCTCTTGGCCACCACGGCGAGCGCCCCTGCGGCCACCCCGCCGAGCGCCGTGGCGCGCTCGGCGATGGTGTCGATCTGGTCCTCGACGTGCTCGGCGATCTGATCGAACAGCTCGTGCAGCGCGATGAAGTTCGGACCCTTGACGTTCCAGTGGGCATGCTTCACCTGCGTGCCCAGATCGATGGCGTCCGCGAGGCGCTCGTTGAGCAGCTTCACCACCTTGGTGCGGGTGCCGAGCGGCAGGTCGTTGCGGGTCTCAAACATAAGTACTCCTGTGGCTGGCGTGCATTTAAACACCCGTCCGCTGCCCTTATCCAATCGCCTGTGCGGATCGCGCCGATAAGCGGCCTCTATGGAGGGCGCGGGCGCTGTTGGCTCGGCATGGCACGCCGCAAAAAGTCTACCAGCGAATAATTCGCTAGCGCGATTTCCTTTTTGGCCTGGCCGCAGCGTCCCCGGCGGTGGTAGCGTCGCCGCATCAGGCTGCGCGGCAGCGGAGGTGGGCCGTGGAGGATCTGGTCGCTGAGCTGCACCGCGAGGGCTACGCCATCGTGCGTGGCTTTCTGCCTGCTGACGACATCGCCGCGATCGCCGCGGAGGCCGACCGCGTGTACGCGGAAGGGCTGCGCCACCACGCCACCTACCGCCACAAGAACCTGCTGCTCGAGGTGCTGGAGGACCCGGTGGCCCGGCGCCGCGTGGTGCTGCAGGCGCACTGGAGCGCCTGGATCAGCCCGCATCTTGAGCGCATGCGGCGCGATCCGCGCTACCTCGCCGTGCTCGAGCCCTTCCTCGGCCGCGACATCAAGCAGATCACCCACCAGATCCACTGGAAGCCCCCCGGGGCGAAATACACCTTCTACCGCTATCACCAGGACGCGCGCTTCCGTAACGCGCAGGCGGTGCGCAACCTGCTCTACGGCACCGTCAACACCGGGCTCGCCATCGACCGCCAGAGCGAGGCCAACGGGGCGCTGCGGGTGATCCCGCGCAGCCATCTCAACGGCTACCTCGGGCTGTCCGAGGATGGCACGATCATGACCGGCTCCACCCCGGATGAGGATCTGGTGCGCGCCGGGCTCGACCCCAGAAGCGCGGTGATCTGCGAGATGGAGCCCGGAGATCTGCTGTTGTGGACCCTGTACACCGTGCACGGCTCCGCTCCCAACCTGAGCGACCACGACCGGCGTTTCATGATCAACAGCTACAGCCGCGCGAGCGACAGCGAGCGCGGCGAGTGGGCCTTCCGCGACGGGCGCGGTGTGCCGCTCGGCCCTGAGCCACAGCTGTGCAAGTACGAGGAGCTCTACACCCGGCCCGGTCCCTACTACATCGAGCCGGACTGGACCGAGGAAGCCCGGGCGGCGCAGCGCTGAACGCGCCGCAGGCACCGGCCGGGTCCGGGGGGGCGGGGGCCGCCGGGCAGCGGGCGGGCGCGCGCCGCGGCATGCTCTTCACCCTGATGCTGGTCTACGCCTGCAACTCGGCGCAGCGCAGCCTGCCGCCGATCATCGGCCAGGCGATGAAGCTGGATCTTAAGCTCACCGATACCGAGCTCGGACTGCTCACCGGCACCGCCTTCGCCGCGCTCTACGCCCTGAGCGGGCTGCCGACGGCGCGGCTGGCCGAGCGCGTGAACCGCGTGCGCCTTCTGGCCGTCGCGCTCGCGGTGTGGTCGGGATTCACGGCGCTGTTCGCCCTCGCCGGCTCGTTCGCCCAGCTCATCGTGCTGCGCATCGGGGTCGGGGTGGGCGAGGCCGGCTGCTCCCCGTGCGCGCACTCGCTCATCTCCGACAGCTACCCGCGCGCGCAGCGCACCAGCGCCCTGTCGGTCTACTCCTGCGGGCTCTCACTCGGCTACCTGTTCGTGGCTTTCGCCGGCAGCCTCGTCACGCAGCACTTCGGCTGGCGCGTCGCGTGTCTGGCGGTGGCGCTGCCCGGCATCGCGCTCGCACTCGCGATGCGCTCGCTCCTGCGCGAGCCGCCGCGCGGCGGCGCCGACGGCATCCGCGCGCCGCCGCCGCCCCCGTTCTCACTCGCCGCCGAGCGCAGCGAGCTCGCCGCCACGGCGCGCGCCCTCTTTCTCACCTGGCCCGCGGCCAACATCGTCCTCGGGCTCACCATCGCCTCGTTCGCCTCCTACGGCGCCTGGGCCTTCCTGCCGGCCTACTTCCCGCGCGCGTTCCACCTGGACTACGCGCACGCCGGGCTGGTGCTGGGAGTGGTGGGCAGCGTGCCGGTGGCGCTCGGCACGCTCGCCGGCGGTTACCTGAGCGATGCGCTCGGGCGGCGCAGCGCGCGCTGGTATGCCTGGGTGCCGGCGGCGGGACTGATCTGCGCGACGCCCTTCTATCTGCTGGCGCTCGCGCAGTCGCAGTGGTGGGCGGCGGCGCTGCTCTTGGCCATCCCCGGGTTCTTCCAGTACGTCTCGCTCGGCCCGAGTTTCGGGGTGGTACAGAACGTGGTGCCGGCGCGCGCGCGCGCCACCGCGACCGCGCTCTTGTTTGTGTGCCTGAACATCGTCGCCCTCGGCGGCGGCGCCTTCTTCACCGGGTTTGCGATCGATGAGCTGGCGCGGCTCGGGTTCGCGCGCGCCGGCGCAGGCGGCGGGCTGTCCTTCGCGGCCGCCTGCCCGGGCGGCGCCGCAGCGCCCGGCGCAGCCGCGGCGCTCGCGCAAAGCTGTGCCACGACCCTGGCGGCGGCCTCGCGCGGCGGCCTGGCACTCACCCTCAGCCTGTATCTGTGGGCCGCGGCCCACTACCTCCTCGCCGCGCGCGGACTGGCACGGCAGCTGGCCGCGGCGCACCCGGCGCCGCGCGCCTAGGTGTCGTCGCGGTAGCGCCGGATGCGGGCCGCGCCGTAGAGCATGGCGCCCGCGGCGATGACCCCGAGCCACAGGTTCGCATTGCCGAACACCCCGCCCCAGTTCAGATCGCGCAGCAGGTGCGTGTCCTCGCCGTAGTTGATGCCGGTGTCCGCGAGCGTCTTCCAGATGCCGAAGGTGCGGTAGTGCAGGAACTGGGCGACGTGGTGGGTGCGGAACAGCAGGTACTCGAGCAGGATCGCGCCCAGGGGCAGCAGCACCGCCCACAGAAGCGGGCTGCGCCTGGCCCACGCCGACAGCAGCAGCGTCGCCGCCACCACCGGGGCGTACCACAGCGCCGCGATCAGCAGGCACAGGAGGATGGTGGCCTCCCCGCGCAGCCAGGCGAGGAAATTCCAGCTCACCAGATCGGGCAGGCCGCCGAAGCTGGCACGTACCTTCCAGGCGGCGAGCGCGAACAGGTGCGCGGCGGCGGCGAGCACGAACACCCCGAGCGGTACCACGACCACGCACACCAGGAACTTGGCGAGCACGGTCATGCCGTCGGAGACGGGCAGCGACTTCCAGAAGAGGATGCTGCGGTCCTTGCGCTCGGCGTACAGACAGTCGAGCGCGTACCAGGACACCACGATCACCGCCACCAGGTACACCAGGGCCGCGAACACCATCTGCGTGGTGTTCAAGATCATGATGCGCTCGCTGTCATTGGGGGACAGCATCTTGTGGCCGGCCACATCGATGGCGATGGTCATCGAGTACAGCGTCGTGAGCGCGATGACGGCGGCGGTGATCAGCGGGGCGAGCCACAGCGAGGCGTGCTCCCAGAACTCGCGCCGGATCAGGGTGAAGAGGGTCGCGCGCGGCGTCACGGTGAGGACGCCGGTGCGGCTTTCAAGGCCTGCGGTCTCGGTATTCATGATGGCATCGTTCCCTGCATGCGGGCCACGAACAGGTCAGCGATGGTCGGGGTGCGCAGCTCACCGAGCGGCTGCAGCTCCGCCGCCGTGCGCCCCTCGAAGAACATGGCGACGCGGCCGAACACCTCCCGCTCGTAGAAGGGCTGGAGCGCGCGGGCACGCGCGGCCTCCGCGGCGCCGACATTGAGCTGCAGGTAGCGGCTGCCCAGGTCCTCGACCGAGCTCGCCAGCGCCACCTGGCCATGGTTGATGAAAATGACGTCGGTGAAGAGATTCTCCACCTCCTCCACCTGGTGGGTGGTGAGCAGGATCGTGCGCTCCTTGTCGAAGTAGTCGTTGAGGAGCGTGTCGTAGAACTGGCGGCGGAAGAGCAGGTCGAGCCCCAGCGTCGGCTCATCGAGCACCAGGAGCTTGGCATCGATCGCCAGGATCAGGGCGAGATGCAGCTGCGTGACCATGCCCTTGCTCAGTTCGCGCACGCGGCTCGCCATGCGGATGTCGGTCTTCCTGAGGAAGTCCTCGGCACGGGAGCGGTCGAAGCGCGGATGCACGCCCTGGCAGTACTCCAGTGCCTGGCGTACCCGCAGCCAGCGCGGCAGCACCGCCACATCGGCCATGAAGCACACCTCGCGCATCAGCTCATCGCGCTGCGAGCGCGGATCACGGCCGAGCACGGACAGGCGGCCCTCGAAGGGGGTGAGCCCGAGAATGGCCTTGAGCGCGGTGGTCTTGCCGGCGCCGTTCGGGCCGATGAGCCCGACGATGCGCCCGGAGTCCACACGAAAGCTCACGCCCTTCAGCGCGGGCCGGGAGCCATAGCGCTTGGCCAGCCCCTCGGCCTCAATTACTGCGTTCATCGTCATCCCCTGGTGGTGTGGCGCCGCTGCCGCCCGGCCAGGGCTTCGCGGGCGCATCGGCGCCGGCACGCTGCAGCTCTTCCGCGGTGAGTCCCAGCCTCTGGATGGTGGCGAAGATCTTCGGCCACTCGTCCTCGAGGAAGCGCTGGCGCTCATCCTTCATCAGTGCCTTGCGGGCGCCGGGGCTCACGAACATGCCGCGTCCGCGGCGCTTCTCGACCAGCTGCTCATCGACCAGCTGCTGGTAGCCCTTGAGCACCGTGAGCGGGTTCAGCCTGAAATCCGCGGCGACATTGCGCACCGAGGGTAGCGGGTCACCTTCCTTGAGGACGCCCTCGAGGATCATCGCCACCACCCGGTCGCGCAGTTGCCGGTAGATCGGCAGGCTGTCGTCCCACTGCGGATCCATGATCGTTGACACGGCGCCTGTGACGGGGGAATAGCCGACTAATCTACCAAAACGGCCGGCTCAGGCTGCCCGAACCAGCCCGGCTGCGCCTGGAGGGTCAGCGCAAGGTGGCCGGCCGGGGCGCCGTAGGGCTGGGCGGTCGCGCTCACGAAGCTCATGCCGAGCACCATGGTGATCAGGGCGGCGGCAGCCGCACAGGTCGCGTCGCGGAAAAGGCTGGTCTGGTTGATCGTGGTCATGGTCGTTGCTCCTTAGTGGGTTGTTTCCGTTGTCTCGTCGCTCGTCTGTCGCTTCAGGTCCTTGTCCGGACATCCTGCCTAGCCAGTTCGTCCTTCCATGGTGTTGTACTCTACTAGAACACTACTTGAGTGTCAAGCTAGTTCAGTAAAGCGATTGGAGGGGCCCACGGGGGGCGGGGCCCCGGGGCACGACGGCTGGGGGGAGGGCTGGTTTAGGGCGCGCCTAAGGCCCCACGCGGCCTTGGGCGGGTGCCGAACGGTGGGCAGGGGGCGGTGACGGTTAGAATCGGCACTCGCTTGGAAAGTCCCTGGAAGAAAGCTCCGCATGAAAACCCCCGTGAATGTCGCCATCACCGGCGCCGCCGGCCAGATCGGCTACGCGCTCGCCTTCCGCGTCGCCTCCGGCGCGATGCTCGGCCCCGATCACGCCCATCAACCTGCATCTGCTCGAGATCACCCCGGCGCTGCCGGCGCTGCAGGGCGTGGTGATGGAGCTCAACGACTGCGCCTTCCCCACGCTCAACAAGGTCGTGGCCAGCGACGAGGCGAAGCTCGCCTTCCGCGACTGCCAGGTCGCGATGCTGGTCGGCGCGCGGCCGCGCGGCCCGGGCATGGAGCGCAAGGACCTGCTGCTCGCCAACGCGCAGATCTTCTCCGCGCAGGGCAAGGCACTGAACGAGGCGGCACGGCGCGACGTCAAGGTGCTGGTGGTCGGCAATCCCGCCAACACCAACGCGCTCATCGCACGCGCCAACGCCCCCGAGCTCGCGCCGCGCAATTTCACCGCGATGACGCGCCTGGATCACAACCGCGCGCTGTCGCAGCTCGCCGAGAAGACCGGTGCACACGTCACTGACATCCGCCGCATGACCATCTGGGGCAATCACTCCGCCACGCAGTACCCGGATCTGAGCCACGCCGAGGTGCGCGGCAGGAAGGCGCCGACGCTGGTGGAGCGCAAGTGGATCGAGGACACCTTCATCCCGACCGTGCAGCAGCGCGGCGCGGCAGTCATCAAGGCGCGCGGCTCCTCCTCGGCGGCCTCCGCCGCCTCCGCTGCGATCGACCACGTGCACACCTGGTTCCACGGCACGGCCGAGGGGGACTGGGTGAGCATGGCGGTGCCGGCCGACGGCAGCTACGGCATCGCGGCGGGCGTCATCTATTCCTACCCGGTGACGGTGCGCAACGGTGACTACCAGATAGTCAGCGGACTTAACATCGACGCGTTCAGCCGCCAGCGCATGGATGCCACGCACGCCGAGCTCCTCGAGGAGCGCGATGGCGTGCGCGCCCTGCTCGGCTGAGCGGGCGCAGCGCAGATCTAACCAAGGAACGAGTACATGTTGGGTGCCGTCGTCACACTGCTTCTCATCGCCGCGGCCGCCTTTGCGGTGACCCAGGTCGGCGGCCTCATCACGCTCGCCTTCATCGCGGCGGTGCTGTTCCTCGCCTACCGCCGCCTCTCGCTCCTTGCCTTCACGCTCACCTTCACGGTGCTGTTCGCCGCCTACCTCTGGCTCGGCGCGCCGGCCGGGATCTGGAAGGGCTTCCTGGGCGTGCTGCTCGCGGGGCTGTGGCTGCTCAATGTGCGCCCGTTGCGCCAGGCGCTGATCACGCGGCCGTTCATGCGCACCTACCTGAAGCTCCTGCCCTCGATGTCGGCGACCGAGCGCGAGGCGCTGGAGGCGGGCACGGTGTGGTGGGACGGTGAGCTGTTCACCGGGGCACCGCGCTTCGAGAAGCTGCTCGCGGCGCGGCCGCCGCAGTTGTCGGCCGAGGAACAGGCCTTCCTCGCCGGCCCCTGCGAGGAGCTGTGCCGCATGCTCGATGACTGGGACATCACCCACGAGCGCGGCGACATGCCCCCGCAGGTGTGGGACTTCCTCAAGTCGCGCGGCTTCTTCGCCATGATCATCCCCAAGCGCTACGGGGGACTGGAGTTCTCCGCCTACGCGCACTCGTGCGTGCTGACGAAGATCGCCTCCCGCAGCGCCACCGCTCCTCGACGGTGGCCGTGCCCAATTCCCTGGGGCCCGCCGAGCTGCTGCTACATTACGGCACCGAGGAGCAGAAGAACCACTACCTGCCGCGGCTGGCGCGCGGCGAGGAAGTGCCGTGCTTCGCACTCACCGGCCCGCGCGCCGGCTCCGATGCCGGCTCCATCCCCGACACCGGCATCGTCTGCCGCGGGCTCTACCAGGGGCGCGAGGTGCTCGGACTGAAGCTCAACTTCAACAAGCGCTACATCACGCTGGCACCGGTCGCCACGGTGGTCGGGCTCGCCTTTCGCCTCTTTGACCCGGACAAGCTCCTCTGCGAGAAGGCGGACGTCGGCATCACCTGCGCGCTGATCCCGCGCAACACCCCCGGGGTCAGCATCGGCCGGCGCCACTTCCCGCTCAACGTCCCGTTCCAGAACGGGCCGATCCAGGGGCGGGACGTGTTCGTGCCCATCGACTGCATCATCGGCGGCTCGAAGCTGGCGGGCGAGGGCTGGCGCATGCTGGTCGAGCAGCTCTCGGTGGGCCGCTGCATTTCGCTGCCCTCCAACGCCACCGGCGGCGCGCAAGGCGGCCGTGTAGGCCACCGGGGCGTATGCGCGCATCCGCCACCAGTTCAACATGCCGGTCGGCAGCTTCGAGGGCGTGGAGAGGTCCTCGCCCGCATGGTCGGGCTCACCTACATCATCGATGCGGCGCGCTCGGTCACCGCCGGCGCGATCGACGGCGGCGAGCGCCCCTCGGTGCCCTCGGCCATCCTCAAGTACCACGCCACCGAGATGGGACGGCATGGTCGCCAACGACGCCATGGACGTGCACGGCGGCAAGGGCATCTGCCTCGGGCCCGAACAACTATCTCGGGCGCGGCTACGAGGTCGTGCCGGTGGCGATCACGGTCGAAGGCGCCAACATGCTGACGCGCAATCTCGATCATCTTCGGCCAGGGGCGGTCCGCTGCCATCCCGTTCGTGCTGAAGGAAATGAACGCGGCGCGCGACCCCGACCGCGCAGCCGTGGCGTGGCCGAGTTCGACCGCGCGCTCTTCGCCCACATCGGCTTTACGATCTCCAACGCGGCGCGCTCCTGCTCATGGCGCTCACCCACGCGCGCTTCACGCGCGCCCCGGTCAAGGCGGGCCCACCGCGCGCTACTACCAGCATGTGGTGCGCTACTCCGCCTCGTTCGCGCTTCGCGGTCGACGTGGCGATGCTCACCCTCGGCGGCTATCTCAAGAAGAAGGAGAACTCTCTCGGCGCGCCTGGGCGACGTGCTCTCCTGCATGTATCTGGCCTCCATGGTGCTCAAGCATCACGAGAACCAGGGACGCCAGGAGGAGGACCTGCCGATCATCGAGTGGGCCTGCCGCAACCTCCTCTACCACGCCCAGGAGCAGCTGCACGGCTTTCTGCGCAACTTCCCGAACCGCCTGCTGGCGGGCCTCATGCGCCTCTTGATCTTCCCGCGCGGCCGCATCTACTCCGCCCCGGGCGACCGCCTCGGGCGCACCGTGGCCGCCCTGGTCACGCAGCCGAGCGCCGCGCGCGAGCGGCTGGGCGAGTTCACCTACCGCACCCTCGAGCCCTCGAACGCGCTCGGGCTCCTGCAGGAGGCGCTCGAGCTCGCCATCCAGCTCGAGCCGCTCGAGAAGCGCATCCGCGTCGAGGGCGTCAAGACCGGCAAGGTGACCGCGCTGGAAGCGCCCGGACGCATCCAGCAGGCGCTCGCGCTCGGGCTCATCTCCGAGACCGAAGCTGCGGCGCTGCGCGAGTACGACCGCAAGGTCATGGACCTGATCCACGTCGATGACTTCGAGCCGGATGCGCTGGGCACGCAGTCGCAGCCGGCCGCGCGCTCGAGCGCACTCATTGCATGAGCGTCCCGGCCTCGCAGCCGCCGCCGCCAGCGGCGGCGCCGAGCGTGCCGTCTGCGCCCGCGCCCGCTGTGTCCGCGGTGCGCTGCGAGAACTGCGGCAACGAGGTGACGCAGCGCTACTGCGGCGCCTGCGGCCAGCGCCTCGAGCCGCCGGTGCACTCGCTGTGGCACTTCAGCCAGGTCGCCTTCGAGGACATCACCCACGCCGACTCGCGCCTGTGGCGCACGCTCAGCGCACTGCTGTTTAGGCCCGGGCTGTTGACACGGGAGTTCCTCGCCGGGCACCGCGCCCGCTACCTGCCGCCGTTCCGGCTCTACCTGGTGCTGTCGGTGCTGTTCTTCCTGGTCGCCGGCATAGACCGCTCGCAGGTCGAGGTGGTCAAGTGGGATGAGTCCAAGAGCCCCGCCGCGGCCATCAAGGGCGCCAAGGTCTACGACGTGCGCGAGCCGGACCGTCCCGGGGAGAGCCACGAGCAGCACATCGAGCGCGAGTGCAGCGGCTGGAACTACAGCGGGCCCTTCCAGGCGCAGCTCGCACCGCGCCTGCCGCAGGCCTGCCGTCACATCCTCGCCGACAACGGCCAGTCGCTCCTGGAGGCGTTCCTGCACAACGTGCCGCGCGCCATGTTCTTCTTTCTGCCGCTGCTCGCCGGGATCATGGCGCTCATGTACTGGCGGCCGCGCCATTACTACGTCGAGCACCTGCTGCTGTTCGTGCACAACCACGCCTTCGTGTTCCTGGCCGGGGCGGTGCTGCTGCTCCTGTCCGACCTCGCCCCGCACATTCCCTTCCTGCGCGGCGTGCTGTTCTTCTACTTCGTGTGGTACATGTACCGCTCGATGCGCGTCGTCTACGGCCAGGGGCGCGCGCTCACGATCTCCAAGCTCGTGCTGCTGGCGCTCTTCTACCTCGTTTTCGCCACCGCCATGTTCGGCATCACGGTGGCCTACAGCGCACTCACCCTGTAAGGAAATACCCATGCGTAGCCTGCTCATCGTCCTGTTTGCCGCCGGCGCCTCGCTGGCGCTCGCCCAGGAGCGCACCGCCTCGCCCGCCGGGGCCGAGGTCTACATCATCTCCCCGGCCGCCGGGGCCAAGGTGCACTCACCCTTCGTCGTGCGCTTTGGCCTGAAGGGCATGGGCGTCGCCCCCGCCGGCATCAAGTTCGACAACACCGGCCACCACCACCTGCTGGTCGACACCGATGCGCCGCGCGACCTCGCCGCACCGCTGCCGGCGACCGACAAGATCCTGCACTTCGGCAAGGGACAGACCGAGACCACGCTCACGCTGCCGCCGGGCAAGCACACCCTGCAGCTGCTGCTCGGCGACCAGAACCACATCCCTCACGATCCGCCGGTGATGTCGAAGAAGATCACCATCACCGTGCTGCCCTGAGCCACTCCCGCGCCCCGCCCGAGGCCCCTGTGCCATGAGCCGCGCGGTGCTGCACGTCGACATGGATGCGTTCTACGCCTCCGTGGAACAGCACGACGACCCCGCGCTCAAGGGCCAGCCGGTCATCGTCGGCTGGGATGGCGGCCGCGGCGTGGTCGCGGCGGCGAGCTACGAGGTGCGCGCCTTCGGGGTGCGCTCGGCGATGCCGATGCGCGAGGCGCTGCGGCGCTGTCCGCACGCGGTGTGCGTGCGCCCGCGCATGGCGCGCTACCAGGAGGCCTCGCAGCTGGTGTTCGCGGTGTTCCACGAGATCACCCCCTTGGTGCAGGGGCTGTCCCTCGATGAGGCCTTCCTCGACGTCACGGCGAGCCAGGCGTTGTTTGGCGGCCCGGTGGCGATCGCGCGCCTGATCAAGACGCGCATCCGCGAGCGCACCGGCCTCACCGCCTCGGTCGGCGTCGCTCCCAACAAGCTCATCGCCAAGATCGCCTCCGAGATGGAGAAGCCCGACGGCCTCACCGAGGTGTGCGCCGAAGCCGTGCGCAGCTTCCTCGATCCGCTCTCGGTGCGGCGCCTGCCCGGACTGGGGCGCAAGACCGGCGAGCGCGTCGAGGCGGCGGGCATCAAGACCCTGGGGGCGCTGCGCTGTGCCCCCGATGCGGTGCTGTGGCCGCTGTTCGGGCGCTACACCGGCTGGATGCGCGAGCGCGCCTCCGGGATCGATGACCGGCCGGTGCAGCCGGACCTCGAGGAGAAGTCCCTGAGCGCGGAAGACACCTTCGCCACCGACATCGGCGAGCCGCGTATCCTGCAGCACGAGCTCGCCCGGCTGGCGGACCTGGCCGCGACGCGCCTGCGTGGCCGGGGGCTCATGGCCGGCTGCATCGGGGTGAAGATCCGCCGCGGCGACTTCAGCACCTTCACGCGCCAGCGTGCCATCGCCCCGCCCACCTGCGAGGGGCGCGTCGTCGCCCAGGTGGCGGCCGATCTGCTCGAGCGCTGGCTCGCCGGCAACCCGGGTGCGAAACTTCGGCTGCTGGGGGTGGTCCTCACAGAGCTGACCCCGGCCGCGCAGCTGGGGCTGTTCGAGGAGGCGCGCCCCCAAAGCCGCGTGGACGCCACGCTGGATGAGGCCCGGGCGCGCTTTGGCAGCCGCGCGCTCCGGCGCGGCAACACCATCGAGTAGCATCGCCGCACATGTACCTGACCTTCTTCGGGCTCAACGAGAAGCCCTTCGCGATCACCCCGGATCCGCGCTACCTCTACCTGAGCGAGCGCCACGCCGAGGCGCTGGCGCACCTCTTGTACGGCATCAACGAGGCCGGCGGCTTCGTGCAGCTCACCGGGGAGGTGGGCACCGGCAAGACCACGATCGTGCGCTCGCTGCTGGCGCAGACCCCGAAGAACGCCGAGATCGCCCTCATCCTCAACCCGAAGATGACCGCGCCGGAGTTCCTCCTGACCATCTGCGAGGAGCTCGGCATCGGCGTGCCGGACTCCGCGCTCAACAGCCTGAAGGATCTGGTCGACATCCTCAGCCACTATCTGCTGCGTGCCCACGCCGCCGGGCAGCGCGTGGTGCTGGTGGTGGACGAGGCGCAGAACCTCGCCCCCGAGGTGCTCGAGCAGGTGCGCCTGCTCACCAACCTCGAGACCAACACGCAGAAGCTGCTGCAGATCATCCTCATCGGCCAGCCGGAGCTGCGCGAGCTGCTGGCGCGCAACGAGCTGCGCCAGCTCGCGCAGCGCATCACCGGCCGCTATCACCTCAACCCGCTGTCGCGCGAGGAGACTACCGCCTACGTGCGCCACCGCCTGCGCGTGGCCGGCGCGACCACCGACATCTTCAGCCCGCAGGCGCTGGGGGAGGTGTTCCGCCTCTCGCAGGGCGTGCCGCGCGTCATCAACGTCATCTGCGACCGCGCGCTCCTGGGCGCCTACTCCCTCGACCGCCACCGCGTGACCGCGCCGCTGGTGCGCCACGCGGCGAGCGAGGTGTTCGGGCGCCGCTTCACGCCGCACTGGCTGCCGTGGGCGGCCACCGCCTCGGTCGCCGCGCTGCTGGTCGTGGCGCTGATCGCGCTGTGGAGCCTCGAGCCGTGGAAGACGCGTGCGAGCACCGCCCACACAACTCCCAGCGCCGCCGCCCCCGGCGCGGCCGCCGCCGCGGTGCCGGCCGTCAGATCCGCCCCGGCCACGCCGCCCGCAGCGCCGATGCCGCACCTGGCGGAGCTGCTCAAACAGCACGCACCCGAGACCGACACCGACAGCGCCTTCGGCAAGCTCTTTGAGCTGTGGGGGGCGAAGTACCAGGCGAGCACGGTCGATCCGTGCACGCAGGCGCGCCAGCAGGGGCTCGAGTGCATCGCCGAGCGCGGCTCGTTCGGGCAGCTGCGCCTGTACAACCACCCGGCCATCCTCATGCTCACCGATGCGGCCGGCGCGAGCCACCAGGTCGTGCTCACCGCGCTCAACGACGATGAGGCCCGGCTGGAGCTCGGCGGCCTCAAGAGCGTGGGCCTCGGCGACCTGTCGCACTACTGGCTCGGCGACTTCGTGATGCTCTGGCGTCCGGCCAACTCGCCGGTGAAGCCGCTCTCGGTCGGCATGCGCGGCGAGCCGGTGCGCTGGCTGCGCCAGAGCCTGGAGCACCTCGCCGGTGCGCCGGCCGATCCGGCCGCGAGCGACCTGTTCGATGCTGATCTCACCGCCCAGGTGCGCGAGTTCCAGCGCCAGCATCAGCTCACCGTCGACGGCATCGCCGGCGTGCAGACGCAGATCGCGCTCGCCGGTGCCGTCGCCGCACCCGGCACGCCGCTGCTCACCGCAATCGATACTCATCACGGCGGGTAACCGATGTCGTTCATTCTCGATGCCCTGAAGAAATCCGAGAGCGACCGCCAGCGCCAGAGCGGCCCGGCGCTGTTCGAGGTGAAAGTGGCGCCGCCGCGCCACCGCCTGCCCCTGTGGGCGCTCGCCATCGGCGCGCTGCTCTTGGTGAACCTCGCGATCGTCGCGTGGATGCTCTGGCGTCATGCGCCCGCGCGTACCGAGGAGCGCATCGCCGCCGCGGCACCGGCGCCCCTGCCCCCGCAGGTGCCGGCTGCCGCGCCCGCGCCGGCTGCGGCCCCGGCCGCGCCGCAGAACCTGCCCGCAGCCGCAGCCACCGCCGCGCCACTGCCCGCGGCTGCGCCTGCGCCGCAGACCGCGGTCGCCAGTGCCAGCGCACCGGCGGCGTTCGCGCCCAACGGTACCGCGCCCGCCGGCGGGGCCGAGGAGCCGAGCGCGGAGGATCTGGCACCGGCCACGGAGGCGCCTGCGCCGCTGACCACGCATGTGCGCCGCGGGACCGCCGACGGGGTGCCGCTTTACCAGGAGGTGGCGGCGACGCCCGGCTCGCGCGTGCCGGAGCTGCGCCTTGACCTGCACGTGTACGCCGCGCGTCCCGAGGAACGCTTCGTCATGATCAACATGAAGAAGCTCCGCGAGGGCGAGCAGGTCGACGGCGCACGCGTGGAGAGCATCACCCCGGACGGAGCCGTGCTCAGCTACAACGGCGCACGCTTCCTGCTGCCACGCGAGTGAGGGCGCAAAGCGCCCCGTAATGGGGCGGGAATCTGTCGCATGGACACGGGCTTAGGGGCGATCCCTGAGGGGTTTTGCAGGGTCGGTCACGCCGCGGCGAACCCCCGCCACGGACCCCCGCAATGCAGGATGACCGGTTTCACAGAATCTCCCGCTGCCTAGCGACAGCCCGCCCGGCATGCGTCATCGTGCTCGCCGGTATGCGGGCCTCAGGGGCCCGGCGGGCGGGTTTTCCAGCACTGTGACAGCCGTGGCGAGCAGTTCCCAAGCGCAGCCCTCGAAGTCCCCGGCGCCCTCGGGCGTCGTCGCGGGAACCTATGCGCTCACGGCCGCCCCGCTGCTCGTGCTCACCCAGGACGAGCGCCTCATCGCCACCCTGGGCAAGGTGAGCGAGAACTCCCGCGTGGTGAAGGCGGTGGGCTCGGAGATCGACCTGGCGGCCGCGCAGATGTCCCAGCAGGCCGGCGTCGCAGTGCTCGATACCGCCGCCGTCGCCACGCCCATCGAGCAGCTGAGCGCGCGCCTGCACGCACAGTTCCCCGAGCTGGTGCTGATCGTGGCCGGCAACACCGACGAGCAGGGGGCGCTCGCCGCCCAGATCACCGACGGCTCGGTGCACCGCTTCCTGCACAAGCCCGTCTCCGAGCAGCGCGTGCGCCTGTTCGTCGAGTCGGCCTGGAAACGTCACGAGGAGCTGCGCGCCGGAGCGGGCGCGGCCGGTGCCGGTGCCACGCCGCGGCGGCCGCTGCGGGTCGGCCTGGTGCTCGCGGCGCTCCTGGCGGCGCTCACCCCGCTCGCCTGGTTCGTGCTGCGCGGCACGCCGGCGCCGGAGCATCGCGCCCAGGCCGCCGCCACCAAGGACGCAGCGCTCGAGGATCTGCTCACGCGCGCCGACGCCGCCCTCAAATCCGGCGCCCTCACCGCACCACCGCAGGAGAACGCCGCGGCACTGTATCGCGAGGCGCTCAAGCGCAACGCCCGCGACCCGCGCGCCATGAGCGGACTCGAGCAGGTGATCTCGCGCCTGATCACGGACGCCGAGACGCAGCTGCAGGAGCATCACCTGGATGCCGCGCAGCAGCTGGTGGATGCGGCGCGCGCCATCAACCCGAGCCATCCGCGCGTCGCCTTCCTCGCCGCGCAGCTCGGTGCGCAGCGCGAGCGCGCCGTACTCGGCAAGGCGCAGCGTGCCGCCGCCGGCGGCGATGTCAACGCCGCGCTCGCCGTGCTCGATGACGCCGCGCGCGGCGGCCACCGCTCGAGCCTGGTCGACGAGGAGCGCGCGCAGCTCGCGCAGCAGCAGGTCGATGCGCGCGTCGGCGACTTCCTCGCGCGCGGCCGCGATGCTCAGGGGCGCGGCGCGCTGATCACGCCGGCCGAGGACAACGCGCATTTCTACATCGAGTCGGCCCGCGCGCTCGCCCCGAGCGACCCGGGCGTGCTGCAGGCGCGCGCCGAGCTCGCCACGCGCCTCGAGGCCGAGTCGCGCCAGGCCGCCGGCGCCGGCAAAGCCGACCAGGCCGACGCCTACGCCAGTGCCGCCGCCGAGTCCGGCGCCACCGCCGCCGAGGTCGACACCCTGCACGCGGCCGCGCAGCAGCTGCGCGGTGCCGCGGCCGCCGACCAGCTAGTGCGCACCGAGGCACTCTTCAACCAGCGCCTGGCGCAGGGCAAGCTGATCGAGCCGGCCAGCGACAGCGCCAAGTACTACCTCGAGCAGCTCGCGCAGGCCGAGCCGGCGAGCGCCGCCACCCTCGCCGCGCGCAGCACCTTCGCCACGCGCCTGCTCGCCGAAGCGCACAGCGCCGTGCAGGCTCAGGATCTGGGCGGCGCCCGCCGCCTGGTGAGTGAGGCCCGCGCCGCCGGTGCCGGCGCCGAGGATCTCTCCGGCGCCGAGGCCGAGATCGCCGCGGCGGCCGCGCCGCGCAGCGCACCGGCCGCGGCGGCCGCACCGCTCCCCGCAGCGCCGCCGCCCGCCGCCGCCGAGAGCGCGACGGTCAACGCCAGCACCCTCAACCGCACCCGCTACGTCGCCCCGCAATACCCCGACAGCGCCCAGGCGCGCTCGCTCGAGGGCTGGGTCGACCTGCAGTTCCTGGTCAACACCGACGGCACGCTGAGCGAGGTCACCATCGTCGGCGCCCAGCCGGTCGGCGTGTTCGAGCAGGCCGCGCTCGATGCCGTGAAGCGCTGGCGCTATCAGCCGGTCGTCAGGGACGGCCGGCCGGTCACCCAGCGCGCGCGCCTGCGCGTGCGTTTCGCGGTGCAGCCGTGACCGCGCGCCGCGCGGCCCCGGCGGCCCGGGTGCTGGTGGTCGATGACGACACCCGCTACAGCGAGTGGCTGCGGCACCACCTCGACGTGCTGTGCCCGCAGGCGAGCGTGAGCATGCTCAACCTCGCCGAGTTCGAGCGCTGGTGCACGATGTTCTCCGGCCGCGACTGCGACCTGCTCATGCTCGGTGCCAGCTTCGGTGCGAGCCCCGAGGACCCCGGCTCGCAGGGACTGACGCTGCTGCGCCGTCTGCGCGAGCAGCCGGCGACGCCGGCGGTGATCGCCCTCGCCGCGGAGGGGAACGAGCTCACCGCGGTGCGCGCGCTGCAGCTGGGCGCGGTGGACTACCTGCCCAAGCGCCTGCTCACACCCGAGCGCCTGAGCACCGCGGTGCGCGTGGCGCTGCGGCGCGTGGAGCGGCGCGTGGCGCGCCGCCTGGCGAGCCTTGCGAACCTCGCGCGCGACCAGGCTGCCAACGGCGGCCCTGCCGCGCCCGCCGCTGCGGAAGGCGCCGCCGCCCCCGAGGCGGCGTCCGAGCCGGTGCCCGAAGGCGCCGGCGAAGGCCTGCAGCCGGCAGGCGTCGCGGCGCTGCTCGCGGCCGCCAACGCCGAGCTCATCCCCGGCTACACCCTGCGCCTGAAGATCGGCGAGTCCGAGAAGGCGGTGGTGTACCTCGCCAGCAGCACGCACCGCGGCCACAACGTGGCCCTGAAGGTGAGCAAGACGCTGCGCGACGAGGCCGCCGGGCGGCAGTTCCTCGAGCGCGAGTACACCGCCATCATGTCGGTGCACAGCCCGCTGGTGGTGGAGATCTACGACTACGGCGTGCACGCCGGCTTCGAGTACCTCGCCATGGAGTACCTGCCGCGCGGGGACCTGAAGGCGCGCATCCAGCGCGGCGTGAACGAGGCCGAGGCGCTGCACTACCTGGTGCAGATCGCCTGCGCGCTGCAGGTGGTCCACGAGGCGGGCCTGGTGCACCGCGACCTCAAGCCCCCCAACGTCATGCTGCGCGACAACGACGCCGTGGCGCTCATCGACTTCGGGCTCGCGCGCGCGCTCGACGGCAACACCCTGAGCACCCACACCGGCGTGCTGCTCGGCTCGCCGTACTACATGAGTCCCGAGCAGGCCCTGGGCGAGCCGCTCGATGCACGCTCGGACTTCTACAGTCTCGGCATCATCTTCTACGAGCTGCTCACCGGGGCCAAGCCCTACACCGGCGGCACCGCCATGGAAGTGCTGCAGCAGCACGTGAGCTCGCCCATGCCGACCCTGCCGCAGGAGCTCGCCCGCTACCAGCCCTTCCTCGCGCGCCTTCTGGCCAAGGCGCGCGGCGAGCGCTTCACCACCGCCACCGAGATCATCATCGCCGCCGCCGCGCTCAAGAACGGCGCCGCCGGCGAGCAGCAGCCCAGCGCCGCCTAGGGGCGCGCGCCGCTGCGCCGCTGGAAGGCGCGGCCGAGGGCGAGCGCAAGCACCGTCCACGCCGCCGCCACCAGGGCGCCGGCCCAGCCGATGGCGGCGGGGCCGAAATGCAGCGGGCCGGTCAGCCCCTTGTAGAGCGAGCCGGTGAGCGCATCCCCGCCGCGGTAGGCGAAGGTGTCGATCAGGCTCTTCGCCTGGTACTTCTCCTCGCGGCTCACCACGGTGAAGAGCGAGTCGCGGCACGGGCGCGTGATGGCGTAATCGGCCACACGCCGCACCGCGTACACCACCACCAGCACCATGAAGGCCGGCACGAGCGCAAAGACCGCGTAGCCGACGCTCATCAAGAGCGGCACCGCCGCGAGCAGCGCCGGCATGCCGAATAAGCGGAACAGCCGGCCGAACAGCAGGAACTGGATGGTGAGCGAGCAGGCCTGCACCCAGAAGTCGATGCCGGCGAAGAAGCGGGCGCGCTCATCGGCCGAGTGGAAGGCGTGGGCGACGAAGGCCTGCTGCTCCAGATAGAGGAACGTCGACACCCAGGTCATGAACACGACGAACAGCGTGATGCCGAGCAGATACGGCGAGCGCGCCACCTGCGCGAATGCCGCGAGCGCGCTGCCGCCGACGCCGCGCTGCGGCGCGCTCGCCGCCGCGGTACGGCCCGCGCTGCCCTGGCTGCGCTGCCAGCGGATCACCCGGAAGATGAACACCAGCGAGATCAGCAGCAGCAGCGCCGAGAGCGGCAGCAGGTTGATGGCGCCGAGCGGCACCGCCAGACGGTTGGCGATGAGCGGACCCAGGATGCCCCCGGTGCTCGCCCCGGCCCAGATGAACCCGAACAGGCGTCCGGCCTGCTCGCGGGTGAAGACATCCGCCATCAGGCTCCAGAAGGTCGCCACCACGAACAGGTTGAACACGCTCACCCACACGAAATAGGTGCGCGCGATCCAGGTGTGCTCGGTGCTGAAGTGGAACCACAGCCAGAAGCCCACGAGGTTCGCGGCGAAGAAGCCGTACACCCACGGCAGGAATGCCGAGCGCGAGAAGTGCGAGGTGAGCCAGCCGTACACCGGCTGCAGCACGAGCATCACCACGAACACGCCCCAGAACAGGTACGGGATGGTCTCGAGCCCGGAGGTGATGCCGAGCGCGTCGCGCACCGGCCGCAGGATCGTGTAGCTCGAGAACACGCAGAACAGCGTCGCGAACGAGGCGAGCAGCACCGGCGCCTCGCCGGGATTAAGGACGACCAGCCGCCGCAGGAACCGGTTCATGGCACACCGCTTCGATGTTGTGACCGTCGGGATCGAGCACGAAGGCGCCGTAATAGTCGGCGTGATAATGCGCCCGCACGCCCGGCGCACCGTTGTCGCGCGCCCCGGCGGCGAGCGCGGCGGCGTAGAAGGCGTCCACGAGCGCGCGCGTGCCGACGCGGAACGCGACGTGCACCGGCGGATGCGTGGCCGTGCCCGCGCTCAGCCAGAAGTCCGGCTTGGGGCGCACGCCGAACCCGGCCACCGCGCTGGTGCCGGTGACCGCGGCGGGAAATTCCGCGAGCAGCTCGTAGCCGAGCGGCGCGAGCGCGGCGCGGTAGAAGGCGGTGGCGCGCTTAAGATCGCTGACGCTGATGCCGGTGTGGTCGATCATCGCTCGCTTAAGAAAACTACAGCGCTGTGAGGCATTGTCGGCCGGACGCATGGCGCCCGCGCCCGCGCAGTGTGCCATCAGCGCGGCGCGCGCGCACCGCACGGCAACACCTGCCTGACATGTCAGGTGTATGCGAATGCGGCATGCGCTGACAGCGCCCGGCGCAGCCGGCTTGACACACTCGCTTCATAAAGGTGCAATGCACGCCGGCGCGGGCGGGGCCGTTAAGGGTCGAAAAAAGCCGACACAAGAACCCATGCATCTCGTCGACACGACCCTGTTTTACTCCCCGACCAGCGGTGGCGTGAAGCGCTACCTCACCGCCAAGCATGCCTGGCTGCGCGCGCATACCAGCTGGGAACACACCATCGTGGTACCCGGGCGGGAGGATGACCTGCGCCGCGGGGAGGTGTGCACCCTCGCCGGCTATCCGGTGCCGGGTACGTTCAACTATCACCTGCCGCTCAATCCGCGCCGCTGGGCGCGGCTGCTCGATGAGCTCGAGCCCGGGCTGATCGAGGCGGGTGATGCGTTCCATCCGGCGTGGTGCGCGTGGCGCGTGGCACGCCGGCGCGGCATACCGCTCGCGGCCTTCTACCACTCGAACCTGCCGCAGATCATCGGCCGGCGCGTGGGGCGTGCGCTCGCCGAGCCGGCGATCCGCCGCTACGTGCGCTGGCTGTACGAGCGCTTCGATGTGGTGTTCGCACCGAGCCGCCTCATGTGCGCGTACCTGCGCGACCTCGGACTCGAGCAGGTCGTGCACCAGCCCCTCGGCGTGGATGCGCAGGTCTTCAACCCGCAGCGCCGCATGGTGCCGGTGCGCGAGCGGCTCGGGCTGCCGCGCAACACCCGCCTGCTGGTCTACGCCGGGCGCTTTGCCGGGGAGAAGAACCTGCCGGTGCTGCTGCAGACGTTCGCACGCCTCGGCTCCCCCTACCACCTGCTCCTCATCGGCGGGGAGCGCGAGGCACGTCCGGCCGCCAATGTCACCCTGCTGCCCTACCGCCGCGACAGCATCGAGCTCGCCGGCTGGATCGCCTCGGCCGATGCCCTGGTGCACGCCGGCACCAAGGAGACCTTCGGGCTGGTCATCCTGGAAGCCATGGCCTGCGGGCGCCCGGTGGTGGCCGCGCGCGCCGGCGCCTTCCCCGAGTTCATCGACGACAGCGTCGGGCTTCTGGCCGAGCCGCACGACCCGCACAGCATGGCGGAGGCGATCGCCGCGCTCTACGAGCGCGACCTCGATGCGCTCGGCGCCGCGGCGCGCGAGCGCGTACTGCGCCAGTTCACCTGGCATCGCGCCTTCCACGCGCAGATGGCCGCCTATGCCTCCATCGCCGGGACCCAGCGCCTGCCGGCGCCGGAGCGGGAGATCCTGCCGCTGCGCTCGCCGAGCTCGTAGAGAGGCCGCGCGCCCTCAGCGCGTAATCAGCACCACCCCGCCGAAGAGCAGCGCGGCACCGGCCACGCGCAGCACGGTGAGCGGGTGCTGGGGGAAGCCGAGCCAGCCGAAGTGGTCGACCACAAGCGAGGTGCCGAGCTGGCCGAGCACCACCAGCGCGAGCAGGGTCGCTGCCCCCAGGCGCGGACCCACCACCACACTCGAGGCCACGTAGAAGGCGCCGAGCACGCCCCCGCCCCAGGCCCAGGCCGGCACCGCGGCCAGCTGCGCCCGCTCCGGCAGCGGCACGCGCAGCAGCAGCGCGTAGACAGCGAGCGCCGCGGAGCCCACCACGAAGCTGATGAGTGCGGCGATGATCGCACTGCCGAGCAGGCTGCGCAGGGTCAGGTTCATGCCCACCTGCACGATCAGCCCCACACCCACACAAAGGCCGAGAAGATAGAAGACGCTCTGCATGCGGGCGGACCTCTTCAGCGGCGCAGCGCGCCGAGCAGCTTAAGACCGGCGCGGCTGCGCGCGAGCGTGAGCACCACGCGCCAGAACAGGCGTTTGCCGAGCGGCACCGGCCGCGGCGGCAGCGCGCGGTAGAACTCGGCCGCGGCGTCGCGGCAGTAGTGCAGGGCCTGCGCCGCGAGCGGATAGGCGTGCGCGCCGCTGACGATGAGGTAGGCGCCCGCGCCGGCCGGGCGTACCTCGACATCCTCGAGGCTCGCGGGGATCCCCGCGGGAGAGGCGCCCGCAAAGGCGAGCGTCAGGGGCGCCCCGCCGGCGCGCTCGGCGCCGCGCAGTGTGAGCGGCAGCGGACCTGCGCCGCACTCGATGCGCACCGGGCCGCGGAAGGCGGCGAGTGGCTCAGGCACTTTGCGGCTCGACGTGCACCGCGCTGCGCACGGAGTTGGCGATGAAGCACGCCTCGTGCGCGCGATGATGCAGGCCTTCGAGCCCGGACTGGTCCGGGCGGCGCTCGCCGCCGAAGCGCACCGCCGGGCGCAGCGTCACGCTGAGCATCGCGGTGCGCCCGGCACTGTCGGCGCCCATGATCCCCAGGGCATCGTCGCGATAGTCATCGACCACGTAGCCGGCGCGCGCGGCCAGATCGAGGAACCACAGCATGTGGCAGCTCGAGAGCGAGGCCACGAAGGCCTCCTCCGGATCGACCGCCGCCGCGACGGAGTACGGCGTGCGCACCACCAGGGGCGAGGAGGAGGCCGGCACCTCGGTGCCGCCGTCGAAGCGCCAGCGGTGGCCGCGGCTGTACCGGCTGTCGGTGAACTTCGCCTCACCGCGCTCCCAGTGGATGAGCGCGTGGTACTCGTGCGCGGCCATGCGATTTATCCGGTGGCGTAACGGCTGCAGATTGTACGATAGCGGCCGTGACGCAAGCCCCGCTCGAGCCACGCCGCGACCTCACCCTCACCCACGCCACCTCCCTGGTGGTCGGCATCACGATCGGCACGGGGGTGTTCCTGAAGTCCGCCTCCATGGCACAGGCGGTCGGCACCCCGGGCCTGGTGCTCGGCGCCTGGGTGGTGGCCGGCCTGGTGGCGCTCTTGGCGGCGCTGTGCTTCGCGGAGCTGGGCGCCATGCTGCCCGATGCCGGCGGGGAGTACGTGTACCTGCGCGCCGCCTACGGCGAGATCCCCGCGTTCCTGTACTCCTGCAACAGCTTCGTGCTCGGCGGGGCCAGCATCGCCGCCTACGGTGCCGCGGTCGCGATCTTCCTCGGCGACATCCATCCGCTCCCGCCGGCCTGGCTCAAGGGCACGCTGCACCTGGGGGGCAGCGTCTTCACCTGCGAGCTCGGGGCCCGGCAGCTGATCGCGGTGGGCGTGATCGCCCTCTTCGCCGCCATCAACTGCGCCGGGGTGATGCTCGGCGGACGGGTGCAGACCCTGCTCACCGTTACCAAGGTGCTTGCCATCCTCGCCGTGGCGGGCGGGGTGTTCCTGTTCTCCGGCACCCGCGATGCCGCCAACCTCGCCGCGCCGCCGGGCAGCGCCGCGGGCGGATTGGCCGGCTTCGGCGCGGCGATGTTCGCGGCGCTATGGGCCTACAGCGGCTGGCAGTACCTGCCCATGGCGGCGAGCGAGGTGCGCGAGCCGCAGCGCACGCTGCCGCGCGCCATCATCGGCGGCACGCTCCTGGTGCTCGGCATCTACCTGCTCATCAACACCGCCTATCTGTGGGCGCTGCCGTTCTGGCAGGTGGCGAGCGCCAACTCCACCGCCTACCCCGAGGCGCCCTCGGTCGCGGCCCGCGCGGTGCAGACCTTCCTCGGCTCGCGTGCGCTCGCCGTGGCGGCACTGATCTTCCTCATCTCCACCGCCGGGTCACTGAACGGCACCATCCTCACGCGCGCGCGCGTCACCTACGCCGCGGCGCGCGACGGGCTGTTCTTCGCCCGCTTTGCGCGCCTCAGTCCCCACAGCCGCGTGCCGGTGACCTCGCTTCTGCTCACCTGCCTGTGGGCGGCGGTGCTCGCCACCTCCGGCACCTTCGATCAGCTCACCAACATGGCGGTGATGTCGTACGCGCTGTTCTGGATTCCGGTCACGTGCGCGGTGCCGGTGCTGCGGCGTACGCGCCCGCTCCTGGCGCGGCCCTACCGCCTGCCCGGCTACCCGTGGGTGCCGCTGGTGGTGGTGCTGATCATGGCGTGGGTGGTGGTGAGCGCGCTCATCACCACGCCGCGCGAGTCGATCGCCACCATCGCGCTGATCCTGCTCGGGCTGCCGCTCTATCCGCTGTTCAGGCATCGCCAGCGCCGCTCGTCTCCAGCTCCCACAGACGCACCGGCGCGCCGCGCCTGATCCAGAAACCCAGCCCCGCCTCGCGAAAATTGCGGCGCAGGCGCGCGCGATACCACGCGGCGCTGCGCAGGTGCACGTCGGCGTCGGTGCGCTCGCGGTCGGCGTTGTACTCGAGGTCGTAGCTGGTGAGGGCGCTGAAGTAGAGCAGACCGCGGCACAGGCGCGCGAAGTTGGCGAGCGCCCGCGCCGCGGCGCCGTCCTTGAGGTACTGCAGCACGTCGTAGCAGATCACCACATCGAACGGCGTGCGCACGCGGTACGACTCGATGCGCGCAGCCGTGAAGCCGTAGCGCTCGCACAGGTACTCACTCGCCTCGATCCCGGTGTACTCAGCCGCAGGCAGCGCCTGGCGCAGCGCGCGGGCGAGCATGCCGGTGCCGCAGCCGGCCTCGAGGATGCGCCGCACCGGCAGATCCGCGTGCGCGGCGGTGGCGGCGATCAGGCGCGCGCGCGCGCGCATCTCGGTCCGGCTCGCGACCGCGGTGCGCGGATCGAAGTAGTAGCGCTGATAGTAGGCGCGGTCGAAGTTCACAGTTCTCGCAGCCACGCGCGGCGCATGCCCTGAATGCAGCCTGAATCTGCGGCCGCCGGGCGGCGCGCTCTGATCGAGTTCGCATTCTAACTTTTCCTTAATCCCTGCGGGCGCACCCCTATGTATGCTTTTCGCCCACCTGGTGCGTTCCTGGGCCTACAGAGGTTCACGCACCGTGCGTGAAACGAAAGGAGAGATCTGGAATGAAACTCAAGGCACTCAAAGCCGCGCTCGCGGGCGCCGTGCTCGCCGCCACGCTTTCCGGCTGCGTCGTCACGGCGCGTCCGGCCGCGGTCGTCGTCCCCGGCGAAGTGGTCACCTACACCGAGCCGCCGGCGGTGCGCGTGGAGACGGTGGGCGTACCTCCCGCCCCGGGCTACTTCTGGATCGGCGGCGCCTGGTTCTGGGAAAACGGACGGTATGCCTGGCACCCCGGCCGCTGGGAGGCCCCGCGCCCCGGCTACCACTGGGTACCGCACGAGTGGCACCACGGTCCCAACGGCAGCTGGCACATGAAAGAGGGCCACTGGGCCCGCGGCTGATGCGCAGCTGACCTGCGGCGGGGCCGCCCGGCAGCGGGCGGCCCCGCCGCGCGTTTGCACTGCGGGCGCGGACGGCGGCACACTGCCTGCCCCGTCCTCTTGAGAGTTCCGCGCCCGATGACGCGCCCGAACATCCCCACGCGAGCCGGCAGGGCCGCGGCCGCACTCGGCGCAGCTCTGCTCAGCGGCGGCGCAGCCGCCGACACTGCAACGGCCTTCACCCTGACGAGTGCGCAGATCGCCGCCGGCGGCAAGATCGCCGCGGCGCAGGTGTACAGCGGCTTTGGCTGCACGGGCGGAAACCGCTCGCCCGCGCTCAGCTGGAGCCACGCGCCGCCCGGTACGCAGAGCTTCGCGCTCCTGGTGCACGACCCGGACGCGCCAACGGGCAGCGGCTGGTGGCACTGGGTGCTGTACAACATCCCCGCCTCCGTCAGCGCCCTGCCCGAGGGTGCCGGCGATGCGCACGGCAGCCACCTGCCCGCAGGCAGCGTGCAGGGCCGCACCGATTTCGGCACCGCGGGCTACGGGGGTCCGTGTCCGCCGCCCGGCCCGCCGCACCATTATTATTTCAGCCTGTACGCGCTCAAGGTGGCCAAGCTCGACCTGCCCGCGGATGCGAGCGCGGCACTGGTCGCCTTCAACGTGCATGCCCAGGCACTGGGCAGCGCAGAGCTCATGGGTCTTTATGGCCGCTAGCCCCGCGCGCGAGCGCCGCACGGCCATCTGGCCGTATCTGGTCATGCCGCTGATCGTGCTGGCGGCGTTCTACATCCTCTACCAGCTGCACCAGCGCCCCGCCGCCCCGCTACCCGCGGGCCCGCCCCCGCCTGCGGCGGCCGCGGGGCAATAGCCGCACTTTTCCGCTCCTGAAGTGGCGCCGCGGCAGCGGCGCGGCTAGCATACCCGCCCTTTTTTGCCCCTCCCGGCCAGCGGCCGGGCTCGCCCATGGCCCGTACCGAGCGCTCCGCCTCCGCACCCAAGCCGCGCCCGCGCGCCAAGCCGCGCGCGCCGCGCGTGGGGTTCGTAAGCCTCGGCTGCCCCAAGGCGCTGGTCGATTCCGAGCGCATCCTCACGCGGCTGCGCGCCGAAGGCTATGAAGTCGCCCCGACCTACGAGGCCGCCGATGTCGTGGTGGTCAACACCTGCGGCTTCATCGACGCCGCCGTGGATGAGTCACTCGAGGCTATCGGCGAGGCGCTCGAGCAGAACGGGCGCGTCATCGTCACCGGCTGCCTGGGCGCGCGTCCCGAGCGCATCCTCGAGCGCCATCCGCGGGTGCTCAAGGTGACCGGTCCGCATGCCTACGAGGACGTGGTCGGCGCGGTACACGAGCATCTGCCCCCGCAGCACGACCCGTTCCTTGCGCTGGTGCCGCCGCAGGGCGTGCGGCTGACGCCGCGCCACTACGCGTATCTGAAGATCGCGGAGGGCTGCAACAACCGCTGCAGCTTCTGCATCATCCCCGCCATGCGCGGGCGGCTTGCGAGCCGGCCCATCGGCGAAGTCATGCGCGAGGCCGAGCGCCTCGCCGCCGCGGGGGTGCGCGAGCTGCTGGTGATCTCCCAGGACACCAGCGCCTATGGGGCGGATCTGCGCTACGCGCGAGGCAGCTGGCGCGGCGTGAGCTATGAGAGCCGCTTCACCGACCTGGCGCGCGCGCTCGGCGAGCTCGGCGTGTGGGTGCGCCTGCACTATGTCTACCCCTACCCGCACGTGGACGCGGTCATCGAGCTCATGGCGCAAGGCAAGGTCCTGCCTTACCTCGACGTGCCGTTCCAGCACGGCAGCCCGACGGTGCTCAAGCGCATGCGGCGTCCGGCGCACGCGGTCGATACGCTCGCGCGCCTGGCGGCCTGGCGCCGCGCCTGCCCGCAACTTACGCTGCGCAGCACCTTCATCGTAGGCTTTCCGGGGGAGACGGAGGCGGAGTTCCAGGAGCTCCTCGACTGGCTCGAGGAGGCACAGCTCGACCGCGTCGGCTGCTTCAAGTACTCCCCGGTGGAGGGCGCGGCCGCCAATGCCCTGCCCGGCCACGTGCCGCCTGAGGTGCAGGAGGAACGCTATGCGCGCTTCATGGAGCGCGCCGCCGCGATCAGCACGCGGCGCCTCGCCGCGCGCATCGGCACGCAGGTTCAGGTGCTGGTGGATGAGGTGGGCGCAGACCACGCCGTGGCGCGCAGCGCCGCGGAGGCGCCGCAGATCGATGGCGTGGTGCGGATCGCGGCGGCCCAGGCACTGAAGGTGGGCGAGTTCGCCACGGTCAGGATCACCGGCGCCGACGCCTACGATCTCACCGGCCGCCCCGTGTGAGGGCGGCCGGCTCGATCCTCAGAATATCGCTTACGAGCTCATCCCGAGCGATTGCATGATCTGGGTGGCCTTGTCCTTGACCGCCTGCGCCTTGCTCATCGCGCCGGTGTAGTCACCGGAGGTGGCCGCGTTCGAGGCGTCACTCCACATCGACTTGAGCGAGTCGAGTCCGGACTTGGCGCTGGCGAGGGTGTCCTTGGTGACGCCCTTGGGCAGATGATGGGACTTGGAGAGCACGTCGACGCGGCTCTGAATGGCATCCACCATCTTCGGTACATCGGTGCTCACCGAGGTCCAGGCGTCCTTGGCCTTCGACAGCGCCGCTTCCACGTCGGCCTGCTTCGCCTGCGCCGCCTGGCCCAGACTCGTGATCGCGCTGGAGAGTGCCGGCGCGGCGGCGAGCACGGCCTTGTAGTCGCCCTTGGCGAAGGCGTCCTTGGCGCTCTGCAGCTGCGCATCGACCTGCTGCAGCTGGTCGGGCACGTACTTCTGCGCCTGGTCGCGGATCTGGGCGAGCGCGCTGTCGGCGCTGGCGAGAGCCTGCTGCGCCGGGCCCTTCTGGTTCGCGCACCCGACCAGCAGCACGGCCATCAGGGCGGCCGCGAGCCATACGAATTGCTTCTTCATGGTCGACATCCTCTGTTGCGTTTTGGGGCGAAAAAAACCGGTTACGGGATCTTCAGCTTCTGACCCGGAAAGATCTTGTTGGGATCCTTGAGGACGTCCTTGTTGGCCTCGAAGATCTGGTTGTACAGGCTCGGATCGCCGTAGTACTTCTGGGCGATCTTCGACAGCGTGTCACCGGGCTGCACGACGTAGGTCTGGGTATAGGGATTGTCAGCCGCCGGGGTCTTGGTGTCCGCCATGGTGTCCTCCAGATCCTGATGTTGTTCAGTCGGTCTTCTGCCGGGCAGCTGCGGCGCGGGCGGCGCAGCAAACACTGTGTTTGAGTTGTTTCAAGGTCATGACGCGGCCGCGACCTGACCGCCGGTGACGCAAAAGAGTAACACGAAGCGGGGACGCTACCCCAACAGCGCCCGGGGCTTCTGTCGGACAACACCCCAAAGCCGGCGTACCAACATTAACTTCCGTTCAGCTTGGCCGGGGTGACGCAGGTGCCGCGTACCGCATCATCCACGCTCGAATAGTCGAGCGCCGCCTGCCCGAGTTGGGTGATCCCGGCGCGCAGCAGCGCGTCGCGCGCCCGTTCCTTCAGGCGTGCCAGGCGCAGCTCCCCGCCGCGCGCGCCGAACCAGACGCAGAACTCCGCCAGTGCCTCGAGCGCGGTGGTGTCCAGATCCGGAGTCTCCTCCAGGCTCAGCACCACGAGGCGGCGCGAGGGGTTGGCGAGCACGCGCGCGCGCACCTGCGTCATGATCGCCTCGGCATTGGCGAAGAACATCGGCTCCTCGGGGCGCAGCACCAGAATTCCCGCCTGCCGCTGCGCCTCCGGGAAGCGCCCGAGACTCACGTAGTCGTGCGCGCCGATGCGGCCGAGCTCGGACAGGCGCGGACTTGCCAGCGAACGCACCAGCATGGCGAGGCTGAAGCCGATCGCGGCGAGCAGCCCGTTCAGCACGCCGAACACCATGACCGCCAGCACCGCCGCGAGCGCGATGAGGCGGTCGCGCTGCCAGCGGAAGTAGAGGCTGAAGGCGGACAGGCGCAGTGACTTGCTCACCGCGTGAATCACGATCGCCGCCAGCACCGGCTGCGGGATGCGCTCGATGTACGGCAGGAACAGCAGCACCAGGACCAGCACGACCGCCGCGGCGCACAGGCCCGCAAGGCGCGAGCGCGCCCCGGCCGCCTCGTTCGCGGAGGTTCCCGAGTAGCCCGCCCCGACCGGCGTTCCCTGGAACAGGCCCGAGAGCGCGTTGGCGAGCCCCAGGGCGAGGAGGTCACGGTTCGGCTCGACCGGCTCATCGTGGCGCAGCGCGAAGGTGCGGATCGAGCCGTAGGACTCGGCGTAGAGGATGAACATCAGCGCGAGTGAGAACTCGCACAGCTGCAGCGCATGCAGCGGCTCGGGGAGCGAGAAGCGCGGCAGCGCCAGCGCGAGATGGATGGGGCCGGTGAGCGCCACGTGGTGCTGCGCGAGCAGATTCGCGGCCGCGATGCTGCCGACGATCACCACCAGCGCGCCCGGGACGCGTGGCACCCGCTCGAGCAGGAACAGGCCGGCGAGCGCGACGACGCCGCAGGCGAGCGTTGCGGCGTCCCAGGAGCCCGCGCCGCGCAGCAGCTCGTAGATCAGCGCAAAGAAGTCGCTGCTGTGTGTGTGCAGGCCCACCAGGTGCGGCCACTGCTTGACGGCGATGACCAGGGCGAGTCCGAAGGCATACCCGCGCAGCACCGGGCGCGCGATGATGCTGGAGATCGCGCCCAGGCGCAGGGCCGCGGCCAGCATGAACGCCACGCCGCTGCCGACGACGAGCAGTGAGCCGAATACGACGCGCGCACCGAGGTCGGTGATGCCCAGGGCGAGGAGTGCGGAGGCGAGCACCGCCGCGGATGAGGAGGTGGCGGTCACGATGGCGTAGCGGCTGCGCCCGCACAGGCCATAGCCGACGAGGCCGGCGAAGAGCGCAACGACGCCCGCCTGCGGCGGCAGGTTGGCGATGCCGGAGTAGGCTACCGCCTCGGGCAGGAGCAGCCCGGCGATCGAAAGTCCGGCGAGCAGGTCCGGGATGGTGGTTCGGGCGTTCATCAGCCGCTCATGCTAACTCAGGCCGCGCGAAGCGCAGTTCCCGAAGCTGCGCCGGGGCGCCCGGGAAGGCGCGCGCCCGCCCCTTAAGCCGCCGCCGGCGGCCCGGGCGCACACGAGGTCAGCGCTGCGCCACGAGCAGCGCCTCACCGCGCATCTGCAGCGAGCCGATGAAGCGCTCGAACTCCTCGAGCGGCAACGGACGGCTGATGAGGAAACCCTGATAGCCATCGCAGCCGGTACGGACGAGGAACTCACGCTGCTCGGCCGTCTCCACGCCCTCGGCGACGACCGCGAGCCCGAGGCTGCGCGCCAGTGCCACGATCGTCCTGGCGATGACCGCGTCGTTGGGGTCGACCAGAACATCCTTGACGAAGGAGCGGTCGATCTTCAGCTCGTGCAGCGGCAGCCGCTTCAGATACGACAGGCAGGAGTAACCGGTGCCGAAATCGTCCAGCGCGAAGATCACGCCCTTGGCGCGCAGCGCACTCATTTTGATGATCGTGTCGTCGACGTCGCTCATCAGCAGGCTCTCGGTGAGTTCCAGCTTCAGCTTGCGCGGGTCGGCACCGGTGCGCTCCAGGGCGGACAGTACCGTTTCGACGAAATTCGGCTGCCGCACCTGCTGGATGCTCACGTTGACCGCCAGCACCAGATGCTGGGTGTCGCGGCGCATGGCCCAGGATGCCAGCTGCGCGCAGGCGGACTCCAGCACCCAGCGGCCCAGCGGCACGATCAGGCCGGTCTCTTCGGCCAGGTCCATGAACGCATCGGGCAGCACCAGGCCGCGCTTGGCGTGCGGCCAACGCAGCAGCACCTCCGCACCCCGCACGCGGTTGTTCGCATCCAGCTGCGGCTGCAGATAGAGCACGAACTGCCGGTCGCGGATCGCATTGTGCAGGTCGGCCTCCATGCCCATGCGCGCGGCCACCTCGGCCTGCATCTGCGGATCGAAGAATCGCACCAGGTTGCGGCCGCTCGCCTTGGCCTGATACATGGCGAGATCCGCCTGTTTGAGCAGCTCCTCCATCGGGTATTCATGCGTGCCGAAGACCGTGACGCCGATACTCGCGGTGCTGTGGTATTCGTGACCCTTGAGATCGTAGGGCTGGTTGAGGGCGGCGAGCACCTTCTCCGCCACGGTTTCCGCCTTGGCGGCGGCATCGGCGGCACTGCGTCCGAGGTCGGCGAGCATGACCACGAACTCATCGCCCCCCAGGCGCGCTACGGTGTCGGACTCGCGCACGCACATGGTTACGCGGGCGGCAATCTGCTGCAGCAGGATGTCGCCCTGGTCGTGCCCGAGGGAATCGTTGAGCGTCTTGAAATTGTCCAGATCGATCAACAGCAGCGCGCCGCCACTGTGGCTGCGGTTGCCATGCGCCAGCGTTTGATGCAGGCGATCGAGCAGCAGCCGGCGGTTGGGCAGGTGCGTGAGCGGATCGAAGAAGGCGAGATTCCTGATCTCGTCTTCCGCGGCCTTGATCTGGGTGAGGTCAGTCTGCGTACTGACGTAGTGCGTGACGGTGCCGTGCGCATCCTTGACGGCCGTGATCGTCAGCCAGGTCGGGAAGGTCTCGCCGTTCTTGCGGCGGTTAAGGATCTCACCCTGCCAGGTGCCGGTGCGTGCGAGTGAGTGCCAGATCGCCGTATAAAAGGCCGGATCATGGCGGCCGGACCTGAGGACCCGCGGAGTGTGCCCGGCGAGGTCCTCGGTGCAGTAGCCGGTCGTCTGCGCGAAGGCTGCGTTGACCCGCAGTATGGTGCCGTTGGCGTCGGTGACGAGGATGCCGACCTGAGCCTCGAAAGCCGTGGCCGCAATGTTCAGGCTTTCCTCGATGCGCTTACGGTCAGTGATGTCCTCGACCAGCGACCAGATGTAGGTCTCGCCGTTGTTGCCGGCGATCAGCATGCCATTCAGCCGGATCGGCACGCGGCTGCCGTCCTTGCGGATGTATTCCTTTTCATAGGGCCCGTAGGAGCCGCGGGAGCGCAGGCAGGCGAGCTGCTGTGCCTCGGCGTCCGAGTACTCGGCGGGGGTGAGTGACCAGTAGTTGCGGCTTTTGAGCTCCTCGGCTGAATAGCCGCAGATGCGCTCGAAGGCCGAGTTGAAGTCGAGGTAGCGCCCGTCCATGTCGGTCAGGGCTATGCCGAGCGGCGAGAGCTCGTACAGGCCGCGCAGCTTGGCGTCACTCTCGCGCAGCACTTCCCGCGCGCGCTGCTGCTCGGTGAGGTCGCGGATCGCGCCGCAGGTGAGCGCACCTGCCGTGCCCTCCAGCGGGCTCAGGCTGATCTCCAGAGGAAACTCACTGCCGTCTTTGCGCAGGCCGTGCAGGGGCCCACCCTCGCCCATCAGGCGCAACCGCGGACCGGCGAGGAAGCGCTGGCGCTGCTGCGCATGCAGCTCCTGGCGATCCTGCGGCACGAGCATCTCGATCGGCTGCCCGATGAGCTCGCCGCGCGGATAGCCGAATAGAGTTTCCACCCGCCGGTTCGCCAGCAGGATCAGCCCCTGCGCGTCGACCACGACCAGCCCGTCAGGGGCCGACTCCACCAGGCCCCGGAACGTCTGCTCGGCGAGGTGCCGCTCGGTGGCATCGCGCACCCACAGGAGCGCATGCTCATTTTCCGGGCCCAGCTCACATAAGGAGACTTCGGCCGCAAACTCGCTGAGATCACGGCGGCGCCCGGCGAGCCCCGCCTCCTTGTGCACCGCTGCGCGCGCGGAATTCCCAGGCGTTCCCGGCCGGGTCTGCGCGCGCGGGATGGCCAGTCCCGGGAGCAGATCCTCTATCGCTACCCCTGCCAGCTCCTCCTGCGCATAGCCGAACAGCGCCGCCGCCTGAGCATTGGCTTCTCGTATGCATCCGGCCTGGTCGATCACCAGCAGTGCGCCGGGCATGCGTTCGAAGATGCGTTGATAATCCATCGGAGCCTCACGCCGCCCGGACAGCGTGGAGAGCGGACGCGAGCCAGTCTCTAGGTACTTATGCCATCGTCACTGGTGATAACCGACGACATGGGGCCGGATCCGGGGTTCATCAACTAGGCGGCCTGCGTTACGCGAGAAAGCGCGACGTGGTGCCGGGCCCGCACGGTGATGCTGCGGTGCAGCGGCCGAGGTCTGCCCGCGAGCCACTGACGGGTTACCGCGAGCCGAGCCGCGCGGTGCCGGCGCGAGCGGTGCGCTACTCGACGGTGACGCTCTTGGCGAGGTTGCGCGGCTGGTCGACGTCGGTGCCCTTGAGGATCGCGGCGTGGTAGGCCAGAAGCTGCAGCGGGATGGTGTAGACCACGGGGGCCTGTACGTAGGTGACGTGCCGCGGCATCTCGATCACGGTCACGCCGTCGCTGGATTTCAGGCCGGATTCCGGATCGGCGAAGACGATCAGCTCGCCGCCGCGGGCGCGCACTTCCTGCAGATTGGACTTGAGCTTCTCGAGCAGGTCGTTGTTCGGCGCCACCGTGACCACCGGCATGTCGGCGTCGACCAGCGCCAGCGGGCCGTGCTTGAGCTCGCCCGCCGGATAGGCCTCGGCGTGGATATAGGAGATTTCCTTGAGCTTCAGCGCCCCTTCCATGGCGATCGGGTAGAGCGCGCCACGGCCGAGGAACAGCGCGTGATGCTTGTCGGCGAAGCGCTCGGCGAGGCGATGGATCACCGGGTCGAGCTCCAGGGTCTTCTCCACCAGCGCCGGCAGCTCGATGAGGCGCGTGATGAGCCCGCGCTCGCGCTCCGCATCCGCGCCGTGATGGCGCGCGAGCGCCACCACCAGCATGTTGAGCGCGGCCAGCTGCGTGGTGAAGGCCTTGGTGGAGGCGACGCCGATCTCAGGCCCGGCGCGGGTGAGCATGACCAGCTCGGACTCGCGCACCAGCGAGCTCTCCGGCACGTTGCAGATGGACAGCGACGACAGGTAGCCGGACTGCTTGGCGAGGCGCAGCGCGGCGAGTGTGTCCGCGGTCTCGCCCGACTGCGAGATGGTGACGAACAGTGAGTTGGGCAGCACCAGGGGATTGCGGTAACGGTACTCGCTGGCGATATCGACCGCGCAGGGGATCTTGCAGATCTGCTCGATGAAGTAGCGCGCCACGCTCGCCGCGTGGTAGCTCGTGCCGCAGGCGACGATCTGCACGAACTGGGTGCGCTTGAACACTTCGGCGGCGAGCGGCCCGAAGGCTGCCTCGAGCAGCCGGCCGTTGGCGACGCGCTCGGAGAGCGTGTCGGCGATGGCGCGCGGCTGCTCGTGGATCTCCTTGAGCATGTAGTGCTGGTACTGGCCCTTCTCCGCCGAGTCCGCCGACAGCTCGCTCTCGCGCACCGCGCGCTCGACGCTGTTGCCGTTGCGGTCGAGTACCCGCACCGTCTGCAGGCGTACCTCGGCGACATCGCCTTCCTCGAGGAAGATGAAGCGCCGCGTCACCGGCAGGAGCGCCGCGACGTCGGAGGCGACAAAGTTCTCATCGGTCCCCAGACCGATCACCACCGGGCAGCCCTCGCGCGCGAGGATGAGGCGGTCGGGATCGTGTTCGCTCACCACGACCAGCGCGTAGGCGCCCTCAAGCTCAGCGACCGTGGCGCGCACGGCCTTGAACAGGTCTTTGAGGGTCTGCAGGTGCAGGTGGATGCGGTGCGCGATGACCTCGGTGTCGGTCTCCGAGGAGAAGTGGTAGCCACGCTTCTCCAGATCCGCGCGCAGCTCCTCGTGATTCTCGATGATGCCGTTGTGGACGATGGCGAGGCCGTCGCGCGAGATGTGCGGGTGGGCGTTGCGCTCGCTCGGCACGCCGTGGGTGGCCCAGCGCGTGTGGGCGATGCCGATCTTGCCGTGGGTGGGATGCTCGGCGAGGGCGTCATCGAGCATGCGCACCTTGCCGACCGTGCGCAGGCGGGTGAGGTGCTCGGAACCGTTCAGGACGGCGAGCCCCGCCGAATCGTAGCCGCGGTACTCGAGGCGCTTCAGCCCCTCCATGAGGATGGGGACGACATCGCGCTCGGCGACAGCACCAACGATTCCGCACATGGCTTCTTGCCTCTCGCACTTCCGCGCCGGCATAGCGCTCCGGCAGACCGTTAAGTGTGCCTGAACGGGGCGGATCCCGCTGATTATGCTCATGAAAACGAGACCTAAGCCGCTGATTCGGAAGGCCCCGCGACGGCTCCGGATGCGCTCAAGCCCGAGCCGGCCGACCCGGCTCGCGCACCGGGCCTAGAGGCGCAACCGCTCCTGGGCAGGGCGGCCCCGCCTCGAGCCCTGGCGGTGCTCGGCGCAGAACTGCGCCAGGCGCCGCACGGCCTGCCGGTACTCCTCCTCGGCGCAGGTGAAGCGGCGCCAGAACTCCAGCTGTCCGCGTGTCGTCGCGCCGCGGCGGCTCGCGTGCAGCAGACGCAGTGCCACGCTGCGCCGCCCGGCCAGGCGATGCACCAGCCCCTGCAGTGCATTGAGCTGGCCGAGGGCGCGGCCGGAGAGCAGCGGCGGCGCCGCCATCAGCGGCGCAGCGCCTCGAAATGCGCCCCGAGCTGCTCGAGCTCGCCGAGCACCTCGCAGTAACGCTGCCAGGCGATGCGCAGCTCCGCGCCCTGGAACCTGCTGAGTTGCTCAAGTCCGCGCCGCGCCTCCTCGTGGGCGCAGCTCGCGCGCCGCTGCCGCTGCTCGAGCTGCTCGAGCGAGCTCCAGAAGCCCCCGTCCGGCCAGGAAGTACCTTCACTGCGTGACGCACTCATGCTGCACCCGAAGTGCCTGTGAGAAGCGCAGCGACGATAGCGAAGCAGTGCTACAGCGCCGTTGCAGGCGCCCGCGCGCACGCTACTTGCGCGCCTTCTGCGGGCGCTGCCAGCCCTCCACCGTCGCCTGGCGCGCGCGCGCCACGGTGAGCTTGCCCCCCGGCACGGCGTGGCTGACCGTCGAGCCGGCGGCGATCGTGGCGCCGGCGCCGACGGTGATCGGGGCGACCAGCACGCTGTTGCTGCCGGTGTGCACGTCGTCCTCGATCACGGTGCGGTGCTTGTTGGCGCCATCGTAGTTGGCGATGATGGTGCCGGCGCCGAGATTGACGCGCGCGCCCACCGTGGCATCGCCCACATAGGTGAGATGGTTGGCCTTGGAGCCCGCCCCGAGGCTGGAGTTCTTCACCTCGACGAAGTTGCCGATGTGCACCTCGTCGGCGAGGTCGGCGGCGGGGCGGAAGCGCGCGAACGGGCCGATGTTGCAGCGCGCGCCGATCACCGCCTGGTCGATCACGCAGTGCGCGAACACCTGCGTGTCGGGGCCGATCTGGCTGTTGCGGATGATGCTCCCGGGCCCGACCCGCACCCGATCACCCAGGTGCACGCGCCCCTCGATGACCACGTTGACGTCCAGACACACGTCCGAGCCGTGCGTGAGCGTGCCGCGCACGTCCAGGCGCTGCGGATCGACGAGCGTCACCCCCGCCTGCATGAGCGCACGCGCGGTGGCGGCGCGATACACCGCCTCCAGGTGCGCGAGCTGCGTCTTGTCGTTGACCCCCAGCACCTCGTCGGCGTTCGCGGCGAGCAGCGGCCGTACCGGCACCTTGTCGCGCACCGCGAGTGCCACGGCATCGGTGAGGTAGTACTCGGCCTGGGCGTTGGCCGGCTTGACGGCCGCCAGCCACTTCTTCAGGCGCGCCGCCGGGGCGGCGAGCACGCCGGTGTTGGCTTCGCGCACGGCGAGCTCGCGCCGGCTGGCATCCTTGTGCTCGACGATGCGCCGCACCTGGCCACGGGCGTTTCTGAGGATGCGGCCATAGCCCTCGGGGTCATCGAGCCGCACGGTGAGGAGCGCGAGATCGTGGCCGCCGGAGAGCTCCAGGAGCGCGCGCAGGGTCGCTGCGGCGATCAGGGGCACGTCGCCGTACAGCACCAGCACGGTGTGGGCATCGGGAATGTGCGGCAGCGCCTGGCGCACCGCATGCCCGGTGCCGAGGCGCTCGCTCTGCAGCACCCAGTGCACGTCCTCGTCCGGGACGGCCTCGCGCACCGCTTCCCCGCCGTGCCCGTAGACCACGTACAGCGCCTGCGGGGCGAGCGCGCGCGCGGTATCGATGACGTGCGCCAGAAGCGGGCGGCCGGCGAGGGGCTGCAGCACCTTCGGCTGCGCCGAGCGCATGCGCTTGCCCTCGCCCGCGGCCAGGATCACCACCGACAGGCCCGGGCTTGCTGTGCGTTTCCTAGTAGCGGCCATGGGCGAGGATTGTACTCACCGCCGCACCGTGAGCGCGCGGCGCTCGCTCGCCGGACGCCCGGACTCGAGCGTGGCCAGCTTCTTCTTCATCAGCTCGCCGATGGCGAGCTGCGGGTTCGAATGCGTCTCGTGGCCGGCCTGCTCGCGCTGGGTGATGAGCGCGCTCGCCCGGCGGAAGGCGTCCTCGAGCCCGGTGCTGTCCGGGAGCGCGTCCTTGAGCAGCGCCTCGCCGAACCAGGTGAGGTCGCGGTCCTCCTCGCATCCGAAGGAGGTGTGGCTGGCATCGGCTGCGGTGATGACCGCGGTGGTATCGCCCTTGAGCTCGTCCAGGAACACCCCGGCGTAGCAGGCCGAGACGACGATGATCCGCCAGCGGATGCCGGCCGTGTCGAGCGCCTCGTGCAGGTCGGACGGGGCGAGCTGCGCGAGCGGCAGCGAGCCGTTCTGCACCTCGAGCCCGTCCTCGGAGCCGTGCGAGGTGAGAAACAGCACCAGCACGTCGTTCTCCGGATCCATGCGCGTGGCGAGCGCCTTCAGCGCCTGGCTCAGGCCCGAGACACTCGCCAGCGGATAGGAGTCACGGTCCTCGACGTCGTTGATGAGCAGCAGCGAGCGCCCCTCGGTGCCGTAGCGCCGCCCGAACACCTCGCTGGCGAACTGCGCCTCGCGCCGGAACACGGCCGGATCGCCGTCCCCGGCGAAGCCGACGAAGTAGGCACTGGTGCGCCCCGGCTGCGTCGGCCGCAGCCGCTCCACGGCCGCCGCGATCCGCGCCGGCTGATCGTAGAAGAGCACCTCGGCCTGCGCCTCGTCCTCATCGCTCTGCGCCTCGGCGGTGTCCTCGGCGACCCACAGGCGCGTATCGAGGTTGAAATTGAGCAGCACCCAGGGGGAGGCGATGAGGAAAACGAGCGCGAGGGCGAGCGCGCGCCAGCGCGTGAGGCCGAAGGCGGCACCGAGCACGCGCACCAAGAGGATCGCCAGATAAATGAGCGCGGCCGCGGTGGCCACGAGCGGGTGCGCGCGCACCCACGGCAGGTCGCCGAGCAGCCACAGAAGCGCGAGCACGAACGGTGCGACGCTCAAGGCGGCGACGAGCAGGGTGCGCGTCTCGGCGCTGCGGCTCTGGGCCCGGGCCACCAGTGCACAGGCGGCAAGCGCCAGCAGCAGATAACAGGCCCAGCCGAACAGGCCATCGAGCGCCAGCGGTGCGTGGGCCTCGGCGTGCACCTTGTCGAGCACGGCCCAGACCAGCAGGCTGAGCAGGGTGAGGAGCGCGAGCTGGTCGAAGCTCACCGTAAGCCGCGGCGGCCACACGCGCCGCAGCGTCAGCAGGGCCAGTCCGGCCCTGAGGTTTGCGGCGAGGCCCGAGAGCACCCCGCGCGGCGGCGCCGCCGCAGCGGTCAGCGCCGAAGGTTCCTGCGGATCCAGATCAGCCCCGGAGCTTGCGCAGGCGCTCGAGTACTCTCAGCTGCGCGGCCGCACGAGCGAGCTCGGCGAGCGCCTCCGCCTGCGTGATGCGGTCGGACTTGTCGGCGAGCGCAGCTTCGGCGCGCTGCTTGGCGGCCACCGCGGCCGCCTCGTCGATGTCCTTGGCGCGCAGCGCGGTATCGGCGAGCACGGTGACCTTGTTGGGCTGCACCTCGAGTGCGCCGCCACCGACGTAGAAGAAGTGCTCGGTGCCGTCGGGGCTGTGCACGCGCACCTCACCGGCCTTGAGCAGCGTCAGAAGCGGCGCGTGGCGCGGGTAGATGCCCAGGTCGCCCTGGGATGCAGGCGCAAACACCGTCGTCGCCGGGCCGGAGTAGATCTCCCCTTCGGCGCTGACAATGTCGACCTGGATGGTCGCTGCTTCCGCCATGGTCGGTCCCCGTGTCCGTTACTGCAGCGTCTTGGCCTTCGCCACCGCTTCCTCGATGCTGCCCACCATATAGAAGGCCTGCTCGGGGAGCGAGTCGAATTCGCCCGAGATGATGCCCCTGAAGCCGCGGATCGTGTCCTTGAGCGGGACGATCTTGCCGTCCTGGCCGGTGAACACCTTGGCGACGTTAAAGGGCTGGGACAGGAAGCGCTGCACCTTGCGGGCGCGGAACACGGTGAGCTTGTCCTCTTCCGACAGCTCGTCCATGCCTAAGATCGCGATGATGTCCTGCAGCTCCTTGTAGCGCTGCAGCACCGCCTGCACGCCGCGCGCGGTGTTGTAGTGCTCCTCGCCCACCACCAGCGGGTCGAGCTGGCGGCTGGTGGAGTCGAGCGGATCGACCGCCGGGTAGATGCCGAGCGAGGCGATCTGGCGCGACAGCACCACGGTCGCATCCAGGTGCGCGAAGGTCGTGGCCGGGGAGGGATCGGTCAGGTCATCCGCCGGCACGTACACCGCCTGGATCGAGGTGATCGAGCCCTTCTTGGTCGAGGTGATGCGCTCCTGCAGCACGCCCATCTCCTCGGCGAGCGTCGGCTGGTAGCCCACCGCGGAGGGCATGCGGCCGAGCAGCGCCGACACTTCGGTGCCGGCGAGGGTGTAGCGATAGATGTTGTCGACGAAGAACAGCACGTCGCGGCCCTTGCCGGCGGAGTCCGGACGGGTCTCGTCACGGAAGTACTCGGCCATGGTGAGACCGGTGAGCGCCACGCGCAGGCGGTTGCCCGGCGGCTCGTTCATCTGGCCGTACACCATCGCCACCTTGGAGTTCGACGAGGTTGTCCTTGTCGATGACGCCCGACTCGATCATCTCGTGATAGAAGTCGTTGCCCTCGCGCGTGCGCTCGCCGACACCCGCGAACACCGACAGTCCCCAGTACTGCTTGGCGATGTTGTTGATGAGCTCGAGCATGTTGACGGTCTTGCCGACGCCGGCGCCGCCGAACAGGCCGACCTTGCCGCCCTTGGCGAAGGGCACCAGCAGGTCGATGACCTTGATGCCGGTCACCAGCAGGTCCTGGCCGCCGGCCTGGTCGGCGAACGACGGTGGCGCGCGGTGGATCGGCATGTGCTCCTTGGCGTTGCACCGGGCCGCGGTTGTCCTGCGGCACGCCGAGCACGTCCATGATGCGGCCCAGGGTCGCCTTGCCGACCGGTACCTCGATCGGCGCGCCGGTGGCGGTCACCGCAAGTCCGCGCCTCAGGCCCTCGGATGAGCCCATGGCGATGGTGCGCACCACGCCGTCGCCGAGCTGCTGCTGCACCTCGAGCGTCAGGTCCACTTCCTTCAGCTTCAGCGCCTCGTAGACCTTCGGGATCGCTTCGCGCGGAAACTCGACGTCGATGACGGCGCCGATGATCTGGGTAATGTGTCCCTCTGCGGGAGTGGCCATGGTGTCGTTCCTCAAACCGCTGCCGCAGCCACCCACGATCTCCGAAAGCTCCTTCGTGATCGCGGCCTGGCGGGCCTTGTTGTAGATCAGTTGCAGTTCGCTGGATCAGCTTGCCGGCGTTGTCGGAGGCGGCCTTCATGGCCACCATGCGCGCCGCCATCTCCGAGGCGACGTTCTCGACCGCGCCGCGATAAACCTGCGACTCGATGTAGCGCATCAGCAGGCCATCGAGCACTCGCGGTGGCATCCGGCTCGTAGATGTAGTCCCAGTGCTCCTGCAGGCCCTCAGATCGGCCGCCTCGACCGGCAGCAGCTGCAGCGTTTCCGGCTTCTGCGTCATGGTGTTCATGAACTGCGCGTTCACCAGGAACAGCCGGTCGATCTTGCCGTCGCGGTAGGCATCCAGCATCACCTTGACGGCGCCGATCAGATCCTTGATGTGCGGGCGGTCGCCCAGATGCGCGACGTTGGCGAGGATCGGCAGCGCCGAGGCGCCGGAAGAAGGCGAGTCGCCTTGGTGCCGATGATGCACAGGCTGACCTGCGCCCCCTTCCCCTGCCACTCGCGCATCGAGCATGAGCGTCTGCTTGAACACGTTGGCATTCAGCGCGCCGGCGAGCCCGCGGTCGGTGGAGACGATGATGATGCCGACGCCCTTGGCGTCTCGCGCGTCTCAGGAACGGATGGCGGTAGTCGGGGTTGGCCTGGGTGAGATGCCCGATGACGTTGCGCATCTTGTCCGCGTACGGGCGCGCGAGCCGCATGCGCTCCTGCGCGCGGCGCATCTTGCTCGTGGCCACCATCTGCATGGCCTTGGTGATCTTCTGAGTGCTCTTCACACTCGCGATCTTGGTGCGGATTTCCTTGGTGCCCGGCATGGCGCAGTGCCTTCGGAGCGTTAGTAGGTCCCGGTCGCGACGAAGTCCTCGATGCACTTCTTCAGCTCGCGCCTCGTTCTCCTTGGAGAGCTTCGGAGTCGGCGTTGATGCCATCGAGCATCGGCTTGTAGTTCGAGTGCGCGAACGCCTGCAGCGCCGCCTCGAAGGCGACCACCTTCTTCAGCTCCACCTTGTCCATGTAGCCGTTGTTGACGGCGTAGATCGACAGCGCCATCTCCGCGACCGACATGGGCGCGTACTGCTTCTGCTTCATGACCTCGGTCACGCGCTGGCCGCGCTCGAGCTGCTTGCGGGTCGCCTCGTCGAGGTCGGAGGCGAACTGCGAGAACGCCGCCAGCTCGCGGTACTGGGCGAGCGCGAGACGGATGCCGCCGCCGAGCTTCTTGATGATGTCGGTCTGGGCTGCGCCGCCGACGCGCGACACCGAGATGCCGGCGTTCATCGCCGGACGGATGCCGGCGTTGAACAGGTCGGTCTCGAGGAAGATCTGCCCGTCGGTGATGGAGATGACGTTGGTCGGGCACGAACGCGGTGACGTCGCCCGCCTGCGTCTCGATGATCGGCAGGCCGGTGAGCGAGCCGGTCTTGCCCTTGACCGCGCCCTTGCTGACCATGCTCGACGTACTCCTCGTTGACGCGCGCGCTGCGCTCGAGCAGGCGCGAGTGCAGGTAGAACACGTCGCCCGGGGAAGGCCTCGCGGCCCGGCGGACGGCGCAGCAGCAGCGAGATCTGCCGGTAGGCGACCGCCTGCTTCGACAGATCGTCGTAGATGATGAGCGCGTCTTCGCCGTTGTCCATGAAGTACTCGCCCATCGTGCAGCCCGAGTAGGCGGCGATGTACTGCATGGCGGCGGGCGTCGAGGCGGAGGCGGCGACGATGATGGTGTGCCCCATGGCGCCGTGCTCCTCGAGCTTGCGCACGACGTTGGCGATCGGTCGACTGCTTCTGGCCGATCGCCACGTAGATGCACTTAATGCCCGGAGGACTTCTGGTTGATGATGGTGTCGATGGCGAGCGCGGTCTTGCCGGTCTGGCGGTCGCCGATGATCAGCTCGCGCTGGCCGCGGCCGATCGGCACCATCGAGTCGATCGCCTTGTAGCCGGTCTGCACCGGCTGGCTGACCGACTTGCGGTAGATGACGCCCGGCGCCACGCGCTCGATCGGCGCGGTGCGCGGCGCCTTGATCGGACCCTTGCCATCGATCGGCCTGCCCGAGCGCATCGACCACGCGGCCGAGCAGCTCCGGGCCCACCGGGCACCTCGAGGATGCGGCCGGTGGTCTTGACCTGTCGCCTTCGCGCAGGTGCTTGTACTCGCCGAGCACGACCGCGCCGACCGAGTCCTGCTCGAGGTTCAGCGCCAGGCCGAACGTGTTGCCCGGGAACTCCAGCATCTCGCCGTAGCGCGCGTCGGCCAGGCCGTGGATGCGCGTGATGCCGTCGGTGACCGACACGATCGTGCCGACGTTGCGCGCCTCGGTGACGGACTTGAAGTCTTCGATCCGCTGCTTGATGAGATCGCTGATTTCGCTTGCCTTGATGGCCATGAGCGTGTTTCCCGCGAAAAATTGCTTAGGCGGTGAGCTCGTAGGCGATGCGCTCGAGCCGGCGCGCGGAGCGAGCCGTCGATGACCATGTCCCCGGCGCGCAGCACCGCACCGCCGATGAGCGCCGCATCGGTAGCGCACTGCAGGCGCACCGAACGCTCCCAGCCGCCGCTCGAGGGCGGCCGCGAGCTTGCTGCGTTGGGAGTCGTCGAGCGGGGCAGCGGAGGTCACCGTCACGTCGACGACGCCCTCGGCCTCGCCCTTGAGCTCATCGAACCGGGCGGAGATCTCCGGCAGCAGTAGACAGCCGCCGATTGTCGGCGAGCGTGCGCACGAAGTTGCGGCCTTCCTCATCCAACTGCGGCGCCGGCGGTGTCGCTGACGAGCGCGGCCAGCTCTTCGGGCGTGACGCGCGGATTGCCGAGAAGCGCCTCGACCCTGGATCGCTGACGACGGCCGCGGCGGTTCGCAGCGCCTGCGACCAGGGGCCGAGCCGCTTGCGATCCCGCGCCTCCTCGAAGGCCGCCTTCGCGTAGGGTCGGGCAATGGTGCTTTTATCCGCCATGCGTCACCGCGTCCGTCAGATCTGCGCCGCGAGCTTGCTGATGAGATCCTGCGTGCGCGCTCGGATCGATCTCGCGCTCGAGCAGCTTGGATGCGGCCGCGACGACCATGCCGCCGACTTCGCGCCGCAGGCTCTCGCGCGCGCGCGTCGCCTCGAGGCTCGATCTGCTGCTGCGCCGAAGCCACCAGGCGCTGACCCTCCTGGGTGGCGCTGACGCGCGCCTGCTCCAGGATGTCGTTGGCGCGGTGCTGCGCCTGGTCGATGATCTGCCTGGCACGGTCGCGCGCCTCGCGCAGGATCTCCTCGGCGCCCTGGCGCGCCTGCTGCAGCTCCTGCTCGCCGCGATCGGCGGCGGCGAGCCCCTGCGCGATCTTCTTCTGCCGCTCCTCCACCTGGCTCATGAGCTTCGGCCAGATGAACTTCATCGTGCCCCAGACGAGCAAGGCGAAGACGATCATCTGGATGATGAGCGTCAGGTTGATGTTCACTCTGGTCTCCCGTTGCGAGTGCTGCACGCCGCAGGCCGCGTGGTTCCGCCGATCAGTGCGCGACCGTGTGCAGGGCCGTGAGGAACGGATTCGCGAACATGAAGAAGAGCGCGAAGCCGATGCCGATCATCGAGACCGCGTCGAGCAAGCCCGCGACGATGAACATTCTGACGAGGAGCGCAGGTGCGAGCTCCGGCTGGCGCGCCATGCCTTCGAGGAAGCGTCCCCCGAGGATGCCGAAACCGATGGCCGTGCCCAGCGCACCCATTCCGAAGATGAGCCCGACGGCGATTGCGGTCATGGCCTGAACTTGTGCGATATTTTCCACTTTATGAGCCTCCGGATGAAACGTAACTCTCGACGATTAGCTGGTTCTACGCTGATCGATGACTCATGATGCTCGTACGCCTGCGAGAGATAGACGACGGTCAACATCATGAAGATGAACGCCTGCAGCAGTCCGATGATGAGATGGAAGATGGTCCAGCCCAGACGCCAGGATGAACTGCACGAGGACGAGAAGCCCAGCCGCCAATGCTGGCCGAGGCGTGATAGCCGCTTGTCAGCGTGAGCAACGCGATGAGCACGAACACCATCTCGCCGGCGTACAGGTTGCCGTAAAGACGCAGCGCGAGCGAGATGGGCCGCGCGAAGAACATGACCGATCTCGAGCAGCAGTTGACCGGCACGAACAGGACCTGCACGAGCACGTTGTTGGCTGGCGAACGGGTGCAGCGTGAACTCGCGCTATGAAGCCGCCCAGGCCCTTCATCTGATGCTGTAGAAGATGATGAGCGCGAACACGGTGAGCGACAGGCCGAACACGATGTTGAGATCCGTGGTCGGCACGTCCTTCAGGTGCGCCAGGCCCAGGCTGCTCGTGCGGCGCCCGGCAGCAGATCCACCGGCAGCAGGTCCATGAAGTTGAACAGGAACACCCAGCAGAAGATGGTGAGCGCGAGCGGTGCGATCAGCCTGCTGGTTCCCTGGAAGGTGTCCCGCACCTGCGCATTCACCAGCTCGAGAAGCATTTCGATGGAGCACTGGAACTTGCCGGGCACGCCGCTCGTGCCGCGGCGCGCGACCACAAGAACACGCCGAAGAACAGCAGCGCGAGCGCGACGGAGAAGAATACGCTGTCGAATTGACGACCGAGAAGTCGACCATGCCCTGCGCGGCGCTTGTTGGTGAGGAAGGTCAGGTGATGGGGGATGTACTCGGTTGCGCTCGGCGCGAGTGCTGCGTCAGCCATGATCGTTCCCGTCAGGTCCTTCAGGCCCGCGGCCGCACGCGGCCCAGAGCAGGCAGCGCCAGCGAGTACGATCCAGTAGACGACGAATGTCGCGATGTAGGCGATGAACATCGCCAGCGGCGCCACATCCATCAGCTTCAAAGCCCCACGATGAACGCGATCACCAGGGCCACCTTCACGATCTCACCCAGGTAGAACGTGCCCAGCACGCGCTGCGGATCCAGGCCGCGCCCGAACACCAGTCCGGCCATGGCCAGGCTTGCCGCCGTGGCGATGCCCCCGCCGATCAGTGCCGAGAGCGCCGCGCGCCGGTCGGCGACGCCCCAGCGGCGAGCGCCGCGGCCACGGTCACCGCCGCCTGTCCAGCACGACGCCGAAGGCCAGCCGCCGCGCAGCCGGCAGATCGATGGCGATCACCTTATATAAGTCCCGCCAAGGGGCTCAAAACAGCCTTGGTTCTTGCGCGTGAGCACCAGCGCAAGCGGCTTACATTAATTTGCCCGTTCAGTCACTTAGGTGACCGTGGGCAAAAAAGCCGCGGGATTATAGAGAGCGCCTGCGCGCCCGTCCACACGCGCAGGCTAGGCGCTTTTACCTAGCTACTGGATATGCGCCAGGATTCCGTCGAGCTCGTCGAGGCTGTTGTAGCTGACCACGAGCTTGCCCTTGCCGCCTGCGCGTGTTGGATCGCAACCCTCGCGCCGAGCTTGTCGGCGAGCTCCTGCTCCAGCCGGCGACATTGGGGTCGCGGCCCTCGCCGGCCGCCGTTCCGGCCGGCGCCGGCGGGGCCTGCATGCGGCGCACCAGCGCCTCGGTCTCGCGCACCGAGAGGCCTTTCTTCGCCACCAGCAGCGCCACTTCGGTCTGCTGGCGGCGCTGCGCGAGCGCCAGCAGCGCCCGGGCATGACCCATCTCCAGCTCCCGCCGCTCGAGCAGCTCGCACACCTCCGGGGCGAGCTCGAGCAGGCGCAGCAGATTGGAGACGGCGGCGCGCGAGCGGCCGACCGCTTCGGCCGCCTGCTGGTGGGTCAGCTCGAACTCGGTGATCAGCCGCTCGAGCGCGCGCGCCTCCTCCAGGGGATTGAGGTTCTCGCGCTGGATGTTCTCGATCAGCGCGATGGCGATCGCCGCCTCGTCGGGGATGCGGCGGATGACCGCGGGAATGTCGGCCAGGCCCGCCATCTGCGCGGCGCGCCAGCGGCGCTCGCCCGCGATGATCTCGTAGCGCTGCGACTGCCCGGCGCTGCCGTCGACGGGGCGCACCACGATCGGCTGCACCACGCCCTGGGCCTTGATCGAGTCGGCCAGCTCCTCCAGCGTCTCGGGCCGCATGTCGATGCGCGGCTGGTATCGGCCGCGCTGCAGCACATCGAGCGGCAGCCTGGCGAGCTCCTCGCCGACCGGCGCCGGGGCATCAGCTGCCAGCGCCGGCGCGGGGACCATGATCGGGCGCGACTGGCCGAGCAGGTCCGCGAGTCCCCGCCCCAGGGTCGGCTTCCGCATCATGAACTGTCCTTCCCCATCTGGGCGGGCGCGTTCTCAGACACAGGCGGTGTGGGGCCCGCAGCCCCGTGCGCGGGGCCGTGGCCGTTGGCGGCGCCCGGCTCGGCCGCGGCGGCCGCCGCCGGCGGGGAGGCGGAGGCCCCGGCCGGGGCAGCTGCGGCGGCCCTCGGGCGCAGCGTCTCGCCCGGCCTTCCTCCCGCCGGATCATCTCCCCGCGAGCGCGAGGTACGCGAGCGCGCCGCGCGACTCCTTGTCGTGGAACAACACCGGCCTGCCGAAGGACGGCGCCTCGGCGAGGCGGATATTGCGCGGGATGACAGTGCGGAACACCGTGTCCCCGAAATGCATGATCAGCTGCGCGCTGACCTCGTTGGCGAGGTTGTTCCGCGGGTCGAACATGGTGCGCAGGATGCCCTCGATCTAGAGCGGCGGATTCGCGGCCACGCGGATCTGCTCGATCGTGGCGAGCAGCGCCGACAACCCCTCGAGCGCGTAGTACTCGCACTGCATCGGGATCAGCACGCTGTCGGCCGCGACCAGCGCATTCACGGTGAGCATGTTGAGGGCCGGCGGGCAGTCGATGAGGATGACGTCGTACTCGTCGCGCATGGGCGCGAGCGCCTGCCGCAGCTTCGTCTCGCGGGCGATCGGTAAGAGCAGCAGCCGCACCTCCGCGGCGGTCAGGTCCTGATTGGCGGGCAAGAGCGTGAACCCGCCCTGCTCCACCTCGACCAGCGCGGCCGCGAGCGCCACCTCCCCGAGCAGCACCTCCACGCGCCGGCCTTGAGCTGCGACTTGTCGACCCCGCAGCCCATGGTGGCGTTGCCCTGCGGATCGAGGTCGATCAGCAGCACGCGGCGGCGCGTGGCGGCGAGCGAGGCGGCCAGGTTGACCGCGGTGGTGGTCTTACCGACGCCGCCTTTCTGGTTCGCGACCGCGATGACGCGCTTCATGGGCACAGTGTACTGCACTGCGCCCGGGGCGCCGCCTCTGGCGCGGCTTTTGCTGCCCCTGACGCCATCAGGCGACGAGATGCGCGCGCTCGCGCCCCAGGCGCTCGCGCGCCATCTGGTCGGCGATCGCGTTCGTCGTACGGCTCTCGCGCCGGGCGCGCTCGAAGATCTCGGTCAGGCGCTGCGGGATGCCCTGGATGTCGGCCATCACCTGCGCCTCGGTCGCGCCGCCCTGGTATTCGCGCGACACGCTGATGATCCCGCCGGCATTGATGACGTAATCCGGGGCGTACAGGATCCCCGCTGCGTCAGCCCCGCGCCGTCCTGGTCCTGCGCGAGCTGGTTGTTGGCAGCCCCGGCGACGATGCGCGCGCGCAGGCGCGGGATCGACTGAGCATCGAGCACCGCGCCCAGGGCGCAGGGCGCCAGTACGTCGACCTCCTCGAACAGCACCTCGTCGCTCCCGACGGCGAGCGCCCCGAACTCGTCGCAGACGCGCTGCAGGGCCGGGGCACGCACGTCGGCGACGAAGAGCTTCGCGCCGGCCCGCGCAAGCAAGCCGCACAGGTGATAACCGACGCCGCCCACGCCCTGCACCGCGACCTTCATGCCGGCAAGGTCGCTGCGCCCCAGGCGGAACCTCACCGCGGCCTTGATGCCGAGGAACACCCCGAGCGCCGTCTTCGGTCCCGGGTCGCCGCCGGCCGCGCCCGGGGCGCGGCCCAGGCCCGCTACGAAGCGCGTCACGCGCGCCACCTGCGCCATGTCGGCGGTGGTCGTGCCGACATCCTCGGCGGTGATGTAGCGGCCGTCGAGGCCCTCGACCAGACGCCCGAACGCCTCGAAGAGCTCCGGCGTCTTGCGACGCGGATCGGCGATGATCACGGCCTTGCCGCCGCCCAGAGGCAGCCCCGCCATGGCATTTTTGTAGCTCATGCCGCGCGAGAGGCGCAGCACGTCCCTCACCGCCTCCGCGGTGCCCGCGTACGGCCACAGCCGGCACCCGCCCGCGGCCGGACCGAGCGCGCTGGAATGCATGGCGATGATGGCGCGCATGCCAGTGCGGGCGTCGTGGCCGAAGATGACCGTCTCGTGGGCGTCGAACTCGCGCAAGTCGAAGATTTCCATGGCTTTCCGCCTCGAGGCTTCCGGGCAACTCCGGAAAGCCTACTCACCCCGCCTGCGGTAATCATCACAATATGTGCGTGCCAAGACGCATTCATGCGAGATATCTTTCATCTTTCCATCGGATATGAGATGAACATTGCATGCTGAGCTCGACCGGACCGACCTGCGGCTCCTGGATCTGCTGCAGGAGCACGGGGACCTCTCGGCCGCCGAGCTCGCCGAGCGCTCGAGCCTCACCGCCTCGACCTGCTGGCGCCGGGTGACGCGCCTGCAGGAGCTCGGCGTGATCAAAAAGCGCGTGGCGCTGCTCGACCGCGAGAAGCTCGGGCTCTCGGTGCTGGTGTTCTCGCACGTGAAGCTGGCCGGCCACGGGCGTGATGCGCTGCTGCGCTTCGAGCAGGCGGTGCGCGCGCACCCGGAGATCCTCGAGTGCTACACGCTCATGGGCGAGACCGACTTCCTGCTGCGCATCGCCTGCCGCGACATCAAGGCCTACGAGGCGTTCTTCCTCGACCACCTGTCGCGCTTCCCGGGCGTGCAGTCGGTCAACTCCTCGATCGCGCTCGCGGTCATCAAGGAGACGACCGCGCTGCCGCTGCACCTGCCCTGAGGGGCGGCGCCGCGCGGCGCAGGCGGATGAGGCAGCGCTCGGCATCAAGGCCGGGGACCGCAAGCGCCCGCACCTCCTCCACCTGCCAGGGCGCGCTCACCCGGGCGAGCTCCTCCTCGGGGCGCCGGCCCTTCATGGCGAGCACGCGGGTCTGCGGCCCGCACAGCGGCGCCACCGTGTCGAGCAGCTTGGGCAGCGGGGCGAATGCGCGCGCGATGACGGTGTCGAACGGGGTGCGGGACCCTGAGCTGCTCGGCGCGCGCATGCAGCGCGGTCACGTTCGTCAGTCCCAGAAGCTGCACCGCGTGGGAGACGAAGCGGATCTTCTTGCTGTTGGAATCGATGAGCGTGAACTGCCGCTGCGGGTTCACCAGCGCCAGCGGCAGCCCCGGAAATCCCGCCCCGGTACCGACGTCGGCGACCGTGACGCCGTGCAGGTGCGGCGCCACGGCCAGGCTGTCCAGGAGGTGATGGGTCAGCATCGCCTCCGGGGCGGTGATGGCGGTGAGATTGACCTTCTGGTTGCAGCGCGCGAGCTCGGCGGTGAGCTCGAGCAGGCGCCCGGCATCGCCGGCGCCGAGCTCGACCCCTAAGGCCGCAGCGCCGGCCACCAGGCGCTCATTCAGGCTCAAAACCACGCCACCTCCTACGCTTTAAGCCCGCTTTAAGCCCGCTTTAAGCCGCGATTGATCATACTCTGCCTCCCTATGCGGCTGCTGCTGGTTGAAGACGACGCCATGATCGGCGAGGCGATCCGCGCGGGACTGAAGCGCGAGGGCTTCACCGTCGACTGGGTGCACGAGGCGCGCCGCCGCGGAAGTCTCCCTCGCGCCCGATGCCTTCGACCTGCTGCTGCTCGACCTCGGCCTGCCCCGCAAGGGAGGTCTCGCGCTCCTAAGAGCCGCCCGCGCGCATGGCAGTGGCGCTGCCGGTGCTCATCATCACCGCGCGCGATGCGGTCTCCGACCGGGTGCAGGGACTGGATGCCGGCGCCGATGACTACCTCGTCAAGCCTTTCGACCTGGACGAGCTCGCCGCGCGCATCCGCGCGCTGCTGCGCCGCAAGCCGGGCGCAGCCGCCGGCGGCATCGAGCACCGCGGCGTGATCGCTCGATCCGGCGGCACACCGTGCCGCGCGACGGCGCGGAAGTGGCGCTCTCGCCGAACGAATTCGCGCTGCTGCAGCTGCTCCTGGAGCGCCCGGGCACGATCCTCTCGCGCGCGCAGCATCGAGGAGCGGCTGTATGGCTGGGGCGAGGAAATCGAGAGCAACGCCGTCGAGGTGCACATCCACGGACTGCGCGCAAGCTCGGCGCCGACTTCATCCTCAACGTGCGCGGCGTCGGCTACCGCGTGCGCCCATGACGCTCGCTGCGCGCCCGGCTGCTCGCCTGGCTCCTCGGCGGCGTCATCGCCGTCGGCGTCACTCGGCGGCTTCATCGTTTACCGCAACGCGCTCGCCGAGGCCGACGAGTTCTTCGACTACCACCTGCGCCAGACCGCGCTGGTCCTGCGCGACGAGCCGGTCGGGAACCTGCTCGCCCCGCGCCTGCAGGCCCCCGATGCCGCCGCCTATGATTTCGTGGTGCAGGTGTGGTCGCTCGACGGGGTGCTCGCCTACCTGTCGCGCCCGCATGCCGTCTGCCGCAGGTGACGCGGCTCGGCTTCTGCCACCGTGGCCACGGCGGAGGGGCGCTGGCGGGTGTTCGGCGTGCAGGCAGAGACGCGCGTCATCCAGGTCGCCCAGCCGATGAGCGTGCGCGAGGAGCGCGCCGCGGGGCTCGCGCTCGAGACGCTCAGGCCCTTCGCCCTGCTCCTGCCGGTGCTCGCGCTGCTCATCTGGTTCGCGGTCGGGCACGCGCTCCGGCCGCTCGGGCGTCTCACCGCGCTCCTCAAGGCGCGCCGCGCCGACACCCTCGAGCCCCTGCCCCACGATCAGCTCCCCGCGGAGGTGCAGCCGCTGGTGAGCGCGCTCAACGAGCTGCTCGGCCGGCTGACCGCAGCGCACTCGGGCGCGAGCGCGCCTTCATGGCCGATGCGGCGCACGAGCTGCGCACCCCGCTCACCGCGCTGCACCTGCAGATGGGCATGCTGGCGCGCGCGCAGAGGAGGCCGAGCGCAGCGCGGCCATGGAGACCCTGTCAGAGGGGGTGCAGCGCGCCATCCGCCTGATCGAGCAGATGCTCGCGCTCGCGCGCCAGGAGCCGCGCGCGGCGAGCCCGCAGGTGCCGGTGCGCCTCGATGAGCTCGCGCGCGAGGTGGTGGCCGAGCTCGTGCCGCTGGCGGACCTGCGCCAGATCGACCTGGGGGTCGCAGCGGCGCAGCCCTTGAGCGTGCGCGGCGACCCGGATGCGCTGCGCACGCTGCTCCGCAACCTCGTCGACAACGCCGTGCGCTACAGCGCCAATTCCGGGCGGGTGGACGTGAGCGTGGAGGAGCTGCCGAGCCCCGCCGGCGCGGTGCGTCGTGACGGTGAGCGATGACGGCCCGGGGATCGAGCCGGCCGACCGCGCGCGCGTCTTCGACCGCTTCTACCGCCGCGCCGGCACCGCGCAGCCCGGCAGCGGGCTCGGGCTTGCGATCGTCAAGGCGATCGCGGATGCGCACGGCGGGGCGGTACAGCTCGGCCCGGGGCTGAACGGCCGCGGCCTTTCGGTCGCGGTGACTTTCGCCGGCGCCGCCGCCCCCGGGGAAGGCGGCGCGCCCTCAGTGCGCGAGACGGTTTAAGAACGCCGCCGCCACCTCGAGGTAGGCGTCGCGGTCGCCCTTCCTGCGGAAGTCGTGACCCTCATCCTTCGCGGTCAGATACCACACCTCCCCGCCCGCGGCGCGGATGCGCCACACCAGCTGCTCGGACTCGGAGGCCGGCACGCGCGGGTCGTTGAGGCCGGCGACCACGAGCAGCGGCTTCTTGATGCGCGCCGCGTTCATCAGCGGGGAGATGTGCTCGAGGAACACGCGCGTGTGCAGGTCGCGCTCGTCGCCGTACTCGGCGCGGCGCAGGTCGCGCCGGTAGGGCGAGGTGTTCTTCAGGAAGCTCACGAAGTCGGAGATGCCGGCGACGTCGATGCCGCCGCGCAGCCGCTCGCCGTAGCTGACGAGCGAGGCGAGCACCATGTAGCCGCCGTAGGAGCCGCCCATGACCACGACGCGGTCGCGGTCGAACTGCGGCTGCACGCCGAGCCACACCAGAAGTGAGCCGATGTCGCGCACCGCATCCTCGCGCAGCACGCCGTTGTCGAGTGCGAGGAAGCTCTTGCCGTAGCCGGCCGAGCCGCGCACGTTGGGCTCGACCACGGCGTAGCCGAGCTCGCTCACCATGAACTGCACGAACGGGTCCCAGTCCGGGCGCGCCTGCGCCTCCGGGCCGCCGTGGATGTTGATGACCACCGGCACCGCTCCCTGCGGGTGCGCCGGGCGGTAGACCCAGGCCGAGAGCATGCGCGGGCGGTTGCCGAGGCGGTCCCAGGTGGGGAATCTCACCAGCTGCGGCGTGACGAGCCCCTTCGGGTCGAGCGGGCCGATCTCGCTGTGCGTCCAGCGCTCGATCTGGTTCTTGGTGAGGTCATACACATAGGTGTCGCGCGGCGAGGTGGGCCCCTCGGCCGACATCGCCAGCTTCGTGCCCGTGTGGTCGAAGCGCACGTTGCCGATCAGCCCCTCCGGCAGGCCGGGCGCGGCGAGCTCGGCGTGCGCCGGCGCATCGAGCACGGTGAGGCGGCTGCGGCCATCCTCGTTCAGCACGTAGGCGACGTAGCGCCCGTCGGGACTGACGTCGAAGTCCTCGACGTCCCAGGGCACCTCCGGGGTGACGCGGCGGCTGTCGTGCGCGATCGGGTCCTTGTACTTCACGGCGGCGAACTCGCCGTCCTCGTCGGTGAGCACGTAGACGCCGCGGCCGTCGGGGCCGAACTTGGCGCGGCGGATGCCGCCGCCGAGCGGCTTGGCCTCGAGCGGAGTCAGGGCGCCCGTGGTGGTGTCGGCGAGGTACAGGTAGCTGTCGTTCGCCGAGAGGTAGCGCCACACCAGGAGCTTGGAGTCATCGGCCGACCAGTCGAGCGGGTACCAGGTGTCCTCCTTGCCGCCGACCAGCAGCTGCGGGGTGGAATTGGGCACGGTCACGTCCATGACGAAGACGTCGTAGCTCAGGCTGTCGCGGTCGTTGCCGTAGAAGGCGACGCGCCTGCCGTCGTGCGCCCACACCGGGCTGCCGTGGATGAAGTCGCCGTTGGTGAGCTGGCGCGCCGCGCCCTCCGCGGGCCGGTAGAAGATCTGGAAGTTGTCATCGCCGCCGCGGTCCTTCCAGAAGAGCACGCCCGGGCCGCTCTTGGCCGCGCGCGCCCACTCGATCGGATCGGGATAGAAGGTGAGCTGCTCGCGCTCGCCGCCGGCCTGGGCGACGCGGTGCAGCTGCTCGGTCTCGGCAAAGCGCGTCTTGATGAGCAGCTGGCCGTCGGCGGTCCAGTCGAGGAACGTGGCGCCGCGCGAGTGCAGGTAGCGCGCCAGGCGCGCATTCAGGGCCGGGTCGGGCGGCGGGATGCCCTCGTAGACGAGCGCGCCGCTTTCGCGGTGGGTGGGGGCGGCGGTCTGCGGCGCGGCGGCCGGCGCGGCGAGCAGCGCCGCCAGGGCGCACAGCGCGGTCGCGGCGCGCGCCGCAGCGGTCTTCGGAGGCGTCATGTGTATCAACCCTAGCGTACGGAGGTACGATGTGTACATCCGTGCGCGATTGCTCTGTTCACCATGGCCGCCGTTCCCGTCACGCCCCGACTCTACCGCCATCCCGACGGCATCACCGCGATCGATGCCGAGTACCTCTATCCCGGCCATGCCGCCGCGCACCTGATCGTCGATGACGGCCGCGCCGCGTTCGTGGACGTCGGCACCAATTTCTCCGTGCCTTACCTGCTCGCGGCGCTCGCCGAGCTCGGCATCGCGCGCACGGCGGTCGACTACCTGCTCCTCACCCACGTGCACCTGGACCACGCCGGCGGCGCCGGTGCCCTGCTGCGCGAGCTGCCCAACGCGCGGGCGCTCCTGCACCCGCGCGGCGCGGGGCACCTCATCGAGCCGGCGAAGCTGATCGCGGGCTCGAAGCTGGTCTATGGGGAGGCGCGCTACGGCGCGCTCTACGGCGAGCTCGTGCCGCTGCCGGCCGCGCGCGTGCACACCGTGACGGACGGCGAGCGCGTGAGGCTGGGGCGGCGCTCGCTCGAGCTCATCCACACCCCCGGGCATGCGCTGCACCACTACGCCGTCGTCGATGCCGCGCACGCCAGCATCTTTCCCGGTGACACCTTCGGCATCTCCTACCGCGCCTTCGACACCGCACGGGGGGCGTTCATCTTCCCGACCACGACCCCGACGCAGTTCGACCCGCAGCAGCTGCTCGCCTCGATCGACCGCATGCTCGCGTACCAGCCGCGCGCGATGTATCTCATGCACTTCAGCCGCGTGACGGACGTGGCGCGGCTCGGGGCCTCCCTCAAGGCCCAGGTGCGGGAGTTCGCCGACCTCGCCCGCGCGCACGCCGCCGACGCCGACCCCGCCGCCGGCATCCGCAAGGCCATGCTCGCCGGCTGGCTCACCGCACTGCGTGCGCACGGCTGCACCCAGAGCGAGGCCGAGCTCACGCAGTTCCTGGCGGGGGATCTCGAGCTCAACACCCAGGGGCTGACCGTGTGGCTCGAGCGCCTCAGGTCCGGCAAGGCCTGAGGAGCGCGCCGCCGCGCGGCCGCGCATACTTGGCGCGTATGGACACCTTCCGCGCCTACCGCATCCACCAGGACGAAGGCCGCATCAGCGCGCGCTTCGAGGACCTGACACTGAACGACCTCGCCGCCGGCGAGGTGGTCGTCAACGTCAGCCACTCCGGCATCAACTACAAGGACGCGCTCGCGGCCACCGGCGCCGGCAAGATCCTGCGCCGCTACCCGCTGGTGGGCGGAATCGACCTCGCCGGCACGGTGGCCAGCTCCGCCGACCCGCGCTTCCAGCCCGGCGATGCGGTGCTGGTGACCGGCTGCGCGCTCTCGGAGACCCACGACGGCGGCTATGCCGAAGTGGCGCGCGTGAAGGGCGACTGGGTGATCCCGATCCCGCCGAACCTGAGCGCGTTCGAGGTGATGGCGCTCGGCACCGCCGGCTTCACCGCCGCGCTCGCCATCCACCGCATGGAGCACAACGGCAGCACGCCGCGCGGCGGCCCGATCGTGGTCACCGGAGCCACCGGCGGGGTGGGGAGTCTCGCCATCGACATGCTGGCCACGCGCGGCTACCAGGTCATCGCGCTCTCGGGCAAACCCGAGCAGGCCGATTACCTGCGCTCCCTCGGGGCGGCCGACGTGCTCGACCGCCGCACGCTCGATCTGGGCAGCCGTCCGCTCGAGACCGCGCGCTTCGGCGGCGCGATCGACAACCTGGGCGGCGAGGTGCTCACCTGGCTCACGCGCACGGTGGACTTCTGGGGCAACATCGCCAGCATCGGGCTGGCGCAGAGCCCTGAGCTCAAGACCACGGTGATGCCCTTCATCCTGCGCGGGGTGAGCCTGATCGGCGTCAACTCCTCGGCGACGCCGCGGGAGTGGCGCCTGAAGGTCTGGGAGCGCATCGGCACGGACCTGCGGCCGCGCCACCTCGATGCGATCGTGACGCGCACGGTCGACTTCGCCGACCTGCCGCAGGCCTTCCCCGCCTACCTTCAGGGCACCGTCACCGGCCGCACCGTGGTGCGCATCCGCTGAACGGACTAGCGCGCCGCGGCGCCGGCAATCCTACCGGCGAGTAGGATCGCGCTGCCCGCGCGCGCGCATTAGAATGCGGGTCCGTTTTCCGAGGTCCCTTATGCCCTCCACGCCATCCGCCGGCGCGCGCCTGCGGGCCGCGGTCGACGCCGAGCGGCCGCTGCAGGTGGTCGGCGCGATCAATGCCTACGCGGCCCTGCTCGCCGAGCGCGCCGGCTTCAGGGCGCTCTACCTGTCCGGCGCCGGCGTCGCCAACGCCTCCTTCGGGCTGCCGGACCTGGGCATGACCTCGCTCAACGACGTCTGCGAGGACGTGCGGCGCATCACCGGCGCCTGCGAGCTGCCGCTGCTGGTCGACGCCGACACCGGCTGGGGCGCGGCCTTCAACATCGCGCAGACCAGCGCCGAGCTGACCCGCGCCGGCGCGGCCGGCATGCACCTCGAGGACCAGGTCGCGGCCAAGCGCTGCGGCCACCGCCCGGGCAAGGCGCTGGTGAGCCAGCAGGAGATGAGCGACCGCATCAAGGCCGCCGTCGACGGCGCGCACCGACGCGCAGTTCGTCATCATGGCGCGCACCGATGCGCACGCGGTCGAGGGGCAGCAGGCCGCGCTCGAGCGCGCCGCCGCCTACGTCGCCGCCGGCGCCGACATGATCTTCGCCGAGGCGCTGACGACCCTCGATGAGTACCGCGAGTTCGCCGCGCACGTGCGCGTGCCGGTGCTCGCCAACATCACCGAGTTCGGGCAAGACGCCGCTGTTTCACCGAGGAGCTGGGCGCGGCCGGGGTGCGCCTGGTGCTCTACCCGCTGTCGGCGTTCCGCGCGATGCCCGAGCCGCGGTGGCCGTCTACGGGGCGATCCGCCGCGACGGCACGCAGAAAGCCGTCGTGACCCGATGCAGACGCGCGCCGAGCTCTACGAGGTGCTCGGCTACCACGAGTACGAGCAGAAGCTGGACGAGCTGTTCGGAAAAGAGAACGCCATGAACGACACCGCACCGTGCGTTCAAGCCGAAGAAATCGGTCGCGCTGTCCGGGGTGACCGCCGGCAACACCGCGCTGTGCACGGTCGGGCGCACCGGCAACGACCTGCACTACCGCGGCTACGACATCCTCGAGATCGCCGACGCGGCGGAGTTCGAGGAGATCGCCTACCTCCTGATCCACGGCGCCTGCCCAACCGCGCCGAGCTCACCGCCTACAAGGCGAAGCTCAGGTCACTGCGCGGCCTGCCGGTGGTCGTGCGCAGCGCGCTGGAGTCGCTGCCGGCGGCGACCCACCCGATGGATGTCCTGCGCACCGGCTGCTCGGCCCTGGGGTGTGCGCTGCCCGAGACGGACGATCACGGCGCGCCCGGGGCGCGCGACATCGCCGACCGCCTGGTGGCCTCCTTCGGCTCGATGCTGTGCTACTGGTACCACTACAGCCACTCCGGCCAGCGCATCGAGGTGGAGACCGAGGACGACTCCGTCGGCGGGCACTTCCTGCACCTGCTGCACGGCCGCCCGCCGCCGGCCTCGTGGGTGCGCGCCATGCACACCTCGCTCATCCTCTACGCCGAGCACGAGTTCAACGCCTCGACCTTCGCCGCGCGCGTCATCGCCGGCACCGGCGCCGACATCTACTCCGCGATCACCGGGGCGATCGGCGCGCTGCGCGGGCCGAAGCACGGCGGCGCCAACGAGGTCGCCTTCGAGATCCAGAAGCGCTACGACACCGCCTGACGGCCGCCGAAGCCGACATCCGCGCGCGCGTCGCCGCCAAGGAAGTGATCATCGGCTTCGGGCATCCGGTGTACACCGTCTCCGACCCGCGCAACGTGGTCATCAAGGAAGTGGCGCGCAAGCTCTGCGCAGGAGGGCGGCGACCTGAAGATGTTTTCCATCGCCGAGCGGATCGAGCAGGTCATGGCCGAGACCAAGAAGATGTTCCCGAACCTCGACTGGTTCTCCGCCGTCTCCTACCACATGATGGGCGTGCCGACCGCGATGTTCACGCCGCTGTTCGTGATCGCGCGCACCACCGGCTGGGCCGCGCACGTCATCGAGCAGCGCCAGGACGGCAAGATCATCCGCCCCGCTGCCAACTACGTCGGGCCCGAGAACCTCAAGTTCCTGCCCCTCGAGCAGCGCATGTAACCTTCACCCAAGAGCCGCCATGTCCCATGACATCAAGTCCGCGCAGCGCCCCGCGCCCGACGCCGCGCTCACCGCCATCGCCGACTACGCGCGCGACGCCAGGATCGACAGCGCGCAGGCCTACGAGACCGCGCGCCACTGCCTGATGGACACGCTCGGCTGCGGCTTCCTGGCGCTGGAATACCCCGCCTGCACGCAAGCTCCTAGGTCCCGTGGTGCCGGGCGCGGTCATGCAGGGCGGGGCGCGCGTGCCGGGCACCTCCTTCGAGCTCGATCCGGTGCAGGCCGCGTTCAACATCGGCGCCATGGTGCGCTGGCTCGACTTCAACGACACCTGGCTGGCGGCGGAGTGGGGCCACCCGTCCGACAACCTGGGCGGCATCCTCGCGGTCGCCGACTACCTGGCGCGCAGCGCCGTCATGCAGGGACTGGACCCGCCGACGGTGCGCGACCTGCTCACCGCCATGATCAAGGCGCACGAGATCCAGGGCGTGCTCGCGCTCGAGAACAGCTTCAACCGCGTCGGCCTCGATCACGTGCTGCTGGTGCGGGTCGCCTCGACCGCGGTGGTGACGGCGATGCTGTCGGGCACGCGCGAGCAGGTCGTCAACGCGGTCTCCAACGCCTGGATCGACGGCGGGGCGCTGCGCACCTACCGGCACGCGCCCAACACCGGCTCGCGCAAGAGCTGGGCCGCCGGCGATGCCACCAGCCGCGCGGTGCGCCTCGCCCTCATCGCCCTCACCGGCGAGATGGGCTATCCCTCGGCGCTCTCGGCCAAGACCTGGGGCTTCCAGGACGTGCTGTTCAAGGGCAAGCCGCTCGCGCTGCCGCAGCCCTTCGGCAGCTACGTGATGGAGAACGTGCTGTTCAAGATCTCCTTCCCGGCCGAGTTCCACGCGCAGACGGCGGTGGAGGCGGCGATGACGCTGCACCCCAAGGTGAAGGACCGCAGCGCCGAGATCGAGCGCGTGGTGATCGAGACCCAGGAGCCGGGCGTGCGCATCATCGACAAGGCAGGCCCGCTCGCCAACCCGGCCGACCGCGACCACTGCATCCAGTACATGGTAGCCATTCCGCTGCTGTTCGGACGACTCACCGCGGACGACTACGAGGACAAGGTGGCGCAGGATCCGCGCATCGACGCGCTGCGCGCGAAGATGCAGGTGCGCGAGAACCCGACCTTCACCAGCGAGTACTACGCCGCCGACAAGCGCTACATCGGCAACGCCGTGCAGGTGTTCTTCAGGGACGGCTCGGCGAGCGAGCGCGTGGCGGTGGACTTCCCCATCGGTCACAGGAAGCGCCGCGCCGAGGGCATGCCGGTGCTGGTGAAGAAGTTCCAGTCCTCGGTGGATGCGCACTTCCACCCCAAGCAGGCCGAGAAGATCAAGGCGCTGTTCGCGCGCGGCGCGCAGCTGGACAGCCTGCCGGTGAACGAGCTCATGGCCGCGCTCGTCACCAACGGCCAGACGCCGGCGTAACGGCTGCGCCGACCCAAAGACAAGGCCCGCCGCCGGTCACCCGGCGGCGGGCCTTTTTCAGCTGCGCGGCTGTGCGGGCCTTGTCAGCCCACGCGCACCGGCACGAAGATGCGCGCATCGCCGCGCTGGATCAGAAGCGCGATGTGGCCGTTGGACTTCTCGACCGCGCTCTTCAGCTCATCGGCGCTCGTCACCGGGGAGCCGTTGGCCGCCAGCACCACGTCGCCCTGCTGGATGCCGGCATCGGCGGCAGGCCCGGAGGCGCGCTCGACCACGAGTCCGCCCTTGAGATTGCCCTGCCTCTGCTCCTCGGCGTTCAGGGGCCGCACTGCAAGTCCGAGCTTGCCGGAGCTCTCGTGCGCCGGCTCGTTGCGCGCGGTGCGCTGGTCCTCGAGACTGCCCAGGCTCACCTGCACCTGCCGCGCGGCGTGGTTGCGCCAGATCTCCAGATCCACGCTCGTGCCCGGGGCAAGGGCGGCGACCATCGCCGGCAGCTCGTTCGAGTCACGCAGCGCCGTGCCGTTGAGCTTCAGGATCACATCACCCGGCTCCACGCCCGCCTTCTCGGCCGGTCCGCCCTTCTCCACGGTGGAGACGAGCGCCCCTTCCGGCTGCGGCAGGCCGAAGGAGTCGGCCAGGCCCTGGGTCACCGGCTGGATGACCACGCCGATCTTGCCGCGCGTCACGTGCCCGGTGGTCTGCAGCTGCGTGCTCACCTGCATCGCCACATCGATCGGGATCGAGAACGAGACGCCCTGGTAGCCGCCGGAGCGGCTGTAGATCTGCGAGTTGATGCCGACGACCTCGCCCTTCATGTTGAAGAGCGGCCCGCCGGAGTTGCCCGGATTGATCGGCACGTCGGTCTGGATGAAGGGCACGTAGCCGGAGTCGAGGGTGCGGCCCTTGGCCGAGACGATGCCGGCCGTGGCGCTGTTCTCGAACCCGAACGGCGCGCCGATCGCCAGCACCCACTCCCCGACCTTAAGTGCGCGCGAGTCGCCGACCTTCACGGTGGGCAGGTCCTTGGCGTTGATCTTGATGACGGCGATGTCGCTCTTGGTATCGACGCCGATCACCTTGGCGGTGTACTCGCGCCGGTCGGTCATGCGCACCGTGACCTCGGAGGCGCCGTTCACCACGTGCGCGTTGGTGAGGATGACGCCGTCGCTGCGGATGATGAAGCCGGAGCCCTCACCGCGCACCGGGGCGGGCTTGCCCTGGAAGGGGATGCCGCGGAAGAAGGGCGCGAACGGGCTGTTCGGCCCGAAGGGGTTGCCGTTGTTCGGCGCTCCGTTGTCATCGTCGTTGTCGTCCTCATCGCCCTGGTCCACAGCCGGGGTCGCCTTGCTGACGACGGCGATGTTCACCACGGCCGGGCCGTAGTGCTGCACCATGGCGGAGAAGTCCGGCAGCTGTGCGGCGGGGTTCACCGCCGGCGAGGCCGGGGTCGGCTGGGTGGGGCTGGTCGTGGCGATGGCGCGCGGCGCGCTCGCCATGTACAGCACGCTCACGGGAGCGGCGATGGTGGCGGCGCCAATGACGGCGGCGACCAGCGGCTTCTTCACGAAATTCGGCAGATCCATAGGCTTCTAAGCTCCGGTTAGGGGCGCAGGTTCAGGCGGGCCTTTCAGGCCCGATGGCCGGTGAGACTAGGCGGTGAGCCTTAGGAGAACCTTAAGGCGAGCGCTCCGGGCGAAGCGGCGCCAGAAGAGCCGCACTGCGGCGCGGGGTGCAGCGCCTGGGGCGGCTTACTCGCCGAAGCGGGTATAGGGCCGCTTCTCGGTCTTCAGTCCCGGGCTCAGGTGGCCGAAGTAGTCGGCGATGACCTTCATGTCCTCGTCCTTCAGCGTGCCGGCGAACTGCTTCATGATCGGGTTCTTGCGCCCGCCGTTCTTGTACTCCTCCAGCGCCCGCACGAGGTAGTCCGGGTGCTGGCCGGCGAGCGAGGGGTAGGCCGGGGCGATCGCGACGCCGTCGGCGCCGTGGCAGGAGGTGCACAGGGTGGCCGCCTGCGGCACCGTGCCGGAGGGCTTGCCGGAGGAGACGAGCGGCGCTCCGGCGAAGAAGGTGGCGATGTCCTTGATGTCCTGGTCGGAGAGCGTGGAGGCCTGGGAGTGCATGGTCAGGTGCGAGCGGTCACCGTCACGGTAACCGGTGAGCGCGGCCGCCAGGTAATCCGGGTGCTGCCCCTCGAGCTTGGGCACCGAGTACATGGGGTAGGCGTTCTTGTAGCCGTCGATGCCGTGGCAGCCCAGGCACGTATAGGAGATGGCCTTGCCGTGCGCGGCGTCCCCGCCGGAAGCGTCCTGCGCGCACGCGGCCGTGCTCACGAGGCTCAAAAACAGGGCGACGGCCAGTCCTGCACGTACTCCCGATCCTCGCCCGTGCCCCATTCGTTGTTCTCCGGTCTCGCCAGCGTCAAAAAACGGCTCCGAATCTTACGGATTCGCCACTGCAATTGCCACTTAGCGGGCGGCTGCGGCCCGCGCCGCGCAGCGTGCGAAGGGTGTGAGGAAAAAAGCCCGCGCCGCTTTTGAATCGCGCCGCGCGATTGGCTAACGTCGCGCGCAGCCATGTCAGCAGCGGCCCGCAACGGACGCCCCCGCCCGTGATCGCACTCATCCAGCGCGTCAGCGAGGCCGAGGTGCGCATCGCCGGGCAGGCGGTGGCCACGATCGGCGCCGGCGTCCTGGCGCTCATCGGGGTTCGGCGCGAAGACCGTGCGGCGGGGGCCGCGCGCCTCGCCGAGCGCCTGCTCGGCTACCGCATCTTCCCGGATGCCGAGGGGCGCATGAACCGCTCGGTGCGCGACACCCTGGGCGCGGTGCTCATCGTCCCGCAGTTCACCCTCGCGGCCGACACCGCCAGGGGCACCCGCGCAGGCTTCAGCACGGCCGCGGAGCCGGCGCGCGCGCGGGAGCTGTACGGCCTCTTCGAGGCCGCCCTCAGGGCTGCCTACCCCCTTGTTTCCTCAGGCGTATTTGGCGCCGATATGCAGGTGCGCCTGGTGAATGAGGGGCCCGTGACCTTCTGGCTGGAGGCCCCCTGAAGGCCGTCCCGTGACGCACGTCGCTAAGAGCGAGGAACGGGCAGGATCGGGGCCGGTCATTTGACCTATCATCGGGATCTTTGCGGCGCGTCCGGCGCAGCTTGTGGAGGCGAGAAATGGGTATTGGAATGCGCGAGCTGGTGGTCATCCTGCTGGTCGTGCTCATCGTGTTCGGCGCCAAGAAGCTGCGCACCGTCGGTTCGGATCTCGGCCACGCGGTCCGGGGTTTCAAGAAGGCCATGAGCGAGGGCGAGGAAGAGCAGTCGAGCCCGCCCAAGCAGATCCGCTCCGAGACACCGGATGCGGAGTTCGCCGAGGCGAAGAAGCCCGAGGCGAAGAGCGAGCGGAGCAGCTGATCTGTTCGAGGGCCGTTTCTTTGAAGTCCTGATCATCTTCGTGCTCGCACTCATCGTGCTCGGGCCGGAGAAGCTGCCGCGCGTGGTCTCCGAGCTCGGCCGCTGGGTCGGGCGCGCGCGCGCCATGGCGCGCCAGTTCCGCGAGCAGCTCGAGGAAGAGGTGCAGCTCGAGGAGGCGCGCAAGCGCCCCATGACTCCGCCCCCAGCCCCGCCCCCGCCAACCCCGACCCCGCCAACCGCGGCCGCGGCAACCGCGCCCCCGGCGACGCCGGTTACGCCAGCGCCGGAACCGGAGCCGCCGCGGCCGAAGACCTACTCGCACGCCCACCCCACGGATGAGACCGGCGCCGACCCCACCGTTCGCGTGAGCGTGGGCACGGATGAGAGCGCCGATGAGCCCCGAGCCTGAGGAAAAACTCGCCGAAGGCACCCTGATCTCGCACCTGCTCGAGCTGCGCGACCGGCTGCTGCGCGCGCTGGTGGCGATCGGCATCGCCTTCGTGCCGTGCATGTACTACACGCACGAGCTGTTCAGCTTCATCGCCGCCCCGCTCCTGGCCAAACTCCCCGTCGGCGGCAGTCTCATCGCCACCGGGGTAATGTCGCCCTTCACCACGCCCTTCAAGCTGTCGGTGTTCGCCGCCGTGCTGGTGGCGATGCCCTACGTCATCTACCAGCTGTGGGCGTTCGTGGCGCCGGGCCTGTACCGCAGCGAGCGGCGCTTCGCCGTGCCGCTGCTGATCTCGGCGATCGTGCTCTTCTACGTCGGCATGGGCTTCGCCTACACCTTCGTGTTCCCGGTGATGTTCCGCTTCTTCGCCAGCACCACGCCGAGCGGAGTGGCGATGATGACCGACATCAACAACTACCTGGACTTCGTGCTCACCATGTTCTTCTGCTTCGGGCTCGCCTTCGAGGTGCCGGTGGCGGTGGTGCTCCTGGTCGTCATGGGGCTGGTGCGGGTCGAGTCCCTGCAGCGCAACCGCGGCTACGTGCTCATCGGCATCTTCATCCTCGCCGCGCTCCTCACCCCGCCCGATGCGATCGCGCAGTGCTCGCTCGCGGTGCCGATGTACCTGCTCTACGAGGGCGGCATCGTCATGGCGCGCCTGCTCGGCAAGGGCCGCGCCCCCGAGCGCGACGCCCCCGCCGAGGATGCCTGAGCGCGTTGCGCGGGCTTGCGGGCTCGGTCAGACTCCAACACCTGTGGTCGAGCGCATGCACAGCCTTCCCTAGGCCATGAAACCGGCCGCCGCAGCCCTGGCCCCGCCGGCGGCCCGCACGCTCCTGGGGCAGCCCTTCGGCCTCGTCACCCTCTTCCTCACCGAGATGTGGGAGCGCTTCACCTATTACGGGATGCGCTCGATCCTGATCCTGTTCATGACCGCGGCGCTCGCCGCGGGCGGCCTCGGCATCAGCGACAGCAACGCGAGTGCGATCTACGGCCTGTACCTCGGCAGCACCTATCTCTTCGGACTCTTCGGCGGCTGGGTCGCCGACCGGCTGCTCGGCGCGCAGCGCTCCGTGGTGGTCGGCGGTGTGCTCATCACCCTCGGCAACTTCGTGCTGGTGCTCGGCCAGGCGGGCGTGTTCTTCATCGGGCTCCTCGTCATCGCCTTCGGCGTCGGGCTGCTGAAGTCCAACGCCAGCGCGCTGGTCGCCGACCTGTATCCGGAAGGGGGCTCGCGGCGCGACGCCGGCTTCTCCTTCTTCTACATGGGCATCAACGTCGGCGCAGCGCTCGGCTCCTTCTTCATCCCGCTGCTCGCGGCGTGGCTCGGCTGGCGCGCCGGCTTTCTCCTGCCGGCGCTGGGCATGGCCTTCGGCGTCGCGCAGTTCATAAAGACCCGCGCGTACCTGCGCGGCGCGGGGCTCGCGCCGCCGGCGCAGCGGCGCGGCTCCTGGCTCCCGGTCATCGTCATCGTGGCGCTGTGCGCCCTTGTCGCCGGGCTTGCGCTCGGCGGCGCGCTGCACCTCGACCCGGTGCGCCTCGCCGGCTACGCGACGCGCGCTTACGCGCTGCTCGGTTTCGGCTTCATTGCCTACCTGCTGTTCTTCGCGGGACTTGCCAGCGAGGAGCGGCGCCGGGCCTGGGTGATGCTCGCCTTCTTCATGGCCTCGGTGACCTTCTGGGCGGGCTACGAGCAGCAGGGCGCCTCCTTCAACCTCTTCGCCGAGCGTTACACCGACCTGCACATTCTCTGGTTCAGCGTCCCGCCCGGCATCCTGCAGGCCGTCAGCCCGTTCCTGGTCATCGTGCTCGCGCCCACCTCCGCTTTCCTGTGGCTCGCGCTCAGCCGCCGCGGTCTTGATCCGCCCGCCCCGGTGAAATTCGCCTTCGGCCTCTTCTTCATGGGGCTCGGCTTCCTGGTCATGTATTTCGCCGCGCAGCACGTGCTCGGCGGCCACAAGGTCGCCCCCACCTGGCTGATCTGCACCTATCTTCTGCACACGCTCGGGGAGCTGTGCCTCTACCCGGTCGGGCTCTCCTACATGTCCAAGCTCGCACCGCCGCGCTTCGCCGGCCAGGTGATGGGCCTGTGGTTCGTCTCACTCGCCCTCGGCGGCAACCTCGCCGGACAGCTCTCCGGGCAGTACGACTCGAGCCATCTGGAGTCGCTCCCGGGGCTCTTCAGCCAGGTGTTCTGGTACGGACTGAGCGGGGGGCTCGCCATGCTGGCCCTGACCCCGCTCATCCGCCGTCTCATGGTCGGTATCCGCTAAGGGAGATCTCGATGAACGCATTGCTGCGCGCCGCGTTGCCGGCGCTCCTGGGCGTGGCGCTCCTGTCCGGCTGTCAGCCGAAGGCCGCCGCGCCGCCCGCCGCCGCCGCGAGCGCCGAGAGCGCCGATGCCTTCGTGGCGCGCGTCAACCGCGAGCTCGGCGCGCAGTACCTCGAGGCCGCCGCCGCCGGCTGGACCGAGGAGACCTACATCAACGTCGACACGCAGCTGCTGAATGCCAAGGTCAACGAGCGCATGCTCGGCTATCTCACCCAAGCCATCGAGGAGTCGCGCCGCTACGACGGCCAGAAGCTCTCACCCGAGACCGCGCGCGCGATCCTCGAGCTGCGCCTGAACACCTCGGCGCCCGGACCGAAGGACCCGGCGCACCGCGCCCGCCTCACCGAGCTCTCCGCCGCGCTCGATGCCAAGTACGGCGAGGGCAAGTACTGCCCCAAGGGCCCGCAGTCGTGCCGGAACCTCGACCAGCTCTCGGAGGTCATGGCCAAGAGCCGCAACTGGGACGAGCTCACCGAGGCCTGGAAGGGCTGGCACGACGTCGGCGCCACCATGCGCAGCGACTACACCGAGTTCGTGGGACTAGCCAACGAGGGCGCGCGCGACATCGGCTTCAAGGACCTGGGGGTCATGTGGCGCGCCAATTACGACATGCCGCCGGAGGCCTTCGACGCGCTCGCCGAGCATCTGTGGGACCAGGTGAAGCCGCTCTACCAGGGGCTGCACTGCTACGCGCGCGGCCGCCTCGCCAGGCGCTACGGCGCGGACAAGGTGCCGCCCGGGCAGCCGATCCCGGCGCAGCTTCTGGGCAACATGTGGGCGCAGACCTGGGGCAAGATCTACGAGGACATCCTCAAGCCCTATCCCAACGAGCGCATCGCCACCCCGGATGCGCAGCTGAAGGCGCAGAAGTGGGACGCGGTGCGCATGGCGAAGTCCGCCGAGAGCTTCTACACCTCGATGGGCTTTCCGTCCCTGCCGCCGACGTTCTGGGAGCGCTCCATGCTCACCCGGCCGCGCGACCGCGAGGTGCTGTGCCACGCCAGCGCCTGGGACATGCATCCGGGCGATGACGTGCGTGTGAAGGCGTGCCTGGAGCCCAACGGCGAGGATCTCTACACCATCTATCACGAGCTCGGCCACGACTACTATTTCCTCTCCTACGCCAAGCTCCCCTACCTGTTCAGAAACGGCGCCAACGACGGCTTCCACGAGGCCATCGGCGACACCATCAACCTGTCGGTGACGCCGGGGTATCTGGCGCGCATCGGCCTCATCCCCGCCACCAAGCCCAGCCACGAGGCGCTCATCAACGAGCAGATGCGCATGGCGCTCGACAAGATCGCCTTCCTGCCCTTCGGACGGCTGATCGACCTGTGGCGCTGGAAGGTGTTCTCCGGCGAGATCACCCCGGAGCACTACAACTCGAGCTGGTGGGAGCTGCGGCGCCGCTACCAGGGCATCGTGCCGCCGGTTACGCGCACCGAGGCCGACTTCGACCCGGCCGCGAAATTCCACGTGCCCGACAACACCCCCTACACGCGCTACTTCCTCTCCTTCATCCTGCAGTTCCAGTTCCACCGTGCGCTGTGCGCGGCGTCGGGCTTCAAGGGGCCGCTGTACGAGTGCTCGAACTACGACAGCAAGGAGGCGGGCAGGAAGTTCCAGGCCATGCTCGCAGCCGGCGCCTCCAAGCCCTGGCAGGACACCCTCGAGACCCTCACCGGCTCACGCGACATCGACGCCTCGGCGATCACCGACTACTTCCAGCCGCTCATGGAGTGGCTGGCGAAGGAGAACCAGGGCCAGAGCTGCGGCTGGCAGTAGCCGCTACTGCCCCGCCGCCGCCGGCGGCTGCTGTGCCGGCGCGGGCACCGGCTGCGCCGGGGCGGGCACCGCGGCCGGGGGTGCGGCCTGGGGAGCGGTGAACTGCGCCGGCGCGGAGACCACCTTGACGTCGGTGACGAAGTACTCGGTGTCCCCGAAGCAGGAGGTCGGGATCCAGCGGTGCTGCTCGTAGTGCAGCGCCAGGCGCTCGCCGATGTTGGCGTTGATCTGCTCGGCGACCTTCGGATCGCGCACCGTGAAGTCGAACTTCTCGGCGAGCGTCCCGGGCATGGTCACCATCGCCATCTGCCCTTCCCAGGTCTTGCACACCCAGCCCTTGCGCGAGAACTTCTGCACGTAGCCGGCGCGCTCGCCGTCGGCGTAGGTGTAGTTGAGTGACACGAGGCTGATGAGTGCGAACACCGCCGCCGCGATCGCGACGAGGATGGAGAGGACTTTGAGCATGGGGCGCCTTCCGCTGCGGCTTAAGGTTGTTATGGGTAAAGAGCATACCGCGAGCGCGGCGCCTGCGGCTAAGATGCCGCCATGGAGCCGCAGCCGCTCAAGGGTCGCACCATCGCAGTCCCCGAGACGCGCGAGCTGGAGGTGTTTGCGGCGCTGCTCGAGCGGCGCGGGGCGCGCGTGCTGCGCTGCCCGCTCGTCGCCATCCGCGACGCCCCCGACCCGGCCCCGGTGCTCGCCTTCGCGCAGCGCCTCGCGCACGGGGAGTTCGACGATCTCATCCTCACCACCGGCGAGGGCCTGCGGCGCATCGTGAGCGCGCTCGAGCGGCACTCCCCGGCGCTGCGCGCCCCCTTCGTCGCAGCGCTCGGCACGGTGCGCAAGCTCACCCGCGGCCCGAAGCCGGCGCGGGCGCTGCGCGAGCTCGGCCTCAGGGGCGAGCTCGCCGCCGACCCGCCCACCACCGCCGGCATCATCGCGACGCTCAGGCACGAGGCCCTGAGCGGGCGCCGCGTCGCGGTGCAGCTCTATGGCGCGGAGCCCAACCGCGCGCTCACGCAGTTTTTGAGCGAGGCCGGCGCGCAGGTCACCACGGTTGCGCCCTACGTGTACGCGGATGCCGCGGATGATGCGGCGGTGCGCACGCTGCTTGCGCGCTGCGCAGCCGGGGAGGTCGATGCCATCGCCTTCACCAGCTCCCCCCAGGTCGAGCGCCTCGCCGGCCTCATGAGTGCGCAGGCGCTGCGCGCCGCGCTTGCCCGCACCCTGGTGGCCGCGGTCGGCCCGGTGGTCGCCCGCGCGCTCGAGCGCCACGGCATCGCAGCGCATCTGATGCCGCAGGAGGCGTTTTTCCTCAAGCCCCTGACCAGCGCGCTGGAGGCGGCGCTGGGCGCGGCCTGAGGCGGCCGCGCCTCCTGCAAAGCACCGCCGACTGGCCTCGCGGCCCGGGCTTCTGCGAGGATGGGTGGGATAAGGGGGGCGGCGCGCGCCCGTAAAACGAGAACAACGACATGAACCACGAATCACGGGCCGAGCTCACCGTCCGCGGCCTGATCCTCGGCGTCCTCATCACCGTGGTCTTCACCGCCGCCAACGTCTACTTCGGGCTCAAGGCGGGACTGACCTTTGCCACCTCGATCCCCGCGGCGGTCATCTCCATGGCGGCGCTGCGGGCGTTCCGCAACTCCACCATCCAGGAGAACAACGTCGTGCAGACGGTGGCCTCGGCCGCCGGCACGCTGTCCTCGGTGATCTTCGTGCTGCCCGGCATGGTGCTGATCGGCTGGTGGACGGGCTTTCCCTACTGGGTGTCGTGCGCGATCTGCGTGTTCGGCGGCATCCTCGGGGTGATGTACTCGATCCCGCTGCGCCGCGCGCTGGTGACGCAGTCCGACCTGCCCTATCCGGAAGGGGTCGCCTGCGCCGAGGTGCTGAAGGTCGGCTCGGCCGGGCACAGCGCCGGCATCGAGGAGAGCCGCGCCGGACTGTCGGCGCTTTTGTGGGGCTCGATCGTCTCGGGCGTGTTCGCGCTGGTCACCGCCACGCGAGTGCTCGCGAGCGATGTCATCCGCAACTTCCGCGTCGGTGAGCGCGGCGTCTCGGGCTTCGACTTCTTCCTGTCGTTCGCGCTGTTCGGCATCGGCCACCTGGTGGGCCTGTGGGTCGGGGTGGCGATGTTCGTCGGCCTGCTCATCGCCTGGGCCTGGGGCGTGCCGCACTTCTCCGCGCTCGCCACGAGCGGGGATCTGAGCATCGCCGGGCTCGCGCACGACACCTGGAGCCACAAGGTGCGCTTCGTCGGCGCCGGCACCATCGGCGTGGCCGCGGTGTGGACGCTCGGCAAGCTGGTTGCCCCGGTGGTGGCGGGACTTAGGTCGGCGCTCATCGCCTCGCGCGCGCGCGCCGCCGGCCAGGGCGCAGCCCTGCCGCGCACCGAGCAGGACATCCCCATCGGACTCGTCGGCCTCGCCTCGCTCCTGTGCGTGCTGCCGGTGGGGTTCCTCTTGGTGCAGTTCGCCAACTCCGCCGGCCTGGGCGCGCACGTGGTGTTCCTGAGCGTGAGCGGCGTCATCTACATCGCCGTCATGAGCTTCCTGGTCTCGGCGGTGTGCGGCTACATGGCTGGCCTCATCGGCTCCTCCAACAGCCCGCTCTCCGGCATCGGCATCCTCGCCGTCATCGGCTTTGCGGTGATCATGCTGATCGGGCTGCCGGCAACGCCGGGCGATGCCGGCCGCCCGCTGGTCGCCTACGCCCTGTTCGTCACCGCGGTGGTGTTCACCGCCGCGGCCATCGCCAACAACAACCTGCAGGACCTCAAGACCGGCCAGCTGGTCGATGCCACGCCCTGGAAGCAGCAGGTGGCGCTCGTCATCGGGGTCATCGCCGGCGCGGTGATCATCCCGCCGATCCTCGATCTGCTGAACCGTGCCTACGGCTTCGCCGGCGCCCCCGGGCCGCTGCGCGAGCATCCGCTGCCCGCCCCGCAGGCCGGGCTCATCTCCGCCCTCGCCCAGGGCGTCATCCAGAACAACGTCGACTGGAGCCTGATCCGCACCGGCGGCTACATCGGCATCGTGCTCATCATCGCCGACATCGTCATCCGCCGCCTGAAGAGCGGCGCGCATCTCTCGCCGCTCGCGGTGGGCTTAGGCATTTACCTGCCGACCCAGAGCACGCTCATGGTGGTGGTGGGCGCGATCGTGGGTTATCTCTACGACCGCCACGCCGAGCGCGGCGCGCGTCCCGAGGCCACCAAGCAGCTCGGCGTGCTGCTCGCCTCGGGCCTGATCGTGGGCGAGGGCCTGATCGGGGTGCTGGTGGCAGCTCTGGTGGCCTTCTCCGGCGCCGACTATCCGCTCTCGCTCGTCGGCGATGCGTTCGCCGACGGGCCGGCGGTGTGGCTCGGTGCCCTCGCGTTCGCGCTCGTGGTGTATCTGCTCTACCGGCGCACCGGCCGGGCGCTGGGCGGCGCCCCGGGGTGAAGGCGCCTCAGGCCTTGGCGCGCTTGATGATGAGCGCCGAGCCGATCCAGCTCACGATCCACACGATGATCGCGGTGAGCAGCGCCGCGCGGAAATCGGGGATGTGGAAGCCGGGCACGAGCCAGGCAACCAGCGCCACCATGGCCGCGTTCAGCACGAACAGGAACAGCCCGAGGGTGATGAGGGTCACCGGCAGGGTGAGGATGAAGGCGACCGGGCGCACGATGGCGTTGACGATGCCGAGCACCAGGGCGGCGATCAGCAGCGTCGTGTTCGAGTCGACGTGCACCCCGCTCACCCACTGGGTCGCAAGGTACAGGCCGACGGCGGTGATCAGCACGCGCAACAGAAAATGAATCATGCCGGGGCTCCCGTTTTTGCCTGTTTCTCGACGAAGACCTTAAGGCGCGTCATCGCCTGCGGCCAGCTGGCGCGCAGGCGCGCGTACTGCGTATCCCACTCGGGGCTCGCCGGCACCCCGGAGCCGAGCAGGCGCACGATGGTGCCGCCCTGCACCGGATCGAGGATGAAGTCATCGATCATCACCGAGCCGGCGCGCGGCAGCTCCTGCGCCGGCAGGTAGATCAGCCGCAGCCGCCGCCCCGGCTCGAACACGTCGATGCGCGCCTCGAACTCGGTGACGCGGTCGACGCTCGCCCGGAAGCTCCCGCCGGGGCGGGCGCGGATCTCGGCGCGCGGTGAGCACCAGGCGCGCAGCGGCTCGTTTTCGGTGAGCGCACGCCACACCGCCTGGACGTCCGCCAGGATGTCGACGCGGTGGGCGTAGCCACGCTCCTTGTCGCTCATAGGCCCATTGTGCCATCCTCGCCCGCGCTTGGGGGGAGGGCTCATGACACTGGTACACGCCGTCTTGGCGCTCGCGCTGATCGAGTTCCTGATGTTCGGCTTCGCCGTGGGCCGGGCACGCGCCACCTACAAGGTGCCGGCGCCGGCCACCAGCGGCAACGAGGTGTTCGAGCGCTACTTCCGCGTGCAGATGAACACGCTCGAGCAGCTGATCATCTTCGTGCCCTCGCTGCTGATCTTCGCGCGCTACGTGCAGCCGCTCATCGCCGCAGCCCTAGGGGTCGTGTTCGTGCTCGGGCGCTGGGTGTACTTCGTGTCCTACGTCAAGGACCCGAAGTCGCGCTCGGCCGGGTTTCTGCTGTCCTTCCTCCCCAACCTCATCCTGCTCTTCGGCGGCCTGATCGGCGCGGTGTGGGCCGTGGTGCGCTTCGGGGTCGCTTAGGATTTCTTAAGAGACCACCGCGCGGCGCCGCCGCAGGAATGCGATCGCGAGCGGCACGAGCGATACGGCCACGATCAGCAGCGTGACCACCCCGAAGTTCTGCCGCACGATGGGGATGTTGCCGAAGAAGTAGCCGCCCAGCACGAACGCCACCACCCACAGCACCCCGCCCACCAGGTTGAAGCCGATGAAGCGCGCGTAGGGCATGCGCCCGACGCCGGCGACGAAGGGCGCGCAGGTGCGCAGGATGGGCAGAAAGCGCGACACCAGCACCGCGAACCCGCCGTAGCGGCGGAAGAACGCCTCGGTCTGGTCCAGGTACTCGACCTTCAGCAGCCGGTAGCGCCCGGAGAAGGCCGGCGGCCCGATCCAGCGCCCGATCGAGTAGTTGGAGAAGTTGCCGAGCACGGCGGCCACCGACAGCACCGCGATCAGGAGCGGCACGCGCAGCGTGCCCGAGGTATCCACCGCCGCGAGCGCCCCGCAGGCAAAGAGCAGCGAGTCCCCGGGCAGGAACGGGGTCACCACGAGCCCGGTCTCGCAGAAGATCACCGCGAACAGGATCGGGTAGATCCACAGGTCATAGCGGGTGAGGAGCTCGACCAGGTGGCGGTCGAGGTGCAGCAGCAGATCCAGGGCCCAGGCGAGCATGGCGCGAAGCCTAGCCGATGCGCCGGCGCGGCGCGGCCTTGCCGCGCGGGCGGCCGGTCAGGGAATGAGGCCGTGCGGCGCTGCGAGCGCGGCCACGGCGCGGCCGTGCTTCAGGGTCTGAAGGCCGATGCGCACGTCGGCATCGCGCGCGGCGAGCGCGCTGCCCTCCAGGATCTCCGCCGGCGCCTGGCCGGGGCCCTCCAGCGGGATGTCGGGGTTCAGTCCATGCCCGTGGATGGAGCCGCCCGAGGGAGTGAAATAGCGCGAGGTGGTGAGCTTCACCGCCCCGCCGTGGCTTAGGGGCATGACGGTCTGCACCGAGCCCTTGCCGTAGGTGCGCCGGCCGATGAGCAGCGCCCGCGCATGGTCCTTGAGCGCCCCCGCGACGATCTCGGAGGCGGAAGCCGAGCCGGCATTCACCAGCACCACCAGCGGCGCCCCGTCGATGAGGTCACCCGGGGTGGCGTCCATCTCGAAGCGCGCATCGGAGGTGCGGCCGTCGGCGGTCACGATGACCCCGGCATCGAGGAAGGCATCGGCGACGGCGACCCCGGACTCGAGCACGCCACCGGGATTGTTTCTCAGGTCGAGCACGAGTCCCGCTAATCCACCCGGATTGTCTCTCTTGAGACGCAATATCGCATGCTCGAGGTCCTGCGGCGTGGTCTCACTGAAGGTGGAGATGCGCACGTAGCCGTAGCCGGGCTCGAGGGTCGTCGCGGCCACGGAGTGCACCTCGACCTCGGTGCGCTTCAGGTCAAAGTCGAGAAGGCCCGGGGTGCCGGCGCGGCGCACCGCCAGGCGCACCAGGCTCCCGGCGTCCCCGCGCAACCGTGCGATGGCGCCGGCCAGATCCGCCCCGATCTCCTCCCCGTCGATGGCGACCAGCTCATCGCCGGCCAGGATGCCGGCCAGGCGCGCCGGCGAGCCCTCGATGGGGCGCACCACGCGCACCACCCCGCCCTCGGCGGCGACCTCGATGCCGACCCCGGGATAGGAGCCCATGGTGGAGAGGCGGATCTCGTTGAACTCCTCGGAGTCGAGGTACGCGGAGTGGGGATCGAGCGCCGCCACCATGCCGCGCAGCGCCCGCTCGATGAGCACGTGGTCGTCGACCTCGTCGACGTAGTCGTGCTTCACGCGCTCGTAGACTTCCGCGAACAGCGCCGCCTCGGCCACGGGCAGCGGGTTTCTGAGCTCGTGCGGCGCCTCGTGCGGGCGGTCGGCGAGGGCGCCGGCGGCGAGCGCGCCGCCGAACCCGAGGACGATGCCGGCCAGAAGGACGAGCGGGGTGCGGGAGGAGCGGGTCACGGGATTGGAGGTCCTTGGGTTTCAGTCCGGGCTGGAGCTCGGGGGCCTCAGCCGGAGGCGTCCGCGAGCGGCTCGCCATTGAGCGTGGCCGCCTCCACGGTGATGTCGTGGCTGCCGGTCGACTCAGCGGGCGGATCGGAGGGCAGCGGCAGCTCGGTGAGCAGGTCCTCGAGCGGAATGGGCCGGCCGATGGCGAAGCCCTGTCCGTAGTCGACGCCGAGCTCGGCGATGCGCACGCTGATGGCCTCGGTCTCGATGTACTCGGCCACCGTGGTGATCGACATGCTGCGGGCGAGCTGGGCGATGGCGCGCACCATGGACTCCGCGCGCGGGTCCTTGAGCACGTCGCGCACGAAGCTGCCGTCGATCTTCAGCATGGTCACCGGCAGCTGGCGCAGGCACGAGAGCGAGGACAGCCCGCAGCCGAAGTCATCGAGGGCCACCCCGCACCCGAGGTGCCGCAGGCGCCGCATGAGCGACTCGGCGCGCGTCAGGTTCGCGACCGTGGCGTTCTCGGTGAGCTCGAAGCACAGCAGCTCCGGGTCGAGGCCGCTCGAGGCGATGCGCTCGATGAGCAGGTCGCCGAAGGAATCATCGTTGAGCGACTGGCCGGAGAAGTTGATCGCAAAGCCGAGCGCGCGGCCCTCGAGCACGGTGGCGCGCGGCTTCAAGGCATCGATCACGTGGTTGATGACCCAGCGGTCGATGACCGGCATCAGCTGGTAGCGCGTGGCGGCGGAGAGGAAGCTGTCCGGACCCACGGTCTTGCCCTGGTCGTCCTTCATGCGCAGCAGCAGCTCGTAGTGCGGGCGCGCGCTCTCGGCCATGGCGAAGGGCAGGATGAGCTGTGCATCCAGGTGCAGCCGCCCCTCATCGATCGCCTCGCGCAGGCGCTCGGCGATGCCGATGTCGGCGAAGCGCCGCACGATCGAGACATCCGCCGCCTCGTAGACCTCGACGCGGTTGCGGCCGCGGTCCTTGGCGGCCTTGCAGGCGGTCTCGGCGGCGGCGAGCACGTGCGCGAGCTCATCCGCGGAGGCATCCAGCTGCGCCACCCCGACCGAGATCGACACCGGCGCGCGGTTCTCGCCCTGCAGCAGCGCGAGCCGCTCGGCGCCCTCGCGCAGCGATTCGGCGAAGGTCACGGCATCGGCGGTGGCCGCAGGCAGGAGCACCACGAAGCGGTCGCCGGAGATGCGCGCCCCGAAGCCGCCGTGCGGCAGGCGCTGGCGCAGAAGCTCGCCGAGCTGGCCGAGCACCGCATCGCCGACGTGCATGCCGGCCTTCTCGTTGATGGCGTGCAGCTGATCGACGTCGATGTAGAGTGCGCTCCAGGTCTGGCTCTTGCGCTCGGCGACCGCGGAGCGCACGCGCCGCTCGAACGCGGTACGTGTGTAGAGCCCCGAGAGCGGGTCGTAGCTCGACTCGATGACGCCCATGGCCTTGCGCGCGAGGATCTCGGCGATGTGCGCGTCGCGCTCGCTGAAGGGCTCGGCGGTGGCGTCGCGCAGCAGCGCGAGCATGCCGATGGCGCGCCCGGCGCGCGTGCGCAGCGCGCACACCAGCACGCGGTGCGGGAAGCCCTCGGGGTTGGCGGCGGAGGCGGTCTCGTTGGCCACCACCGGCTCGCGCTGCGACTGCGACAGGGTGAGCAGGCGCCGGTGCGCGCGCATCAGGAACTGGGTATCGGGGGCGCCGCCGCTGCCCGAGCGCACCAGCGTCACGCTCTTCTCCGGCACGAGCAGTGCCCCGGTCATGGCGCGCAGGTGCTCGATGGTCTGGCTGAGCAGCTGCTGCAGCTCGCTGGCGCCGTCCCCGCCGGGGGCCTCGCTCGCGCCCTGGGCCAGGAGCAGGTTCAGATCCTTGTCGAGCCCGCCGACGGTCTCGGTGAGCTCGGTGATGGTCGCCTGCGCGATCAGCTCGCGGCGCAGGCACTCGAGCACGGGGGAGAGGAGCGAGTAGGCGAAGTTGAAATCCGGGACCTTGCGGTCGCGGTCATCGGCCTGGCGGCACACCACCGCCAGCATGGCGAGCAGTTGCTGCTCGGCATCGCGCAGCGCGCACAGGTACACCGGCAGGTTGCCGGCGAGCAGGCGCAGCTGGCCGGCGCCGCCGGGATTTGCGGCCGCCGACAAGAGCGCATCGTCGACGCTGTTCATGAGGTCCGGGCCGGTCATGGTGTCGGTCGACCACATGAGGTCGCCGGAGGGGCCGAACATCGCCACACAGGTGGTGCGCGGCAGGAGCGAGCGCACCAGCCGCACGTACGGGTCGAACCGGGCGCCCGGCTGCCCCGGCACGTACTCGCTGTGAGCAGGCTGGTTCATGTGCTTCGCGCGCGCACTCAAGTCGCAAGGAAATACGCCTCGCAATGTGCGCGCTTATGTCGCGCGGGTTCCTTGCGCGAGTTGGCGAAAAGCGTCCGGGGATTAAAAGGTGTGCAGCGAAACAGCGAACCGCGTCACATTGGCGGGACGGTGGCGCCCCTAAGGATCGGGTGTGCGGAACCAGGGGCGCGGATCGACCGGCTTGCCGGCCTTGCGGATCTCGAAATACAGCTCCGGGCGCGGGGAGCCGCCGGAGTCACCCGCCGCGGCGATGGTGTCGCCGGCGGCCACCGACTCGCCCACCGCCTTCACGAGCTTGTCGTTGTGGCCGTAGAGACTCAGGTAGCCGTCGCCGTGATCGACGATGGCGAGGAGTCCTAAGCCCGGGAGCCAGTCGGCGTAGATGACGCGCCCGGCGCACACCGCCTTCACCGGCGTGCCGCGCTCGGTGCCGACCAGCACCCCGTCCCAGCGCACCCCGCCGGCGCGCGCCTCGCCGAAGCGCGCCAGGAGCTGCCCGGCGACGGGCCAGTTCAGCTGCCCGCGCAGGCGCGTGAAGGCATCGTTCCCCTCCACCGGGAAGCGCGTGAGCGCGGCGTGCAGCTCGCGCAGCAGCCGCTCGAGCCCGGACTGCTCGCTCTTCAGGCGCTCGAGGTTCTGCGCCCGGGTGTGGGTCTTCGCCTCCAGGCTCGCCAGCACCGCCGAGCGCTGCTCGCGCGCCTGCTCGAGGGCGGCGAGCTGTGCCTTCTGCTGGCGCTCGAGATCGGCGAGGCGCGCATCCTCGGCCTCGAGCTCGCTGCCGAGCTCGCCCAGGCGCTGCACGTCGGACTCGATCAGGTGGATCTGCCCGGCGCGGGCGCGGCCGAAGTAGCCGTAATAGACGAACATGCGCCCGGCGAGCGCGGGATCTTTCTGGTTGAGGAGGAGCTTCAGGGGCTCCTGGCGGCCGATGGTGTAGGCGGCGCGCATCTGACCGGCGAGCGCGGCGCGGTTGTCGGCGAGCTCCTTCTCGCGGCTTTTCTGCTCGGCGGCGAGCTCGGCCCGGCGCGCCTGGCCCTCGGAGCGCTGCCGCCGCACCTGAAGCCACGCCTCGCGCGCCTGCCCGACCGAGAGCTCCGCGCTCTTCAGATCCCGGCTCATGCGGTCGCGCTCGACCTCGCTCTGCGCGACCTCGCGCGAGACGCGGTCGATCTCGGCCTTGACCGCCTCCAGCTGCGCCTCGGTCTTTTTCGCCTCCGCGGCCCCCGGGGCGGCGGGGGCCGCGGCTGCCCCGGCAACCCCGGCCAGGGCCCACCATGCGGCCAGCACCAGCCCCGCCCGGGCGCCGGCCGGGGGCCGGCGCGGGGCGCTATAATGCGCGCCCTTTTGCGCCGGGGAGCCCTCAGGGCCCATGGACCGACTCCTGCCATACATCAGCCATCACCCCTGGCTGTGCCTCGCCACGGCCGTGGTGGCCGCGCTCGTTCTGGTGTACGAGCTGCGCCTGCGCGCCGACCAGCGTGTCACCGTCACGCCGCAGGAGCTCATCCGCCTCATGAACCAGGGTGCCCTCGTCATCGACCTGCGCCCGAGCGAACAGTATCAGGCCGGGCACCTGAACGGGGCGCGGCAGATGGACAGCCACCAGATCCTCAGCGCCGGTGAGACCCTGAAGAAGCACAAGGAGAAGCCGGTGGTGGTGATCGATGACACTGGCAGCCTCGGCGGCGCGGCCGTGCGGCAGCTCATCGAGCAGGGCTTCACCAAGGCGTGCGCGCTGCGCGGCGGCATGGCGGCCTGGCGGGCCGACAACCTGCCGGTCGCGCGCTGACGGCCTCACCGGGCGTGGCGGCGCGGGTCGTCATGTACGCGACCGACTGGTGCGGCTACTGTGCCCGCGCGCGGCGCCTGCTCGAGGAGCACGGCGTCGCCTTCACGGAGATCGACATCGAGGCGGTGGCGGGAGCACGCGAGGAGATGCGCGCCAGAAGCGGCGGGCGCACCTCGGTGCCGCAGATTTTCATCAACGATCAGCACATCGGCGGCTCGGACGATCTCTACGCGCTGCAAGCGGCCGGACGCCTCGACTCACTCTTGAAATGAACGGAGCTTAGGAAGTCATGACCGAGACCACCGGCACGGAGAACGCCCCCAGCACCGAGGCGGTGCTCGCCCTGCAGAACGTGTACCTGAAGGACTGCTCGTACGAGTCGCCCAACGGGCCGCGCATCGAGGGCAACTGGAACCCGCAGATCAACCTCGACCTGCAGACCGGCTCGACCTCGCTCGGGCCCGAGGTGCGCGAGGTGGTGCTGACCGTCACGGTGTCGGCGAAGTACGGGGAGACGACCATCTTCCTGGTCGAGGTGAAGCAGGCGGGCCTGTTCGTCATCCGCAACCTCTCGGAAGAGGAGACCAAGCGCGCCGTCAGCACCTACTGCCCGGGCGTGCTGTTCCCGTACGCACGCTGCGCGATCTCGCAGCTCGTCACCCAGGGCGGCTTCCCGCAGTTCCTGCTGCCGCCGGTCAACTTCGACGCGCTCTACGCGGCCAACCAGCAGCAGACGCCGCAGACCACCAACTAGGGCGGTTAAGCCCGTGCCCAGCCCCGCGCCGCGCCTCTCGCCGCTCGCCGTGCTCGGCGCCGGCTCCTGGGGCACCGCGCTCGCGGTGCAGTTCGCGCGTGGCGGGCGCGCGGTGCGCCTGTGGGGGCGCGACGCGGCGCAGCTGCGCGAGCTGGCGCGCGCGCGCAGCAACGAGCGCTACCTGCCCGGCGTCGCCTTCCCCGACTCGCTCGAGGTGCGCGCCGAGCTTGCGGCCGCCGTCGCCGGCGCCCGTGACGTGCTGGTGGTGGTGCCGAGCCCGGCGCTGCGCGCCCTGCTCACCGAGCTCGCCCCGCATCTCACCGCGCCCATGCAGGTGTGCTGGGCCACCAAGGGGTTCGAGAGCGCAAGCGGGCTCCTGCCGCACCAGGTCGCGCACGCGGTGCTCGGCCGCGAGCGCCCGGTGGCGGTGCTCTCCGGCCCCACCTTCGCGCGCGAGGTGGGTGCGGGACTGCCGACGGCGATGACGGTGGCCTCGGACTCGGCCGCGTACGCGCAGGCGCTCGCCGCGGACCTGTCCTCGGGGAGCTTCCGCGCCTACACCTCCACCGACATCCTCGGCGTGGAGATCGGCGGCGCGGTGAAGAATGCGCTCGCCGTCGGCGCCGGCATGGCCGACGGCCTGGGCTTCGGCGCCAACACGCGCGTGGCGCTGATCACGCGCGGACTGAAGGAGATGACGCGCCTCGGGGTTGCGCTCGGGGCGCAGGCCGAGACCTTCATGGGGCTCGCGGGCCTGGGCGACCTGGTGCTCACCTGCACCGACAACCAGTCCCGCAACCGCCGCTTCGGCCTCATGCTCGCGGCCGGGGAGTCCCCGCAGGCGGCACTCCTGAAGATCGGCCAGGCGGTCGAGGGCTACAGCGGCGCGGCCGCGATCCGCCAGGTGGCCGGGCGCGCGCGCGTGGAGATGCCGCTGTGCGAGGTGGTGTGCCGCGTGCTCTACGAGGGGCTGGCGCCGAAGGATGCGGTGCGGCAGCTGATGCGCCGGCCGCTGCGCGCGGAAGCCGAGTAGCGCTCAGAGCCTCACACGAACGCGACGTCGCCGATCCAGTTGCGCGCGCGGCGCGCAAGGCGCGCGGCCTCGTCCTCGCCCTCGAAGCTCGCCGCCTGGCGCGTGATGAGCGCGGCCGGGACGTTGGTGAAGGTGTTGACGTTGACCACCGCGTACAGCCGGCCCTCGATGAGGCTGGTGACGAGCGGCACGACCCCGCATACGCGGCAGACGTGGAACTCGGCGGTGCGCGTGCCGAAGGCGTAGTGGTTGACCTCGGCGGGAGAGGTCACGCGCACGCGCAGCACCCCGCCGGCATGCGAGGTCCACACCCCGCCGTGCCGCGTGCAGAACGTGCAGCCGCAGGCGCGCGCCGCGATGCGCTGCGGCTCCGGCGTCCACTCGAGCGTGAAGGCCAGGTTCCCGCAGTGACAGCCGCCTTCGATCTCCACGCCTGCCGCTCCTCAGACCCCGGGGGGCCGGCGCACCGCGGTGAGCACCACCTCGAAGGGCAGCGCGCCGGGACGCACCGCGGTGACGTGCAGGCGCGCGCCCACCGGGCGCGCGGTGACGTCCTTGAGCTCCCGCGCCGGGGCGCCGGCGACCACGTGGCCCTCGAGCGCGAGCAAGAGGTCGCCGGGCCTGAGCCCGGCGCGCGCCGCGGGCGAGCCGGGCACGACGCTCGCGATGATGATGGAGCTGACGGTGGGAGCGGCGGCATCGCCCTTGGCCTCGTAGGAGAGCGCCATGCCGAACCAGCCGTTGGGATCGGCGCTGCACCCGCAGACCAGAAGCGCGAGGATCAGCCCCGCGCGCAGCGCCGCCCTCATTCGCGCCGGCCCGCGTTCATCTTCAGCACCTGGTTCACGAAGGTGCCGTCCTCGACCTCGCGCCGGAAGGCCTGCGCCACCTCGGTGATGGTGCGGCCCACGTAGGCGTACTGGCGCGAGAACGGCGGCCAGTAATCTCCGAGCCCGATGGCATCGTTGATCACCAGCACTTGCCCGTCGCAGGCGGCTCCGGCACCGATGCCGATGGTCGGAACCGCAAGCGCGCGCGTGATGCGCTCGGCGAGCGCAGCCGGGATGTGCTCGAGCACCAAAAGGAACGCGCCGGCGGCGGCGATTGCCTGAGCCTCCCCGAAGATGCGCTGCGCGGCCGCCTCGGTGCGGCCGGCCTGGCGGAAGTCCGGCGCGGTCTGCGGGGTGAGGCCGGTGTGGCCGACGACCTCGATGCCGTGCGCGCGCAGGTGGCGGATCACCTCGAGCTTGGCACCCTCGAGCTTGACGCTGTCGGCGCCGGCGGCGAGCAGCGCCTGCGCGCTGGCAAGCGCGGTGGCCGGATCGGCATCGCTTAAGTACGGCAGGTCGCCGATGATGTGGGTCTCCGGCGCGCCGCGGCGCACTGCGCTCACGTGGTAGCACATGTGCTCGAGCGTCACCGGCCGGGTGCTCGTCTCGCCCATCTCGACCATGCCGACGGTGTCACCGACCAGGATCACCGGGATCCCGGCCTGCTCAAGACAGCGCGCCACGGGTGCGGTGTAGGCGGTGAGCATGGCAATCGGCGCGGCCGACTTCATGCGGGTGAGGTCGAGTGCGCTGCGTTTCATGGGTGCTAGCCTCGCTCAGGTGAGGGGCCGCCGGCAAATCCCTGCGCGAGCGCGGCCGCCAGGGCAACCCCGAGGCTCGCCAGCCACAAGAAGTAACCGGCCCCGAGCCACCCCGCGCCCCCGGGCACGGTGGCGACCGCCGCACCCAGCGCACAGGCCGCCGCGGCGCAGCACAGTGCGCGCCGGGGAGCCGCCCGCAGCGTGAGCACCCAGCAGAGGACGACGAGCGGGTTCGCGTACCAGGCAAAGGCGAGCCGTGCGCCCGCAGCGCCGAGGTGGGCAGGTCCCTCCCAGCCGCGCGTGAGAAGCGCAAGCCCGGTATGTGCGCCCAGGGCCGGGAGCGCGAGGGCGGTGAGGAAAAGCACGGCGCTCAGCCCGAGGAGCGCGCGCACCGCCTGCGGCACGCGTCTCAGTCGAGCATCCGCCAAGTCCTGGCGCCATCGAGGTGGCGGATGCGCACGCCCTCGAGCGCCGCGGGCGCGAAGTTGCGCAGATTGACCGCGACGGTGTCCTGCCTGCGCGCGCGCAGGTGCACGTAGTGCGTGACGCAACCGCAACGGCTGCAGCGGCAGTAGGCGCGGATCCTGCGTTTGAAGGCATAGCGCTCAAGGGCGCCGCGCGGCGCGGAGATGCGCACCGAGCCTGCGCGGTAGTACGCCCACAACGCGCCATAGCGGCGGCAGAGCGAGCAGTTGCACGAGACGACGGTGCGCGGCAGCCGGCGCACCGCGATGCGCACGGCGCCGCAGTGGCAGGTGGCGGCGGTGAGGGGCGGCGCGGGCGTGCTCACTCGAACCAGATCTCGATTTCATGGCCATCCGGATCGCGCACGAAGGCGTACGGGAAGCCGGGCCTGAACTCACCGCGCGACACGAGCGTGCCGCCGGCGGCCAGCACCGCGGTGACGGCGGACTCGATATCCTGCGGCTGCGTGAGGCGGAAGCCGAAGTGGATGATGCCTCCCGTCACGCCCGCCAGGGCGGGACGGCGCTCGAACGCCAGGACGTCGTGCGCACCGGGCCCGAGCACCTGCACGCTGTCGGCGTCGCGGTAGTACTCGCGCACCCCGAACACCTCGCGGTAGAACCTGAGCGCGCGGTCCGGATCGGCGACCGCGAGCGCCACGTGGCTGAGCCCATGGGTGCGGATCATGCGTGCTCTTTAGGCGGATGCCGCGGCGATCAGGCGGCGGATGGGATCGTTGTCCGCGTACACCTGCCACGCGGCGACCTGGCCGTCGGCGATTTGCGCGCGCAGCGCCGCCGGGGTCGACCAGGCGTTGCTTAAGTGCCGCACACCCTGCGGTGCGTAGGTGCCGCGGGCGCTACCGAGCAGCACCACCTCATCGCCCGCGGCAAAGACCCGTTCCACCTCGATGCGGTAGTCCGGCACCATGCGGAAGTACTGCCGCCAGCCCTCGCGCATCGCCTGGCGCCCTACGACCACATTGCCGAGCGAGTCGATGAAGCGGTGCTCGGGTGTGAGCAGTGCCGCGACCGCATCCGCGTCGTGCGTGTTGATGCACGCCACCAGTTGCCGTGCGATCTCCTCGTTACGGGGCATGTCCGCCTCTGCCGGTGCTGCCGGGACGCTGCCCGGCCCGCGCGAGCGTCGCCAGGCAGCCGATGAGCAGGGTCGCCGCTGCCGCCTCGGCCCAGATCGTGGCGTTCATCATGGCCGAGTGGTGCTCCATCGGGGCACGCGTGTAGTGCAGGAGGCCTGCGAAGCCGAGGCCGGCATAGAGATAGAGGAGCGCGAGGCCGATGGCGCCTTTGCCGCGCCGGTAAATGAGGTAGCCACTCAGGCCCAGCCCGCTGAGGAGGCCCCACGCGGCAAAGACTTCCGTGCGGGTCCACGCGGCCGGCAGGTTCGGGTACTGGCGCAGGTACTCGGCGTTGTGGGCGAAGTGCAGAAGCGTCGCCGCCGCATAAAGCAGCAGCAGGCCCGGGAGCGCGCGGTCCGCGCCGCGCCCGGGGCGCTCATCCGGCTGCGCCTCAGCGGTCCCCATCGGCGGCGGTCGCGGCGCACAGCTCGATGCGGTTGCCGTCCGGATCGAGCACCACGCTCTCGTAATAGCCATCGCCGGTGCGGCGCGGCCCGTCGGCGATCACGAAGCCGTCCTCACGCAGCGTGCGGGTCAGCGCATCGACGCGCGCCTCGCTTTCCAGGGCGAAGGCGAGGTGCGTCAGTCCCAGGCGCTGCGCGCCCGCTGCCGCGGCGGCCGGCTGCAGCGTCTCACTACGCATGAGCTCCAGGCGCGGGCCGCCCTCGAAGCTCAGGAAGCGCGACTCGAAGCGCTTCGCGGGGTTCAGGTAGCGCGGACCTACGCGGGCGCCGAGATAGCGCGCGTAGAAGCCGGCGAGACGCTCCACATCGGGCGTCCACATCGCGACGTGCTCGATGCGCGCCTGCATCAGCGCGGGGTGCGCGGCCATCGGATGAGTTTCGTCCGCGCGCCGCGGGGCGTCAAATGCCCAGCCGCCTGCGCTTCAGGGGCGCTCCACGCGCCGGTCCACCGGTATCTGCACGCCGTCGGCTGAGAAGAAGAGGTAGCCCTTCGGCGCACCGAGGAAGCGGTGCCAGAAGGACATGACGCCGATCGAATGGATGGTCAGGTACGGCGGGGCGCTGCGGTTGCGGAAGGCGTAGAAGGTCTCGCCCCAGTCGGACTCGACTCGTTCGATGGCGAGCAGCTCGGCTTCGAGCGGATCGGCCGCGCGCACCTGCACGAGGCGGTAGAACCCCACCGCGACCGCGCCGGCGAGCGGCACGGCGATGCCCTGACCCTGGACCGTGACCTCGTAGCGCGGCACCTCAACTCATCCGCTGGCGCTGATCGCGCCTCAGTCCTCGCCCCAGCGCCAGCGCGGCGGCGCGCCTTTCCAGTAACAGATGAGGATCAGGAGCGCGCTCATCGCCACCACGAACAGCACGTGCGCGAGCGGGCTGCGCTGCAGGCCGATGGCGATGAGCCCCACAGTAAGCCCGAGAAGCCAGATCCCCAGCACGGCCCAGCCCTGCCAGGTGGCCGGCGCACCCCAGCCCCAGCCGAAGCGCTTGGCCGGAAACCAGTAGCGCGGCTCCTCAGCCATGCTGATGCCTCCATCCCTTCGCAGCGGTACTTCAGGGGGCGAGTCTGGAGCAACGCTCCCCATGCGCTCAACTGCACCCGCGCCGGACAATTCCCCGCAGCTGTGGTGAAGGAGCTGCCTTTACGGGCGCGCGGGTTTAGAAATCTGTCTGTAACGCTTCCGGGTGCCTGAAGAGTATGTACAGCATCAACGGCGTCGCCAAAAGCCCGATCACCACCAGAATGCGCAGCAGCCTCCCCGCCCCGGGAAACCGGGAGTTATAGGCGCACCGCCACAGCATCACCGACTGCACGAGGCCGAGCGCAACTCCCACGAGCAGGTAGGCGCCGATGCCGAAGGCCGTCTCCGGTACGAACAGGCCGCCGAGCACGGTGTAGACCACCGAAACCCCAAAGCCGTAGATCCAGATGACCTTCCAGAGGGACGTCTTGCCGCGCAGCGGCTCGATGAGCGCTGACCACATCGCTGCCTCCTTAGCAGCCGGACCTCGCGCACCGAGAACAGATCCGGCTGACGCAGGTATAGCACAGGAGGATTTGCGGTCCGCGTGAAAGCAGGCGCTGACCGCAGCAACGCTCAGGGCACGCTGTGCCGGGCGCACCGCCGGTTGCGGCCACCGGCCGGCAGGGCAAAAATGCCCGGCATGGTGATGAAGCCCCACTCGCGCCGGTCCTTCATCGCCCGTGCGCGTGACCTCGCCGCCCTCACCCTCCTTGCGGGCAGCGTGCCGCGCGCAGGTTTGGCAGACCCCCTGGGGATCCCGGTCGGCATACAGCTCTACAGCGTGAACGAGCCGATGCGCACCGACCCGCAGGGCACGCTGAAAAAGCTGCGCCGGATCGGCTACCGGCTCGTCGAGACGGCCGGATTCGGCACCCGCTCCGCCGGCGAATTCCGCCGCCTGCTCGAGGAGGCGGGCCTTCAATGTCCGAGCGCGCATCTGGATTTAAGCGGCCCCGACCTCGGGGCCGTCTTCGCCGCTGCCCAGGCGCTGGGAGCGACCTACGTGGTCAGCTCCATCCTGCGTCCCGGGAGCGGGGCGCTGTCAGCGCCGGATCCTGAAGGCAAGCACGCGCCGGTGCGGGCGATGACCCTGGAGGATGCCAGGCGCACCGCGGAGCTTGCCAACCGCATCGGCGCCCAGGCACGGCAGGCCGGGCTGCGCTACTGCTACCACAATCATTTCATGGAGTTCGCCGCGCCGGAGCACGGCGAGGTTGCCTACGATGTCCTCGTGCGCGAGACCGATCCTGAGCTGGTCGGCTTTGAGATCGATTGCGGCTGGATGCGGGTCGCCGGCGCTGATCCGGTGCACTACTTCCGCAAGTACCCGCAGCGCTTTCCGATGATCCACGTGAAGGATTTTACCGACGTCGGCGCGGCGGCCGTCGCGCCGGGGCTGCGTGCCGGCACGGAACTGGGGCACGGGTTTATCGACTACCGCCCGATCTTCGCCGCGGCCCGCTCCCGGGGCCTGAAGTACTACTTCGTCGAACAGGAAGCGCCGTTCACGGACATGAGCGCGCTCGATGCCGCGCAGGCCAACTACGACTACCTGCACGCCATGAAGTGAGGTGCGCTCTCTGGCGCCGGTCGGCGGCCGTCCCGGTTACCCGTTACCGAAGGTGGTCCAGCCGTCGCACAGTCCGCCGTGCGGCTTGGCCAGCTCATTCAGTTGCGCCTGAGCGGCTACCACCGCCTCATAGCTCGCCACCATGGTCTTCGAACAGAAGACGCTCCAGGCGCCCCGGCCCTCATTGTCAGACAGCGACGGATCGAATCCGTGCTCGGCAACCAGGGCGGCGAGGGCCCGGGCCGCGCGCTCGTCCGGCACGTTGACCGTGAAATCCAGCGTCATGGGACGAGCCATGTCGGAGCCTGCGTCGCGCACGTGCCGCAGCGAGTCGCCATCCGCATCGTTTGGGTAATCCATGATCAGGCTGCGGGTGGCGTGCCCGGTGACGGGGGAGCCGCCGCGTACTGCGGGGCGTCACCACCGATGTGGTCCCAGGGGGCCTTGGATCCTACGAAGATATGCATCTGCAGCTCTACCTGCGGGTCGCCGTCAATGCCGCCGAGCGTCACGCCATGCACGTTTCCGTCATGCATCCCGGCGAGTGTCGTACCGCACGTGCGGCAGAAGCACAGACCCCATCCGGGACTCGAGCTGTAGAAGGTCAGGCGGTCCTCTCCCTGCGTCCACGAGAACGAGCCGGGGAGAATCTCCGCGTAGGCAGATCCCGGCCCCGCTGAATGTCTTGCGACAGCGCGAGCAGTGACAGCTGCGGGCCGCCAGGAGCGGTGCCGTGATTTCATAGCGGACGGTGCCGCAAAAACATCCGCCGGTCAGGTGCATAAGATCTCCCAGCTCAGTGTGCCGCAGTCAGCGGACCTGACGCACTGAATTTTCCGCACTTTCCCGCAACCATAGTCCAGAACCTCGCGAAAAGCCCCGACACGTCGCGGCACCGCAGAATTCAGCGCGCATGAGGCTGCGCGATGAAAGCGGCCGCGCATGTGTCTATGGATTCTCAGGCCGCATGCGCCGGATGCTCTCCAGAGAGACCCGAAGCGAGTTATCGCTCCCCTTTACCGCCACTTCCTGTGACACGTAGCCGTCGGCGGAAACTGTCACCGTGCCGCTCGGGGGAAGTGACTGATAGGGAGCGAGCGCAAAGATCCGTGCCCTGCGCGTGGCGGGAACCAGCACAAACTGCCCCTCCGGGTCCGTCTGCGCAAACAGGCCGGGGTGATCGGCCACCGAGACCGTGGCTCCGGGAATGGGCTTGTGCGAGGCGGCGTCCAGCACGGTGCCGGAGGCTGAGGGTGAGACATAGGTGGTTATCTCGATGCAGCCGCTGAGCGAGATGAGAAGCGGCAGCACGAGCAGATGCAGGCGTCTGCTCATGTGCGCGCCAACGGCTGCGGAACCATGCTGATTTTACCCATTCTGTGTCATGAAGGATGCATCCGGGATCTCCCGTGGCGGCCGCTCGGTCGATTCTAGAGGCGGCTGCCTTTGTGCGGAGCGGTGATGTCAACCCCGCAGTTTGCGCAGGTCTTCGGGACCCAGAGATGGAATCCGGACGTAAACGGCGCCTCACACGCCGGGCATCTGATCCTGCCCCGTGCGAAGGCCCACGAGACCAGGAGGCAAAGGATGGCCAGAACGAAGAGGAGCACCGCGTCTGCGCTCCAGACGTAGACCAGGAGTGAGAATGTCCACGGAAACATCCAGCGAAAGACCACGACCGCCACCGCGACCACCAGTAACGGCGTGAAGGCATTCGCGAGCGATCGATAAATTCGCAGGCGCCGCACGCGCGCCGGCAGGGATGCCGGAGAAGCGGATGGCTGCATGGCGAGCTCTAAGGCGACCGCGTCATTTCACGGCGCCCGGCACAAAATGCGGATTCTCGATCAGCCCGAAACGATTACCGAACGGGTCCCTTACCGCCGCAACCTTGATGCCTCCCCCGACATCGGTAATAGGGTCAAGTGGCGTTGCGCCCAGTCGGATCAGCCGGGCATGAGCCGCGTCGATGTCGGCAACGCCCCATAGTGGTTGCGGGCCATCCGTGCCGGGCTTGCCGTCAGGCAGAAGACCGAGCTCAAAGCCGCCGACCGAGAAGCCGACGTAGAAGGGCTCGCTGAAGTAGGGCTGCACGCCGAGCATTTCCGTGTACCAGCGCGTCGCCGCCGCAAGATCCGGCACCGGATAGATGGCGGTTCTCAATCCAAGAATTATGTGTGCTGCTCCTCAGGCTCAAAGCGGGCGCAAAACGCCGCATGGGCGGCATGACGCGCGATGCCCCGGCGCCCGCACCCACTCGCCCGTCAGGCGGCGATGGTGGGACGTCACGGCAGATTCGCCTGGCTGCAGTAGTCCTTCATCAGTTCGTGCGACCACGCCGGCTGCAGAAGGAGGCCCCGGGGCAGAAACTCTTTCATCACCGGCTTCAGATCCAGCACCGGTGTGCCATCAATGGCATCGAGGCCTGCCACATGCAACACGGTGCCCTCGATCCGAACCAGCCGGCACAGGGTCGTTCCCAGCCGGTTGGGACGGTTCCTGCCGCGTTGCGCGAAGACGCCCGTCAGGGGCCAGGCGAGGTTGCCGCGCGGATGCCGGGCGCCCTTCACGACAGCGGAGGCGTCCACCTTGTGGAAGTGGTACAGGACCTCGAGGTGTGAGAAATCGGCGAGGCCCTGGAGCGATTCAGAACCGTATTCCGGCACCAGTTTGATAGTGCTCGTCTCGGCGTCCCAACGATCGTCCTCCGCGGCAGCGCGCGAGGATGAGACGTAGCCGATGGGTTCCACCGTTACTCGCATGCGCGCCCTGGTAAGGTTGGCCGAGCGCGCTTCATTGCCCGGCCGGGGGCTGCCAGAGCTCGATCTTGTTGCCTTCAGGGTCCATGACCCAGCCGAACTTGCCGTATTCGGAGTCGTCGCTCTTTTCAAGCACGTTGCAGCCTTCGGCGCGTAGTGCCTGGAGCAGGGCTGCCAGATCCTCGACTCGGTAGTTCACCATGAAGGTCGACTTGCTCGGCGCGAACTGATCACCGCCGGCTGCACCGATCGACCAGACCGTGGTTCCGTTAGCCGGATTTCCGGCGGCATCGGTCCAGGTGAAGGCGGTACCGCCCCAGTCCTGGACGTCAATTCCCAGATGTTTCTTGTACCAGGCACACAGCGTCTTCGGATCCTTGGCGCTGAAGAAGATGCCGCCAATGCCAGTGACTCTACGCATTTCGTCCTCCGCAATAGGCAATCGACTTAGCCTAGCGCGTCCGCCGCCCGACGGTAAGAGCGACGCGCTCCTGTCGCGCCGCATCCGCAACAGCGCGCCCGTTCCGCCCCGAATCCAACACGTGTGCGGGCTGTCGCCCTGCGCTTCGCTTCGAGGACTCGGCTTGTTTTGGTCCGCGCCGCACTCAATCCTGCCGCCAGCCGGCACGGTCCCAGGACGGCTACAGGTCCTTCCTTACCGCATGATCGATCTGCATCAGCTCCACCGGCGCTCCGTTGACTTCAATCATGGCAACCAGCACCCCGGTACTCGGGCTGTTAGGCGCAATGATCACCTTCTGACCGCGGATCGCTTCTGCCAGGTCGTCGACCTCGAAGGCGACGTGCGGCACGGTCTTCACCAGCTCCGGGTAGGGCGCATCCTCCCAGTATCTCTGCCACTGGATGCCGAACGGGTTGTTCTGGTGATCGCTTACCGTCACCTTCAGACGCGGCAGGGGGATCTCGCCAGCGAAGTGCGCGGTCGTCGGTATGCCGACGTGGTTGTACTTCATCATCAGGGCTCGCCCTTGTGTCGCATTGAGCCTGCCACCTCGTCGGTACCGCCCCGGCGAGGCGCGCAGGACATGACGAGCCTTCCTACCGGAGCCCTGCAACGATTGTCAGACGGACAGTGGCCAGCGCAGACCATTTTCGTAGAAGACCACTTGCAGATATACGCAGACAGCCAGGATGACGATGAGCAGAAGCGAAGCACTCAACCCCAGACGGGCAGCGACGGGATCGTGCAGTTCGAGGTAGTCCCTTCTTGCGAGAAAGCCGACGACGGCGAGCATTGTCGCAAAGTGCAGGCTCGAGAAGAACTCGGGCGAGCCGATCTTCTCCCACGTCGGCGCATGGCGCGACGCCAGGCGCGCAAACAGGAAGTACATGACCAAGAGATACGCCAACCCCAGCGCAGCGATAGCGATGCAGGCCAGGGCATACAGCAAGGGCATAGTCAGGGCGGCCCGTCTAACCGTGAACCCGCGGCGACTTCTGCTCAACCGTCACGGCCTCTCCAACTGGTCAGGTTCGTACAGGCCTTCGCAGTCTCTTTGCGTGGCAGATGCTCGACACATCGCTGCGCCACCGATCGAGGGTGACTGAGATGGCCAAGCCTTCCAGGTCGGCTGCGAGGCCTATGTAAATCGCAGCGTCGACAATGTACCCGTCTTTGCCGAAGGCGAGCAACGAGAGGAAGGCGCCGAAGAGTGCGACGCCCCAGAGTTTTGAGGACCACATGTGGTAGGCGGTCTCCCGCCGGAACTTGTAGAAATCAAAGGCATAGCGCCCAAGCTCGATCCCCAGCAGCGCCGAAAGAGGCATCCATCGCCCGGTGATGGCAGCAGGGTGCAGGTGCCACACCGCAACGGCTGCGCCCAAATAGAACAAGGTATCGGCGCTGCTGTCCAGGCGCCTTAAGCCTGGGCTGACAATGCCGGAACGGCGGGCCAGAACACCGTCGAAGATATCCGATAGGAAGGCGACGGTCAGGCACACGCCAAACGCGGGCCTGGAGGGCAGAAAGCAGGCGAGGAGCACAACGACCGGCGCCAAGGCGCGCGCGCAGCAAGGTGAGAAGAAGTGGAAGAGTCTTCACGCAACGCAAAGCACGGCCCGCGGAGCCCAAGGGCGAGCTTGAGCGTGCATCGCAACACCGCATCCGCGCTCTGCGGGCGCAATGATCCTCGAGCGGCAGCACCCCCGCTCAGCTCTCACGAGTCCCAAGCGCCGCTTGGACGGATGCTTCAGGAAGGTCGCGGGGGGAGCGCCGGATAGTGACGCGCGCTCACGGCGGGCGGCGCCTGACGGACCGTTCCAGGCGCTTGTCAGGCGGCGTCATCCTGCGAATCCGGATCGACTGGAGCTCCGGGCAACTGGCCCGTCGCAAGATATTCAAGCTCACCTTCGGTGAGGTCTCCGAGGGTATCCGCGTGCGCCCAGAGGTGACGTGCGCGGCGCAGGAATTCGGCGGGAACGAGAACGCGGGCCGTCGGTCCCAGATCGAAGCCCGGCGCCCCGGGGAATACCAGCGCCGGGCAGTCATACAACCTCAAATAGTGAGCGACCGGAGCGGCCGCAGCCTCATCCGGGAAGCTCAGGAAGCACTGCCAGTCTGGCACCGCGCCCATGACGCCAAGGATAGATCAACGCGAGACAGGACGCTCCAGGCACTGCTTGGACAACACCGCGCCTGTGTCATGGCTCATTCGCTTCTCTTGAGCATCAGAGCAAGAAATAGCGTGGTAACAAGCGTCGCGCAGAGCCCGAGCAGAATTATCGGACCAAGCATCGTGCGGCAGCCGGCCGGTCTACAGGTGATGCGATCCCCGTGCGCATGCAAACCCACGAGGCCTGCGACAAATAAGATGTCCAGGAATGCGGCTAGGACGCCGCAGAAGGCGGTAAGACATCCTTTTGAAACCTGGGGCACTAAGGCACCCGACGGCAGGGCTGGGGTAGCACAACAATTGAAGACCCGGCCGCTACGCTCGCCAAATGCACTCAGCGTTTGTCGAGAACGTCCGCAGCCGCCGCCAGGAAATCATAGAGCGCCGCAGGATCTGTGCTTTGGCCCGGAGCCATCTCCCCGGCATAGCTGTGCAAGAAATCAGACACCGCAGTGTCTCCACGAGAAACGTAATTCGAAAGGAAGCGCTCCATGATGCGATAGGCATCCCGCAGCGTGACTTCCCGGTTGAATAGTGCGTCGTCGACTGTCGCGTAGGGCATTGGATTAGCTTAACTAAGCTTACGTGTCTAAGGGTCCAACGATAGGCTTGGCGGCCGCCGTCCAACCGAATCTGCTAGCTCTCACGGCCGCTCTAAGCGTTGGTTAGCGGACTCATTTGGGAACTGGTGCGTCCAAGTGCCAAGCAAAGATTATCCATACAGCGACGAACACTGGCGAAATTGCAGCGTAAATCTTCATCCAGCGTTGTGTGAGCTGAACATCCCTGCCAAAGAAATTAATGCGGACGAGGTTCAGCGCTATGGCCTTCTCAGCACCGCCCTTAAATATCACCCAAATGGCGAAAGTGCAGGCGAGGCCAAACATGGACGCGTACCAAGCCCATACGTACGGATTTAGGTCCTGCGGCCGAAAGTACTGCCAGACACCCGGTACACCGCCACTAAGGACCCCAATTCCCATCACTATCCATGGTATGAGGCTCGCGACAAGTGCACGGCGCTTCAAAATGTCGAGCTCATTTACACGTTGATCGAAGGCAGAAGCGCTGCTCTGCTGATCAGGCTGAGCCCGTTTAAAGTTGTATACGGTGAAGGCTATGCAGATCACCCAAAAATAACGCCCTATGAACTCAAACATTCTCGCCCCTTAGAGTCCGCTGACGGTTGAGCTCAGGGACGCCGAGCGATGCTTGGCGAGCGCGGGTAGCCCGGCATGCGCAGCGAATGCCGGGGTGGCGCCGGGAGCGCATGCTTAGCTCGCGAATGCACGGTATGTGATGAAGTCAGCCAGGGTGGTAGCAACCATCAAGACTAATACCCCCAGAGCGAAAAAGAGGGAAATGACAGCCTGTCTCCGTGGCATGGTACTGAAGAAATAATAGGGCACGCCGATGAGCGCGAAAATCCCGACGATCAATGGAGCGGCGGGTGGGGCCTTGATGGCGCGTTTTGCCGCGTCCGCCTTGCACCAAGCGAACAGGAGCATAGAAAAAGGGAAAATAGAGGCTGCGGTAGCAATCTCCAGATCCTGGTGACGTGCGCGAAGATATGCCTGAAACTCGTTAGAGATCGACGATATTGGCTCCCCCGCAAGCAAAAACTCGCTTCTGCAAGCAGGGATACGCCGCTACGGCGACGCGCCGTCGGCAAGTTTATCAACTACGATTCTTCCACCAACCAAGGTGAGCAGCGCTCGTGTTTTTGGCAATTCCCGGGGTGGCACCGTAAAGATGTCCTGTGACAACACCGCGAGGTCCGCAAGTTTTCCTACCGCGATGCTGCCTTTGTCCTGTTCCATGAATTCCGCGTAAGCCGAGGTCAGCGTATAGGCAATCACCGCCTGCTCCCGCGTGATCGCCTCGGATGGGTGGTTTGCACTAATCGTAGCGAACAGGATATTCAGATACGGGTTGGTCGGTCCGTCGGAACCCAGAGCCACCGGAATGCCCGCCGAGAGGAGTGATTGCAACGGTTGGGATACATCAAATGCCGAGCGATCGGGTAGGCCGAAGCCCATGAGGTGGGAAGGGTTCTGCACGACGACAACGCCGTATTCTTTCACTCGTGCGTAGAGATCCGGGAAGATGCCATCGCCATGCTCAAAGCGCACGCGGCGGCTGCGCCAGAACGCAGGACCACCCGTTGCGGCCATGGCATCTAGCAGGGCCTTGGCGCCAAGGTAGCCGGACACATGCACGAGCAGCTGATCGTTGTTTGCAACCGATTCGCGCAGCATCGCTGCCGCCTCCGTTGCCGGAAAGGTCAGGGGGAGGTCGCGAAATATGGCATCGAACGGTGGCGCCGGCGGCTTGTGGACAGCGTCGCGGGGCGTGAACGTTCCCTCAATCGGCACGCCGTCGATCATCCACTTCGTGCCGGAGACGGTAATCAGGGGACTCGGATGGCGGGGAAGACCCACCCCCTCATCGATGTTGCGTGCCCCCACCCGGGTTCCCGGCATGCGCATTACCCGCAACCTTATGGGCGTGGGTACTTTCTCAAATAGCGCCACCGCCCGGGCCGGTGCCATATCGTTCGACATGTCCTGAATCGAAGTGATCCCGAAGGCCTTGGCTTCATCCAGCGTCTCTGTGAGTTGCCGCACCGCCACGGTCTCCGGAACTGAATCCGCCGCCGTACGTTCGATGTTGAGGGCTGCGTATTCACGAACGACCCCCGTCAAGCGCCCCGTGGCGTCGCGCTCGAAGCGACCGCCGTACGGGTCCTTCTCGTCCTCAGCGACACCATAAGCCCGAAGGCCAGCCGTGTTGAGAATCAATCCGTGGCCCGTGATCGTGACCAATTTGACCGGATTGTTCGGCAACCATGCGTCAAGGGAGTCGCGGCTGACCGACGTGTCGTAAAAGATGGCTGGGCTTATGGTCACCTCCAGCAGGGCGCCTTGGGGTAACTTCGCTGCGGCAGCGGGAAGTTCTTTGCGCAGGTCGGCCGTAGTCGGATTCCGCGCTTGCAGCTCAACCTCCACCAGATTTGCCGGATGGATCGCGATGTGATTGTGGGCGTCATTGATCCCGGGAATCACGGTTCGCCCGCCGAGATCGATCCGGCGAGTGCGTGCGCCAGCCAACGCTTCGATCTTTTTGGAATCACCAATGGCGATGATTCGTTCACCACGGATCGCCAGCCCCTGGACATAAGGCTGTTCGGCGTTGCTTGTGAAAATCTTTCCGTTGAATAGAACGAGATCGGGCGGCGGCGTCTTAGCGGCGAGAACTGCCGTCCATCCCAATGCGGTCACCAGGAGGGCGGCCGCACTCAAGCCTAACCGTGGTTTCAATTGATACCCTCCTGAAAGTTACGATTTGAGATTCTTCCCGCCAACCGGCGCTGACGAACCCGACAGAAAGTCTCGTTTTCCGGCGGCCTCTACAGCCAAGCCGCTTTTTTAGTCGAATCGCCAAACGATACCATGCACGGGGGGTCCGATCGATCTTAGCGGCGACTTTGACCGAAAAAGACCGCAACCGCCTCTGGAGTCAGTTCACGGCCGCTCCAAGCCTTGGTTAGATGACCTAGCGATAGACATCCTTCCGATGTCCGACCTTAAAGATCGTGATCTCGCGGCGAGGGTCGTCGATGAGATAAACAATTCGGTAATGGTCCGATCGTTCGACGGTAACTGGAGCCGGGCTGCTCACTGACCCACGACCTGATCTCCTCAACTCAGTTGCTGCAGATCGCAGTCATGATCAGCGGATCGGTCCGCGGCGCGGCTAAGCCGATAACAAGCGTGGCCCTAGAGGCTCACCCAATGGTTGGCTCCGCGCCTGCGGATCTCATGATGTCCCAGAGCCGCGCGCAAGCGCCGCTCATCAACAGGACGAATACCCGAATGCAACCGCTCTCGCTGCTCACCGATCTGAGCTTGACGGAGGAGTCCATACCCGATTGTTAGGCGCCGTGTCGAAGCAAACGTGCCGCTGAGCAGACTAGCGCTCATAGGTCCGGATTTCGAGCAAATGGTTGTTCGGGTCGTTGAAGTAGATGGTCGGACCAACGCCCCGGGCGCCAGATTCTTCGCCTATTTCGGTAATCACACCGACGGAATCGAAGGTCGCCCCGTACGGGATATTTGCGGCTTTGATGCGGCTGAGTATGGTTTCGAACTCGTTCTTTGAGACCGCAAATGCGTAGTGCTCAAAACCCTGCGTACCACACGGAGTCATCTGAATCTGGAAATCCGGACCAGCTCTGACAACGGTAAACGGCCCGTCCGTCCCCTCTGCGGAAAAACCCAGCACTTCGGTGTAGAACGCGACGCTCGCGCCTAGGTCATTCACCTTCAATATGATGTGATCGAGTGTTGCCATGGCACTAGGTCTCAGAGGCGGCTAACGGTGGGGTTGAGCGGCCGTCTCCGGCCTCAGATCGCGCGCTGTGCGCGCACAATAGTCCCCGCGCGCACGGCGCGCCTCATGCGCTCTCACGGCCGCTCCAACGATTGTTAGACGCCATGAAGATACCTCGTCGATTTAGAATTAGAGAGTAGACGGCACACGCGGCAAAGAACGCGGCAGCGATTCGAGTGCCCCAAGGGAAGTGCGCGAAATAATCAACGCCCAGCTGCCAGTCGCGGGGGGTTAGCTGATCGGGAAAGAGCACGATTGCAACCCACAGCTGCATGATCGGCAGGATCAAGAACGGTACAAACCGGAACTTGTTGCCCGTAAAGAGCAGGTACGCGCCGAGGCCCGCGAGCACAGGGAGTGAGAAGAACAGTGGCGTAAAGCCAATCGGGAAGTACCGTGTTGCTCTTAGGCACACGCCGAGCATATAAAGTGCCCAAAACCAGAGCACTGCTGCGAGCGCGGTGGAGTGCCAAGGGCGCGGAGGTCTTGAGACCATGGCCTCTAACGTCGACCTTGAGCGGCCGTCTGATGCCACATAACATGCGCCGCGAGCCACAATATTTTCACGCTCGCGGCGCAACTGTTATCACCCATCCCGCCCGCTCCAAGCGTTGGTTAGCTGCCTGCAAGAGAGGTCACCGAAGGAAACTGGTCGATTACCTCAATAAATCCCACGATGTTCGAATTGAATTCCGGCAATTCGGCGGCGGGGATCCAATATTCAGTATGAACGGAGCCGCCCACCGTTTGAACCGGGAAGCGACTTAAGTACCGCGCCCGGACCTCGAAGCGTGTGACGTATCCGGATCCTTCGGATTTAACATTCCAGTCCCGCGCGATCTGAGTCGCATACTCGAGATTCGTCACCGGATAGAAGATTGGCTGTTCCGGGAGACGAGGCGGAAAGTTGCGCCAACCGGAGTGACGAATGAGCTCCAATTCAGCGGGTCCGACCGGACGATACAAGGTGATCGTCTCCATCGCAGCTAACGTCGAGCTTGAGCGGCCGACCGCGGACGCAATGAAGGCACAGCGAGCGCAAAATCTACTGGCGCTCGCCGTGCCATCGAGTGTGCTTTCATGGCCGCTCCAAGCAATAGTTAGAACCCGTACTGCGCAAATTCAGTGTGCTCCACCATCGCCGGAATGCGTGACCTCAGCAACCACTGCGTCAACTACCTGGTTTTCTGTAAACTGCTCAGCCGCGCGAGTGGCACCGTCAGCGATGGGCTGCAGCGCTTGGTTGAGTATCGGATTAATTTCATCAGCAGTCAGAGTTCCCGCTTTAGGTGCGCGTCTAGATGGTCGATGCAATTCAAACACCAATAGCGCCCCAATGAACGGGAGAAGCCATACCAACACGGCCTGTGCGAGACGCTGCAACCAGGGCAAGTCGCGCTGCTGAAGCAAAACACGGGTGCCCCAACAGCTAACGAGCAAAGCCGCAAGGCCGACACCACCTAGGAAGATCAGTGGCCAATAGGTGCGCATTCGGGTTCTAACGGATGAGTTGACGGGCCGCCCAGAGGCGCCCGATCAGAGCCGCGGGCGCACACTGTCTTCCCGCGCCCTCGGCGAGACTACCTGACCTGCGGTTGGATTTTGTAGCCACTTAGGCGGTGAGTCCGACCTCGATGTTGCGCTGCTCCAGCCACGCCAGTCGAGCCTGGGCTGGCGTGCGGTAGCGCAGCGAGCTGTGGGGACGATAATGGTTGTAGAAGTTCCTCCAGCGTTCGATGACGACCCGGGCTTCACGGGCATCTCGGAACCACTCGCGGTTGAGGCACTCATCGCGCAGCTTGCCGTGGAAGCTCTCGACGTAGCCGTTCTGCCAGGGACGACCGGGTGCGATGAAGGCGGGACCGACGTTCTGGTCTCGCAACCAGCGCATGACCGCCCCGGCGGTGAACTCGGCGCCATTGTCACTGCGGATGTGAGCAGGCTTGCCGTGGAGCTTCATGAGCCTCGAGAGCGTCAGGATCACATCCTGCGAGCGGATCCATCGGGCCACCTCGATGGCCAGGCACTCGCGGGTGTGTTCATCGAGGACGCACAGCAGCTTCAGTGCGGTGCCGTTCGCCAGTCGGTCGTGGATGAAGTCGTACGTCCAGACCGAGTTGGGCTGCACCGCACCCGGCAGGCGTATGTCCGAGCCACAGCGACGGCGCCGAGGTCGACGCTTCGGCAACTGCAACCCAAGCTGCCGCCACAGCCTCCTTGTGCGCGTCTCTCCCAACTGCAGCCAGATCGCCGCCCGACGGTAGCCAAAGCGCGGGAAGCGTTGTGAGGTCGCCACCAGCTTCTCCCCGATCGGCTGGTCCTTCTGGGGCTGACGCACCTTGTAGCAGGCGACCGTTCGGGACAGCCCGAGCAGCCGGCAAGCCGCGCGCTTCGACAAACCCCGCGAGAACTCCTTGAGCGCATCGATCGCCAGGAGCTGCTCCGCCACGAGCTTCTTGAGCCTCGCGTTCTCGGCCTCAAGAGCCTTCAGTCGACGGGCTTCCGAGACTTCCATCCCGCCGTACTTGTTACGCCAGCGATAGAAGGTTTGTTCGGTGATGTTGTGGCGCCGCACCACGGTCCGGATCTGCGCGCCGGGATGCTCCGCCTCTCGAAAGATCCCGATGATCTGCTCTTCTGTAAAACGCTTCTTCATCTGTGAGTTCTCCAGTACAAAAAGTAGCATGGGAACTCACAGCCAGCATGGCTTCACGAATCAACCGCAGGTCACTTCCGCCCAAAAGTAGGCACGTGGCCGCAATCGGGACTCCTAACGGTGAGCTTGAGCGGCCGTACGCGACTTTCCAACAAGCGACGCGAGCGCACAATATCTCCGCGCTCGCGGCGCTACCTGAGGAAGTCTCACGGCCACTCCAAGCGCTGGTTAGGGTGCGATGGCACGCGGCCCTAACTCTTTACGAATCTGCATGTACATAAACGTTGCAAAAATCAGCATTCCGCCGGCGAAAGAGTACACGTACCAAGCTGGTTTTTTTTCAGATGCCAGTTCTAAAGCGGTCCAGCCAATGATATTTAACGACCAGGAAGTCGCGAAAACGGGAAGTGCCCAAGGGCGGCGCCTATAAAGAGACCAGGACGCAACGAGGTTAAGACCACCAGAGAGACGCCTCAAGAGTCAAAATCAATGGGCCTCGTTGCAGAGGAGAATTGTCAATGTGAACGACGAGGCAGTTCGCCGCGACAAGTAGGCATATGAGCCCGAGGAATCCTGCGATGAAGCTGGCGATCTTGCGCATATGGCTGGACGTCTTGAACGCACCCTAACGGTCGCGTTGAGCGGCCGCGCTTGGGAATCTGCTCAGCGACGCGGGCGCATACTGTTTCCAGGCTCCCGCGGCGCTTTGGCGGCCACGCATCACGGGCCGCTCGAACGCTTTGGCAGAGGTCGCTCAGCGTATTTGTCCGCGTAGTTATCCAGAAGATTACGAATCATCTTCTGATATGGAACGCGCGATCGTGCGGCGTGCGCCTTAAAAAAATCGACACTGCGCTTGCTGAGTGAGATGGTGACTTTCACCCCCGTTTCCTTCAAAACGAGTTGCTCCGGAGGTGGCAGGAAGTCCTCAACCACCTCTACACGACCTAGCTTCTCATCGGTGTATCTGGGAGTGCGTTTCATAGATCTTCCTGCCTCTGCGCCAATAGCCGGCGCCGATGATGCGAATGACCTGTCCGCGATAAGTAAACCTGACCGTCATGACGCGCGGACCGACTCGGCCGAAACAGTAGAAGCGTTCTTCGGAGCTGCTGTGAGTGGCATCACGAGCAATGACACGATTCGGGTCCAAGAAAGCCAGCTGTGCCTCCTCGAAGGAGACGTGGTGCTTCGAGCGGTTCTCCGCGTCCTTGACGGGATCCCAGTCGAAGCTCGACATGGGTGTCAGTCTAGCATACGTATGGCGTAATAGCCATACCGCGGTATGGGCGTATCTCCGCGACCTCTAACGGTGAGCTTGAGCGGCCGAACGCCAAAATTCAATGAACGTCGCGAGCGCAGAATACCTCCGCGCTCGCGACGCTAGCTGAGGGCTTCGCACGGCCGCTCCAAGCGTTGGTTAGGGGATATAGAGATGTCCCACGGAAATAAACAACGCTTCGCGCCCATGGTTGGCCGGGCTCCCCCAGGCGCTCGGTCTCGATAAGCTCACACGCCCACACACACAAGTGTGTGCATGGATGTTGGATCTACCCAGCAGAAATTAAATTGATACACCAACTTCACTCCCATGACTCAGAGTTCGTCCAGGTGCCGGCCTATGAATTCGAGGGAACCTCCCCATGCTTCCTTGGCGGTACCGCTGTCCGGGTCACGGTACCAGGCGCGGTCAAAGCTACGCTGCGGATTCCATTCCCATGACACCTCCCTCCCTGCTTTGAAGTGAGTTTGAGTTGATGGAAAGATCCTAGCAGGCAGCAGCTCGCCGCGCGGGTACCCAAAAACGAACCGGCCAATCTCCTTTATCGAAACGGAGATCCTCGACGGGCCGTATACCACCGTGCCCGTCAGCTACAAAAAGCGCAGAGGTCACTTTTTTCCGCATGCCAGAGCATGTTGCTCTAACGAGGCACGCAGCGAAAGCGGTGTGGCCGTTCGGCCCGAACAACTCAAGGCCTATTCCGAGGTACTGGTCCAGTATCACCTGAGTCCCGAACACAAGTTCGCGAATGGCGATCATCTGGACCGGGTCACACGGAGCGGCGGCACGTTGTTGCGACCGGGTTCGTTTGGATTGGCAAGGAGGCCAATCAAGTAGGGGAGAGTGGAGAGGCCGACCCGATCATCGAAGCTATGCAGGTATTCAGAAGGCGAGCTTAGGCCTCGCATTATCTGGCGCATGACAGGAACGGGTACCGGGGCAAGAGCGTTCCACTGACCAATTCGCGCCCCCCGGCATACGTATGCGCTAGACATTGAACCCATAATTCCAGTACGCTAGAACTATGAAAGACGAACTGGCATTGGAGTCACTGGCCGCGCTCGCCCAAGAGTCGCGACTCGCACTCTTTCGACTGCTCGTAAAGCGCGGGCCGGAAGGTTATGCGGCCGGCAACATCGGTGAGCGGCTGGGTATACCAAGCACCACCCTTTCGTTTCACCTCAAAGCGCTGGCGCAGGCAGGACTCGTGACAGCGCGGAAGGACGGTCGGTTTCTCTTCTACGCTGCGAACTTTGCCCGGATGAATCAGCTCGTATCGTTCCTAACCGACCATTGCTGCAGCTTAGCGACGGACTGCGACCCGGCGTCGTGCGATCCCGCAAAATCTGCCAGTAAGAGGCGATCTGCATGAAACGACTTCACATCCATGTCTCAGTCACTGATCTCAGCCAAAGTATCCGGTTCTACGCCACCTTGTTTGGGGCGGAACCCACGAAACTCGAAGCCGATTATGCGAAGTGGATGATCGAGGATCCGCGAATCAACTTTGCCATCTCACAGCGCGGAACCACCATCGGGGTCAATCATTTGGGATTTCAGGTTGACTCTCCCGATGAACTCCAGGGCATGCGCTCCCAACTGCAGGCGGCCGACTCCCGGATGATCGAAGAAAACGAGCAGCCGTGTTGTTACGCACGCGCGGATAAGTATTGGATTACCGATCCGACAGGAATTGCTTGGGAGACCTTCCATACGCTCGGCAATATCCCGGTCTATGGGGAGGACACGCCGGTCTTTGATCACGGCGCCTCTACTGCTCCTGCTCAAGGGGTCAAAGCCGCACCAGTCACCGCGTGCTGCGTACCGGTACCGAAGAGCGAATCTGATGCTGACCGTTCGAGCTGCTGTGCTAAGTGATGGCTGGTTCCAAATCAGGTATCCGACGCGCTCACGCGTCGGATTTCGAGACCATCTCAGGCGTTCTGGAGAGCGTCGGATTACCGACTGACGACCTTACCCGAGCGGCAAGCCTTCAATTCTGGGTTCTTGAGTCGGAGGCGCTGCTAATCGGTGTGATCGGCCTGCAAGGCTTTGTTCACGCCGGGCTATTGCGCTCACTTGCCATCTTGCCGGCACATCGACGCCGTGGTCTGGCTGAAAAGCTCGTGGCTCACCTAGAACAGGAGGCACACGCGGACGGGATCAGGCAGCTCGTGTTGTTGACGCTGACAGCGGTGCCACTATTTCGTCGGCTTGGATATAGGGTGATCGATCGAAACTCCGCGCCGGATGCAGTGAAGAAAAGCGAGGAATTCCTCGCGTTGTGCCCTGCATCCGCCATCTGTATGACGAAGATCTTAATTCCGAACCCGACAGGAAATGCTGATGGCTGATCGCGTCTACCACATACTGTTTCTGTGCACCGGCAACTCGGCGCGCAGCATTCTCGCCGAGGCCATTGTCAACCACAAAAGTCGCGGGCACTTCAAAGCTTATAGCGCGGGCAGTCACCCGACCGGAACGGTTAATCCGGTCGCCATTGAGCTACTTGGACGGCTCCAGATTCCGACCGGCGGACTCCGCAGCAAGGCGTGGGAGGAGTTTTCACAACCCGGCGCCCCCCAACTCGACTTTGTCTTCACTGTCTGTGACAACGCAGCCGGAGAACTCTGTCCGATCTGGCCAGGCCAGCCGATTACCGCGCACTGGGGTGTAGTCGACCCAGCGCACGTTGAGGGAGAGCTGCAACGCGCGAATGCCTTTCGGGAGGCCTTCCTAGTATTGGAGCGGCGGATCGACATGTTCATGAGCCTTCCGATTGCTTCGTTAGATCGGATGAAGCTCGGCCACCGGCTGCAAGAGATTGGAAAGGACACGTGACCGCGCAGGCCGGATCATTGCCACGACGGCTCGCATCCGAGTACGTGGGATCACTGCTCCTTGCGGCGACCGTGGTCGGCTCTGGCATCATGGCGGAGCGACTCGCTGGTGGAAACTTGGCCGTGGCTCTACTCGCCAACACATCGGCGACAGTAGCCGTGCTTGCCACACTGATCGCACTTCTCGCTCCCATAAGCGGCGCACATTTCAACCCAGCAGTATCGCTAATAGAAGCACTACGCGGCCGGGTAACCTGGAAGGACGCCGGCGCCTATGTGGTGCTGCAAGTCGCCGGGTGCTGCTGCGGTGCGCTGCTTGCAAATCTGATGTTCGAGTTGCCTGTCTGGCAGATCTCGACGCACGTCCGCACGGGACCGGCGCAATGGTTCTCCGAGAGCGTTGCTACGTTCGGGCTGCTGCTCATCGTGCTCGGCCATCAACGCAGGGAGGATGCGCCCTGGATGGTGGCGGCATGGATCGGCGCTGCCTACTGGTTCACCGCCTCAACGTCCTTTGCTAATCCGGCGATTACCATCGCACGATCGCTGACCAATTCGTTTTCTGGTATCCGGCCTACGGATGCACCGGCATTCATACTTGCCCAGTTCGTCGGAGCAATCTCGGCATTGGCCATTGGGCGTGTACTGTTTTCTTCTCCGCGCCAAGTATTCGCGGGCTAGGCCCCTAGGGCGCGCTCGGCACTCTGGGGTCAGAGGCTAGAAGGGGGTGGCTCTCTCGATCTCTAGAATGCACTTGTCCTTGTCCCCAAGGTTGCACTGAGCAGAAAACCTTCCATCGTGCGAATGGCACGTGACAGTTCCGATTACCACCGATCGATTCACGCGCTTTACCTTGCGGTTCTTCTGCACTGTCTTGCTCTTTGCTTTCGTTGCCATAGAAGTGCTCCCGAATCTGATTACTATTGGCCGGAACATCGTATCGGAAATCGTCCTGAGAGAAATGCCCGTGTCTATTGCATCGCAGCACAGCTGACCCGCACGTTACACCCGAACGCCCATGCGCGAGGGACGCGCCGAACGCAGTCGGTCGCTTCGGAAGCTCGGGGGCGCGATCATTCCTCCGCTCGCACACACACACACATGCGCACACACCCAACAACATCGCTAGGCGTGTTTAATTTCCGGGCCATACACACACTTGTGTATGTGTTGTGGGTCTGCTCACCTCGGCGACCCATGCGCGCGAAGCGTTGTTTATTTCCGTGGGACATCTCTATATCCCCCAAGCGTTGGTTAGACCGCATCTTGCGGCAACCGCCCGAACACGCCCACCAACCAAAAAATGAGCCCAGATGTCGCACCGTATGGGACTCCAAAGGCCAGCGCAATCGACGCCACATAGGGATCGAGAGCGACTGTCATAACTGCGGCGGGAAGCGCTCCGAGCAAAGCGCCGGCGACAATGTACAGCCACCAAGCATCCAGCCGCCTCCTGCGCATGAGAATGTAAGCAAAAGGTCCCGCGAGAAGAGCAACAACGTAGGCAACCTTGGTGAGGCTAGGGTCGATTAGCCGCGAGAGTTCGAAGGGCGGCTGCGGCATGTTTCTTGAGGTGAAAAGGAAATATGCGCCAATGATCATGGCGGGAATTAGGGGTGAAACTGCAAACGCCAAGAGCAGACGTAGGTGTTTCATGCGGTCTAACGGTGAAGTTGAGGGGCGGCCCAGAAGCGCGGATCAAGCGCCGCGGGCGCATACTGTCTTCCCGCGCCCGCGGCGCGTAACCACACGCCGTTCACGGACCCCTCCAACGATTGTTAGGCGGCAACCTCGACGTAGTCGACACGACTCGAAGGCGGTGGGATCGGAGTGCCGTCTTCGCGCATTCCTTCAAGGTGAAGCCCGATTGCCTCGCGAATGGAACGCTCAGCTTCCTCGACCGTTGCGCCGGTGGCTACGCACCCAGGCAGATCCGGAACGTACGCAGAGAAGTTCCCTCCGGCGTTCTCAATGACGATGGCGTATCGCATGGTCATTTACCTTATCTCTTCAGGCCCGACTGCTTCAGAATACTGTTGAGCGTGCCCGGTGCCAAATCGTCGCTCGGTTTTCCGGCTACGGTAACGCGACCAGGCTTGTTCGGGTGCTTGAACTGGCGGTGGCTACCGCGAGTCGCAACGAGATACCACCCATCAGCATGAGCAGGCGCAGGATCTCAGCGACCTTCATGAGTTAAGGGTACCACCCACGCCAAAGCTCGCGACGAGGCCTCTTGATTGCCGTCTAACGGTGAAGTTGAGGGGCCGCACGGAAGTGCGGCATGGCGCCGAAGGCGCACAATTTCTCAGCGCCCGAGGCGCCAAGCCAGAAGCCCATCACGGACCCCTCCAACGATTGTTAGACGGCCGGTGTGGCACAGGCGGATCAGCTGCGGTCTCGCACAATTGGGAATCGGCGCGACACCAACGGCGCCACCAAGTATGCAGCTAGATAGAGGGCGAACGAAAAGAATGGACTAAATAGCAGTTTGTCTGCTGAAGGCGGAAGCCAACCGACAGCGTCGGCTATCGAGACGGCGAGGATCAGGACCCCGCCCGTGACCGCGGCCAGGTAAAGCGAGTACCGGAGACGTTCAACCAGGGTCATGCGCGGATCGGGGTACTTGCCGTCTAACGGTCGCGTTGAGCGGCCGCGCTTGGGAATCTGCTCAGCGACGCGGGCGCATACTGTTTCCAGGCTCCCGCGGCGCTTTGGCGGCCACGCATCACGGGCCGCTCGAACGCTTTGGCAGAGGTCGCTCAGCGTATTTGTCCGCGTAGTTATCCAGAAGATTACGAATCATCTTCTGATATGGAACGCGCGATCGTGCGGCGTGCGCCTTAAAAAAATCGACACTGCGCTTGCTGAGTGAGATGGTGACTTTCACCCCCGTTTCCTTCAAAACGAGTTGCTCCGGAGGTGGCAGGAAGTCCTCAACCACCTCTACACGACCTAGCTTCTCATCGGTGTATCTGGGAGTGCGTTTCATAGATCTTCCTGCCTCTGCGCCAATAGCCGGCGCCGATGATGCGAATGACCTGTCCGCGATAAGTAAACCTGACCGTCATGACGCGCGGACCGACTCGGCCGAAACAGTAGAAGCGTTCTTCGGAGCTGCTGTGAGTGGCATCACGAGCAATGACACGATTCGGGTCCAAGAAAGCCAGCTGTGCCTCCTCGAAGGAGACGTGGTGCTTCGAGCGGTTCTCCGCGTCCTTGACGGGATCCCAGTCGAAGCTCGACATGGGTGTCAGTCTAGCATACGTATGGCGTAATAGCCATACCGCGGTATGGGCGTATCTCCGCGACCTCTAACGGTGAAGCTGAGCGGCCAACCGCTCGCGCTCGCTAAGCGCCGCAGGCGCACAATTTTTCATGCGCCTGCGGCGCAGTCGCTCAGGTATGACGGCCGCTCCAGCGATTGTTAGACGTGTCACGAGAGGAACAGTGCGGAGTTAACTGCTACCGGAACAGCAGGGCAATGCCGATTCCCAGTGCGACAAGAGCATAGCCAAGAAAATACCAAAATGGCTCGGACAGAAGGTACTCAAAGGAGGGTGGGACCCGGGGAGAGAGGTTCCACATCAACCAGCGAGGCCAAAGGAAACACGCAATCCCGGCTAGAGGTAGTCCGTAAATAAGTGCGAAAGCGCGATAGGCCCTCCCGAAGCCGCGGAAACCAGCTGCAGCAGGAGATATAAGATCGGGCAGCATAGAGGACACGTGCAAAATGGCGTAGCAATAGGCCGCAAATAATGTAGCGCCGAGAATGACGTGAAATTGCCGCATGGGCTGTGGTGTCTGCCGGGGGAGAAGGCGGCGCCTCTGAGTGACACGTCTAACGGTGAAGTTGAGGGGCCGCGCAGAAGTGCCCGATCAGGGCGGCGGGCGCACAGTCTCTTTCCGCGCCCGCGGCGACACTGCCGAGTATCACGGACCCCTCCAACGATTGTTAGGAGACGCATTCACTTTGGTGCGCACATCACCTGCTGCCACCGCGAGAGAGACTCCTCACTTACGTGACGAATAGATTCGGGCGTAGTTTGTTTCAGTGTGGACAAGAACCACCAGCAGTATTTGCTTGGGTCTTGCTTGCGCGTTTCGCCAAGATCTTGGTCTCTTTGAGAGGCAAACGCGTCCGCTAAACCCGGCGGTATCGGGCCTGAAAAGATGGGGTTGACCTTTATCTTCTCAAGCGTGGGTGCCATCGCGTCTTTAAACTTCACCTGATACGCGAGGAATGCGTCGTCAAAGGCGGCCTTTAGAGATGGAACTGCCCCCTGGCAGTAGGTCACCTTCGATCGGGCTGCCTCAACTTGTCCGAGCGCGAGGAACTCCCCCACCGTTCTTGCCTTTGGGATTGGCTCCTCCGCGTGTGCGCCATTGGTTATGCCGACGATGATGGCAGCGCTGAGCAGAAGGTCACGGGTGAGTTTCATGCGTCTCCTAACGGATGAGTTGAGGGGCCGCGTAGAAGCGTCCGATTGGAGCCGCGGGCGCACAATCTCTTCCCGCGCCCGCGGCGGCACTATCGCGCATCACGGACCCTTCCAACGATTGTTAGACGGCAGTGGCATGCGTATCCACGCGTCCAATGACAAACTGCTGCGCCTCCGGGGTAAGGCTACGCTTTGGCACGACAAACGCGGCCGTTCTTGTGAGAAATAGGTACAGATTCTCTTCGTCAGTGAAAGTGGACTTGAACCGACTCCAGGGAAAGGTGTGCGACTCTCCTTGAGATGCGACGGTAAAGTCCGCCTGCGTTAGCCGAATTTGCACTGCCTTCCCCAGTCGCTTCATGAGACGCCGTCGAGTATTCCAGAGCGTAAAAGCCCAAAGGAATGCAAAGAGCACCAAGTAAGAACCGCGACCCAAGTGAACCCGGTCTCGAAGTACCACAACAACAGCGTCGCAACTAGGAGTGAAAGTAATGCTGTTGCCATGAACGGGAGCTGCCACTCCCAGAACCGGCGCAGCAGAACCCGAGTAGCAGCACGAAGTGATGCTTCGTCATAGGTGGCGGTGAGGTCAAACGGAGGTGCTGATTCCACTGCCGTCTAACGGTGAAGCTGAGCGGCCGACCACCGCTGTTCGGCAAGCGCCGCAGGCGCACAATGGTTCAAGCGCCTGTGGCGCTCGTAGTCAGCCATCGCGGCCGCTCCAGCGATTGTTAGGCGGACGCAGCGCGATGACTAGACCAAGCGCCGCGCCCGCGACCCCGAGTACTGCGCTCGGAACCGCCGACAGCACCGCATCTAGAATCACTGTGGAAAGCGGTCGATCAAAGCGGCCCCCGCTGGTAAGTGGCACCCACAGTGAAATGAGTTGCCAGAGAAGTGCGGAAAAGTACGCGCTGACCACACCAATCACCAGCCAACGTGAAGGATGCAGTGCAGCAGCTAGGACTGAGGGTGTCAGGACAATAACAAATAGAAGCGTGATATCGAGTGTTCGCCAAAGCGAACTGCCGGAGGAAACGGCACCTTCGAGCGTATGACGAAGCTTGGAAAGAATTAGGAACAGCAACACTGCAGAAAGAAACGCCAGTGGTGTGGGGAGTCTGTCGGAGGCGTTAGGCATCCGGCGTGCGCCTAACGGAGAAATTGAGGGGCCGCCCAGAAGCTCCAATCAAGCGCCGTGGGCGCACACTGTCTTCGCGCGCCCGCGGCGCTTGACCACAGGCGCCTCACGGACCCCTCGAACGATGGTTAGACGTCGCCGACGCGGCTGCGGCCAATTGGTCATATGACCTGAACAGAGACGCTATTCCCCAGAGCCCAAGAATGGGCTCGATGATTTGAAGCGTAGTCGCGATATACGGCCATGAGGCAGGTATGGATTCTGGCAGAAGGTCACCGTGGCCCGCAAAATAGCTAAGCGCGTAAAAACTGATCACGTAGATCAGCCCGCACAGAGTGGCTCCAAGCAGGAGGAGAAAGCTCGTGTGTCGGTGCCGCCTAAACGCGCGAACCTGGAGTGCCAAGAGAGCGATCGCGACCACAAGCGATAAGGCCGGAGTGAAGTAGAAGCCGACGGCGTTGATCGTCACGGAGGCGCCTCCAGGGCGACGTCTAACGGTAAAGTTGAGGGGCCGCACAGAAGTGCCGGCCCTTGGCGCCGAGGGCGCACAATCTCCTGGCGCCCGGGGCGCCAACACTCGGGCGCATCACGGACCCCTCCAACAATTGTTAGGCTGCGATGCGATCACACTAACAGCTCGTGACTTGCCCAGCATAGAGCGACGTGATGTAACCTCCCACTGTATTGGTAAATAGAAAATTGCCCATGTCGTAGCCGCCAATACAGTCGCCTGGAACTTTAGTTTGGAAGTTGTAGATTTTCCACGAACCCTCCGCGTGAGAGGGGGCACCGAGATGTTTTCCAAGCTCAGCGTCAGAACTTCCAAGCCACACGTACACATCAATGGACACAGGCAGCATGGAGGCCGGAAGCGCCGGGCAATCAGACGAGGTCGTAGGGTTCGCCAGGCGGCTCGCAGCGAATGCGGTAATCCTTCCCTCCGGGCCACCCATTTCGCCGTGTGAGATGATCCAGATCTTATCTACAGCGCCACGGCGCGGTGCTGTATAGCAAAGCCAATAGATGCGCTCGCCCCCCTCACCACTGTGTCCCTCTACCCCGGCCGAGGCGGCCTTCTGCACCTCCCGGAGAGTTGTGGATTCGAAGGTCGCCCGGAACGTGCCAAAGAATATGCCTTTTGTGGGCTCACGCTTCATCGAGGCGGGCCAATCCATAGACTCAAACGGCAGACTGGGCGGAGTCTCAGCGCAAACGCCTGTAATGAAGGTGACCATGGCGCCAAGCAGCAGAAAACGTCTCACGAGCAGCCTAACGTTGAGCTTGAGCGGCCGGACACATGCGTTTGATACGCGACATGAGCGCAAGATAGCGCAGCGCGCTCATGGCGCGTCCATCGGAGGCTTCACGGGCCGCTCCAAGCGTTGGTTAGACGGCTCACTTTCGCTCCGTTTCCACAAGACGAAAGCGCTTGTTTAGATCGGCAGTGGGAATCGAAAGAACAAAGCCGTTGTACGTGGCGCTCTTCCGATCCGTTTCCGGAACCAGAAGTCGTTCAATTACGTCGGCTTCGAGCGGAGAGGCGTACACCTGAATCGGGTCAGGTTCGATGTCGTACACCGTGACGCGTACCTTCGTACCCTTAGGCACGGTGCCAGAACCACCGCCCGTGTAAGGCGCGCTCCATTGCGTCATAAACGATACCGGGGTGTCATCCAGTGCTTCGTAAATGTCCCCATCGAGAGGGAAGCGCACCCAGGACCTAAGAAGAGACCGCTCATAAGCGCGAGCCCAGTCTACCTCCGGGGAGCCCAACGAGGAACGTTGCCCTTCCTTCAATTCGGCAGAGAGGTCTGCCAACGTCTTGTGCCAGCCGTCAGGGAAGGCGTCAAGCTAACCACTCATAAGGGATCACAACTTGACCGTGAAGGTCGGCGTATATCAGCCCCCGACGAAAGTTGATCTCGACCGTAAAGCCGGTAGAGCTTTCGACTGTGTTTACACCGACGTTTCGAAACTCTTCAGTCACGGAGAGTTCGCTAGCGCAGACGGAGAGCGAGAGCACATAAGCGAGGGCATAGCCGTGATGGGATCTAACTCTAATTAGACGACCCAATTGGGGTGATAAAACACGATAAATGCACCGGTAATGCAGCTCGACCCGGACCTCGCCGGCTGCTCTCATATGGTTCGCCATCAGCGGTGCGGGCATGACGGACCGACCCACGCTCTTTGCGGTTGTGCGGGAAAAGATGCGCACGCGCCATCTGGCGCTGCGCACCGAGCAGGCGTACCTGCAGTGGATTCGCCGTTACATCGTATTTCACGGTCGCAGACATCCCCGCGGGCTCGGTGCCGGTGCCATCGAGCAATTCTTGAACCATCTTGCGGTTGATCGCAAGGTCAGCGCTGCGACCCAGAACCAGGCGCTGCAGGCACTGCTTTTTCTGTACCGGCAGGTGCTGGGCATCGCCATCCCGCACCTCGGCAACATCACCCGGGCGACCGGGCCGCGGCGGCTGCCGGTGGTCTTGAGCCGCGAGGAAGTGCGTGGGCTTCTGGGTCAGCTGGATGGCACACCCTGGCTCGTGAGCAGCCTGCTGTATGGCAGCGGCCTGCGGCTCACCGAGGCGCTGCGCCTGCGGGTGAAAGATGTGCTGCTCGATCGCGGTGAGCTCGTCATTCGCGATGCCAAGGGCGGCAAGGACCGCGTCACCATGCTGCCGGAGACCCTGGTCGCACCGCTGCGCGCGCACCTGACGCGCCTGCACGCCTGGTTCGAGCAGGAGCTCCGCTGCAAGCGCGCCGGAGTCTCGCTGCCGTTTGCGCTCGCACGCAAATACCCTGAGGCGTCGCGCCAGTGGGGATGGCAGTACCTCTTTCCGGCGCGCGAGCTGGGTCCTGATCGGCAAACCCGGGAGCTGGTGCGCCACCACCTCAATGAGAAGACCATTCAGCGCGCGGTGCAGTTCGCGGTGCGCCGCGCTGGGATCGCGCAGCCGGCCAGCTGCCATACGCTGCGGCACTGCTTCGCCACGCACCTGCTGGAGGACGGTTACGACGTGCGCACGCTGCAGCAGTTGTTGGGCCACAGCGACCTCCGGACCACCATGATCTACACCCATGTGATGTCCAAGGGGGCGAACGGGGTGCGCAGCCCGCTCGACCGCGCGGACATGGCGGCAGCGCCGGCTAGTGCCCCCGGGGCAGCTCCGTGTGCAACTGCTCGGACATGATGGCGAGGAAGGCGGCGAGTCCGAGATAGAGCGCGGCGTACGACACCCGCGTCTCGGCGCTGACCGCGTAATAGCGCGCCTCTTCGGGCGTGCGCAGACCGCGCCAGGCCTTGAGGACGTTGGGCAGCGCCAGGATCGCCATCAGGATCAGGAGCGGACTCGGACTGTAGAAGAAGAGTGCCACGAGCAGCGGGGCACCGATCAGCCACAGGCGCGGGGAGATCGCCGCCGTGATGCGCCCGCCGTCAAAGGGCGCAAGCGGGATGAGGTTGAAGAGATTGAGCATGAACCCGGAGTACGCCAGCGCGAGCAGGAGCGCGCTGCCGGTGCTGCGCGCCAGGTAGAAGCAGCCGAGCGCGCCCACGGTGCCGATCAGAGGACCGGCGACGCCGACGTAGGCTTCCGTCTCGGCATCGTGCGGCAGATCCTTGAGCTCCACCCACGCGCCGACGAAGGGAATGAACGTCGGCGCACCGACGGCGAGGCCGCGGTGCCGCGCCGCAACGTAATGGCCCATCTCGTGGATCAGCAGCAGGAGCACGAAGCCGGCCGCGTAGCCCCAGCCGAACAGCAGCGCGTACGCCCCGATCGAGATCAGCATCGTGAGCACCGCCGGCAGGAGCTTGCCGAGCTTGAGTGCCCCCGCAAGGAGCAGCAGCAGCTTCACGGTTCTCTCAGGCGGTGCGTCCCGTGCGCGACTTCCACCAGCGCGAGAGCGCCGCGAAGCCGCCGGCCGCCCCAATGGCGATCACTTTGGCGAACTTGACGAGAGTGGCCGCCAGTATGGCGAGGAGTCCCAGCTTCTTGGCGGCCACGCCGGCCACCAGGGCCGCGAGCCCGTAGGCTGCGATCTTGTCGGTGGCGGGCTTGAAGTCGGCGTAGGTCTTGCCCGAGTCGAACTTCACGTCAGAGAGCAGCTCGCGCGCCGCCGCCTTGTCCGTGTCGATGGCGCTCGTGCTGGTGATGAGGTTCAGCGACAGGTAGCCCTCGCGCCCGAGGAGGTAGGTGTTGTAGTTGATCACCGGGTCCGGATCAGTGCCGCTCTTCAGCCGCGCCTCCGCCGACCACACCAGCCGATGGGTCAAGGGATCATAGGCAGGCGGCTCGATCCAGCGCGTCACCACGATCGGCGCGACGCCTGCTTTCTCGCGCTCCTGGTTGGCCGCCTCCGTGCCCTCCTTGAGCGACTGCAGGAGCTTGTCCGCATCCCAGTGCTTGGCGTCGTCGTCCTTGACGTAGCCGGCCGGGTCGTAGCTCACCGTCACGAACCAGCGCTCGGCGCGCTCGAGCGGCACCACGATGCCGAGGAAATTCGGGCCGGTGCGGTTGCCCATGGTGCGCATGAGCGCGGCCGCCTGTGCCTGCGGGATGAAGCCGTACCCGTCCGGCAGGCTCAGGACGCCCTGATCGCGCAGCACGACGTCCTTCGAGCCGCGCTCGAGAGCCGCCCGGGCGGCGGTGGCGGCCTGCTCGCGGGCATCGGCGCCTTCCGCCGCAGCGAGGCCCGGCGCGATGAGGAGCAGCAGTGCCGCGAGGGCACGCGGCAGGGACTGCAGGAACTCGGTCATGGCGTAGCTCTCTCGCGGCGCGGGGTCGAGGCGACCCGATGCGCGCGATGCTGTTGGAAGCCCGCGGTCGCGGTCAAGTTACCGATCAGGCCGCGCCGACGCGCGTCACAGTTGCGAGGCGGCTCCGGCAAACGCGAGCTGCCGCCAGGCCTCGTAGACCACTAGGGTCACGGCATTCGCAAGATTCAGGCTGCGGTTGCCCGGGCGCATCGGGATGGCGAGCTGCTGCGCGGGCGGGATCTGCGCGCGCACGTGCGCCGGCAGTCCGCGCGTCTCGGAGCCGAAGACCAGGGCGTCTGCGGGCGCGAACGCTGCGGCACTGTACGCGCGGCCGCCGTCGGTCTCGATCGCGAAGCAGCGCGCACCGGCGAGCGCGCGCAGGCAGGCGCTGAAATCCGCATGCACGCGCACCTCGGCGAGCTCGCCGTAATCGAGCCCGGCGCGCCGCACCGCGCGGCGCGTGAGCTCGAACCCGAGCGGCGCGACCAGATGCAGGGTGCAGCCGCTGTTCGCGCACAGGCGGATCACGTTGCCCGTGTTGGGCGGGATCTGCGGCTCGACCAGCACGACGTGGAACATAAGCCTTAAGGTGTGGGCGAGCAGAGGTGGTTCCTGTGCGATAATGCCTCGCATGAGCCGCGCGGAACCAGCCCCGGATGTCGCCGCCCCCGCAGACACGGCGCTCCTGAAACTGAAGTTCTGCGGTCTCGATTTTGCCTCCCCGATCGTGCTGCTCTCCGGCTGCGTGGGCTTCGGGGAGGAGTACACGCGCATCGAGGGCTTCTCCAATCGCGATGCCGGCGCGGTGGTGCTCAAGGGCACCACCGGAGCGGCGCGCCTGGGCAACCCGCCGCACCGGGTATGGGAGACCCCGGCCGGCATGCTGAACGCCATCGGGCTGCAGAACCCCGGCGCCGAGCACGTCGTGCGCCACATCCTCCCGGGGCTCGACTTCGGTGAGACGCGCTTCATCGCCAACGTATCCGGATCCACCATCGAGGAGTACGTTGAGGTCACGCGCGCCTTCGACCAGTCCCCGATCGATGCGATCGAGATCAACATCTCCTGCCCGAACGTCAAGGAGGGCGGCGTTGCCTTCGGCAACTACCCGGACATGTCCGCGCAGGTCGTGGCTGCCTGCCGCCGCGTGACCGCCAAGCCCCTGATCACCAAGCTGTCGCCGAACCAGACCGACATCCGCGAGAACGCGCGCCGCTGCATCGAGGCCGGGAGCGATGCGCTCGCCGTCATCAACACCCTCATGGGCATGGCGGTGGACGTCGAGACGCGCCGCCCGGTGATCGGCAACGTGCAGGGGGGCCTCTCCGGACCCGCCATCAAGCCGATCGCGCTGCTCAAGGTGCACCAGGTCTACGAGGTGGCCGCCCCGCACGGCGTGCCCATCATCGGCCAGGGCGGCATCACCACCGCGCACGACGCGCTCGAGTTCCTGATCGCCGGCGCCACGGCGGTCGGCATCGGCACGGCCCTCTTCTACGACCCGCTGGTATGCCGCAAGGTGAACGAGGGGATCGCCGAGTACCTGCGCGCGCACCGCCTGCCCGCGGTGAGCGCCCTCACCGGCTCGCTCAATACGCAGCGTCCGGTCGAGGACTGCGCGGTCTCCGGATGAGCGCGGCGCGCGCGCTGATCTTGGGCGTGCTGCTCGCCGCCGGTGCGCTCGCAGCGCCCGTGCGCGTCGCTGCCGATGAGGCGGCGAAGTTCGTGCACCTGAAGCTCGATGCGCGCGAGTACGCCCTGGGCCGCGCCGATGCGCCGCTGACGCTGCTCGAGTTCACCGATTACCAGTGCCCGTTCTGCCGGCGCTTCCAGGCCGAGACCTGGCCGCTTTTGAAAAAGAACTGGATCGATACCGGGAAGCTGCGCTTCGTGGTGCGCGACCTGCCGCTCGACATCCATGCGGCGGCACGCCCGGCGGCGCAGGCCGCGCACTGCGCCGCCGAGCAGGGCAAATTCTGGGAGATGCACGACGCACTCCTCACCGGCCCGGACCCGCTCGAGGACGGCGGCATCGACCGGCGCGCCAAGGCGCTCGGGATCGATCTCGAACGCCTGCACGCCTGCATGGCCGCGCAGCGCTACGCCGGCGCCATCGAGCGCAACGTCGCCGCCGCCGACGCCCTCAACATCCGTGGCACGCCGGCCTTCGTCATCGGCCGCATGGCCAACGGCGGCCTCGAGGGGCAGCTGGTCGATGGCGCACAGCCGTACGAGGAGTTCGACGCCGCCCTGCGGCAGCTGCTCGCCCGCTGAGGCGCCGCGCGCTACAGCAGCCGCTCCTGACCGCCCGCATCGGTTGCCCGCGCCGCCGCTGCCTGCAGCCGCACCACCGTCGGCATGGCGCCCATGAAGATCACCCCCAGTTCGCGGAAGCGCTCGAGGATGCGCAGGTTGACCGCCTGCTGCGCATCCGCATACGCCTGGTAGTCGGGGTTGGTGACGAAGAACACCACCTCGAACTGCAGCGACGGCCCGCCGCAGCTCAGCAGGTGACAGCGTCCGAAGCGTGTCTGCGGCGTCGCCTCGATGATCTCACGCACCGCGCGCGGCACCGCCGCGAGCGCTGCCACCGGGGTGTCGTAATGCACCTCCAGGCGAAACAGCGAGCGCCGCTCGTGCAGGCGCCCGAAGTTGCGCAGCCGGGCTTTGAGGATGTCGGCGTTGGCGAGGATGATCTGCTCGCCGTTTACGCTGCGCAGACGCGTGCTCTTGACACCGATGTTCTCCACCGTGCCCTGCACGTCATCCACGGTGAGCGCATCACCGATGCCGAAGGGCTTATCCAGCGCGATGGACATCGAGGCCAGAAGGTCGGCGAGCACGGTCTGGACCGCGAGCGCGAGCGCGATGCCGCCGATGCCGAGGCCGGCGAGCAGCGGCTTGATCTCGATGCCGAGGTTATCCAGTGCCAGAAGCGCGGCGATGCCCCAGATGAGGAGCCCGGCGGCGAAGAGGATCACCTCCATCGAGCTCGTGAGCAGGGTGTCGGGACCGCTCGCGCGCACGCGGCGTGCGTCGATGAAGAAGCGCACCGCGGTCATGGCCCAGCGCGCCGCCTGCATCCAGAACAGCAGCACCAGCGCCACCGTCAGCCAGCGCTCGAGGCGCGGCGGGAAAGTGAGGTCGCGCGAGGCGAGCCACAGCGCCACGCCCCACAAGAACAGCGGGCTGGTGCGCGCCACCAGCGTGGCGGTGAGATCGAGCGCGAAGCTGCTGCGGCTGAAATCCTCCGCACGGTGCCGGCGGCGCACGCTCAGCACGCGCTTCAGCAGCGGCAGGATCGTGAAGGTGACGAGGAAGATCGCCAGCGCAACGGCCCAGCTCTCCAGGTCGTTGCCGAGGAACTCGACATGGGTCAGGTCGCGCCAGGCCGACATCGTCACTCCCGCGGGTCGCCGCCGGGCGCGAACCTTACCCTAACTCGGGCGCACCCGCCTACGCGTCGCCCTCCTCGCCGGACATGCCGAGCTCCTTGAGCTTGCGCGTCAGGGTGTTGCGTCCCCAGCCGATGAGCCGGGCCGCCTCCTGGCGGTGGCCCTGGGTGCGCTTGAGCGCAGCCCGGATCAGCACCCGCTCGAACTGCGGCAGCGCGCACTCGAGCAGCGGCTCCCCGCCGCCCTGCGCCTGGCGGTCGGCCCAGGCGCTGAGCGCCCCCACCCAGTCGGCGCCGTCGACGCTGCCGGGTGTGTGCGCAAGCTCGGGCGGCAGGTCCGCCAGGTGCACCACGCTCCCCGGCGCCAACACCGAGAGCCGGCGGCACAGGTTGACGAGCTCACGCACGTTGCCCGGCCAGTCGTGCGCGGCGAGGCGCGCCAGCGCATCGGGGGCGAGGGACTTGGGCTCCACGCCGAGCTCGGCCGCGGCGATGAGCATGTAGTGACGCAAAAGGTCGGGGATGTCCTCGCCGCGGGCGCGCAGCGGCGGCAGCTCGATGCGGATCACGTTCAGGCGGTGGTACAGATCCTCGCGGAACAGCCCGCTGGCGACGCGCTCCTCGAGCTTCTGGTGCGTGGCGGTGATGACCCGCACGTCGACGCGGATCGGGGTCTGGCCGCCGACCCGGTAGAACTCCCCTTCGGCGAGCACGCGCAGGAGGCGCGTCTGCAGCGGCAGCGACATGTCGCCGATCTCGTCCAGGAACAGCGTGCCGCCGTCGGCCTGCTCGAAGCGGCCGCGCCGCATGCTGTCGGCCCCCGTGAACGCGCCGCGCTCGTGCCCGAAGAGCTCCGACTCCAGAAGATCGGCGGGGATGGCGGCGGTGTTGAGGGCGACGAAGGGCTTGCCGGCGCGCGGGCTGTGCTCGTGCAGCGCCCGTGCCACGAGCTCCTTGCCGGTACCGGACTCCCCCGTGATCAGCACCGTGACGCTCGAGCGCGCCAGCCGCCCGATGGCGCGGAACACCTGCTGCATGGCCGGGGCGCGCCCGAGAAGCTCGGGTATGCGCGCCGCCCCGGCCGCATCGGCGCCGGCCTGGCCGATGCCGTTGGCGGCGCGGCGCACCAGCGCCACCGCCTCGTCGATGTCGAAGGGCTTGGGCAGGTACTCGAACGCACCGCCCTCGTAGGCCGAGACCGCGCTGCCCAGATCCGAGTGCGCCGTCATGACGATCACCGGCAGCGCCGGGCGCGCATCGCGGATCAGGCGCAAGAGCTCCAGCCCCGAGGCGCCGGGCATGCGGATGTCGGTGATCAGCACGTCCGGGGACTCGCGCCGCAGCGCATCGAGCGCGGGCTCCGCGGCCTCGAAGGCGCGCGGCGCCATGCCGTCGTTGCGCAGCGCGCGCTCGAGCACCCAGCGGATGGAGGCGTCGTCGTCGACCAGCCAGACTCGCAAGGCTGAATTCATGAATCATCTCCCAGGGGCAGAAGCAGCGTGAACACCGTACGCCCCGTTTCACTCTCGAATTCGATGATGCCGCCGTTGCGCGTCACCAGCTCCTGCGCCACGGCGAGCCCGAGGCCGGTGCCGTTGGCGCGCCCGGTGACGAGCGGATAGAAAATGGAGGAGCGCAGGTGCGCCGGCACCCCGGGGCCTGCGTCCTCGACCTGCAGGCTCGCGACCAGCCGGTGCTGCACCGAGCCGATGCTGACGTTGGAGCGCGCGCGCGTGCGCAGCACGATGCGCCCGAGATCGCCCTGCGCCTGCAGCGCGTTGCGCGCCACGTTGAGGAGCGCCTGGATCATCTGGTGGCGGTCGAGCCGCGCGTTCGGCAGGCTCGGGTCGTAGTCGCGCTCGATGACGATGCCGGCAGCGGCCTCGGCGCGCAGGAGGTGATACACGTGCTCGCAGATCTCGTGCACGTTCACCGAGGTGCGGTCCGGGGCGCGCGTCGGCCCCGACATCGAGTCGACCAGCGCGGTGAGCCGGTCGGCCTCGCCGATGATCAGCTGGGTGTACTCCTTCAGACCCGGCTGCGGCAGCTCGCGCTCGAGCAGCTGCGCGGCGCCGCGCAGGCCGCCCAAGGGGTTTTTGATCTCGTGGGCGAGCTGGCGGACCATGAGGCGGCTGCCGTCCAGGCGTGCCAGGAGGTCGTTCTCGCGCGAGATGCGCTGGCGCTGCGTGGTGTCGGCGATCTCCAGGAGCAGGCGCGTGCCGGTGAGCGCCGCGAAGGGCGTGATGGTGACGTCGAGGGTGCGCACCTCGCGCGGCGCGCCGGCGGGTCGCAGCGCCACCTCGCGGTCGGCGATGCTCTCACCGGTCTCGAGCGCGCGCCTGAGGATGCCGCGCAGCCCTTCCGCGTCGTGCAGGAAATCGGTGAACGGCCGGCCGCGGGCCATCTTCAGGCTGAAGGCGAGCAGGTCCTGGGCGGCGACGTTGGCGTACACCGGACACAGCTGCGCATCGAGCATGACGATGCCGGTGGCGAGCGCATCGAGGAGGTCTCCGGCATCGAAGTGAGCGAGCGCGGAGGGACTCGCCTCAGAGGCCATGACGCTCCCGAGCGCGCGCGCGCATCCTGCGCGCCGCGCCGCGACTCAGCGCGGCCGCACCGGGTTGGCGGGATTCTGGATCGAGGTGAGGTGGATGTTGAAGGTCACGCTCGGCGTCTGGCACAGGAGCGCGCCGCTCGCGTCCTTGATGAGCGCCTGCAGCGTGTGCGTGCCGCGCTCGGCAGGGTTCCAGATGAACTGCGTGCCGGTCGGCTGCCCGCCGTTCACCAGGCTCCCGTCCAGGATGATGAACACCTGGTCCCCGGGGTGCAGGTTCGGGTCGGTGCGCACCAGGATGTTGAGCGAGGGAATGTTGGAAAAGTCCGACTGGTCGGCCGGCTGGAAGATGGCGCAGCCGTTGTAGGCCGCACCGGCCGGCTGGCTGGCGTTCGGATCCACCGGCGGCGGCGGTGCGCCACCGCCGCCCGCCTGCGAGGAGGAATAGGTCTGCACCGACTGCACGTGCAGCTTCTCGGCATTGGGGTGCGGCTGGTCGGAGTAGTGCACCACGCCGTCCTCGTCCACCCACTTGTAGACCGGGCCGGCCAGCGCCGCCCAGGCGGCGAGCGACATTAAGGTAAAAAGGAGCGTGCGCATCGTGAGTCAGCATAACCCCCGCGCTGCGCGTGCACAAAAGCGGGTAGCGGCGTTCCGTGACGAACGCCGCTACCCGCGCCCCTTTCCCCCCCGCGCCTGCGGGCCGGCCGCGGCACCGGCCGCAGCCGCAGGACACGGACGAGAACCTTAAGCGGCGCACGGCATTCAGCAGCTGTAGTACAGCTCCAACTCGATCGGGTGCGTGGACATGCGGAAGCGCGTCACCTCCTGCATCTTCAGATCCATGTACGCATCGATCACGTCGTTGGTGAATACCCCGCCGCGCGTCAGAAACTCGCGGTCCTTGTCGAGGTGCTCGAGCGCCATGTCGAGCGAGTGGCACACCTGCGGGATGTGCCTGGCTTCCTCGGGCTCGAGGTCGTAGAGATCCTTGTCGGCCGGATCGCCCGGGTGGATCTTGTTCTGGATGCCGTCCAGGCCCGCCAGCATCATCGCCGTGAAGGCGAAGTAGGGGTTGGCGCTGGAGTCGGGGAAGCGCACCTCGATGCGCCGCGCCTTCGGGTTCGACACCCACGGGATGCGGATGGAGGCGGAGCGGTTGCGCGCCGAGTAGGCGAGCATCACCGGCGCCTCGAAGCCCGGCACCAGGCGCTTGTAGCTGTTGGTGCCGGCGTTGGTGAAGGCGTTCAGCGCCTTGGCGTGCTTGATGATGCCGCCGATGTAATAGAGCGCCAGATCCGAAAGCCCGCCGTACTTGTCGCCGGCGAAGAGGGCGCGCCCTTCCTTCTGCAGCGACTGGTGCACGTGCATGCCCGACGCCGTTGTCACCGACCAGGGGCTTGGGCATGAAGGTCGCGGTCTTGCCGTAGCCGTGCGCGACGTTGTGCACGGCGTACTTCAAGAGCTGCACCTGGTCGGCCTTGTAGACCAGGGTGCCCGCGCCGATGCCGATCTCGGACTGGCCGCCGGTCGCCACCTCGTGGTGATGCACCTCGACCTTGAGCCCGAGTTCCTCGCACGCCAGACACATCGCCGAGCGGATGTCCTGGAAGGCATCGACCGGCGGCACCGGGAAGTAGCCGCCCTTGATGCCGGGGCGGTGGCCCTTGTTGCCGTCCTGGTACTCGGTCATCGAGTTCCACGCACCCTGCACCGAATCGATCATGTAGGAGGCGCCGCGCATCTCGTTCACGTAGCGCACCGAGTCGAAGATGAAGAACTCGTTCTCGGGACCGAACAGCGCGGTGTCGGCGATGCCGGTGGACTTGAGGTAGGCCTCGGCGCGCTTGGCGAGCGAGCGCGGGTCGCGCTCGTAGCCCTGCATGGTCGCCGGCTCGATGACGTCGCAGCGGATGTCGACCGTGGCCTCCTCGAAGAACGGATCGAGCACCGCGGTCGTGGCATCGGGCATGAGGATCATGTCCGACTCGTTGATGCCCTTCCAGCCGGCGATCGAGGAGCCGTCGAACATCTTGCCGTCGCGGAACAGGTCCTCGTCGACGAGCCGTGCCGGGATCGTCACGTGCTGTTCCTTGCCGCGCGTGTCGGTGAAGCGCAGGTCGGCGAACTTCACCTGCTTCTCTTTGATGAGCTTTAAGACATCAGTAGGCGTCATATCTCCTCCGGGAAAGGGGTTGACCTCATCCGCGCCCGGGACAGAAAACGAATCCCTCCCGCCCCGGGGCAGACAGGTGGTCGATCTCTGTGCAGACTGTGTGCCAGCTCACATGAGGTCCGGAAATCAAGCGGTTACGGTGCAGCTCAGGACACATTTGCACCAGAGTGGTGCATATACGGAGCATTATTGCACTGATCTTGTGCGTGTGCTCCGCGATGGGCCGGACCACTGGAGCCCGAGGACTGGAACTGCGCCGCGCTGGTGCAGTAGCGCGACGGATGCGCCGCCGGCGCGGGCAGCGCGTGCGGCGCGCCGGGACCTGAGGCGCGCCGTTTATACTCGCGCGCTATTTTTAAGGTGTCAGAAAGTGCGCCCATGAAATCCGGCCGCCCGAGCCGCACCTTCCAGGAGCTGATCCTCACCCTCGAGCAGTACTGGGCGGAAGCCGGCTGCATCCTGCTGCAGCCCTACGACATGGAAGTCGGCGCCGGCACCTTCCACACCGCGACCTTCCTGCGCGCGGTGGGCCCGGAGCCCTGGCGCGCCGCCTACGTGCAGCCCTCGCGCCGCCCGACCGACGGGCGCTACGGCGAGAACCCGTTCCGCCTGCAGCACTATTACCAGTACCAGGTGGTCATCAAGCCCTCGCCGCTCGAGATCCTCGATCTGTATCTGGGCAGCCTCGCAGCGCTCGGCCTCGATCCGCTGGTGCACGACGTGCGCTTCGTCGAGGACAACTGGGAGTCCCCGACGCTCGGTGCCTGGGGCCTGGGGTGGGAAGTGTGGCTGAACGGCATGGAGGTCACGCAGTTCACCTACTTCCAGCAGGTCGGGGGCCTTGACTGCCGCCCGGTGACGGGCGAGATCACCTACGGACTTGAGCGCCTGGCGATGTACCTGCAGGGTGTGGAGAGCATCTACGACATCCTCTGGAGCGAAGGGCCGCAGGGGCGCATCACCTACGGCGACGTGTTCCAGCAGAACGAGCTCGAGCAGTCGGCCTACAACTTCGAGCACGCCGACGTGCCCGCCCTCTTCCACGCCTTTGACGAGCACGAGCGCATCTGCCGAAAGCTCCTCGAGGCCAAGCTCGCCCTGCCGGCCTACGAGCAGACCCTCAAGGCCTCGCACACCTTCAACCTCCTCGATGCGCGGCGCGCCATCTCGGTGACCGAGCGGCAGCGCTACATCCTGCGCGTGCGCGCGCTCGCCAGCGCCGTGGCGCGCACTTACTACGAGAGCCGCGAGGCGCAGGGCTTCCCGCTCATGAAAAAATCCGCCGCCGCGGCGGCGAGCCCGGCATGAAGCTCGAGCACCACGACTTCCTGTTCGAGATCGGCACCGAGGAGCTGCCGCCGAAGGCCCTGCACACCCTCGAGCGTGCCCTGGTCAGCGCCCTCGGCGCGGGCCTGGACAAGGCCAACCTGCAGCACGGCGAGCTCAAGGGCTACTCGAGCCCGCGCCGGCTGGCGGTGTGGGTGAAGCGCCTCGCCGTGCGCGCCCCCGAGCAGCACCTGCGCCGCAAGGGCCCGCCGGTGAGCGCCGCCTTCGATGCGGGCGGCGTGCCCACGCGCGCCGCCACCGCCTTCGCCGAGAGCTGCGGCACGCAGGTGGCGAAGCTCGAGCAGCAGGAGGAAGGCAAGGGCAGATTCCTGTTCTTCGTCGGCGTGAAGCCCGGCGAGCGCGCCGTCGAGCTGCTGCCGGGCATCGTCCAGGGCGCACTCGATGCCCTGCCGATCCCGCGCCGCATGCACTGGGGCGAGGGCAGCGCGCTGTTCGTGCGCCCGGTGCACTGGGTGCTGATGCTGCTGGGCTCGGAGGTCGTGCCGGCAACGCTGCTCGACACGCCGGCGAGCCACTCGACCCAGGGCCACCGCTTCCACGCGCCGAAGCCGCTGCGCGTCTTAAGCCCCGGGGCCTACGAGCGCACGCTGCGCGAGCGCGGCAAGGTGCTCGCGGATTTTGCGCAGCGGCGCGAGCGCATCAGAAGCGAAGTGCTGCGCGTCGCGGCCTCCCTCAACGGGCGCCCGCTGCTGCGCGAGGCGCTGCTCGATGAGGTGACCGCGCTGGTCGAGTGGCCGGTGGCGCTCGCCGGGCGCTTCGAGGAGCGCTTCCTCAAGCTGCCGCGCGAGGTGCTGATCTCGACGCTCGAGGATCACCAGCGCTACTTCCCGGTGGAGGATGCGCACGGGGCGCTGCTGCCGGCCTTCATCGCCATCAGCAACATCGAGAGCCGCGACCCCACCAAGGTGCGCGAGGGGAACGAGCGCGTGGTGCGCCCGCGCCTGGCGGACGCCGCGTTCTTCTGGGAGCAGGACCGGCGCCAGCCCCTCGCCGCGCGCCTGCCGGCACTCGATGCCGTGACCTTCCAGGCCAAGCTCGGCTCGCTGGGCGACAAGATGCGCCGCACGGTGGCGCTGGCGGTCGACGTCGCGAGCGCCATCAACGCCTCCCTCGATGACACGCGCCGCGCCGCCGAGCTCGCCAAGTGCGACCTGCTCACCGCCATGGTGGGCGAGTTCCCCGAGCTGCAGGGGGTGATGGGCGCCTACTACGCCAAGGCCGACGGGGAGCCGGCGGAAGTCTGCGCCGCCATCCGCGAGCACTACCTGCCGCGCGCGGCCGGGGACGAGCTGCCCGCACACCGCGCCGGACTCGCCGTGGCCATTGCCGACAAACTCGACACGCTCGCGGGCATCTTCGCCATCGGCGAGCGCCCGACCGGCAACAAGGATCCCTTCGGCCTGCGGCGCGCGGCCCTGGGCGTGCAGCGCATCCTCATCGAGAAGCAGCTCGAGCTCGATCTGCCGCGCCTGATCGATCTGGCCGTGGTCGCGGTGCGCGCTGACATCGACCGGCTGCGCGCCGGCGCCGCGGCGCCGGCCAAGGCCCACGTCGGCGCCGACGTCGTGGCCTCGTGGATCTACGACTTCCTCATGGAGCGGCTGCGCGCCTATTACCTCGAGCGCGCCACCAGCGGCCCGGGAAGAGTCGCGGTCACCACCGAGATGTTCGATGCCGTGCTCGCCGCGCGGCCCGCCTCCCCGCTCGACTTCGACGCGCGCCTGAAGGCGCTCTGCGCCTTCCTCGACCTGCCCGAGGCTGCCAGCCTCACCGCCGCCAACAAGCGCATCGCCAACATCCTGCGCAAGGCGCCGGCCGCATCCGCCGCCGGCATCGAGGTGGAGGCGCTGCGCGAGGACGCCGAGGTGCGCCTCTATGACAGCATGCGCGCGATGCGCGACGCGGTGGCCGCCGCCACCGCCGAGCGGCAGTACACCGCAGCCTTTGGCCGGCTCGCGCAGCTGCGTCCCGCGGTGGATGCCTTCTTCGACCAGGTGATGGTCATGGACGAGAACCCGCAGCTGCGCGCCAACCGCCTGAACCTCCTCGCCGAGCTCCAGGCGCTGTTCGCGCGCATCGCGGATCTCTCACGGCTGCCCGGTTGAGCGCGCCGGCTGCCAAGCTCGCCCCGGCGCGGCGCGGCCGGCTGACGCAGTTCACAGGCTCGCTGCTCTTCACCGGCTTCCTGTTCGCGTTCACGTTCTTCTACGCCATCCCCTTCGTGGTCGCGTGCCTGTTCCTGCCCTTTCCGCGCCGCTTCGCGCTGGTGCGGGTCTACGCCCGGGGCGTGCTGGCGGTGCTCAGGTGGACCTGCGGTCTCACCTACCAGGTCGAAGGCACGCTCCCGCCGGGCTGCCACGTGGCGCTGTGGAAGCACTCCTCCTCCTGGGAGACCATGGCCATGATGGTGGTGTGCCCGCGGCAGGTGTGGGTGCTCAAGCACGAGCTTCTGTGGATCCCGGTCGTCGGCCTCGGCGTGAAGCAGATGCACGCCATCGCGATCGACCGCAAGGCGGGGCACTCGGCGGTCTCGCAGGTGGTCGAGCAGGGGCGCGCGCGGATCGCCGAAGGTAACTGGGTGATGATCTTCCCGGAGGGCACGCGCATGCCCGCGAACGAGACGCGCCGCTATGGCGTGTCCGGGACGCTGCTTGCGCAGGAGGCCGGCTGCCTCATCGTGCCGATCGCCCACAACGCCGGGTTCTACTGGCCGCGGCGCGGACTTCTGAAAAAGCCCGGCGTGGTGCGTGTGGTCATCGGGCCGCCGCTCGATCCGAAGGGGCGCGACGTGCGCGCCGTGAACGAGGAAGCGCAGGCCTGGGTCGAGGCGACCGTGCGGGCGCTCCAGCCGGCTGATTAGCGGCGATTACAGGTCCAATCCGTATAATTTCAGCTCTTATTGACTCACAAGAGAGTCAATTTGAGCCCGGCGGCCCCGGCGTCAGAAGCAGGTCCCACTGGCTCGGTGCCTGCGCGAGCGCCTCCCAGCTCACCTCCACCAGACCTCCTGCGGTGAAGCGCCGCGCCCGAAGACCGTAGCCCTTGAGGAGCGCAAGCAGCGCGCCGCGATCGAGCCCGGCGATGCCGAGCGCCTCGGGGGAGTACTCGAGCACGATGTGCGCGCAGCGCCGCAGCAGCTCCCCCGCCCCCTTCAGCACGAAGTACTCGAACCCCTCGACGTCGACCTTCATGAGCCGCACCGGACGCTCGCCCAGCGCCTGCTCCGCCCAGAAGCGGGTGAGCGGCATCACCGGCACCTCCACGGTGCCGCCGCTGGTCGAGCCGTCGAGGAGGGTGTGGCGGCCGTTGTTGCTCGACTTGTAGCGGTGCAGGGTCGTGACCGTACTCGTCTCACCCAGGGCGAGGTTGAAGGCGCGCACGTAGCGGGCGTCGTTGCGGGCGAGGTTGCGCGTGAGCAGCGCGTAGCTGTGCGGGTCGGGCTCGAAGGCGAACACGTCCGCCCCGGGTGCGGCGAGCCGGTCGAGGAGCAGGCTGTACCAGCCGAGGTTCGCGCCCACATCCAGCGCCACGTCCCCGGCTCTTAAGCGCACCTCGCGCAGGAGGTAGCGGGTGATGTCCGGCTCGTGCACCCCGAAGCGGTAGATGTGCCGGGTGATGACGTCCTGGGCAGGTCCGGTGAAGACGAGGTCGAAGGGCCGGGCCCGCGCGTCCACCGTGCCGTCGGGGCTGGTGAGGCGCGCCAGTCCGAAGCGCAGCGTGCGCCACGCCGTCAGCGGCCAGGGGTTCAAGACGTCCACAGAGCTCCTTGCGTTGACAGGCGCAGCACCGCCCGCGCGGGGCCTCTAAGTGTAGTCCTTACGCTGGCGGGAGCTTTCAGGTCTTGGGCACGGGGGAGCCGGCCGCGGCCGCGAGCGACAGCGCCCCCGCCCCGGCCACCGCCGCCGAGACCAGGAAGGTCGAGGCGTAGGTGCCGGTGATATCCACCAGCCAGCCGGTGATCGCGACGCCGGCGATGCCCGGCAGGGTCGCGAGCATGTTGGAGGCGCCGATGAGCGTGGCCGCGAAGCGCGGCGTGATATCGAGCGGCACGGGCGTGAAGCCGGCCGCGCACAGGCCGATCGCCCCGGCGGTGGCACAGGTGAGTGCGAGCGCCTCGGGCGCGGCGCTCACGCGGGCGAGGCTCAGGAAGCACAGCGCGGTGAGCAGGAGGCCGAGCGCGGCGAGCATGCGCCGCACGCCGAGCGCGTGCGCGCCGCGGGCGATGAGCGCATCCCCGAGCGCGCCGGCGCCGATCAGCACCAGGAAGTTCGCGCCCCACGGCAGCGCCGAATACAGCCCCGCCTGCAGCAGCGTCAGTCCCAGGTGGTCGTGGAAGTAGCTCGGCAGCCAGGACAGCAGCACGTACAGCGCCCAGTTGTGGCAGACGTGCGCGGCGATGAATGACAGCACCAGCGGCGAGGACAAAAGCACGCGCCACGGCGTGGCCGCGCGCGGCGCCGCCTGCGCCACCGGGAGCCTGGCGCGCTCGGCGGCATCCAGGCGCGGATCGCGCGCCGGGTCGTCGTGCACGCGGCTCAGGAACGTGGCGGCCCAGGCGAGGCCGAGCACGCCGAAGAGGTAGAAGCTCGCCGGCCACCCCAGGTGCGCGGTGAGATAGCCCGTGGCGGCAAATCCTGCGATCTGGCCGAGCGGGATGCCGCCGAGGAAGAACGCCAGCGCACGGCCGCGCTCGCCGGCGGGGATCCAGCGGCTGAAGATCTCGTAGGTGGCCGGCAGCACCGCCGCCTCGCCGAGCCCGAGGCCGATGCGCGCAGCGATGAGGACGGCGACGCCGAGCGCCGCCGCGGTGGGCGTCACCAGCGCGAAGGCGGACCAAGCGAGCACCGCGCAGCCGAGCACGGTCTTGCCGCCGAGGCGCCGGGCGAGCGCGCCGGCCGGCACCTGGAAGAGGAAATAGCCGACGAAGAAGCCCGCGAGCACCAGGCCCTTCACCGACTGGCTCCAGTGGAACGCCTCGCGCATGGCCACCGATGCCACCGCGAGGTTCACGCGGTCGGTGTAGGCGAGCACCATGGCGAGCACGGTGAAGCCCACCACCGCGTGGCGGCGGTGCGTGCCGCGCGCCTCAACGCTCATCTGAACTCCCCCGGGCGCGGCCGGCACTTGCGACCGTCCGCGCGGTTCCTGCTTTTTTCCGGTGCGCGCTGCGCCTACACGTCGAGGTTGGTGACCGTGAGCGCGTTCTTCTCGATGAACTCGCGCCGCGGCTCGACCTGATCGCCCATCAGCGTCATGAAGATGTCGTCGGCGGCCACCGCATCCTCGATGCTGCACCTGCATCAGGCGCCGCGTCTCGGGATTGATGGTCGTCTCCCAGAGCTGCTCCGGGTTCATCTCGCCCAGGCCCTTGTAGCGCTGGATCGATCTGCCCCTTCTTGGCCTGGTCCAGCAGCCACTTCATGGCCTCCTTGAAGGAGCCCACCTCGTGACGCTCGTCGCCGCGCGGCGACGAAGGCGCCCTCGCCGATGAGGCCGGCGAGCGTGCGCGCCAGCTCCGCGATGCGCTGGTACTCGGCCGACTCGAAGAACTCGCGCGGCAGGTGCTTGTGGCTCGTCGTGCCGTGCTCGGTCTTGTGGACCACCACCCGCGCCGCATGCCCGTCGCTTGCGGCGCGGACGCTCGACGCGGTAACGTGCGCGTGCCGTCATCGAGCGCGTTCAGGCGCTCGTTCGAGATCCCGTGCCCAGCCGCGCAGCCACGTCGGGCCGGTCGAAGTCGGCCGTGGTAAACTTCCGGCATGTAGAGCAGCTGCTCGAGCAGCCGCTCGTCGTAGCGGCGCGACCAGCGCTTGACGATGGCCTGCACCTCCATGTACTTGCGCGCCAGCAGCTCCAGGCCCGAGCCCGACAGCGGCGGCGCCTCGGCGTTGACGTGCAGCGCCGCGTCCTCGAGCGCGCTGTTGAGCAGCAGCGCGTTCAGCTCAGCGTCGTCCTTGACGTACGTCTCCTGCTTGCCGCGCTTGACCTTGTACAGCGGCGGCTGGGCGATGTAGATGTGGCCGCGCTCGATGAGCAGCGGCATCTGCCGGTAGAAGAAGGTCAGAAGCAGCGTACGGATGTGACTGCCGTCGACGTCGGCATCCGTCATGATGATGACGCGGTGATAGCGCAGCTTGTCGATGTCGAAGTCATCACGGCCGATGCCGCAGCCGAGCGCGGTGATGAGCGTGCCGACCTCCGCCGATGACAGCATCTTGTCGAAGCGGGCTTTCTCGACGTTGAGGATCTTGCCCTTGAGCGGCAGGATCGCCTGCGTGCGCCGGTCGCGGCCCTGCTTGGCCGAGCCGCCGGCGGAGTCGCCCTCGACGATGAACATCTCCGACAGCGCCGGATCCTTCTCCTGACAGTCGGCGAGCTTGCCGGGCAAACCGGCGATGTCGAGCGCGCCCTTGCGCCGCGTCATCTCGCGCGCCTTGCGCGCCGCTTCGCGCGCCCGCGCCGCCTCGACCATCTTCGCGACGATGGCGCGCGCCTCCTGCGGATGCTCGAGCAGAAATTCCTGCAGCTTGGTGCCGACCGCGGTCTCGACCACGCCCTTTACTTCGGAAGAGACCAGCTTGTCCTTGGTCTGCGATGAGAACTTCGGATCCGGCAGCTTGACCGAGAGAATGGCGGTCAGTCCCTCGCGCGCGTCGTCGCCGGTCATGGGGATCTTGTCCTTGCCCGAGAGCTCCTTCTCGATGTAGTCGTTGAGCGTGCGCGTGAGCGCGCTCTGAAGCCGGCGAGATGCGTGCCGCCGTCCTTCTGCGGAATGTTGTTGGTGTAGCAGAACATCCACTCCTGGTAGGAGTCGTTCCACTGCATCGCCACCTCGACCGAGACCGGTCCGTCCTGGGTGCGGAACCAGAACACCGACTCGTGCACCGGGGTGCGCGTGCGGTTGAGATAGGACACGAAGGCCTGCAGGCCGCCGTCGTGCTCGAACACGTCGGACTTGTTCTCGCGCTCGTCGATGAGCTCGATGCGCACGCCGGAATTGAGAAACGACAGCTCGCGCAGCCGCTTGGCGAGGATCTCGTAGTTGAAGTTGATGTTGGTGAAGATCTGCGCGCTCGGCCTGAAGCGGATCACCGTGCCGCGATCCTGCGTGTCGCCGACCACCGCGAGCGGCGCCTGGGGCTCGCCCAGGTGATACTCCTGGCGGTGCAGCTTGCCGTCGCGCGCGACGCTCAGCTGCAGGTAGTCCGAGAGCGCATTCACGACCGACACGCCCACGCCGTGCAGGCCGCCGGATACCTTGTAGGAGCTGTCGTCGAACTTTCCGCCCGAGTGCAGCACGGTCATGATGACCTCGGCCGCCGAGCGGCCTTCCTCGGGGTGGATATCCACAGGAATTCCACGGCCGTTGTCCGATACGGTCACGGATTCGTCGGCATGGATGGTGACGACTATGCGGTCGCAGTAGCCGGCCAGGGACTCGTCGATGGAGTTGTCGACGACCTCGAAGACCATGTGGTGCAGGCCCGTTCCGTCATCGGTGTCACCGATGTACATTCCGGGGCGTTTCCGCACCGCATCAAGACCCTTTAAGACTTTGATTTTACTGGAGTCGTAGACGTCGTCTGTGGCCATGAATCCACTCGGTTTTGTGACGTCGGATTATACCTGCTGGACCCTCCCCTGATCCACGTAAAAGGTGGCCTCCGGGACCCCGAAAAGCCTTGAATCTGCGGTCAAAGACGTCATGATTAGTTGCGATCGCAACTGTCCGACCTGGGTGATGAAACGCTGCAGCCGCTCACCGTCGAGCTCGGCCGCCGGATCATCCAGAAGCAGCGTCGGCGTGGTGCCGGTCAGGCTCTGCAGCAGCCGCAGCTGGGCGAGCGTCATCGCGGCCGCCACCAGCTTCTGCTGGCCGCGGGACAGGACATCGCGTGCGGGCCGGCCGGACAGGCGCAGAGAGACGTCCGCACGGTGAGGGCCGGCATGCGTGAGCCCCCGCGCGGCATCGCGGGTCGCCGACGCCTGAAGCGCCTCACCGAGCGGCCGGTCGGCGCTCCAGCCGCGCAGGTAGTGCATGTGCACCTCGAGCCCCGTGAGCGCCGCCACGCTCTCTTTCCAGTAAGGTTCGAGTTCCATCATGAGGCGCGATCGCGCCGCGTCGATGGCCTCTCCGTTTCGCACCAGTTCGGCGTCCCAGATGGGGGCCTGGCTCGGTTGCGTGCGCAGCGCCGCATTGCGCTGCTTCAGCGCGCGGGTATAGCGCTGCCAGGCGTCGGCGAAGGATGGTTCCACGTGGAACACGGCCCAATCCATCCAGCGCCGGCGACGATAGCCCCCTTCTTCCAAGAGCCGGTGCACCCCCGGCTCGATTACCTGGACGGCAAAGGCATGGGACAGGGCCGCCAGCGACTCGACGGTCTCTCCCGCCACGCGCGCGACCGTACCGGTGCTTCGTGCCTCGACCCCGAGGGTCACATCCCCCACCGGGCCCGCCACACGCCCGACCACACGAAGGTGGTCACAGCCGCGCTGGATCAGCCGCTCCGTGTTGCGGGTGCGGAATGAACGCCCGCGTCCCAATAGAAAAATCGCCTCGAGCAGGGACGTCTTTCCCGAGCCGTTGCCCCCGTATATCAGCGTGAGGCCCGCCGGCAGCTCCAGGACCGCCTGGCTGATGGACCTGACGTTCTCGACCGTGAGTCCTCGCAGCGTCATGGTCGGCCGGCCCGCGGAGGTCTTCTGCCCGGCACGCCAGCTCCGCCCGTAGCGCTCGTGGGCAATGGGTTCCACGTGGAACAATCCGGGCAACCGACAGGTGGCGGCTTGCTGGATGGGCCGGAGCCGTGGCGAGAGAGGTCCCCTGGTCGATGCCGGATGCCGGGGGCAGTTGCGCGACGGGGGTCAGAGGCATGCGGCGACTCCGGCGGGGTTCCACGTGGAACCCCGCGGCCGCCGCACCGGCGGCGCCGAAGGGGACGACCCTCAGTCACCGGCGCGTCACGCCAGCGCAAACCGGCAGCGGGGGGACGTACGCGGCCTGGGTGCCCATGGACACCGGAGGCCGGATCCAGATACAGCGGGCGCCGCACGTGCCGCCCGGCTCAGCGGCCGTGTCAGAGCCGCATCGGCATCACGACGTAGCGCGTGTGAGCCGTGCCGGGCGCGTGGATCAGGCAGCTACTGTTGGAGTCGGTGAGCCCGATCTCGACCTTGTCGCTCTCGATCGCGCTCAGGGCATCGAGGAGGTAGTTGACGTTGAATCCGATCTCGACTTCCTCACCCTTATAGCTGACCTCGACCTGGTCCTCGGCTTCCTCCTGCTCGGGATTATGAGCCTGGAGCGTGAGGAGGTCGGGGCGGGCCGTGAGCCTTATGCCGCGGTACTTCTCGTTGCTCAGGATCGCCGTGCGCTGCAGCGCCTGGCGCAGCGCCTCGCGGTCCGCCTCGACCTTGCGGGGTGGGTTGGCGGGGATAACACGGCTGTACTCCGGGAAACGACCATCGATCAGCTTCGAAGTGAAGCGAATATCGCCGATCTGGGCGCGAACGTGATTCGTGCCGATGGCCAGCTCGATGGTTCCCTCGGTGCCGAGTATGCGCTGCAGCTCGAGCACGCCCTTGCGGGGCACGATCACCTGGTGCGCATTGCGCGCCTTGCCGCCGAGCTCGGTCTCGCACAGCGCCAGCCGATGACCATCGGTTGCGACTGCACGCAGCGCCTTGCCGTCGGTCTCGAGCAGGAGCCCGTTCAGGTAGTAGCGCACGTCCTGCTGCGCCATCGAGAAATGCGTCTTGTCGATCAGACGGCGGAAGTCACCCTGCGGCACGGTGAGGGTGTGCTGCGCGTTGATTTCCTCCACCAGCGGAAACTCCGCCGCCGGCAGACTCGAGAGCGTGAAGCGGCTGCGCCCTGCGCGCACCGATACCCGCTCACCGTCGGTGGTGAGCGTAACGCTGGTTTTCTCGGGTAAAGAGCGAAAGATGTCGAGGAGCTTGCGGCCCGGCACGGTGATGTCACCGCTTTGCTGCACGCTCACCTGCGTGCTCGCCACCAGCTCCACTTCCAGATCGGTACCGGTGACGCTGAGCTTGTTGTCACGCGCGGCGAGCAACACGTTCGCGAGCACGGGCATGGTCTGACGACGCTCGACCACGCCGATGACACTTTGCAGGGGAGCGAGCAGATCTTCGCGCGGGGCCGTCAGCTTCATGTTTCGGATCTCTCTTGAAGACTATCTTTGTAGGAAAATTGGATAGCTAGTTGTAGGAGTTATAGAGCCTGTGAGTAGCGGCTATAAGTTTATTTCTCTTTTTAAATCAATCCGTTAAACACCAAATTTACACGCGGTACATGTAAGACTAGCTGCCTAACTGCTGTGCGCGATCTGTGTATAACTTTATCCCCTAAACGCCCCACAAGTAATCCACAGGGCAGTCCCCATCATCCGGCCAGGGTTCTCAACAGGTTCGAGTAGTCCTCTTTCATGCGCTGCTCGGTGTCACGCAGCTCCTTGATGCGCTTGCAGGCGTGCAGCACCGTGGTGTGGTCGCGGCCACCGAACGCATCGCCGATCTCCGGCAGACTGTGCGTGGTGAGCTCCTTGGCGAGAGCCATCGCCACCTGGCGCGGGCGCGCCACCGAGCGGCTGCGCCGCTTGGAGAGCAGGTCCGCCAGTCGCACCTTGTAGTAATCGGCGACCGTCTTCTGGATGTTATCGATGGTGACGAGTTTGGCCTGCAGCGACAGCAGATCCTTCAGCGCCTCCTTGGTGAACTCGAGCGTGATCGCGCGCCCGGTGAAGCGCGAGTTGGCGATCACGCGGCGCAGCGCCCCCTCGAGCTCGCGCACGTTGGAGCGGATGCGCTTGGCGATGAAGAACGCGACTTCCTCCGGCAGCGTGACGCCGTTCACGCGCGCCTTGGTCATGAGGATCGCCACACAGGTCTCGAGCTCGGGCGGCTCGATGGCCACGGTGAGTCCCCAGCCGAAGCGCGACTTGAGGCGCTCCTCGAGCCCCTCGACTTCCTTCGGATAACGATCGCAGGTGAGGATCACCTGATGCTGGCCCTCGAGCAGCTCGTTGAAGGTATGGAAGAACTCTTCCTGCGAGCGCTCTTTTCCCGCAAAAAACTGGATATCGTCGATGAGCAGCGCATCGAGCGAGCGGTACGCGGTCTTGAAATCGTTCATCTGGTTGTGCTGCAGCGCGCGCACCATGTCGCCGACGAACCGCTCCGAATGCACGTAGGCGATGCGCGCCTCGGGGTTGCGCTCCTTGATGAGGTGCGCGATCGCGTGCATGAGATGCGTCTTGCCCAGGCCCACGCCGCCATACAGGAACAGCGGGTTGTAGGCGCGTCCGGGGTTCTCGGCCACCTGGAGCGAGGCGGCCTTGGCGAGCTGGTTGCTCTTGCCCTCGACGAAGCTCGCGAACGTGAACTCAGGATTGATGCGCGCACCGACCACGAGGCCTTCGCGGCGCGTGTGCGCGGGCAGCACCGGTGCGGGCACGCCGCGCAGCGGGATCGCGCGCGCGCCGACTTCCACGGTCACGATCGGCGCATCCCCGGTGCTCTCATCGCGCAGCAGCTCGCCGATGCGCGGCAGGAGATTGGCATTCACCCATTCGACCACGAAGCGGTTCGGCGCCAGGAGCTTGAGCGCACCGTTGCCCTCCATCGCCTGCAGCGGGCGCACCCAGGTGTTGAACTGCTGCTCGGGAAGCTCCGTCTCCAGCGCGCCCATGCAGCGAGTCCAAAGCGACGCTTCCACCCGCGTGCCTCCGCGACGGTTCGTGAACGAAAGGAAAGGGCGCGAAGTCTATACCGGGGCGAGCGCGCTTCGGTAGGCCCTGGGCTACTGAAAATATTGACACCTTGGCGCTCAACGGCTTAGCCTTGCCGCCCTTTTTTTGACCGCCACAGATCGCCCACGGAGCCTCAAGGTATGAAGCGTACCTACCAGCCGAGCAAAGTGCGCCGCAAGCGCACCCACGGGTTCCGTGCACGCATGGCCACCAAGAACGGCCGCAAGGTGCTCGCGCGGCGGCGCGCCAAGGGCCGGCGCAAGCTGATACCCTAAAGCGTGGGGCACTTAAGGCCCGCACGCCGTGCGTGCGCGCCGCCGGTGCCCGGAAAACTTCCCCGATGGGCCCGATGCCAGGGCGGCTCACTCTGCCGGCGCGGCTTCGCCTGCGGCGCAAGAGCGATTTTGACTCCGCCTATGCCCGTGGACAGCGTCTAGGTGATGGATTCTTTGCCGTGACTTGTTGCCTCAACGACTGCAGCGCTGCGCGCCTCGGCATGGCGGTGGCCGTGCGCGTCGCCGGCGGCTCGGTCGAGCGCAACCGCATCCGCCGCATCATCCGCGAGTCCTTCCGCGTGCATCAGCGCGCGCTCCCGGCCGTGGATCTGGTGGTGAGCGCGCGTGCCGCGGCGCGCGGAGCGCCCGGGCGGCAGCTGCACGCGAGCCTTGCGGCGCTGTGGACCCGGATCGGTGAGCGATGCGCCGCGCCGCCGCGTTCCTGATCCGCCTCTACCAGTGGACGGTGAGCCCGCATCTTGGGGCGCGCTGCCGCTACTACCCCAGCTGCTCGGCCTACGCGCACGAGGCGATCCTGCGCTTCGGTGTGGCACGCGGCAGCTGGCTCGCGCTCAAGCGTCTGGCGCGCTGTCATCCCTTCCACGCCGGCGGCTTCGATCCGGTACCGCACGGCCCGTGCCTGAATACCCATGAGCAATAACACCCTACTGCCCCAGAACCCGCGCCTGTACCTGTGGATCGGGTTCGCGCTCCTGCTGTTCCTGAACTTCCAGGCCTGGATGCGCGACTACGGCTCGCTCACCCCTGCGGCTTCCGGAACCGGGCCCGTCGCGCAGGGAGCGCCCGCGCCCGGCGCGGACCTGCGCAACCGCATTCCCTCGGCGGGCCCGGCCGCCACCGAGCAGCCGCCGGCACCTGGTGAGGCCGCAGCGGCCGCAGCGGCTGCTGAAGCACCGCAGGCCAGCGCCCACGCGGCGGCCCCGCTCGTGCACGTGCGCACCGACGTGCTCGACCTCGATATCAGTACGCGCGGCGGTACGCTCATCCGCGCCGATCTGCTCGCTTATCCGCAGGTGAAGGGCCAGCCGACGCCGGTGCGCCTGGAGAACCAGGAGAGCGATGCGACGCTCTACGAGCTGCAGACCGGGCTCACCGGACCGAAGGGCGGGGTCTTTCCGGACCAGAGCGCGGACTACCAGGCCGCAAGTCAGGACTACCGTCTGAACTCGAGCGGTGAGCTCGAAGTGCCGCTGACCTGGACGAGCGCGGGCATCACCGTCACCAAGACCTTCACCTTCCGGCGCGGCGAGTACGTGATCGGCGTGAAGTATCAGGTGCACAACGCCGGCACGGTGCCCTACACGGTGCAGCCCTACGCGCAGATCCTGCGCAACGATCCGCCGACCAAGCGCTCCTATTTCGACGTCAACTCGTACGCCTACCACGGGCCGGCGATCTGGGACGGCAAGTACCGCCGCCTCGACCTGACCAAGAGCGAAGACGCCCACCTGTCCGAGCCGGTGCGCGATGGCTGGCTCGCGGCGCTGCAGCACTACTTCGTGAGCGCGGTGGTGCCGCCGCCCGCGCAGATGTGGACCTTCAGCATGGCGGTTGCCGGCACGCAGTACGCGCTCAGCGGCCTCGGCCCGCTCACGGAAGTGGCGCCCGGGGCGAGCGCCGAGCTGGCGCAGACGCTCTTTGTCGGGCCGAAGCTGCAGCAGCAGCTCAAGGCCACCTCGCCCGAGCTCGGGCGTGCCGCCGACTACGGGCGGCTGTGGTTCCTCGCCCGCCCGCTGTTCCTGCTCCTGCAGTCGGTGCACTCCTTCTCAGGCAACTGGGGCATCGCCATCATCGCGGTGACCTTCCTCCTCAAGCTCCTGTTCTATCCGCTGTCGGAGGCGAGCGGCCGCTCCATGGCGAAGATGAAGACCCTGCAGCCGCGCATCAAGAACCTGCAGGACACCTACAAGGACGACCGCGAGAAGCTCGGCCGCGCCATGATGGAGCTGTACCAGCGCGAGAAGGTGAACCCGGTCGCCGGCTGCCTGCCGATCGTCATCCAGATCCCGGTGTTCATCGCCTTCTACTGGGTGCTGCTCGAGAGCGTGGAGATGCGCCAGGCCCCCTTCGGGTTCTGGATCCACGACCTGTCCTCGCGCGATCCCTGGTTCATCCTGCCGGCGATCATGGCGGTGGCCATGTTCGTGCAGTACAAGCTCAATCCGCACCCCGCCCGACCCGGTGCAGGCGAAGGTGTTCATGATCATGCCGCTCGCCATGTCGGTGATGTTCGCCTTCTTCCCGGCGGGACTGGTGCTCTACTGGGTGACCAACACCGTGCTGTCGATCGCGCAGCAGTGGAACATCAACCGGCGCATCGAGGCGGCCGCGGCGGCCAAGCGCAGCTGAGCGCCGCGCTTTCCTTCGGCGCCGGTGCGGCGGTAGCCTGCGAGCTGCGCCCGCGTGCGCGCACGATCGCATGACCCGCACCGACACCATCGTGGCAGCGGCCACGCCCCCCGGCCGGGGCGGCATCGGCATCGTGCGCCTCTCGGGACCGAAGACCCCGGAGATCGCTGCCGTGATGATCGGGGAGCTGCCGCCGCCGCGCGTCGCCAGCTTCGTGCGCTTCCTCGATGAGCGCGGCGAGCCGCTCGATGCGGGGCTGGCGCTGTTCTTTCCCGGCGCCGCATTCCTATACCGGCGAGCACGTGCTCGAGCTGCAGGGCCACGGCGGCCCGGTAGTGATGGAGGCGCTCATCGGCCGCGCCCTGGAGCTGGGCGCGCGCCGCGCGCTGCCCGGGGAGTTCACGCAGCGCGCCTATCTCAATGACAAGCTCGACCTCGCCCAGGCCGAGGCCATCGCCGACCTGATCGACGCCGGCTCGCGCGAGGCGGCGCGCGCCGCCATGCGCTCGCTCCAGGGGGAGTTCTCGGCGATGGTGAGCGGGCTCACCGAGGCGGTGACGGAGCTGCGCACCTACGTCGAGGCCGCCATCGACTTTCCCGAGGAGGAGATCGACTTCCTCGCCGACCGTCAGCTCAGCGAGCGCTTCCAGGCGGTGCGCGACCACTTCGAGGGGGTGCTCGACTCGGCGCGCCAGGGGCGCCTCTTGCGCGAGGGCATGACGGTGGTGATCGCCGGACGCCCCAACGCCGGCAAGTCGAGTCTGCTCAACCGCCTGGCCGGCTACGATGCGGCCATCGTCACGCCGCATTCCCGGCACCACGCGCGACATCGTGCGCGAGCGCATCGACATCGACGGCATGCCGCTGCACGTGCTCGACACCGCCGGCCTGCGCGCCGCGGCCGCCGACCTGGTCGAGGAGGAGGGCATCCGGCGCGCCCAGGCGGAGATGGCGCGTGCCGACCGCGTGCTGTTCGTGATCGACGCCGCCGCGGACCCCGATGCGCGCGCCTTCCGCGAGGAGCGCGCGCGCCTGCCGGCCGACGTGCCGGTCACGCTGGTCTTCAACAAGAGCGATCTGGCGCTCGGGCTGCCGGTGGCCGACACGCTCACCGGGCCCCCCGTGATCACGCTCTCCACCCTGACCGGCGCGGGACTTGCCGAGCTGCGCGCGCACCTCAAGCAGTGCATGGGGTTCCAGAGCGTGGAGTCCGGCGCGGTCAGCGCGCGCCGGCGGCATCTGGAGGCGCTGGCGCTGGCGCGCCACCACACCGAGGAGGCCGCGCGTCAGCTGACCGAGTCGCGTGCCGGCGAGCTCGTCGCCGAGGAGCTGCGCGCCGCGCAGCAGGCGCTCGCCGAGATCACCGGCGAGTTCGCAAGCGAGGACCTGCTCGGGCGCATCTTCGCCAGCTTCTGCATCGGCAAGTAGGCGCCGGGCGCGGCGCGCCTCGTCAGCGCGGCGCGGCCAGCCGCGCCTCGACCGCGCGGGCCAGCGTCTTCGGCGCCTGCAGGCAGTAGCTGAGCTCGATGAGGTTCTGCACCTCGGCCCAGTCGACCGGGCCGCGGTCGAGCCTGAGGCCGAACCAGCCGCGCGCGCCGATGTAGGCCGGCAGGTAGCAGCGCTGCGGGTCGCTGCGCACCCGATCGACCCCTTCCCCGAGCGCGGCCCGCACGCACACCGAGACGATACCGTCGCGGTGATGGTTGTTGAGGAAGTAGGCGAACACGCGCCCGCGCACGCGGAAGTCGGCGTGGTCGCCCTGCAGCGCCCGCGTCGCCTCCGGCAGTGCCAGGCACAGCCTGGACAGCCGCTCGAGCGCGGAGGCGGTGAGGGCGGACGCCGATGGCTTGGCGGGGCTCATGGGTGGGTGCGGCGCTTGTTGAGCTGGCGGCGATTATGTTGGTGCCGGCGGCAAATTGCAGCGCGGCGGGGCTTGCGGCACACTGATTTAATCAGAGCCGACAGGCCGCATGCGACGGCCGGACCCTTCATCCATGGCAAAGCGCCGCGTCCTGCCTTCCTGCCCGTACCGGGGCGGCCCTCAGCTGAGCTGCCCCGAGGTGTGCCGATGAGCGGCGCGGCGGCCGCGGTGCTGCCCGCGCCGCAGCTCGATGACGATGCGTGGGAGGACCTGCTGAGCTTTATCGAGGAGCGGCGGGTCATCCCGATCGTGGGACCCGAACTGCTGCTGGTCGAGACCGACGCGCGGGCCGCGTCTTCTGCTACGACTGGGCTGGCCGAGAAGCTCGCCGGCGCGCCTCAACGTCGACGTCGCGGCGCTGCCGCAGCCCTATACCCTGAACGACGTCGTATGCTGGTTCCTTGCCGCACCGCGGCCGGCGCGAGGAGGCCTACGTGCGCCTGCGCGGCATCATCAAGGATGCCGCACTTCGAGCCGCCGCTGGCGCTGCGGCGGCTCGCCGCGATCACGGACTTCGACCTGTATCGTCTCCACGACCTTCGATTCGCTGCTCGAGAAGCGCCATCAACCTCGAGCGTTTCAGCGGCGCGCCGCCACCGAGGTGCTCTCCTACGCCCCGAACCGCGTCATCGACCTGCCGCCGGAGCGCGATCGACTGCAGCGCCCGGTGGTCTACCACCTGTTCGGCAAGCTCTCGGCCTCGCCCGACCTACGTCATCTCGGACGAGGACCTGCTGGAGTTCATCTGCGCGCTGCAAAGCGAGCACCTGGTGCCGGAGAAGCTGTTCCACGAGCTCGAGCACAGCCACCTGCTGTTCATCGGCAGCAATTTCACCAACTGGCTGGCGCGGCTGTTCCTGCGCATGGCCAAGCGCCAGCGCCTGTCCGACCCGCGCGATGTCGGCGAGGTGCTGGCCGACGATCACACCGGCCAGGACGACGCGGCTCATGTCCTTCCTGCAGCAGGTGAGCGTGCGCACGCGCATTTACGTCGGCGCCGAGCGCTTCGTCGAGGAGCTGCACGCGCGCTGGCAGGCGCGCCGCCAACCGCGCCGACGCGGTCGCGCGCGGCGCCGGCGCGCTTCCTGCCGCCGGCGCGCGAGATGCCGGACAACGCCGTGTTCATCAGCTATGCGCGCGAGGATCTGGCCGGCCGTGCAGCAGATCAAGGCGGGGCTCGAGGCCGCCGGCATCACGACCTGGTTCGACATGGATCGGCTCGAAGCGGGCGATGACTACGACCGCAAGATCCAGCGCAACATCGCGCGCTGCTCGTATTTCATCCCGGTGGTCTCGGCGACCACGCAGCGGCGTCTCGAGGCGTACTTCCGCCGCGAGTGGAGCTACGCGCTCGACCGCGTGCGCAACATGGCCGACGGCGCGCTGTTCGTCCTGCCGGTGACCGTCGATGGCACCGACGCCGCCGAGGCGCTCGTGCCCGGACCGTTCAAGGCCCTGCACTTCAACTCACCTGCCGGGCGGTCAGGTGCCGCCGGAGTTTGCGCAGCGGCTCGCGCGACTTCATGCAGGCGCGCTCGCGCATGAACGACGTCATGCAGCGCGCAGCGCCGCCGACGCCGCCGCGCCGACCGTCGATCGAGCGCAATCCCTGGCTCGGGCCTGGCCTCCTTCACCGAGGAGACGCGCGCGTATTTCTTCGGCCGCGACGAGGAGGTCGCCGAGCTCGCCCGGCGCGTGCAGCGCAAGCTCCTCACGGTGCTCTTCGGCCAGTCGGGCCTCGGGCAAAACCTCGATCCTGCGCGCCGGACTGGTGCCGCGGCTGCGTACGCAGGGCTACTGCCCGGTGTACGTGCGCATCGACTACGGCCGCGGACGCGCCCGAGCCCGCGGAGCAGATCAAGGCCGCGATCGCGCCGCGCGCGCGCGGCTCCGGGCGAGTGGACGCAGGCCGGCGTTGCGGTGGCGGGCGAGTCGCTGTGGGAATTCCTGCACCACCGCGACGATGTGCTGCGCGACGAGGCGGCGAGACACTCATCCCGCTGCTGATCTTCGACCAGTTCGAGGAGATTTTCACGCTCGCGCAGAGCGATGAGTTCGGCCGCGCCCGCGCCGCGCGCTTCATCGACGAGCTCGCCGACCTGGTCGAGAACCGCCCGCCGAAGGCGCTGCGAGGCGCGACTTCGAGCGCGGACGACGCCGCGGCCGAGCGCTTCGACTTCGCGCGCAGCGACTACCGCGTGCTGATCGCGCTGCGCGAGGACTACCTCGCGCCGCTCGAGGGCCTGAAGAAGCGCGATGCCGAGCGTCACGCAGAACCGCCTGCGGCTCGCGCCCATGACCGGCGACCAGGCGCTCGCGGCGGTGCTCGAGCCCGGCGGCAGGCCTGGTCACGGAGGAGGTCGCCGCAGCCATCGTGCGCTTCGTCGCCGGCGGCGCCGAGCTCGCCAACGCCGAAGTCGAGCCCTCGCTCCTGTAGCCTCATCTGCCGCGAGCTGAACGATGCGCGCATCGCGCAAGGACGCGCCGAAATCTCCCTGGACTTGCTGGCCGGCTCGCACGCCACCATCCTGAGCAACTTCTACGAGCGTGCGCTCGCCGATCAGCCCGCCGGCCGTGCGCCGCATCATCGAGGACGAGCTGCTGACCGCCTCCGGCTTTCGCGAGAACATCGCGGAGGAGCGCCTGCTCAAGCGCTTCGCTGCAGCCGGTGCCGGCCGCGGACAACGCTCGCGCTGCTGGTCAACCGCCGCCTGCTGCGCATCGAGGAGCGCCTCGACGTGCGCCGCGTCGAGCTCACCCATGATGTGCTGTGCGGGGTGGTCAAGGCGAGCCGCGATGCGCGCGAGGAGCGCGAAGCGCGCGAGGCGGCCGAGCGGCAGCTCGCCCGGCAGCGTGAGGGCGAGGCGGCGGCGCGGCGGGCGCTGCTGCGGGCGCGCCAGGTGGCCGGGATCTGCACCTTTCTCGCCGCCGTGGCGATCGCGGCGGCGGTGCTCGCCTATTTCTCCAGCGAGCGGGCGCGGCGCGCCGAGCGCCATGCCCAGGAGACCCAGGCCCTCGCCGAGCAGGCCCGCGGGCAGGCCGAGCATCTGCTCGCCTACCTCACCGACGACCTCGCCCGCGAGCTCGAGGCGAACGGGCGCCTGAACGTGCTCGCCGATTTCGCCCAGCAGCAGATCGAGTACTTCCGCGCGCTGCCGCCGGCGCTGAAGGGGCCGGAGTCGGTGCGCACCGGGGCGCTCGCGCTCGCCCTGCACGCGCGCGCGCTGCGCACCCTGGGGCAGCTCGATGCCGCGGCGCGCGATGTGGCCGAGGCGGTCGCGCTGCTCGAGAAGCAGCGCGCCGCGGGCGATGACTCGCAGGCCACCACGCTGGCACTGGCGACCGCCGAGCTCGTGCAGTCCCAGATCCTCGACAACAAGGACGACACCCAGGCGCCCGAGGCGACGGCGCGCGCCACGGCCCTGCTGCGGCCGCTCGCCGCGCAGGCGCCGCCGGTGCCGGCCGCGCAGCGCCTGCTGGTGCAGACACTGATCCGCGCCGGTTACCAGCAGCAGAAGGCGCGCAAGTACACCGAGGCGGTGGCCAGTGAGCGCGAGGCCATGCAGCTCGCCGTCACGCTCGGGGCGCGCACCTTCGCCGATCCGGACCTCGGCGCCTACTACGCCGAAGCCGGCGGCTGGCTGGTGCAGGCGCTCGTCAACCTCGGCCACTATGCCGAGGCGCGCACGGCGGCCAACGAGGCGCTCGCGATGGCGGATGCGACGCTCGCGCGCCGCCCCGGGCATCGCCTGGCGCTGCATGCCGCCGACCTCATCGGCGACGTGCTGGTGGGGCTCGCCATGGTCGAGCTCGACCCGCGCGCGGCGGCGCGCGAGTGGGCGCGCTACGAGCGCTACTCCCAGGCGCTCTTGAGCCTCGACCCCGACAATGTCGTGACGCTGAACAACCTCGGCAACTCCAACAACAACGTCGCCAACGCCTACTGGAGCGCGGGCGAGCTCACCGAGGCGCTGCGCCATGCGCACCTCGCGGAAGACTACCTGGCGCGCGCCACGACCCACGGGCAGAACCCCGACTTCTTCGTCACGCGCCTGGGCTTCCTCGGCTTCACCGCCTACCTTGAGACCACTCGCGGCGAGCTCGCGGCCGCGCGCGCCACCGTGCATGACGCGGAAGGGCTCATCGAGCAGGTGCGCCACACCCCGGCCCTGCAGGCGGTCGTGCCCTACGGCAACGCGCTCACGCTGGCGCTGCGGGCGCTGATCGCGCAGCAGGCCGAGGACAACGCCACCGCGCGGCGCCTGGGGACCGAGGCGCTGGCGCGCCTGAACGCCGATCCGGCCGCCGGTCCGCGCCTCGCCAGCGAGTACGACACGCTCACCTACATCATCGCGCGCAGCCTCGGGCGCATAGCGTACGACATGGGCGACTACCCGGCCGCGGAGGCGTACGAGCGCCAGGCGCTGAAGTCATACCAGGTGTCCGGCCAGGCGGGACTTGCGGTCGAGCGCGACGAGGCGGAGCTGTCGACCTGGCTGGCGCTTGCGCTCGCGCGTCAAGGGCGGCAGAAGGAAGCCGCGGACACGATCGCGCCGGTGCTGAAGCTGCACCGCGAACTCGAAGGCAAGAACCGCAGCGATGCCTGGCTGCCGTTGGAGCTCGCGCTCGCGCTATACGCCCAGGCCCTCGCCGAGCCGGCGCACGCGGCGGCGCTTCTCAAGGAAGCGGCCGCGCATGCCGCGCAGGTGCCGCCGCAGGTGGCTGCGGTCGCCGACGTGCGGCGGCTGCGCGAGCGCATCCGCACCGCCGCGGCGGCGCACTGAAAGGCTACGGCGCCGCCGCACGCAGCGCCAGGTCACGGCTGTAGACGACGTTCATGACGTTGTCGTACCAGCCGAGGACTTCCGGCTTCACCAGGTGCTTGTTGACGTAGAAGTAGAGCGGCAGCAGCGGGTGGTCGGCGAGCATGACGCGCTCGGCCTCCTCCAGGTCGGCGCGGCGCAGCGCCGGATCGGTGCGCGTGGCGGCCTGCGCGAGCAGCGCATCGTAGCGGGCGCTCGCGTAATGCGGCAGGTTCACCCCGAAGTCGCTCTTCAGGTACTGCGCGAAGGTGTAGGGATCGTTGTAGTCCCCGACCCAGCTGGAGCGGAACATCTCCACATCGCCCCGGTCGATGTCGGCCAGCAGTGATTTGAACTCGACCTGCGTGAGTGTGACCTCGGCGCCGAGCGCCTCCTGCCACATCGCCGCCACCGCGAGCGCCACCTTGGTGTGCACCTCCCCGGCGTTGTAGCGCAGCTCGAACTTCAGCGGCCGCGCCCTGGAGTAGCCGGCCGCGGCGTACAGGCGCTGCGCCTCCGCCACGCGCGCAGCGAGCGGAGTGGCGCGGTAGTCGAAGGACTGGGCGCTGTAGTTGGCGATCCCCGGCGGCACCCAGCCCCAGGCGGGCAGCTCGCCCACGCGCAGCACCAGGCTTGCGAGCCGCTCGCGGTCGATCACCAGCGACAGCGCGCGCCGCAGCTGCGGGTTGTCCTTGAAGGGTGCGCGGCGCAGGTTGAAGCCGTAGTAGTAGGTGGTGAGCTGCGGGGCGATGTGCAGCTCGCCGCCGAGGTTGGCGCGGATCCAGTCGAACTGGCCGCGCGGCACGACGAAGGTCACCTGCAGCTCGCCGCTGCGGTAGCGCGCCAGCTCCGCGTTCTCATCCGGGATGATGAGGTAGCGCACGCCCGCCAGATGGGTCGCGGAATCGTTCCAGTAATGGCGGTTGCGCGTGAGGGTGAGCTCGGCCCCCTGCACCCAGTCACTGAGCACGAAGGCGCCGTTGGAGATCAAGAGCCCTGGGCGGGCGAAGCCGTCCGGGTGCGCGGCGAGCGTCGGCCGGTGCACCGGGCAGGTGCTCGGGTGCGACACCAGGGTCGGCAGGTAGGGCGCGGGTGCGGCGAGGGTGATGACCACGGTGGCCGCATCGGGTGCGGTGACGCCGAGGGACTGCGTGGGCTTCTTGCCGGCGACGATGTCGGTGGCGTTGGTGATGACGTCGACGTAGCCGGCGTAGGCGGAAGCGGTCGCCGGGTCCACCAGGCGCTGAAAGGCGGCGACGAAATCCGGCGCGGTCACCGGCTCACCGCTCGACCAGCGCGCCTCGGGCCGCAGGTGGAAGGTGTAGGTGCGCCCGTCGGCGCTCGCCTCCCAGGCCGAGGCCACCCCCGGGGCGACGGTGGCATCGTGCCCGAGCGTGGTCAGCCCCTCGCACAGGTCGCGCAGGATGCTCTGCGCCTCGAAGCCGCGCGCCTTCTGCGGATCGAGCGAGTCGGGCCCGGGGCCGGCGCCGCGCACCAGCACCGCGCCGGCCGGTGCGTGCGGTGCCGGGGCGCCGCAGCCGAGGAGCAGGAGCGCGGCGAGCGCGGGCGCGGCGCGCAGCGCGCACCTCATCGGTTGAGGCGGCTCTTGTTGATCTGCTCGCGCAGCGCGGCGGTCTGCGCGCGCGCCGCCTGCGCGAAATCGCTGCCCGAGGAGGCGTAGAGGATGGCGCGCGAGGAGCTGACGATGAGGCCGGTACCCTCGGCGCTCTGCCCGGCGCGCACCGCCTGCGCCACGTCGGCCCCCTGGGCGCCCACCCCCGGCACCAGGAGCGGCATGTTCTTCACCAGCGCGCGCACCTGGGCGAGCTCGTGCGGGTAGGTCGCGCCGACCACCAGGAGGCAGTTGCCGCGCGCGTTCCAGCGCGTCGCCGCCAGCTGCGCCACCACCTGGTAGAGCGGGCGGCCGCCGACGTCGAGCTCCTGCAGGTCGCGGCCGCCGGGATTGGAGGTGCGGCACAGCACGATGACGCCGCGGTCGGCGTACTTCAGGAACGGCTCGAGCGCATCGGTGCCGAGGTAGGGATTGACGGTGACGGCATCGGCGCCGTAGCGCTCGAACGCCTCGATGGCGTAGCGCTCGGCGGTGCTGCCGATGTCGCCGCGCTTGGCATCGAGGATGACCGGCACGTCCGGGTGATTGCGGTGCAGGTACTCGATGGTGCGCTCGAGCTGGTCTTCGGCCTCGTAGGCGGCGTAGTGCGCGAACTGCGGCTTGAAGGCACAGGCGAGGTCCGCGGTCGCATCGATGATGGCGCGGTTGAATTGGAAGATGGGCGAGGCCTCGGCGGCGATGTGCGCCGGGAAGCGCTCGATCTCCGGATCGAGCCCGACGCACACGAGCGAGTCGTGGGCCGCCCAGGCGCGCTTGAGCTTGTCGATGAAGACGCTCATGCGGCGCGGTGTCCGCGGCGCTTGAGGTGCACCAGGAGAATCTGCACCGCCGCGGGCGTCACCCCGGGGATGCGCGCGGCCTGGCCGAGGGTCGCCGGGCGCACCAGCGTGAGCTTCTGGCGTACCTCGTGGGAGAGAGCGCTGAGCGCGCCGTAGTCGAAGTCGGCCGGCAGCTGCGTGGTCTCGTGGCGCTGCGCGCGCTCGATCTCGGCCGCGGCGCGCGCGATGTAGCCCTGGTACTTGGCGTGCACTTCCACCTGCAGCGGCACCTCACGGTGCAGCCGCTCGTCGGCCTCTTCTGCCTGCCATGCGGGCGTGCCGGTGAGCTCGCACAGCGCGGGGTAGGTGACGCCCGGGCGCCTGAGCAGCTCGAGCGCACTCACCTCGCGCCCCAAAGGTCCGCCGAGCACCGCCTCACCCCAGGCGGGGGAGACCTGCGCCGGCTTCACCCGCAGCCCCTGAAGGCGCGCCGCCTCCGCCTGCGCGAGCGCTGTCTTGCGCTCGAACAGCGCCCAGCGCTCCTCCCCGATGAGGCCCAGCCGTCGCCCGATGGGGGTGAGGCGGGCGTCCGCGTTGTCCTCGCGCAGCAGCAGCCGGTGCTCGGCACGGCTGGTGAACATGCGGTAGGGCTCGAGCGTGCCGCGCGTCACCAGATCATCGACGAGCACGCCGAGGTACGCCTCGCTGCGCTTCGGGATCCAGGGCGCCTCGTCCCGGACCGCGAGCGCGGCATTGATGCCGGCGAGCAGGCCCTGGGCGGCGGCCTCCTCGTAGCCGGTGGTGCCGTTGATCTGTCCGGCGAAATACAGGCCCCCGAGCGCGCGCGTCTCCAGTGAGGCGTTGAGCGCGCGCGGATCGAAGAAGTCGTACTCGATGGCGTAGCCGGGGCGGGTGAGGTGGGCGCGCTCGAACCCGCGGATGCTGCGGACCAGCTCGACCTGGACCTCGTAGGGGAGGCTAGTCGAGATCCCGTTCGGGTAGACCTCGTGGCTGGTGAGACCCTCGGGCTCGACGAAGATCTGGTGCGAGGTCTTGTCGGCGAAGCGCACGACCTTGTCCTCGACCGAGGGGCAGTAGCGCGGACCTACCCCCTCGATGCGCCCGGTGAAGAGCGGCGAGCGGTCCGTGGCGCCACGGATGATGTCGTGGGTGCGCTCATTGGTCGCAGTTATGAAGCAATCTACCTGTCTGGGGTGATCACTGACTCGCCCGAGATACGAAAACACCGGCGGCGGTACATCACCCGGCTGACGCGCCATGACGCTGAAGTCGAGGGTGCGGCCATCCAGCCGCGGCGGCGTGCCGGTCTTGAGCCGTCCCGCCGGAAGATTCAGCTCGCGCAGGCGCGCGGCGAGGCGCAGCGAGGGCGCCTCTCCGGCGCGGCCGCCGGGGTGGCTCTCGAGCCCCACGTGGATGCGTCCGCCCAGGAAGGTCCCGGTGGTGAGGATCACCGCGCGCGCCCCGAAGCGCACGCCGCCTGCGGTCACGATGCCGGTGACCCGCCCGCCCTCGACGGCGAGATCGGCCACCTCCTGCTGGAAGAGCTCGAGTCCGGGCTGGCTCTCCAGCCGGGCGCGGATCGCACAGCGGTACAGCTGCCGGTCGGCCTGGGCGCGCGTGGCCCGCACCGCCGGCCCCTTGCTCGCGTTCAGGGTACGGAACTGGATCCCGGCGCGGTCGGCGGCGCAGGCCATCACCCCGCCGAGGGCGTCGATCTCGCGCACCAGGTGGCCCTTGCCGATGCCGCCGATGGCGGGGTTGCAGCTCATCGCCCCGAGCGTCTCGAGATTGTGGGTCACGAGCAGGGTACGGGCGCGCAGGCGCGCAGCCGCCAGCGCCGCCTCGGTACCGGCGTGGCCGCCGCCGATGACGATGACGTCGTAGGCCTGGGTGTTCGCAGCTTTGGACATAAGCGGGCGGCGCGGTTGTGCGCGGGCCGGGTATTGTAGGACGCGCCCAGCCGCGGACAAGTTCGCCCTGTATCCTTTGCCGCCGCCATGCCCGAGCGCGACCCAAAAGCCACCCATGCCGCGGCTCCTTAGCGCGCTCGCACTCGGGCTTGTGGCCGCCGGGTGGCTCCCGGGGGTGCCCGCGCGCGCGGGCGAGCTCGCCCTGAGCCCGTGCCAGATCGAGCATCCGTTACGACTGACCGTCGTGCCGGCCGAATGCGGCACGCTCGAGGTGCCCGAGGATCCCGCCCGGCCAGGGGGCCGGCACATCCGGCTGCACGTGGCACGCGTGCCGGCCATCAACCGCCGCCGCCGCGGCGATGCGCTCTTCGTGCTCGCCGGCGGCCCGGGGCAGGCCGCGACGCAGTTCTACGCCACGGCGGCGGGCGCGTTCCAGCGCATCCGCCGCGAGCGCGACCTGGTGCTGCTCGATCAGCGCGGCACCGGTGGCTCGAACGCGCTCGACTGCCCGGCCGATGAGGACCGGCTCTATGAGGCGAGCGCTGCGGAGGTCGCAGCACTCGCGCGCGCCTGTCTCGCCGCGCTCGCCGCACACGCGCAGGTGGCGCAGTACACCACCAGCCGCGCGGTGCAGGACCTGGAGGCGGTGCGCGCCGCGCTCGGCTACGAGCGCATCGATCTGTACGCGGTCTCCTATGGCACGCGCGTCGCGCAGCAGTACCTGCGCCACCACGCGGCGCGCGTGCGCGCGGCCATCCTCGATGGCGTCGTGCCGCCGACCCTCGCGGTCGGTCCACGCGTCGCGCTCGATGCCGAGGAGGCCCTGGTGCGGATCCTCGCGCGCTGCGCCGCGCAAGCGCCCTGCCGCGAGCGCTTCGGCGACCCGCGGCGCAGTTACGCGGCGGTGCGCGCGCACCTTGCGCCGCAGAGCGTGGCACTGACCCTTCCCGATCCCTCCGACGGGGAGCTGCGCACGCTTGCGTTCGGGCACGAGCAGCTGGCCACGGTGCTGCGCCTGGGCGCCTACAGCGCCGACTACGCCGCGCTCCTGCCGCTGTTTCTCGACGGCGCCGCGCACGGGGATTACCGCGCACTCGGCGCGCAGTACCTCCTGCTCACGCGCTCCTTGGCCGCGATCGCGCTCGGCATGCACAACACCGTGGTGTGCAGCGAGGACGTGCCGTTCTGGGACGGCGCCGCCCCCGACCGCGCCGCGCTCGAGCGCACCTTCATGGGCACAGGCCAGGTCGAGGCGCTGCGCGCGCTGTGCGCGGAGTGGCCGCGCGGTCCGGTCGATGCCGACCTGCACCAGCCCCTGGTGAGCGAGGTGCCGGCGCTCTTTCTCTCCGGCGGCGATGACCCGGTGACCCCGCCCGCCTACGCGCACGAGGCCGCCGCGGGTTTCCGCCACGCGCTCGAGATCACGCTTGCAGGCTTCGGCCACGGGCAGCTCACCGCGCCGTGCATGGACCGGGTGCTCGCCGACTTCCTCGCGCGCGGCAGCGTGACGGACCTCGATGCCAGCTGCACGCGCGCGGCAGGGCCGCTGCCGTTCTTCACCTCGCTGAACGGGCCGCCGCCGTGATCGAGGCGCGGCAGCTGTCGAAGTCCTTCGGCGCCGTGGCGGCGGTGCGCGAGGTGAGCTTCACCGCCGGCGACGGCCGCATCACCGGGCTCCTGGGTCCCAATGGCGCAGGCAAGTCGACGACGCTGCGCCTGCTGTACACCGTGCTCACCCCCGATGGCGGGGATGCGCTGATCGACGGGGTGAGCGTGCGCGCGCAGCCGCTCGCGGCGGCGCGGCGCCTCGGGGTGCTCAGTCACGGCGCGGGGCTCTACCCCAATCTCACCGCACGCGAGAACGTGCGCTACTTCGCCGCCCTGCATGGCCTCAGGCGCGCCGCGGCGCGTGCGCGCACCGACGAGCTGGTGCAACTGCTCGGCATGGAGTCCTTCGCCGACCGGCGCGCCAAGGGGTTCTCGCAGGGCGAGCGCGTCAAGACCGCGCTCGCCCGCAGCCTCGTGCACCGCCCGCGCAACCTCATCCTCGATGAGCCGACCAACGGCCTCGACGTCATGGCGGTGCGCGCGCTGCGCGCGCAGCTTGCGCAGCTGCGCGCCGCGGGGCACTGCGTGCTCTTCTCCAGCCACGTGATGCAGGAGGTGAGCGCGCTGTGCGATGAGGTGGTGCTGATCGGGGCGGGGCGCGTCATCGCCTGCGGCACGCCCGAGGCGCTGCGCGCGCGCGCCGGCGTGGCCGCACTCGAGGACGCCTTCGTGCAGCTGCTGGGCGGGGCGCTGCCGTGAGCCTGCGCGCCATCGGCGTGGTGTTCGCCAAGGAGTTCCGCGAAAACCTGCGCGAGCGGCGCACGCTCCTGACCGCGCTCGTGCTCGGCCCGCTGCTCGGGCCGCTGCTGTTCGCCGCGCTCCTCAACCTGCAGATCCGCCGCAGCGCCGAGGCCGGCGAGCACCCGGTCGCGGTCGCGGTCGCACACGCCGAGCGGGCGCCGAACCTGCTCGCCTACCTTGCCGCTGCGGGCGTCACGGTGACGGCGGTGAGCCTCGAGCCCGGCGCGGCGCGCGCCGCGGTGGCGCAGCACCGCTACGAGCGCGTGCTCAGCATCGGCGCGGACTTCGGCGCGCACCTGCAGCAGGGGCTGCCGGCGCCGCTCGAGCTGTACGCGGACGCCTCCGACATCAGCGCCGCGGCCGACACCGAGCGGCTGCGCGCGCTGCTCGAGCAGTACTCAGGCGAGCTCGCGCGCCTGCGCGTGCTGGCGCGGGGCCTGGACCCGCTCGTGCTCAGCGTGCTCGCGGTGCAGGGGATCGATGTGTCCACGCCGGCCTCGCGCTCGGTGCTGCTGCTCGGCACGCTCAGCTACCTGCTGCTGATCACGACCCTCATGGGCGGGATGTATCTGGCCATCGATGCCACCGCGGGGGAGCGCGAGCGCGGCTCGCTCGAGCCGCTGCTCACCGTGCCGGTGCCGCGCGCGCAGCTGATCTTCGGCAAGATCCTCGCCACCTGCGCCTACATGCTGATCTCGCTCACCCTCACGGTGAGCGCGTTCGCGCTGCTGCTCGGCAGCATCGGGCTCGAGCGCTTCGGCATGAGCGTGAACTTCGGACCGCAGGTGGCGCTGCTGCTGATCCTCGCCTGCGTGCCGTTCGTGCCGCTGGCGGCCGCGCTGATGACCATCGTCGCCGCCTACACGCGCAGCTACCGCGAGGCGCAGTCGTACCTGGCCCTGCTGCTCCTGGTGCCGACGCTGCCGCTGGTGTTCGCGGCGCTTCTGGGACTGCGGCCCACGCCGCAGCTGATGGCGGTGCCGTCCCTGAGCCAGCACTTCCTCATCACCAGCCTGTTGCGCGCCGAGCCGCTGCCGGCCGGCTACGTCGCGATCTCGGTCGCAAGCACGCTAGCGCTCGCGGCGCTCATGGTCTTGGTCGCCGGGCGGCTGTACCGGCGCGAGGCGCTGCTCGGCTAGGAGCGCGGCATGGAGCGCGGCGCCGTGCCGGTCGGCGAAGGCGCGCGCCTCGACCTCGAAGCAGTTGTTCCAGTAGCCGCGCCGCAGGCACTCGCCGAGGTAGCGCGCCACGGTGAGGCGCCCGGTATGCCACTGCATGAGCACATGGCAGTACTCGTGCAGCATCAGCGCGGGGTTGGCGAAGAACTCCTGTGCGCTGCCGCGCAGGTAGATGCGCTCGCGGCGCGTGGTGGCGAGCGCGCGGCCGTGGAGCGCGGCGAAGGCGGAGTGCTCGATGATGCGGATGCGGCCGATGTCCGTGCCGAGGATGCGCTCGAGCGCGCGGCGCAGGGCCGGTGGCGGCGGGACTTCGCGCGCGCGCGCCATCGCCTCAGCCGCGCGTGTGTACCCAGCCCATGCCCGGGCGGAAACGCAGCGTGCGCGGCGCGCCGGCGCCGACGTCGTCGGGCAGCAGCCGCACCTCGGCATCCTCGAGGGAGTGGCGCACCATCGCCAGCACGGTCTCGCAGGCGGCCGGACCCTGGGGACCGGCGGGCAGGTGCACCACGATGCGCGCCTGCAGATGCCGCGCCTGCGGGGCGAGCTCGCGCAGCGCGGCGAGGCAGCGGTCCAGGAGCAGCAGCTCGGTGGCGAGCGTCGTGTCGGTGACGTCGGCCGGCTTGGCGCTGCGCACGATGCAGCGCAGGTGCAGGAGCGCGCCGGCCTCCTCGGTGGCGTCGTACACGCACACCGCCAGCGCGGAGCTGAGCTCAGCCACCAGGAGCACGTCGCCGGCGACGACCTCGAACTTGTCCGGCGCGACGGTGATTTCGCCTGCGTTCATCCTCAACCTTGTATACCGTTGGTGTGACATCCTGCGCGCCGCGCTGCCCAAACTATGAACTGCCGCACGCGGCGCAGGTTAGAATATGCGAAGACGTTCCGCCGGACTTTCCATCATGAAACATCTCTGCGGCTGCCTTCTAGCGTGCCTGCTCGCCGTGCCGGCGTTCGCACAGCCGGCCCCGACACCGGTGTCGTCAATCCGCGTCAGTGGCGAGGCGCAGGTGACCGCCAAGCCCGACCGCGTGCTGATCGACATCGGCGTCACCACGCACGATGAGAACTCCGGGAGCGCCGCGGCGCAGAACGCGCGCCAGACCGATGCGGTGCTCGCCGCCATCCGCAAGGCCGCCGGCGGTGCGGCGGTGCTGAAGACCGTCAACTACTCCCTCGCCCCGAGCTACCGCTACCAGAACGGCCACGAGCCGCTGCTCACCGGCTATACCGCCAACAACCTGGTGCAGGTCACGCTCGATGACCTCGGCAAGATCAGCGCCGTGATCGATGGCGCCGCGCAGGCCGGCGCCAACAACGTGCGCAACATCACCTTCACGCTGCGCGACCAGGACGCCGCGCACGCCGATGCGCTGCGCAAGGCGGTCGCCAAGGCGCGCGCCGATGCCGATGTCATCGCCCAGGCCCTGAACCTCAAGGTGGTGCGCGTGCTCACGGTGGAGGAAAGCGGCTCGCGCTTCGTGCCGATGATGCGCAGCATGGCCGCCCCGGCCGCCGGCGCCGAGGTCGCAACCCCGGTGGAGTCCGGGACGCTCGATATCTCCTCGAGCGTGGTCCTGAGCGTGGAAGTCAGCCCGCACTGATGCCGGGGCCGCGCCAGGCACGCGCTGTCCCGGCCTCCCTGCTGCTCTCCGCGCTCGCCTCGCTCCTGTGCGGCTGCGTCTCAGGTCCAGGTGAGCATTTCACGCGCGCGGCGGAGCTAAGCCCCGCGCATGAGGCCAATCCCGCCCTGAGCGCGCCGGCGCGGGCGAGCGCTCAAGGTCCGGCCTCGGCGTTTCGCCTCTACTCGGTCGGCACCGACGGGCTGCTGCTGCGCCTGGAGCTGATCGAGCAGGCGCAGCGCTCGCTCGACCTGCAGTACTACATCTTCCATGGCGATGAGTCCGGCAGGCTCATCACCGAGGCGCTGCTCAAGGCGGCGGCGCGCGGCGTGCGGGTGCGCGTGCTGGTGGATGACGGGGAGAGCGTGCGCGGTGATGAGCAGCTGTTCGCGCTCGCCGGCGCGCCCCACGTCGCCATCCGCGTCTTCAATCCCTGGCGCTACCGCGGCCACAACGGCTTCGTGCGCGCGGTCGAGTTCCTGTTCAACCGCCGCCGCCTCGACTACCGCATGCACAACAAGCTGTTCGTCGCCGACGGCCGCGTGGCGCTGGTGGGCGGCCGCAACATCGGCAACCAGTACTTCCAGGTGGCGCCGGACTCGCAGTACGCCGACGACGACGTGCTCGCCACCGGTGAGGTGACCGCAGCGCTCGCGGACGCGTTCCAGGAGTACTGGGACAGCCCGCACGCGGTGCCGGTCGAGGCCTTCACCCCCGCGCGCGAGCGCGGTGCCGCCGCCGCGCAGAAGCTCGCGCAACGGCACACCACGCCCGAGCTCGCCACACGCGCGGCACCGGATTTCTCCGCCCGCCTCCTGGCCGGTGAGCCGCTGCACCAGGTGCTCTCCGGCGCAGCGCCGCTCAGCTGGGCGGCCGCCGAGCTCGCCTGCGACAGCCCGGACAAGGCGCAGATGGATGCCAGCCGCCGCGTGGCGAGCTACATGTTCGGCCCGGTGGCGCAGGCGATCCGCGGCACCCGCCACGAGCTCACCCTGGTGACGCCGTATCTGATTCCGACGCGGGCGGAGCTCGAGCTGCTGGAAGCCACCAGCCGCGACGGGCGGCAGCTGCGCATCCTCACCACCTCGCTCGAGGCCACTACCGATCCGGCCGCCCAGGCCGGCTACTCCCACTACCGCGTGCCGCTGCTTGAGTCCGGCGCGCAGCTCTACGAGCTGCGGCGCGCGCCGCAGAGCCCGCGCGGCACCGGCCAGAGCGCGCGCATGAGCCGCTACGGCAACTTCGGCCTGCACGCGAAGCTGCTGGTGTTCGATGACGCGGCGATCTACGTCGGCTCCATGAACTACGATGCGCGCTCGCGCTGGCTCAATACCGAGATCGGCCTCATCGTGCAAAGTCCCGAGCTCGCCGGCGAGGTGCAGCAGCGCTTTGCGGCCATGACCCGGCCCGAGAACGCCTACCACGTGACGCTCCTCGGCAGCCCCGGCGCCGATCCGCCCGGGCAGCCGGCGCCGCACCGGCCGCAGCTGCAGTGGTCGGCCGTGGAGGCCGGGGCCGCCGTGAGCTACACGCGCGAGCCGGCGCGCAGCCTGTGGCAGCGCGCCCTGGTGCGCTTGCTCGCCCTGCTGCCCATCGACCACGAGCTGTAGGACTGAGCGCGCCGCGCGCCGGGCCGCACGCCGACACTGAAGCGCGCCGCGCGCCGATGCGCAGCTCAAGCCCCGGCGCGCTGTAATACGCGCTCATCACTCAAAGACAGGACAGAACATGAAGACGGGCATGCTATGTGGCGCACTCCTGATCGGGGTGCTGAGCGCACCGGTGGTGCTGGCGCAGGATGCGGACGTCGACCGCTCGCACCCGAAGGCGTTCGTCAAGGACTCCGCTATCACCACGAAGATCAAGAGCAAGCTTGCGACCGAGCACGTGACGAGCCTGGGCCGCATCCACGTGGATACCGATGCCAACGGCATCGTGTGGCTCTCCGGCACGGCGCGCAGCCAGGATGCGATCGATCGCGCCGTGGCCATCGCCAAGGACACCGACGGCGTGCGCGACGTGAAGAGCGATCTTAGGGTCCGCGCCGACGACTGACAGGGACGGAACCTCTCGGCGCGAAGGGGCGCGGGGCGGGCGCCGCTGCACGGACGCGGCGGCGCCTTACTTGCGCCAGTAGGTGCGGCGCAGCAGCACCACGAAGCTGAAGATCTCCAGGCGCCCGAGCAGCATCGCCGCGGTGCAGATCCACAGCTGCAGCGCGCTCAACTCGTGCAGGTTGTGCACCCCGTGCGGCGGCCCGAAGCCGTGCGCGGTGTTGTTGATCGAGGCGACCACCACCGCAAAGGCAGGATCGAAGTCCATGCCGGTGAGCAGCATGACGAAGGTGAGCAGCGCCACCGTCACGAAATAGAGGAAGATGAAGGCGAGCACGGCGTGGCCGACCGCATCGGGCACCACGCGCCCGGCGATGCGCACCGGGGTCATCGCCGCCGGGTGGATGAGCAGCTTCAGCTCCCGCCCGGTCTGGCGCACCAGCAGCAGCGTGCGGAACATCTTGATGCCGCCGCCGGGGGAGCCGGTGCTGCACACCACGCAGGACAGAAACAGCATCCACCACGGCGCGAACACCGGCCAGATCTGCCAGTCGGTGGTGCTCAGCCCGCTGGTGGTCGCCTGCGAGACGACGTTGAAGGCGCTGGCGCGCAGCGCGCCGAGGAAGTCCGGGTACACCCCGTGCCAGGAGAGCAGCAGCGCGATGCCGGCGACGGACACGGCGAGCACGACGAGGATGGTCTTGGTCTCCGGATCCTTCTTGTAGGCCTCGAAGGACAGCTCGCGCAGCGCCATGAAGTGGCGCGCGAAGTTGAGCGAGGCCACCACCATGAGCACTACCAGCACGCTCTCGATGGCCGGGGAGTTGAACCAGGCGATGCTCATGTCGTGGGTGGAGAAGCCCCCCAGGCCCACCGCCGAGAAGGCGTGGCAGACCGCGTCGAACCACGACATGCCGCACAGGCGCAGCGCCGCGATGCCGGCGGCGGTCAGCAGCACGTACACGATCCACAGGTTCTTGGCGGTCTCGGTGATGCGCAGCGCCAGGCGCTCATCGCGCGTGCCCGGGGACTGGCTCTTGTAGAGCTGCATGCCGCCCACGGACAACAGCGGCAGCACCGCGAGCGCCATGACGATGACCCCGAGGCCGCCGAACCAGTGCAGCAGGTGACGCCAGAAGTTGAGCGAGGGCGGCAGCCCGTCCAGGTGGGTGAGCACGGTCGAGCCGGTGGTGGTGAGCCCCGACATGGCCTCGAAGAAGGCGCCCGTGAGGCTTAAGGACGGCACGCTCAGCAGCAGCGGCAGCGCTGCGGCGGCCGGCACGAACAGCCAGGCGAGCGTCAGGAGCGCAAAGCCGTCGCGCGGCTTGAGCTCGCGCCGGAACGGCAGCGTCGCCAGGGCCAGCGCCAGCCCGCAGCCGGCCGCGAGCGCGGCGGACAGCAGGTAGCGGCTCCACAGCCCGTCGCCGTACCACAGCGAGCAGGCGAGCGGCAGCAAGAAGGTGGCCGCGATGCTCGCGACCAGAAGCCCGAGGACGTGTGCGACCGCGAACACCGTTGCCCGCGGGCGCCTAGCGCGGCGAGCGCAGGAACAGCCGCTCGACCGCTTCCAGGTGGCGGCGGTCGGCGAGGAAGAGGATCACGTGGTCATCGGCGAGCACGCGCGTGTCGTGGTGCGCCATGATGACCTCCTCGCCGCGCACCACCGCGCCGATCGAGGCGCCCTCGGGCAGGGAGATCTCGCCCACCGTGCGCCCGACGATGCGCGAGGTGCGCTCATCGCCGTTGACGATCGCCTCGATGGCCTCGGCCGCGCCGCGCCGCAGGGCGTGCACGCGCACCACGTCGCCGCGGCGCACGAAGGCCAGGAGCGAGCCGATGGTGATGGTCTGGGGCGAGATGGCGATGTCGATGCTGCTCGACTCGACCAGCTCGGTGTAGGAGGGGCGGTTGATGAGCGCCATGGCCTTGTGGGCGCCCAGGCGCTTGGCGAGCATGGCGGAGAGGATGTTGGCTTCCTCGGCGTTGGTGACCGCGACGAACACGTCGGTGCTGTCGATGTTCTCCTCGATCAGGAGCTCCTCGTCGGCGGCATCGCCGTGCAGCACGATGGCCTGCTCGAGGAGCTCGGAGATGCGCCGCGCCCGCTTGGCGTCGCGCTCGATGAGCTTCACCTGGTTGCTCTTCTCCAGCGTCTTGGCGAGGCGGTAGCCGATGTGGCCGCCGCCGGCGATGGTGATGCGCCGCGCCGGGTCATCGCCGTGGCGCATCTCGGCCATGGCGCGCTGGATGTCGTCGTGCGCGGCGAGGAAGAACACCTCATCGCCGTCGGCGATGACCGTGTCGCCCTCGGGGGCCACGGCGCGCCCCTCGCGGTAGATGGCCACCACGCGCAGCTCCATGTTGGGCAGGTGCTTGGGCAGCTCGCGCAGCGCATGCCCGACCAAAAGGCCGCCGCGGCGCGTGCGCACCCCGACCAGCTGCACCTTGCCGTCGGCGAAGTCGAGCACCTGCAGGGTGCCGGGGTGGTGGATGAGACGCTCGACGTACTCGGTCACCAGCTGCTCGGGGCTGATGACCACATCGACCGAGAGCCCGTCGGTGCGGAACAGCTCCGCGCGCGTGGCGTACTCGGCGGCACGGATGCGCGCGATCTTGGTCGGGGTGCGGAACAGCGTGAAGGCGACGTCGCAGGCGACGAGGTTCACCTCATCGCTCGAGGTGAGGGCGATGATGATCTCGGCCTCGGCGCCGCCGGCGGCCTCGAGCACGGTCGGGTGGGCGGCATTGCCGGCCACGGTGCGCACATCGAGCCGGTCCTGCAGGCCGCGCAGCAGCTCCTCGTTGGTGTCGACGACGGTGACCTCGTTGGCCTCCTCGCGCGAGAGGGCCTGTGCCGCGGTGCGCCCGACCTGGCCGGCGCCGAGGATGAGGATCTTCATGGGCGGTCGCGGTTCCCGGGTCTGTTGCCCTGGGCGGTTAGCTTACAGCGGCGTGAGGTTGGCATACTGCACCATCAGCCACTTGGTGCCCTGGCGCTCGAAGCTCACCTGCACGCGGGCGTTGGCGCCGTTGCCCTCGACGTTGAGGATCACCCCGTCGCCGAACTTGCCGTGCCGCACCCGCGCCCCCAGGCGCACCCCGGCGGCTGCCGGCTCCTCGGCCGCCTTGAAGCGCCCCACCGCCACCGGGCGCGAGACCTGCACCCGCGGGCGCACCTCCTCGAGCAGCTCCTCGGGGATCTCGCGGATGAAGCGCGAGGCCTGGCCGTAGGAGTCCACGCCGTGCAGGCGGCGCTGCTCGGCGCAGGTGAGGTAGAGGATGCGCATGGCGCGCGTCATGCCGACGTAGCACAGGCGCCGCTCCTCCTCGAGCCCGTCCAGGTCGTTGAGCGAGCGCTGGTGCGGGAACAGCCCCTCCTCCATGCCGCACATGAACACCACCGGGAACTCCAGCCCCTTGGCGGTATGCAGCGTCATCATCTGCACGCAGTCCTCCCACTCGGCGGCCTGGCCCTCGCCGGACTCGAGCGCGGCGTGGGCGAGGAAGGCCTCGAGCGGCGGCAGCTCGCTCGCTTCCGGGGTGAAGCCGCGCGCGGCGCTCACCAGCTCATCCAGGTTCTCCACCCGCGCTTCGCCGCGCTCGGCCTTGTCGCGCTTGTAGTGCTCGATGAGGCCGCTCGCCTTGAGCACCTGGTCGACCTGCTCGTGCAGTGCCAGGCCCGCGCTCTCGCGCGCCAGGCGCTCGATGAGCCCCAGGAAGCCGTGGATGGCGGCGGCGGCCTTGGCGCCGAGCGAGCCATCGCCGATCGCAGCCGCGGCGGCCTCCCACAGCGAGCTGCCGGCGCCGCGCGCGTGCTCGCGCACCGTGTCCAGGCTCTTGGCGCCGATGCCGCGGGTGGGCAGGTTCACCACGCGCTCGAAGGAGGCGTCGTCGCGGCGGTTGGTGATCAGGCGCAGGTAAGCGAGCGCGTCCTTGATCTCGGCCCGCTCGAAGAAGCGCAGGCCGCCGTAGACCTTGTAGGGCACGCGCGCCGACAGGAACGCCTCTTCCAGGACGCGCGACTGCGCGTTCGAGCGGTACAGGATCGCCACCTCGCGCCTGAGGCCGCCGTGGGCGACGCAGCTCGCGGATGCGGTGGGTGACGAACTCCGCCTCGTCACGCTCGTTGAAGGCGGCGTAGAGGCGGATCGGCTCGCCCTTGCGCTCGCCGGCGGTCCACAGCTTCTTACCCAGGCGCCCGGCGTTGTGCGCGATCAGCCCGTTGGCGGCGCTCGAGGATGGTGCCGGTCGAGCGGTAGTTCTGCTCGAGGCGAAACAGCTGCGCGCCCGGGTAGTCGCGGCGGAAGTCGCTGCATGTTCTCGGGCGCGCGCCGCGCAAGCGGTACATCGACTGGTCATCGTCGCCGACCACGAACGGACAGCTGGGTGCGCCGTCGGCGCGCGGCGCCGGCGGGGCGATGAGCTTCAGCCACGCGTACTGGATGTCGTTGGTGTCCTGGAACTCGTCGACCAGCACGTGGCGGAAGCGCCGGCGGTAATGCGCGAGCAGGCCCGGGTTGTCGCGCCACAGCTCGAAGGAGCGCAGCAGCAGCTCGGCGAAATCGACCACGCCGTTGCGCGCGCAGGTCTCCTCGTACTGCGCGTACAGCCGGATCAGCTGCGCGCGCATCGGGTCGCCGCCGTCCTTCAGCTGCGCCGGGCGCTGGCCCTCGTCCTTGTTGGCATTGATGAACCACTGCACCTCGCGCGGCACCCAGCGCGTCTCGTCGAGCTCGAGCGAACGGATGAGCTTCTTGATCAGGCGCTGCTGGTCCTCGGAGTCCATGATCTGGAAGCCCTGCGGCAGGCGCGCCTCGCGGTGGTGGATGCGCAGCAGGCGGTGGGCGATGCCGTGAAAGGTGCCGATCCACAGGCTCTGGCCCGGGATGCCGAGCAGCTGCTCGATGCGGCCGCGCATCTCGCCGGCGGCCTTGTTGGTGAAGGTGACGGCGAGGATGTTGTGGGGCGAGGACCCTTCCGCCTGGATCACCCAGGCGATGCGGTGCGTGAGCACGCGCGTCTTGCCGCTGCCGGCGCCGGCCAGCACCAGCACCGCGCCCAAAGGCGCGGTGACCGCCGCGCGCTGCGCGTCGTTCAGGGGGTTGAGGATCGGGGACAGATCCATAGGGGGGCGCATTCTAAAGGAAACGCGCCGCCCTCAGGGCTCGCCCGTCGGGGACTCCCGCGCGAAGCGCGCCAGCGCGACGATGAAGCTTATGAGCACCGGCCCGAGCACGAGCCCGAGGATGCCGAAGCCGGCCACGCCGCCGATGGCGCCGACGAAGATGGCGAGGGTGGAGACCTCGGCGTGGTGGGAGGTGAGCAGCGGGCGCAGCACGTTCTCCAGCACCCACATGATCGCGGTCCAGCCGAGCAGGAACAGCGCCCACCCCGGGTGCCCGGTGAACAGCTCGTAGAGTATCGCCGGCAGCAGCACCAGGGCGGCGCCCGTGGGCAGGAACGCGGCGATGGCCGCGAGCACGCCGAAGACCACCGCGGATGGCAGCTTGGCGATCGACCAGCCGATGCCGACCCAGATGCCCTGGGCGATCGCCGTGGCCGTCGAGCCGAACACCACCGCGCGGGTCACCTCGCCCAGATACTTCAGCAGCTGCGCGCGCCGCGCGGCCTTCACCGGCACGAGCTCGATGCCGGCATCGAGCATCTGGCGGCCGTCGCGCAGGAAGAAGAAGAGCGCGAAGATCATGATGAAGAAGCCGATGAGGGTGCCGAAGACGTTGAGCGCGACACTGCCGCCGATGGTGGCGGCGGCTTTGAGCACCGTCTGCAGCCCGTCGGTGAGCCAGCCCTGCACCTGCTCGGCGCTGATGGCGGTGTTCTCCTGCACCCACTCGACCGAGCGGCCGATCAGGGGGAAGCTCTGCAGGCGGTGCACGAACTCAGGATAGGAGACGTCGGTCTGCGCGTGCAGGTAGGCGATGACGCGCGCGACCTGGCCGGCGAACACTGCCCCCAGGACCGAGAGCGGCACGAACACGAAGAACGGCGTGAGCCCGGCGATGATGCCGGCCGAGGCCGAGCGCCGCCCGCGCAGGGTGTGCGTCAGGCGCTCGTGCAGCGGGTAGAGGATGAAGGCGAGCACGACCGCCCAGCCGAGAATCCCGAGCAGCGGATCGACGATGCGGTAGAGCCCGTAGCCGAGGATGGCCGCGGTGACGATCAGGAAGCAGCGGCGGTAGAAGGCGGAGTGCATGGGGCTCAAGGGTATAGCGATCCGGGCCGCGAGGCGATGCTCGCGGCCCGGATGACCCCCGGGGGCGCCTTACTCGGCGTTACTGACCTTGCCGAAGCGGTAGTTCAGGCGCAGGCCGTACACGCGCGGCTCGTTGGTGGTAAGGCGCAGGTCGAAGTTGCCGGTGTTGCTGTAGACGATGGCGTTCTTGTCGGTGAGGTTGGTGATGTAGAACTCCGCCATCCAGCGGCTGTCGGCCGGGGTCAGCCCGATGCGCAGGTTCATGATGGTGTAGCCGGGCTGCAGGATGCGCGGGATCCCGGTAGTGGCGCTGGAGGGATTGAGGTCGTTCCACATGTCGCCCTTGTGGGCCATGTCGAACTGCGCGTAACCGTTCAGGGCCGCGCCCAGCGGCTGCTCATAACGTGCGTTCCAGCTCCAGCTGAAGTACGGGGAATACGGCAGGCGCTCGCCGATGTGATCCTGGAAGACCTCGTAGGGACTGGAGATCAGGTGGGCGTCGTTGTAGCTCAGGGACGCCTGTAGGGTCCAGTTGTCGTTGATCTTGTAGTCGGTGTTGGACTCGACGCCGTAGATGCGCGCCTGGCCGACGTTGACGTAGTAGCTGCTGACCGCACAGACGTTCGGGTCATAGATGATGGTCTGGAACTTCTGCCAGTTCATGAGATAGGTGGCGCCGTTCCACAGCAGGTGCCCGTCAAGCAGGGTGCTCTTCCAGCCGAGCTCGTAGTTGTTCATCGTGTCGGGGTCGTATTGCTGCGGCACGCCGTTGGTGTAGCAGCTCGGTGTGAGACCCGAGTTGGCGCCGCCATCGCGGAAGCCCTGCGCGAAGTCCGCATAGAGCATGACGTGCGGGGTGAGCTTGTAGTTCGCGCCGGCCTTGTAGTTCCACTTGTGCGAGGAGCCGGCATCCGTGCCGGGTGTGGTCGCCTGATAGGCGAACTGGCCGTAGGGGCTGTAGTACTTGAAGTCAGAGTGGAAGTGCTCGACGCCGGCTTCGATGTTCAGCTTGTCGGTGAGATCGAAACTCAGGTCCGCGAACTCGCTGGTCTGCAGGTAGTCCGAGCGCGTCGTGTAGGCGTACCACTGGTTCGCGGGCAGTGAGCTCGAGCCGGGCGTGGTACCGCTGTAGTAGTTGAGGTACTCGAACGCCGGGCTGTTCGCGCGCAGGCCCGGCATGTAGAACTCGTCGCCGGAGTTCTTGTCCCGCGTCTTCTCCCAGTACAGGCCCCCCAGCCAGTGGAAGCGGCCGCCGGGCTTGGAGGAGAGGCGCAGCTCGTTCGACCAGCGCTCGGGGTTGGTGTGGTATTCGTAGAACTGCGTCGGTACGTTGCAGTTCTGGTAGCCCAGGCCGGGATTGTTGCCGAAACCCACCGTGTTTGGGTCGTTGGTGCAGGTGACGCTCTCGTTGGCGCCGCCCAGATAGTTCTGGATGTACTGCGAGTACTCGTTGTGCTGGCGCGTCGGCAGCGACCAGTAGGTGCTGGCGAACACCAGGTCGCCGATGCCCACGTCGCCATCGAGGTGGGCATCGAGCATCTTGGCCTCGAAGTTGTGTGACTCCGGGCCGAAGCGCTCCACCGTGCGCGGTGGCAGGGTCGGGTCCTCGTCCCAGGCGCCGAGGGTTGCCTGCCTCTGGTAGCTGTAGGTGACCCAGGCGCTCCAGGCGTCGCTGAACTCCGCCTTGAGGGCGACACGGCCGCCCTCGGTATGCGCGCGGTTGTAATCGTCGCGCGCCCAGGCGGCGTTGGTGGATACCGCGCCGTTCACCCAGGTGCGGGTCACGAGCTGGTTGTTGATGAAGCCGCCGTTGGAGGTGCTGTAGGCCGAGGCACGGAAGCCGAGGGTGCCCTCGATGAGCGGGATGTTGACGAAGCCCTCGTAGGTCCAGTTCTGCTGACCGCCCTGGATCTGGCCACCGTCGAAGTCCACCCCGGCACTGAAGGCCTTCACGTCGGGCTTGTTGGTGATATAGCGGATCGCGCCCGTCATGGAACTCGCGCCGAATGTGGTGCCCTGGGGGCCGTTGAGCACCTCGATGCGCTCGACGTCGTAGAGGTGCAGGTCCGGCTGCACGCCCTGCCAGCTGGTCGACATGTCATCGACGAAGAAACCGGTGGACGAGGTATTGGCGTAGGTCGGATTGCTGCCATCGGAGGCACCGCGCATCACGATCACCTGCGTGCCGGGCCCGGTGCTGATGAAGGAGATGGACGGGGTCTTCTGGGCGTAATCCTCGAAGCTGGTGATGCCGAGGTTCTGGATGTCTTGCGCCGTGAAGACATCCACGCTCATCGGCACGTCCTGCAGGTTTTCCTCGCGCTTGCGCGCGGTGACCACCACTTCCTGCAGCCCGCCGGAGGAGCCGGACGAGGCGGGGGTGGCGGCGGCGTCAGCGAGCGCCACACCGCGGGGCAGGCAGGACCCGGCGAGGGCCGCGGCGACCGCGAGCGCGATGCGCGTACGGGCCGGGAGGGCTACCGCAGCCTGGTACGAGCGAGCCGCCGGATGGCGCTTCGGTGTGGACATCGCACAACTCCCCTGAGACTTGTTTGTGCGGGCGCAGTGCAGCAACCCGGTACCCGATCATCCTTTGACGGCGGGTCCTTAGTCAACGATCGTTCAACAACGATTGCGGCAAAAGCGCCACACCGTACGGTCAGTCGAAGCGCTCCAGGCAATCGCCGAGGGCCGCGCGCAGGGGCTCGAGCTCGCGCTCAAAGTGGCGCCAGTAGCCGACTCCGGAGGTGTAAAGCGGCTGGCGCACCTGTTCGGCGCTCGCGGTGCGCACCGAGCGGCGCGTTTTGTGGAACTCGAGGCAGCCGGCCTCGAACGGCAACCGGCAATGGGCCAGCAGGCGCCTGATCTGCGCTTGCGGCTCAAGCACGAGCTCCTCGTATTGCACGTGCAGGACCTTGCCCGGCAGCACCTGGTCCCAGTGATCCATCAGATCCAGGTAGCAGCGGTAGTAGCGGCCGAGGTCCCCGAGGTCGTAACTGAAATTCTGGCCTTCCGCAAAGTGCTGCTTGTAAGTGCTGAAACAGGCATCCAGAGGGTGGCGGCGGGCATCGATGACGATCGCCTGCGGCAGGATCAAGTGGATGAGGCCGATGTGGCTGAAATTGTTGGGCAGCTTGTCGGTGAAGTGGGCACGCCCGCCGCGCAGGGGCCGGGTCTCCTCCAGGTAGCGCTGCCCCAGTGCGCCAAGCAGCGCCGGCGGCGCGCCGCGCAACGCCTCGGGATAGCCGTCGCGCGTGGCGCTGCGGTCGTCGAACTGATGCACCATGCGAATGATGTTCGGCAGCTCCATCGTGCCCTCGACCTGCGAGTGGCTGGCGAGGATCTGCTCGATGAGTGTCGAGCCCGAGCGCGGCAGGCCCACGATGAAGATCGGCGCCGGGCTCGGATCACCGCTGCCTGCGTATGCGGCGAACAGCTCAGCGCTGAAGAAGGCGCGGATGCGCGCGCAGCGCGCCTCGAAATGCGCGATGTCGAACGGCGCGTCGCGGCGCCGCAGCGCGTTGCCCTGCGCGTAGTGTCCGAAGGCCTCTGCGTAGCTGCCACGCTGCTCGAATGCCTTGCCGAGCGCGAAGTGCAGCTGCGCCAGGTCAGCGCGCGGTGTGCTCTCACGCGCGGCGAGTGTCTGCATCTGGTGGATCTCAGCGTCGCTGAAGGCGTAGTTCTTGAGATCCGCCAGGCTCCAGTAAGCCTCGGCCAGCGCGGGCTCACGGCGCAGGGCTTCGTGATAGGAGGCCTCGCTGGCACCGCGCTCACCGAGGGTCTTCTGTAAGTGCCCCATGGAGAGGCGGATGCGCACCTCGCCGGGGTTGAGCTCTTCGGCGCGCGCATACGCCTTGAGTGCCTGTTCCGGCTGCAGCAGCCGCGCCGCGGCGCCGGCGAGCGTGATCCACGACTGCGGGTTCTCGGGCTCGAGCGCCAGTACGCGCCGCGCGGCCTGATCGGCCTCCTGGAGACGGCCGAGGCTTATCAGCGTCTGAGACAGCCCGCGCCAGATCAGCGGCGCGTGCGCGGACTGTTTCAGCGCGTGGCGCAGCAGTCGCTCGGCATCGTACGGGGCGTCTGCGCTCAGGGAGATGGCGGCAAGGCCGACCAGCGCGGCCACGTGGCTGGCGTCGCGCCGCAGGACGTCGCGGAAGATGGTCTCGGCCTGCTTGTGGTCGTTGCCGGCGAGCGCCGCGGTCGCCGTATCGATCTGCGCCCTTTCCGGGTCGGTGAGGAACGCGCGCTCGAACGCCACGCGGGCGTCGTCGTACTGCCCCAGATCGACCAGCACGTCGCCGTAGGCGAGCCACGCACGGTGGTGCTGTGCGTGGACCCCGAGCACCTTTCGGACCTGCTCCCGTGCCGCGCCAAGCTGCCGGCTCGCACGGTAGGCGCGCGCCAGATCCACGCGTGCCGCCGCGAAATCCGGCGCCCGCGTCAGCGCCTGCTCGAGACTCGCGACGCTTTCGGAGAGCTGCCCCAGCTCCAGCAGCGCCACCCCGCGGAGCCACAGGCCGTTCACATCGCCGGGAAAGCGCGCGAGCAGCGAGCGCGCCATGCTCTCGGCGCTCGCCGCGCGTCCGGCGCGCAGCGCGGTGTGCACCTTCGATAAGGCGTCCTGCGGCGCTGCTTGCGGATTCGGGCTGTTCATGGCGGTGCGCGCGGATTCGGGCGCTGCGCGAAACTCATTCCAGAAAGGCGGGCGGGACCAGCATCGAAGCCTAGCACGCGCCCGGCGGCTGCCAAGCGCGGCGCCGTTGGCTACACTGCCCGCGCGGCCCGCCGGAGCGGGCCGCCCCACCCGTCACCACGAGAACCCGCTTGCGGGTAAGGACATCATTCGTGAACGTGAAACCCTTCGCCGTCGCGATCATCCTGTTCCTCGCGCTCCCGGCCGCGGCCCGCGCCGGCCGCCCGCTCGAGCCGGCCGACTGGTACCGCTTCCGGCCGCTCTCGGACGTGACGCTCGCGCACGACGGCTCGGCGGCAGCCTATCTGGTCACCACCTACGACCGCGCCAAGGACGAGAGCGTCGCGGCGCTGTGGAGCGTGCCCTGGTCAGGCGGCAGCCCGCGCGAGCTCACCCCCGGGGAGAACGTCAGCGACCCGCGCTTCAGCCCTGACGGCCAGTACCTGAGCTACCTGCACGCCACGGGCGAGGACGCCCCCGCACAGCTGTGGCTGTACGAGCGCGCGGGCGGCAAGCGCCGCGCCGTGAGCCACGTTGCCGGCGAGATCACCGCCTACGAGTGGTCGAGCGACAACGCGCACGTGGTGCTGGTCATGCGCGCCGCCAGGGACGCTGCCGCGCAGGACGGCGCGGCCAAGGAGCACAAGCATGCGGCGCACCCCTTGGTGCTCGATGCCTTCCAGTTCAAGCAGGACAAGACCGGCTACCTCACCGCCGATAGCCGCACGCACCTCTACCTGCTCGATGTGAAGACCGGCGCCGTCACGCAGCTCACCGACGCCCCCGACCGCCAGGACGGCGCGGTGGCCTTCTCCCCGGACGGGCGCGAGCTCGCCTTCGTCGGCAACAAGGTCGGCAGCGCGAGCGAGGTAGGGCGCGATGAGGTGTACCTGATCGGCGCGCACGCGGGCGCGAAGCCGCGCCTGCTCTTCAGCACCTGGTCCCCGAACCACCAGCAGCTCGAGTGGACCCCGGACGGCCGCGCGCTCACGTTCCTCCAGGGCGCGGAGCCGAAGTTCAACGCCTACATCACCGATGCGCCGGCGCTGGCGGATGTGGCCACCGGCAACGTGCGCGCCGTGGCCCCGGCGCTCGACCGCGCGGTCTACAACCCGCGCCTGAGCGCCGACGGGCGCACGCTCCTTGGCGCCATCGAGGACGACGGCTACCAGTACCCGGCGGCGATCGAGCTCGCCACCGGGGCGGTGACGCCCCTCGTGCCGAAGAGCGTGGCGCACGAGCTTGCCACCGGCGGCGGTCATACCGCGGTCCTCGCCTCCGACGATCGCTCGCCGCCGGAAGTGTACGCACTCGAGTCCGGGCAGCTGCGCCGCCTCACTCACCACAATGACGCCCTCTTCGCCGAGCTCACCCTGGGGAAGGTCGCCGACCTCGCTTTCCTCAACCGCAGCGGCACCGAGATCCACGGCCAGATCGTGACGCCGCCGGACTACGTGGCCGGGCGCCGCTATCCCACCATCCTGTGGATCCACGGCGGCCCGAACGGTCAGGACGATCACTCCCTCGAGCTGTGGGGCTACGGGCCGCCGCTCGAGCGGCAGCTGTTCGCGACCCACGGCTACGTCGTGCTCGCCATCAACTACCGCGGCGGCACCGGCCGCGGCGCAGAGTTCGCGCGCGCCATCGCCGCGGACTGGGGTGACAAGGAGGTCGAGGACCTGCTCGCCGGCGTCGACCACGTGATCGCGCAGGGCATCGCCGACCCGGATCGCCTGGGCATCGGCGGCTGGAGCTACGGCGGCCTGCTCACCGACTACACCATCGCCAGCGATGCGCGCTTCAAGGCCGCGATCGCCGGCGCCGGCAGCGGTAACCAGACCGCCATGTACGGCGCCGATGAGTACGTCATCCAGTACAACGCGGAAATCGGCCCGCCGTGGCGCGACACGGCGCTGTGGCTGAAGCTCTCCTACCCCTTCTTCCATGCCGACCGCATCCACACCCCGACGCTGTTCCTGGGCGGTGACCAGGACTTCAACGTGCCGGTGGCCGGCGGGGAGCAGATGTACCAGGCGCTGCGCACCCTCGGGGTGCCGGCGCGACTGGTGGTCTACCCGGGCGAGTATCACGTGCTCACGCGGCCGAGCTTCCTGGTCGACCGCTCGCAGCGCTATCTCGAGTGGATGGACCGGTATCTGAAGGCGCCCTGACGCGCCCCCGCACCCTCTTAAGGGCGGCTCGACCAGTGCACGCCGGTGAGCTGCCAGCGGCCACCACGCTCGCGTGCGACGGCGGTGAAGTAGCCGCGGTCCAGGTGCTGATGACCCTGGGAGTCGGTCTGCTCCTCGCGGTAGCTCGCGCCGATGAGGGCGAGCTGCGCGGTGAGCGGCACGATGCGCAGATCGTCGCCGAATCTCAGGGCGATCTGCGGCATGGCGCGGATCACCTCTGTAAGTCCGCTCGCCAGCGCCGCCCCGTCCTTGAAGGCGAGCTGCCCGTTCGCGGCCATGAAGAACTCCGGCCCGTCCGCGAACTCGCGCTGCCAGGCCGCCGGGCCCTCGCGGCTCACATCCGCAGCCACCGTGGCCATGAAGGCGCGCACCGCCGCCTCGGTGTGCGCGCGCGCCGCGGCGTCGAACGGCGCCGCCCCGCGCTCCTGGCAGCCGGCGAGCAGCAGCGCCAGGAGGAGCGCTGGGCGCGCGCCGCTCACCACTTGTTGCGCAGCTCGCGCAGCTTCACGAACACGGTCTTCGGATCGGGGCGCTCGCCGATGTCAGGAAAGCGCTCGCGCAGCTTGGCGATCACCGCCGGGCTCTGCAGGCGCAGGAAGGTGTTGAAGCGCCGCTCCTCCCCGAGTGTCGTCACCGGCATGTCGGCGGGCTGGTGCTTCTTCGCCTCGGCGAGGAAGGCCGTGGCCTCGGCATTGGTCGGCTCGCGGTCGAGGGTGAACTCGAGGTTGCGCGACAGGTACTCGTGCCCCGGGTAGATCCGGGTCGCATCGGGCAGGCGCGACACCTGGGTCGCGAAGGTGTCGTAGAGCACTTCCGGGTTGCCGCCGTTGAAGCAGTTGCCGACGCCGGCGTTGAAGAGCGTGTCGCCGCAGATCAGCGCCGGCTGATCGGTGTGCGAGAGCAGGCACACGTGCGTCATGGTGTGGCCGGGGGTGTCGAGCACTTCCAGCTCCACGCGCCCGACGTTCACGATGTCGCCCTTCTTCAGTCCGCGGTCGATGCCGGTGCCGATCTTGGGCGCCGCGCCCTCGTGCGCGAGCACCTTGGCCTTGGTGGCGTCCTTGAGCCCGACGTTGCCGCCGGTGTGATCGCCGTGCTCGTGCGTGTTGAGGATCTGGGTGATGTTCCAGCCGCGCGAGCGCGCCTCGTCCAGCACCATGCGCCAGTCGAGCGGGTCGACCGCGAGCGCCTCGCCGCTGTCGGGATCGGCGATCAGATAGAAGAAATTGCGCAGCGAGTTCCCCGACCAGATCCGTTGTATGAGCATGGCACACCTCCATTCCTGTCGTTTCCCGGCAACGTACCCGGAAAACCGGGCGCGCGCCATAATGGGCCCATGAAGCACACGTTTCTGTTCACGCCGGCGGTGTGGTCCGGGACAGGGACGCTGTGGCGCGCCGACGGCGCGCCGCTCGAGGCCCAGTCGCGCACCGAGATCGCGCACCGTCCCGAGTGCTGGCTCCTGTCCGGCAAGCTCCGGGTGCTCGGCTCCCCGCCGACGGATTTCATGCAGGCCTACCTCATCGAGCCGCCCCAGGGGGGTGAGCCGAGCTTCCGCTGGACCTTCGAGAGCGAGATGTTCGGCAAGATCCAGGGGCGCTTCGCCGCCATCGGCGACTCGATCCTGGCGGTGTACGGCTGCGAGGCCTCCGGCTACTACGGCTCGGAGCACTTCGGCCAGCTCGACGACGATCACTACGCCTCGGCCGGCATGCTCCTGCTCAAGGACAAGCTGGTGTACTCCTGGCAGATGCACCATACGCGCGCGCCGGCGCGCCACCCATGAGCGCGGCGGCGCTCAAGGTGCGCCGCAGCAGCGAGCGCGGCTTTTTCGACCACGGCTGGCTGAAGACCCATCACACCTTCTCGTTCGGCGACTACCACGACGAGGACTGGGTGGAGTTCGGCGCGCTGCGCGTCATCAACGACGACGTCGTGGCGCCGGGGGAAGGGTTCGGGCGCCACGGGCACCGCGACATGGAGATCCTCACCTACATCCTCGAAGGCGAGCTCGAGCATCGCGACTCGCTCGGCAACGGCTCGGTGATCCGCCCCGGCGACGTACAGAGGATGAGCGCGGGCACCGGCGTGCTGCACAGCGAGTTCAATCCCTCCGGCGACACCGCGGTGCATCTGCTGCAGGTGTGGATACGCCCGGCGCGCGAGCGCCTGCCGCCTTCCTATGAGCAGAAGCATTTCAGCGTCGCCTCACGCCGCGGTGCGCTGCGCCTGATCGCATCCCCGGACGGCGCGCACGGCTCGGTGCACCTGAACCAGGACGCGCGCGTGTATGACGGGCTCTTCAGCGGTGCGCGAAGCGGCTTCCTACGCGCTCGCCGCCGGGCGGCGCGCCTGGGTGCATCTGGCCCAGGGCACACTCACCGTCAACGGCACGGCGCTCGGCGCCGGGGACGGCGCGGGACTTGAAGGTCCGGCGCACCTCAGCGTCACAGGCGGCGCGGACGCGGACCTGCTCGTCTTCGATCTGCCCTAGGCGCGGCGTCGGCGCCCGCGCCGCGCGAGCCCGAGCGCGGCGAACGCCAGCACCCCGAGCGCGGCCGTCGAGGGCTCGGGCACACTCGCGGCGGCCGCGGGCCCGAGGCCGCTGAAGGTGAAGTCCGTGCCGTCATCGACCACCGTGACGGCCGGATCGGTGAAGCTCGGGGCGTTGGTGAACACCGCGTACACGTTGCTCGCATAGACCGTGCCGATCACCGGCACAGACACCGCGCTCGTGCCGATGCCGCTGAAGGTGAGCGCCGCGCCGCTGCCGCTGCTGCGCGCGGCGGTGCCGGTCATGGTGCCGCACACGCCGCTCGCGCCGAGCGTGAACGGATCACACGACTCCACCTGGGTGGTGAAGCCGCCGTAACCGGTCAGTGCGGCGCTGAGCGCGCTGGGGTTGTTGGAGGCGGTGATCGCGAACGCGAAACTCACCGCGTTGGGATTGAGGCTCGTGCTCACGGCGTCTTCCTCGAACTGCACGGTCATGCCGTTCAGGGTGTCGCTCTGGATGCCGGTGCTGCCGAGCACGGTCACCGTCGGGGTCGTGCCGCCTGCGCTGTAGAGCGGGACGGCGACGCCGCTCGCGCCCGGGACGAGATTGGCAGGCGCGGCGAGCGCGGCGGGGGCGATCAGGACGGCGGCGGTGAGGATCAGTGCGGGGTGGGTACGCATCGCAGCTCTCCCTGGCGCGGCCGGTGCGATCCGGCGTTTCGGCGGATTCTCCGTCCGCGCCCGGGCCGCTTCAACCGCGGGCGCGAGCGCAGCCCGCCCGCGCAAGCGCAGGCTTCAGCCCTGCCCGCGCAGCGCCGGCAGGTAATGATCGACGAGGAGCGCGGCGAAGAGCCACATGAGGTAGGTCACCGAGAAGCGGAACACGCGCATCGGCAGTTCCGCACGCGCGCTGACCTTGAGGGCGAGCACGTGGTAGAGAAAGCCGGCATTGAGAGCGAGCGCCACGGCGAGATACAAAAGGCCGCTGAGGCCCGTCACATAGGGCAGCAGCGTCACGAGCGCCAGGAGCACGGTGTAGAGCAGCACCTGCAGGCGCGCGTAGGCGAGGCCGTGCGTGACCGGGAGCATCGGGATGCCGACGCGCGCGTACTCGTCGCGGCGCGCTATCGCCAGCGCCCAGAAGTGCGGCGGCGTCCACACGAAGATGATGAGGAACAGGAGCAGCGCGTTCGGGTCGACGTGCCCGGTGACCGCGCACCAGCCGAGCACCGGCGGTGCGGCTCCTGCGGCGCCGCCGATGACGATGTTCTGCGGAGTCGCGCGCTTCAGCCACAGGGTATAGATGACCGCGTAGCCGATCAGGGAGAGGAAGGTGAGGCAGGCGGTGAGCAGGTTCACCAGGAACGCGAGCAGCGTCATCGAGCTCACGCCGAGGAGGGCCGCGAAGATCAGCGCGTGGCGCTCGGTCAGGGTGCCGGTCGGCAGCGGGCGGCTGCGCGTGCGCGCCATCTGCTCATCGATGCGCCGGTCGAGCACGTGGTTGATCGTGGCCGCGCAGGCGGCGGCGAGCGCGATGCCGAGGTTGCCCCACAGCAGTGCCCCGAGCGGCGGCACCCCGGGACTCGCCAAGAGCGTCCCCACCACGGCGGTGAAGGTGATGAGCGAGACTACCTTGGGCTTGGTGAGCTCCAGGTACCGCCGCCACATCGCCGGGGCCGCGCTGACATATTGCGAGGTCGTCGCCACGATTGAACGAAGTTGCCCAGCCGCTATTTTGGGGGGAGGAAGAGCGCGCAGCCTAACAGATCGCGGGCTCAGGACCGCCCGAGCGCGCGCACCAGGGCGAGCGTAGCCAGAAGCAGCAGCGCCGCGCCCGCGGTATGCGCCGTGGCCAGTGCCAGCGGGAAGCCCTTGAGGACCATGGAGACGCCAAGGGTGAGCTGCAGGGCGAGCGCGACCATGACGAACAGCGCCGCCGGCCGCGCCGGCGCGAGCGCGCGCAGCCGCAGGACCGCGAGCGCGGCGAGCGTCAGCGCGGCGGCAGCGACCAGGGCGCCGAGGCGGTGGGTGAGGTGGATGGCGATGCGCGCAGGGCCTGCGAGCACGCCGCCCTCGTAGTTCACCCCCAGCGGGCGCCACAGCATGAAAGCGTGGCGGTAGTCCGGATGCGGCCACCAGGCCCCCTGGCAGGTGGGGAAATCGGGACAGGCGATGGCGGCGTAGTTGCTGCTGGTCCACCCGCCGAGCGCGATCTGCAGCGCGAGCGCGCACAGCCCCAGGAGCGCGAGCATCCGTGCCCGGGCCACGCTTGCGGCCGGGGCGCCGCCGCCGCCGGTGCGCAGCGCAGCGCTCCAGGCACCGCCGGGCACGGACAGGTACAGCCACCACAGGAGCGACAGCGTCGTAAGCCCGAACAGCAGATGCAGGGTCACGATCAGCGGGTTCAGCTGCCAGGTGACGGTCAGCATGCCGAGCAGGGCCTGCACGATGAGCGTCGCCAGGAGCGCGAGCGCCAGCGCCGGCGAGACAAGCCGCGCCCGGCGCGTGCGCCAGGCGAGCACGGCGAGCGCCACCACGATGAGGCCCAAGGTGCCCACCGCGTAGCGGTGGATCATCTCGCGCCAGGCCTTGCCGACCTCCAGGGGACGGGCGGCATAGGCGGCCTGGGCGGCGGGGCTCGCCGCGGCGCCACTGGGCGTGAGCTTGCCGTAGCACCCGGGCCAGTCCGGGCAGCCGAGGCCGGCGGCCGTCAGGCGCACGTACGCGCCGAGCACCACGACACCGAGGCACAGCAGCACGGCGAGCAGGAGCAGGCGGCGGATCCAGCGGGCGTTGGGCATGGCAGATCCTTCCCGCGCGCGCACTCAGCCGATGTGCGAAAGACGCAGCAGCTTCTGCAGGTCCTCGAGGAGCCCGCGCGAGTTCTGCCGCGCGTCGTAGCGCAGCATGAGGTTGCCGAGCGGGTCGACGAGGTAGAGCGTGTGCGCACGGTCATCCTCCGGGAAGACTGCAAGGAGTGCCCGGGCCTGCGCGTCCCCCGCGTCGCGCACGTCCAGGCCGGGCTGCGCGGCGGCGAGGAAGGCGCGGTCGCAGCACGCCTGCGTCACCAGGAACACGCGCCGCACGCGTCCCATGTCGCTGTTGAGCGCGAGACGCGCATCGCGCATCACCTGCAGGGCCTGGCGGCAGGCCTGCGGGCACTCGCCCGGACCTACGTAGACCAGGGTCCAGGCATCGCGGAACAGCGGCGGCGCAGCAGCCGCCGGATTCTCGGGCACGAGCTGCGCGAGCCGCGCAGGCGGCAGCGGCCGCGGCGGGCTGATGAGTGCGCCGTGGTTGACGTGCCCGCCGGGTCGCCAGCTGCTGCCGTAGTAGGTGCAGAAGGCGAGCACGAGCGGCAGCAGGAACAGCGCCGCGAGCAGCGCGAGCGTGCGCAGGTTGCGCGTGCGCAGGGCTGCGGCCGCGCGCTCCATCAGCGCACCCGCCCGGCGCGGTGCCGGAACGCGGTGATCGCCCACACCAGCAGCGCGAGCGCGGCGAAGCTCCACCACTGGATGGCGTAGGAGTAGTGCCGCAGCGGCGCGATGCCCGGCGGGTGCCAGTCGCGCACGTAGCCGCCGGGGGAGCCGGGGTCGAGCAGCAGGATGCGCACCTCGAGCGGCGCACCGTAGGCGGCGGCGAGCTCGGCCATGGTGGGAAATGCGGTGACGCGCGGCCACGGTCCCCCGGGGGCGGCGTGGCCGAACGCCATGCCCGCACTCGGCAGCGGCGCGGCGCGGCCGACGAGCGCGACCGGGCCGGTGGTGGCGAGCGCCACATCCGGCAGGCGCGTGCGCGAGCCGGTGAAGGGCACCCAGCCGCGATCGACGAGGAAGGTCGGCGCGCCGGGGCGCATCAGCGGCGTCAGCACCTCGTAACCGGGGCGCCCCTGGTAGGAGCGGTTGTCGAGCAGGAACTGGTGCGCGCCATCGAGGCTGCCGCTCACCGCGACGCGCTGGTACAGCGGCACGGCCGCGAGCTGCCCGTCCCCGAGCGGCACGAGCTGCTCGGTGCCATGCTCGAAGCGCTGCCGCTGCAGATCACTGTCGCGCCCGCGCTGCCACTGCCACATGCCTAGGCGCACGAACAGCGCGGCGGCGGCGAGCGCGAGCAGCGCGAAGGCGAGCCGCGTGCGCACGCTGCGCTTGAGCGTCACGGATTGCCCCGCCGCGGCGCCACGCTACACTGCCCCCCATGCGCGAACTGGTCTGGGTCCTGGTGCTCGTGTGCATGAGCGGCATTCTCTTGAGCCTGGGCTCGGGGCTGTTTCATCTGTCGCGCGGCCGCGGCGAAGAGGATTCGGCCCGCCTCGCGCGCGCGCTGCGCATCCGCATCGCGCTCTCGATCGCGCTGTTCCTGTTGTTGCTGCTCGCCTGGCATCAGGGCTGGATCGCGCCACACGGCTTCGGCGGCAGCGGCTTCGCGCCGCGGCCGTAAGCGCCGCGGCGGCTGCTGCGCGCGTGGCGCCGCCGGCGCGTGCTGCTACAGCCAGTAGACGAAAATGAACAGCCCCAGCCACACCACGTCGACGAAGTGCCAGTACCAGGCGACCGCCTCGAAGGCGAAGTGGCGCCCGGGAGTGAAGTGTCCGCGCAGGCAGCGCAGCCAGATGACCAGGAGCATGATGGCGCCGATGGTCACGTGCAGGCCGTGGAAGCCGGTGAGCATGAAGAAGGTCGAGCCGTAGATGCCGGTCGAGAGGCGCAGCCCGAGCTCCCGGTAGGCCTCGCCGTACTCGTGGGCCTGGAAGCCGACGAAGGTGAAGCCGAGGAGGAAGGTGAGCGCGAGGAACACCAGGAGCTTACCGCGCTGGTTGGCGCGCAGCGCGTGATGCGCGATGGTGACGGTGAGCCCCGAGGTGAGCAGGATCGCCGTGTTCAAAAGCGGAATCCCGATCGCCGGAATCGTGCTGAAGGTGCCGTCGGCCTTGCCGCCGACGTGGCCGGGCCCGTTGGTCGGCCACACGCCCTCGAACTTCGGCCACAGGACGTAGTTGGTGAAGACCTTCACCCCCTCCCCGCCCAGCCACGGCACCGACAGCACGCGCGCGTAGAACAGCGCGCCGAAGAAGGCGCCGAAGAACATGACCTCCGAGAAGATGAACCACATCATCCCCATGCGGAAGCTGCGGTCGACCTGCAGGTTGTAGGTGCCGGCCTGGTTCTCGTCGATGACCACGCGGAACCAGCCGAAGAACATGATCGCGAGCAGGATCACCCCGGGGAGGAACACCGGCCCCGGGGCCCAGTCGTTCAGGTACGAGATCGCCCCGAGCATGGTGGTGAACAGCGCCACGGAGCCGACGATCGGCCACATGCTGTCGTGCGGGATGTAGTACTTGCTGCCTTCGGTCGGGGGTGCGTTCGCCATGTTCGGTTAGCTTTCGGGCAAGGAGTCCGGGAGTGGTTGCGGGCCTAGCGCTGTACGGTCACGCGCGAGGAGGCGTCGTAAAAGGTGTAGGCGAGCGTGATCATGTCGATGTGCTCCGGCAGCGCCGGATCGATGATGAAGCGCACCGCCATCTGCCGTCCCTCGTCGAGCCGGAAGTGCTGCGGCGAGAAACAGAAGCATTCGGTCTTGTGGAAGTACGCGGCCACCTCGGAGGGGGCGATGTTCGGCACCGCCTGCGCGGTGGTGTCGCGGCCGGTGAGGTTCTTGGCATAGAACTCGGCGGTGAAGAGCTCGCCGGGGTGCACCTGCACGGTGCGCTTGACCGGATGGAACTCGAACTCGCCGCTGCTCGCCACGTCGGCGAGGAACTCGACCGTTACCGTGCGCTTGAGGTCCGGGTGCTCGATCGCGGTCACCTTCTGCAGCAGCTTGGTCTGGTCGCCGTAGCCGGTCACCGAGCACAGCACGTTGTAGAGCGGCACCAGCGCAAAGCCGAACCCGAAGCTGCCCGCCGCGATGGCGAGCAGCTTGAGCATCATGCTGCGGTTGGCGCGGCGCGGGATCATCGGGCGGCGCGCACCAGGCTCATGACGATGAAGCTCAGGTAGAAGCCGGTGGCAATCAGCGCCCAGAAGATGGCGCTGTTGCGCACCCGGCGGCGCCGCGCGCGCGCGCTGTCGCTGTCGATGACCGCGGCCATCAGTGCTCGGCGCCGCGCGCGATCAGGGCATCCGAGGGCGCCTCGGTCCAGGAATGGTACGGCGCCGGCGAGGGCAGCTCCCACTCAAGCCCGTGTGCGCCTTCCCAGGCGCGCGCCGGCGCGGGCGACCCCGAGCGCACGCACTTCCAGATGATGTAGGGGAACAGCAGCTGCGCGAGCCCGAAGCCGAAGCCGCCGATCGAGGACACCATGTTCCAGTCGGTGAACTGCACGGCGTAGTCGGGGATGCGGCGCGGCATGCCGGCGAGCCCGAGGAAGTGCTGCGGGAAGAACAGCACGTTCACGAAGATGGTCGACAGCCAGAAGTGCCACTTGGCGAGGGTCTGGTCGTACATCTTGCCGGTCCACTTCGGCAGCCAGTAGTAGACCCCGGCCATGATGCCGAAGATCGCCCCGGGCACGAGCACGTAGTGGAAGTGCGCCACGACGAAGTAGGTGTCCTGGTACTGGTAGTCGGCCGGCACGATCGCGAGCATCAGGCCCGAGAAGCCGCCAATGGTGAACAGGAACAGGAACGCCAGCGCGAACAGCATCGGCGGCTCGAACGAGAGCGAGCCGCGCCACATGGTCGCGGTCCAGTTGAACACCTTCACCCCCGTGGGTACGGCGATCAGCATGGTCGAGAGCATGAAGAACAGCTGCGCGGCGAGCGGCATGCCGACGGTGAACATGTGGTGCGCCCACACGATGAAGGACAGAAAGGCGATGGAGGCCACCGCGTACACCATGGTCTCGTAGCCGAACAGCGGCTTTCTCGAGAAGGTCGGGATGATCTCCGAGACGATGCCGAAGGCCGGCAGGATGAGGATGTAGACCTCGGGGTGGCCGAAGAACCAGAAGATGTGCTGGAACATCACCGGGTCACCGCCGCCGGCGGCGGTGAAGAAGGTGGTGCCGAAGAAGTGATCGGTGAGCAGCATCGTCACCGCACCGGCGAGCACCGGCATGACCGCGATCAGAAGGTACGCGGTGATCAGCCAGCTCCACACGAACAGCGGCATGCGCAGGAGCGTCATGCCCGGGGCGCGCATGTTCATGATGGTCACCACCACGTTGATGGCGCCGAGGATGGAGGAGGCCCCCATCATGTGGATGGCGAAGATCAGCATGGGGAAGGAGGCGCCGTTCTGCAGCACCAGCGGCGGGTACATGGTCCAGCCGCCGGCCGGGGCACCGCCCGGCACGAACAAAGAGGAGATGAGCAGCGTGAAGGCGAACGGCAGGATCCAGAAGCTGAAGTTGTTCAGCCGCGGCAGCGCCATGTCCGGCGCCCCCACCTGCATCGGGATCATCCAGTTGGCGAGCCCCGTCCAGGCCGGCATGACCGCACCGAAGATCATGATGAGCGCGTGCATGGTGGTCATGGAGTTGAACAGCTGCGGATCCACCCACTGCATGCCGGGGCGGAACAGCTCGAGCCGGATCACCATCGCCATCGCCCCGCCGATGAAGAACATCGTGCAGGCGAAGACCAGGTACATCGTGCCGATGTCCTTGTGGTTGGTGGCGAAGACCCAGCGCCGCCAGCCGTGCGGCTTGTGGTCGTGATCGTCGTGGGCAGCGTCGTGAACGTGGGCGTCGGCCATGGGTGCGTCTTCCTGAAGAATGGGGGGTTTACGGCGCGGTCGAGGCCGGGGTCGCGCTGAGCGCGCCTCCCGCGGCGGCGGCCGGCGCGGCCGCCTGTTTCTGGGTCGACTGCTGCTTCAGCCACGCGGCGAAGTCGGCCTTGCTGCGCGCGTCCACCACGATCGGCATGAAGCCGTGATCGCGGCCACACAGCTCCGCACACTGACCGCGGTACAGGCCGGGCTTGTCGGCGTCGACCTTGAACCAGGCCTCGTTGACGAAGCCGGGAATGGCGTCCTTCTTGACCCCGAAGGCCGGCACCCACCAGGAGTGGATGACGTCGGCGCCGGTGATCAGCAGGCGCACCTTGGTGTCGACCGGCACCACCAGCGGGTGATCGACGTTCAGCAGGTAGTGCTCGACGGTCTCCGGGTCGATCCCGGAGGACAGCTCGCGCGCCTTGTCGCTGGCGCGGTCGAGGTGCGAGTAGTACGCGATGTTGCTGTCGAGGTAGTCGTAGTTCCAGCCCCACTGGAAGCCGGTCACCTTGATGGTGAGCTCGGTCTTGGTGGTGTCCTCGATCTCCACCAGGGTCTTGGCGGCCGGCACCGCCATCACCACCAGGATCGCCACCGGCACGATGGTCCAGACGACCTCGACCGTGGTGTTGTGCACCATGGTCACGTCCGGCACCGCGCCCTGCGATTTCCGGAACTTGATGAGCGAGTAGATCATCACCCCGAACACCACCGCGCCGATCCACACGCAGATCCAGAAGATCTTCATGTGCAGGTGGTAGATGTTGCGGCTCATCTGCGTGACCCCGGGGGTCATGTTGAGCTCGGCCCAGCCGGAGTCGGCGCGGGCGATCAGCGTGCTGACCGTGGCGAGGATCACCAGGGCGAAGGAGGCGAGTCTTGGACGAATCATGAACCTGTGCCTTTGTGAGGACGCCGCGGCCGACGCTGCGGTGCGAGCCTCTCTTGAGTAACGCAATCCCATGCCCCCTCACCCATCGCCGGCGTGCGCCGGCAGACCCGGCGACTCATCGACGCGACCGATCAGGCGCTGCAAGCGCCTGTGCAGGCCGCGCCGCTCTTCTTCCGTGAGGAAGCTGCCCAGCTCGCATTGGCGGCCGTGCGACTCGATCACGAGCCGGCTCGGATGCAGGCGTGCTGCGGGGCGGCGCAGTTTAACCCGTGCCCAATGCCGCGGGAACACAACCCGTTCGCACTGCCCGCGCGTCTGCGAGTACACGCACACCTCGGTCTCGGTGACGGTGATCTCCTGGCGGTGGTGGCGCCGCTCGAGCGAGCCGTGCAGTGCCCAGGCGAGCAGCGCGATCTCCAGGCCCGCAAAGGGCAGCACCGGCCAGAACCCGCGCGTGGCGAGGAAGGCGGCGATGAGCAAGGGCCCCGCGCTGGCGCTCGCGAGGAACAGCCGTGCGCCGCGCACGCTGAGCGCGCAGTTGGGGCGGATTTCGATGGAGAAAGCAGGAGCGAGCACCGCCGGATGGTAGCGTGCGAGGGCTTTTATTCAAGGCGCATCAGGTGCTTAAGCTGCTGCAGGAGGGCACCGGCGAGCTGCGGCAGCGGCGGCGCGATGGCACACGGGCCAAGGTGCGGCACGAGCGCGAGCGGCGGGGTACCCAAAAGGCGCGTGAGCGTCGCGACGTTGGCGCCGGCGCGCTCGAAGCGACCATCGACGGCGCTCCCGGCCCAGCCGGCGAACGGCACGCCCCGCGCCCGGATCGCCTCGCAGCTGAGCTGCGCGTGGTTCAGGCACCCGAGTCTCAGGCCCACCACCAGGAGCACGGGCAGCTCCAGTGCCTGCGCAAGGTCGGCCATCGTGGCCCTGGTACTCAGCGGGGCGAGCCAGCCCCCCGCTCCTTCCACCACCGTCAGGTCGGCCCGCGCCGCCAGGAGACGATATTTGGCGGTGATCGTGCCGATATCAGGCTCGATTCCGGCCTCATCTGCCGCGATATGGGGAGAAATGGCTGGCTCGAAGCAGTACGGGTTCACATCCGCGTAGGCAGCGGGGACGTTGCTCGCTGCCAGAAGCGCCTCCGCGTCCGCGTTGCGCAGCCCGTCCGGGGTCGGCCGGGCACCGGAGGCGACGGGCTTGAACACCGCCACCTTCTGCCCGCGGCCGGCGAGCGCGCGGGCGAGGCCGCAGGCGATGAGGGTCTTGCCGACGCCGGTGTCGGTGCCGGTGACGAAGATCCCGGGTGCACTCACCGGCGCGGGCGGCCGATGGCCTCAGGCGCAATGCGCACCTCGGCGCCGCCTGAGCGCGCCGTGCGCGGGGCACTTCCCCAGGCCGCGCCGTAGATGACCTCGAAGCTCGCCGGCAGCACGCCCTGCTCGCGGGCGCCCTCGTAGGCGGCCTCGAGGCGCGCGAGCCGCGCGCGGCCGGTGAGTCCGCGCGGACGGCCGGCGGTGACGTTATGGGCGCCGATCGACTTCAGGTCGCGCATCAGCCCGCGCAGGTTCGGGTAGGTGACCACGTGGTGGTCGACGTCGAGCACCGGCTCGGCAAGGCCCGCGCGCAGCAGCGCGCTGCCGAGCTCGTGCACCTCGGTGAAGTGGTTGACGTGGGTGTGGCCGTCGACCGCGCTCCAGGCGGCGCGCAGCTCGGCGAGGGTCTGCGGCCCGAAGGTGCTGAAGGCGAAGAAGCCGCCGGCCTTGAGCACGCGGCGCACCTCGGCGAGTGCCGCATCGGGCGGCTCGCACCACTGCAGCATGAGGCTCGAGAACACCAGGTCCACCGAGGCCGCAGCGAGCGGCAGGCGCTGCGCATCCCCGCACACGCGCGCGAAGCGCCGCAGCAGCCGCTCGTGGCGGCGCCCCTGCGCGAGCATGCCGAGCGAGAGGTCGAGGGCGATGACCTGCGCGCGCGGGAAGCGCCGCTTGAGCCGGGCGCTCGAGCGCGCGGTGCCGGCGCCGAGGTCGAGCACCACCTGCGGGCTGAACGCGAACGCCTCCAGGCGCGAGAGCAGCTCATCGCTCACCTGCGCCTGCAGGCGCGCCGCGGACTCGTAGGCGGCCCCGGCGCGGTCGAAGGCCGCGCGCACGGCGCTGCGGGTCAGGGCGAAGCGGTTCGCCTCAGCCACGCAGGAACCCCGCGAGCAGCTCCGCGAAGCGGCGCGGGTGCGAGAGGAACGGCGCATGCGCGGCGCCGGCGAACTCGACGTAGCGTCCGTCGGCGAGCGCCGCCAGGGCGCGCGAGGCGCCAGGCCGCACGATGCGGTCGTGGGTGCCGGCGACCACCAGCGTCGGTACGCGCACCATCGACAGCGCCGGGCGCAGATCCGCGCTGCGCAGCCGCTCGAGTCCGTGCTGAAGCGCGGCGCTCTGCGGGCGGCCGGCCGCGAGCGCGGCGCGCAGGCGCCGCAATACCTGCGCCGCGGTGCGCGGCGGGTTGCCGCGCACCTGCAGCTTCAGGAACTCCTCGATGGCCGCGCCCTCATCGCGCGTGAGCCGCTCGGCGAGGCGGCTGAGGAGACCCGGCGCGGTGCCGAACGGCCAGCCGGGGGCGGCGAGGAAGCGCGGCGTGGTGCTCACCAGCGCCAGGCGCTCGATCGCCGCGGGCATGGCGGCGGCGAGGTCGAGGGCGAACTGGCCGCCGAGCGACCAGCCCAGGAGCGCATAGCGCTCGGTGAGCGGGGCGAGCGTCTCGTGCACGCGCCAGGTGTGCGCGGCCGGCGTGGCGGCTGCGCCATCCCAGTCGCTGCGCCCGTGGCCGGGCAGGTCGATGGCGATGATGCGGAAGCGCCGCGACAGCGCCTCGCGCAGCTCATCGAACACGCGCAGGTTGAGGCTCCAGCCGTGCAGCAGCACCAGGTCCCGGCCGCGTCCGTGGATCTCGAAGTTGAGCGCCGTCACGGGCGCGCGTCCCGGGCGTGCGCGCCGGCTCGCGCCAGATGGCGCACCAGCTCCTCGATCTGCGCGCCGGTGTGGGCGGCCGAGAGTGTGACGCGCAGGCGCGCGCCGCCCTCGGGCACGGTCGGCGGGCGGATGGCGACCACGCACAGGCCCGCGCGCTCGAGCTGCTGCTGCGCGGCGAGCGCAGCGGCGGCGCTGCCCATCGGCACCGGCTGGATCGGCGTCGCCGAGGGCAGGAGCGGTACGCCGGCCGCCCGCGCCAGCGCGCGGAAGTGTGCGACGTGCTCACGCAGGCGCTCGCGCCGCCAGCCCTCGCCGCGCACCAGCGCGAGCGCGGCGCGGCTCGCCGCCGCCACCGGCTGCGGGAGCGCGGTGGTGTAGATGTAGGAGCGTGCCTTCTGGATCAGGAACTCGATGAGGGTGTGACTGCCGGCCACGAAGGCCCCGAAGGTGCCGAAGGCCTTGCCGAGGGTGCCGATCAGCACCGGCACGGCCGCACTGTCCAGGCCGAAGTGCTCGAGTGTGCCGCGGCCGCCTGCGCCGAGCACTCCCAGTCCGTGGGCGTCGTCGACCACCAGCCAGGCGCCATGCGCGGCGGCGCTGCGCGCCAGCTGCGGCAGCGGGGCGAGATCCCCGTCCATGCTGAACACGCCATCGGTGGCCATGAGCGAAGTATGAGCCGGATCGGCCGCGGCGAGGCGCTCGGCCGAGGCGGCGTCGGCGTGTCCGAAGCGCCGCAGCTGCGCCCCGGAGAGCCGTGCCCCGTCGATGAGGGAGGCGTGGCTCAGGCGGTCCAGCAGCACCCGCTGGCCGCGGCCGGCGAGTGCGCTGAGCACGGCGAGGTTGGCCATGTAGCCGGTGGAGAACAGCAGCGCGCGCTCCCGGCCGGTGAACTCGGCGAGCTCGGCCTCGAGGGCGGCGTGCTCGGCGCCGTGACCGGTGATCAGGTGCGAGGCGGTGCTGCCGGCGCCGCAGCGCGCGGCGCAGTCGTTCATCGCCGCGATCAGCGCCGGGTGACGCGCCAGGCCCAGGTAGTCGTTGCTGCTGAAGTCGAGAAGCGGGGCGCCGCGATCGTGCTCGAGGAGGCGCGCTGCGCCGGCCACAAAGCCGGTGACGGTCAGCCGCTTGCGCAGCAGCTGCGCCGCTTCGAGCTCGGCGAGCCGGCGCGCCAGTGCGCCCGGGCCGCGCCGCTCGGGGCTCTGCGCCATCGCCGCCTCAGCCGGCGCGGGCCGCGGGCGCCGCCGTGCGTGCCGGCTCGGGAGTGAGGTTCAGCCGCGCAAGCAGCGCCCGGTCGCGCTCGAGCGCGGGATTGCCGGTGGTGAGGAGTTTCTCGCCGTAGAACACCGAGTTCGCCCCGGCGAGGAAGCACAGCGCCTGCAGCTCATCGCTCATCGACTCGCGCCCGGCCGAGAGACGCACCTGGGCGCGCGGCATGAGCAGGCGCGCCACCGCTATGGTGCGCACGAAATCGAAGGGGTCGACCTCGGCGGCCGCCTCGAGCGGGGTGCCGGGCACGCGCACCAGGCGGTTCACCGGCACGCTCTCGGGGTGCTCGGCGAGGTTGGCGAGCGTGCACAGAAGCTGCGCGCGGTCGGCCGCCGACTCGCCCAGTCCCACGATCCCGCCGCAGCACACCCTGAGACCCGCCGCGCGCACCGCCTCCAGGGTGTCGAGCCGGTCCTGATAGGTGCGCGTGGTGATGATCTCGCCGTAGAACGCCGCGGAGGTGTCGAGGTTGTGGTTGTAGTAGTCGAGCCCCGCCGCCTTGAGCTCCCGCGCCTGCGGCGCGCCGAGCATCCCCAAGGTGGCGCAGGTCTCGAGCCCGAGCTCGCGCACGGCGCTGACCATGGCGCAGATGGCGGTGAGTTCGCGCGCCTTCGGCGCGCGGTAGGCGGCGCCGAGGCAGAAGCGCGTGGCGCCGGCCGCGCGGGCGCGCAGTGCCGCAGCGCGCACCGCTTCCAGCGGCATGAGCGGCTCTGCCGCCACGGCCGTGTCATAGCGCACGCTCTGCGGGCAGTAGGCGCAGTCCTCGGGGCAGGCCCCGGTCTTGACCGAGAGCAGGCTCGAGAGCTGCACGGTGTTGGGCAGGTGGAACTGGCGGTGCACGCTCTGCGCGCGCATGAGCAGATCCAGGAACGGCAGCGCGAACAGTGCCGTTACCTCGGGCACCGTCCAGTCATGGCGGATGGCCGCCTCTGCCTGCCGCATCCTCTTGAGCTCCTGGCCTCGGACCGCGCCGGTGGCGGCCGAGCGCACCATGCCCGAGGGCTGGCGATCATGTCAACCAAACAGCATTCTAAAAGTCGACAATCCGGCCACCAGGCGCGGCGATGAGGTGCAGCGCGAATGCCAGGCCCACCCCGAGCGCGCCCAGGCAGGCGATGAGCACCGCGCCTGCGGCGCAGTCCTTCACGCGGCCGATGGCGGCGCTGTCCCCGGGGTGCACGGCATCGGCCAGGGACTCGATCGCGGTGTTCATCAGCTCGCAGGCGAACACCAGCGCGCAGCTCCCGCTGATCAGCGCCCACCACACCGCGCGCGGCCGGAGCACCAGGAGCGATGCCAGCACCAGCACCGCGCACACGAGCTGCACCTGCATGCTGCGCTCGGTGGACAGTGCGTGCGCCAGGCCGCGCAGCGCGTAGCGGCAGCGCGCGGTGAAGGCGTGGTTCTTGTAGCGGCTCAAGGCGCGTAGACGTACTGCAGCAGGATGCCTACGAAGACCACGACACCCACGTACTGGTTGTTGGCGAAGGCGCGCAGGCAGCCGCCGGGCTCGCGGCGCCGGATCAGCCACTGCTGCCACACGAACAGCACGCCGGCTGCGCTCACCCCGCCGTAGTACCAGTTGCCGAACTGCATGTTGCGCCCGACCAGCACCAGCGCCCACAGCATCATCGCCTGCATGACGCCGATGAGGAACTTGTCCATGTCGGCGAAGAGGATGGCACTCGAGCGCACGCCGATCTTCAGGTCATCCTCGCGGTCGACCATGGCGTAGATGGTGTCGTACACGGCCGCCCACAGCGCCGCGGCGAAGAACAGGAGCCACGCCACCCGCGGCAGCGCCCCGACCTCGGCGGCGAAGGCCATGAGCGCGCTGAAGCCGCCGAAGGAGATGGCCAGATACAGCTGCGGCATGGGGAAGAAGCGCTTGAGGAACGGGTAGGACAGGGTGAGCAGCGCGCCGATGCAGGCGAGCCTGATGGTGAAGGGGTCGAGGCGCGTGACCAGGTACAGCGCGCTGAGGTTGAGGAGCACGAACAGCACCAGGGCCTCGCGCGGGGAGACGCGCCGCGCGGCGAGCGGCCGGTCGCGCGTGCGGCGGATGTGCGGATCGATGTCGCGGTCGGCGAAATCATTGATCACGCAGCCGGCGGCGCGCATCACGAACACCCCGAGCACGAACACGATGAGCACCACGGGCTCGGGGCGGCCGGCGCCGGCGATCCACAGCGCCCACAGCGTCGGCCACAGCAGGAGCCAGGTGCCGATCGGGCGGTCGAGGCGCATGAGGCGCGTGTACTCGGTGAGACGGCGGCCGAGGCGCCAGGCGAGCGGGGCCTCGGCGGGCTTGGACGGCAGGGGCAGTTCGGGGGTGCTGGCCATGGCGATCGGGCGGGTCTTGCGCGCCGGCGACGTTAGCACACCGCCGCGCCGGCTTGGGTCAGACCCCGGCGCAATTGCGGCACAATGGCCCCCGAGCCGCACCGGCCGGAGGGCCGCCATGCACGATACCGTTTTCGCCGAACTGAGCTTCTGGCTGCTGGTGAGCTTCTCGCTGGTGCTGCCGGCCCTGCTGGTGTGGCTATGCCTCACCGTGCGGGCGCTGTCGCGCCGCGCGGTGCTGCTGATCGGCCTCGCGCTGGTCGTGCTGGCCGGGATCGACGTCTACCTGCTGCAGGTGCTCACCAAGCTCTCGCGCCTGACACCTTCTCTCGCAGACGATGCCGTGTTCGACTCCGAGGTCACCGTCGGCCTGTATCTGCTGCCGGCGCTGCTGGCCGGCCTGGGCATCAACCTCAGCTCGCAGGTGTTGCTGCGCCACCTGAGCGAGGCCGAAGGGCGCTTCGACCGCGGCCACCGCGGCTGAGGCGCGCGGCCTCAGCCGATGCGTCCGTAGCGCTCGCCCGCGCCGATCCAGCGCGCCGCAAGCGCCGCGGCGAAGGGGGCTCCGGCGCGCAGCAGCTGCTCGGCCGCGGCCTGCACGCGCGGCAGCAGGTGGGCATCGCGCATGAGGTCGGCGACGCGCAGCTGCGCAAGGCCGGTCTGGCGCGTGCCCAGAAGCTCACCCGGGCCGCGCAGCGCCAGGTCGCGCCGGGCGATCTCAAAGCCGTCCTGCGTGGCACGGATCACCTTCAGCCGCTCGCGGGCGAGCGGGGACAGCGGCGCGCGGTACATGAGCACGCAGGTGCTGGCGGCCGTGCCGCGTCCGACCCGCCCGCGCAGCTGGTGCAGCTGCGCAAGTCCCATGCGCTCGGCGTTCTCGATGACCATGAGCGTGGCGTTCGGGACGTCGACCCCCACCTCGATGACGGTGGTGGCCACCAGCAGCTGGATCCTGCCGGCCTTGAAGGCGAGCATGGCGGCGTCCTTGGCCGCGGCCGGCATGCGTCCGTGCACCAGGCCGACCCGCACCCCGGGAAGCGCGGCGGCGAGCGCCTGCGCGGTCTCCTCCGCCGCCTGCGCGCGCAGCTCGTCCGACTCCTCGATCAGCGGGCAGACCCAGTAGGCCTGCCGTCCGGCACGGCAGGCCTCGACGATGCGCAGCACGACCTCCGCGCGGCGCTGCTCGGGCACGACCACGGTCTTGATGGGCGTGCGGCCCGGCGGCAGCTCATCGATCACCGAGATGTCGAGGTCGGCGTACGCGGTCATGGCGAGCGTGCGCGGAATGGGGGTCGCGGTCATGATCAGCTGGTGCGGCACGCGCCCGGCGCGCTGCCCCTTCTCGGTGAGCTTCAGGCGCTGCTGCACCCCGAAGCGGTGCTGCTCATCGACGATGACGAGCGCGAGATCGCGGAACGCGATGCCCTCCTGGAACAGCGCGTGCGTGCCGACCACGATGCGCACCTCGCCGGAGGCGATCGTGGCGAGCGCGCTGCGGCGCGTGCGCGCCGGCTGCGAGCCGGACAGCAGCGCGACCGTCTCGCCGAGCGGGGCGAACCAGTCACGCAGTGCGCGCCAGTGCTGCTCGGCCAGAAGCTCGGTGGGCGCCATGAGCGCGGCCTGGGCGCCGGAGCCCGCGGCGCGCGCCGCGGCGGCGGCGGCCACGACCGTCTTGCCGCAGCCGACATCGCCCTGCACCAGGCGCGCCATCGGCGCCCCGCCCATGAGGTCGCGATCGACCTCGGCAAGCGTGCGCGCCTGTGCCGCGGTGAGCGCGAAGGGCAGCGCGGCGAGGAAGCGCGGCGCGAGCCGCGAGCTGTCCTCGAGCGGGGCGGCCGGGTCGGTATGCTGCGCGCGCTTGCGCAGCTTCAGCGCCAGGTGGTGCGCGAGCAGCTCCTCGAAGGCGAGCCGCTGCTGCGCGGGGTGCGAGCCCTGGGCGAGCTCGGCGAGCTGCGCCTCGCGTGGCGGATGGTGCAGGTAGGTGAGCGCCGCGGCGAGCGCGGGGAGCCCGGGCGGCAGGAGGCCGGCGCTGCCGAGGTAGTCATCGAGCGGCACGCGCGCGCTCTCGCGCAGCGCCTCGGCGACCAGCGCCCGCAGCCGTCCCTGCGGCACGCCCTCGGTGAGCGGGTAGATCGGCGTCAGGGTCTCCTCGAGCGGGGCGGCGCCGCCGAGCAGGCGCCGGTACTCCGGGTGCACCATCTCGAGCCCCGCAGGTCCGCGGCGCACTTCCCCGAAGCAGCGCAGGCGCGTGCCGCGCGCGAGGTTCGCCTGCTGCGCCGCCGAGAAATAGAAGAAGCGCAGCGTCAGCATGCCCGAGCCGTCGGCGATACGCGCCAGGAGCTGGCGGCGTCCGCGGTAGATGACTTCGGCGAGCTGCACCTCGCCCTCCACCGTGGCGCGCATCCCGGCGCTGAGCGCGCCGATCGGGGTGAGGCGCGTGCGGTCCTCGTAGCGCAGCGGCAGCACGAACAGCAGGTCGGCGACGCTGTGCACCCCGAGCCGCGCGAGCTTTTCCGCGAGCGCGGCGCCCACGCCGCGCAGTGAGGTGACCGGGCGCTTCTCGGGCGCGTGCGCCGCGGCCGGCGGCGGTGTCAGCCGAGGTGCAGGATGCACTCGATCTCGACCTCGGCACCGCGCGGCAGCTCCTTCACCCCGACCGCGGCGCGCGCCGGGTAGGGCTTGGCGCAGTACAGCGCCATGATCTCGTTCACCTTGGCGAAGTGCTTGAGGTCGGTGAGGTAGACGTTCATCTTGACCGCCTGGGCGAGCGAGCCGCCCGCCGCGCTCGCCACGGCCTTGAGATTCTCGAACACGCGGCGGATCTGCGCCTCGATGTCCCCGCTCACCAGCTGCATCGTCGCCGGATCCAGCGGCACCTGGCCGGACAGGTACACGGTATCCCCGACGCGCACGGCCTGCGAGTAGGTGCCGATGGCCTGCGGGGCGTGCTCGGTGTGGATGGTCTGGCGGCTCATCGGCTCTCCTTCAGATGTCGCGGTCGCTGTCGTTGATCTCGGGGCGGCCCGGGTCGGGCTCATTGTCGCTCACCCGCCCGCCGCGCGCGTGCGCGGCGATGGTGCGCTCGAGGCGCGCGACGTCGGGCATGCGGCGGATCACGCGCACCAGGCGCGCGAGGTGGCGCCGGTCGCGCACGCGCAGCTCGAAGGTGAGCACGGCGGTGTCGGCGTCCTGCTCGTCGATCGAGACGTGGTCGATGTTGGTCTCGGTGCTGGCGATCGCCGCGGCCACCTTGGCGAGCACGCCGGTGCGGTTGACCACGTAGACGCGCAGCTCCGAGGAGAAGAGGCGGTCGGGTGCGTTCTGCCAGCTCACCGGCAGCCAGTTCTCCGGGTGCTTGCGGTAATCCTCGACGTTCACGCAGTTCTCGCGGTGGATGACCACGCCGCGCCCGGCGGACAGGAACGCGAAGATCGGATCGTAGGGCACCGGGAAGCAGCAGCGCGCGTAGGTGACCAGCAGCCCCTCGGTGCCGGCGATGGCCAGCGGCGCGAGCGGGGTGCCGCTGCCGGGGGTGGCCGAGGGCAAAAGGCGCCGCGCCACGAGCGGCGCCAGGCGCTCGCCGAGCCCGATCTTCTCGTACAGCTCGTCCAGGTCCTTCATGCCGAGCTCGCCGAGGGCGGCGCGCTGCACCTGCGCATCCACATCCTCCAGCGACAGGCTGAACTCCCCCAGCGCCTGGGCGAGGAGCTTCGCGCCGAGCGCGATCGCCTCGCTGCGGCGCAGGCCCTTCAGGTAGTGGCGGATGGCGGTGCGCGCCTTGGCGGTCACCACGAAGTTCACCCACGAGGGATTGGGGCTCGCGCCCTTGGCGGTGATGATCTCCACGGTCTGGCCGTTGCGCAGCACCGTGCGCAGCGGGGTGAGGCGCCGGTCGACCTTGGCCGCGACGCAGCGGTTGCCGACGTCGGTGTGCACCGCGTAGGCGAAGTCGACCACGGTGGCCCCGGAGGGCAGGCGCAGGATCTGGCCCTTGGGGGTGAACACGTACACCTTGTCCGGGAACAGGTCGACCTTGACGTTCTCGAGGAACTCCTCCGAGGAGCCCGCCTCCTGCAGCGACACCAGGTTCGAGAGCCACTCGCGCGTGCGCTCCTGCTGCATCGAGTCTGCATCCCCGCCGGACTTGTACTTCCAGTGCGCAGCGATCCCCGCCTCGGCGACGCGGTGCATGTCGAAGGTGCGGATCTGCGCCTCGATCGGCACCCCGTTGGGGCCGAACAGGGTCGTGTGCAGGGACTGGTAGCCGTTGACGCGCGGGATGGCGATGTAGTCCTTGAAGCGCCCGGGCATGGGCTTGAAGACCGCGTGCACCGCGCCGAGCGCGCGGTAGCAGGTGTCGACGGTGTCCACGACGATGCGCAGGCCGTAGACGTCGACGATCTCGTTTAGCGGCGCGCGCTTGCGGCGCATCTTCTGGTAGATGCTGTAGAGATGCTTTTCGCGCGTGGCGACCCGCGCCTCGATCTGGTTCTTCATCAGCCCGGCATTCAGCTGCTGCTCGATCTTGGCGAGGAACTCCTTCTGGTTGCCGCGCGTGCGCTTCAGTGCCCGCTCGAGCACCTGGTAGCGGCGTGGATAGAGCGCCTTGAAGCCCAAGTCCTCGAGCTCGAGCTTCATGTTGTAGAGGCCGAGGCGCTCGGCGATGGGTGCGTAGATCTCCAGCGTCTCGCGGGCGATGGCGCGCCGCCGCGCCGGCGCCATCGCCTGGATGGTGCGCATGTTGTGGGTGCGGTCGGCGAGCTTCACCAGGATGACGCGCAGGTCGCGCACCATCGCCAGCAGCATTTTGCGGAAGGACTCCGCCTGCGCCTCCTCGCGGCTCTTGAACTTGATCTGGTCGAGCTTGGTGACCCCGTCGACGATCTCGGCGACGTCGGCGCCGAAGCGCGCCGCCAGCTGGTCCTTCGGCGTCGGGGTGTCCTCGATGACGTCGTGCAGGATCGCCGCGACGATGGTGTCGGCATCCAGGTGCAGGTCGGCGAGGATGGCCGCGGTGGCGACCGGGTGGGCGATGTAGGGCTCGCCCGAGAGGCGCTTCTGGCCGTGGTGCGCGGAGGTGCCGAACTCGGCCGCCGCGCGCACGCGGTTCACCTGATCAGGGGCGAGGTAGCTGCCGACCGAGGCGAGCAGCTCCTTCAGGCCCGGAGTGCGTCTTCCGCCCGGCAGCAGTCCCAGGAGCGAAGACGCGTAGTCCATCGGTCGTGCGCCTGGCCGTCAGTCTCCGAGACCGAACTGCGGCGCGCGGAAGCTCGACTGGTTGTCCGCATCCGGAACCGGCGGCTCCGGGGCGGGCTCCGGCTCGCGCAGCATCTCGGCGGTGATGTTGCCGGCGGCGATCTCGCGCAGCGCCAGCACGGTGGGCTTGTCGTTCTCCAGGGGCAGCGTCGCCTCCGCGCCGTTGGCGAGGCGGCGGGCGCGCTGCGCCGCCAGCAGCACCAGCTGGAAGAGGTTCTCGACGTTGCTCAGGCAGTCTTCGACGGTGATACGGGCCATATCTTCGCAAGCTTCCGGAAAATGAGGTGGCGTCCCGAAGGAACGCACAGGGTTGACCACTATAGGCGAAAACCCCCGGGGCAGGCCAGCCGGGGGCTTTCAGGGTGCCGAAGGGCGTCTCAGCCCGGGCGCCGGCGGCGCGCGGCCAGTGCCAGAAGCGGCAGGCCAAGCAGAGCGAGCGCCCCGCTGCCGGGCTCGGGCACGGCGCTCGCGCTGCCACCTCCGGGATTGGAGCCGCCGGGGGAGGTGCCGCCCCCGGGGCCGGTGCCGAGGGTGATCGCCCCGCAGCCGGAGGCCACGCAGTCGCCCCACGGCTCGGCGATCGTGCTGTAGACGAAAGACATCTCGGCGATCGAGCCGCCCGTGTAGCCGATGAGTGAGGGGTTGCCGCCGTTCATGGCCGTCAGGCCTATCTGCAGCACCCAGTTGCCGGCGCAGCCCGACACCGCGCACAGCTCGATGCCGTAGACGTGCGAGCCTGGGCCACCGGGTCCGATCTGTGGACCGAGGAAAGTGAGTGAGCCGCCCGGTACGCCCGCAGCGGGCGCGCCGAAGCTCAGATCACCGCCCTCGAGCATGCCGGTCAGCGTGTTGATCTCGAGCGTGCCGGTCAGTGCCGAGGCCGGGTTGCCACCGGGGCTGGTGATGTTGATGACGCCGTTCACCTCGAAGGTGGTCTCATCGCTGGTGGGCGCGACCGGTGCGACGCTGTAGCGCGGCATCGCCAGCGCCGCGGATGAGAGCAGTGCGGCGGCGAGCGCCAGAGTGATCCGCGAAGTACTCATGACGGACCTCCGCGTACGGGGACATTCTTATAGAGATAAGCAGACTCCCGCGCGCGCTGCGGGTCAACGGCAATGTGCGGCCGCGGTCACGTCGACGGCTGCAAAGCGCAGGCGCGCGCGCAGCGTCCAGCCGATGCCGCACAGCCCGAGAGCGAGCTCGAGAAGACTGAGAGCGCCGCCACCTCCTCCCCCGCCTCCGCCACCGGAACTCGCCGCGGCGACCTTGATGGTCACCGTCTGCGTGGCGACCTCACCGCCGGCAGTGCAGTTGAGGGTGTAGGTGAAGGTGCCGGCGGTGCTCGCGGTCTGCGTCACGCTGCCGGAAGTCGCGAGTGTGCCGGACCAGGGCGAGCCGTTGGCGCCGCCGCCGCTCGCGGCGCAGCTCTGCGCGCCCGTGGAGGACCAGGTGAGCGTGAAGCTCGCGCCGCTGGTGAGCGCCGTGGCGCTGGCGGTGAGCGTCGCTCCGAGCACCTCGACGGTCAGGGGCTTGCTCACCGCGCCAGGGGGCGAGGCGGGATCCACGCTCGCGCACGTCAGGGTGAAGACGTAGGAGCCGGCCTGGGCAGTCTCGGTGATGCTGCCGGCGGTCTGCGTGGCCGCGCCGACCGACCAGGTATCCCCGGGCATGCCGCCGCCGGAGCTGCACGAGCTCGCGTTGAGGGCCGACCAGGCGATGCTGAAGTTCTCGCCGTAGACGACCGTTGCCGGGGTGAAGCTCAGGGTGATGGCCACCGGCGGCGGGGGAGTCACGGTGAGGGTGAGCGGGGCCGAGCTCGCCGTGAGGGCGCCGCTCAGGTCGGTGCAGGTTTCGCTGAGCGTGAAGACGCCCGAGCGCGCCGGATTCAGGGTCTCGCTGTCCTGCGGGAAGAGGCCGCTGAAGCTCTGGTCCGGCAGTGGATTGGTATCGATCGGCGCCAGCGCCGCGGAGGTGGCGAGCCGGCACTGCGTCAGATTCGAGTTCCAGCTGTAGGTCACGTAGTCGGCCGGTGAGCCGGTGAACGCCACCGAGGTCGGCCCGAGCGCGCTAGTCACGTAGGCCGCGTTGCTCTCGACGGTGACGCTGACACTTTGCTGCGCGCTCAGACTCCCCGAGGTGCACGTGAGGGTATAGGTGTAGGTGCCGGTGCTGCTCACCTGCGGGGAGAAGCTGTTCACCTGCGTACCGCTGAAGCTGTTCGCCGACCAGCCGTCGTTGGGCGCCCCGCCGGTGGGGGTACAGGTATCGGCGGCGGTCTGCCACTCGAGCACGAGCGGCTGGCCGAGGAGGCGATCGGTGCCGTTCGCCTCGAAGGTCACGCTCGGTGCTGAGTACTGCACCAGGGTTGCCGCCGAGCCGACGTCGCCCGGGGGTCCGCAGGTGAGGGTGTAGATGACATCCGCGCTTGCGGCCTGCGTCGTGGTCGTGCTGCCTGAGCCGGCCAGGTTGGTGAGGGCGAGGCTCCCGCCGTTGAGTGCGCACGGCGCGACGTTGGAGGTCCAGGTGAGCACCTCCGGCCGCGTGATCCACAGCGCCGGGGCGGAGGCGGTGAGGGTCAGCAGCGGTGTCGGCCCGACCCAGTTGACGCTCACCGAGCTCTGCGCTGTGCGCCCGCCGCCATAGGTGCAGGTGATGCCGTAGCTGATGCTGGCGATGTTGTTCTCGGTGAGCGACTGCGAGCCCGCCGGCGCGAGCGAGCCCGACCAGCCATCGCCCGAGGCTCCGCCGCCGGCACTGCAGGAGCTCGCGCCGGAGGCGCTCCAGGTGAGCTCGAGCGGCTGACCCTCGGTGAGGGTCTGCGTGGAGGCGGAGAAGGAGATCACCGCCGCGGGCGCGCTGTTGACGATGACCGTGCCGGTGTCGTGCGGATCGAGGAAGGACTTGATGGTGGCATTGCCGGTCGAGCTGGTCGCATCACTGGTGCTGTTCCATACCGCCGCGAGCGCGGTGAAATCCGCGACGCCGTTGTTGCCGTTGGGAGTGGGCGGGGGGTTGATGGGGCAGGCGCCGTAATCGGACGGGTCGCCGCTCTGGCGGCCGTAGGTGAGCGAGCCGGCGATGCGGTTGTTCTGGTCGAAGAGCGCGCTGCCGGAGGCGCCCGGGCCGATGTTGCCGGTCTGGTTGACGGTATCGAGAAAGTCGGAGAAGCCGGCGAAGCGGTTGGCGAGCGCCGGCTGGCCGAACCAGGCGACGTACTGCTTGTCGTACCCTTCCGCGTGGTGGATGGTGTAGCCGCCCTGCACCGTCGCGCCGCTGGCGTCGAAGCCTGCGAACTGGGCATCGGCGACCACCGGGCCCGCGTCGAGGCGGATGAGCCATGCGTCCTGCTGCTCGACCAGCGTCTGCGCGCCGGTCTGCGTCGGCAGCGTGGTGTCGTAGATCGAGGCGAGCGTGCTGTTGCAGGGACTCGTGGCGTCCCAGTACACGGTGGTGCCGGCGGCGGCGCCCGGATCGTCGACCACGCCGACCTGACCGCTGATGCAGTGCCGGGCACTGAGGATGTAGGGCGTGTTGTCGCCGGGGACGTCGTTGATCAGCGTGCCCGTGCACTCGTACTGGTTCTCGATGATGAGCGCCACGGTGGCGGCCGCCGGCGGGGTGTTCCCCGCGCTGACCTTGCACTCGTAGTTGACGATGCAGGCGGCGGTGCCGGTGGCCGAGGTCGCCTGCTGCCGCAGCTTCAGGTAGTAGGGGTGATTGGCGACGCCCGGGCCGAGGGAGCGATAGCCCGCCTGCAGGCTGGCCACGTGCATGCGCACCTGCGCCCGCTCGGCTGCGGGCACGCTGAGAGTGAAGCTGAGCGCATCCCCGGGCTGAACGCGGCTCCACAGCTCCCCGCGGTGCACGTTGCCGGCGCGGTAGGCGGCGGTGGTGCGCGCGCTCTGCACCACGAGCGTCGCGCCGGCCGGCAGCGTCAGCACATCGGCGTGGAAGGACAGTGATACGGCGCCCGGCACGGTGAGTGCGTAGTGCCACTGCGCGGTGCCGCCGGCCACCGACCAGCGCCCGTCGCTGAGCGCGACCGCGTACGGCACGGGCACCGCGAACTGCGCGCTCCGGTCGAACGCGGCACGGATCAGGGGCTTGAGGTCGGTGCGCACCGTGTGCACCGGGACCTGCGGTCCGGCGAGCACCGCGGAGGCACAGCTGAGGGCGAGGGCGGACAGCGCGAGGCGCAGGCGATGCACGGTGATCACGTCGGCTCCCTGATGAGGGTCGGTACGCGGGCTTGACCCTGGGCGCCACTGTGCGCCCCGAAGCGTGAGCTCAACAAGCCCTTCAGCTCATCAAGGTCTTGCGGCGCGACTTAATCTCAGGCGGCTGTCGCCGGCTGGGCACGCAGCCGGCCGGCGAGCGCGCAGATGGCGGGATTGAGGACGATGGAGAGCAGCGCGCCGGCGACGATGTAGTTCTGCCCATCCGCGGGCAGCACCTTCATGCTCACGCCCATCACCGCGAGGATGAAGGAGAACTCGCCGATCTGGGCGAGCGCGGCCGCCACCGACAGCGCGGTGCCCATGCTGCGCCCGAGCAGGCGCACGATCAGCAGCGCCGCCGCCGACTTGCCGATCACGATGATCGCCAGCACCTCGAGCACCTCGAGCGGATGGCGCACCAGCACGGTCGGTTCGAAGAGCATGCCGACGGCGACGAAGAACAGCGCCGCGAAGGTGTCCTGCAGCGGCTGCAGGTACTGCTCGGCGCTGTGGCTGAGCTCGGAGCCGCTGATCACCATGCCGGCAAAGAACGCCCCGAGCGCCACCGACACATCGAAGAGCTTCGCCGCCCCGAAGGCCACGCCGAGGGCGAGCGCCACCGCGGCCAGCGTGAACAGCTCGCGCGACCTGGTGCGCACCACGCGCCGCAGAATCCACGGGAACACGCGCGCCCCGACGATGAGCATGAGCGCGACGAACAGCGCCACCTTGCCGAGCGTCACGCCGAGGGTGTGCCACAGGCTCGCCTGCGTCCCGTGCCCGGCCGGGATCTCCCCGCCGAGCACCCCGGCGAGCGGCGGCAGCAGCACCAGCGCGAGCACGGTGATCAGGTCCTCCACCACGAGCCAGCCGACGGCGATGCGGCCGTCGGGGCTGCCGAGCGTGCCCGCCTGCTCGAGCGCGCGCAGCAGCACCACCGTGCTCGCCACCGAGAGCGCCAGCCCGAAGAGGATTCCCGCGCCGAGCGGCCAGCCCCACAGCTGCGTCACCCCGACCCCGAGCGCGGTCGCCACCAGGATCTGCGCCAGCGCGCCCGGGACCGCGACGCTGCGCACCGCCAGCAGGTCACGCAGCGCGAAATGCGTGCCGACGCCGAACATGAGCAGCATCACGCCGATCTCGGCCAGCTGCGGGGCGAGGTGGGTGTCGGCGACCCAGCCGGGGGTGTAGGGACTCAAGACGATGCCGGCGAGCAGGTAGCCGACCAGCGGCGGCATGCGCAGCCGCACCGCGGCAAGTCCGAACAGGAACGCGAACGCCAGGCTCAGCGCGAGCGTCGCGATCAGCGTGTCCTCGTGCAGCACGGCGGCAGCGCGCCAGGACTCAGGCCGGTGCCAAGAGCTCGGCGAGCAGCGGCGCGAGCTGCGGCCGGTCGGCGGCCAGATCGCGCGGGTCGTCCTCGACGATGCGGCGCAGCTCGGCGACGGCGTGCGCGAACTCATCGTTGACGACCACGTAGTCGAACTCGCGGTAGTGGGACATGTCGGCGGCCGCATCGCGCAGGCGCCGCTCGATCACCGCCGCCGAATCGGTGGCGCGCTTGGCGAGGCGCTCGGCGAGCGCGCGGCGCGAGGGCGGCAGGATGAACACCGAGACGCAGCCCGGCAGCGCCCGGCGCACCTGCGCGGCGCCGTTCCAGTCGATCTCGAGCAGCACGTCGTGACCGGCGTCGAGCTCGCCCGCGACGAAGCCGCGCGAGGTGCCGTAGTAGTTGTCGAACACCTGCGCGTGCTCGAGGAACTCGCCCTGCGCGACCAGGGCCTGGAACTGCGGCACCGAGACGAAGTGGTACTCGCGCCCCTCGAGCTCGGTCGGCCGCCGCGGCCGCGTGGTGTGCGAGATCGACAGGCGCAGGTTCGGCTCGCCGGCGAGCAGGGCATTGACGAGCGAGGTCTTGCCGGCCCCCGAGGGTGCGGTGATGACGAACAGCCGGCCGCGCTTCATGGGGCGGGAATATAGCCCTCGCGCGGCAGTCCTGCGACGAGCGCGCGCAGGGCCTGGGCGCGGTGGCTCGCGGCATTCTTCTGCGCCGCAGACAGCTCCGCGGCGGTGCACGTCTGCCCGGCCGGCACGAACACCGGGTCGTAGCCGAAGCCGCCGCTGCCGCGCGGCTCGCGCACGATATGGCCCTCCCAGGTGCCGCTGGCGATCAGCGGCGCGGGGTCCTCGGCGCTGCGCACGCAGGCGATGACGCACCGGAAGCGCGCCTGCCGCGCCGCCTCCGGCACCTCCTCGAGCTCGGCCAAAAGCAGGCGCAGGTTGTCCGCATCGCTCGCCCCCTCGCCGGCGAAGCGGGCCGACCACACCCCGGGGCGGCCGTTCAGCGCATCGACCTCCAGCCCCGAGTCATCCGCCAGCGCCGCCAGCTGCGCGTGGCGCGCCGCGTGGCGCGCCTTGAGCACGGCGTTGGCGAGGAAGGTCGTGCCGGTCTCCTCGGCCGCGTGGATGCCGAGGACCGACTGCGGCACCAGCTGCACCTGCAGGGGCGCGAGCAGCTGTTCGAGCTCGCGCAGCTTGCCGCGGTTGCCGCTCGCGAGCACCAGGCGCGTCACGGCCGCTTGAGCGCCTGCGACTGCAGCGTGAAGAGCGTGGCGATGCCCTCGGCGGCGAGGTTGAGCAGGGCATCGAGCTCGTGGCGCCGGAACGCGTGCCCTTCGGCCGTGCCCTGCACCTCGACGAAGCCGCCGCCGTTGTTCATGACGACGTTCATGTCGGTCTCGGCCTGGGAGTCCTCGTCGTAGTCCAGATCGAGCACCGCGACCCCGGCGACGATGCCGACCGAGACCGCCGCCACCTGGCCGTGCAGCGGGCTCCTCGGGATCAGGCGCCGCCGCTCGAGCTGCTCGCAGGCCTCGGCGAGCGCGACGTAGCCGCCGGTGATCGAGGCGGTGCGGGTGCCGCCGTCGGCCTGCAGCACGTCGCAGTCCAGGGTGATGGTGCGCTCGCCGAGCGCCTTGAGGTCCGCGACCGCGCGCAGTGAGCGGCCGATCAGGCGCTGGATCTCCTGGGTGCGCCCGCTTTGCTTGCCGCGTGCCGCCTCGCGCGCGGTGCGCGTGTGGGTGGCGCGCGGCAGCATGCCGTACTCGGCCGTGATCCAGCCCTGCGCCTTGCCGCGCAGGAATGCCGGCACGGAGTCCTCGACGCTCGCCGTGCACAGCACCTGCGTGTCGCCGAACTCGACCAGTACCGAGCCTTCGGCGTGCTTGGTGTGCCGGCGCGTGAAGCGTACCGGCCGCAGCTCATCCGCCGCGCGTCCTGAGGGCCTGCCCATCGCGCTTCTCCCTAGTCCCCGAGCCAGCGCAGTGCGGCCGCGGTGGTGTTGTCGCTGTTGGCTCCGGAGCGCTTGACGGCGCGCTCGCCGAGCTTCAGGAGCTTCTCGCGCAGCGGCCCCGGCGTGCCGATCTCGGCGACGATCTCCTCGTCCTTGAGGCCGCCCCACAGGCCATCGGTGCACAGCAGGAGCACGTCGTTGGGCTCGAGCGGGCGGCGCCGGCTCAAAGACATCTCCGGCAGGATCGGATCGCCCCCGAGGCAGCACTCCACGAAATTGCGCATCGGGTGGGTGTGCGCCTGCTCGGCGTTGATCAGGCCCTCGCGCAGCAGCAGCTCGACGTGGCTGTGATCGCGGCTGCGGGTGAGGAGCTTGCCGGCGCGCACGTGGTAGATGCGGCTGTCGCCGACGTGCGCCCACCAGGTGGCACGCTGCTGCACCAGGCACACCGCGCAGGTGGCGCGCGGGCGCTGCTCGAGGGGCAGCTGCGCGCCGAGCTTGACCACTTCCTCGTGCGCGCGGCCGATGACGGTGTGCAGGAAGCCGAGCGGGTCAAAGAGCGGCTGGGGCGTGTGCCAGAAGGCCTCGGTGAGCACCTGCTGCGTCACCTGGGCTGCGCGGGCCCCGTCGGCATGGCCGCCCATACCATCGGCAACCACCAGGAGCGCCGCGTGCTCGGCGATCGCCGTCGCGACGCGGTCCTGGTTCTCCTCGCGTCCCCCCAGCAGACTGATCTCGGCACTGTCGACCCGCAAGAACCGACCCACGCATCTGTTAGACTGACCGCACCTTATATCACCTGGGCGGCGCGCGAGCGTAGGCACCGCGCACCCGCGGCGACGCACGCCGCTACGGACAAGAATCGCTACTGGGGCTTTGCGATGATCGCGAGCATGACGGGCTTTGCCCGCCGCGAAACGAGCGGGACCTGGGGAACGCTGGTGTGCGAGCTGCGCAGCGTCAACCACCGCTTCCTCGAGGCCGGTCTGCGCCTGCCCGATGAGCTGCGTGCCACCGAGGGCGAGCTGCGCGCACGCCTCACGCGGGCGCTGCGGCGTGGCAAGGTGGACTGCACGGTCACCTACCGCCGGCCCCAGGGGGGCGGGGGTGTGCTCGAGATCGACAGCGCAGCGCTCGAGCGCCTGCTCGGCGCGGTGCATGTCGTCAGCCACACCCTGCCCGGAACCGCGGTCAACGCGCTCGACGTGTTGCGCTGGCCCGGCGTGGTGCGCGAAGAGAGCGCCTCGGGCGAGGAGCTGACCGCCGCCGCGCTGGCGCTCTTTGATGTCACGCTCAGCGAACTGGTCGCGACCCGCGCCCGCGAGGGCGCGCGCTTGCGCGAGCTGCTCGAGCAGCGCTGCACGCAGCTCGAGGCGCTGGTCGCCGGCGTGCGCGCGCGCCTGCCCGAGGTGCACGCGCGCATGCGCACGCGCCTCGCCGAGCGGGTGAGCGAGCTCGGCGCGGGTGCCGGTGTCGACCCGGAGCGTCTCGAGCAGGAGCTCGCCATCCTGCTGCAGCGCCTCGATGTCGATGAGGAGCTCGAGCGCCTGAGCGGCCACATCAGCGAGGTGCGCCGGGTCATCGCCGGCAACGAGCCTGCCGGGCGGCGGCTCGACTTCCTGATGCAGGAGCTCAACCGCGAAGCCAACACGCTCTCGTCCAAGTCACAGGACCTCGAGACCACGCGCAGCGCGGTCGACATGAAGGTCGCGATCGAGCAGATGCGCGAACAGGTGCAGAACGCCGAGTGAGCACTCCCGCCCGCCGCCGGTCAGTGACTTGAACAATCCCCTGCCCGAACCGCCCGGCGCGGCCGTTGCCGCCGCGCGCGCGGTGTTCCTCAGCTACGCCTCCGAGGATGCGCCGGCCGCGCAGCGCATCTGCGCGGCCCTGCAGGCGGCCGGTATCGAGGTCTGGTTCGATAAGAGCGAGCTGCGCGGCGGGGATGCCTGGGATGCGGCCATCCGGCGCCAGATCAAGAACTGCGCGCTGTTCGTGCCCATCATCTCGGCGACCACCCACGCGCGCGCCGAGGGCTACTTCCGCCTGGAGTGGAAGCTCGCCGTCGACCGCTCGCACCTGATCGCCGCCGACAAGCCGTTCCTGCTGCCGGTGGCGATCGATGCCACGCCGCAGTCGGACGAGCGCGTGCCGGAGCGCTTCCGCGAGCTGCAGTGGACCCGCCTGCCCGGGGGCGAGACGCCGCCGGCGTTCATCGAGCGCGTGCAGCGGCTGCTCGCCGGCTCGGCCGGGCTGCCGCCGGCCGCGCGGCGGCGGCACGCGCACGGCGCTGATCTGGGCCGCGGTGGCCCTGCTGCTGACACCGGTCGTGCTCTATTACGCCTCGCACTGGTCGCGCGACGGCCAGTACCTGGGCGCGGCCGGTACCGCCGCCGATGCCGCAACGGCGATTCCGGAGAAGTCCATCGCCGTGCTGCCCTTCGTGGACATGAGCGAGAAGAAGGACCAGGAGTATTTCTCCGACGGACTCGCCGAGGAGCTGCTCGATCTTCTCTCGCAGGTGCCGGACCTGCGCGTGCCGGCGCGCACCTCGTCGTTCTACTTCAAGGGCCGCAGCGACGACATCGCCAGCATCGCGCAGAAGCTGCGCGTGAAGCACGTGCTCGAGGGCAACGTGCGCCGCTCCGGCGAGCGCATCCGGGTCACCGCGCAGCTGATCCGCGCCGACAACGGCTATCACCTCTGGTCCAAGACCTACGACCGCGATGCCAAGGACGTCTTTCAGGTGCAGGACGAGATCGCCAACGCGGTGGTCACGGCGCTCAAGGCACAGCTGCTGAATACACCGCAGCTCACCGATGCGCACCGCACCAGCAGCACCCAGGCCTACACCGCGTACCTGATGGGCAACCAGCTGCGCGATACCGACACCGCGGAGTCCAACGCGCAGGCGCTCAGGTACTACCAGCGCGCCGTCGAGCTCGATCCCAACTATGCCGACGCCTACAGCGGCATAGCGGACGCGGAGTGGCGCCTCGCGGACATGGTGAGCGGGGAGGCACAGGGCTACGAGCGCTCGCTGCAGGCGGCCACGCGCGCCATCGAGCTCGCCCCCGCTGCGGCCGAGGGCTATGTGGCGCGCGGCAACCTGCGCATGGCCTACAGTTACGACTGGAGCGGCGCCGAGGCGGACCTGAAGAAGGCCCTCGAGCTGGATCCGAGGAACGTCGCGGCGCTGCGTAACCGGGCCTTGCTTCTCGCCGCCCGCGGCGACGGCGCGCTGGCGCTTGAGCTGCTGCAGCAGAGTGTCGCGCTCGACCCGCTCTCGGTGGGGGCCTGGCGCACGTTGATAGAGCTGCAGCGGGATGTGGGTCAGCTCGGCGCGGCGGCCGCCTCCGTTGCGCACCTGCAGTCGGTCGCGCCGCAGAACTGGGCCACGCACGCCGCGGCCGGGCAGATTGCGCTGTTCGGCGGACGTTTCCCCGAAGCCATGAGCCAGTTCCGCGAAGGCGGTCCCGCCTGGCGTCTGATCGGCACGGGCATGGCGCAGTGCTCCCTGGGGGATCGCAGCGCCGCGCAGCAGTCGCTCGATCAGCTGACCGCCACCTACGCGCGCACCCTCGCCTATCAGATCGCCCAGGCGTACGCCTGGTGCGCAGAGCCGGCGCAGGCTCTCACGTGGCTCGAGCGCGCCTACGGCCAGCACGACGGCGGCCTCATCTATCTGCCGCACGATGCCTACTTCGCACCTCTGCGCGCCGAGCCGCGCTATCAGGCCCTGCTGAAGAAGCTCAGGTTCGGCTCCTGAGGCCTGAGTGCGCCGGCCAGGCGGCCGTGCGCCCGCGGCGCGGGTGATGGGTCCTTTCCGCCGGGGCCCGGGCTACCATGGGAGCATGGCTGAGTGGACCCACCACAGCGCGCGGATCAACGGCATCCGCATGCACTACGTCGAGCAGGGCGAGGGACCGCTCCTGGTGCTGTGCCATGGCTTTCCGCACCTGTGGTTCTCCTGGCGTCATCAGATCCCGGTGCTGGCTGAAGCCGGCTGGCGCGTGGTCGCGCCCGACATGCGCGGCATGGGCCAGACCGAGGCCCCCGCCGACCCGTCCGCCTACGATGTCGAGCACACCGTCGGGGACCTCACCGGCCTGCTCGATCATCTGGGGGCGCGCGCGGCGGTGTTCGCAGGCCTGGACTTCGGGGTCTTTGCCATCTACGACCTCGCCTTCCGGCACCCGCAGCGCGTGCGCGCCATCATCGGGCTGGAGAATCCCGCCACGCCCCACAACCCGCAGCTGCCGCCCCTGCGCGAGGCCGAGAGCTGGGCGCGTGATCACTTCGTGCACATCCATTACTTCGAGCCGCCCGGGGTGGCGGACGCGGCGCTGGATGCGCAGCCGCGCGAGTTCCTCACCCGCGTCTTCTACGCCCTGAGCGGCGATTACCACTACCTGGACGTATGGAAGCATCCCCCGGGTACCGCCTACCTCGAGGCCCTGCCGCAGGCGCCACCGCTGCCGTGGCCATGGCTGAGCGAGCTGGAGATGGAGTTCTTCGTCAGCGAATACGCCCGCACCGGCTTCACCGGCGGCCTCAACTGGTATCGCGCGATGGATCTGCGCTGGGCGCAGCGGCGGCAGTTCGAGGGGCGCAAGAACACCGTGCCGTTCTTTTTCATCGGCAGCGAGCGTGACTGCGATCTCGAGGCCTGGCATGGCGATGATCCGCTCGGTGCTCTGAAGCAGCAGTACACCGACGTGCGCGGCGTGGCCATGCTCTCGGAAGCCGGCCACATGATGCAGATGGAGCGCCCGCGCGAGGTCAACGAGTGGATGCTGCGCTTCCTCGCGGAACTGCACTGAACGGACGCCGCGCCGTGCTCAGCCTGCCGCCCCTGTCGCTGTACGTGCACTTTCCCTGGTGCGTGGCGAAGTGTCCGTACTGCGACTTCAATTCCTATGCGCTGCGCGGCAGCCTGCCGGAGCAGGAGTACCTCGCGCGCCTCAAGGCGGACCTGCAGGAGCAGGCGCGCGAGGTCAGCGATCGAGCGGTGATCAGCGTCTTCTTCGGCGGCGGCACGCCGAGCCTGTTCCCGCCGCGCGCGCTCGCCGCGCTGCTCGAGACGGTGCGCACGCACCTTAAGCTCGCGCCGCAGGCCGAAGTGACGCTCGAGGCGAATCCGGGTGCGGTGGAGCGTGGCGCCTTCGCCGAGTACCGCGCCGCCGGCATCACGCGCGTCTCGCTCGGGGCGCAGAGTTTCGATGCGGCGCGCCTGCGCTCGCTCGGCCGCATCCACTCGCCCGCGGAGACCGAGCGCGCGGCGGCCGAGCTGCACGCCGCGGGACTCGCCAATTTCAACCTCGATCTGATGTACGCGCTGCCCGGGCAGGACGGCGCCGCGGCACTGGCCGATGTCGCGCACGCCCTGGCGCTCGCCCCGGCGCACATCTCGCACTATCAGCTCACGCTCGAGCCCGGCACTCCCTTCGCCGCCGCACCGCCGCCACTGCCCGATGACGATGAGGCCGCCGGCATGCTCGGGGAATGCGCCGCGGCGCTCGCGGCCGCCGGCTACGCGCAGTACGAGGTCTCGGCCTATGCACGCGCCGGCCGGCAAAGCGTGCATAACCTCAACTACTGGCGCTTCGGGGACTATCTCGGGATCGGGGCGGGCGCGCACGGCAAGCTCACCTTCCCCGATGCCGGGGCGATCGTGCGCAGCACGCACCTGCGTGAGCCGCGGCGTTACCTCGGCGCGGGCGCGCCGCAGCGCCACCACGTGCCGGATGCGGAACGGCCGTTCGAGTTCATGCTGAATGCGCTGCGGCTGTGCGAGGGTTTCACCCTGGAGACCTTCGCCGCGCGCACCGGGCTGCCACCGGCGAGGATCACCGCCGCGCTCGAGGCGGCCGCGCGGCGCGGCCTGCTGCAGCGTGTCGCCGGGGGGTGGCGCCCCACGCCGCTCGGCCTGCGCTTTCTCAACGAGGCACTCCTTCTTTTTATGGAGGAAAAACCGCAAACCGCTGGTCTTTCCACATTGTCAATTGGCCGTCACACGACGCCCCGGGGTCAGGCGGCGGCTTTATTCACAGGGGAACGTGGCCTCGTCGGAGAATGAGTGGATTACGAGTCAAAGCGGCCAAGCTGCTGAATGAGATGGCTGTAACTGATTGACGAGACAGGTGAAAATGGCCTGCTCATTTTTTGACCAAGGTAACAAATATGCAATCTGGCCGCGAAAACGCGCCGCTGCGGCGCTCGCCGTCCACAGAGTTGTCCACAGCTTCTGTGGATAAGGAATACGGCCGAGCCTGTGCTTTGGCACACCACGCTTGAGGGGATGCGACACTGCCGCTACACTCCCGCGCCCTTTAACTTGAGTGGGCGCGACCCCATCCACCGGGCCAGACCCCCTCCACCTTGAACGCTGTGAGCCTGTCATGAAAGCCGCGATCCATCCCGAGTACAAAGAGATCACCGTCAGCTGCACCTGCGGCAACACGTTCAAGACCAGCTCGACCCTGGGGCACGACCTGCAGGTCGAGGTGTGCTCGAACTGCCATCCTTTCTATACGGGTAAGCAGAAAATCGTCGACACCGCCGGGCGCGTGGACAAGTTCCGCAAGAAGTACGCCTCCGCGGCCGCGAAGTAATTCTCCCCGGCGGCGCCTGCGCGCGCCCGCGCCGCCACACGCGCGCGTCCCGGCGCGCGACTCGCGACCGAGTGTGACTTTACTCGCGAGTAACCCGCCCGCGCCTTGATTCGGGACAGGGAATTTGTAAACCTCCTTTGTTCACACGCGACATGGTGCGCGTGGTGCCTTCGGCTCGCGGACTTCGCCCATCGACAAGCGGCAGCGGACATGACGGAGAAGAGCGGCAAGACATTCGAGGTGAGCGACCGCGCCAGCGGCAAGAGCGCGCAGCTGCCGGTGCGCACCGGCACGCTCGGGCCGGCGGCGCTCGACATCGCCGGTCTTTACCGCGATCTCGGCGTCTTCACCTACGACCCGGGCTTCGGCGGCACCGCCGCGACCGAGAGCCGCATCACCTACATCGACGGTGACGCCGGCGTGCTGCTCTACCGCGGCTACCCGATCGAGCAGCTGGCCGAGAAGAGCTCGTTCATGGAGGTCGCATACCTGCTGCTGATCGGCGAGCTGCCGACGGCGAAGCAGCTCACGGAGTTCACCGGCAACATCCGTTATCACACGATGATCAACGAGTGGCTGCTGCGCTTCTTCAACGCCTTCCACCACAACGCGCATCCCATGGCGATGGTCTCGGGCGTCGTGGCCTCGATGTCGGCCTTCTATCACGACACGATGGACATCCATAACCCGCGCCACCGCGAGATCTTCGCGCACCGCATCATCGCCAAGATCCCGACCATCGCCGCCGCCGCCCACAAGCATTCGCTCGGGCAGCCTTTCATCTACCCGCGCAACGATCTGGACTATGCCGGCAACGTGCTCAACATGCTGTTCGCCGTGCCGTGCGAGCCCTACCAGCTGAACCCGATCGCCGCCAAGGCGCTCGACCTGCTGTTCGTGCTGCACGCCGACCACGAGCAGAACGCCAGCACCTCCACCGTGCGCCTCGCCGGCAGCACCGGCGCGAATCCCTACGCGGCGATCTCCGCCGGGGTCTCGGCGCTGTGGGGGCCGGCGCACGGCGGCGCCAACGAGGCGGTGCTGTCGATGCTCGAGCAGATCGGCACCGTGGACAACATCCCGAAGTACCTGGCGCTGGCCAAGGACAAGTCGAGCCACTTCCGCCTCATGGGCTTCGGTCACCGCGTCTATAAGAATTTCGATCCCCGCGCCAAGATCATCCGCGAGATGTGCCACAAGGTGCTCGCGCAGCTGAACCGCGACGATCCGCTGCTCGAGCTCGCGCAGCGGCTCGAGGAGATCGCGCTCAAGGACGACTACTTCGTCGAGCGCAAGCTCTATCCCAACGTCGATTTCTACTCAGGCGTGATCTACAGCGCCATCGGCATCCCGCGCTCGATGTTCACGGTGATGTTCGCGATCGCCCGCACCGTGGGCTGGGTCGCGCACTGGCAGGAGATGATCTCCGACCCGGCCATGCGTATCGGCCGGCCGCGGCAGCTGTACACCGGCCCGACGCGGCGCGATTACCTCGACATCAAGAAGCGCTAGGCGCGCGGCACGCTCACTGCGTCTGTTCGATCTTGCGGCCGTTGCTAGGCTGGGTCGGGCGGGCGTTGTCGGGATAACGCGTCGCGAACAACAGGATCGAGCCCTGCGTGGCCTGCGCCGGAGTCTTCAACACCAGCCAGCGCACGTGCTCGCTGCACGGCGGGATCGTGAGCGAGCCCTCGTAGCTGTAGTAGCCGCGCGTCAGCGGCAGAAATCCGGTCGGATCGACCGTGGCGCCCTTCACCGCGCTCTCCCCGGTGCCGTTGGGCGGCATGGTGGCGAGCACCTGCTTCAGCACCGCGTTCTCCTTGCCGCGCCGCACCAGCACGGCCACGACCGCGAGCTCGCCTTTCTCATTCTTATGTACCAGGTGCACCACCAGCGGGTAGCGCTTGCCCTTGATCAGCTCCTCGCTGGGGCGATGGAAATGGAACTGCACCAGATCGTAGCGTTCGCCGCCGACGCTGATGCCGCCGCTTCCCGGCGGCACGTTCACCTGGATGGTGAAGCCGGTGTCGGTGACCACCAGCGGCACCGGCCGGTAGGCGAATTCGATCGGCGGCAGCGCGGCGGGCGTGGCGTCGCGGATATCGATGGGCGACTGGCGCTGCCCGCTGTCGCACACCGCATAGGCGGGATCCTCACTTCCCCAGTGCGCAGGCCCGGTCGCGCCGGTGTAACCCCAGGGCGGGCCGCCGGCGCTGGCCGCGGTGCTGCCGATGATGCCGGCAACGAGCAGCAGGGTGGCGAGGGCTGGGCGCGGACGGGACGGGCTGCGCATGGCGGGTCATCCGTGTCGATGCAGACCGCCACAGCCTACCGCAACTGCGCGGCGGCGCGGGGCGCGCCTCGGCTATTGCTGCTCGAGGAGCGCGGCGACCTCGAGCGCGTTGGCGCGGCGCATCGGGCGCCCGTCCACCGGGCTCACCGGGGCCTGGCGGATGCCGTCGGTCGGGAACACGGTGACCTCGATCGGCTGGTCGTCCACCGCGAAGCGCACGCCCGGGAAGGCGCGCGTGCGCTCGGGGCTGAGCTTGACGCGCCGTTCGGTCACCTCGTGCGGGATGCCCTTGTCGATGAGCTTCAGGGTCACCGACTCGGCGCGCTCGGCGAACAGGTGCAGCTGCACCTCGGAGTGCTCGGTGGCGGTGCCGGAGAGCACCGCCCCCACCAGACGCGGCTCGAACTCCTTCAGGTAGCGCATCGCCGAGAGCGCCGCGCTGCGCTGCGCGCGCAGGGCCTCCTGGTGCGAGGCGCCGCCGAACAGGCGCTGGTAGGCCGCGAGCGCCTCCTCGATCTCGCTGTTCTTGGGCAGGAGGGCGGCGCCGTCGCTGACGCCGAAGCGCTCGGCGGCCTTGCGCTTGGCGACCAGGAAGTCGCGGATACCGTGCTCGGCCATGATGCGCGCCGCCTCCTGCGCGAGAGCACGCCGCAAATTGTCGCCGCGCGACTGATGCCGCTTCACTCGCATGCCGGGTCGGCTCAGAAGATCGGTTCGCCGCTCGCCTGCGCCTGCTGCCCCTGGGTCACCGCGGCGGCATCCTCGGTCGTCGGCAGGTGGTCGGCCATGAACAGCTCCGGCATGCCGTTGGGATTCTCGGCACTGACGAGCGTGCCGGTCTCGGGCGAGATGCGCAAGGTGACGATGCCGTCGGGCATGGGGCGGCGTTGCTCGGTGACCCCCTTGAGGGCCTCACCCATGAAGTTGATCCAGATCGGCAACGCGGTGCGCGAGCCCTCCTCGGACTCGCCGAGCGGACGCTCCTGGTCGAAGCCCACCCACACGGTCGCCACCAGATTCGGCGTGAAGCCGTTGAACCAGGTGTCCTTGGCCTCGTTCGTGGTGCCGGTCTTGCCGGCGATGTCGCTGCGGCCGAGCGAGCGGGCGCGCACGCCCGTGCCGCGCTTGATGACGTCCGCCATCATGTCGTCCATCACGTAGGCGTTCTGCGCGCTGATGACGCGCGGCGCCGCGTCGGCGGCGGCGAGCGGTGCCGGCTCGCCGTGCCCGGTGTCGGCGACCCGCACCGCCTCCGCGCCGGGTTCGCCCGGCACCCCCGGGGCCGCGGTCTGCTCACACTGCGCGCACACGCGCTTGGGGGCGGCGCGCCATACGACCTGGCCGGAGGCGTCCTCGATGCGCTCGATGAAGTAAGGCTGCACGCGGTAGCCGCCGTTGGCGAACACTGCGTAGGCGGCGGCCAGATCGAGCGGGGTCACCTCCAGGGTGCCGAGCGCGAGTGTCAGATCGTGCGGCATGGTCTTCGGATCGAAGCCGAAGCGCTGCACGTAGTCGATCGCGGTGGAGATGCCGATCTCCTTGAGCACGCGGATCGAGACCAGGTTGCGCGAGTGCACCAGCGCCTCGCGCAGGCGCGTGGGGCCGCCGAACTCGCGCTCGAAATTCTCCGGTCGCCAGGAGTCCTCGGTGCCGTTGCCATCGAGCACGATCGGCGCATCGAGCAGCACCGTCGCCGGTGTGAAGCCATGCTCGAGCGCCGCGGAGTACAGGAAGGGCTTGAAGCCCGAGCCCGGCAGGCGCCGCGCCTGGGTGACGCGGTTGTACTTGTTGGTGAAGTAGTCAAAGCCGCCCACCAGGGCGACCACGCTGCCGTCGTTCGGGTCGAGCGCCACGAGTGCGCTCTGCGCCTCGGGGATCTGCGCGAGCTGTGCGTGCCCCTTGTTGTCAGTGACCACGTAGACGACGTCACCGCGTGCGAGGATCTGGCCGGCATCCTTCGGCGCCGGACCGACCTGCTCGTTGCGCAGCTGCTTGTGCGCCCAGGACAGGCCGTCCCAGTCGATCTCTACCGGCCCGACCGACTTCACGTAGGCCTTGGCGCTCTTGTCGGCCACCGCCAGCACCACCGCCGGCGCCAGGTTGCCGATCGCGGCGTACTCATCCACCAGGTCGTCGTAGTCGGGCTCGCCGTGCGCGGGCAGATCGACGTGCCCGGCAGGTCCGCGCCAGCCACGGCGCCGGTCGTACTCGATGAGGCCGACGCGCACGGCGCGGTTGGCATCGCCCTGCAGCCGGCCGTCGATGGTGGTGTACACCTTGTAGCCGGCGCTCTCGGCTGAGGGACCGAAGCGCTGGCGCAGCTCAAGGCGCGCCATCTCCGCCACGTAGGGTGCCTCGACGTCGAACAGCGGCGCGTGCGCGCGCGCCTGCATGGGCTCCTTGTTGGCGGCCTCCGCGGTCGCCGCATCGATGTAGCCCTGCTCGCGCATGCGCCGCAGCACGTAGGAGCGCCGCGCGGCGGCCGCGTCCGGATCGGTGATGGGGTTGTAGCGCGAGGGGGCCTTGGGGAGGCCGGCGATGGTGGCAGCCTCGGCGACGTCGAGCTGGTCGAGAGTCTTGCCGAAGAAGGCCTCGGCAGCCGCGGCGACCCCATAGGCGCGCTGCCCGAAGAAGATGACATTCAGGTACAGCCCGAAGATCTCCTGCTTGGTGAACTCGTGCTCCATGCGGTAAGTGACGAAGGTCTCCTGCAGCTTGCGGCGCGCGGTCTTGTCGAGGCTCAGGAACATGTTGCGCGCGGCCTGCATCGTGATAGTGCTCGCGCCCTGGCTCTTGTCGCCGGAGACGACGTCGACCAGTACCGCACGCACCACGCCGAAGTAATCGATGCCGTGATGCTCGAAGAAACGCTCATCCTCGGCGGCGAGGAAGGCGTGCTTCACCAGCTCAGGAATCTGGTCGTAGGTGACGGGGATGCGGCGCTGCTCGCCGATCTGCGCGATGAGCGCGCCGCTGCGCGTGTACACGCGCAGCGGTACCTGCAGTTCGACGTTGCGCATCGACTCGATCGAGGGGAGCGACGTCACCAGGTACACGTAGCTGCACGCGAGCGCGTAGGCGCCCAGGAGTGTGATGCAGATCACAGCGCCGGCGCACGCCGCCAGCACGCGAATGTAATTCCATTTCACAGAAAGCCAATTCCTCTGCTTGCGCTCGCTTCGGGGCCTATGCATAGTAGCCGCCGATTCAGGGCAAACTCACCGAAAGGTGGGGACGCAAAGCCTCCGGTCTACGGGACGCAAGTGCCTATGACAGCGGGGTTGCCGGTTCGAACGTTATCGCACTCCGCCGCGCACGGTCACGCGCGCCAGTTTGCAACTTCGACCGATCCAATCCGCGCAAGTGCCTTGCCGCTGTCTAACCCGTTCACCGCCTCATGAGGCTTGGTGCGTCTCCAGGGAAGCTTGGGCCGAACGCAGCTACATCCGCTCCTGCCTCGCGGCACGACTTATCGCGCCCGTGACGCTGTCGGCAGTCCACTACAGGGGACTGCAGGTACCGTTGCCATTCGTGAATGGCCTCACGTTCAATTTAACTTTGCGCTGTTATATAGTGCGTCCGAGACTTATGCGGGGCGGTCAATTTCAGGCGTAAGCTCCTGAAAAGGAACTAAAAATGTTGCTACTTCAGCGCAAGTACCGGCCCCTCCTTGGACTTGACATAACCACTTCCTCGGTCAAGCTCATCGAGCTGGCCATGGCGGGGGGACAGTACCGCGTCGAGGCCTATGCAGCCGAGCCCACGCCCCAGAACGCCATTAATGAGAAGGCGATCGTCGATGCCGAGGCCGTAGGCGAGGCGATCCGCCGCGCGGTGAAGCGCGCCGGCGCCAAGAGCGGCGAGGTCGCGGTCGCGATCTCCGGCGATGCCGCGATCACCAAGGTCATCCAGATGCCGCGCGCGCTGCGCTCGGGGGATCTGGAGGCGCAGGTGGAGATGCAGGCCGACCAGTACATCCCCTTCCCGATGGACGAGGTCAGTTACGACTTCGAAGTGCTCGGCCCGAACGAGAAGGATCCGGACAGCAACGACGTGCTCCTGGTCGCCACGCGCACCGAGAACGTCGAGCAGCGCCAGGCAGCGGTGAAGGCCGCGGGCCTGACGGCGAAGATCGTCGACGTCGAGGCCTTCGCTCTGGAGAACGCCTGCAAGCTGATGACCCATCAGATGCCCGACGGCGGCATCGACCGCACCATCGCGGTGGTGGACTTCGGCGCGAGCAGCACCACCTTCAGCGTGCTGCGCAACTTGAAGGTCGTGTACACGCGCGACTTCGCCTTCGGCGGCCAGCAGCTCACCGAAGAGATCATGCGTACCTACGGACTCGCCATGGAAGAGGCCGGCCGCGCCAAGAAGGAAGGCGGCCTGCCGGGCAACTACCAGTCCGAAGTGCTCGATCCGTTCATCGACGACATGACTCAGCAGGTCAGTCGTTCCCTGCAGTTTTACCTGGCTTCCGGCTCCGGGCGCGAGCAGCCCGAGAAGATCCTGGTGTGTGGCGGCTGCGCCAACATCCCCGGGGTGGCGGAGGTCATCTCCAGCCGGGTCGGCATCTCTGCGGAGAAGGGCGACCCGCTCGGTCAGATGAAGCTGTCCTCGCGCGCCAAGGCGCAGGCGGTGCAACGCGACGCCACGGCGCTGCTCACGGCGTGTGGTCTCGCCCTGCGGAGTTTCGACTGATATGCCACGCATAAATCTACTCCCGCACCGCGAAAGTGCGCGCCGCGAACGCAAGCTCCGGTTCTTCGTGGCGCTCGGCGGGGCCGGCGTCGCCGCCGCGGTCACCGCCTTCGCGGTGTATCTCGCCTACGGGCACATGATCGAGGCGCAGCAGGGCCGCAACGAGCAGCTGCGCGCGCAGATCAAGACGCTCGACAAGGAGAACGAGGAGATCAACAACCTCGAGACCGCGAAGCAGAAGTTCATCGCGCGCATGGAGATCATCGAGAAGCTGCAGCGCTCGCGTCCCGAGATCGTGCACGTGTTCGACGAGATCGTGCGCACCCTGCCCGAGGGCGTGTACCTGACGGCCATCAAGCAGAACGGCACGACGCTCAAGTTCGACGGCATCGCGCAGTCAAGCACGCGCGTGTCCTCGTTCATGCGCAACATCGACGGCTCGCAGTGGCTGCGTAACCCGGCGCTGGAAGTGGTGCAGACCACCAAGGGCTCCGGCCCCGGCTCGAGCTTCTCGCTCAGCGCGCAGGAAGTGAGCACGGCCGGGCCGGATGATGCCGCGAACCGCGCCAAGTCCAAGATCCGCAAGGCCAGCGCCGGCAGCGCGGGAGCGCAGCAATGAACATACTTGAGGAGCTGCGGTCACTCGATCCGCGCGACCCGGGACGCTGGCCGCTGCCGGTACTCGCCGGCACGGTGCTGGTCGCCTTCGTGGTGGTCGCCGCGGTATTCATCTACTTCTTCGTGCTCGACGAGCAGCGCCCGCGCCTGCTGCAGTACGAGGCCGAGGAGCAGAAGCTGCGCCAGGAGTTCCACGACAAGCACGCCAAGGCGGTCAATCTCGAGCAGTACAAGCAGCAGCTCAAGGACATCGAGCGCTCCTTCGGCGCCCTGCTGCGCCAGCTCCCCGGCAAGACCGAGGTGCCGAGCCTGCTGGTGGACATCTCCCAGACCGGCCTTGCGGCCGGACTGCAGGAGAAGCTGTTCCAGCCGCAGCCGGAAGTGAAGAAGGACTTCTACGCCGAGCTGCCGATCAAGATCCGCCTCACCGGCAGCTACCACCAGTTCGGCGAGTTCGTCAGCGGTATCGCGGCGCTGCCGCGCATCGTCACGCTGCACGACATCGACATCAAATCCGACAGCAAGGATGCCTACGACCAGCTGTCACTCGAGCTCACGGCGAAGACCTACCGCTACATGGACGAGGACGAGATCGCCTCCGCCGAAGCCGACAAGAAGAAGGCCACTCGCCCCGGCCGGCCGGCCGGCGGCTGATCATCCAAGGCGCAACCCAGCATGCACAAGCAGTCACACCGCACCGCAGTCCGCTTCCTGAGCGTGGCACTGGCCTGTGCCGGCTACGCCGCGCTCACCGCGTGCTCGAGCGCCGACCAGGATCTGGCGCGCTTCATCGAGGATACGAAGAAGGAGCCGGGTGGCCGCGTCGAGCCGCTGCCGGAGATCAAGCCCTACGAGACCTTCGTGTACTCGGCCTCCGATCTGCGCTCGCCATTTCTGCCGTCGAGCCCGGGCTCGGGCGCCGGCTACGGCGGCGTGCGGCCGGATCAGAAGCGCAACCGCGAGTTCCTCGAGCAGTACTCGCTCGACACCTTGAAGATGGTCGGCACGCTGCGCCTGGGCCCCTCGATCTACGGTCTGGTGCAGACCAAGGACGGGCTGGTGCACCGTGTGACCGCGGGCAATCACATCGGCCAAGCCGAGGGCAAGATCACCGAGATCACGCCCTCGAAAATCAGTCTCATCGAAATCGTTCCGGACAGCCTCGGCGGGTATATGGAACGCCCGGCCGCGCTGGCGCTGAACGAGTAAAGGTCCAGCAGGGAGTTCTCGCAAAATGCAACGTCATCGCCTGATGAATCGTCTCCTCGGCACGGCCCTCGTGCTCGCAGGGGTACTCGGCATGCTCCCGGGAGCACCTGTGCTGGCCGCGGATCAACCCGCGCTGCAAGCCATCGACGTGCAGCCGCTGCCAGGACAGCAGCTGCAGCTCACGATGCGCCTGTCGGCCCCGGCGCCGCAGCCCATGTCGTTCACCATCGACAACCCGGCGCGCATCTCCTTCGACCTGCCCAACACGTCGCTGGCGCTGCCCTCGCGCCGTATCGACGTGCACGCCTCCGGGCTCGACACCATCCTCGCGGCGGAGGCCAAGGACCGCACGCGCCTGGTCCTGAACCTCGACAAGCTCGTGCCGTACGACACGCGTGTCGACGGCAACAACATCATCGTCACCTTAGGGTCGGCCACGGGCACGGCGGTCGCCGCCGCGCCGGCTGCCGCGGCCCCGATGAGCAGCAGCAGCGCCGCCGCTTCGGGCAGCCGCGAGCTGCGTGCCATCGACTTCCGCCGCAGCGCCGACGGCGCCGGACGCGTGATCGTCAAGCTGTCCGACCCGCACACGCACATCAACCTGCATCAGACCGGCAACCAGATCGTCGTCGACTTCAGCGACGCCGCCGTGCCGGCGAACCTGGTGCGCCGCTATGACGCGACCGACTACGGCACGCCGGTTACCGGCTTCGACGTCACGCGCGCCGGCAACGGTGCACGCATCGCCATCGCCGCCAACGGCGAGTTCGAGCAGCTCGCCTACCAGTCCGACGACCAGTACGTGGTCGAGGTGGCGCCGCGCCACAAGGCCGCCAACGCCCCCGAGGACAAGCCGGTCTACACCGGCGAGCGCCTGACACTGAACTTCCAGGACATCGAGACGCGTGCGGTGCTGCAGCTGCTGGCTGACGCCAGCGGCCAGAACATCGTGGTCAGCGACTCGGTCACCGGCAACGTCACCCTGCGCCTGCAGAACGTGCCGTGGGATCAGGCCCTGGACATCGTGCTGCGCACCAAGGGCCTGGACAAGCGCCGCCAGGACAATGTCATCATTGTGGCGCCGCAGGCCGAGCTTGCCGCGCGCGAGAAGGCCGATCTGGCCGCCCGCAAGGACGTGCAGGAGCTCGCGCCGCTGCGCTCCGAGTACCTGCAGGTGAACTACGCCAAGGCCGCCGACATGGCCACCCTGGTGAAGACGCAGACCAACTCGCTGCTCTCACCCCGTGGCAGCGTGGCAGTCGATGAGCGCACCAACACGCTGCTGCTGCAGGATACGGCCGACCGCCTGGCCGACATCCGCCGCCTGGTCGCGACCCTCGACATCCCGGTGCGCCAGGTGCAGATCGAGGCCCGCATCGTCATCGTCGACAACGACTTCCAGCGCCAGCTGGGCGCGCGCTTCGGCTTCACGGGCAACTACCAGCAGAACGGCACCGGGCTGATCTCCACCACCGGTACCGCCGCCGGCACCGACACCGCGATCAGCTCCGCGATCAGCAACCTGCAGAGCAGCAACTCGATCTACCCGATCGCGGTGCCCACCGGCTCCAGCGCCTCGAACCGCTACAACGTGAACCTGCCGGTCACCAACCCGGCCGGCTCGATCGCGCTCGGTATCCTCGGCAACAACTTCATCGTCGACCTCGAGCTGTCGGCGGCGCAGGCCGAGACGCAGGCGAACATCATCTCCAGCCCGCGCGTCATCACGGCCAACCAGAAGGAGGCGGTGATCGAGCAGGGCGTGGAAATTCCCTACCAGCAGTCGGCTTCGAGCGGCGCCACGACCATTCAGTTCAAGAAGGCCGTGCTGTCGCTCAAGGTCACCCCGCAGATCACCCCGGACAACCGCATCATCCTCGACCTCGACGTGCGCGACGACAGCGTCGGCACCGTGGTCGTGGCTTCCGGCGGCGTGAACGTGCCTTCCATCAACACGCGCGAGATCGCCACCCAGGTGCTGGTCAACGACGGTCAGACGGTGGTGCTCGGTGGCATCCTCTCCACCACGCAGCGCGAGGATGACACCAAGGTGCCGTACCTGGGTGACATCCCGGTGCTCGGCCACCTGTTCAAGAACACCAACCACCAGGATAACCGCGACGAACTCATGATCTTCATCACCCCGAAGATCGTGCACCAGGGCGTCAGCGTCATGAACTGACCCGGGCAAGCTGCCCGGGGGCATCCCTGCCGATTGCCACGGCCGCCTTCCAGGCGGCCGTGGCGTTTTGGGTATCCTTCTACTCACGCATGCGTGGCAAGAAGAGTGTGTTCCTGGTGGGCCCCATGGGCTCGGGCAAGACCGCGGTGGGGCGGCAGGTGGCCCGCGCCCTGGGTCTGCCCTTCTACGACAGTGACGTCGAGATCCAGCGCCGTACCGGCGTGGACATTCCCTTCATCTTCGAGAAGGAGGGTGAGGCGGGGTTTCGCCAGCGCGAGCGCGAGGCCATCGAGGCGCTGACCGCACTCGAGGGCATCGTGCTGGCGACCGGCGGTGGCGCGGTGCTCCTGGCGGAGAACCGCCGGCACCTCGCCGAGCGCGGCCAGGTGGTGTATCTGGAGACCTCGGTCGCCCAGCAGGCGCACCGGGTGCGCTACGGGCGGCACCGTCCGCTCATCGCCGAAGGCGACCCGGCGGTACGCTTAGGGGAGCTCATGGCGGTGCGCGCGCCGCTGTATGCCGGCGTCGCGGACATCGTGGTCTCGACCGACGGGCGGCGCGTGCCGCACGTGGTGGACGCCATCCTGCGGGAGCTGTCTCCCCCCGGCGCGTAAGGCCTCCGCCCCCTTTGCCCGCAGCGGCGTGGCTATACTGCGCGCGCGGCCGCTTCAAAGGCAGCCGGCGCAACCCACGTGGATACCCTGAACGTCGTCCTGCCATCCTGCCGCTACCCGATCCTGATCGGTGCGGGCCTGCTTTCCTGTCCCGAGGCCTTTGAGGCGCTCGCCGCGCGCGACGTGCTGATCGTCAGTAACACCACAGTAGGCCCGCTGTACCTGCGGGCTGTGCTGCAGGGGCTCTCGGGACGGCGCACGCAGGAGGTGATCCTGCCCGATGGCGAAGTCCATAAGACACTGGGCAACCTCGCCCGCGTGCTGGACGTGCTCATCGCCAACCGCTTCGCCCGTGACTGCGCGGTGCTGGCGCTCGGCGGCGGCGTGGTCGGTGACCTCGCAGGCTTTGCTGCGGCCTGTTACCAGCGCGGCGTCGCCTTCGTGCAGGCGCCCACGACCCTGCTGGCGCAGGTCGACTCGGCAGTCGGTGGCAAGACCGGCGTCAATCATCCGGGCGGCAAGAACCTGATCGGTGCCTTTCATCAGCCGCAGCTGGTGGTGAGCGACACCTCGACCCTGACCACCCTGCCGGCGCGCGAACTGCGCGCCGGCATCGCGGAAGTGATCAAGTACGGGCTCATCTGCGATGCGGAGCTGTTCGCATGGCTCGAGCTGCACATGGAGGCGCTGCTGGCCAAAGACCCTGCGGCGCTCGCCTACGTCATCCGGCGCTCCTGCGAGATCAAGGCCGCCGTCGTCGGCCGCGACGAGCGTGAGCAGGGCGAGCGTGCGCTGCTGAACCTCGGCCACACCTTCGGCCACGCCGCCGAGGCCGCCACCGGCTACCGCCAGTGGCTGCACGGGGAGGCGGTCGGCGCGGGGCTGGTCATTGCGGCCGCGATGTCGAGGGAGCTCGGGCTCCTGACGCCCGCTGACGCTGAGCGCGTACGCCGTCTGGTCGAGCGCGCGGGGCTGCCGGTGTCGGTCGCGCCGGTAAGCGCTGCGGCCATGCTCGAGCACATGCGCATCGACAAGAAGGTTCTCGCCGGCAGGCTGCGGCTCGTGCTGCTGCGCCGCATCGGCACCGCGTTCGTGACCGCCGACTATCCGCACGCGAGCCTCGAGCAGACGCTCATGGCGCATTGCGGGGAGGCGCGATGAACGACGTCGCGGCACCGCAGGCGCTGCTTGCACCGTACGCCGCGCACGATGCGCACTCGCGCGGGCGGCGTTTTCCCGAACCGCTGCCGGAGTATCGCGGGGAGTTCCAGCGCGACCGCGACCGCATCATCCACTCCAACGCGTTCCGCCGCCTGGTCTACAAGACGCAGGTGTTCGTGAACCACGAGGGCGATCTGTATCGCACGCGCATCACTCACTCGATCGAGGTGGCACAGATCGCCCGCTCGGTAGCGCTCGCACTGCACCTGAATGAGGCGCTTACCGAGGCGATCAGTCTGGCGCACGACCTCGGCCATACTCCCTTCGGGCACGCCGGTCAGGATGCACTGAACGAGTGCATGCGCGAATACGGCGGATTCGAGCACAACCTGCAGTCACTGCGGGTGGTCGATGAGCTCGAGGAGCGTTACGCCGAGTTCCCCGGCCTGAACCTGACCTTCGAGTGCCGCGAGGGGATTCTCAAGCACTGCTCGCCGCGCAATGCCCGGGAGCTCGGCGAGGTGGGCCGGCGCTTCATAGAGCGGCGGCAACCTGGGCTTGAGGCGCAGATCGCCAATCTCGCCGACGAGATCGCTTACAACAATCACGACGTCGATGATGGCATTCGCGCCGGGCTGCTTGATCTGGCTGCGCTGCGCGACGTGCGCATGTTCGGGAGGCAGTACGACGCGGTCATAGCGCAATATCCGCAGCTCGGTGAACGCCGGCTGGTGCATGAGATCAACCGGCGCATGATCAACTACGTCGTCAGCGACTTCATCCGCACCACGCAGGAGCACCTCAACGAGGTCCGGCCCCGCTCCATTGACGACGTGCGTGCGCTCCGCAAACCGCTGGCGCTGCTGAGTGATGCCTGCTACGAGGAGCACCTCGAGCTCAAATCGTTCCTGCGCGAGCACGTATACCGCCATTACAAGGTGCTGCGCATGACCTCGAAGGCACGGCGCGTGCTGCAACAACTATTCGAGGCGTTTTTCAAGGACGTGAGTCTCATGCCGACAGAGCACCGCGACCACGCATTGCACGCCGAGTCCCAACACGGCCACTCGGGGCGCGCTCGCGCGGTTGCGGATTACATCGCTGGCATGACCGATCGGTTCGCAATTCTCGAACACAAGCGACTTTTCGACCCCGCCGAGCGCACCTGAGAGACCCTGCGGCGCTGTTGCGCCGAAGCCTCGTTTTTCCTCCCCCTCCCTAGGATCCCGCCTACAGCGGGTCGTCGGATCCCGCTTACGTAAAGCCTTGTTTCTGCTCAGCTTTGGCCGTTGAACACGCGATCAACGGCGGGTCTGAAATATATCGTTAATTGACATAAGTACCTGAAGAACTTAGAGTTATGTCACAACAATTAGCGGTCTTCGGTCTCCTCGATGAACAAGTCCGCCCGAGAGAAAGAAGCGGTACTCAGCGTGTTCGCATCATTGGTGCGACCTCTGACTCGAGTTGCATTCGAGTACGGCATCTCTGCGAGCGAGATTTCCGGCGTTGTGCGCCGCACTTACATCCAGGCGCTCGAGGCCAAGCTCCTGGACCAAAAGCGAGCTACCACGGACGCCCGCCTTGCGGCAGTCGCAGGCCTTACGAAGTCCGATGTGACCGCGCTGCGAGAGGCGACTAGATCAGGCGCTCCGCACAGTCTTCGGGCAACGGTGAGTCTCGATCAAGTCACGAGCTTGCTGACGGTTTGGCACACGCACTCTGGGTTCTCCGGCGCGTACGGATTAGCACTCGAGTTAGACCTGGTGCCCGTTCCCGGGTCGCCCCGCCGAAGTTTTGCGGACTTAGTTTCACTTGCTTGTCCCGGTGCCGATCGAGAGGCACTTCTCGACGAGCTTGTCGCGTCTGAGACGGTAGAAGTATTGCAGGGCGTGACCGTTCGTTGCTTGTCACGCGCGTACCTCCCGCATGAGACGGACGTAAAGCGCATCGAGTGGATGGGGCGAATCCTCACCAATGTCGCTTCCAGCTTCGTTCATAACCTCAATCGCACCGCGAATGATCCTGTTTATTTCGAGCGAGCCGTTGTTTGCGACAACCCGATAGCGGAAAGCGGTCGCGACAAGTTCTTGGCTTTAGCAGGAGAACGCGGTCAGGAAATGCTGACTGAGTTGGATACGTTTTTAACCAGGCTTAAGCCGCCGGACGCGGACGACTCCGGGCGGAAATACGGCGTAGGTATCTACTTTTTCGAGGATCAGCCGGCAGGGAATGACTCAACCCAAAAGGTACCAGTTCAGCCTGCCGCCGCGCGTGTTTCGACAAATACGCCGATAGAAATCGATGTTCTCGCAGCGTTGCCTCACAAGAAGTAAGCGACTGCCTTAGGGAGATGAAGTGATGAAGAGATCAGCAATTTGCGCAGCGGTGGTGGCAGCCCTGGGGGTTTCAGCAGTCTTTGCCGAGAGTTCTTCTGAGCCTCGACTGTTGGTGATCGGTCCCGTCGAATCCGTAGATGCGCTCAAGGGCACCGCAGTGGTCTTGGGCCAGAAGATCGTTTCTCCCGGTGTGGCAGCGCTCGCTGTCGGTGAAACCGCTGAGGTGTTCGGAATCTCGCGTCAAGATGGTTCAATCGTGGCGACAGCGATCAGAGATGCCGGCCCATACACAGCAGGCGCAAGCGGCATTTTCCTTTCCGGTACAGTGGAGCGGAGTGATCCTTCTGTTGGCCGAGTTGTATTGAACGGAGTTTCCGTCGATCTCACGGGTGCAATGACATCGCAAACGATGTCACCACTTGTCGGCAGCAAGTTGACGGTTCGCGGGACCCAGCCCGTAGGACACGGGATTGTTGTTACAGAGGGCATTGCCGGTACGGGAACTAGCGGGATTGCAGGCACCGGCACCAGTGGCATCGCTGGCACAGGTACGAGCGGAATTGCAGGGACTGGCACCGCCGCTAGAGGCATTGCTGGGACCGGAACGAGTGGCATTGCTGGCACAGGCACCAGCGGAATTGCAGGTACGGGTACCGCCGCTAGAGGCATTGCTGGAACTGGCACAAGTGGGATCGCCGGCACGGGCACTAGCGGCATTGCCGGGACCGGAACGAGTGGCATTGCGGGTACAGGGACCAGTGGAATCGCAGGTACGGGTACCGCTGCTAGAGGCATCGCCGGAACCGGGACGAGCGGCATTGCGGGCACAGGCACAGCGTTAGGGGAATAGCTGGCACCGGAACAAGCGGTATCGCTGGGACCGGAACGAGCGGAATTGCAGGGACTGGCGCCGCCGCTAGAGGCATTGCTGGAACCGGCACAAGTGGGATCGCCGGCACGGGCACTAGCGGCATTGCCGGGACCGGAACGAGTGGCATTGCGGGCACAGGCACCAGTGGAATCGCAGGTACGGGTACCGCTGCTAGAGGCATCGCCGGAACCGGGACGAGCGGCATTGCGGGCACAGGCACAGCGTTAAGGGGAATAGCTGGCACCGGAACAAGCGGTATCGCTGGGACCGGAACGAGCGGAATTGCAGGGACTGGCGCCGCCGCTAGAGGCATTGCTGGAACTGGCACAAGTGGGATCGCCGGCACGGGCACTAGCGGCATTGCTGGGACCGGAACGAGTGGCATTGCGGGTACAGGCACCAGCGGAATTGCAGGTACGGGTACCGCCGCTAGAGGCATTGCTGGAACCGGCACAAGCGGGATCGCCGGCACGGGCACTAGCGGCATTGCTGGGACCGGAACGAGTGGCATTGCTGGCACAGGTACGAGCGGAATTGCGGGCACAGGCACAGCGTTAAGGGGAATAGCTGGCACCGGAACAAGCGGTATCGCTGGCACGGGCACTAGCGGCATCGCTGGGACCGGAACGAGTGGCATTGCGGGTACAGGCACCAGCGGAATTGCAGGTACGGGTACCGCCGCTAGAGGCATCGCTGGAACTGGCACAAGCGGGATCGCCGGCACGGGCACTAGCGGCATCGCTGGGACCGGAACGAGTGGCATTGCGGGCACAGGTACCAGCGGCATCGCTGGGACCGGAACGAACGGAATTGCTGGCACAGGCATCAGTCGAATTGCGGGCCCCCGCACTGACGGCATTGCCGGCACCGGCACCAGCGGCATCGCTGGCACTGGAAGCTCATTTAGGCGAGCAGCCGTAGAAGGCATCGCTGGGACCGGAATCGCGCAGCAGTAGGCCTATCGACGCCGACTGGCCAACGCTGGCGCCGTCCTTTGGCCGTGGTTTGGTGCGATTAGATAATCGCGTCCGGCTCTCGTACCACTTCAGGTACTTAGGAGTTCACGTTTTTTTTGGGGTGCGATCGTCGGGCGCGCATTTCTCATTAAAGTCGCCCGCAGCGAGTCGCTAATTGACCTAGCGATCCCTCAAGATTCGACCTGAGGCCCATCGGGCAAGGTCGCGCTACATGCCAGATTCTGCAGTGTCTTCTTCAAGGCGCTTAGCCAAACTGCTCTCGATTTTGGCACCCGTTCTGATCGCAAACGGCGTTACTCCGCAAGAACTCGCCAGGCGCGCGCGCTTGGCTTTTGCGCAAACGGCCGCAAGCACCGCTAGGTTGCGAAACGGCAGAACGAGCTACTCGCGCGTCGCCGCCAAGACTGGCCTGACTCGCGGAGAGGTTCGAGTTCTTATGCGGACCGAACCAAGGCAAGAAGCTGGACGTCACACATCGCCGATCGAGAAAGTATTACTGGGCTGGACGACGGACAGTAGGTATCACGACAAAAATCTTCGACCAAAACCTCTGAAACTATCAGGTGATAGGATCTGTTTTATCTCGTTAGCACGTGACTACGCCAAAGATATACCGCACAAGGCGGTTTTGGAGGAGCTTCGTGCCATGCGTGCGATAACAATTCAGAATGGACTTGTCATCCGGACGAGGATGCCTTTCCCGCGAAAGGAGGATGCCAAAAAATTCGGTGCGCTGCTCGCGGTGTTAAAGGCGGCAGGCTAGGTGGGTAGTCGAACTTCCTGTCTTAGGGCTTTCCGTAATATCTTGCCGACGTTGGTCTTCGGCAGTTCCGGTCGGAAGTAAACGTGCTTTGGTATTTTGTAGCCGGCCAGGGATTTCCTCGCGTGGTCAATGATGTCTTTCTCCGTGAGCCCCGGATCCTTGCTCACGACAAACAAAGCCACGACTTCCCCTGAATGCTCGTCGGGTTGTGCCACCGCGGCTACTTCCAACACACCGGGGAGTGTGGCTATCGCTGCCTCGACCTCGTTCGGATAGACGTTGAACCCGGAAACAAGAATCATGTCCTTCTTGCGATCTTCGATATAAACGAATCCCTTCTCGTCCATCCGACCGACATCGCCTGTGCGTAACCAGCCGTCGGGCAGCATCACCTTCGCAGTTTCATCGGGCCGGTTCCAGTATCCCTTCATAACCTGAGGCCCGCGGACGCAGATCTCACCGATCTGGCCGATAGGGAGGTCCTTCCCTGCGTCGTCCTTGATTGAGATCTCGGTGGATGAGATCGGTAGCCCAATCGAGCCATTGAAGTCGATATTGTCAGGGTTGATACACGCCGCTGGTGAAGTCTCCGTGAGCCCCCAAGCCTGCGTCAGAACACAACCGGTCGCCTGCTTCCAGCGCGCCGCGACCGCGCCCTGGACCGCCATGCCGCCGCCGAGCGTGACCTTCAGACCGCTGAAATCGATCTGGTCGAACCCCGGCGCGTGCAGCATTGCGTTGAACAGCGTGTTGACACCACTGATGTAATTGCATGGATGCTTCTTCATCTCTCCAAGCAGCGCCGGCATATCTCGCGGATTGATGATGAGGACGTTGGTCCAGCCGAGCCGCGCAAAAAGCATGCAATTACCGGAGAGCGCGAAGATGTGATAGAGCGGAATGGCAGTGATCAGGACGCCGGGCTGGTCGAAGGACTTTCCGATCCAGGCTCCGGCCTGCAGAACATTGGTGCTGATATTGCCGTGCGAGAGCATTGCGCCCTTGGCGACCCCGGTGGTTCCGCCGGTGTACTGCAGGAACGCCAGGTCATCGGATGTGACCGCCACCTCGGCCATCGCAAGCGCGCGGCCGGCGCTGATTACGGAACGGAAATCGACGGCTCCAGGTATCTGCCACGGCGGTACCTGCTTGCGCACGTGCCTAACGACGTAGTTGACGATGAGGGATTTCGGGAAACCCAGAAGGTCACCTGCCGCCGTAATCAGTACGCGCCGCACGCTCGTGCGGGGCAGCACTTTCTGCACGACGTGCGCGAAATTTTCGATGACCAGTACGGCGGTCGCACCCGAGTCGGTGAGCTGGTACTCCAGTTCCGGGGCGGTATAGAGCGGATTGGTGTTGACGACCACGAGTCCGGCGCGCAGTGCACCAAACAACGCGATCGGGTACTGCAGTGTGTTCGGCAGCATGATGGCGATACGGTCGCCTTTTTTGAATCCTTCGTGCTGCAGCCACGCCGCAAAGGCGCGGCTCTGTTCCTCGAGTTCGCGGTAGCTGAGCTTCGCGCCCATCTGGATGAACGCAGTGAGAGGACCATGCGCCGCGCAGCTTGTCTCGATCAGCTGCTTAAGGGAGGTGAGCTGCGCGGGGTCGACATCCGCGGGTACGCCCGCCGGGTAGGATTTGAGCCAGATTCTGTCCATCGGTATTTCTGATTCGTTACGAGGTCTTATGCAACAGCGGACGCAGCTGCGGCCACACGTTCTCAAGCACGGGGAGCTCCCCGGTGGCGTTCGGATGCATACCATCCTCCTGCATGCGGGCGGGGTTGAGCGCCACGTCTTGCAGCAGGAATGGTACCAGCGGCAGCCGGTACCGCTGGGCCAAATCCGGGAAGATGGCAGCGAATTCCTCGGTGTAGCGCGGCCCATAGTTGGGCGGGATGCGCAGGCCGACCAGCAGCACACGCGCGCCGCTGTGCGTGGCCAGCTCGATCATGCGCTCGAGGTTGGCGCGCGTCGCCGCAAGGGGTAGTCCGCGCAGCGCATCGTTTGCGCCGAGCTCGAGCACGACGATACCGGGCCGATGCATCTCCAGCGCACGCGGCAGCCGGGACACGCCGCCCTCGGTGGTTTCTCCGCTCACGCTGGCATTGACGACTCCATACCCGTAACCTTGGGTCTGCAGGCGCTGCGTAAGCAGCGCGACCCAACCCTGCTCCGGCCGGATCCCGAAGGCGGCACTCAGACTGTCGCCGAACACGAGAATGGTGCGGTCCGCCGCCACCGCGTTTTGGAGCGCGATGAACAGCAATGTCAGACCCAGCGCTCCGGCGCCGACGAGTCGCAGTACAGTTCTCAAAGCGGAAAACCTCTGCAAGCAGGTTAGCAGTCCGGAAGGAGTGCTGACCATCGTCGATGACGTTTCACTCGCCATCCTGGCGGGGGAGTCGGTCGCCATCAGTGGCCCCTCCGGTGCCGGCAAGTCGACCCTGCTGGCACTGCTTGCCGGGCTGGACGCGCCGACGAGCGGACGCGTGCTGCTGGAGGGCCAGGACCTCGGCAGTCTCGATGAGGACGGACGGGCGCGCCTGCGCGCGCAGCGCGTGGGCTTCGTGTTCCAGTCGTTTCACCTCATACCGGCACTGACGGCGCTCGAGAACGTGATGCTGCCGCTCGAGCTCGCCGGGCGCGGCGATGCGCGGGCGCGCGCCGCCGAGACCCTCGCCGGGGTCGGGCTCGGCGGCCGCACCGGCCACTATCCCCGTCAGCTCTCCGGCGGCGAGCAGCAGCGCGTCGCCATCGCGCGCGCCTTCGTTACGCGCCCGGCGGTGCTGTTCGCGGACGAGCCGACCGGCAATCTCGACACGGTCACGGGCGCGCGCGTCGGCGAGCTGCTGTTCGGTCTGAACAGCGACGCGCATACGACCCTGGTCCTGGTCACGCATGATCGCGAACTTGCCGACCGCTGCAGCCGCGTGGTGCGTATGGAAGCCGGGCGCGTGCTGTGAGGAGCGTGCAGGTCGGGCTGCGCATGCTGGCGCGTGAATGGCGCTCCGGTGAGCTCGGGGTGCTGTTGCTGGCTCTGACCGTGGCGGTTGCCGCGCTCACCGGCGTCGGCTTCCTGGTCAGCCGCATCAGCGCGTCCGTGGCGCTGCAGGCGAGTGAGGTGCTCGCCGCGGACCTGCGCCTGGGCTCACCGCAGCCACTCGCCGAGGCCTACTTCACCGAGGCCCAGCGCCGCGGCCTGCACAGCGCACGCAGCACCGCGCTCCTGTCGGTGGTGTTCAACGGCGATGCCAGCCAGCTCACCAACGTCGCCGCCGTCGGGGCGGGCTACCCGCTGCGCGGCCAGGTGCTCGTCGCAGGCGCCCCCTTCGTTGCCGGAACGCCGGCGCCCGGGATTCCGCCGCCGGGGGAGATCTGGCCGGATTCGCGTCTTCTGGCGGCGCTCGGGGCGCAGGTAGGGGCAACGCTCAGCATCGGCGCGGCCACGCTGCACGTCGGACGTGTGCTGATCGCGCGCCCGGACCAGGGCAGCACCTTCGCCCAGCTTGCGCCGAGTGCGCTGATGAATATCGCCGACCTGCCCGCGACACAGCTGATCCAGCCCGGCAGCCGGGTCAGTTACGCAGCCCTCTTCGCCGGTGAGCGCGGCGCAGTCGAAGCGTTCAAAGACTGGCTCATGGAGCACAAGCACCCGGGCGAGCGCGTGCGCGACATTGCCGATGCCAGCCCGCAGCTGCGCAACGCGGTGGAGCGCTCGGGACGCTTCCTGAGCCTGGCCAGCCTGGTGAGCGTGCTGCTCTGCGCGATCGCGGTCGCGATGACGGCACGGCGCTACGTCTACCGGCACCTCGATACGATGGCGCTGCTGAAGACACTCGGGGCCACGCGCGCCTTCACGCTCGCGGTGGCGCTGCTGCAGCTGCTGGCGCTGGCGCTGCTGGCTGCGGTCGCGGGCTCCGCGCTCGGGTACCTGGCGCAGGAGTGGCTGCTGCGCACGATCCGCAGCCTCCTTGCGGTGACTGAGCTGCCGCCGCCGAGCCTGGCGCCGCTGGGGATCGGCTTTGTGACGGCGCTGGCGCTGCTCGCCGGCTTTGCGCTGCCGCCGCTGCTGCAGCTCGCGCGCGTGCCGGCGCTGCGCGTGCTGCGCCGGGACGTCGGGCCGCCGCCGGCGCTCATCATCCTGGCCTTCGGCCCGGCGGCGGCCACGGTGCTGCTGCTGATCTACTGGGTGGTGCCGCAGGGTCGGCTGTTCCTGTACTTCACCGCGGGGCTCGCCCTGTTTGTGCTGGCGCTGACGACGGCGGGCTGGGTCCTGGTGCAGCTGGCCGGGCGCCTGCGCGGCCGTGTGGGAGTCGCCTGGCGCTTCGGTGTGGCAAACCTGAGCCGGCGGCGCGCGGAGAGCGTGGTGCAGCTGGTCGCCTTCGGCAGCGGCATCATGGTGCTGCTGCTGCTCGGCATACTGCGCAGTGACCTCAACAGTGACTGGCAGCGCACGCTGCCGCCAAACCTCCCCAACTACTTCTTCATCAACATACCCCCGGCGCAGCGTACCGCGTTCGTCGACTTTCTCACCGCGCAGGGCGCGCGCACCACCAAGGTGCTGCCGATCATCCGCGGACGTCTGGTGCGCATCAACGGCGCGCCGGTGGAGCACACCCGCTCGGCCCGTGACGGCGAGGATAACTTCGCCACCCGCGAGCAGAACCTCACCTGGTCGGATGTGCTCGGGGACGACAACCGCATCATCGCCGGGCACTGGTGGAGGCCCGAGGATATGGGCAAGCCGCGCGTCTCGCTGGCGAGCGAGTTCCAGGAGACCCTGGGCGTCAAGGTGGGCGACCAGCTCACCTTCGACATCGCCGGGGAGACCGTGGAGGCCTCCGTCGCCAGCATCCGCAAGGTGAAGTGGGATACCTTCCAGCCGAACTTCTTCATCGTCTTCGCGCCCGGGGTGCTCGAGCACATGGCCGGGACCTACATGACGAGCGCCTACTTCACGCCGCAGTCGGGCGCCGTGCTCGCGCAGCTCGCGCACCGCTTCCCGAGCGTCTCCATTTTCGACATCGAGGAGCTGCTCGCGCAGGTGCGCAGCGTGCTCGACCGCGCCGCGTTCGCCGTGCAGAGCGTGTTTGTTTTCACGCTGCTCGCCGGTCTCACCGTGCTGCTTGCGGCCGTGCAGTCCAGCCGCGACGAACGCCGTTACGAGAGCGCGATGCTGCGCACGCTGGGCGCGAGCCGCGCTACCGTGGTGCAGGGAGTGCTGGCCGAGTTCGCCACGCTCGGCGCACTCTCCGGGCTGCTCGCGGCTCTCGGGGCCTCAGTGGCCGCCTATTTCCTCACCACGCGCTGGCTCGAGCTGCGCTATGCGTTCCAGGTGTTGCCCTGGGTGGAGGGCGTGCTCGGCGGCACGCTGCTGGTGGCTTTGGGCGGCTGGCTCGCCACCCGGCGCGTCATCAATCAGCCGCCGCTCACGACACTGCGCGCCTGAAGGCGCAGGAGGGCGCGCGCGGGGGTCGCAATGGACGCCCGGCCGGCGCTTGCGTGGTCGATCAGCGCGCGATGCCGATCGTGACCCAGGAGTCCGGCTCCGGGTCGCCGCGCCAGTTGAGCCCCTCGATGGACAGCTGGTAGTTGCCCGGCCCGAGCGCAGTTGTGTTCAGCGCAATGCGCAGGTGGCCGTTGGAATCCTTCACGAGGTTTGAGATCACGCCCACTCGTCCCTGGTCGATGCGGTCGATGGTGACGCGGAAGATATGGTACGGGGAGCGCGACTCGTCAATCTTCAGGTCGGCGAGCTGCGCGCCGCCCGCCCCGACGGTGATCGCCGGTGCATTGGTGGCGCCCTCGCGGCTCGGCAGCAGGCGGATCTCGCGCGTGCTGGTGGCCGGATCGAGGGGCTGATCGGTGACCTGCTTCTGCAGCTGCTCGATGCGGTGGCTCTTGGAGGCGGCGTTGCCGGTGACCGCCATCAGCGCCACCGCCAGCACTACGGCGGCGGCGCCGAGCGCGAGAGTCACCTGCGGCTTCTGCCACGCGGGGCGCGGCGCTTCCTGCCACGGCTCCGGCTTGCCGCTCGCTTCCAGCAGACGCAGGCCGGCATTGACTCGCTCGGGCAGGCCGATCTCATCGAGCAGCTCGGGATGATTGCGCACGAACTGCTCGAACTCGGTCGCGCCCTTGATGGGCAGGCGTCCGGACAGATAGCGCTCGACCACCTGATTGCGGGCGATGAAATCGCGGTCCATCGGCGCCGAAGGCGCCGCGGCACTCGGCGCGGCGGCGGGGGCCGGTCCTGCGGGTGCCGCTTTGGGCGCGGCGGCCTTGGCCGAAGGAGCTGCGGCAACTGGGGCGGCGGCTGGCCGGGGAGCCGCTGGCGCAGCCGGCGGCGGGCTCTTGGGTTTGGCCGGCGCGGCGCTGGAGCGCGCATTGGTCCAGGCGGCCAGTCCTTCGTGCTGTGCCGGCGCCTCGGCGCCCTTCTCGGCGGGCTTCGGCGCCGCGGTCTTGGGGCCCTGCGGTGCCGGACGGGCCACGGGGATGCTGGCCGGGGCGACGCTCTTGGGCGCGGTGGTTTCCGCGGCGCGCTTGGTCGCCGCCGCGAGTTTACCCGCTGCCGCCTTGGTCGCAGACGCCGACAGCGATGCGGTACGCATCAGCGGCACACGCTCCGTGCGCATGCTCTCCGGAGCCGCCGCGGCGGCGGGCGCTGCCGGACTTGCCGCCGGGGGAGGCGTGACCGGCGGCTTCGGTGGCGGTGGGGCGGTCAGAAGCTCCTCGACGACCGCAGGGTCCTCGAGGACGAGTTCGATCTCAGGCTCGGCAGGGGCCGGTGCAACCGGGGCCGGCGGCGCGGCCGGTGAGCTCTCGGGCGTGCCCGGATCGAGCAGCAGGGAGGCCGGATCGAGGAAGGTGATTCCCGTCGAGCTGCTGTCGGACGCCGTCCCGGCGGCTGCCGGGGGCGCGCTTGCGGGGGCTTCCTTGGCCGCCGGCGGACGAGCGGTCTCGACCGGGGTCTCTAAAGGCAGATCCGCAAGCGGTTCCAGGGAGGGTCGGGTCGCGGCTTCCATAGGTGGACATATCTAAGACCGATCACGGGCCGACCCGCGCCGCGATGGCTCACACATCGTGTTGCCCGCCCTCCGGTTCGTGACGCACGTCTCATTTGCGGGTTTCCCTGCTGCGTTGCCGCCCCGGAACCCATCCCGCAAGCCGTCCCCGCCAATGGTCTGCTTCAGCTACCGGGGGAGATTCCCGGACAGTTGAATTGGGCGTGGCGAAGTTCAGTGCCCTGACTTTGTCGGCTCCGCTCAGTGCAGGCGGGCGTAGCGGCCCGGCGGCTGGCCGACGTACCGACTGAATGCGGTGCTGAACGCGCTCGCGGAGCCATAACCCACTCGTTCCGCGATGGTTGCGATCGCCGCATCACCTCTGCGGAGCAAATCCTTGGCGAGCGCCATGCGCCAAGCCAGCAGGTACTCCATTGGCGGCAGCCCCACGGCAGAGGTGAATCTCATGAAGAACGCCGAGCGTGACAGTGACGCCCGCCTTGCGAGTTGCTCGACCGTCCAGGAGCGGGAGGGATCAGCGTGCATCAGTCGCATGGCTGCCGCGAGCTTATTATCAGCCAGCCCGCGAATCAGTCCCGTGGGGGCCTCGGTGGCGGCTGCTGAGCGCAGCGCCTCGACGAGCAGAACCTCCACGAGCCTGGAGAGAACATGATCACGACCCGGGCGCTGCTGCAATGACTCTTCTCTGACGAACCTCACCAGTATCGAGAGCCGCTCCACGCCGCGCACATGCAATAACACGGGCAGTAGCGACACCAGCAGCGCCGCATCCGGCGAATCAAACAGAAAATATCCGCCCAGCATGCGCACGTCGGGGCGGCCGCCACGTCTGCCGTGGCGGACCTCGCCCGTCGGCGCAGGCATCGTCTTCGGATCGAGCTGTTGGGGCGTCACCGATCCGAACCCCGTCATGGTGAAACCCGGCGTCCTGGGCATGAGCACGAAATCTCCCGCATCGAGGGTGAGGGATTTCTGCCCGTCGACCGCCAGAAGACAACTGCCTTCCAGCACCGCGCAGAAGCTCGGCTGCTCGAACGCAGAGTAGCGAACGCCCCACCGGCCAGCGCCGCTGATGAGCTTGCTGAACACGGCCCGCGGTCGCAGCAGGGTGATGATTTCAGAAAGCGGATCGACCATTGTGGACTTCTGATAATGAAACGTGGACTAAAGATCATAGATAGTTCTGATGCGGGTGACTATCGTTAGGTCACCCTCAGTCACCGCAGACAGCCAACATGAAGACGGTCCTCATCACGGGTTGCTCATCCGGCTATGGCCGGGAAACCGCCCGCTACTTCCACGCCAGGGGCTGGAACGTGATTGCCACCATGCGCACCCCGCCTAGAGACCCGCCGTCTCAGTCGGACCGCCTGCGTGCCGTCGCCTTGGACGTGACCAAGCCCGAGAGCATCGCCGCCGCACTCGATGCGGCGGGTCCCGTCGATGTGCTCGTCAACAACGCCGGCATCGGTGTGGTCGGCGCGTTCGAGGCCACGCCGATGGCCACGGCCCGCGAGGTGTTTGAAACCAACACGTTCGGGGTCATGGCGATGATGCAGGCGGTCATACCCCAGTTCCGGGAGCGCAGGTCAGGCGTGATCGTGAACGTGACTTCCAGCGTGACCCTGGCGGCGATGCCGCTGGCCGCCATCTATACGGCCAGCAAGGCGGCGATCGAAGGGCTGACAGGCTCGGTAGCCTTCGAACTGGCGGCCTTCAACATCCGCGTCAAGCTGATTGAGCCGGGCTACGGTCCGACCACGGCTTTTGCGCGTAACGGCCAGGCGCGCATGGAAGGGCTTATTCCTGAGGCATATGCGGCCTTCGCCGCACCCATCTTCGCCGCATTTGCGCAGCCGGCAGCGGTGACGACTGCGGCTGACGTGGCCGAGGTGGTATGGCGTGCTGCGAACGATCGGAGCGGCCAGCTGCGGTTCCCGGCGGGTCCGGACGCAGTGGCGCTTGCTCAAGCCAGCTGATAAAGCCGGGAATCTGCTTTGCGCGGCAAACGAATGTTGGCTACGCAAAGGGACGCTGACCGCTTTGGCATCTATCCGTTCGACCGGAGATATCAGCCCAACACGCTCTGCGGAGGTCGGCTCCAAGAGAGCTGCGTGCGTGCACCCGTCCTGGCGCAGGCTCAGCCGATCACTCGCGCAGCAGGCGTTCGAGGTTGCCGGCCGCCTCGCGTCCGAAGTGTCGGGTCAGCCTGCGCAGCAGCTCCAGATCCACGGGCGTTTCGGCGCCCTCGAGGACGCAGCGCGCATCGGGCAGGTCCTGCGGTGCTCCCGCGGGGGCCTGCGGCAGCTTACCGCTATCGGGATAGCTGTCCCGAGCCGCTGAGAAAGTATTCGACCTTGTCGCGATAGGTGCGCGAGAGCTTGAGCTCGTGACCGCCCTCGAGAGTGAGGAAGTACTCGCCGTTCATGTGGGCACGCAGGCTGCGCACCAGGCGCAGATTCACGATGGTCGAGCGGTGCACGCGCTGGAACAGCTTCGGGTCGAGCAGGTCCTCGAGCTGCTTCATCGTGCCGCGCAGGATGTGGGTGTCACCGGCGGCATGGATGCACATGTAATCCCCGGCGGCGTCGATCCACTCGATCGCGGCGACCGGCACCCGCACGGTTTCGCGTCCCTGGCGGATGGGCAGAATCTCTGCGAAGCGGCCCTCGATGGCTTTCTTGCCATGCTCGAGCAGCTGATCGAGCGCGAGCTCGCCGCAACCGGTGATCTCGGCGATGACTTCCATGAGGCGATCGCGCTGATCGGCGGCACTGCGCGCGCGCACGTGCTCGCGCACGCGCATCAAAGTGGCGGCGAAGCGCTGGTCATCGATCGGTTTGAGCAGGTAGTCGACGGCGCGGGCCTCGAAGGCCTTGATCGCGTACTGATCGTAGGCGGTAACGAATACCAGCACCGGCAGGGACTCCTGCGGCAGGTGGGCGAGCACTTCAAACCCGGACATGCCCGGCATCTGGATATCCAGGAACACGAGGTCGGGCTTGTACTGCTGGATCGCGGCCAGCGCCTCGCGCCCGTTGGCGCACTGCGCGACGATCTCGAACTCCGGCGTCTCGCGCAGCCGCAGCTCCACGCCGCGGCGTGACAGCACCTCGTCATCGACGATGATGGTGCGCACCTTCATGCGCGCGCGCTCCGTGCCGGCTCCCGCGGCAGCGCGCCACGCCGGGCGGTGCTTTCCTCACCGGGCTCGGCGAGCTCGAGCGGCAGTGCCATGTCGATGCGCAGGCCGGGGTGGGCATTGCGCACCGCGAAACGGCGGTTGGCGCCGTAGAGCACCGCGAGGCGCTCGCTGGTATTGCGCAGCCCGACGCCGCGCCGCTCCGAGACGGGGGGGCCCTCCTTCAGTCCCGGCCCGTCGTCGACCACGGCAAGCTCGAGCCAGCCTTCGCGGGTGCGGCCTTCGATGCGCACCAGGCCGCCCTGCTCGCGCGCGGACACCGCGTACTTGAGTGAGTTCTCGATGAGCGGCTGCAGCAGCAGGCTCGGCACGAGTGCCTCCATCGCCGCCTCCTCGATATCGTACTCGAGCCGCAGGCGCTCGGCGAAGCGCAGCCGCTCGGTGCCGAGGTACAGGTCCAGCGCTTCGAGCTCCTGGCGCAGCGTGACTTTCTTCATCGGGTCCTGGTCGAGCGTGTAACGAAGGAATTCGGACAGCCGCGCCACCGCGTGGTTCGCTTTCTTGTTCTGGTTGTCGAGGATCAGGGTCGAGATGGCGTTCAGCGTGTTGAACAGGAAGTGCGGGTTGAGCTGGTAACGCAGCATCTTCAGCTGCGCCTCCTGCGCCAGCGCTACGGCCTTGAGCATGGCCTCCTCCTGCTTGCGCTGCGACTCGTAGAACTTGATGCCGAAGTACAGCACGCTCCAGCACAGCAGCAGGTAGGTGGTCGACAGCGCGCCGCCGAAGAACTCGAACAGGGTGCGCGCGTGCCAGTCCGGCTCTATGAAGTGCTTGTAAGAGAGGTTGATGACGAAGCGCAGGCCGAGGGCGATCACGTAGCAGGTGGCGAGGACGCCCAGGATCATGGTGCGCGGCGGCCGGTTCCACAGGCGCCGGTAGATGTAGCGCATGGGCATCGACAGGATGAAGCCCGCGATCGCCGACACCGCGATCACGCGCGCGTAGCTGGCCGGCTTCTCGTAAAGCAGCGCACCGAAATACTGGGTGATGCCGTAGGCGGCCCACCCGGCCGCGTGCAGGCCCCAGAAGAGCACGCTGCGGTTGGTGCGGAACTGCAGGATGGAGGGTATGCGCATCATCGCTGAGCGGACAGCTTAGGCCATCGCGCACCCCCCTTGCCGCCTCGCTCTGGCGCGCGGCAGCCTCGTCCGGGCGCACGCCGAGGCCACGCCGGTCCGCGCGACCGGGACTCAAGGCTTTGATTTAGCTGTGATTTAGCTCGGCAACGCCATCGCCGAGATGCCGGTCGGGTCCGGCGAGCTGGCGAGGGAGTCGAGCGGCTGAGCGGGGGCCAGCGCCTGCCCCTGAGCGAAGTCGCAGCCGATCGCCGTGAGCCACTGCAGCGCCGCCTGCGAGTCCACCTTCTTGGCGGCGCAGTGGATGCCGAGCACCTTGGAGGCCTGCACCGTGGCCACCACGAGCGCCTGGGAGAGCTTGTCCTTCAGCGCATTCGAGGTGAGGCGCGAATCGATCTTCACCAGCCGCAGTGCCTTGGACTTCAGAAGCGGCAGCACCTGGGAGTCGAAGGAGAAGTCGTCCACGATCACCCACGAGCCGACCTTGTCGCACTGGGTGATGAAGCGCTCGACCTGCGCGCGCCGCTGCGCACACAGCGCCTCGCTGATCTCATAGCCAATGGCCTCGGCGGCAATGCCGTGGGAATTGAGCGTCTGCGCCATCTTCTGCGCGAAGCGCTCGTCCTCCAGGGTCGCTATCGAGAGGTTGACGGTGAAGCTCGTCGGCTGGGAGCTCCAGGCGGGGCGGTGCGCGGCGAGCCAGCCGAGCAGGCGCTGCAGCACCAGCGCATCCAAGGCTGCCGGATCGCGGTGCCCGGCGGAAGCGCGCGCCAGCACCTGAAAGCGGCGCGTCTGCCCGCCGGCGCGCAGCTTCGCGTACGGCAGCAGCTCCAGCATCAGGTTCGGATCATTCACCAGCGCGGCGGCCATGCCCGCCGCGCCGGCGGCAGACGACGCGGGCGCCTGCGGAGCCGGAGCGTGCGGCGCGGGGGCCGGCGCCGGAGCGGCGGCCGGCGCACGGGGGGCGACGGCTGCGGCGGTGGCTGGTGCACGGGGAGCCGCAGCTGCGGCCCGCGGCGGGGGTGCCGGGCGCAGTACGGGCGGTGCGGCAACGGGCTCCGGCGCGGGGGGCGCGGGCGGGGCCGGCGGCGTGCGGGCGGCCGGCCCTCTGGGAGCCGGCGTTTCGAATTCCAGGGCTACCATGTCGACCACGTCGGCGGAGGCGGCGACCTCCTCGTCATCGGCGTTGTCCAGCGCCGCCATGGCCTCGGCGAGCGGGTCGTGCTCGCGCGGTGGCACCAGGCCCGCCGTGGCCGGATCGAGCTCGAACTCGAGGATGTCATCGATCTGCTGGGCGGTGATGCCGGGAACTGCGCTGCGGGCCGGAGTGGCATGGGCAGGCGCAGCCGGCGCGGGCTCTTCCAGCGGCGGCAGCGCATCGAGCTCGAGAATCGGTACGCGGGCGGTGGCCGAGCCGCGCGCCTCGGTGGGCTTCAGCAGCACCGCCAGGCGCTGCATGATCGAGCGCACCTGCGGCGCGGTCATGCGCTCGATCGTGTCCTCGCCCACGGACTTGCCGTCCGCGAGGATCATGGCGATACCGACCGGCTCGCCGAGCGGGGCGCGCACCGGCAGGAATACCGCGAGACGTCCATCCTCGAGCCCCATCTCGTGGCAGGGGAGCGAGGTGTCTGCGCCGAGCACGCCGAGTGCCTCGACGACCAGCGCGTGCTCATCCGGACCGAGCACGCCTTCGGACAGCCACAGGACGTTGGCCTCGTGATCGCACAGCGACAGCGAGTGCAGGCGGCGCGTCGGCAGAGCGTCGCGCAGCTGCTGTCCAAGGCCCTCCACTGTTACCGGAGCGGGGTTCGCAGCCGCGGCCGGCGCCTGGGCCGGCGGTGCGGAAGGTGCAGAACGCTTCGCAGCAGATTTGAAGAACAAGTGAGATTTCCCCGCCCTGAAAGCAACGCGTCGCGGTCGCGTGCGCCTCTGGGCGGAAGAGTGGCAGCGCGCCGTCCCGGGCGCCGTGACCGCTCTCGCGTTCTGTTCGCAAAAAGGCGACAGAGCCTCCGCCGCCATTTGTCATATTCGACTACATCGCTTTGCCGCCGCCGATGAAGTCACGCTTGCCGAGGTCGACGCCGTTGTGCCGCAGGATGTTGTAGGCGGTGGTCACGTGGAAGAACACGTTCGGGATCGCCCAGTGCTGCAGGAATTCCAGGCCCTTGAACTCGAGGGTGCGCTCCCCGGCGGGCACCTTGATGTCGCGCGTCGCGGCGCCTTCGAACGCATTGGCCGGCAGGCTCTTCAGGTAATCCTGCGTGCGCGCGATGCGCGCGCGCAGCTGCTCGATCGTCGTCTCGGTGTCCTCGAAGCGCGGCGGCTCCTGCCCGGCCAGGCGCGCCACGGAGTTCTTCGCCAGGTCGCAGCCGATCTGGATCTGGCGCGTCAGCGGCAGCATGTCCGGCGCCAGGCGCGCGGCGAGGAACACGGCCGGCTCGATCTTGCGCTCCTTGGCGTTGTGGGCCGCCTTGTCGAGAAACCAGTCGAGATTGCCGAGGATGTTGGCGAACAGCTCGACCGAGAATGCCTGCATTGAGCCTTGCATGGGTGGATGCCTTTTGATGACCGCGAAAGAGGGGCGGATTCTAGTCCCCTGGGACTGGCGCGTCTGCCTCCCGGGTGAAACAATATGCTCCCTCTAAATAGGGATTGAGGCTGGGATGAGCCTGATCTGGACCCCTGCTCAGCTGGCGATGCTCGCCAAGGTCGTCGATCTCAATGGCTTCTCTGCCGCCGCCCGCGCTCTGGGCGTCCCGAAGGCCGCCGTCAGCCGCGCCGTCGCCGATCTGGAGCGCACCCTGGGGGTGCGGGTGCTCGAGCGCACCACGCGCCGGGTGGCGCTCACCGCCGCCGGTCGGCTCATCTACCCGCACGCGCGCCGCCTCCTCGACGAAGCCGATCTCGCCCGCGCGGCGATTGCACGACTGCAGACCCCTGAGGGGCGGCCGCTGCGTGTCGCGGCTGACCCGACCTATGGGCGCGTGCTCCTTGCCCCGCTGGTGCCGCGCTTTCTCGAGGCGTTCGCGCACGTGCCGCTCGAGGTGGCGCTCGATGCCGAGCAGCTGGCCGACGGGGAATGGGATGTGGCGATCCGCACCCGCCCGCCCGCGCACCAGGGCATCGCGCAGCGCCTGCTCGGCGCGCCGCCGGCGCTGCTGTGCGCGACCGCCAGCTACCTGCAGCAGCACGGCGCACCCCAGCGCCCGGACGACCTGCGCGCGCACGACCTGCTCACGCCCGATGCCGCCGAGCTGCCGGAATTCCGCCTGCACCTCACACGCGGCACGCAGCGCGCGGAGGTGCCCCTCACTCCGAAGCTCGCCGTGGATGATCCGGCGGTGCTGCACGCCGCCACTGCCGCAGGGCTCGGGATCGGCCTGTTGCCGGAATTCCTGTGCCGCCAGGGACTCGCCACCGGGCGCCTGAAGGCGGTGTTGCCTGACTGGGCGGTGCCGCCGGCCGCGGCGCTGTACGCGCTGTACCCGGCCGCGCTCGAATCCGATGCGCGCGCGCAGCAGTTTGTCGATTTCCTCGCCGCCAACATCGTGCCGGCGCTCGTCGCCCCCGGCGCCCCCGCCGCACGCGCACTGTGAAGCGCCGCCCGCATTTGCCTTAAAACCAGCCTCCCCCGGGTTACCGGCGGGTAGGCGCAAAGGCGCTACACTGCCCAGCGGACGGCTTTGGTCCGCTGAGCGCGTGCCAAGAGGAAAACCGACATGTACCGTGCGCCACTGCGTGAAGTGCGCTTCGTGCTCGAGGAGCTGCTCGGCACGGCGCGCCTTGCGGGAGCTCCGCGCCTCGCGGACTATTCCGACGAGCTCGGTCGCGCCGTGCTCGAGGAGGCGGCGCGCTTTGCCGAGACCGTGCTCGAGCCGCTCAACCGTCCCGGGGACGAGCACGGCGCGCGCTGGAGCGAGCAGGGCGTCATCACCGCGCCGGGCTTCCGCGCCGCCTATCAGCAGTTCGTCGCCGGCGGCTGGCCGGCGCTCGGCGCGGATCCGGACTTTGGCGGTCAGCCGGTGCCGCGGGTGCTGGTCACGGCGGTGGGCGAATTCTGGGCCTCCGCCAATCTCGCCTTCAAGCTGTGCCCCATGCTCACGCAGGCGGGCGTGCACGCGCTCGAGCTGTGCGGCTCGCCGGCCCAGAAGCAGCTTTATCTTGCGAAGCTGGTGAGCGGGGAATGGACCGGCACCATGGTGCTCACCGAGCCGCAGGCCGGCTCGGACCTCGGCCAGGTGCGCACCCGCGCCGCGCCGGAGGGCGACCACTACCGCCTGTCCGGGCAGAAGATTTTCATCACCTGGGGCGATCACGACCTCGCCGCCAACACCATCCACCTGGTACTCGGACGCATCGATGGCGGCGCCCCGGGGGTGAAGGGCATCTCGCTCTTCCTGGTGCCGAAGTACCTCGTGCATGCCGACGGCTCGCTCGGGGAGCGCAACGACGTGCGCTGCCTGTCGATCGAGCACAAGCTCGGCATTCACGCGAGCCCGACCTGCGTGCTCGCCTTCGGCGAGAAGGGCGGTGCGTTCGCGCACCTGGTGGGCGAGCCGGGGCGCGGCCTCGAATACATGTTCATCATGATGAACAGCGCGCGGCTCTCGGTCGGCAGCGAGGGCTACGCGGTCGGCGAGCGCGCCTTTCAGCGCGCCCTCGCCTGGGCGCGCACGCGTATCCAGGGGCGTCCGCCGGTCGCCGCGGCGCAGGGCCCGGTTCCCATCGTCCATCACCCGGATGTGAAGCGGATGCTGCTCGGCATGAAGGCGCAGACCGAGGCCTCGCGTGCGCTCGCGCTCTACACCGCCTTCCAGTTCGATCTGGCCGAGCATGATCCCGAGCCCGCGGCGCGCGCCGCGGCGCAGACACGCGGCGAGCTGCTCACGCCGATCGTCAAGGGCTGGTGCACCGAGGTCGGCAACGAGGTCGCGGGCACCGGCGTGCAGGTGCACGGCGGCATGGGCTTCATCGAGGAGACCGGCGCCGCGCAGTACGTGCGCGACGTGCGCATCACCACCATCTACGAGGGCACGACCGGCATCCAGGCCAACGACCTGATCGGCCGCAAGATCGGCCGCGACCGGGGCGCGGCGCTGCAGGCGCTGAGCGCAGAGTTCGAGCGCGAGCTGGCAACACTCGGCGCCCGGCAGCCCGAGGCGCAAGAGGTGTGCGCGGCTGCCGTGGGCGCACTGACCAGCCTGCAGCGTGCGACGCGCGCGCTGCTCGAGCTTCTGGCACGGCAGCCCGATGCCGCGCAGGCCGTGGCGGTGCCGTATCTGAAGCTGTGCGGGTACGTCTTCGGCGGGTGCCTCCTCGCCAAGTCGGCGGCGCTGGCCGCGGCGCGGCAGGACGGCGTTGAGCGCGAGTTTTACCAGGCGAAGGTGCGTACCGCGGTGTTCTATGCGGCGCAGATCCTGCCGCTCGCGGCTGCGCTCGCGCACATCGTCGCCGCCGGCGGCGCGAGCGTCACCGCAACAGACGCCGCCCAGCTCTAGCCGCGCGCGACGCGCGCCTCGCCCCATGCGAACATCGCCGCTCCATTGCGGCGCTGGGGCGATGCGGCATGAACCGGCGTGAGCTGATGCAGGCAGGTGTGGGGTTGATGAGCGCATCCGCGATGGCGCGGCGGGCCGCCGCGGCCGAGCCGCTGATAAGGCGCAGGATCCCCGCGAGCGGGGAGGAGCTGCCGCTCATCGGGCTCGGTACGTCGGGCTCGTTCCGCGTGGACGCCTCGGAAGCTGCGCGGGCGCCGCTGCGCGAGGTGCTGAGCGCCTTCTTCGGCGCCGGCTGCCGCCTGATCGACACCTCGCCGATGTACGGCCCGGCCGAGGCGGTGCTCGGCGACCTGCTCACGCCGCAGATGCACCGCCAGGCTTTCCTCGCCACCAAGGTGTGGACGCAAGGGGAACACAGCGGGCTTGAGCAGATGACCCGCTCGGCGCAGCTGCTGAAGAGCGCGCGCCTCGATCTCATCCAGGTGCACAACCTCCTCGACCTCGGCACGCAGCTTAGGACTCTGCGCGACTGGAAGGCCGCCGGCAAGGTGCGCTACATCGGCGTCACGCACTACACGGTGAGCGCACACGCAGAGCTGGCGCAGGTGCTCGCGCGCGAGCAGCTCGACTTCGTGCAGTTCAACTACTCGCCCGTGACGCGCGAGGCCGAGGCGCGCCTGCTGCCGCTCGCCGCCGCGCGCGGCGTGGCGGTGCTGGTGAACCGTCCCTTCGAGGACGGCGCGCTGTTCCAGCTGGTCGCCGGGCGCGCGCTGCCGCCGTGGGCGGGCGAGCTCGGCGCGAACAGCTGGGGCCAGCTGGCCCTGAAGTTCATAGCGGCGTCTCCGGCGGTGACCTGCATCATTCCGGCCACGAGCAAGGTGGCGCACCTGGAGGACAATCTCGGCGGCGGCCGCGGGCCGCTGCCCGATGCCCGCCAGCGCGAGGCGATCGCCAGCGCCTTCAGCGCCTGAGGGCAGCCGGTCGCCTCAGCGGCGCGGCGCCTCCGGCGGCGTGTCAGCCGCGCTGCGCTTCTCCACCCCGCGCAGCAGTGCCAGCACGATGAGCGCGAATACCAGCCCGATCAACGCGGCCGCCATCTGCCCGAGCCCCGCGGCGGCGCTCGCCGCGGCCGTCAGCCAGATGCCTGCCGCGGTGGTGAGGCCGCGGATCTCGTGTTCCGCGGTGAGCTTGAGGATCGCGCCGCCGCCGAGAAAGCCGATGCCGGTGATGAGGCCCTGCACCACGCGCGACAGGTCCGCGCTGGTGAAGCCGGCATCGCTCGCCGTCACCACAAGCAGCGCGGTGCCGAGTGCGACCAGCATGTGCGTGCGCAGTCCCGCCCACTTGTGCGTGATCTGGCGCTGCAGCCCGATCACCCCGCCGATGATGAGCGCGACGCTGAGGCGGCCGAGGATGCGCACCAGGTCGACGCCGTCGGGTATGGAGCGCGTGAGCTCGTTCCAGGCTTGATTCATCGCGGACTCCTCCGGCGCGCGGCGCGCGGCACGCGCAGCTTCAGGTGCGGCGGCTCGTTCAGTGTCTCGAGGAATACGCGGCGTTCCTCGGCGGTGAGTGCGCTCCAGTCGACCTTGGGCAGGTGCGTGCGGCGCAGCGCCGCGTCGCTCACCTCGACGCAGGCGCGGCTCGCACTGCGCAGCTGCGTGGGCAGACGCCGGGTAGCCCCGCGCCGCAGCAGATCCGCCACCGCGGCCGCCACCTGCGCATCGCGCGTGAGCTCGCTGTGCGCCACGCGGGCGAAGGCACAGCGCAGCCCGCCCGGAGCGGCGCTCTGCACCGGCACCGTGCCGTCGCCGTGGCGCGTGAGGGTATAGACGAACTCGGCGCCGCGGCGCCGCACCGCGGTGACCGTCTCCTGTCCGGTGCCGGCGATGCACACGAAGCGCGCGTCGGGCTCGCGCCACTGCGCGCGCGCCGCGGCTGCCGCCGCGAGCAGCCGCGGCTGCGGGACCGGCCCAGCGGCGGGCCAGGCGCGCGGGTCAGCAAGCGCGGCACGGCTGTCCTCGAAGGGCAGCAGATCGTAGAGACTGGGAAAGGAGCTGAACACCTCCTCGGTGAGGCTCTCGGCACTGGCCCGCGCGGCCAGCCGGGCAATCTTGCGCACGACGGCGTAGGTGCCGCGCAGCGCCTGGACTGCGGCGTAGGAGCCGCGATTCGGCGTACCGAGGAGCACCACCCGCTGCACCTGCGCAAGCGCGGTGCGCGCGAGCGCCGCGCGCGCCACGAGGCCGCCCATGCTGTGCGCCACCAGTGCCAGCGGCTGCGCGGCGCGCGTGCTCAGATGCGCAGCGAGTGCGCCGCCGAGTTCGTCCACGGGCCGCCGCCAGTCATAGTCGTACAGCTGCACGGCAAAGCCATGCGCGCGCAGCTGCAGCTTCAGGCGCAGGTAGGAGAACAGCACCACCCCTAGCGGCACGATCGGGGCAGCTTCCGGCAGGCGCAGCGCCGCCAGCCGTCCGAGCTGGATGTCGATCGGATCGATCCACAGGATGTCGTGCGGGAAGGGGGCCGGGCGCCTGCGTCCGAGCTGCGAGCCCATGATGCCGGGGATGATGAGCACCTGCGGTGCGGCTGGGTCGGGGACGGCCCGCGCCGCGCGGCGCGCGAGCGCGCGCAGGCTCAGGTACTCCGCGCGCCCGAAGTAAGCGCTCAGCTCCTCGGCGTGAGCGCCGCGCGCCAGCCACTCCTCGAGCTGCGTGTCGCTCCAGGCGAAGCGGTCATAGGGCGTGACGTGCTCGCGGCGCAGATCGAGCCTCATGATCCGGGCGCCGGCGGAGGACCGCCGCCTACTGCGCCTCGAGCGGCCGCACGCGCGCGGTGAGCGCGAGAGCGCTGCCGTCCTTGAGGAGCAGCTCGAGCGGCACCTCCTCGCCCACCCGCAGCGGATGCTGCAGCATGTGCAGCATCACGTGCAGGCCGCCGGGGGCGAAGCGCACGACGGCCCCGGGGGCCACGGTCACCTCGGCGCGTGGGCGCATACGCGCGCTCGTTCCCTCGAGCTGCGTCTCGTGGATCATGGCCGCGCCGGCCAGCGGCGAGCGCACGCCGGTCACCGTGACCGGAGCGTTGCCGGTGTTGGTGAGGGTCAGGTAGACCGCCGCCACCTCGGTGCCCGGCGTGGCGCGGATCCACGCATCACTCGCGCGCAGCGAGCCGGCGGCGGCGGGGCCGCACGTCAGCACGGCGAGCGCGGCGGCGAGGTACGCGGCGGGAATCTTCAAGCGGGCGTCCGGTGCGCGCAACGTGGCGGGATGAGCGATTATGCCAGACGAGCGCACGGGACGGCCGCTATCATGCGCGAGCCTCAAAACCGCACCGCATGAGCGCGCGCACCAACACCTCCGAAGCCCCCGCACTCGCCGCCCTGTTCGCCGGCGCGCTCGCCATCGGCAGCTCCGGCATCTTCGTGCGTCTGTCGCAGACCGGGCCGACCGCGACGGCGTTCTGGCGCGGCGCGTTTGCATTGCCGCTGCTGGCCTTGTGGGCCTACCTCGAGCGCCGCGGCGAGGGCCGCGCCGCGCCCGCGCTGCGCGAGCCGCTGCTCATCTGGGCAGGGGTTTTCTTCGCCGGGGATCTGCTGCTGTGGCACTGGTCACTTCTTTTGACCTCGATAGCCGCCTCCACGCTCGAGGCCAACTGCGCACCGATCCTGGTGTCGCTGTTCGCCTGGCTCCTGTACCGCGAGCGGCCGACGCCGGCCTTTCTCGCCGCCACGTTATGCGCCTTCGGCGGCATGCTGCTGATCCTGTGGCCCAAGCTCGGCGGCGGTGGCCATGCGCTGCTCGGCGATCTGCTCGGACTCGGTACGGCGTGCTTCTACGCGGGGTATCTGCTGGTGGTGGCACGGCTGCGCACGCGTTTCGGCACCGGCACGGTGATGCTCACCAGCACCGTGGTATTCACGCTGCTGCTGCTGCCGGTCGCCCTGACGCAGCGCTTCCTGCCCACCGATGCCCACGGCTGGGCGCTGCTCATCGGCTGCGCACTCACCGCACAGGTGCTCGGCCAGGGACTGATCGCCTACGCGCTCGCGCATCTGCCGGCCACCTTCGGCTCGGTCGGCCTGTACGTGCAGGTGATTGCCGCCGCGGCCTACGCCTGGTGGCTGCTCGGGGAGCGCCTGAGCGCGGTACAGATCGCCGGCGCCGTGGTGGTGCTGTGCGCCATCGCGTTTGCCCGCGCGGCGCGCCGCTCTGCCGGGGGCGTCACTGCGGCGACGGCCTAGACGCTGTGGGTGTCGAGCCAGTCGAGCGCCGCGCGCCACAGCGTCTCGCGGTGCCGCTCGGCGAAGAAGCCGTGGTGGCCCAGGCGCTTCGCGCCCACCTGCGCAGGGTGCGTCCAGCGCTGCTCGATGCGTGCCGCGCTGTAGGAGCGCAGGAGCGCCGCGGCCGCCGCGCGCGTGGCGATGGGGTCGTCGCTGAAGCCCCATAACAACAGCGGCCCGCGCACCTCGTGGAAATGGCTGTCGGCGAAATCCGCATCGAGCTCGGGACCGTAGCGCGCAGGGCTCAGGCACCAGCGCCGCCACTGTCCGAACACCTGCGGCGGCAGTGATTGCCCGCGCCAGATGAAGCCGCGCGGCACGTAGCCGTGGCGCCGCAGCATCCATGGCCCGTAAAGCTTCCAGAAGATGAGCGCGAGGTAGCGGAACGTCAGCGCTTCACGGCGCCAGTAGCCGGTCGAGGTCGCTACCAGCAGGTGCGCGCGGGCAAGGTTGGCATTGTCCATGGCACCGACCAGCTGCCCCCCGACGCTGTGCCCGACTGTGAGCACGGGGAGGGCGGGGAAGCGCGCCGCGAGCCACGCCAGCGCCGCCGGCATGTCCAGCCGCCCCCAGTCACTCATGCGCGCGCGCTCCGCCGCGGGCGGGCCGTGGCGTGAAGCGCCGATGCCGCGATAGTCGTAGGTGAGCACGTGGTAGCCGCGCGCTGCAGCGTAGCCGGCGAACTTGCCGTAGAACTCCTGCAGATAGCCGGTGGCGCTGTTGATGACGAGCGCCGCGCGCGCTGCCGCCGCCGGGCTGGTGAGCAGGCCCGCGAGTGTCCGGCCGTCGCGTGCCGCGAAGCTCACCGCCTGCGCCGGCGGTGCGGGTGCACTCACGCGGCGCGCTCGCGGATGAGCGCGCAGAGCGCCTCGATTGCCGCCGCGCGCGCGGTGCTCTTGCGCCATACCGCGCCGATGTGGCGCACCGGCGCCGGGCGCGCGAAGGGGCGCAGTACCACGCCGCGCGCGCTGCGGTAGGCGCCCGTGCCGGCGAGCTCGGGCAGGAGGGTGATTCCGGCGCCCGTGGCCACCATCTGCCGCAGCGTCTCCAGGCTGGTGGCGCGGAAGTCCTGCTGGTCGGTGACGCCGGCGCGGCTGCACACCTCCAGCGCCTGGTCCCGCAGGCAGTGACCCTCCTCGAGCAGCAGCAGCTTCTCGCCCTTCAGATCCGCCAGTCGCAGGCTCTCGCGCGCCGCCAGCGGGTGCCGCTCGGGCAGCGCCACAGTGAACGGCTCGGCGTAGAGCTCGCTCGACTCCAGACCCTCGAGCGGCACCGGCAGTGCGAGGATGCCCAGGTCGAGCTCGCCGGCGTGCAGTTTCTCCAGCATCGGCCCGGTCTGGTACTCATACAGGCGCAGCTCCAGGCGCGGCAGGCGCTTGCGCACCGCCGGGGCGACGTGCGGCAGCAGGTACGGTCCGATCGTTGGCAAGAACGCCACGCGCAGGCGCCCGCTCAAGGGGTCGCGCTGGCTGCGCGCCAGCGCCACCACCTCGTCGGTGGCTTCGAGGATGCGCCGGGCGCGCGCCACGATCTGCTCGCCGGCCGCAGTCAGGGAGACGTTGTTCGGCGCCCGCTCGATCAGCTGCACCCCGAGGCTGTCCTCGAGCTTCCTCAGCTGGGCCGACAGCGTCGGCTGGCTGACGAAGCACAGGGCCGCCGCGCGCCCGAAATGGCGCTGGTCGGCGACCGCCACCAGATAGCGCAGGTCCTTGAGCTTCAGCTCCATGACCCCAATATACGCCATCTATCGGGACCATAAAATCAATCGATTGGAGAAATGACGTGGCCGGCGGCAGCATGCCGTCCATGGGCTTGAACCCGACTTTAAGGAGTGACGCAGATGGTAGGCATTGGTCAGCAGTTTCCCAAGTTCAGCCTGACGGCAGTGGTCTCCGGCGACCCGGTCAAGGCATTCCAGGACATCGACAGCGACAGCTACGGCGGCAAGTGGAAGGTGATCTTCTTCTGGCCGAAGGACTTCACCTTCGTGTGTCCGACCGAGATCGCCGCCTTCGGCAAGCTCGAGAAGGAATTCCGCGCCCGCGACGCGCAGCTGCTCGGTGCCAGTATCGACAGCGAGTTCGTGCACCTGGCCTGGCGGCGCGAGAAGGAGGAGCTGCGCAACCTTCCCTTCCCGATGCTCTCGGACATCAAGCGCGAGCTGTCCGCCGCGCTCGGCATCCTCGACCCGCAGGCCGGCGTGGCGCAGCGTGCCACCTACATCGTCGACCCGCAGGGCGTGGTCCGCTTCGTCTACGTGACCGACCTCAACGTCGGCCGCAACCCCGAGGAAGTGCTGCGCGTGCTCGATGCGCTGCAGACCGATGAGCTGTGCCCGTGCAACTGGAAAAGGGCGAAGACACCCTGAAGGCGGCTTGAGACCATGAATAACCCTGGACAGCATCCGCGACTCCCTGCCCGGCTACGCGCGTGATCTGGCGCTGAACCTCGGCAGCGTGCTCACCGCGCCCGGCGCCCCCGGGCTGAGCGAGCGGCAGATCTGGGCGGTGGCGCTCGCGGCCGCCGCGGCGAGCGACAATGCCATCTTCACTGCACGGCTGCAGGCGCTGGCGGCGCAGCACCTCGACGCGGCCCACATCAGCGCCGCGCACGCGGCGGCGGCGCTCATGGCGATGAACAACGTCTACTACCGCTTCCTGCACCTGGTGCAGGACGAGGAGTACGCCAAGATGCCGGCGCGGCTGCGCATGAACACGCTCGCCAACCCGGGCATCGCCAAGGCGGACTTCGAGCTGCTGGCGCTGGTGGTCTCGGCGATCAATGGCTGCGGCAGCTGCGTGGCCTCGCACGAGCGGCAGCTGCGCAGCCACGGCCTCGGACGCGAGGCGGTGCAGAGCGCGGTGCGCATCGGCGCGACCGTGCATGCGGTAGCGCGCGTGCTGGCGGGAGCGGGGGCGGAGAGCGCCGCCGCGGCGAGCCGCGCTGCCTGAGGCGAGTGTTGGCTGGGGCGCTCGGCTGAGCTTCGGTTCAGCCGAGCGCGTACAGCTGACCGTCGGTGCTGCCGAAATAGCGCACCTCGCCGTCGGGAACGGGCGAGGACAGAACCGTACCGATGCTGAGCATGCGCTCGGTGCCGATCACCATCGAGTCGTAGAAGGCGTCGTGGCATCGACGCCCTATAGTCGGGGGTGCCGCCGGCGCGCGTCAGCGCGGCGGCGTTGGCCGTGGCCGCATCCGTGGCGAAGCTGCAGCTGAGTTTTCCCGCGCGCGCACCCCTCGCCGGGCAAGAAGAAATGCGATGAACTCTCCGTGCATTACGGCCTCCTTTATTGCCCGTGGGCGCGGCTCTCGCAGGAACATGCCCTTACCGTCCCTCGCTTCGCCGCCGCAGTCTGCGCGATGGCGCCGCCGCGCGCGGTAATTCATGATGCGGGCCCGGCTACGCCTCGACACGATGTCAGTAATCAGATTCAAGCGCACTAACGTGGTGCTCGGCGCGCTGCTCCTGTCGCTCGCTTGCTCCCGGCTGCCGGCCCGTGCGGTGACCGACGATGTGGGCACCCAGCTCACCGTGCGGCCACCGCCGCTGCGCATCGTCAGTCTCGCCCCCGGGGCAACCGAGATGCTGTTTGCGGCCGGCGCCGGGGCGCAGGTCATCGCCACGGTGGAGTATTCCGATGAGCCCGCCGCCGCGCGCCAGGTGCCGCGCATCGGGGACGTGGCGGCGGTCGACATGGAGCGTCTGGTGGCGCTGCGCCCGGACGTGGTGGTGCTGTGGTCTTCCGGCGGCAATCCGGCGCAGCGCGAGAAGATCGCCGCGCTCCACATCCCGATCTACCAGCAGACGCTGGCGCGTCTGGCCGACATCCCGCCCGCGATACGCCGCCTGGGGGTCCTCGCCGGCACGCAGGGCACCGCCGATGACGCCGCGCGCGCGCTCGCGGCGCGCCTTGCTGCGCTCGCCGCGCAGTACGGCCCGCACCGCGGGCACGCGCCGACCGTGCTGCTGCAGGTGTGGAACCGTCCGGTCTACACGGTGGGAGGCCGTCACCTCATGAGCGACGCGCTGACCTTGTGCGGAGCCCGCAACGTGTTCGGTGACCTGCCCGAGGCAGGGCCGATCGTAGACATCGAGGCAGTGATCGCGCGCGATCCCGACATCATCATCGCCGCGGCCCCCACCGGGGAGGGCGCGGGCTGGGTCGCGGACTGGATGCGCCTGCCGGGGCTGAGCGCGGTGCGGCACCACCGCGTCGTGGCCTTCGAGGATCAGGCGCTCAGCCGCCTGGGGCCGAGCGTCGTCGGGGCGACCGAAAACCTGTGCCGCACGCTCGCCGCGGTCAGTCGCGGAAGTTATTGAACTGCAGCGGCACCTCGACCTGCGCCTTGCGCAGCAGCGCGATCGCCGCCTGCAGCTCATCGCGCTGCTTACCGCTGATGCGCACCTTCTCGCCCTGCAGGCTCGCCTGCACCTTGAGCTTGGAGTCCTTGAGCAGGCGCATGAGCTTCTTGCCGGTCTCGGCGTCGATGCCGTGCTTGAGCAGCACTTCCTGGTGCGCCGCGGACAGGGTGGTCTGCGGCTCCTTGACGTCGAGGCAGACGAGGTCGATGCCGCGCTTGGAGAGGCGCAGCTTGAGGATCTCCAGCATCTGCTTGAGCTGGAAATCCACCTGCGCGTGCAGTGTGACGGTGAACTCCTGCAGCTCGAAGCGCGCGCCGGTGTCCTTGAAATCGAAGCGCTGTGACAGCTCGCGGTTGGCCTGATCGATGGCATTCGCCACCTCGTGGGCGTTGAGCTCGGAGACGGCGTCGAATGAGGGCATGGCTCAGCGGCGGCCTTTTTTCCTGGCGACCTTGCGCGCCGGCGGGGCCGCGAGGGCGCGCCGATGCCGGCGCGTCAGCTCCATGAAGCGCGGCGTCAGTCCCACGTCCTCGTACACCGGGTCTCCCTGCTCGTCGCTGGAGATGACCTTGGCGCCGGCCACATAGGGCATCGCCGCGGCGACCTCGTTGAGCGCCGCTCCCAAAAGCTCGCTGATGAGCTGTTCCGGCGTGCGCCCCGGGAACAGGTCGGCGAGCGCACCGAGCCGCGCGGCATCATCGACGGGCAGGCGTACGGCGTAGGTGCGCGCGGTGCGCGGGGCGCCGGCCTCGGCGCGCCAGCTGTCGAGCAGGGATTTGAAGTTCACGCGGTCACCTCAGGTTCATTCTAGCGAAAAGCGGGCGCGGCGCGGCTTTTGCCAGCGCGCCGCGCCCGGGCGCATCATGAATGCATGCCCGCCGCCACCGTGCTCCTTGAAGGACCGCTGCGCGTCTTTGACTACCGCTGCGGCGCGGGTCCGCACGACCGGCCCTTCACCGAGCAGCACGCAGGCTACTCGCTCGCCTACGTGCGGCGCGGCAGCTTCGGCTACCGCACGCGCGGTTGCCGTTATGAGCTGGTCGCCGGCGCGTTCCTGGTCGGCCGGGCCGGGGACGAGTTCCTGTGCACGCACGAGCATCACGCCCACGGCGATGAGTGCCTGTCATTCAGCTTCGACGCCGAGTGCCTGGAGGAGACCGGCCTCGATGCGCGCGGCTGGGTGAGTCACGCGCTGCCGCCCCTGCCTGAGCTCGCCCTGCTCGGTGAGCGTGCCCAGGCGAGCGCGCACAGCCACGATGCGCTGGCGCTCGAGGAGGCCGGCACGCTGCTCGCGGCGCGCTACCTCGCCTTGCAGGGCCGCACCGCGCTGACGACGACGCGCCTGAGCGTACGCGAGCGCCGCCGCGCCGTGCGCGGCGCGCTGTGGCTCGAGGCCCATGCCGCAGAGCGCGTGCGGCTGGCGCAGGTGGCGCGCGCCAGCGGAGTCAGCGCCTTTCATTTCCTGCGCCTCTTCAGGCGCGTCATCGGCGTGACGCCGCACCAGTATTTGGTGCGCACACGCCTGCGCCGGGCGGCGCGGCTGCTGGCGGCCGAGACGCAGCCGGTGGCCGATATCGCCTACCAGGTGGGCTTCGGCGATCTGTCGAATTTCGTACGCACCTTCCGCCGCGCCGCCGGTGTGTCCCCGCGCGCCTTCCGCGCCGCAGGTCGCGCGGACCGCAAGATTCTCCAAGCGCGCCTGCGCGGCCGCCTCTAGTGTCTGAGGCACGCGGCGCGGGCCGCACGGCATTGGGGAGTTTCCATGTACGACCACATCGGACTGAAGGTGAAGGACATCAAGGCGAGTGTGCGCTTCTACCAGGCGGTGCTCGGCGAGCTCGGGCACGCACTCCTCTCGCAAGACGAGAGCTCCGCGGGCTTCAAGGCCAAGGAGGGGGCGACGCTGTGGCTCGCCGCCGACGGCGCCGCGCACACGCCGTTGCACCTCGCGTTCACGGCGCCCGGGCGCGCGGCCGTGGAGAGCTTTTACCGTGCGGGACTGAAGAGCGGTGGCCGTGACAACGGCGCGCCGGGGCTGCGGCGCGACTACAGTCCGACCTACTACGCCGCGTTCCTGCTCGACCCGGACGGCAACAACGTCGAGGCGGTTTACAACCGCTGAGCGCGGTGCGGATCAGCCCTGACTCTGCAGAACGATCTCGGTGCTCACCGGGTAGGCCGATGGCGGGGTGCCGCCGCTGAGCTCGGTAGCGATGGTCTCCTTCAGACTGACCGAGGTGGCGATATCGCGCCAGTGGGTGAGAGTCTGGGTGTGCCGGGTGCCGTGCGCGTCGGTGAAGGTCACGGTGCTGACCAGCTTCAGCGCAGCGAAGGTGCCGGCCGGCACCGTGACGGTCTCGACATCCGCCACGACGCCGGACTGGGTATAGGCGACCGCAGCCTGCGGGGAGCAATCGAGGGTGTAGCTCAGGTTCCAGCTGGTGCCGACCTGCACGGGGAAGTCAGGCCCCGGTCCGTGGGGGACGAAGGTGCAGATGAGCGGCGGGGTGGCCTGCGTGGTGGTGCTCAGCGTCTGCCCGGAGGCGCTGACCGCAATCGTGGCGGTCGCGATCCCGTAGGTGACGCCGTTGACCACCACCGTCTGGTGGCTCGGGTCCTCCTGCGCCACGGTATAGGAGCCGTCGCTGTTCACCGCGGTGACGGTTTCGGTGTATGAGAGGCTGATGGTGTTGCCGGAGTTGTCGGTGATGGTCTGCTGGTAAACGCGCAGCGCGTTCACGGACGGCCGCACGAAGGCGTAGAGGACGGCGTTGTCGTCCGAGCCCGAGCTTCCGCAGCCGGCCAGCAGCACGGTCGTGCACAGCAGGGTCTTTCTGAGCATGCTCACCCCGGAGCGGCCAGCGTGTGCGCAGTCTAGCCGCGGCGGGCACTTGCGGCGACGGCTACGCGGCCTGCGCCGGCACCTTATTCTTGACGGCCCGCGCGCGGCGCGGCGATACTGCCTCCATGCTTCAGTCATCCGCTGCACGTCTTTGGTGGTGGCGCCCTTCATAACGGAGTGGGCTGACGGTTAGCTGTTTCTTGCGAATTTAGGATCGGACGAAAACCCAAGACCCATCTCCGGAGAACACCGGGATGGGTTTTTTGTTGCCCTGAGGAAATCGGAGTCACGCGTTGCAACCGCTGTTCGACATTGCCGGGGACCTGGACACGCCGGTCTCGGCGTTCATGAAGCTCGGCGCCTTCGCGCCGCGCTTCCTGCTCGAGAGCGTCGAAGGCGGTGAGCGCCTGGCACGGTACTCCTTCATCGGCTTCGGCGACGGTCTCGAGGTACGTCTCGATGCGCGCGGTCTCGCCATCGGCAGCGAGCTGCGCCCGGTGCCCTCCAGCCGGGACGAGCTCCTCGACGGGCTGCGCAGCGCGCTTACGCGCGCGCCGCAGCCGGCGCAGGGCCTCAGCGGCGTGCCGCTCGCCGGAGGCCTGGTCGGCTACGCCGCCTACGATGTGGTGCGCCATTTCGAGCGGCTGCCGCCGCGCCCGCAGCGCACCAGCGGCGTGCCGGCACTGCATTACGTGGCGCCGCGCTCGGTGCTGGTGTTCGATCACCTGACGCGCGGCATCGCCCTCGTGCACGCCGGCAGCGATGCCGAGCGGCGCTCGCTGCGCGCGGAAGTCGTGCGCGCACTGCGCGGCGCGCTGCCCGGTACGGTGCGAGCCGGGCGCTATGCCGCACCGGTCCCGGCGTTCGCGCGCGCGGACTACCTCGCCGGAGTGCGGCGCACGCAGGAGTACATCGCCGCGGGCGATGTCTACCAGCTCGTGCTGGCCAGCCGCTTCGCCGGCCGGCACGAGCTCGAGCCGTTCCAGGCCTACCGCGCACTGCGCCTCATCAATCCCTCTCCTTATATGTATTACTGCGTGCTCGGGGACGTGGCCGTGGTCGGCTCCTCACCCGAGGCGCTGGTGAAACTGCACGCCGGCCAGGCACAGCTGCGCCCCATCGCCGGCACCCGTCCGCGCGCGGCCGATAGCGCGGTCGACCGGCAGCGTGAGGCGGACCTGCTCGCCGACCCGAAAGAGAACGCCGAACACGTCATGCTGGTGGACCTGGCGCGCAACGACCTCGGCCGCGTGGCGCGCGCCGGGAGCGTGCACGTCGAGCCTTACCGCTCCATCGAGCGCTACAGCCACGTCATGCACATGGTGAGCGGGGTGCGCGGTGAGCTGGCTCCCGGCAAGGATGCCTTCGACCTGTTTGCCGCGGCGTTCCCGGCCGGGACTCTGGTGGGCGCACCGAAGGTGCGCGCCATGCAGATCATCGACGAACTGGAGCCGGTCAGCCGCGGGCTGTACGGCGGTACGGTGGGTTACTTCGGAGCCGGTGGTGATATGGACCATGCCATCACCATCCGCACCCTCGTGTTCCAGGGTGATGAGTACAGCTACCAGGCGGGCGCGGGCATCGTCGCGGACAGCGTGCCGCAGACCGAGTATGAGGAAGTGCTCGCCAAGAGCGGCGCGATGGCGCGCGCGCTCGAGCTGGCGCAGGAGGGGCTGTGAAGCCGCGGTTGCTGCTGATCGATAACTACGACTCCTTCACCTACAACCTGGTGCAGGCGTTCCTGGTGCTCGGCGCCGAGGTGAGTGTGTACCGCAACGACGCGCTCAGCATCGCCGAGGCGCTACAGCTTGCCCCCTCGCACCTGTGCATCTCGCCCGGGCCGGGTACCCCCTACGATGCCGGCGTGTCGATGGACATGATCCGCGCGTTTGCAGGACGCATACCCGTGCTCGGTGTGTGCCTGGGACACCAGTCCATCGTCGAGGTGTTCGGCGGCAAGGTGGTGCGCGCCGGGCGGCTGATGCACGGCAAGACCTCGCTCGTGGAGCACGACGGCGCTGCGCTGTTCGCGGGTCTGTCGCGGCCGTGCGAGGTGGGCCGCTATCACTCGCTGATCGCCGCGCCGGAGCGCATGCCGGCCGAGCTCGAGGTGAGTGCGCGCACCGCGGAAGGGGAGATCATGGGCGTGCGGCACCGCACGCTCGTGGTCGAGGGGGTGCAGTTCCATCCGGAGAGCATCCTCACCCCGGAGGGGCCGCGCCTCATGGGCAACTTCCTTGAGCAGACGGCCGGCACGCGCGCCGCCGGAGTGAGCCGTGCCGCAACCGCGTGACACGCTCGCGCGCCTGCTCGAGCGGCGTGACCTCACCGAGGCCGAAGCTGGCGCACTGCTCGAGCAGCTCGCCGATCCGGCGCTGCCGCCGCCGCTCGGCGGTGCGCTGCTGGCGGCGCTCGCCGCCAAGGGCCTGATCGCCGCCGAGGTACGCGGCTTCGCGCAGGCCATGCGGCGCCTGGCGCGGCATCCGCGCATCGCCGGCGCCGAGCGCGCCATCGACATCGTCGGCACCGGCGGCGACGCCTCCGGCAGCTTCAACATCTCCACCGGCACCGCGCTCTTGACCGCGGCGTGCGGGGTACCCGTGGTCAAGCACGGCAACCGCTCGGTCTCCAGCCGCAGCGGCAGCGCCGACGTGCTCGAGGTGCTCGGGCTTTCGATCCCGCTCGATGAGACGGCGGCCGCGGCCTGTTTCGCGGCCACCGGTTTCACCTTCCTGTTCGCGCCGCACTACCACCCGGCCACGCGCGCCATCGCGCCCATCCGCGCCGCGCTCGGCGTGCGCACCGTCTTCAACATCCTGGGTCCCCTGGTGAATCCCGCCGAGCCGCCGCTGTACCTGATCGGCGCCTACAGTCTGGAGGTCGCGCGCCTGATGGCCGAAACGCTCGCGGGTCTGCCGATCGAGCGCGCCTTCGTCGTGCACGGCGCGCAGGGCTGGGACGAGCCGACACCGATCGGGCCGTTCACCGTCTTTGACGTGCGCCCCGGTGAGATGCGCTCGAGCGTCCGGGCGCCCTCGGACTACGGCCTGCGCGCGTGCCAGGCGGCCGACCTCGCCGGCGGCGATGCGCGCGAGAACGCACGGGCGCTGCGGGCGGTGCTGCGAGGTGAGGACCGCGGCGCCCACCGCGACTGTCTCCTGCTCGGTACGGCGCTCGCCCTCGAAGTCGCCGGGATCGCCGCCGAGCCCCGTGCCGGGGTGGCGCGGGCCGCCGCCGCGATCGACAGCGGTGCGGCGGGACGCCTCCTGACAGCGCTCGGCCAGCTGGCCACGGCCGCAGCCCCGGGGCAGCCGGCGTGAGCCGCGGGGCATTCCTCGAGGGCATGGCGCGCTCAAGCGGCGAGCGTGCGGCGCAGGCGCGCCGGCAGCGTCCACTGGGCGAGCTCGAGCGCGCGGCACGGCAGCGCCCCGCGGCGCCGAAGCTGCGCCTGGACGCGCGCGGCTTCGATCTGATCGCGGAGCTGAAGCTGCGCTCGCCGGCGCAGGGCCTGCTGCGCGGCGCCGATGAGGACCGCGACGCCCGCATCACCGCCTACGCCCGCGCCGGTGCCGCTGCCGTATCCGTGCTCACCGAGCCGAGCCGTTTCGACGGAGCGCTCGAGCACCTGGAGCGCGCCGCGAGAGCGCTCGCGCCGTTTGCGGTGCCGGCGATGCGCAAGGACTTCCTGGTCGACCCGTATCAGGTGGTGGAGGCGCGCGCCGCCGGCGCCGGCGGCGTCCTGGTGATCCTGCGCATGCTGCCGCGAGCGGACACCGCGGCGCTGCTCGAGTGTGCCGGTGAGCAGGGCCTGTTCGTGCTGCTCGAGGCTTTCGACGCGGCCGACATCGAGCTCATGCACGAACTGGTCGCGCGGTACGGCGCCCACATCGAGCTGCTCGCCGGCCTCAACTGCCGCGATCTCGCCACGCTGCAGGTGGTGCCGGAGCGGCTGACGACCCTGGCGCGGCTGCTGCCGACAACGGTGCCGCGCGTCGCCGAGAGCGGGGTCGCGACCCCGGCGCAGGCGCGCGCCGTGGCCGAGTCCGGCTACACCCTCGCACTCGTCGGCAGCGCGCTCATGCAGGGAGAGGATCCGCGCACGCTGGCCGAAGCGCTGCTGCAGGCGGGGCGCGCCGCGGGCCGGGCCTGCTGAGATGTGGGTCAAGATCTGCGGGCTCACCACGCCCGAGGCGGTCGAAGCGGCGCTGGCGGCCGGTGCCGACGCGCTCGGCTTCGTGTTCGCCCCCTCGCCGCGGCGCCTGGGCGCCGCGCAGGCACGCGTGCTGGCCGCGCCTGCGCGCGGCCGCATCCCCTGTGTGGCGGTCATGCGCCATCCCGCGCAGGCCGAGCTCGATGAAGTGCTCGCGGCCTTTGCGCCGGACGTCCTGCAGACCGATGCCGCGGATTTCGCGACGCTGCAGCTGCCGGCGACGCTCGCGCGGCTGCCGGTGCTGCGTGACGGGCAGGCGCTGCCCGAGCCGCTCTTGCCGCGGTTCCTGTTCGAAGGCGCGCTGAGCGGCGCGGGGCGCACCAGCGACTGGACCTGTGCCGCGACGCTGGCACGGCGCGCCGCGCTCGTTCTGGCCGGCGGCCTGAGTGCGCACAACGTCGCGTCCGCCATCGCTGCCGTGCAGCCGGATGGTGTCGACGTCTCGAGCGGCGTCGAGGAAGCGCCCGGCGTCAAAAGTCCCGCGGCGATCGCCGCCTTCGTCGCCGCCGCACGTGCGGCGGCACCCGCCTCAAACCCGACGAGGTTCCGCGCATGAACGCAGTGCTCAGCCCCCCCGATGCCCGGCAGCTGCTCGCCGATCTCATCGCCGGCCGCTTTCCGGATGCCCACGGGCGTTTCGGTCCTTTCGGTGGCCGCTACGTGCCCGAGATCCTGATCCCGGCGCTCGAGCGCCTGGCGCGCGGCGTGCGCGAGCATCTGCATGCGCGCGATTTTCAGGCCGAGCTCGAAGGTGAGCTGACCAGCTGGGTGGGACGTCCCACGGCGCTCACCTTCGCCGGCCGGCTGTCGCAGCGCTGGGGCGCGAAGGTGTGGCTGAAGCGCGAGGACCTCGCTCACACCGGCGCCCACAAGATCAACAACGCGCTCGGCCAGGGACTGCTGGCGCGCCGCCTCGGGGCGCGCCGCATCGTCGCCGAGACCGGCGCCGGCCAGCACGGCGTCGCCACCGCCGCCGCCTGCGCCCGTCTCGGCCTGCCGTGCACGGTCTACATGGGCGAGATCGACATGGAGCGCCAGGCCCCGAACGTCGGACGCATGCGCCTGCTCGGCGCCGAGGTCGTGCCGGTGACCTCCGGCGACCGCACGCTGCGCGCGGCGATCGACGAGGCGATGCGCGACTGGGTAGCCGATCCGACCAACACCTATTACCTGCTCGGCTCGGTGGTCGGCCCGCACCCCTACCCGTACCTGGTGCGCGAGCTGCAGGCGGTGATCGGCCGCGAGGCACGCGCGCAGCTGCTCGCGGCCAGCGGCGCGCTGCCGGACGCGGTCATGGCCTGCGTGGGCGGCGGCTCCAACTCCATCGGTGCCTTCCATGCGTTCGTGCCGGATGAGGGCGTGGAGATCATCGGCGTGGAAGCCGGCGGCCGCGGCACGGCCCTCGGTGAGAATGCCGCGACGCTCGCCTACGGGCGGCCGGGCGTGCTGCACGGCACCTACTCGATGCTGCTGCAGGATGCCGACGGCCAGATCCAGGAGACACACTCGGTGTCCGCGGGCCTCGACTACCCGAGCGTCGGACCCGAGCACGCGCTGCTGGCCGCGGTGGGCCGCGTGACCTACACCACGGCGAGCGATGCCGAGGCGCTCGCCGCAGTGCGTGCGCTCAGCCAGAACGAGGGGATCCTGCCCGCACTCGAGAGCGCCCACGCGCTGGCCGGGGCCGAGCGCTGGGCCCGCAGCCACCCCGGCAAGACGGTGCTCGTGTGCCTCTCCGGGCGCGGCGACAAGGACATGCCGACCCTGCAGCAGACCCTGCTCAAGGCGCCCGGCCCGTGAGCGGGGCCGAGCGCATCAGTGCGAGCCTGCGCGCCGCCGCAGCCGGCGGCGAGCCGGCGCTGGTGGCCTACCTCACCGCGGGCTACCCCGAACGCGCGCGCTTCCGCGAGCACCTGCGCGCGATCGCCGCCGCGGCGGATGTGGTCGAGGTCGGCGTGCCCTTCACCGACCCGATGGCCGACGGCGTGACCATCCAGCGCGCCAGTCTTGCGGCCCTGAAGCAGGGCGTGAGCCTCGCCTGGATACTGAGCGAGCTCGAGGCGCTGGGCGCGCTGCGCGCCCCGGTGCTGCTCATGAGCTATCTGAACCCGCTCCTGGCCTGCGGGCCTGCGCTCGCGCGGCGGGCCCGGCTCGCAGGTGTGGCCGGCTTCATCGTCCCGGATCTGCCCCTCGACGAGAGCAGCGCGCTGCGCGCGGCGCTCGGCAGCGAGGGACTCGCGCTGGTGAACATGGTCACCCCGGTGACCGAGCCGCAGCGGCTCAAGGCGCTGTGTGCCACGAGCCAGGGCTTCGTGTACGCGGTGACCATGACCGGCACGACCGGCGGCACCAGCGCCGCGGTGCCCGAGGAGGTCATCGGCTATCTGGAGCGCGTGCGCGCGCTGTCCGCGCTGCCGGTGTGCGCAGGATTCGGCATCCGCACGCGCGCGCAGGTCGAGCGGCTGCGCGGTCACGTCGACGGTGTGGTCGTGGGCTCGGCGCTGGTCGAGCAGCTCGAGCAGGGAAGCGACATCGGTGCCTGGCTGCGCGCCCTGCGCGGCACTAAATAAGAATCACTCGCACGGCACAGGGCCGCAACCGCGCCCCGCGCTCACACCCGGTTGCGGTTTGTGCGCAGCGCCGAGGCACTAGTGCGCATACTCCGCCAGCCTTCGCGTCCCTACAGTGGTGGTTCAACAACCAACACAGGTTAGGGAGTGATGACGATGAGTGGTTTGCTGAAGAACAGTGCGCTGATCGCGGTCAGTGTGGCGGCGATCGTCGCGGGGAATATGGCGCGCGCCGATGAGGGTCCCTGGGAAGTGCGCCTGCGCGCGGTCTATCTGGATCCGGCCAACAAGTCCGATGCCTATCCGTCGCTCGGCATTCCCTCGGACGCCGTGCACATCAACGGCAAGTGGCTGCCGGACCTGGACATCGAGTACTTCTTCACGCCGCACTGGTCGAGTGAGCTGGTGCTCACCTATCCGCAGAAGCAGACGGTGACGGTCGAGAAGAGTGTGCTCGGCGGTCCTGCGGTGCTTGGCACCTTCAAGCATCTGCCGCCGACCCTCACGGCGAAATACAACTTCACTCCCACGGCGGATTTCCGCCCCTACGTCGGTGTCGGCGTCAACTTCACCATCATCTCGGACGTGGACCTGAATGTGCCGACGGTGGGCCCGCTGAAGCTCGACAGCACCAGCATCGGCCCCGCGGTGCAGGCCGGCTTCGACTACAAGATTGCGGAGAACTGGTTCGTCAATGCCGACGTGAAGTGGGCCATGATCCGCTCGGACGTGAAGTTCGACGGCACGAAGATCCTGCAGGCGCGCATCGATCCGCTGCTGTTCGGCGTGGGCGTCGGCTACCGCTTCTGAGCGCACCGGGCCTCGCGCTGCGGCGGGCGGTCCTCGCGGCCGCCCGCCGCTCGACAGCGAAGCGGCGCCGGCCCATGCTGCCGCCGTCATGGACAGCCTGACGATCGCACCGCGCTTCTGCGGGCCACCGACTTCAGCCAACGGCGGCTACTTTGCCGGCTGTGTCGCGGTGCGCGCCGCGCGCACGGTTACGGTACGGCTGCGGCGGCCGCCGCCGCTTGCTACCGCGCTCGCCGTGCAGGAGTCCGCGCCGGGACACCTGCGCGTGCTCGACGGCGCGACGCTGGTCGGGGAGTGCGAGCCGGCCACCCTGCATCTGCCGGTGCCGCGCGCACCGCATTACCTCGAGGCGGTCGCGGCCTCGCGCGACTACGCCGGGTTCCGCTATCACCGCTTTCCCAGCTGCTTCGTGTGCGGCACGCAGCGTCCGCGCGGTGAGGGACTGCGCATCTTCGCCGGCCCCGTAGCGGAGCTGGGCATGGTCGCCGCGCCCTGGGTGCCGGATGCCTCCCTGGACGCTGGCGATGGCAAGGTACGTGCGGAGTTCATGTCCGCGGCCCTGGACTGCCCGGGCTACTACGCCGTGGCGCCCCACGACCAGATGCTGCTGCTCGCTGAGTTCACCGCCCACATCGACCGCCGCGTGCACATCGGTGAGGCCTGTACCGTCATCGGCTGGCGTCTGGGCGGGGGCGGCCGCAAGCACGAGGCGGCCACCGCGCTCTTTGATGACGACGGGGTGCTGTGCGGATGCGCGCGGGCGCTGTGGATCGAGCCGCGCGCGGGCGGCTGACGCAGCTCAGCCGCGCACCAGCCGCATCATCCCTTCCCCATAGCGCGCGCCGGCGGCCCCGCCCGGCGGGAACACGGCCTCGATGGTGGCGAGGTCGACCGGGCTTAAGTGCACGCTCAGGGCGCCGAGATTCTCATCGAGGTTGCGCACGCGGCGCGTGCCCGGGATCGGCACGATGTGCTCGCCCTGCGCGAGCACCCAGGCGAGCGCCAGCTGCGCCGGCGTGCAGCCCTTGTCGTGGGCGAGCGTCCTGACCTTCTCCACCAGGGCGAGATTGCGGCCGAAGTTCTCGCCCTGGAAGCGCGGTGTCATGCGCCGGTAGTCATCAGGGGCGAAGTCCTCCGGGCTCTTCAGCGCCCCGGTGAGAAAGCCCCGGCCGAGCGGGCTGTAGGGCACGAAACCGACACCCAGCTGCTCGCACATCGCCAGCACCCCGTCCTCCGGGTCGCGCGTCCACAGCGAGTATTCGCTCTGCAGCGCGGTAATCGGATGGACGCGATGGGCGCGCTCGAGCGTCGCAGGGGCGACCTCGGAGAGCCCGAGATAGCGCACCTTGCCCTCGCGCACCAGCTGCGCCATCGCCCCGACCGTGTCCTCAATGGGCACCGTGGCATCGACGCGGTGCAGGTAGTACAGATCGATCACGCTCACCCCGAGGCGCTTGAGGCTCGCCTCACAGGTGGCGCGCACCCGCGCCGGCCGCGCATCGATGGTGCGCGCCTCGGGGTTGGCGGCATCGCGTACGAAGCCGAACTTGGTGGCGATGAAGGCATCGGCGCGGCGCCCGCGCACCGCCCGGCCCACCAGCTCCTCATTGAGGTAGGGCCCGTAGGCGTCGGCGGTGTCGAGGAAGTTAAGCCCGAGGTCGAGGGCGTGCTTGAGGGTGGCGAGTGACTCCTGATCGTCGTGCGCGCCGTAGAACTCGCTCATTCCCATGCAGCCCAGGCCGAGGGCGGAAACGGTCGGGCCGTCGCGGCCCAGCTTGCGTGTCTGCATGATGAGGCTCCGGGAATGAACAGCTGCGGGATGGAAATTCTGCGCTCATTTCCCGCGCCAGGTATCCGCAATTCGGGAGAGGGCCGGCGCGCCTTCAGGCAGCCGCCGGGCGGATGTGCGCGCGGCGCCAGCCGCCGAACTTGTAATAGAGGAAGGCGAGGAGCGCGGACAGCACCGAGGAGATGGGGAAGCTCCACCAGATGGCATCGGCGTGGTAGCGCTCGAGAAAAAATTCCGCCACCGGGAAGCGCACCGCCAGGAGCGAGACGGTGAGCACGACCAGCGGGGCGATGACCGCACCGGTGGCGCGCACCACGCCGAACAGGGCCACGGAGATGCCGAAGAACATGAACGAGGGGGTGACGATGCCGTTCAGGTGCGAGGCGATCGCGAGCGCGCCCGAGCCGACGGGCAGGAACAGGCCGAAGACGCGGCGGTCGAGGAGCTCGATCGCCAGCACGACCGAGCCGGTGAGCAGCACGCTGTAGAGCACGCCCACCCCGGCGGTGCGGGTAACGCGGTCCCACTTGCCGGCGCCGACGTTCTGCGCGCACATCGCCGAGATGCCCATGCCGACCGCAAAGGCCGGCATCTGGATGTAGTTCCAGATCTGCATCGCGGCGCCGAAGGCGGCGGCGGTGTCGACGCCGAAGCGGTTGACCAGGCTCATCATGAGCAGCGCGCTCAGGGACACCACCAGCATCTGCGCGCTCATGGGGATGCCCTTCCTGATCAGTACTGCGACGATGGACCAGTCGAGTCTGAGGTAGCGCAGCTCGTCCTGGTGCAGACACAGCACGTGCCGGCGCCGGTAGAGGTGGCGGATGAGGGCAGTGAGACTTATCGCCTGGGCGATGAAGGTGGCCAGCGCCGAGCCGGCTATCCCCAGGCGCGGCACCGGCCCGAGCCCGAAGATGAACACCGGGTTGAGTGCGATGTCGATGCCCACCGAGAGCAGCATGAAGTAGAAGGGGGTCTTCGAGTCGCCGGCGCCGCGCAGCACCGCCATGACGAAGGCATAGAGATAGAGGAACGGCAGCGCGAGGAACATCACGCGCATGTAGGCCACGGCGAGCGGCAGGGAGTCGGCCGGGGTGCTCATCGCCTGCAGCAGCGGTCGGCTGAGTGTCAGGCCCGCGATGGCCATCAGCACCGAGATGCCCGCAAAGAAGGTGGCGCTGGTGCCGACCACGCGCTTGGTCTGCGTGAGGTTGTTGGCGCCGATGTACTGGCCGATGAGGATCGTGGCCGCCAGCGCCACGCCGAAGGCTGCGCCAATCAGCAGGAACATGACGTTGTTGGCGTTGGAGGTCGCAGTCAGTGCGGCCTCGCCCAGGCCGCGACCCACCCAGATGGAATTGATCGAGGCGTTCAGTGACTGCAGGATGTTCGCGAACAGGATCGGCAGGGCGAACCGGAACAGCACGACCGGAATCGAGCCGTGGGTCAGATTGCGCTGCACTTACTTGAGCGCCATCAGCGCATAGAGGATCTTCACCGCTCCGGCGCCCACCAGGCCCCAGCCGAGCCAGGGATAGGCGTGCAGCAGCGTGAGCCAGGTAAAGCCGGCGAGCGCCAGGAGTGCGCCGGCGACGACCGCGTCGCTGCGCCGCTGCGTGCGCCGCAGCTCCTCACGCAGCTCACGCAGCTCCGCGGGCGCTGCGGCGGGGGCAGGGGAGGTCTCGGTGCGCACCAGGCGCTGCAGGATCAGCGGCAGCGCCCGCGCCGCGCTCATGATCTCGGGAGCCTGCGCGCGCAGCGAGCTCAGCAGTCCGCGCACGCTGGTGCGCTCGCGCATCCATTCGCGCAGGATCGGCGTCGCGGTGCTCCAGATGTCCAGGTCCGGGTACAGGTCGCGTCCGAGGCCCTCGACGTTGAGCAGGGTCTTCTGCAGCAGGATGAGCTGCGGCTGGATCTGCATGTTGAAACGGCGCGAGATCTCGAACAGCCGCAGCAGGATGCGGCCGAAGCTGATGTCCTTCAGCGGCCGATCGAAGATCGGCTCGCATACCGTGCGCACCGCCGACTCCATCTCATCGATACGCGTATCGGCGGGCACCCAGCCGGATTCCAGGTGCAGCTGCGCCACGCGCCGGTAGTCGCGCTCGAACACGGCGAGGAAGTTCTCGGCCAGGTACTGCTGGTCGCGCGGGTCGAGCGTGCCGACGATGCCGAAGTCGATGGCGGCGTAACGCGGCTGGGCCGGGTCATCGATGAGCACGAAGATGTTGCCCGGGTGCATGTCGGCGTGGAAGAAGTTGTGGCGGAACACCTGGGTGAAGAAGATGCGCACGCCGTTCTCGGCCAGGCGCGCGATGTCGGTGCCCGCCTCGCGCAGCCGGCGCATGTCGCTGATGGGGACGCCGTGGATGCGCTCCATCACCATGACGTCGTTGCGGCAGAAGTCCCAGTACACTTCCGGCACGTACAGGAGCGGCGAGCCGGCGAAGTTGCGCTTGAGCTGCGAGGCATTGGCGGCCTCGCGCATCAGGTCGAGCTCATCGAGGATGGTCTTCTGGTACTCGTCCACGATCTCGCGCGGCCGCAGCCGCCGCGCCTCCGGCCAGTAGCGCTGCGCGAGATCGGCGAGCGCGTGCAGCACCTCGAGGTCGCGCTCGATCACCGCGCGCATGCCCGGGCGCAGCACCTTGACGACCACCTCCTGCCCGCGCGGCAGGCGCGCCGTGTGTACCTGCGCGATGGAGGCGGCCGCGAGCGGGGTCGCGTCGAACTCGGCGAACATCTCGCTCACCGGCCGGCCGTAGGCCTGCTCGATCAGCTGGCGCGCGATGCTGCCGGGAAAGGGCGGCACGCGGTCCTGCAGCTTCGCGAGCTCATCGGCGATGTCCGCCGGCAGCAGGTCACGGCGCGTGGACACCGCCTGACCGAATTTCACGAATATCGGCCCGAGCTCCTCGAGGGCGAGCCGCAGGCGCTCGCCGCGGCTCCTCTGGCGGCGCCGCTCGAACCATATGCCCGGGGAGAGCAGGAAGAACAGCTGCAGCGGCCGGTACAGGTGCGTCGCGCGCACGTAGTCGTCGAGCCCGTGCCGGAGCAGCACGCGCTGGATCTCCAGCAGCCTCACAACGACGCGCAGTTTCACGGCGCTTCGCGCCGCCGCTCGATGAGCTCGAGCCGCGCCTGCGCCCGGTCGACATCCTCGCGGAGCGCGTCCACGCCGCGCAGGAACTGCTCCCCTTCGGCGCGCGGCACCAGGTGCGCGCGCTCGTGCGCGAGGTACTCGGCGAGGTTGGCCGTGCCGGTGGCGCCGAGACGCTGCGCGAAGGCGCGACCGGCGCGGCCGAGGTTCGCCAGGCGATGCGCGGCGACGTCGCCGAGCAGCTGCGACAGCTCCTCCTCGGCGTCCGGTCGCAGCAGCACGAGCAGCTCGTGGAAGCGTGCGGCGAGCTCGGTATCGCCCTCGAGGGCGAGTCCGCCGCGCTGCAGCTGACCCTGCGCCGACTGCGCGCCGAGCAGCCGCAGCAGCGTGAACGGGCCGCCGCTCAGGGTGGCATCGGCCGGCAGCTCGCTGAAGGCCGCCGTGAGCGTGGCGCCGTCGCAGCTCAGGCGCAGGCGCGGAAAGCCCGCGCTGCTCACCGCCAGGGAGCGTCCGGCGAGGGCCGCCACGAGCGAGCGGGCGCGCGGCGAGCGCGCCAGGCCGCGGTTCAGAAGTTGTGCGAGGGTGCCAGCTAGCATGGCGCTCAGTACTTGTAGCCGCGGTGGACGGCGACGATGCCCCCGCTCAGGTTGTGGTAGCGGCAGCCCTCGAGTCCCGCCGCAGCCATCATGGCGAGCAGGGCCTGCTGGTCCGGGTGCATGCGGATCGACTCGGCGAGATAGCGGTAGCTCGCCCCGTCGCCGGCCACGAGCTTGCCGATCAGCGGCAGCACGCGGAATGAATAGGCGTCGTAGAGCGGCTTCAGGGCCGGCAGCACCGGGTGCGAGAACTCGAGCACCAGCAGCTGGCCGCCGGGCTTCAGTGCCCGGCGCATGGCGCTGAGCGCGGCGGGCTTGTCGGTGACGTTGCGCAGCCCGAAACCGATGGTGATGCAGTCGAAGCTGTTGTCCGGGAAGGGCAGCTGCTCGGCATTGGCCTGGACACAGGCGACGTTGCCGATGAAGCCCTCATTGATCAGCCGGTCGCGGCCGCGGCCGAGCATGGCGGCGTTGATGTCGGTGAGCACCACGAGGCCGCGTGCGCCGACCTGGCGGGCAAGTCCGGCGGCGAGATCGCCCGTACCCCCGGCGACATCGAGCGCGCGCTGCCCGGGGCGCAGGTTGGCCAGTCCCAGGGTAAAGCGCTTCCACAGGCGGTGCGTCCCGGCCGACATCAGATCGTTCATGAGGTCGTAGTTGCCGGCGACCGAGTCGAAAACGCCGCGCACCCGGCGCGCCTTCTCGGTACGCCGTACGCGCTGGAAGCCGAAGTCGGTGGATTGCTCGTCGCTCATCTGGGCAGGTTCGGAAAAATTTCCAGACTTATTCTACTCACGCGTGCCGCGCGCGGGGTGCGCGCCATGGTTGCAATTGCGCGCGCGCCGCGCGCAGAATCGCCGCCGTTAAGGGGGTCTTGTCGTGGAGCGGGCCGGGCAGCGATGTCCGGCCCGTTTCATTTGGCACCCGGCGCGCGCGCGGCCTGTGCGCGGCGCTCGACGTAGCGCGCCCACTTCTGCGTGTGCTCGCGCCCGAGCTCGGCCAGGTACTTCCAGGTGTACAGGCCGGTGTCGTGGCCATCGTCGAATACCAGCTTGACCGCGTACTGGCCCACCGGCTCGATGGCGCGGATGCCGACGTTCTCCTTGCCGAGCACCAGCACCTCCTGACCTGGGCCGTGGCCTTTGACCTCGGCCGAGGGGGAATGCACGCGCAGGTACTCGAAGGGCAGCTCGAAGCGGCTGCCGTCGGCAAAGCTCACCTCGAGCACCCGCGCGGCCCGGCGCAGGCGGATCTCGGTGGGGACGGGCTCGGCAGTCATGGACTTAAGTATAGGCGGCGCTGGACGGGGCAATTGCTGCAGCGCAATATACGTGTCAATTGAACCCCTTACGTCCGGTGTGCCGGGGTGTCGGCTGCGACGATGACATTCCCCGGCGCGCCTCTATACTCACGGTCCCTTCCCTGCGCTGTCGAGGGCTCGAAGGGTGCCGCGAGGTGCCCGAGCACTGAATGGAACCCACCAATACTTCCGACCCCAACTACTTTCATCGCGTTGTGGATTGCCAGTGGGCCTGCCCCGCCCACACTGATGTCCCGGAATACATCCGACTGATCGCGCAGGGCCGCTTCACCGACGCTTACATGGTGAACCGGCACTCCAACGTCTTCCCCGGCATCCTCGGCCGGGTATGCGACCGGCCCTGCGAGCCGGCCTGCCGCCGCGGGCGCATCGAGGAGAAGCCGGTGGCCATCTGCCGCCTGAAGCGCGTCGCCGCCGACCACCGCGACGACGTCAGCGGCCGGCTGCCGAAGATCCCCAAGGTGAAGAACGGCAAGCGCGTCGCGCTCATCGGCGCCGGCTGCGCCTCCCTCACCGTGGCCAATGACCTGATGCCGCTCGGCTACGAGGTGACGATCTTCGAGCAGTTCGCCGAGCCCGGCGGGCTGATGCGCACCAATATCCCCTCGTTCCGCCTGCCGCACGCGGTGCTCAACGAGGAGATCGCCATGATCACCGGCATGGGGGTGGACCTGCGCCTCAATACCAAGGTGGAGAGCATGCGCGGGCTCCTCGATGCCGGCTACGACGCGGTGTTCGTCGGCTCCGGCGCTCCCAAGGGCAAGGAGCTGAGCCTGCCGGGTCGCCAGGAGGGCGCGGCCAACATCCACATCGGTATCGCCTGGCTGGAATCGGTGGCCTTCGGCCACATCGACCGGATCGGCAAGCGCGTGCTCATCATCGGCGTCGGCAACACCGCCATGGACTGCTGCCGTACCAGCCTGCGGCTCGGCGCCGAGAGCGTGAAGGTCATGGCGCGCAAGCCGCGGACCTTCTTCAAGGCCTCGGAGTGGGAGCTCGAGGACGCCGAGGCGGAGAACGTCGAGATCGTCATCAACCACGCGCCCAAGGCGTTCGTCATCGAGAACGGCAAGCTGGCCGGCATGCTGTTCGACCAGATGCAGTACGAGTTCGACGGCCGCGGCCACATCCAGGCCGAGCACGTGGTCGGGGAGGAGTTCCTGCCCGCCGATGATGTGATCCTCGCCATCGGCCAGGAGAACGCCTTCCCCTGGGTGGAACGCGACCTCGGCATCGAGTTCGACAAGTGGGACGTGCCGGTGGTCGAGCAGACCACCTTCCAGTCGACCCGCCCGGGGGTCTTCTTCGGCGGCGACGCTGCCTTCGGCCCCAAGAACATCATCTGGGCGGTCGAGCACGGTCACCAGGCGGCCATCTCCATCCACCGCCACTGCCAGGGCGAGCCGGTCGCCGAGCGTCTGGCGCCGGGCATGAACCTGCAGAGCCGCAAGATGGGCATGCACGAGTGGAGCTACGCCAACGACTACAACCCCCTCGAGCGGCGCCTGATGCCGCACGTCTCGCTCAAGGAGCGCTTCAAGAAGCTCAATATCGAAGTCGAGCTCGGCTTCACCGCCCAGCAGGTCGAGCAGGAAGTGCAGCGCTGTCTCAACTGCGACGTGCAGACGGTGTTCAGCGCGAAGCTGTGCATCGAGTGCGACGCCTGCCTCGATATCTGCCCGGTCGACTGCCTGACCATCACCCACAACGGTGAGGAGGCGGCGCTGCGCGGGCGCCTGAAGGCGCCGGCGAAGAACCTGACCCAGCCGCTGTACGTGTCGGCGCCGCTGCCGCAGACCGGCCGCGTCATGGTCAAGGACGAGGACCTGTGCGTGCACTGCGGCCTGTGCGCCGAGCGCTGCCCCACGGCCGCCTGGGACATGCAGAAGTCGGAGCTTCTGTGGCCGCACGCCGGCGACGAGGCGGCGAGCCTCGAGGCGAAGAAGCCCAAGATTGCCTGAAGCATCGGCGCGCGCCGCCCGCGCGCGTCCAAGGAAAACCGCCCCCCATGTCGCAAGCCACTCCCGACCGCGTCAACGATTTCACGATCAAGATCGCGACCGTCAACGGCACCGGCTCGGCCAGTGCCAACACGCTGCTCATGAAGTCGATCTTCAGGAGCGGCATTCCGGTCATGGGCAAGAACTACTTCCCCTCCAACATCCAGGGGCTGCCCACCTGGTACGAGATCCGCGTGACGCGCGCCGGCTACGTCGCCCGCGCCGGCCAGACCGACATCATGGTGGCGATGAACGCCGAGACCTACGCGCGCGACGTCAAGGAGGTGGCCCCCGGGGGCTACCTGATCTACGACTCCACCTGGCCGCGGCCGGCGCTGCTGAAGCGCGAGGACATCACCGTCATCGGCGTGCCGCTCGCGCGGCTGTGCAACGAGAACTTCAACGGGGTGCGCACGCGCATCCTCATGAAGAACATCTGCTACGCCGGGGTGCTGGCGGCGCTGCTGGACCTTGACCTGGCGCGCATCCGCGAGCTCCTCGCCGAGACCTACGCCAAGAAGCCGCAGCTGGTCGAGAGCAACATGAAGGCGATCCAGCTCGGCTACGACTATGCCCGCGCCCACTGCACCTGCCCGCTGCCGCTGCACGTGGCGGCGCTCGGGCAGACCGCCGGCCACATCATGATCGACGGCAACACCGCCGCGGCGCTCGGCTGCATCTATGCCGGCGCCACGGTCGCCGCCTGGTACCCGATCACGCCCTCGACCTCGCTCATGGATGCCTTCAAGATGTTCGCCGACCGGGTGCGCGTCGACGCCGAGAGCGGGCGGCGCAACTTCGCCTTCATCCAGGCCGAGGACGAGCTGGCCGCCATCGGCATGGTGATCGGCGCCATGTGGAACGGCGCGCGCGCCTTCACTGCCACCTCCGGTCCCGGCATCTCGCTCATGAACGAGTTCCTGGGGCTCGCCTACTACGCCGAAGTTCCGGCGGTGATCTTCGACATCCAGCGCGTCGGCCCCTCGACCGGCATGCCCACGCGCACGCAGCAGTGCGATCTGATGGCTGCCGCCTACGCCAGCCACGGCGACACGCGCCACGTGTGCCTGTACCCGGCAAACCCGGAGGAGTGCTTCTACATGGCGGTGCAGGCCTTCGACCTCGCCGAGCGTCTGCAGACGCCGGTCCTGGTGCTGTCCGACATCGACATCGGCATGAACGACTGGATGTGCCGCGACCTCAAGTGGGACGACAGCTACCGACCCGACCGCGGCAAGATGCTGAGCAAGGAGGAGATCCTCAAGCTCGAGAAGTTCTATCGCTTCGTCGACAAGGACGGCGACGGCATCACCTACCGCACCCTCCCCGGCGTCCATCCCAAGGCCGCCTACTTCACCCGCGGCTCGGGACACACGCAGTTCGGCACCTATACCGAGGACTCGGCCGAGTATCAGCAGGTGCTCGACCGGCTGCTGGTGAAGTGGAACACCGCCAAGAAGCTCGTGCCGCGCGCGGTCATCGACGCGACCGCCGGCGCGAAGGCCGCCATCGTCTCGCTCGGCAGCTGTGACGGTGCCATCCACGAGGCCATCGACATACTCAAGGGCCACGGGGTCGCGCTCGATTACATGCGCGTGCGCTCCTTCCCCTTCAGCGAGGACGTCGAGCGCTTCCTCGCCGCCCACGAGCTCCTGTTCGTGGTGGAGCAGAACCGCGACGCGCAGTTCCGCGCGCTGCTCACCCTCGAGACGCAGGTCGACAAGGCGAAACTGCGCTCGCTCCTCTATTACAACGGCCTGCCCATCTCCTCGGCGTTCATCGTCGAGGGCGTGCTGGCCGAGCTGCAGCCACGGGGCGAGGCACGCGCGAAGGATGCCGCCCGTGCCTGAGCACCCGCACCGGAGAGCCTCATGACGTTCCTTGCCAAGCCGAAGGTAGCGCACCCCTCGCTGCCGAAGAATGCCCTGGGGTTCACGCGCCGCGATTACGAGGGCGCGCTGTCGACGCTGTGCGCCGGCTGCGGCCACGACTCGATCACCGCGGCGATCGTCGAGGCGAGCTGGGGCCTGGCGCTCGAGCCGCAGAACATGGTGAAGCTCTCCGGGATCGGCTGCTCCTCGAAGACCACCGCCTACTTCGTCAGCGGCGGTCACGGCTTCAACTCCGTGCACGGCCGCATGCCCTCGATCGCGATGGGCGCGAACGCGGCCAACCGCACGCTCTACTACCTCGGCGTCTCCGGCGACGGCGACACCCTCTCGATCGGGCTCGGCCAGTTCTGCCACGCCATCCGCCGCAACCTCAACATGCTCTACATCATCGAGAACAACGGGGTGTACGGGCTCACCAAGGGGCAGTTCTCCGCTTCCGCCGACATCGGCACCAAGGCCAAGAAGGGCGAAACCAATTTCCAGCCGCCGATCGACCCGGTGCTGCTCGCCATGACCCTCGGTGCGACCTTCGTCGCCCGCAGCTTCTCCGGCGACAAGGAGCAGCTCGTGCCGCTCATCCAGGCCGGCCTCAAGCACCCCGGTTTTGCCCTCATCGACGTGCTCTCGCCCTGCGTCACCTTCAACGATCACGAGGGCTCGACCAAGAGCTACGCCTATACGCGCGAGCACTACGAGCCGGCCGTGCACGCCGACTTCGTGCCCCTGGAGCGCGAGATCACCGCGGACTACAAGGAGGGCGAGACCCTGCCGGTGGTCATGCACGATGGCAGCCGCATCGTGCTGCGCAAGCTGGACGCGGCTTACGATCCGACCAGCCGTACCGCGGCGGCCGCGCACATCCAGGAGCGCATGAAGGAGGGCGAGTACCTCACCGGGCTTTTGTACCTCGAGCCCTCGCAGAACGAGTTCCACGAGATCAACAAGACCCCGGATTTCCCCCTGAACAGCCTGCCCTACGAGGCGCTGTCCCCGGGCGCCAAGGGCCTGGAGAAGATCCTGGCCCGCTACCGCTGAGGTGCGGCTGCAGCGGCCCGGCGCGCGCAGGCCGGTGACGCCCGCTGCGCCCGCGGCCGGGTTATGTCGACCCAACGCCGCGCCCGAGGGCGCCTGCGCCGGGGCGCGCTTGTGCGCCGCCGGGGGCATGCGGTATCTTGCCGGGCGGATCGTGACCTTTCCCTTTCCTGCCGCCTGCCGCCCGCCTGTTTGCGAGTTGGCTTCCGAGTCTGAAAAGCCGAATCGTTCCCGACCAGGTGGCAGCGTGTGCATTACCCCAATTTTTTGGCATGCACTCCTGCTCAGTAATTTTCATTGAGGAGTTGATTGCATGACGAAGATCTATGTTGGCAACCTGCCGTTCTCCGCCACCGACGCTGAAGTGCGCGAGCTGTTCGCTCAGCACGGCACCGTCGAGTCCGTGAGCCTGATCACCGACCGCGACACCGGCCGCCCGCGCGGCTTCGGCTTCGTGGAGATGTCGCGCGCGGACGCCTCGCGCGCCATTCAGAGCCTGAACGGCAAGGACCTCGGCGGCCGTCCGCTGCGGGTGAACGAGGCGCAGGAGCGCACCGGCGGTGGTGGTGGCGGCGGCGGTGGTAACCGCGGCGGCGGCGGTGGCCCGAAGCGCTGGTAAGCCGACAGCACTTGAGCTGTGGGCCGGCCGTCACTGCCCCTCACGGGGCATGGGCGACCGGCCCTTTTCATTGTCTGAGCATCACGGAGTCGAGTTTCATGGGTAAGGGCGATCACAGAAGCCGCCGCGGCAAGATCTACCAGGGCTCGTTCGGCAAGTCGCGGCCGAAGGACCCGGCCAAGAACAAGCGCCGCGCCGCCAAGAAGGCGTCGCGGCGCTAGCCTTCAGCCACCCTTCGCGGGCTGGTCCTCCAGACCCGCGAACGGGTCCGCCGCCGTGTTGCGCTCGCTCACGGTGGTCTTGCGCCTGAGGCAGTCGCGCAGCAGCTCGAGCGCGGTTGCGCGGCAGGGCGGCAGCTCAGCGGCACTCGTGCTCAGCGGCTGCGTGCGCTCCCCCCAGCGCAGCACGTGCGCCCCGAAGGTCAGCCCGCCGCCGAACCCCGGCAAGAGCAGCAGTGAGCCGGCCCGCACCCGGCCTTCCTCGACCGCCTCGCACAGCGCGATCGCCACCGTCGCCGCGGACATGTTGCCGTAGCGGTGGATGTTCACGAACACGCGCTCCATCGGCACCTGGGTGCGGCGCGCCACGGCCTCGATGATGCGCAGGTTCGCCTGGTGCGGCACCACGAGGTCCACCTGCGCACTGCTCGCGCCGGCGCGCCGCAAGGCCTCCTCGCACGCCGCGCTCATGCCGGCGACCGCACGCTTGAAGATCTCCTGGCCCTCGAACTGCCAGCGCACCACCCCGTAGAGCACCCCCTGGTTGGCATAGCGCCCGCCCATGCCCTGCACGCGCAGGATGTCGCGCGCCTCCGCGAAGCAGCCGAGCTTCTCGGCGATGACGCCCTCGGCGCGCTCGCTCGCCTCGAGCACCACGGCCGCGGCGCCGTCGCCGAACAGCACTGCGACGTCGCGGTTGCTCCAGTCCATGAACGGTGAGATGAGCTCGGCGCCGATGACCAGGGCGTTGCGCACCACGCCGGTGCGGATCAGGGCGGTCGCGGCCGACAGCCCGTAGAGGAAGCTCGTGCAGGCGGTGTTGATGTCGAAGGCGGCGGCACGCGCGCCGATGCGTGCCTGGACGGCCGAGGCCATGTTGGGCACCTGGTCCTCGTGGCTGCAGGTGCCGAACACCACGAGCTCGATGTCGCGGCCCGCGCGGCCGGCGGCGGCCAGGGCGCGCTCGCTGGCAACGTGCGCCATGTCCGCAAGACTCACGTGGGAGATGCGCCGCTGGCTGATGCCGGTGCGGCTGACGATCCACTCATCGCTGGTGTCGAGGATGGTGGACAGGTCGTGATTAGTGAGCACCGCCGGCGGCAGGCACTTGCCCCAGCCGGTAATCGCCGCGTGAGTCACCCCCGACCCCCTTTTCGGGATAGCGCGTCGTAAGAATAGCAGGGGGGCGATACAATCGCCGCGTGGCAAATCTCCCGTACTCGCGCTGGCGCCCGCATCCCTGGCACGGCCTGGAGCCCGGCGGGGATGCCCCGCGCGTGGTGAACGCCTACATCGAGATCACCCCTTTCGACCTGATGAAGTACGAGGTCGACAAGGCGAGCGGCTACTTGCGCGTCGACCGCCCGCAGCGCACCTCCTCCCAGCCCCCCTGCCTGTACGGGTTCATCCCGCAGACCTACTGCGGCGAGCGCGTGCGGCGCCTGGCCGAGGGCTGCGAGCGTGGCGACGGGGATCCTTTGGATATCTGCGTGATCAGCGAGCGCCCCATCAATCACTCCGAGGTGCTGTTGCGCGCCTGCGTGGTGGGGGGCCTGAAGATCATCGACCGCGGTGAGGCCGACGACAAGATCATCGCCGTGCTCGAGGGCGACTACGTCTGGGGCAATGCCAGCGACATCGGTGACCTGCCCGAGGCGCTGCTCGAGCGCATCGAGCACTACTTCTCGACCTACAAGCTGGTGCTGGGCGAGCCGCCGAACATCACCCTGAGCGGCCGCTACGGCTACGCGCACGCCGCGGCGGTGATCCGCGCCGCGCTCGAGGACTACGCCGACAATTTCAGCGGCGGCGGCTGAGCTCAGCGCCGCCCCTGCACATCCGGGGCATAGTCGAAGGAATCGAACCACAGCCTTGCGGCGGGCAGCCCGTGCGCCGGGAAGCGTGCGCGCAGCGCCTCGATCATCGCCGGCGGTCCGGCGGCGTACACATCCATGCCGCTCAAGTCGCGATGGTCGGCGAGCACCGCCTCGTGCACCCAGCCGCCGCGGCGGTCGGCGCCCGCCGGGTCCTGCGAGAGCACGGCGCTGAAGCGCAGGTTCGGGTAGCGCGCCACCCAGCTGCGCACCAGCGCCTCCTCGTACAGGTCCGCCGCGGTACGGGCGCCCCAGTAGAGGTGGATCTGCCGCCGGCCGCCGTTCTCGAGCACGTGGCGCAGCATCGACTTCAGCGGGGCGAAGCCGGTGCCGCCGGCCACCATGATCAGCGGGCGTGTGCCGTCGTGGTAGGTGAACTGCCCGACCGGGCCCTCGATGCGCAGGAGCGAGCCGGCCGCGAGCGCGCCGGCGCCCGGGGCGAAGAGGCGCTCGGTGAAGCCGCCACCGGCCACGCGCCGCACGTGCAGCTCGAGCTCCCCGCTGTCGTGCGGGGGACTGGCGATGGAGAAGCTGCGGCGGCGGCCGCCCTCGAGCAGCACGTCGAGGTACTGCCCGGCCCTGAAGGGCAGGCGCTCCACCACCGGCAGCCGCAGCCACACCTGCAGCACGTCGGGGGCGAGCGGCACCAGGCGCGCGATGCGGCACGGCAGGGTCTTGATCTCGACCTCACCGACGCTGCCGAGGTGGCGCGCGCGCACGCTCAGGTCGGAAGCGGCCCGCGCCTGGCACAGAAGCACCCCGCCCCCGCGCTCCTCCTCCGTGCTGATCCCCAGGGGCCGGCCGTTCGGGTAGCGCACGGTGCCGGTGATGAGCTGCGCGCGGCACGAGCCGCAGTGCCCGGACTTGCAGCTGTGCGGCAGGTTAAGGCCGGCACTGAGGGCGGCCGCGAGCACGCTCTGATCGGCGCCGACCTTCAGGGTGCGCGCGTGCGGCTCGATGCGGACGGTGTACTCAGTCACGAGGGTTCACGCCAGTGTCACGGACGGCGGGGCTAAACTTACATCCCCGGCTAGCATAGCCAAAGAGCACAGAGCACATGTTCGCCAACCCGCCACCCGCCGCCATCGACCGGCTGCTGCGCTCGGCGCGCATCATCGCCGTGGTCGGGCTGTCGGCCGACCCGACCCGGCCGAGCCACGGGGTGGCGCGCGCCCTCCAGCGCTTCGGCTACCGCATCGTGCCGGTCACGCCCAACGCCGAGAGCGTGCTCGGCGAGGCGGCCGTGGACTGCCTCGAGCAGCTCCCCGAGGTGCTCGCGCCGGGCGAGCACGTCGACATCGTCGATGTCTTCCGCCGTCCCGAGCACGTGGCGGCGATCGTCGCGGACTGCATCCGCCTGAAGCTGCCGGCCCTGTGGCTGCAGGACGGGGTCATCGATGCGGCGGCCGCGGAGCGCGCCGCGCAGGCCGGGATCGTCACCGTCATGGACCGCTGCATCTTCCGCGACCGCGCCGGGCTGCGCTGAGGCGCGCCGGCGCAGCGGGCGCGATTCGGCTATGCTTGCCCGCGATGCGCATCGATTTCACGAAGATGCACGGGGTCGGCAACGATTTCGTCGTCTTCGATGACCCGGGCGATGCGGCGCTGCTTGAGCCGCCGCGGCTGCGCAGCCTCGCCGACCGCCGCACCGGCATCGGCTTTGACCAGGCGCTCGTGCTCGGGGCGCCACGTACCCCAGGTACCGCGGTCTTCTATCGCATCTTCAATGCCGACGGCGATGAGGTCGAGCAGTGCGGCAACGGCGCGCGCTGCATCGCCGCGCTCCTGGAGCGGCGCGGGCTGACGCGCGCCGGCGCGGTGAGCCTCGGCAGCCCCGCCGGCGTGGTGCGCGCGCAGGTGCGCGACGGGCAGGTCGCGGTGGAGATGGCGGTGCCGGACTTCGACCCGCGCGCGCTGCCCTTCGACGCGCCGCGCGAGAGCGACCCTTATCCCCTGGAGGTGAACGGGCAGCAGCTCGAGATCGGCGCGGTCTCCATGGGCAACCCGCATGCGGTGCTCGCCGTGGCCGACGTCGACAGCGCGCCCGTGGCCACCCTGGGGCCGGCCATCGAGCGCCATCCGCGCTTCCCGCGGCGCGTGAACGCCGGCTTCGTGCAGATCGTGGGGCGCGGGGAGGTGCGGCTGCGCGTCTACGAGCGTGGCGCGGGGGAGACGCGCAGCTGCGGTACCGGGGCGTGCGCCGCGGTGGCGGTGGGGCGGCGCCGGGGACTTCTGGATGCCCGCGTGCGCGTCCGCACGCACGGCGGTGAGTTGCAGGTAGACTGGGAGGGAGCGGGGCAGCATGTGTGGCTTAGCGGGCCGGCTCAGATATCCTTTGAAGGTCACGTCGAGGTTTAGAGCATGACGACACGTGAAGCCCGCGGGCTCGCCGCGGCGGACAGCGAAGAGGAATCCGTCGCCAGTTACCTGCAGCGCAATCCCGAGTTCTTCGAGCGTCACCAGGCGGTGCTGGCGCGGCTGCGCCTGCCGCACGCGCGCGGCGGCTCGACCATCTCGCTGGTGGAGCGCCAGATCGAGGTGCTGCGCGAGAAGCAGGCGGGACTCGAGCACAAGCTGGCGGAGCTGGTGCGCGTGGCGCGCGCCAATGACGCCATCGCCGAGCGGCTGCATCGCTTTACGCGGCGCCTGCTGCGCGCCGTGCCGCGCGCCGAGGCGATCGCGCACATCGAGGCGGGGCTGCGCGAGGACTTCGACGCCTTCAACGCCGCGCTGGTTCTGATCGGCGTCACGCCCGACCCGGCGCTGCCCTCGTTCGTGCGCACCGTGGCGGCAGATGATCCGCAGCTGAAATCCTTCGAGTCGCTGTTCGCGAGCGGCAAGCCGCGCTGCGGCCAGGCGCGCGACTCGCAGCGCGAGTTCCTGTTCGGTCCGGAAGGGCTGTCCTTAGGCTCGCTGGCGCTGGTGCCGCTCGGTGAGAAGGGCGCGCTCGGCCTGCTGGCGCTCGGCAGCGCCGACCGCGACCGTTTCCACCCGGGAATGAGCACGGAGTTCCTGGCCCGCCTCGCGGACCTGATCAGCGACGCGCTCAGCCACGCCCGCTGAGGTGGCGGCGCCCAGGCCGCGCGCGCCATGACTCCCGCCGCGCTCGAGTGGCTGGCGCGCTTCCGGCGCTACATGCAGGTGGAGCGGCGCCTCTCGGCCCACACCGACGCAAGTTACGCCCGCGATCTGCAGGCCCTCATCGCCTACTGCGATCGCGCCGGCATCCGTGACTGGAGCGCGCTCGATGGCGCCCAGGTGCGCGCCTTCGCCGCGCACGCGCACGCGACGGGACTGGCGCCGCGCAGCATCCAGCGGCGTCTGTCGGCGGTGCGCAGCTTCTACGAGTTCCTGCTGCGCGAGCAGTCCCGCGAGCTCGCCGGCAACGCGCGCCGCGGCGCGCGCGTGCGCGCCAACCCGGCCCGCGAGGTGCGCGCCCCGAAGAGCCGGCGCCGCCTGCCCAAGACCCTCGACGCCGACCAGATGGCGCGCCTGCTCGCCATTCCCGCCGGCGATGACCTGAGCGCGCGTGACCGCGCGCTGATGGAGCTCTTCTATTCCTCGGGACTGCGCCTGGCGGAGCTGGTCGGGCTTGATCTGGGCAGCATCGATCTCAGGGACCGCACCGTGCAGGTCCTCGGCAAGGGCAGAAAGTCGCGCATCGTGCCGGTGGGACGTCAGGCCGTGGCGGCGCTCAAGGACTGGCTCAAGGCGCGCGCGCGCGCTCGCGCGCGCCGATGAGGCGCGCGCTGTTCGTCGGCCGCAACGGGCGGCGCCTGGAGCACGCGCCGTGCAGCTGCGGGTGGCGGCCTGGGCGCGCCGGCAGGGCCTCGCGCAGCACGTGCACCCGCACCTGTTCCGGCACTCCTTTGCGTCGCACCTGCTGGAGTCCTAGGGCGAGCTGCGCAGTGTGCAGGAGCTGCTCGGCCACGCCGACATCTCCACGACCCAGATCTACACCCACCTTGACTTCCAGCACCTCGCCCGCATTTACGACGCAACGCACCCCCGGGCGCGCCGCAAGGCCTGAAGCCCGCCGCGGCGGGTTTACGGCTTACAATCCCTTTCCGGAGCGATCCCGAATCCCCATGTCCGATTCCGCAAGCTTCTTCAATCCGCACGGCACGACCATCCTCGGCGTGCGGCGCGATGGCGCCATCGCCCTCGGCGGCGACGGCCAGGTCACCCTCGGCAACACCGTCATGAAGGGCAATGCCCGCAAGGTGCGCCGCCTCGCCGACGGCGCGTGCTCGCCGGCTTCGCCGGCGGTACCGCGGACGCGTTCACGCTGTTCGAGCGCTTCGAGGGCAAGCTCGAGAAGTACGGCAACCTCACGCGCGCCGCGATCGAGCTCGCCAAGGACTGGCGCACGGACCGCTACCTGCGGCGCCTGGAGGCGCTGCTCCTGGTCGCCGACCCGGAGAAGCTGTTCGTCATCTCCGGCAACGGCGACGTGATCGAGCCCGACCATGACGTCGCGGCCATCGGCTCGGGCGGGCAGTACGCGCTCGCCGCCGCGCGCGCCCTGGTGGATGGCTCGGAGCTCGAGGCGCGCGCGATCGTCGAGCGCTCGCTCAACATCGCCGCCGACATCTGCATCTACACCAACCGCAACCTCGTGATCGAGGAGCTGCGTGCCCCCGCCGCCAGCGTGCGGGTCTGAGGCGCTCATGAGTGCACTGACCCCGCGCGCAGATCGTCCAGGAGCTCGACAAGCACATCGTCGGCCAGGACGCCGCCAAGCGCGCCGTGGCGATCGCGCTGCGCAACCGCTGGCGCCGCATGCAGGTGGCGAGCCGCTGCGCGAGGAGATCACGCCGAAGAACATCCTCATGATCGGTCCGACCGGCGTCGGCAAGACCGAGATCGCGCGGCGCCTGGCCAAGCTCGCCAACGCGCCGTTCGTCAAGGTCGAGGCCACCAAGTTCACCGAGGTCGGCTACGTCGGCCGCGACGTCGAGTCGATCGTCAAGGACCTCGCCGACGTCGCCGTGAAGATGACCCGCGAGCAGGAGATGACCAAGGTGCGCGAGCGCGCCCTCGATGCCGCCGAGGAGCGCGTGCTCGACTCGCTCCTGCCCAAGCCGCGCATGATGGGCTTCTCGACCGACGAGCCGGCGCACGCCAAGGACTCCGAGACGCGGCAGAAATTCCGCAAGATGCTGCGCGAGCACGAGCTCGATGAGCGCGAGGTCGAGATCGAGCTGCGCGCCGTGGCGGCCGGCGTCGACATCATGGCCCCGCCGGGGATGGAGGAGATGCAGCAGCAGCTGCAGAGCATGTTCGCCAACCTCGGCGGCAACCGCACCCGCACCCGCAAGGTCAAGGTGCGCGAGGCGCTGAAGCTGCTCACCGACGAGGAGGCCGGCAAGCTCATCAACGAGGATGAGCTCAAGATCCAGCGCGCTCGCCAACGCCGAGCAGAACGGCATCGTGTTCATCGACGAGATCGACAAGATCGACGCGGCGCGGCGAGACCATCGGCGCGGATGTCTCGCGCGAGGGCGTGCAGCGTGACCTCCTGCCGCTGGTCGAGGGCTCCACCGTGACCACCAAGTACGGGCCGCTCAAGACCGACCACGTGCTGTTCATCGCCTCGGGCGCGTTCTCACTCTCCAAGCCCTCCGACCTGATCCCGGAGCTGCAGGGGCGGCTGCCGATCCGTGTCGAGCTCGACTCGCTCAAGGTAGGCGATTTCGTGCGCATCCTCACCGAGCCCGACGCCTCGCTCACCGCGCAGTACCAGGCGCTGATGAAGACCGAGGGGCTGGAGGTCGAGTTCACGCCCGAGGGCGTGCGGCGCATGGCCGAGATCGCTTTCCAGGTCAACGAGCGCACCGAGAACATCGGCGCGCGGCGCCTGCACACCGTGGTCGAGCGGCTGCTCGAGACGGTCTCCTTCGATGCCAGCGAGCAGGGCAGCCGCGGCAACGGCGCGGCGCGCGTGCTGATCGATGCGCGCTACGTCGATGCGCACCTCGGTGCCCTGGTCCAGGACGAGGACCTCAGCCGCTACATCCTGTAGCGGCTGAGGTCAGATTCCCACGTACCAGGCCCAGCCCGCCTGGATCGGCCCGATCGCGCCCGGGTCGTAGAAAGCCTCGCTGACCACGATGCGGTGCAGGAACTTCAGGCTCTTGTAGCCGAGCTGCCGCTCGACCCGCAACCGCAGCGGCGCACCATGCGCATCGGCAGGGAGCGGCCGTTCATGCCGTAGGCCAGGATCGTCTGCGGATGCAGCGCGTCGACCATGTCGATGCTGTCGGCAGTTGCTGTCGAAGCTGAAGAAGCTCACGTAGCGTGCGCCGGCGCGGATGCCGGCCCTCCAGCACGCGGCGCAGCGGCACGCCGGTCCACTCCGAGATCGCCGACCAGCCCTCCTCGCAGGTGTGCTTGGTGATCTGCGTGCGCGCCGGAAGCGCCGCAGATCGGTGAGCGAGTAGCTGCCGGGCCGCGACACGCTGCCCTCGACCCGCAAGCGCCAGTCAGCGAAGCCGTCCCGCGCGCAGGCGCACGTAGCGGGGCCCGCTGGTGTGATCGAAGCCCTCGCGGCCGGGATCGCCGGGTCGGGGTTGCCGACCGCGGGATCGAGGAGATCTCGCGCGGCCAGTACTCGCTTGGCGAGCGATGGCGCCGGCAGCATCAGTCGCGGGCGCGGTAGGTGAGCTGGTCGCCGATGCGCAGCACGTTGCCGTAAGTTGGCGGCGGCGACTCCGAGCAGCCCGCGAGCGCAGCGCACCGGCCGCGGCAGCCGCTCACCAGAGTGCGCCGGCTGAGCAGTTGCGGCGGTCGGCTCTGCATATCTGCCTCCCGACGGTCATGGCGCGCATCTGCCGTCGAAACCCCGACAGCGCCACCATCACCACGTGCACGATCACGAATGATGACCAAGCTCGCGAAGACGAAGAAATGCACGGTACGGGCCGACTGCGAGCCGCCGAACAGCGGCCGCGATCCATTGGGTACGCGGCGTCGACCGCCGGCGACATCGCTAACCCGCTCACGATCATCAGTGGCAAGGCCAGCACAGCACCAGCAGTAGCTGACCTTTTGCAGCAACCCATAGGGCGGGCCGCCGGTGCGCCGCGAATGTGAAAGCGCAGGTGCGCGGCAGATCACGCCCCATCGCGCGCGCGGTCAATTCGCGCGCGCGCGGCACCAGATCGCGCCACATATGACCGCTGCCCAATAGCCGCGGCGAGGCAGCTCACCCCGTGCCGAGCAGCAGACCAGGCCGCCAGGAAATGCAGGCTTCGCGCCCAGCCGTTGTAGTTGAGGATGTCGTAGGTGCGCACGGCGCTGATGGCCGCGCCCGCCCGTCGAAGAAAGTGATCCGATGCACAGCTGCCAGCCGCCATGATGAAAATTTCGACTGACTGGCAGCTCCAACAGCGCCGCTGTCAGATCGTTCCCGACCTCGCCCCAGTACAGGCGCGGATGCGACATGAGGACCACGAAGCCGCTGAAGGCGAGGGTGAGCACGCTCGCGGCCCCTAGCCAATGCACAGCCGCACCCAGCGCGGGTGCCCGAAGCGGGTTGCGGGGGAGGCGCTGGGCTCCTGGGGCTGTGACATGGCGGGCAACTGCCTTTGAACCGCGCCGATTATCGGCGCGCCACCCCGGGGCGGGCAAGGGCGCGTGTTAGATCCGGAAGCGCTCCTTGAGCTCCCCGGCCATGCGGCGGCTGACCTGCAGCGGTGCCGGGCAGCCGCGCAGGTGCACGAAGTACTGTCCCTCGGCATTGCGCTCGATGCGCTCGAGATACTTCACCGCGATCAGCGCGTTGCGGTGGATGCGCACGAAGCCCGGGCCGAACTCGCTCTTCGAGCAGGCGCAGGGAGTCCTCGATCAGCTCCTCGCCGCGCAGGTGGCGCACCGTGGTGTACTTCTGGTCGGCGAGGAAGTACTGCACCTCCTCGAGCGGGATGAGCTTCAGCCCCTCGCGGTTGCGGGCGGCGATGTGCGTGCGGCGCTGACCCTGCTCGGCCGCGGCCAGGGTCTGCAGTTGCGCGCGTGTCAGGCGCCCGGCGCGGGTCGAGGGCGGCGCCAGCTGCTCCTTGCGGACCGGCTTGAGCAGATAGCCCACCGCGTGCGCGTCGAATGCCTCCACCGCATACTGGTCGTAGGCGGTGGTGAAGATCACCGCCGGGGGCTCCTCGAGCACGTTCAGGTGCCGCGCCGTCTCCGAGTCCGTCCATCCCCGGCATGCGCACATCGAGCAGCACGACGTCGGGTGCGAGTTCGTGCGCCTGGGTGAGCGCCTCGCGCCCGGTCGCCGCCTCGCCCACCACCTCGATGTCGCCGAATCTCGTGCGAGGAGGCTGCGCAGCCGCTCGCGCGCCGGCGCCTCGTCATCGACGATGAGCAGCTTCAGCTTCGGGGGCGGGGCCACGGGGTGCCTGTCACGCCGGCTGCGGCACGCGCACCTCGGCGGCGCGCTCGATGAGCGGGAAGCGCAGCGTCACGATGTACTCGGATCGAAGCGCCCCGATTTCATCAGGGCGCGCTCGCCATACATCAGGCTCAGGCGCTCGCGGATGTTGGCGAGCGCGAGGTGATTGCCCTCGCGCATGCCCGCTGACGGGCCGAGGGGGTTGCGCACCACGATGGTCACCAGTCCCGCGCTCACCTCGCCGGTGATGCTGACCGTGCCGCCCTCGGCACGCGGCTCGATGCCGTGGTAGATGGCGTTCTCGAGCAGTGGCTGGATCATGAGCCCGGCACGAGCGCGCTCGCCGGGAGCGTCTCGGCTGTGCCACTCGACCGCCAGGCGCTCTGCCGAGCCGCAGCTGCTCCATGCGCTGGTAGGTGCGTGCCACCTCGAGCTCCTCGGCCAGCGTGATGGTGTCGCGCTTGTCGCTCAGGGTGGCGCGGAACAGATCAGCCAGGTCCTGCACCGCCTCCTCGGCGCGCGCCGGGTTGCTGCGCGTCAGCGCCGCGATCGTGTTCATGCTGTTGAAGAGGAAGTGCGGGCGGATGCGCGCCTGCAGCGCGTGCACCCGCGCCGCGGCGCTGCAGCTCGACGTTGCGCCGCCAGTGGTGCGAGATGTAGAAGTAACGCAGCGCCAGCCCGGCGATGATGAGCGCGATCCACACGTTGCGCAGCGCAAAGCGCCAGGCGTTGGGCGGAAACAGCTCGGCAGCCCGCCGGAATCGAGCACCAGGTGCGTGCGGCCGAGGTAGGTAGGCGCACACCGAGACCGAGGCGACCACCGCGCCGATGAGCGCCATGACGGCGGCGGAGCCGGCCGCGACGTTCAGGCGCGCGAGCCGTCCGGCGCAGCACGCACAGCAGCGCCGCGCAGCTGAGACCGATCCACAGGAGGAACAGCGAGGTGCGCATCAGGTCGGTCCAGAAATCCACCAGCACGCTCTGGCGCGCGAGCGTCAGGACGATGGCGGTGAGCTCGGCGATCAGGACGATCGCCAGCGTCGCCCCGGAGGTGCAGAAGTCCGGCAGGTACAGCACCTGGTCCGGGCGCGCCGCCCTCGGTCTTCATGCGCCGCCGCGCACCGGGGCCTTCATGATGCTTCGTGTCGCTCGAACAGCTCCGACTTCAGGCGGTAGGTGGCGGAGATGTCCTCATCGCCGCAGCCGCGCGCGACGAGCTCGGCGTACTCGCGCAGCATGCGCTCGACCACCGGCAGCTCGACCCCGAAGCGTGCCGCCATGTCGCGGCAGATCGCCAGATCCTTGTCGTGCAGGCGTACCCGAAAGCCCGGCGGGTAAGCCGCACGCGCCATGTTCGGGCGCGCGGTGCACGAAGTACCAGGAGGAGCCGGCGCCCTTGCCCAGAGTCTCGATCGACCTTGTCCAGCGGCAGGCCCTGGGCGTGGGCGAAAGCCATGGCCTCGGCGATCGCCTCGATGATGCCGGCGACCATGATCTGATTGGTGGCCTTGGCCGCCTGCCCGCTCCCGGTCGGCCCGAACAGGTGACGGTCCTGCCATGCACCCGCGAGGATCGGCTGCGCGCGCTCGAAGGCCTCCTCGCTCCCGCCCACCATGATGGCTAGCGTACCGTCGCGGGCGCCCTCGGTGCCGCCGGACACCGGGCAGTCGAGGAACTCGACCCCGCGCGGGTCGCAGCAGGTCTGCGGCGGCTTTCCGCGCGGTGTCCGCCGAGACCGTCGAGCAGTCGAGGAGCAGGGTGCCGCGCGCCAGGCCGCCCTTGAGAGCGGTGGCGACCGCCAGCACGTCGGCATCCGCTGAGACACACGACACCACGGCATCGACCGCGGTGCCGAGCTCGGCGAGGGTGGCGAGGCGGGTACCTTGAGCTCGCCGCCGAGCGCGTGCGCCTTCTCGGCGGTGCGGTTGTAGAGCCCGGCGAGCAGTCCCGCCCGTGGAGGTTGCGGGCCATGAGGTGCCCATGGCTCCGAGTCCGACAAAACCTACGCGCATGTTGGCAGTGCCCCGTGGCCGCGGCGCCGGAAGGGCCGCGTTGCCACTATAGAGCGAGGGGGAGGGGCACGGAAACCACGCGCCGCGCCGCCACGGGCGGCGCGGCACACCGGTAACTTACTGGAGGTCGCGTCCGCCGGATTCACCTTCGGCTCGGGAATCGGCTTGGGCTCGGGGATCGCGGCGTTCGGATCGAAGCTCGGGACGCTGCCGCAGGCGGTCTGCACGTCCTTGCGGGCGCCTTCACGGTAGGCGTCGGCATCGGCGTCGGAGAGGTAGTCGCGCGAGCCGTCCTTGCCTTCCTTGAAGATGCGGCGCGATTCGATCGCCTTCATGTAGCGGTCGCGGGCGGCGGTGCACTGCGCCTCGTGCGCCTTGGCGACGTCGGCCTTGGTGGCGCGCGCGTTGACATCGTCACCGAGCGCGGGCTCACCGCCCGAGGGCGGGGCGGCGGAGGCCGGCCGGTTCAGCGTGTCCGAGCCGGGGCGGCTCTTGCCGGTGTGAATGACGGTCGAGCCGGGCACCCACTGATCGCTGTAATGCGGCTCGCCTTTTTCATCGACCCAGCGGTAGACGTCGGCGCGCGCGCCGGCGGCGGCCGCCATCAGAATGAGGGTGAATGACACAAATCGCAGCATACGTAGGGCCTCCCCGCCACGAGTATGGGGTCTTCCGGCGGCGTGGTCCCTTGAACTCCGTCACACCACGCCCGCGCAGGCCCCGGGCAGGGTCACAACCCTACAAAGAAGGGACCCCTGAACGCCAGTGCGCCTTAGGGGCCCAATTGAAGTGCCGATCGAACCCGTTGCCCTCAGTGATCGTACGCGCGCTCGCCGTGGGAGGTGATGTCCAGACCCTCGCGCTCTTCTTCCTCCGGGACGCGCAGCCCCACCAGTAGCTTGACCATGTAGAACCCGGCCAGGGCCACGACCGCGGTCCACACCACGACCAGGCATACCGCCTTCAGCTGGATCAGGAACTGCGCGAGGATCCCCGGGTAGGCCTGGGCACCGGTGACGTAGTCGCTCGAGCCGGGGCCGCCCAGGGCCGGCGCGTTGAAGATGCCGGTCGCCAGTGCTCCGAAGACGCCCCCGAGGGCGTGCACGCCGAAGACATCGAGGGAGTCATCGGCGCGGATGAGGCTGCTTGAGCCCGGTCACGCCCCACAGGCATACCAGTCCCGCCCCGGTGCCGATGACGAAGGCGCCCGGAATGCCGACATTGCCGGCCGCCGGCGTAATGGCCACGAGTCCGGCCACCGCGCCCGAGGCGGCGCCGAGCATGGAGGGCTTGCCCTTGAGCAGCCACTCCGCGCCCATCCACGAGAGCACCGCGCAGGCGGTGGCGAGGTAGGTGTTGAGGAAGGCGAGCGCGGCGGAGCCGTTGGCCTCGAGCGCCGAGCCGGCGTTGAAGCCGAACCAGCCGAACCACAAAAGTGACGCCCCGACCATGGTGAGCGTCAGGCTGTGCGGGGGCATCGGCTCGCGGCCGAAGCCGACGCGCTTGCCGAGGACGAATGCGCCGACGAGGCCGGCAACGCCCGCATTGATGTGCACCACCGTGCCGCCGGCGAAATCCAGCGCGCCCCAGCCCCAGATCAGGCCAGCGGATGCCGTCAGCTGCGGCACCAGGTCGGCGGAGGTGTAGGCATCGGGCCCGGGCCAGTACCACACCATGTGCGCCACCGGCACGTAGCTGAAGGTGAACCAGAACACCAGAAACAGCAGCACCGCCGAGAACTTGATGCGCTCGACCACCGCACCCAGGATCAGGCAGCAGGTGATCGCGGCGAAGGTCGCCTGGAAGCCGACGTACACCAGCTCGTACAGCGTGGTGTTCTTGGAGAAGGTCGACACGGTCGAGAACGCGCCGGTCTTCGGATCGAAGGTCCCCGCCAGAAACAGCCGCGACAGCCCGCCGAAGAAGGGGTTGCCGGCGGTGAAGGCGAGCGAGTAGCCGTAGATGCACCACAGCACGCTGATCAGCGAGAAGCCGACGAACACCTGCATCAGCACCGAGAGCATGTTCTTGGTGCGCACCAGGCCCCCGTAGAACAAGGCCAGAGCGGGCACGGACATGAGCAGCACGAGCGCGGTGGAGGTGAGCATCCACGCCGTGTCGCCCTTGTTGGGCGCCGGGGCATCCGCACAGGCCAGCGCCGGTACGAGAAGGGCGAGCGCGGTGAGGGCGATGGTGCGTCTCCGCGATCCCAGAATCTTCGGCATCATGTTCTCCGCAAGCGGCAGCAGGCGCATGCCACCTTTCGTGTTCAGCAGGCTGCAGCCGCCGGCGGCGGCCGCTAAGCTAGGGGCTGCGCGCGCTTCGGCGGTGCAGCTTTTGTGCCATGGCGGGTTTGGGCGCAGAACCAGCCGCTTGCGCACGTCAGGCGTGCAGCGTGCGCACCGTTTTGGAGCCTGCGCGCGCGCCGTGCCTCAAATTGGGGCGAGTCCCCGAAGGAGCGGGTCGATGGATACCTTCCGGATCGATGAGCTTGCCCGCCGGCTGATGGAGCGGGTGCCGCCGGCGCTGCGCACCATGCAGGCCGACCTCGAGAGCAACTTCAAGGCCATCCTGCGCGAGCGCCTGAGCAAGCTCGACCTGGTGAGCCGCGACGAGTTCGACGCGCAGGCGCGCGTGCTCGAGCGCACGCGCGCGAAACTCGAGGCGCTGGAGGCGCGGCTGGCCGCGCTGGAGGGGGAGGGCGCGGCGCCGCCGTAACGGCGCGGCGCTTACTGCGCCATCTGCACCATGTGGTCGACGGCCTGCTTGATCAGATCGTCCGACAGGTCCGCGCGGCCGCCCTTGGCCGGCATCACGCCGGCCTTGCCCTGGAAGCCCTTGAGGGCGTGCTCGTACAGCGTCGCCTTGCCCTGGGCGATGCGCGGTGCCCAGGCGGCCTTGTCCCCCGCCTTGGGGGCACCGGCGATGCCCGTGCCGTGGCAGGCGCTGCACACCTGCTGGAACACTTCCTCGCCATTCTTTGGCTGGCTTGCCGCAACCGCCGGTGCCGGCCCCTCGCTCTTGATCGCGAGCGCGGAGTTGTCCTGACCGGAGACCGCCTCCTGAGCGGGTGCCGTCAGGCGCTCGGCGACCGCCTTGCTGTATGCGGCCTCCTGCTCGACTGCGTGGTCCTGGGTATGCCCGACGACGCGCGCAAACGCGAAGATCGCGATGGCGACCACCACCAGAAGACCGATCACCAGGCTGAAGACGTTGACGAAGTGGGTATCTTGTTTGCTCACGATGGGCTTTTCCGGGGAACGGGTCGAATTGGCCGCGCAGTATAGCCGCGCGGCCGCCCGCAGACACCGGGTGCCGCGGCCGAGGGGCCGCGGTTGGATTGCCGGGCGGCTGCGCGCCCGGAGGGAAGTCAGATCCGGATCAGTGGATCGCCGGGTCCAGCATCTTCAGCGCCGTGCCTAAGTTGGGACTCTGGCCGGTGCGGTTGATGTCCTGCTGCGTGTAGACCTGACCGGCTGCGCAGCCGCTCTGCGGCAGGCGCGAGGCGGAGGTCACGCACCCGGCCGGCGGCTGCTGCGCGTTCGCGGTCTGGTTGTCCTTCGCGGCGGGAGCGGCGGCGCAGCCTGCCAGGGCGAGCGCGGCGCAGAGCATAAGAAGGCGTGACATGGCGGTGCGTCCCTATCTGAAGCCCACCACCATTTGACGCCCGCACGGGTCCAGGGTTCAAGCCATTTCCGGACCTGCAAACGCCGTTCCCGGCCCGCAAATGGACGCCCGCCGGGGGCGGCGCGTATGATCGCCGCCCCCAACGCGCCCGTAGCTCAGTTGGATAGAGTGGCAGCCTCCGAAGCTGCAGGTCGCTGGTTCGAATCCAGTCGGGCGCGCCACCTTGCTCAACCGTTCAGGTTGAGCTTAAGGCCGGTCCGGCTCAGAACGGCGGCCGCATGGCCCACTTGCCCGACTCCTTGTCCTTATAGAAGAAGGCGCGGTTGATGTTGTTGTACATCGAGGCGCCGAGGTTGGACGAGGCGACCTGCCAGTCGAAGGTGCAGTCAAAACCCTGCGGGGTGGGCTTGTCGCAGGCCTCCTTCTTGAAGAACTGTGCTCTCCTGGCGCATGCCGAATCAGTACTGCTGCGTCCATGCGGGGCTGCACAGCGCCTCCCACGCCGCTCGGGAGTGGTGCGGATGAAGGTCACGTAGACGAAGGTGCTGCGCGCGGCGGCCGTGTTCATGCCGGCTCCTTTGGGTTCAGCTGCGCGGATACGGCTCGGTGAGCACGGGAGCGCCGGTCTCGAGCAGGGATTTGAGGTTGGAGATGATCTTCGGCCAGCCGCCCGACACCGCCTTGATCAGCTGCGAGGGCTCGCGCTCGATGGTGTGGGTGATGGACAGCTTCACCGCAGCCCCGCTCGGCTCGAGCTCGATCGTGCAGCGCGACTCGCCCTCGGCCCGCAGCTCGGGTTTGATCTGGTGCTGCCAGCGGATCACCAGGCGCCGCGGCGGCTCGGCCTCGAGGATCGAGCCGGAATCGCTGACCTCTCCGGCGGGCCACACCATCTGCCAGGACGACCCCGGAGTCCACTGGCTGACGCAGTGCGTGCCGAACCAGTAGCGCTTCATGAACTCCACATCCTCGGTCAGCGCCGACCACAGCCGCTCGGGGGTGGTGCGGATGTAGGTAACGTAGACAAACGTCGTTCTAGCCATCGTCCTGCTCCAGTTTTCTCTTCAGGTCCGCCAGCGCCTGCAGGCGCGGCTTTTCGAACTTGGCGATCCAGCGCTCGTAGATCTGCTGCAGCGGCACGGGATTGAGGAAGTGCAGCTTCTCGCGCCCGCGCCACAGCACCGCCACGAGGTTCGCCGCCTCGAGGATGCCCAGATGCTGCGTCACCGCCTGGCGCGTCATCGCGAGGTGCCCGCACAGCTCCCCGAGCGTGCGCCCGTCGTGCGCATGCAGAAGGTCGAGGAGCCTGCGCCGGCTGGGATCGGCCAGGGCCTTGAACAGCAGGTCGGCGTCTTTCATGTACCGGGGCGGATAATAGGCAAGTAATTACTTGCATGTCAACTCGCCCGGCCGAGTCGCTGCAGAACGCGCCGGCTTTTCTAAAGCCAGCCCTTGCGCTTGAAATACAGCCAGGGTACGAGCGCGGAGACCACCATCATGGCGATCGCCGCCCACACGCCCCAGTTCTGATGCAGGAGCGGAATCATCGGAAAGTTCATGCCGTAGAAGCCGGCGATCACCGAGGGCGGCAGCAGCAGCACCGTCACCATGGAGAAGATCTTGAGGATGTTGTTCTGGTCGATGGTCACCATGCCGAGCGTCGCATCGAGCAGGAACTGCGCCTTGCCGACCAGGAAGGTGGCGTGGTCGGACAGCGCCATCACGTCGCGCGACACGGTGCGCAGCGCCGCGCGCGCCTCCGGCGTCACGCGGTTGCTGCCGCTCTGCTGCAGAAAGCCGAGCAGGCGCGCGAGGCTCACCAGGCTCTCGCGCGCCTTGGAGACGAGCTCGCCCCCCTGGCCGATCTCGCGCAGCTCCTGCTTGTAGTCGCGGCTGGGCGTGCGGCGCGCGGCGCGCGGGAAGACCTTGAGGGAGACCGCGTCGATGTCGCTGCCGACGCGCTCGAGCACGTCGGCGATGCGGTTGACGATGGCCTCGAGCAGCCCGACCAGCAGCAGCGGCGATGAGGCGCACGACTGCGGATGCGTCTCGGCGAAGGTGGTGAAGCCGCGGAAGGACAAAAGGTCCGCGTAGCGATTGGTGATGAGGCGCGTGCCGGCGAGGATGAAGGTGACCTGCGTGGTCTCGGGCAGCTCGGTATCGGCCTTGTAGAGCACGGTACAGGTCATGTAGAGCGTGCCGTTCTCCTCGTACAGGCGGTTCGAGGTCTCGATCTCACGCATCTCGTCGCGCGTGGGTACCTCGACGCCGAGTGCCTGCTCGACGTGCTTTTCCTCCTCGCTGGCCGGATCGAGCAGGTCGATCCAGACTGCCTCGTCCGGGATCGGCATGTTCACGCCCGCGGGGACGCGGCTGAGGCCCTTGGGCGTCGGTACGTAGACGGTGAGCATCGGCGCTCCCTGCGGCGTCAGTGGGCGTGTTCGGCGGCGCTGAGGTCGTTGATCAGGCCGATGAGGCGGCTGCCCCCGCCGGCGAGCTCGAGGTCGGAGCTGTACTTGCCGTTCACCGCGACGAAAGGCACCGCCTCCACCGCATAGGCCTGTGTCAGGTCCTCGGCGTGCTTCATCTCGGCGGCCACCGCCGCTGAGCTCCAGGCGCGCGCGAATTCCGGGCCGCTCACCCCGTGCGCGGCGGCGAACTGCTGCTGCAGGCGCAGCGTGTCGGCCGGGGTCGCGCCGCCGAGCACCTGGTGCTCGACGGCGATGGCGCTGAAGGCCGCGGCGATCAGATCCTCGCGCCCGAGTGCGCGCAGGGTGTAGTACAGCTGCGCGTGCGCACGGTGCGGGCCCTGCCAGATCACCGGGACGCGCACGAACTCGACGTAGGCGGGCTTGCTGCGGAGCCACTCCTGCAGGAGCGGCTCGAGCGCGTAACAGTGTCCGCAGCCGAGCCAGAACACCTCGAGCACCTCGACGTGGCCGGCGGGTACGCTGGTGGGCTGAGCCGGGACGAGCACGCGGTAGTTGACGCCGGGCTGCCAGCGCTCGCTCTGCGGCGGGGCGGGCGCGGCGGCCAGCTGCTCGAGCGAGGTATCCGCCTCGGTGTGCTCGGCGGCCTCGCCGCTGTCGCCGCTCTCCTGCGAGCGCTGCGCCTGCTCGGTCTCGCTCAGCTCGGAGGCCGGCCGTGCCGGCTGCGCCGCGGCGGGAGTCAGGTCCACCGGGCTCGGCACCGGGGCCGGCGGCGGGGCGGCCGGCTCCTCACGGGCGCACGCCCCGAGGGCGAGCACGGCGGCGAGGAGCAGGCCGCGCGTCACGGCACGGACCTTGCGCTCAGCGCATGCCCTGCACGTAGGAGGCGACGTCGCGGATCTGCTCCGGCGCGAGACGCTTGGCGATCGTGAACATCATCACCGCGTTGGGGTCGGCGTTGGCGGGCAGGTTCGTGTAGCGCGCGCCGCTCGCGTAGTCATTGAGCTGCTTGACCACGTACACCGACTGCTGCGCGCGCAGCGCCGGGTAGCCGGCGGCGGGGTTGCCGCGGCCCACCGGGCCGTGGCAGGCGATGCAGGCCGGCACGTCGTGGGTCTTGTCGCCGCGCAGGTAGAGCGCCTCGCCCGCCTTCCAGTAGGAGGGATCGGCCTCGAGGCCGAGCGGGGTCTGCGCCTCGTAGTACACGGCGATGTCGGCGATGTCCTGATCCGAGAGCGAGGTGGCCATGGGCATCATGACGGGGTTCGCGCGCACCCCGGCCTTGAACAGGCGCAGCTGCGCGGCGATGTACACCGCGTTCTGTCCGGCCAGGCGCGGCCACTGCGGATTGGCGCTGTTGCCGTTCGGCCCGTGGCAGGCCGAGCACGCCGCGGTCTTGGTGGCGCCGTCCGCCGCCTTGCCGTGGGTGAAGGGAAACGAGTCCTCGGGCGCGGGGGCGCTCGTGGCCGGCTTCGCCTCCTGGGCGAGAGCTGCGGCCACGCCGATCGTCAGGGCCGCCGTGAGGGCAGCCAGTCCCATCCAACCGAGTCGCGAAGTCTGCGGCATTGCTTTATCCGGGTGTTCGTTCTGCGCGATGCGAGGGCGGCGAATTGTACACTAGCCGTGTGGGCGCGCTTTTTTACGGCCGGAACGACCGATGAGCCGATTCAACCAGGCGCGCTTCCTCATCAGCGCCGCCGATCCGCAGCAGTTTCCGCCCGACTTCGGTGCCGAGGTGGCCTTCGTCGGGCGCTCCAACGCGGGCAAGTCGAGCGCCATCAACGCCATCACCCAGCGCCACGGACTGGCGCGCACCAGCAAGACCCCCGGTCGCACCCAGCTGATCAACTTCTTCGAGCTGGCACCGCGGGAGCGCCTGGTCGACCTGCCGGGCTACGGATATGCCGCGGCACCGGCCGCCCAGCGCCGCAGCTGGGGCCCGCTCATCGAGGCGCTGCGCACGCGCGCCTCGCTGCGCGGCCTGTTCGTGATCGTGGACGCGCGGCGCGGGCTGAAGGCGGGGGACGAGGAGCTGATCGGCTGGGCGCAGCCCGCGCAGCACCTGCACGTGCTGCTGTCGAAGTCCGACAAGCTCACGCAGTCCGAGGGGCAGCGGGCACTGAAGGAGGCGCAGGGCGCTCTCGGCGAGCGTGCCAGCGTGCAGCTGTTCTCGGCTGCCAAGGGCACGGGGGTGAAGCAGGCGCAGGACACCCTCGAGGCATGGCTCAAGGACAAGACCCCCTGAAATAAAAAACCCCGGCGGTTTGAAAGCCGCCGGGGTCAGACTAACCCGGCACAGGTCTCATGAACCGGGTTGACCCGCTCAGGGAGGGAAGCGGGGAGTGCTAGGCACTCGCTGAATTCGACTGGCCACCCCCGGCAGAGTTCCGAAGCGCCGAGGAAAAAATACCTTTGCAAATCATAAGTTTGCCTTAAGGTATGTGGCCTGTGCGCCACAGGGGAAGGCGACCGGGCGCTGCCTGCCAAGCGCTCATCGCGCCGTGCGGGTTTTGGCAGCTTCTGGGTGCCTCGTGAGCGTGCGCACCTCCGCTCGCCGGGCTGTTGCGTCGGCGCGCCGCTGCGCCGCGGCGCACCCGCAAATGGGCCAGAAATTCTTTCCGCGGCCCCGAGGGGCGGGGCTTAAGGCCCGCTAGTGCGCCTCGTCCCAGTTCGCACCGCTGCCGATGTCGACCTTGAGCGGCACGCTGAGCGCGGCGGCGCCGACCATGTGCGCACGCACCGTCTCGCCGAACTCGGCCGCGGCCTCGGCGGGCACCTCGAAGACGAGCTCGTCGTGCACCTGCATGATCAGCCGTGCCGGGGAGCGCTGCGCCATGAGCCAGGCATCGACGGTGATCATGGCGCGCTTGATGATGTCGGCGGCGGTGCCCTGCATCGGGGCGTTGATGGCGCTGCGCTCGGCGTACTGGCGCAGCTGCGGGTTGCCCGAGCGGATGTCCGGCAGGTACAGCCGCCGCCCGAACACGGTCTCCACGTAGCCGAGCTCGCGGGCCTGGGCGCGGGTGTTGTCCATGAAGCGGCGCACCCCGGGATAGCGCTCGAAGTAGCGCTCCGCGTAGCGTTGCGCGGCACTGCGCTCGATCTTGAGGTTGCGCGCAAGCCCGAAGGGCGACATGCCGTAGATCAGTCCGAAGTTGATGACTTTGGCGGTGCGGCGCTGGTCGGAGGTCACCTCGTGCAGGGCCACGCCGAACACCTCGGCGGCGGTAGCCTGGTGCACGTCGCGCTCGTCGGCGAAGGCGGCACGCAGCGCCTCATCCCCGGACAGGTGCGCCATGATGCGCAGCTCGATCTGCGAGTAGTCCGCGGCCAGCAGCACGCAGCCCGGCGGGGGCACGAACGCCTGGCGGATGCGGCGTCCCTCCGGGTCGCGCACCGGGATGTTCTGCAGGTTCGGATCCACCGAGGACAGCCGTCCGGTCGCGGCCACCGCCTGTGCGTAGCTGGTATGGATGCGCCCGGTGCGCTCGTTGACCAGCTCGGGGAGCTTGTCGGTGTAGGTGGACTTGAGTTTGGCGAGCCGGCGGTACTCGAGGATCAGGCGCGGCAGCGTGAAGCTCTCGGCCAGCTCCTCCAGCACGTCCTCGGCGGTGGAGGGCTGCCCGGTCGGCGTGCGCCGGCGCACCGGCAGCTGCAGCCGTTCGAACAGGATCTGCTGCAGCTGGCGCGGGGACTCGACGTTGAACTCGTGCCCGGCCTCGCGGTGTGCCTGCAGCATCAGCTCCTGCAGCTGCAGCGCGAACTCGCGCGACTGCGTGCGCAGCCGCTCGCGGTCGACCAGCACCCCGGTGCGCTCCATGCGCGCGAGCACGGGCAGCAGCGGCTGCTCGATCTCCTGGTAGAGACGCGCCAGCCCCGGGTGCGAGGCGAGCTGCGGCCACAGCGCCTGGTGCAGCCGCAGGGTCACGTCCGCGTCCTCGGCGGCGTACTCGCTGGCGCGCTCGATGGGCACCTGGTCGAAGCTGATCTGCCGCGCGCCTTTGCCGGCGACCTCGGCGTAGCTGATGGTGGACAAGCCGAGGTAGCGCTGCACGCTCGCCGGCAGGTCGTGATTGGTCGCGACGCTGTTCCACACGTACGACTCGAGCATGGTGTCAAAGCGCATGCCGGCGAGCGTGATGCCCGCGCCGGCGAGCACGTGAGCGTCGTACTTGAGGTTGTGGCCGATCTTGCCGCGGCTGGCATCTTCGAGCAGGGGCTTCAGGCGCTCGAGCACCGCGGCACGCGGCAGCTGCTCGGGCGAGCCCGGATACAGATGCGCCAGCGGCACGTAGGCGGCGTGGCCGGGCGCGACGCTGAAGGAGACGCCGACGATCTGCGCGCGCATGTAATCGAGGCTGGTGGTCTCGGTGTCGAAGGCAAAGAGCTCGGCGTGCTTGAGCCGCTCGAGCCACACCTCGAGCTGCTCCCAGCTCGTCACGGTCTCGTAATGGCGCTCCACGGGCGCGGCGGCCGCGGCCTCGGGCAGGGGCGGCGCCGTGGCCGGTGGAGCAGCCGCGGCGGGCGCCTCCCCGGAAGAGCCGCCCTCGCTGGCATCGAGCGCGCGCAGGAGCCCGCGCAGTTCGAGCCGGCTGTAGAGTTCGCGCAGCTTCGTCAGGTCGGGCGTCTTCGGAACCAACTCGTCGATTGAGAGCGGCAGCTCCAGATCCGTGCGGATGGTGGCGAGCCGTCTGGACAGCTCGAGCATCGCCAGCCCGGCACGCAGGTTCTCGCCCACCTTGCCCGGCACCTCGGCGACGTGCGCGATCAGCTGATCGAGTGAGCCGTACTGCGCGAGCAGCTTCGCGCCGGTCTTCGGTCCGACCTTGTCGATCCCGGGGATGTTGTCGGAGCTGTCGCCGATCAAGGCGAGGTAATCGATTATCTGCTCCGGGAAGACGTCGAACTTCAGCTTCACGGCTGCGCGATCCAGGCGCGTATCCGTCATGGTATTGATCAGGTTTATCGACTCGCTGACGAGCTGCGCCATGTCCTTGTCGCCGGTGGAGATGAGCACCGTCTGGCCTGCGCGAGCCGCGCGGCAGGCGAGCGTGCCGATGACGTCGTCGGCCTCGACGCCGGAGATGCGCAACAGCGGCAGACCCTGTGCCTCGATGATTTGCAGCAACGGCGGGATCTGCGCGCGCAGCTCATCCGGCATGCCGGGACGCTGTGCCTTGTATTCGGCGAAAAGCTCATCACGGAATGTCTTCCCCGGTGCATCGAACACCACCGCGATACGCTGCGGTTGGAAGTCCTTGACGAGCTTGTTAAGCATGTTCAGGACCACCAGCACCGCGCCGGTCGGTTCGCCGCGGGACGTGGTGAGCTTTGCCACCGCAGGGGCGGAATGAAACGCCCGGTAGACATAAGACGAGCCGTCGACGAGAACCAGGTCGGGAGATCGGGTCATGAAGGGTGCTGTGCAGGCGGGGGCGCGAGTATAACGGACCTAAGGCGCCGCCCGGCCGTCAACCCCGCCCGCCGCGCTGCGCTATAGGGACATCGACTCCTCGGGGTCCAGGCTGCGCCCGGCCGCAACGTATGCTCGACGCCAACGCCTCCGCCATCGCCACGAACCGCTTCGGGCTCGGTGCCCGTCCCGGCGAGCTCGCGCTCGCCGCCGACGCGCGCGCCTGGCTGCACGCGCAGCTCAAGGCGCCCGCGCCGGTCCTGGCGGCGGCCGACCTGCAGGGCTCGCAGCCGATCCTCGCGCAGGCGCTCGAGCTGCGCCGCGACATCCAGGCGCAGCGTCAGAACGCGAGCCTCGATCCGGCGCAGGCGCAGCAGCAGCTGATGAAGATCGGCCAGTTCCTGCGCCCGGTATACGTGAGCGAGGCCACCGCGCGCCTGGAGCAGGCGGTGACGACCGAGCGCCCGCTGCTGGAGCGCCTGACGCAGTTCTGGGCCAACCACTTCGCCGTCTCGGTCGACAAGCAGTTCCTGGCCGGACTCGCCGGCAGCTTCGAGCGCGAGGCGATCCGGCCGCACGTGCTCGGGCGCTTCAGCGACATGCTGCGCGCCGTCGAAACGCACCCGGCGATGCTTCTGTATCTGGACAACCACCTGTCGGTGGGCCCGCACTCGCTCGCGGCGCAGCGCTTGGCGCGCCGCCAGGCCGAGCGCCGCATCGGCATCAACGAGAATCTCGCGCGCGAGATCCTCGAGCTGCACACCCTGGGCGTCGGCAGCGGCTACACGCAGAGCGACGTCACCACCTTCGCCGAGGTGATCACCGGCTGGTCGATCGGCGCGGAGCGCGGCGGGCGCTTCGCCGGCGGCGAGCCGGGCAAGTTCTACTTCCGCGAGGAGCTGCACGAGCCGGGCGCGAAGGTGGTGCTGAACACCCGCTATCCCGACAACGGCTTCGGCCAGGGTGTCGCGGTGCTCAATGACCTCGCGCGCCACAGCGCCACCGCGCACCACCTCGCCACCAAGCTCGCCCGGCATTTCATCGCCGATGAGCCGCCGCCGGCGGTGATCGACCGCCTGGCGGGGGCGTACCTGGCGAGCGAGGGCGATCTGCCGACGCTGTACCGCGCGCTCATCGACTCGCGCGAGGCGTGGGCCGAGCCGCTCGCCAAGTACAAGACGCCCTCGGACTACGTCATCTCGGCCTTCCGCGGCATGAGCGTGGAGATCGAGCCCGGCAAGGGGGCGCTCGGCGCACTCGACACGCTCGGGCAGCGCACCTGGCAGCCGGGCTCGCCGGCCGGCTGGCCGGATCGCAGCGCCGACTGGGACGGATCCTCGGCGCTGCTGAAGCGCATCGAATGGGCGGACGCGCTCGCGGCGCGCCTCGGCAGCCGCCGCGACGCGCAGCAGCTCGCCCCGCAGCTGCTCGGCGCCACGCTCACCGACCCCACCCGCACCGCGCTCACCCGGGCGAGCAGTGCGAGCCAGGGACTGACGCTGCTTTTGGCCGCGCCCGAGTTCATGCGGCGCTGAGACGCCCGCGCAAGGAGCGAACCCCCATGTCCGGTATCAAGCGACGCGAATTTCTCTGCCGCGGGGCGCTCGCCGCCGGCGGCGCGTTCCTCACCACGCGCCTCGCCTTCGCCGCGGCGGGCGCGGGGGCGCCGCCGGCGCGCTTCGTGCTCGTCATCCTGCGCGGTGCGCTCGATGGGCTCGCGGCCGTGCCGCCCTACGCGGATGCGGACTATGCCAACCTGCGCCGCGAGGTGGCGCTGCGCGCGCCGGGTGCGGACAAGGGCTGCCTGCCGCTCGACGGCTTCTTTGGCCTGCATCCGGCGCTGGGCTTTCTGGCCCAGAGCTATGCGGCGCGCGAGCTCGTAGTCTTCCATGCGGTCGCGAGCCCGTACCGCGAGCGCTCGCACTTCGACGGCCAGGACGTGCTCGAGAGCGGTGCGCTCCAGGCGCACGCCTCGCAGAGCGGCTGGCTCAACCGCGCCCTCGTGCAGCTGCCCGGGCGTGCGCCGCGCGAAGCCGGCGTGGCACTCGGGCAGAACGTGCCGCTCGTCATGCGCGGGCCGGCGGAGGTCACCTCCTGGTCACCCTCGAAGCTGACCGCGCTCGATGAGGAGACGCTGGCGCGCCTCACCGACCTGTACGCGCAGGACCGCACCCTGTCAGTGCGTCTGGCCGATGCGCTCGCGGCGGACGCCATGGTCGAGGGCGGCGCGGACAGCGCGATGGCCGCCGCGGCCGAGGGCAGCGGCAACGCCGCCGCGCAGCCTTACGCGCAGGCGAACGCGCGCTACGCGCAGATCGTCAAAGCGGCCGCCGGGTTCCTGCGCCAGGACGATGGTCCGCGCGTCGCGGTGTTCGACACCACCGGCTGGGACACCCACGCCAACGAGGGGGGCGCCGAGGGGCAGCTCGCCGGGCGGCTGAAGGCGCTCGATGGCGGACTGGCCACCCTCAAGCAGGAGCTGGGGCCTGCCTGGGCGCGCACCGCGGTGCTGCTCGTGACCGAGTTTGGGCGCACCGCCGCCGTCAACGGCACGCGCGGCACCGACCACGGCACCGGCGCGGCGGCTTTCCTGGTAGGTGGTGCGGTCGCCGGCGGCCGGGTGCTCGCCGACTGGCCGGGGCTTGCGGCCCGCGGGCTCTATCAGGGACGTGACTTGAACCCCACGCTCGACCTGCGCGCCGTCTTCAAGGGCGTGCTCGGCGAGCATCTGGGGATCCCGGCGCGCACGCTCGAGGACAGCGTCTTTCCCGACAGCGCCGCGGTGCGCGCGCTGCGCGGGCTGACGCGCGCCTGAAGCGCCCGCGGCGCTACTTCGGCGGCTGCGTATCCTCGTCCTCGCCGGTGGGCTTCTTCGCCGGGGTCGCGGGGTTCGCAGGTCCGGCAGCCGGCGGCGGGCTGACCACCGCGCCGCCCTTGTCCGGCAGGTACAAGGGCCCTTTCTGACCGCACGCGCTCAGCGCGAGCGCGCCGCAGAGCAGCAGCGCGATCCTCATACGTACATCGGCCGGTGGTCCTTCAGCGCGAGCCACCCCCGTGCCACGCGGTAGATGATCCAGATCGTGAGCACGACGAAGCCCGGGATGGCGATCACGATGCCGATCAGGGTGAAGATCAGCAGCAGGCACACCAGCCACCACAGCGCGGCGAACCAGAAGGTGCGGATCTGCCAGCGGAAGTGCGACTCGAGGTAGGTGCCCACGGTGGCCGAGCGGCGCGCATAGTTCATGATCACGGCGACGATCGAGGGCAGGCCGAAGACGAACATGCCCACCACCGTGTGAAAGGTGGTCAGGCCGATGAGCACCGACAGCGCGTGCAGCGCGTAGATGACGTGGGTGTAGGTGACGAGGGACTCATCCACCTGGGGGACGGCCGGCACGGTCGGGGCGGGATCGCTCATGGCTTACCTCGGGCAGGACTTAGGGGCGCTTCTCGACCACGGCCATGGTGAGGCGCGAGATGCACACCAGCCGTGCGCTTTCATCGCGGATCTCGATCGACCAGACGTGGCTGCGGCCGCCGATGTGCACCGGGCGCGCGGTCGCCGTGACCGTGCCGCTGCTCATGGCGCGCAGGTGATTGGCATTGATCTCCTGGCCGAGACACAGGTACTTCTCCGGGTCGACGCACAGCATGGCGGCGAGGCTTCCGGCGGTCTCGGCGAGCGCCACCGAGGCCCCGCCGTGCAGCATGCCGTAGGGCTGGTGGGTATGGGCGTTGACCGGCATGGTGGCGCGCAGGTAATCGGCGCCGATCTCGGTGACACGGATACCGAGGTGGCCGGGGAGCGTGCGGCTGCCGCGCTCGGTCAGGAACTCGGGCGTGGTGTTGACATGCCAGATGGCCATGAGCGGCTAGTCTAGCGGTTTGCGCAGTGGCAATCTCCAGGGCGCAGGATGAAGGGTGGTGACCGTGCGATGAATGCGTTCTGCTTTGCGCCGCCCGTGCCGCCGAGCGTCGCCGTGGCCGGGACCGCCGCACGCCTGGCCGTGCACCGCATCTACTGCGTGGGCCGCAACTACGCCGAACACGCGCGCGAGATGGGAGTCGAGGCCGCGCGTGCCGGGCCGGTGTTCTTCATGAAGCCCGCCGATGCGGTGGTGGAAAACGGCCAGGCGGTGCCCTATCCGTCCGCCACATCCAACCTTCACCACGAGATCGAGCTGGTCGTGGCGCTCAAGTCCGGCGGCCGCGGCATCGCCCCGGAGCGGGCCCTCGGGCACGTCTTCGGCTATGCCGCCGGCAACGATCTCACCCGGCGCGACCTGCAGGCCCGCGCCAAGGAGCGCGGCGGGCCGTGGGATGCGGCCAAGGGCTTCGATGCCTCCGCGCCGCTGGCGGCCGTGCGCCCGGCCGCAGCCGGTCACCTCAGCCGCGGGCGCATCTGGCTGAAGGTGAACGGGCAGCTGCGCCAGGAGGCCGACATCGGCGACATGCTGTTTACGGTGCCGCAGGTGATCGCCGCGCTGTCGGATCTGTTCGAGCTCAGGTGCGGTGATCTCATCTTCACCGGCACGCCCGCCGGGGTCGGTGCGCTCGCGGTCGGGGACGAGGTCGAAGGCGGGGTCGAGGGACTCGAGGTGCTCAGGCACCGCATTGCGCCTCAGGCACAGGACTGAACCCATGCAGCTCTACGGCTACTTCCGCTCCTCGGCCTCCTACCGCGCGCGCATCGCGCTCAACTACAAGGGCATCGCCTACGAGTCGGTGCCGGTGGAGCTGCGCGCGCCGGTGAGCGCGCAGCGCACTCCCGAGTTCCTGAAGCTCAACCCCGAAGGCCTGGTCCCGGTGCTGATCGACGGCGCGCACCTGGTGCGCCAGTCGCTGGCCATCATCGAGTACCTGGAGGAGACCCACCCGGCGCCGCCGCTTCTGCCCAGGGATCCGGCGGCGCGCGCGCAGGTGCGGGCACTTACCCTGGCCATCGCCTGCGACATCCACCCGCTGAACAACCTGCGCGTGCTCAACTACCTCAGAGCGCCGCTGCAGCGCAGCGAAGAGGAGGTCAACGGCTGGTACGCGCACTGGATCGCGCGCGGCTTCACGGCGCTCGAGACCGAGGTCGCGCAGGCAAGCGGCGGCGGCCGACACATGTATGGCGACAGCGTGACGCTCGCCGATGTGTGCCTCGTGCCGCAGATGTACAACGCGCGACGCATGCACTGCGACGTCGCGCCGTACCCGCAGCTGCGCGCGATCTGCGCACACCTGGAGGGCCTCGAGCCCTTTGCGCGTGCACGACCGGAGGCCCAGCCCGACGCCGTGTGAAACGGAAGTAGGGTGCTTACGAATCAACGCTATGCGAGCGGTGCCCCCGAGCTTCGCGGCGTGGCAACCCACCAGCTTCGCCCTATGCGGCATCGCATTGAAAGCGCGGGACGGTGCGTCAGCGCAGGGCCTGCGCGCGCGCAACCACAAAATCTCGCGTGATCGAGGCGACTGCGGGTGTACCGGCCTGGCGCATGATGGCGCGCAGCTCACGCGCGTAGATGTCGAGCACCGCCTCGACGCCCGCCTGGCCGTAGGGCGCAAGGCCCCAGATCTGCGGGCGACCGATGCCCACGGCGCTTGCACCCAGCGCCAGGGCCTTGAACACGTCCGTCCCGCGCCGCAAGCCGCCGTCGATCAGTACGGGCACGCGGCCGCCGCAGGCTGCGACCACTTCCGGCAGGCACTCAATGGGGGAGCGTAGCGATTCCTCGTCACGGCCGCCATGGTTCGACACTATTACGCCGTCCGCGCCGTGGCGCACGCAACCTTCGGCCTCGTCGCCACGCATGATGCCCTTGACCAGGAGCTTCCCCTTGACGACCTCGCGCACGCGGTCAAGGTACTGCCAGGTGATCGCCGAGGGCTGAGTCGATTCCTTTACACGCGAAACATCGATGCCTTGATAGATAGGTGCCTTGCGCACGAAGTCGTGTGAATTATTGACGTGGCAGTCGGTGCAGGTGCGCGGATCCTGCCGCATCGCACGCACCAGCGTCTCGTTGTATCGCGGCCAGTGATTGTCGACGGTGAGTACGATGGCACTGCAGCCCGCGCGCTGCGCACGTTCGATGATCCTGCGCGTCACCTCCCAGTCGTCCGTGGGGTAGATTTGCTGCCACACCGGAGCGCCGCGCGCGGCCATCACTTTCTCCGAGCCGATCGAGCCGGCGGAAGAAAGCATCATCAGCGCCGAGCGCGTAGCGGCTGCGCGCGCGGTGGCGAGCTCGCCTTCAGGATGGAAGGCACGCTGCGAGCCGACCGCCGACAGGTATACCGGTGATGGCCAGCGTGTGCCGAACAGGTCGATACTCAGGTCGGTGCGAGTGACGTCCGCGAAGCGCCGGACGCTGATTTCCAGCTGACCGAAGGCCTCGTGATTCCATGCCACCGTGCGATCGTCGTCGACGCCCGTGGCGAGAAATCCAAAATGCGCCGGCGGCAGCACGGCTCGCGCGGCCGCCTCGAATTCTGCGACGCCAAGTAAAGCATCCAGAGGCGGCGGTGTCGCGGATACCCAAGTCGGCTGTGCGCCGGAAACGCGCGGCAGCATCACGGCCGCCGGCAGTGTCAGTAGCCATTCCAGCAGGGTGCGACGACTGCGGTCGGTGCGTGGATCTCTCATACGTTTCACCCTCCTGAGCGCGTTAGGCCCATCGACTGCAGATGCGCAAACCTGGGCTTTCGCTCACGCAGCGGCGCTTATTTTTGGCTGCCGCTCACCATAGTCGCCTCAGTCTCAGGAAAGAAGTCTGTCCTTGCGGACGGGTATAGGCTGCGCATCGCGGTGGCCGTGGGCCGCCTGCAGCACGAGGCGAATGGCTTCTTTATTGCCGTAGTTCGTCCGCTCGAATGTCTCAAAATGGCCGACTGCTGCCGTCTATGAGTAGGGAGGAGGGCCGGTCTACAACAGGAACCTACAGGCGCATCTCAGCGGTAATGGCATCGTAGGGAGCCGACACACGACCGTCTTCGCGCTGCAGCAGACCTGACGCGGCCAAGGTCTCCACGTCCTCATGCACGCGCTTGTAGTCGCGTCCTAGCCTCTCAGCGAGCGCCTTTACAGAGGATGCCGGTTCCCGGTGCACGTCCTGAAGCAGTTCCAGCCGTTTGGGTGTCAGCGCGTTGAGCATTGAAGGTAGATTTGGGAAAGTCACATGCCGCTCCCGTACCTTCTCACCGCGCTCGAGCCGGTGCCACGCACTCACAAAGCGCTGGCCCATGTCCTTTGCCGTACCGACGTGAATTTTGACTCGCTTGCTCATTACTCACCTCGTAAGTGGCGCACATCCGCCAGGAAATCCTCGATTAGCTGCTCCGGCGTAGTGAACGTGTAGGGGAGCTGTTTGCCCTCGAAGTGGCGATGGTCCCCGCGGCCGCGTTCATTGTCGTAGGCGATGAGGCGCTGCCCTGGTCGTCCGTAGAACAGGCTGTACTTCAGGCGATGCTTGCTCCCAGGCACGGTTTCCGGCACTTCCCAGATCTTCATCTCCACGATCGAACCGTCGGGCAGCACCTGCTTATCGTGAAACGCCAGGCGCGCCTTCATATGGCATAGGATGCCATAATGTGGCCTATGGCGCAACATGCCATAATGGCGGCCAGCGGACCGCGGATCCAACCCAATGCGAGTGAATTAGCCGCGTAAACGCTGGAAGTTTTTGTTCGAGATGGTGGGCGGTACTGGGCTCGAACCAGCGACCTCTGCCGTGTGAAACGGAAGTAGGGTGCTTACGAATCAACGATATGCGAGGGGAGGGTAATCGCAACAGTCACTTAGCATCAGGTAGTGTCATTTGATATCACGCAGTGTCACGAGCGCACTGTCCCAAAATTGTCCCAGACGTCTGATCTTGCGACCAAACAACATCCCGGGTTCAGAAACGCTCGCTGCCACACCAACCGCCTACTCGAGGTCGTCATCCACTCCGTACCCATGATCGTGGGACCCCTGACGACCCAAACCCTGATCTCCGAGCATTCTCTCCAGCGATGCAGACGTGCTCGCTCCAAATCGCAAGCCAAGATTCCTGACTAACTCCACATCGAGCGACTTTGGATCCGCTGCGATAGCGTTTTCCGCGTCCACCAGATCGATCGGGCCTCCGGCTGCAACCTTCATCGCGATGAAATCCTCCCGCCCGACGAAGCGCAGCCGGGCTCCCTCGAACGGCACTTCGACCGTGCGCGAGAAAGCGTTCGGATCGAGACCGCGAATGCCCAGGAGAACGTCCACCTGGTTTCCGAAGGAGTCGCTGACCCGCACGAGCCCGGGAATGGCGTCACCGAGATCTCCGCGCCGAAGCTCAGTTGCAAGCCCCGCCCGTTTCAGGGCCTCATCGATTCGCGTCCCCTCCATTACGCCAGCCGAGACGACGAGGTCGGCATCAAGACTCGCACGCCCGGCACCGTGAAGAGAAGCGGCGAGCGCACCAATCACCGCGTACTCAATCGAACGGGCCGCAAGTACTTCGACAACATCCAGAAGGAGCTTGGCGGACTCGCCAGGGCCGCGCGCTCTCATCTGGCGCGCCCCCGAAGCTTGCGGCCCGCCTCCTGAAGTTGCGCAACTACCCGACTCTGCGCGACGGAAGCCTGGAGACGCTGCTCGGGCCTCAGGCGTTGATTCGCCTCTAGCAGCGCTTTCCTCGACTCCTCTCTCAGCTTCGATTTCATAAGTCATTGATTATAGGAAAATCGAGGTAACCACGCACCGCGCAGAGGTCTTTCGGCTCGAATAGCGCTTCCTTCATCGAACGCGCGGACGACCGCCCTTGCGCCCGTTCTTGCGCGCTGCGGCTGCTTTGGCGGCAGAGGATCTTCGCCCACCGACGCGCCCAAGCTCCGCGCGCTATTCCGGTCCGGTAAGTACGGTGGAGAAGAGACCGGGTACGCTCAGGTCGAGATCGAGGCTTGCGAAGTGCAAGCCGCTGCCTCGACCGAGAATTTCGACCGCGCGGATATCTCGGGACGTAGCTCGCCTGAGACTTGGTACCAGCTTCACCGGCAAAGTGATCGCGGCCCCGTTTGTAAGCTCGATCTGCAATGCGCGTTCCTTCGAGCGGTACTCGACGGTACTGGCTCGCGCTTCAGTTTTCACCGCTTGCTTTCCAGCGCGGGAGGCCCGGGCGAAATTCTCCCGCAGCTCCTTCTCTATCCATCGAGTCGTCGGGTGTGATTTGCGCATTGTGAACCAAACGCTTGGGTTATCTGGGCGACACAACTGTCCCTCAACTGTCCCAAATTCGAGTGAGACGAGCTGAGGGAATCCACCTAAGTTATTGTTCTGGATGGTGGGCGGTACTGCGCTCGAACCAGTGACCTCTGCCGTGTGAAGGCGGGCTTCAGGCCGGCGGCGGCGTGCGGCGCAGGAACGTGACGTAGCCCTGCAGGAACTGACGCAGCGCCTCCTCGGTGGTGGCGTCCTTCAGCGCCCCGGACTCATCGAACACCGTGTTGGCGCGCGAGACCATCAGGCGGCCGCCGGTCCACAGCTGCACCCCGAGCGTGCGCATGACCGGGAGCCAGGCCGCCTGGCTCAGGATCGTGCCGAAGGCGCCCGGGGAAGCCCCCAGGAGCGCGAAGCGGCGGCCGCCGAAGACGCGGCGGCTGTCCGCCGCCGGGCGCGACAGCCAGTCGATGGCGTTCTTGAACACCCCGGGGATGCTGTTGTTGTACTCGGGCGTGACCAGGAGCACCCCGTCGGCTGCCACCAGGGCTTCCTTCAGTGTGGCGACGCTCGCGGGGATTCCCTGGGCCTCGATGTCACCGTCGTAGAGCGGAATGCCGCGGATGCTGGCGACCTCGAGCGTCGCGCCCTCGGGCATGAGGCCGGTGGCGGCGCGCAGCAGCGCACTGTTGTAGGAGCCGCGCCGCAGGCTCCCGGAGATGCCGAGCACCTTGGTTGTCATCATCACCCCGTGAAGTCGCCAGGCAGCGGCAAGCGTGCCTGAGCGGCGCGCCCGGCGGCAACCGCGCCGGCTAGCCCTTGAGCTTCGCGGCGATGCGCCGGTACGCCTCGCGGAACGGGATGCCCTCGCTCACCACCAGGCGGTTGGCCTGCTCGGCGGCGTGGATGTGCGGGTCGAGGCGGATGGCGTCGGCGCGGAAGTGCAGCGCGGCGATCGCGGCGGGCAGGATCCCGAGCGTCGCGAGCGCCAGGTCGATGGCGCGGAACAGCGGGAACTTCAAGAGCTGCAGGTCGCGGTGATAGCCGGACGGGAGCTTCGCGCAGATCGCGAGCGCCTCGGTGAGGCAGGCCTGCGCGGTGGCGCTGCGGCCGCGGATCAGCTCGAACACGTCGGGGTTGCGCTTCTGCGGCATGATCGAGGAGCCGGTGGTGAAGGCCTCCGGCAGCTCGAGGAAGCCGAACTCGCGCGTCGCGAACAGGAGCACGTCGGCGGCGAGGCGCGAGGCGTCCTGCATGAGCAGCGCGATCTCGCACAGAAGCTGCGCCTCCGCCTTGCCGCGCGAGAGCTGCACCGCGGTGACCGGCTCCTGCGCGGCCGCGAAGCCGAGCGCGCGGGCGGTGGCGGCGCGGTCAAGCGGCAGTCCCGGGGTGCCGTAGCCGGCGGCCGAGCCGAGCGGGCTCAAGGCGAGGCGGCGCTGCACGCCCTCGATCCCCCGGGCATCGTCGCGCAGCTCGGCGGCGAATCCCCCCGCCCACAGCGCCACGCTGCTCGGCATGGCCTGCTGCAGGTGCGTGTAGCCGGGCAGCACGGTCGCCCCCTCGCGCTGTGCGAGCTCATCGAGCGCCGCGGCGGCCGCGCCGGCGCCGGCGCTTAGCTCCTGCACCACATCGCGCAGGTACAGGCGCAGCGCCGCGAGCACCTGGTCGTTGCGCGAGCGGCCGAGATGCACGCGTGCGCCGGCAGCGCCGATGCGCTCGGTGAGCCGCCACTCGAGCGCAGTCTGGCCGTCCTCGTCGGCGAGCTCGACCTGCCACTCCCCGCGCGCGTGGGCGGCGCCGAGCTCCTCGAGGCCGCCCTGGATGGCGGCGCAGTCGGCCGCGCTCACAAGTCCCTGCGCGGCGAGCATCTGCGCATGCGCGACCGAGGCGCGCACGTCGTAGGGCACCAGCCGCTCATCGAGCGCGTAGTCCTCGCCGGCGGTGTACTCGAGCACACGCGTATCGAGGGGCTGGCCCTTGTCCCACAGACGCCTCATGAGGCGCTCTGCTCGGCCGGACTTAAGGCATTGACGTCGGCGACGATCAGGGTGCCGGTGCCCTCGTTGGTGAACACCTCGCCGAGGATGCCTTCGGGGGAGTGGTAGGAGACCACGTGCACGCGCCGCACCCCGCCGCGGAGCGCATCCTCGATGGCCTTGGCCTTCGGCAGCATGCCGTCGGCGATGCGCCCCTCGGCGCGCAGGCGCTTGAGTCCGGCGAGGTCGGTGTAGGAGATGAGCGAGCGCGGGTCGCTCAAGTCGCCGAGGATCCCGGGCGCGCCGGTGCACAGGATGAGCTTTTCCGCGCCGAGCGCGGCGCCGATGGCGGCCGCGACCGTGTCGGCGTTGATGTTGAGCAGCGTCCCGGACTCATCCGCCGACAGCGGGCTCACCACCGGCATGAGGGCGTTGTCGAGCAGCTTCTTCAGCACCGAGGCGTCCACCGCGTCGATGTCGCCGACGAAGCCGAAGTCGACCGGCGCGCCGCCGCCCTCGAGCTGCACCGGCGGGCGCTTGTGGGCGCGGATCAGGCCCGCATCCACGCCGCTCACGCCGACCGCGTCGATGTTGAGGTCGCGACACATGGCGAGCACGCGGGTGTTGATGAGGCCGTTCAGGACCATCGCGGTGACGTCGATGGAGCGCTGGTCGGTGACGCGGCGCCCCTCGACCAGGCGCGTCGGCACGCCGAGCTGCGCGGAGATCTCGGTGAGCTGCGGGCCGCCGCCGTGCACCAGTATCACGCGCACGCCGAAGTAGTGCAGGATCGCCAGCTGCTCGATGAGCGTGCGCGTGGCCGCCTCATCGGCGAACACCCCGCCGCCGGCCTTCACCACGAAGGTCTTGCCCTTGTACATGCGGATGTAGGGCGCGGCGCTGCGCAGGGCGCGGATGGCGAGGGTCTGGTCGCTGCGGTGCATGATCATGGCGGAGGTCCTTGGCGGGCGGGGAGACAGGGGAATTACGGGCGCAGCAGCTGGTGCAGCACCGCCATCTGCGCCGGCAGGCGGTTGTAGGCCTCGCGCAGCACCACGCTGCGCGCGCCGTCGAGCACCTCATCGGCGATGGCGCTGTTGCGGCGCACCGGCAGGCAGTGCATGACGCGGCACTCGCGCGCGGCCGCGAACCAGTCCTCGCGCACGCACCAGTCCTTGAGCTGCGCGCGGCGGCGCGCATCGGCGGCGGCATCGCCGTAGGGCGCCGTTCCCGCCCATTCCTTCACGTACAGCACCTGCGCGCCCTCGAGCGCCTCGCCGCGCTCGCTGCTCTCGCGCACCGAGCCGCCCGAGAGCGCGGCGGCGCGCCGCGCGCGCTCCATCAGCGCCTGCGGCAGTGCGAACCCCTCGGGCCGCAGCACCACCACCTCCATGCCGCGCAGCGCCGCCATGTGCAGCGCCGCGGCCGGAACCGCCAGCGGCAGGGGCCGCGGGTGCCAGGCCCAGGAGAGCACGAAACGCCCGCCGCGCGGCACGGCGAGGTCATCGAGTGTCTTCCAGTCCGCGAGCGCCTGGCAGGGGTGGTTGACCGCGGACTCCATGTTGATGAGCGGCCGCTCGCTGAGCGCCGCCATGGCGCGGAAGGTGACCTCGTTCAGGTCGTGCTCGAGGTCGTGCCCGTCGGCGAAGGCGCGGATGCCGAGGGCGTCGCAGTAGGAGGCCAGCACCGGGATGCCCTCGCGCACGTGCTCGGCGGCGGCGCCATCCATCACCACGCCGCTGCGCGTCTCGAGCTGCCAGGTGCCCTGGCCGGGGCTGATGACGAAGGAGCTGCCGCCGAGGCGCGCCATCGCCACCTGGAAGGAGGCGAGGGTGCGCAGCGAGGGGTTGAAGAACACCAGGCCGAGGATCTTGCCGGCGAGCGCGCGCGGCTCGGGCGCGCGCTCCAGGCGCCGCGCCAGCTCCAGAAGCGACAGCACCTCCTCGCGGGTGAAGTCGGCGAGATCCAGGAAGCGCTTCACGGCTCGAGCTCCGCCAGCGCATCGCGCAGCATCTCGACGTGCTCCTCCTCGAGGATGTACGGCGGCAGCAGGCGCAGGATGTGCGGATCGCTCGAGGTGCCGGCGAGGATGCCGCACTCGAGCAGCTCCGCCTGCACCGCGCGGGCCGGGCGCCGGGTGCGCAGGCCGACCAGCAGTCCCGCCCCCTGGTGCGCGGTCACCGGGCCGACCAGGCACTGCGCACGGATCGCAGCGCCGATGCGCTGCACGCGCTCGAGCAGCCCCTCGCTCTCGATCGCCGTCAGCACCGCCTCGATCGCGGCGCACGCCATCGGTCCGCCGCCGAAGGTGGTGCCGAGGGATTCGGGCTTGAAGGTCGCGGTGAGCGCCGCCGAGGCGAGCAGCGCGCCGCACGGGAAGCCGTTACCGAGCGCCTTGGCGGTGGTGAGCAGGTCGGGCACCACGCCATAGAGGTTCGCGGCAAAGGGCTGGCCGGTGCGCGCGATGCCGCACTGCACCTCATCGAAGATCAGGAGCGCGCCGACGGCATCGCAGCGGCGGCGCAGCGCAGTCAGGAACGGCGCGCCGAGGTCCACCGCGCCGGCCAGGCCCTGCACCGGCTCGACGATGACCGCGGCGGTGCGCGCGCTGATCTCGCGCTCGATCGCGGCGGCATCGCCGCGCGCGATGAAGCTCACGTCGAAGGGCGTGCGCGGAAAGCCGTACCACTTGGCCGCCGCGCCCCAGGTGACCGCACCGGCCGCGGCGGTGCGGCCGTGGAAGCCGCCCTCGATGGCGGCGATGTGCTCGCGCTGCGTGGTGCGCAGGGCGATCTTCAGCGCATTCTCGTTGGCCTCGGCGCCGCTGTTGACGAAGAACACGCTCGCAAAGGGCAGGCGCGAGAAGCGCACCAGCTGCTGCGCGGCGCGCGCGCGCACCGCCATGGGCACTGCGTTGCTCTGGAAATTGCACTGCGCGGCCTGGCGGGCGAGGGCCGCGGTGAAGCCCGGATGCGCGTAGCCGAGGCCGCACACGGCGTGGCCGCCGTACAGATCGAGGATGCGCTCACCGCGCGTGTTGGTGAGCCACACGCCCGCGGCCGAGGCGACCTCGAGCGGGTACTGCGCGAACACGGGCGCGAGGTAATCATGTGGCGCCGCCGCGGCGGCCGGGGTCGCGCTCATGCCGTGCTCCTTCAGGTCCAGCCCGGCGCGGGCGCCAGCAGCCCCGAGCTCTCCGGCAGCGCGTACATGCGGTTCATCCACTGGATCGCTCCGCCGGCTGCGCCCTTGGTGAGATTGTCGATTGCGCACAGCACGGCCACCGTGCCGCCCGTCACCACCGCCGAGAGGTGCGCGAAGTTGCTCGAGACCACGTCCTTGACGCGCGGCGCGTCGGCGCTGACGCGCACGAAGGGCGCCTCGTGGTAGTAGGCGGACAGCACGCCCAGCACCTGCTCGGTATCTGCGGGCCGCTTGAGGGCGGCCTGGAGCGTCACGTGGATGCCGCGCGCGAACGGGCCGGAGTGCGGCACGAAGGCGAACTGCGCCGCGACGCCGGTCGCGGCGCGCGCGCAGGCGGCGACCTCCGGCACGTGGCGGTGGCTGAGCGCGCTGTAGCTGTAGAGGTCGCCATGGCGCAGCGGGTGGTGCGTGCCGGGGACGGGCTTGCGCCCGGAGCCGGTGCTGCCGGTGACGCCGCTGACGAACAGCGACGGCACGATGAGGTCGGCATCGAGCAGCGGCACCGCGGCGAGCAGCATCGCGGTGGCGAAACAGCCCGGGTGGCCCACGTGCGCCGTATGCAGCGTCACCAGCTGCTCCGGCACCGCACAGGTGAACTGGGCGAGGCGCGCCGGCGCGGCATGCGGGTGGCGGTACACGGCCGCGTAGTCCGCCGCCGCCGGGTAGCGGAAGTCGGCCGAGATGTCCACCACGCGCGGCTGCGTGCCGGCGCCCTGCGCGGCGCTGAGCAGCGTATCGATCAGCGCGGCCGAGGCGCCGTGCGGCGCGGCCGAGAACAGCGCCGTCTCGGGCGCCTCACACAGGATGGCGCGCACCGCCTCCTGCGAGGCGAAGCGCGTGTCGCGGTAGGTGCTGGCGAGGTGCGGGAAGGCCGCGGCTACCGCATCCCCCGGGGCGCTGTCGGACATGACCGCGGCCAGCTCGAACACCGGGTGCGCGGCGAGCAGGCGCAGCAGCTCCCCGGCGACATAGCCGGTGCCGCCGAGCACCACCGCCGGGATCCGCCGGCTCATGCCGGCGCCTTCGCCGCAAGTCCGAGCGCCTCGATCACGCGGTCACCGAGGGCGGCACCGCTGCTCAGGGCGTTGAAGGCCGGCACGCCCATCTGCGTGGTGATGATCTCGACGCCGACCTGGTTGTCGGTCGAGGGACCGGTGACGACGCACGGCTCGATGCCGAAGCGCTCGCGCAGCAGCTTGACCCCGCCCCAGGCGGCGACCGGGTCGTTGGCCGAGAGGATCACGCCGGTGAGTGCGGTGCGGATGTCGGGGCACTCGAGGATCGCATCCACCCCGTAAGTGCCCAGGATCCCGTCGCCGAGCTCGAACACCATGACGTCGGGCTTGCCCGCGGCGAGCTCGGTCAGCATGGTGCGGGTGAGCGCCGGGCCGTTGGCGCGCGTGGTGGTGACGACGCCGAGATCGGTGAAGATCGCGCAGCGGCGCGCGCCCGCATCCTCCATCGCGAGGATATCGCGGCGCAGCGACACGCCCGTGGCCTTGAAGGCATCCACGGTGAGGCCGCGGTGGCGCATGCGGGCGATGACGGCGCAGGCGGCGGCGGTCTTGCCCGCCTCCATGCAGGTGCCGGCGAGGGCCACGACCGGCACGCCGCGCGTATCGAGCGCGGCGTTCTGATCCAGGCGCTTGTGGCCGACGCGCGCCGGTACGCCGATGCGCTCGCCCAGGTAGGGGAAGTGCAGCGCCACCCCGAGCACGCGGCAGTCAAAGGGCTTGCCCTTGTCGGGGTTGATCGAGTCGCACATGCCGAGCACGCCGCCGATGTTGAGCATCTGGATGACGTCGCCGGGCTGCACGCTCGCGGGCACGTGGCCGGAATAGCCGAACAGCGCCTTGCGATGCCCGAGGGCGCCGACGACGATGTCGCCCTTGCCGACCTTGGCCATGCGGCCGCTGACCAGCTCCAGGGTGTTGTAGGTCGACTTGTTGTTGAGCACCTCGACCACGACCACCACGCCTTCTTCGGCGGGGATCTCGGCCGAGACGCGCACCTCGTGACTCAAGTTGCAGGCCTGGGTCACCGAGGCGAGTTTGTCGACCACGAGGCTGCGCATCGACACCATGTCAGCGCTCCTTCGCGGCCGCGGCGCGCTCGCCGGCGCGGGCATGGAACACCCCGGGCAGTGCCACGAGGCGCGAGAAGCCGAGCGCATCCTGCGCCGACCACTCCCCGGCAGCCTCGCCGTACACCCCGCGCGAAGCGGCCATGAGCGAATAGGGCGAGTCGACGCCCTCGATGAAGAGATTGCCGGGCTGCAGCAGCAGGTGCACCGTGCCGGTGACGCGCGCCTGCGAGGACACAAGCAGCGCCTCGATGTCCCGGCATACCGGATCCAGTAGCTGACCCTCGTGCACGAGGTCGCCGTACGGGGCGGCGACGGACTCCTTGATGCGCTGCTGGCGTGCGGTGAGCACGAGCTTCTCGAGCTCGCGGTGCGCGTTCAGGAGCACCTCCGCCGCCGGCGCCTCGAAGGCGACGCGTCCCTTGGTGCCGATGATGGTGTCGCCGAGATGGATGCCGCGGCCGATGCCGTAGGGGGCGGCGAGGCTCTCGAGCGCCTCGATGAGCGCCACCGGCGCGAGCGGTGTGCCGTCGAGGCACACCGGCCGGCCCTGCTCGAAGCTAAGCACGTGCCGCTCAGGTGCGCGCGGTTCCGTGAAGGCGCCGCGCGTCAAGAGCCACGCATCCTCGGGAATGCTGCCGTGCGAGGTGAGGGTCTCCTTGCCGCCGATGGTGACGCCCCACAGCCCGCGGTTCACCGAGTAGCGCGCGCCGTGTGGCGGCACCGGCAGCTCGCGGGCCTCGAGGTAGGCGAGCTCGTCCTCGCGGCGGAAGGCGTGGTCGCGCACCGGGGCGAGCACCTTCAGGTCCGGGGCGAGCGTGCGCAGCGCCACTTCGAAGCGCACCTGATCGTTGCCGGCGGCGGTGCAGCCGTGCGCCACGAGATCGGTGCCGAGCTCGCGCGCCATGCGCGCGATGGTCTGGGCCTGCATGACGCGCTCGGCGCCGACGCACAGCGGGTAGAGCTGGCCGCGGCGCACGTTGCCCATGATGAGGAAGCGCAGCACCTGCTCGAAGTAGTCGGCGCGCGCATCGATCTGGTGGTGGCCGATGGCGCCGAGGGCGCGGGCGCGCTCGCCCAGCGTGCGCGCCGCGGCCGCATCGATGCCGCCGGTGTCGACGGTCACGGTGATGACCGGGCGGCGCTCGTGCTCGGCGAGCCACGGCACGAGGAAGGAGGTGTCGAGACCGCCGGAGTAGGCGAGCACGATGGGCTTTGCGCCCGCGGCGAGGTCACTGCTCATGGCTCAGATCCGGAATAGGGCGCGCAGGCGCGCGATCAGCTCGGCTTGTGCGCGCGCGCTGGCGGTGGCGATGAATATGGTGTCGTCGCCGGAGATGGTGCCGGCCACCTCCGGCCACTGCGCCTTGTCGATGGCGACCGCGACCGACTGCGCCGCGCCGATCGTGGTGCGCAGCACCGTGATCGACGGTCCGGCGCTCTTGTAGCCGCGCACGAACTGGCTCAACGAGCCGAAGTCGCCGTTGGCGCGCGTCACCTCATCCGGCGGCAGCACGTAGCGGCCGCTCGCCTTGAGCACACCGAGGTCGCGCAGGTCGCGGCTGATGGAGGACTGGGTCACCTCGTGGCCGGCCCGCTTCAGCAGGCGCACGAGGTCCGCCTGCTTGCGCACCAGGCCCTCGCGCAGGATGCGCACGATGGCGCCGCGGCGTTCCAGCTGTTCCGCATCGCTCAGCATGACGGTGGCACAGTGTCTTTAAGCATAAAGATGCTCATTATGTGCATATTAATGCATGAGGGTCAAGGCACCGCGGACCTGGCGTCGGGGACGCCGCCGGGCGCGCGCTTCGGTAGGATGACCTCAGCCACCTGCACCGCGAGGCGCCCATGCCCGACGCCGCTGCCGTCACCGATTTTCTGGCGCGCGTGTTTCCGCAGTGCCGCTGCCGCATCACGGCGCTCGGCGAGCGCGGCGCGACGGTGCGCCAGAGCGTGAGCGAGGCGGACCTGCGTCCCGGCGGCACGGTCTCCGGGACCACCCTCATGGGCGTGGCCGACGTCGCCCTCTACGTCGCGATACTCGGGGAGATCGGCCTGGAGGCGCTGACCGTGACCACGAGCTTCACCATGAACTTCCTGCGCAAGCCCACCGCCGAGCGCGACCTGATCGGGGTGTGCCGCCTGATGAAGCTCGGCCGCACCCTCGTCGTGGGCGAGGTTAGCGTCTATTCCGAAGGCACCGCCGAGGCGGTGGCGCACGCGGTCGGCACCTACTCGATACCGCCGCGCCGCTGAGGCTGGGGCTACTTGGCGATGGTGTAGACCAGATCTGCGCCCTGGGCCTGGCCCGCCTCGCCCTTGAGCGTCCAGTGATCGCCCAGGGTATAGCGCAGCTTGAAGACGTTCAGCGACTCGGTGAGGCTCACGCCGTAGCTCACGTACAGGCGCGGGTTGAGGTAGCGGCCGAGCACGACCGAGGTGTCGTTGTTGATGTCGGACTCGAGGCTCGCGTCCTGGATGCCGACCGCGCCGCCGTACTCCTGCGCGAGCATCGCCACGCCCTGCCCCAGGGCAATGTTGCCGCCGCGGTTCTGCGCGGACTCGAGCGAGCCTCCGGCGAGGATCAGCGATACGACCTGCGACTGCGGCAGCGGCGGCACGGAGGAGAAGGTCATGCGCGGCTGCTGCAGGGTGCCGCGCACGTTCACGTAGGCGGTGACGTCGGGGAACTCCTTCTTGGCAGTGACCTTGAGCGCGGGGTTGTCGATCGGGCCGTTGAAGTTGAGTTCGCCCGAGGCGATGTCGAGCAGGCGCCCGTAGGCGGCGTACTTGCCATCGACGACGTTGAGCGTGCCGGTCGCGGTGGTGAAGGCCTCGTAGCCGCTGCGGATCTGGATGCTGCCGCCGATGCGGGCCTTGAGCCCCAGGGTGTCGATACTGATCTTGTCGCCGAGGGTCAGGGTGATGGCGCTCAGCACCTCGAAGCGCTTGCTCGGATCGTCCGGCTCGGCGCCGACGATGATCTCATCGTCCGAGGTGCGCACCGCGCTGGCGATATCCTTCGGCTGGATCTTGGCGTAGGGCACGAGCACCTTGCCGCTGACCTGGATGCGCCGGCCGGCGATGTCAAAGTCGAGATCCGGAGAGGCGTCGATCACCGCCTCGGGGATGTCGGCGACGCGCAGGTTCGTGCCGGCGAGGTGGAACTTGCCGTAGGGCAGAAGATTGCGCCACTCGACGTGGCCGTCGGCGTTGACGTTGCCCGCGCCCAGGCGCGCTGCGCCCTTGAAGTCGACGCCGCCATCGCTGAGCGTGGCTTCCAGGTCCAGGCCGCGGATGGCGAGGTTCACCTGGTAGACGTCGATCTCGCCGTCGCTCACCTTGAACTGCCCGGCGAGGACCGGCCGCCCGATGGTGCCCGTCACCTGCGCATCGGCATTGAAGTGTCCGGCGGCGCGATCGATGTCCGGCACGTACAGCGAGATGAGGTCCATGTCCGCGCTTTGGGCGTGGAACTCGCCCTTTACCGGCATGTCGGTCCAGCTCGGCGTCGAGCGGGTGACATCCACGCTCGCGCGCATCGTGCCCACCTGGCCGTCCCCCAGGCTCGCCCGCCCCTGGATCTGCTGCGGACCGAGCGCCACCTCCACATCGCCCGAGCCGATGCGGGTGTGGTCGATCTTGCGGCTGGCGAGGCGATGGGCGATCTCGGCGTTGGCGAGATCCACGCGCACCGTCCCCATGATGGGCTCGTCGGGCCCGGCGCCGAGGCGCGCGAGTGCGTTGATGGTGCCCAGGTACTGCACCGAAGGGGTCATGCCTGCGGTCAGCGTGGTCAGCGGCAGCTCGTTGGTCATGACGGTGGTGGCCCACATGTGGGGGCTCCACTCCCCGTCGGCGCACACGCTGCCAGGCGTGCCGGTCAGGCACAGCCAGTCGATGCGGACGTGGGTGAGCGCGGCCTCGAGATCGACGGCACGCTCGAGGGTGAGATGCAGTGCCTGGTTGCCGCTGAACGACAGCCCGGTGAGCTGGCCGCGGTAGGTGCCGTGCGCGTAGGCGCCGCGGGCCTGCGCGGTGGCATCGATGCCGGGGGCCGTGGCGGTGAGGTGCACCAGGTAGGCACCCGGTGGCCCGCTGAGCGTCAGGCTCGCCGCATCGAGGGTGCGATTGCCGTACGTGAGCCCGTGCAGGCGCACGTCGGCACGCGAGTCCTTGCCGGCGGCATCCGGCTCGAAGTCGATGTCGGCATCCAGCGCCTTGAGCTTGATGCCCTGATACTCGACATCGGCCGCGTGCGCGTTGCCGGTGAACTGTGGGTCGGTGAAGGTGCCGCCGAGGGTGCCCGCGGCCCTGATGTGCCCCTTGCTGGCGGGACTGAGGAGACTTAAGTCCTGGGCGGCGAGCGCAAAGCGCAGGTTCAGGCGCTGGTCGATCTGCCCATCGAGCGCGAGGGTGGTCGACCCCAGTGCCACGCGCAGGTTGCTGAAGGTCCATGTGCTGCCGGCATGCGCGAGCGCGCCGCTGCCGCTCGCCCACGCGCCGCGCAGCTTGCCGGACAGCCCGCTGAAGGCGATGTTGAGTGAGCCCTTGGGGTCGAAGCCGCGGCCGCTCACGCTGTAGTCGAAGGTAAGGCTGCCGGGCAGATCCGGACGCAGCCTGGCAGGATCGATGCCCGTGGCATGACCGCTCACCTCGTAGCTCGGCGACGGGCTCCAGGTGAGGCGTCCGCTCGCGGTCGTGTGTCCGCCATACACATCCACGTCCGCGCGCTCGAAGCTGACCCCGTCCTTGCCGAGCGTGCCGTAGACGTCGGCAGGCATCACCGGCAGGTCCAGTACGTGCGCATCGCCTGAGACGTGCACGCGGTAGGGCATCACCCCCTCCAGCGCGAAACTGCCGCCGGCGCTGCGGAAGGCGACGTCGCGTCCGCCGAGCGGCCAGCGCAGCTGCTCCCAGCTGCCGCGCACGCTCAGGCGCGGGCCGGGATCGGTGAAGGCGATGCTGCCGGAGCCGGTGGCGCGCGCGCCGCTCTCGAGGCTGCGCGCCTCGAGACGCTGTGCGCTCAAGGTCCGGCTCGCGAATCCGCCATCGAAGAGCACGGCGAAGGCCCCGGCCCTGAGGCCCTGCGGGGTGAGCGTGCCGGAGGCGCGGAAGTGCTCGGTGTCGCCGGTGCCGCTGAGCTCTCCGGTGATGATGCCGAAGGGGCTGCTGCCCACCCCGAAGCTCGCCAGATCGAGTTCGTGCAGCTGCGTGCTCGCCACCCAGTGCAGGTGGTTGGTGAGATCAAGCAGCGAGCCGGTGACATCGGCCCGCAGCGGGCTCGCGGTGCGCGCGTTCACGTGCAGGGCGTTCAGGTCGCCCTGCGCGCTGCCGTCGAGCACGTACGGCGGCTGCCCGGCGGGGTGCCAGTCCAGATGCCCCTGCACGCGCAGGCCGAGCGGATCGGTGGCGAGCAGCTCCCCGAGCGCGCTCAGGTGCGCGCCGGCCCACACCCCGGAGGCCTGGAACAGGCGGATGCTGAGGTGGCGGACCACCGCCGCACCGCTGATGTCGGTCACCTCCATCCGGAAGCCGTTGTAGACCGAGAGGGCGGCGCGGCCCACGTGGGCGTCCTCGGCGCTGATCAGGAGCCAGCGCGGCAGGAACGAGGGTGGTCCGGGCGTGGCTGGGTGGGTGCGCTGCTTGACCGTCACCTGCGCATCCTGGACCGTGCCGTGGGTGACGCGGATGGTCTGCAGCAGGAGCGGCATCAGCGCCACCTGCCCGTCGATGTGCTCGAACTTCAGATGCACCAGCTCGTGGTCGACCTCGACCCGCTCGACGTGCAGCCCGCGCGCGGGGGTGCCGCTGAGCCCGGCGATCTCGAGCGTCACCGGACCCAGACGCCGCGGCAGGTGCCGTACCGCGAACTGCACGCCGCTCTCGGTGTAGAGCACGGCCCACGCCAGCGTCAGCGGGCCCACGATCAGCGCTGCGATCAGCAGGCATGCGCAGATGAGCAGCAGGCGGCGTGGAGTGAGGCGCAGCATCACAGCTTGGGCGAGAAGTTGATGTGCAGGCGCGGACTGCTGGGCGCGCAGTTCGTGCCGGTGAACGGCGGCTGGCACGGCTCGTACAGGGGCTCGGCGATGTCGATGCCGAGGGTCAGCACCGGCAGGCGCACGCGCAGACCGACGCCGACCGAGTAGGCGAGCCGCGTGCCCCAGCGGTCGAAGGCGTTGCCGTAGTCGAAGAAGGTGGCGATGCCGAGGTTCTTCGGCAGGTCGCGCACGACCTCCACGGTGCCGGTGACCACGTCCTTGCCGCCGACCTTGATGTAAGTATAGGTGCTGCCCGGGCAGGGCGTGTTCGGGACGATCTGTCCGACGCACACGTTGGTCTCGATCGTGGGCGAGAGGTCGTTGTAGGCAAAGCCGCGCACGCTGTTGTCGCCGCCGGCAAAGAAGCGGAACACGGTGGGCAGCTGCTCGAACTCCGATACCAGCGTGGCGCCGACTTCGCCGCGCAGCAGCAGGTGCCACTTCGGCGCGATGCGAAACACGCGCTCGGCCTGGACGTGCGCCTGCAGCCAGTTGGAGTTCGAGCCCAGGCCCGAGCTCGAGCCGCGCAGGGTGATGAACAGCGGATGCTCGAACAGTGGCTCGCCCAGGTACCCCTTGGGCACCGAGGCGAGGTCGAGCTCCGGCACGATCAGCCGGTCGGTGACGTTGACCGGCGCGTAGATCGACTCGCTGCTGGTGCGCACCGCGTTCAGCGCCCACACATGCTGCCAGGCGCCGGTGACCGCCGTCACCGCCGGCCCGACCGAGAGGGTGTTGGTGGTGACGTCGCCCCAGTTGCGCTGTTCGATCGAGCCGCGCACGCTGAAGTTCTCCACCGCCGGGTCGCCGATGGGAATGGTATAGCGGCTCTGCAGGCTGTATTTGGTCACCTGGGCAGCCTGCACCTCGACGCTGAAGCTGTGGCCGCGGTCGTTGACGCGGTAGTCCTCAAAGCCGAGCGTGCCGCGCGGGCCGGTGTCGGTCGCATAGCCCGCGCCGAAGGAGTAGCGGTAGCGGCGGCTGGCATCGGCGTGGATGCTCACCGGCACGATGTGGTTGTCGCGGTCGGGGTCGCCGGGCAGCACCTCGAGGTTGGAGAAGTACTGCGCGTCATCGAGCGCGAACTGCGTGCGCAGCACCTGCGTCAGGTCGAAGTACTCCCCCTCGTGATAGCGCAGGTAGCGGCGCAGCAGGCTCTCCTTCACCACGTTCTGCGTGACGGTGGTCTTGCCGAAGCGGTAGCGCGCGCCGGTATCCAGTTCGAGCAGGACATTCGCCGTATGGTTGGGCGGATCGACGACGAGGAAGTTCTGGGTGAGCTTCGCATCCAGGTAGCCGTAGGTCGCGGCGGTGCGCTGCAGCTCGGCCTTCAGGTCCTCGTAGGTCTTGTGGTTCAGCCGCTCACCCTTCTTCAGCGGGTTGCGGCGCAGGATGCGGCGGAACAGCTCATCGGTCTCGCCGGGACCGGTGACGCTCACGTCGACCTTGTCGAGGATGACCGGCTGCCCGGGCTGGATGTCGATGACCACGCGCCAAGTGCCGTTGTCCTCGTGCGTCACGGTGGAGTTGACCTTCGGCTCGTAGTAGCCGAAGGGCCGCAGTGCCGAGTCGACCTCGCGCTCGACCCGGTTGTGGAGGCGCTCGACGGTGTCGGCAGTCAGGTCCGACCCGGCCTTCTGATAGCGCTCGAAGCTCAGGTAGGCGAGCACGTTCTGCTTGAGTTCATCATCGACGCCGCGCACATCTACGTTGACCGCGTCCGCGGCCGGCAGTTGCGGAGCGGCGAGCAGGCACAGCAAGACCGCCACCGGGGTCCGCCTGTGCCGTCGACGTACCCGCGGCAGGTGCTTGCGCTGCGCCATCAGCCCTTGAGTGCCTGAAGAAATTCCCGGAATTCTAGAGCGTTAAGAAGAGTATCGCTCGCATGTGTTGTGAGTGCGTCGCGCCGCGCCGGGTTCCCCCGAGCGCCCTCAGGGCCAGCCGTGCGCGGCCAGATCGAACTCGCTCGCGCCGACCTGCGTGCCGCGGGCGTCGAAGCGGCGCTCGGCCAGATAAGCGGCACCATCGCGTGCGAGCAGCAGAACGCTCGAGGAGCGCGTGCCGTAGTCCGGGTGCGCGACGAAGGGTGCGGACAACACCCGCTCCCACTCGCGCGCCACCCCGCTCTTGGGCAGCAGGGCATCGTCGCTCACGCGGGTGCGGTCGGCGAGCAGCCTGAAGAGCTCAACGGGGTCGGCGTCAGCGGGTTGACCCAGCCAGGCCTCGAACCCGGCACGCACCCGCGTCAGCTTCGGCCACGGCGTGTCGAGGAACTCGTTCGAGAGCCCGTAGACCCCGGGCGGCAGGGCGCGGGCAAACGGCTCGGCGCGGTTGCAGCCGTACCAGAGCGAGTCGCCGTCGGCGAGCAGGATGTTGAAGCCCGAGTAGCTCCCGGCCCGCGGCCTCATCTCGCGCAGAAACTCCCCCGGGGCGAGCGGGCCGCGCAGGAACTGCGGGATGAGCTCCCCGCGCGAGGGCGCCCCGGCCTTCGGCTGCTGCAGCTCGCGGAAGTTGGTCACCACCGCGAAGCGGCGGTCACGGCCGAGCGCGAGCCAGGTGCCGAGCGCGCGCAGATCGCGCCCGGCGATGAGCGGCGCATCCGGCCAGGGTGCCAGCGCTGCGGCCGGGCGCTCGTGGAACTCGTCCCGGTTGGCTGCGACCACCAGGCGGTAGCGCGGGTGCACCTGCCAGGCGAGCACCAGAAGACACATGCGCTCAGCTGCCGCCGTTGAGCCAGGTTTCAATCAGGCGCCAGGAGATCGACTGCGTCGGCGGGGCCAGCGCCTCGCCCGAGGTGATCTGCTCGCGCGTGAACCAGCGCGCGTCCTCGAGCTCGCCGCCGCGCCTGAGCCCAGCGCCCGGCGTGGCGCGCGCGAAAAAGCCCAGCATGAGCGAGGAAGGGAACGGCCAGGGCTGGGAGGATTGGTAGCGGATGTCGTGCACGGCCACCCCGGTCTCCTCGAGCACCTCACGGGCCACGGCGTCCTCGAGGCTCTCGCCGGGCTCGACGAAGCCGGCGATGGTCGAGTAGCGCCGCGGCGGCCAGCTCGCCTGCCGGCCGAGCAGCGCGCGCTCGCCGTCGCTCACCAGGACGATGATGGCCGGATCGATGCGTGGGTAGAACTCCTGCGCGCAGGAGGGGTCCGTGCAGCGCAGGCAGTGGCCGGCGTGCGTCGGCTCGGTGCGGCTGCCGCACACGCCGCAATGGCGCTGCCGTGCGCGCCAGGTGCCGAGCGCGCGCGCGTAGGCCAGGAGCGCCGCCTCCTCGGCCTCGAGCAGCGGGGTGAGCGGGCGCAGCTCCTGAAAGGCGGTGTCGGGCGGCAGTTCCGGACTCAGGCTGAGCGGTACATCGCGCATCACGAGGCGCTGGCCGCGGAACCAGCCGAGCAGGATCAGCTCCTCCGCTGCGGCTGCGCGCACCAGCGGCGCCTCGGCGGTGAGCAGGGCGAGCGCGGGCGTGGCGCCGGCGCGCAGCAGCTGGGCGCTGCCCTGGCTGATCAGGTAGCGCGTGGCTGCGTCAGCGCGCGCCGCCGCGAGCCAGTCCGCGGCCTCGCGCGCCTCGGCGCGCCGGTCGAGGTAGGGTCCGGAAAGAAAGTTGGGCCGATGCTGATCCATGCACGCGCTGCCGCCTGTGGCAATGGGCGCGCATTCTAGCAGCGTGAATCCCCGCCCCCCGCGCACTGATGGCAGCGCCGCACCCGCAGCGCGAACGGCTCGCTCACCATGAGGCCGCCGCAGGCGAGGCACCAGCTGATGCGCAGCTGCTCGCCGCGGCTGAGCGCCCCGGTGAGGAACACCGCATGCTCGAAGGAGATGAGCGGGGCGGGGCGCTGCAGCCGGTAGGCTTCGAAGGCGGTGCACAGGAGCGAGCCGCGCGCCAGCGCGGCCGGGGAGCCGGCCTCCGGCGGCGCGATCGTGCCGGGAATGACCTCGAGCAGGTGCAGGGCGGTGGCGAGGGCCACCGTCTCCTCCTGCAGCCGCAGCGAGCGGGTGAAGTAGGCGACCTGATGCGGCGACTTGCCGCGGTGGCGCGGCATCTCGCGCCGCGCATGCCCGAGGTAGGAGCGATAGAGCTTGCGGATGCGGTCGTCGCTGATGCCCGTCCACGCACGGATCGTCTGCGTGCGCGCCTGATGGCGCAGGAAGCGCAGCGCCAGCTCCAGGCACAGCCGCTCGCGGTGATAACGGTCATCGGAGATGCGCATTCGGAACCGCCCGCTGCAGGACAGCCAAGCGCCATTGTCGGCCGCGGGCGCGATTTTGCCCATCTGCAAATTTGGTTAAAAATCACCAAATCTGTGGATGGCATTATCGGGGCATGCGGCTACCATCTGCAGTTCTGACCGCGGAGGCCCCATGTTGCTGCAATGCGAAACTCCGGTGCCGGGCTGCGAGTCGTGGCTGCGCGCCGCGACGCTTGCCAACCTCGCCGAGCTCAACGAGGCCTGCCTTGCGCTGTGCGCGCGCCAGGCCCACGCCGGCAGCGGGCACGCGCTCCTGCATGAGATCGGCCGCGGGCTCGAGGCTCTGGAGCGCGGCGCGCGCGGGCGGCTTGCGGACACGCCCTGTCTCCTGCTCGATGCCGGGCTGAGCGACGGCGCCCTGTGGCGCGAGCCCACGGCCGCGCCGGCCGAGCCCTGCTTCACGCTGCCCGAGGCCGGCGAGCTCGCGCAGGACGTGTTCGCCTTCACCTGGTATCTCGCTCAGTGCCAGCCGGCTGCTGCGCAGCTGCTGCTCGGCATGCCGGCCCGCGCGGTGGCCGCCTGCGGTCAGCTCACCCTCAGCCGCGGGCGCGCCCTGGCGCTGGCGCGGCAGGGGGTGCTGCGGCCGCGCTGGGCGCAGCGCCCCGCGGTGTGGCGCGAGCTGCTGCGCGCAGCGGCCGGCACGGATGCCGAGGCGCTCGCCCGCGCCCGGCTGCGCGGCCAGCGGCTGCTCGCCGCCGAGGCCTACCGGGCGCTGATCCGGCCCACACCAGCGCGTGCCGCCGCCTCCGCCCCGCCGCGCCTGCCCGCCGCCGAGCGGCCCGGCTGCGCCGCGGCGTTTTAAACCCGCCGCAGTCCCCGGCCCTCGAAGCCTGCAGGGGCCGCCGGGGCGCCGGGGCTCCTGCGGCCCTACGATATTGATGGCCGTTTTTGATTGCTGGGCGTCCTGGACCGCTGTAGAGATACGCTCAATCCTGCGGGACAATACTGGCCGAATCTCAGCAGGGAGGGGGTACATGAAGCAGGCGCTGATCGTGGTCGACGTGCAGGAGTCCTTCCGCAGCCGGCCCTATTTCCGGGCCGAGGAGCTGCCGGGTTTCCTGCGCAACGTGCAGTCGCTGGTGAACCGCTGCGAGGCGCGCGGCATCCCGATCGTGCAGGTGTTCCACCGCGAGCCGGGGGAGGATCCGGGCAATCCCTTCAGCGCAGCCTCCGGCAAGGTGCGCGGCATGCCCGAGCTCGCGCTCAACCCGGACGTCATCGTGCACAAGCACGTGCACTCGGCACTGCTCGGGCTCACCGGCAACGGCGAGACCCTCGAGCAGTGGCTGCGGCGCGCGGGCATCGGCGAGCTTTTGATCACCGGCATCCGTACCGAGCAGTGCTGCGAGACGACCGCGCGCCACGCCTCGGACCTCGGCTTCCAGGTGCGCTACGTGAGCGATGCGACGCTCACCTTCCCCATGCACACGCGCACCGGGCGCGCGGTGTCGGCCGCGGAGATCCGCGAGCGCACCGAGATGGTTCTCGACGGGCGCTTCGCGCAGGTGGTGTATACCGCCGGCGCGCTGGCCTGAAGGGGAGGCCCGCGCCGTGCAGGCGCTGCCCTTCAAGGCGCCCCGCGAGGTGCTGTTCGTCCTGCTGCCGAACGTGGTGCTGCTCGACGTCGCCGGCCCCGCGGAGGCCTTCCGCGTCGCCGCGGGCCACGCCCCCGGCAGCTACCGCCTGCGCTTCGTGGCGCCCGCGCCCGCGCTCGCGGCTTCCGGCGGACTGACGCTCGCGCAGCTCGAGCCACTCCCGGCGCCGCTCGCGCCCGAAAGCATCGTGGTGCTCACCGGCCTGAGCGGTCCGCGCATAGACCCGGATTCGGCCGCGGTGCGCCAGGTGATCGAGTGGCTGCGCGGGCCGCAGTTCTCCCCGGCCCTGCTCATGTGCGTGTGCGCCGGGAGCGTGCTCGCCGCGCACGCCGGCCTGCTCGCCGGGCGCGCCTGCACCACCCACCACGAGCACACCGCCGAGCTCAGGCGCGTCGAGCCGCGCGCCCGCGTGTACGAGAACCGCATCTTCGTCGAGGACGGGACGCTGCTCACCAGCGCCGGCGTCACTGCCGGGCTCGATCTGGCGCTGCACCTCATCGGCGTGCAGCTCGGCGCGCACGTCGCCGCCGCCGTGGCGCGCGACCTGGTGGTGTACCTGCGCCGCTCCGGCGCGGATCCCGCGCTCTCGCCCTGGGTCATGCATCGCAACCACCTGCATCCGGCCGTGCACCGGGTACAGGACGCCGTCGCCCGCAATCCCACCGCGCGCTGGAGTGCGCGTGAGCTTGCCGCGGTGGCGTGCACCAGCTCGCGCAACCTCACGCGCCTGTTCGCCGAGCACGCGCACTGCTCACCGCTCGACTACGTGCAGCTGATCCGCTTCGCGCTCGCGCGGCAGCTGGTGACCCACAGCCGGCTCGACCTCGAGGGCGTGGCGCAGCGCGCCGGCTTCCGCTCCGCGCAGCAGCTGCGGCGGGTGTGGTCGCGCTGGGAGAGCGGGCCGCCGAGCGCGCTGCGCACGCGCGACGCGGGCGCCGCCTAGTAGATGGCGATGTCGCGGCGGCCGTTGGAGTCGCGGGCGCCGCGGAACATCCCCTCGGTGCTGAAATCCATGACGATGCGCCCGGCGTGGTCGACGGCGATCAGGCCCCCATCCCCGCCGAGGCTGCGCAGGATCTCGTGCAGCAGCTCGCGCACCGCGGCCTCGAGCGCGAGCCCGCGGTACTCGAGCGCTGCGCACACGTGGTGGGCGGCGACGGCGCGGATGAAGTACTCGCCGTGGCCGGTGGCCGAGACCGCACACACGCCGTTCTTGGCGTAGGTTCCGGCGCCGATGATGGGCGAGTCGCCGACCCGTCCGGGGCGCTTGTTGGTCATGCCGCCGGTGGAGGTGGCGGCGGCGAGATTGCCCGCGGCATCGCGCGCCACGGCGCCGACCGTGCCTTTGGGCGGCACGATGTCCGAGACGTGCTCGCCGCGCTGCTCGGACTGCAGCTGCTCGATGCGCTCGGGGGTGCGGAAGTAGCGGTTGGGAACCAGGCTCAGGCCCTCCTCGAGGGCGAACTCCTCGGCGCCCGGGCCCACCAGCAGCACGTGCCGCGATTTCTCCATGACATGGCGCGCGAGCTCGATGGGGTTCTGCACGTGGCGCACCGAGGCCACCGCGCCGGCACGCATCTGGCGGCCGTCCATGATGGCCGCGTCCAGCTCGGCTGCACCGTCGCGCGTCAGGGCCGCGCCGCGGCCGGCGTTGAAGAGCGGGTCGTCCTCGAGGATGCGCACCGCGCTGGTGACGGCGTCGAGTGCGCTGCCGCCGCTCTCGAGCACGGCGTAGCCGGCATCAAGGGCGAGGGCAAGGCCGGCGCGGTACTGCTGCTCGCGCTCGGCGCTCAGGGCGGCGCGCGGCACGGCACCGGCGCCGCCGTGGATGGCAATGGCATGCATGGCTGGGACGGATCCTCTAGCGGTCGCGGTACATGGCGATGTCGCGCCGCCCGCGGGCATCGCGGGCGGCACGGAACATGCCAATGCTGTTGAAATCCATGACGATGTCGCCGGCCGGATCGAGGGCAATCACGCCGCCCTCACCGCCCATCGCCGGCAGCTCGGTGTGGATAACCTCGGTGACCGCCTGGGCGAGCGGCATTTTCCTGTAGGCGACGAGCGCGCAGATGTCGTACGCCACCACCTCGCGGATGAAGTACTCGCCGTGGCCGGTGCCCGAGACCGCGCAGCTGTCGTTGCTGGCATAGGTGCCGGCGCCGATCAGCGGCGTGTCGCCCACACGGCCGCGGTGCTTGTTGGTGAGTCCGCCGGTGGAGGTGGCGGCGGCGAGGTTGCCGCTGCGATCGAGCGCCACCGCGCCCACGGTACCCATGGAGCCGAACCCGGCCGTGCCGCGCGCGGCCTCCGCCTTGCGGGCCTCCTCGAGCTCGCTCTCGCGTGCGCGGGTGCGGAAGTAGCCGCGCGGCACCAGCACCACGCCCTGCTCGAGCGCGAACTCCTCGGCGCCGTCACCGACCAGGAGCACGTGCGGGCTCTTGTCCATGACCAGGCGCGCCAGATCGATCGGGTTCTTCACGTGCCGCACGGAGGCGACGGCGCCGGCGCGGCGCCCGTGGCCATCCATGACGGCGGCATCGAGCTCGGCGTCCCCGTCCTGGTTGAGCACCGCGCCGCGGCCGGCGTTGAACTGCGGGTCATCCTCCATCATGCGCACCGCGGTGGTCACCGCCTCGACGCTCGAGCCGCCGCGCTCGAGGACCGCGTAGCCGGCATCGAGGGCGGCGGCGAGTCCGGCGCGGAACGACGCCTCCTTTTCGGGCGTCATGCGCGCCGGCTCGATCACCCCTGCACCACCGTGGATCGCGATGGCGAACGCAGGCGGCGGCGGGGGCGCGGGGGGAGCTGCCGCCCGGGCGCCGAGCGCCGGGAGCAGGCCCATGAACAGGATCGTCAGGCACTTCGGGCGCGACATTTGCTTTTCTCCGCGGCTATGATCGAAGCCGCACCCGCCTTTACGACCCGCAACGGGGCGCTGCGCGGGCTCGCTCCTCGTTCTACTGGTGAATCTTAAAGTGAAACCCGCCAGCTCGCAGCGGCTACGGAGCCTCTTGGTCGCCAATCGCGGCGAGATCGCCATCCGCGTCATGCGGGCGGCGAGCGAGCTCGGGCTGCGCACCGTCGGGATCTACTCGCACGAGGACCGCTTCTCGCTTCACCGCACCAAGGCCGACGAGGCCTACCAGGTGGGCGCCGGCAAGGGCCCGGTCGAGGCCTACCTGGACATCGCCGACATCCTGCGCATCGCACGCGAGGCACAGGTCGAGGCCATCCACCCCGGCTACGGCTTCCTCGCCGAGAACCCCGAGTTCGCCGCCGCCTGCCGCGCCGCCGGCATCGTCTTCGTCGGCCCCGGTGCCGACACCATGCGGCTGCTCGGCAACAAGGTGGCGGCCCGCGAGCTCGCCCGCTCGGCCGGCGTGCCGGTGATGCCCGCCACCGGGCCGCTGCCGCGCGAGGCGGCGGCGTGCCAGGCGCAGGTCGGCGCGGTCGGCTATCCGGTCATGCTCAAGGCCAGCTGGGGCGGCGGCGGGCGTGGCACGCGCGCGGTGGAGCGCGCCGAGGAGCTGATGGAGCTGCTCGGCGCGGCGCGCCGCGAGGCTCTGGCCGCCTTCGGCAATGACGAGGTGTACGCGGAGAAGCTCGTGCGCCGGGCGCGCCACGTGGAGGTGCAGGTGCTCGGCGATGCCTACGGCAACCTCGTGCACCTCTTCGAGCGCGACTGCACCGCGCAGCGGCGCAACCAGAAGGTGGTGGAGCGCTGCCCGGCGGTGTTCCTGAGCGAGGCGCAGCGCGCCGCGCTGTGTGCCATGGCGCTCAAGCTCGCCCGCGCCGCCGCCTACGTGAACGCCGGCACGGTGGAGTTCCTGCAGGACGCCGACTCGGGGGACTTCTACTTCATCGAGGTGAACCCGCGCATCCAGGTCGAGCACACCGTCACCGAGTGCGCGACCGGGATCGATCTCGTCAAGGCGCAGATCCGCATCGCCGCCGGCGCCCGCATCGGCAGCGACGACAGCGGCGTGCCGCCCCAGCAGGACATCCGCATCAGCGCCCACGCGCTGCAGTGCCGCATCACCACCGAGGACCCCGAGAACAGCTTCATCCCCGACTATGGCACCATCACCGCCTACCGCAGCCCGGCCGGCTTCGGGGTGCGGCTGGATGCCGGCACCGCCTATACCGGGGCGATCATCACCCGCTCCTACGACTCGCTTTTGGTGAAGGTGACGGCCTGGTCGCCCACCCCCGAGGAGACCATCGCGCGCATGCACCGCGCGCTGTGGGAGTTCCGCATCCGCGGCGTGGTCACCAATCTGCGCTTCCTCGATCAGCTGATCACGCATCCGCAGTTCGCGCGCGGGGAGTACACCACGCGCTTCATCGAGACCACCCCGCAGCTGCTTCTGTGGCCGCGCAAGCGCGATCGCGCCAGCCGCATCCTCACCTTCATCGGCCACACCATCGTCAACGGCAACCCCGAGACGCGCGCGCGCGTGCGCCCGGCCGCATTTGCGAGCGCGCGTCTGCCGCCGCGGCCGCTGAGCACGCCCGCGCCCGGCACCAAGCAGAAGCTCGCGCAGCTGGGACCTGAGCGCTTCGCGCAGTGGATGCTCGCCGAGCAGCGCGTGCTCATCACCGATACGACACTGCGCGATGCCCACCAGTCACTCCTCGCCACGCGCCTGCGCACGCGCGACATGACGGCGATCGCCCCCTACTACGCGAGCCTCGTGCCGCAGCTGTTCTCGGTGGAATGCTGGGGCGGGGCGACCTTCGATGTCGCCATGCGCTTCCTGCGCGAGGACCCCTGGCAGCGCCTCAGCGCGCTGCGCGAGTGCATGCCGAACCTGCTGCTGCAGATGCTGCTGCGCTCGGCCAACGCGGTGGGCTATGCCAACTATCCGGACAACGTGGTGCGCTTCTTCGTGCAGCGCGCCGCCGCCAACGGCGTCGACCTGTTCCGCATCTTCGACTCGCTCAACTGGGTCGAAAACATGCGCGTGGCGATCGATGCGGTGCGCGACTCCGGCGCGCTGTGCGAGGCGGCGATCTGCTACACCGGAAACCTAAGCGATCCGCACGAGCGCAAGTACACCCTCGACTACTACCTGAAGATCGCCCACGAGCTCAAGGCCGCCGGCACGCACCTGATCGGCATCAAGGACATGGCGGGCCTGTGCCGCCCGCGCGCCGCCTACGCGCTGGTGAAGGCCCTCAAGGATGAGGTGGGGCTGCCGGTGCACTTCCATACCCACGACACCAGCGGCATCGCCGGCGCGAGCGTGCTGGCCGCAGTCGCCGGCGGTGCCGACGCGGTCGATGCGGCGCTCGATGCCCTGAGCGGGCTCACCTCGCAGCCGAATCTGGGCTCGATCGTCGAGGCGCTGCGCTTCGGCCCGCGCGACACCGGGCTCGATCCGGATGCGCTGCGCGCCCTGTCCGGCTACTGGGAGCAGGTGCGGCGCCACTACGCCGCCTTCGAGAGCGACATGCGCGCCGGCGCCTCCGAGGTGTACGTGCACGGCATGCCCGGGGGCCAGTACACGAACCTGCGCGAGCAGGCGCGGGCGCTGGGCATCGAGGATGGAGCGCTGGAGCGAGGTCGCCGCAGCCTACGCCGAGGTGAACGCGATGCTCGGCGACATCGTCAAGGTGACACCGACCTCGAAGGTGGTCGGCGATCTGGCCCTGCTCATGGTGAGCGCGGGGCTGACGCGCGCCCAGCTCGAGGACCCGGACTTCGAGGTCGCCTTCCCCGAGTCGCTGGTGCAGCTGCTGCACGGGGATCTCGGCCAGCCTTACGGTGGCTTCCCGGCCGCCCTGCAGAAGAAGGTGCTGAAGGGGCGCGCGCCGCTCAGCGCCCGGCCCGGCGCGACCCTCGCGCCGGTGGACCTTGCGGCCGAGCGCGCCCGCATCCAGCCGCAGCTGCCGCGCGCGGTGAGCGATGAGGACCTGGCCTCCTATCTCATGTATCCGAAGGTATGGCTCGAGTACATGCGCGAGCGGCAGCAGTTCGGCGATCCGGCGATCCTGCCGACGCCGGTGTTCTTCTATGGCATGGAGCCGGGGCAGGAGATCTCCATCGACCTGGAGCGCGGCAAGACCCTCATCGTGCGCTACCTCGCCGCGAGCGAGCCGCACGAGGACGGCACGCGCACGGTGTTCTTCGAGCTGAACGGCCAGCCGCGCTCGGTGCGCGTGGCGGATGCGAGCCTGAGCGCGCGCGCCGTGGTGGCGCGGCGCGCCGAGCCCGGTAACGCGGCACAGCTGGGCGCGCCGATGCCCGGCGTGGTGGCGAGTCTGGCGGTGCAGGCCGGCGCGCGCGTGGCGCGCGGCGACCTGCTGCTCACCCTCGAGGCGATGAAGATGGAGACCGCGGTGCGCGCCCCGGCCGCCGGCACGGTGAGCGAGGTGCTGGTGCGCGCCGGTCAGGCAGTCGCGACCGGGCAGCTGCTGCTCGTGCTCGAGCCCGAGGCGGGCACGGGCTGAAGCCGCTCAGGTGGCGAGGGCGGCGCGGGCGCGGGCCCGGCCGATCGCATACACCACCGCGCCGGTCAGCAGCAGCAGCCCCGTCACGCCCGCCACTTTCCCGATCACCAGCGCCGGGTTGGGCTCGCTCGGCGGGGGCAGGAAGGCGAGCGCGACCGACAAGGCCGTGGTCACAAAGCCGATGAGCGCCAGCACGACGATGCTCGCGCGTCCCCCGGGGATGCGCACCTCGCCGGCCACCGGGGCATCCCCGCACAGGCGGATGGCTGCGCCGAACAGCGCCAGATACGGCAGCATGGAAGTCACCACCATCATCTCGATCAGCACGTTGTAGGCACCGCGCACCGAGGTGCCGCTCTGTCCGAGAACGATGAGCAGCGCCACGATCAGCGCCTGGACGGTGATGGTGGCGGCGGGCGTTGCGGCCCGCGCCGCCGAGCCGGCGGCGCTGCCCGACAGCGGGATGCGCGCCAGCGCCCCGATCCACAGGCAGGCGCTGCCGACCCGGTCGAGCACGATCAGGGCCGCCCCCAGCGGGATGAGCCACGCCAGCCCCAGCCGCGCGGCAGCGCCGCGCACCGCCTCCATCACCCCGTACAGGCCGCTCGCCTGCGCGGCGGGGATGGCCAGGAGGATGCTCGCCGTGCCGAGGATGTAGATGGTGGCGATCATGGGCGCGGCCAGCGCCAGCGCGCGCGGCACCGTGCGGCGCGGGTCGCGGATCTCGTTGCGCATGAATGAGGCCGCCTCCGGTCCGGTCCAGCAGAAGGCGAGCGTGGTCCAGAAGATGATGTCGGTGAGGTGGAACGCCGGCACGACGCTGTGGCGGGTGAAGGGGGTCGCCGACCCGAAACGCCACCAGCTGCCGAGCGCCAGCAGCACCAAGAGCAGCGTGCCCGCCCAGCGCGCCACGGCGGCGGCGCTGTTCAGCCACGTAGCCACCGCAAGCCCGCGCAGGTTGAGCAGCACCACGAGCGCAAGCGCCGTGACTGCGAAACCGATGAACCACGAGGGCGGCACGCTCGCGGCATCGGTGCCCGGGGTGGCCAGGCGGGCGCTGCCGGCGGCGAAGTAGAGCATCGCCGGCAGGTAGGCGAGCGTGCCGCTCCAGTAGGTCCAGCCGGCCATGAAGCCGGTGAACGGCCCGAAGGCGCGCTCGCTCCAGGCCGACAGGCCCCCCTCGTCCGGGTGACGCGAGGCGAGGAACACCACGCACACCGACAGCGGCAGGAAGAAGGCCAGCCCGCCGAGCACCCAGGCGATGAGCGAGCTCGGTCCGATGGCGGCCGCGACCGCGGTCCACTGCAGCGTCGAGCCGGCGGTGACCATGAACAGAGTGACGTCGGCGAGTCCGAGCGCGCGCCGCGTGTGTGCGGATGCAGAGTCCATCGGCCCCCGTCGGTTCTCGTGGCGCGCCCGCACTGCGTGACCCCTGAGCGCGGCCTGGCTGCGCCGCCCGATACTAGCGGACGGGCGCGCGGAACTCGACGCAGGAGGCTCTGGCCTGCGCCGCGGGGCTCCGCCCCTCAGGCGCAGTCTTTGAGCGGCACGGCCGGGTCGGCGAGGCGCGCCGGGTCGGGCCGCGCGTGTGCGGCGATGAGCTTGCGTGCGGCCATCTGGTCCTTGGGCGCGTTCACGCTGTCGATGGCGATCAGCTCGCCCGCGCGCAGGTAGCAGGCGCTGAAGCTGCGCGCGGCCGGGTCACCGCGCATCACCACGCGGTCGTAGCCGTGGTTGACCCCGACGATGATGAGCTTCAGATCGTACTGATCGGACCAGAACCACGGCAGCTTGTCGTGCGGGGTCGGCGTGCCCAGGAGGTTCAGCGCCACCGTCGTGCCCTGCTCGAAGGCGTTATCGACCGACTCCAGGCGCAGGTGGCGCCCGTACTGGCGGTTCAGGTGGCTGGCGCAGTCACCGGCGGCGAAGATCGCCGGCTCGCTGCTGCGGCAGTGAGCGTCCGTCACCACCCCGTTCTCGCAGACAAGTCCGGCGCCGCGCGCCAGCTCGTCCGCCGGCACCACGCCGACACCGACGATCACGAGGTCGGCGGCATGCTCGGTGCCGTCCTCGGTGAGCGCGGCGCGCACCCGCCCGCTGTGTGCATCGGCGTGCAGGGCGCGCAGCTGCGTGCCGCAGTGCACGCGCACGCCCGCGCGCTCGTGCTCGGCGGCGTAGAACGCGGAAACCTCCGGCGCCACCACCCGCGCCATGACCCGCTCGGCCATCTCCAGCACCGTGACCTCGAGCCCGAGCTCGCGTGCGGTGGCCGCCACCTCGAGCCCGATGAAGCCGCCGCCGATCACCACCAGGCGCCGGCCCGGGGCGAGATCGGCGCGGATGCGGTCGACGTCGGCGATGCTGCGCAGCAGGTGCACCCCGGGGAGCGTGGCGCCGGGAACCGTGAGCTGCCGCGGCCGGCTGCCGGTGGCGAGCACGAGCGCCTCGTAGGGCAGGGTCTGCCCGTCATCGAGCCGCACGTGCCCGGCGCGCGGGGCGAGCTCGGTGACACGCCGCCCGAGGTGCGTGGTCACCCGGTGCTCGGCGAAGAAGGCCGCCGGGCGGATGAGCAGGCGCTCGCGCTCGAGGCTCCCGGCGAGGTACTTCTTCGACAGCGGCGGGCGCTGGTAGGGGAGCCAGGGCTCCTCGCCGATGAGCGTGAGCTGGCCGGCAAAGCCGCGGCGGCGCAGCGCATCCACCGTCTGCACCCCGGCCTGGCCTGCGCCCACGATCACGATGTTGCTGAGCATGCGGGGGCGAAGAATAGCCCAGCGCCGCCGCCGCCGGGCCGCACCGCCACGGAGCGCCCCGGGGCTGGGTGTGCCCCAGCTTGGTGCGTGTGCGGGTGCACCTGCCGGGCCTCCCGGCCGCCGCCGCGCGGAGTTTTGTGCTATCCGGCAGTGGCACGAAAGCTGCAAAATGCCAGCGCGCGATCGATCCGCGACGGAGAGTCCCATGAAACTGGTCACCGCCATCATCAAACCCTTCAAGCTCGACGACGTGCGCGCGGCGCTCTCCGACATCGGCGTCTCGGGCATGACCGTGACGGAGGTGAAGGGTTTCGGGCGGCAGCGCGGCCACACCGAGCTGTACCGCGGCGCCGAGTACGTCGTGGACTTCGTGCCCAAGACGCGCATCGAGGTCGCCGTGCGCGGGGATCTGGTCGATCAGGTCGTCGAGGCCATCATCAAGTCCGCCAAGACCGGCAAGGTGGGCGACGGCAAGATCTTCATCACCGACATCGACCGCGTGATCCGCATCCGCACCGGCGAGACCGACGACTCGGCGCTCTAGCCAAAGAGACATGGCCGGCGGTCATCTCCGGGGACTATCCTCGCGGGACGATGCCAGTCGCCATCCGCTTCCATAAGACCGGCGGCCCCGAGGTGCTCGTTACCGAGGAGTCCGATCCGGGCAGGCCCGGACCCCATGAAGTGCAGGTGCGGCACACCGCCATCGGGGTGAACTACATCGACGTCTACGACCGCACCGGCCTGTACCCGGTGCAGCTGCCCTCGGGCCTCGGGCGCGAGGCGGCCGGGGTGGTGACGGCGCTGGGCCGCGGGGTGCGTGGCTTCAAGAGCGGGGAGCGGGTCGCCTACGTGCTCTCCAGCCCGGGCGCCTACAGCGAGCTGCGCAACGTGCCGGCCGAGCGCCTGGTGCGGGTGCCGCGCGGCATCTCCGATGAGCAGGCCGCGGCAGTGATGCTCAAGGGCCTCACCGCCCACTACCTGATCCGCCGCACCTACAAGGTCAAGCGCGGCGATGTGATCCTCGTGCATGCCGCCGCGGGCGGGGTGGGCACGATCCTGTGCCAGTGGGCGAAATCCCTGGGCGCGGTCGTGATCGGCGTGGTGGGGAGCGAGGCGAAGGCGGAGATCGCCCGCCGCCACGGCTGCCGGCACGTGCTCATCTCCGGGCGCGACGAGCTCGTCGCCGGGGTGAAGGCGCTGACGCGCGGCCAGGGTGTGGTCGCGGTCTACGATGCGGTCGGCAAGGACACCTTCATGGAGTCGCTCGACTGCCTGAAGCGGCTCGGCATCATGGTCAGCTACGGCAACGCCTCCGGACCGGTGCCGCCGGTGAGCCCGCTCGAGCTCGGCAGGCGCGGCTCGCTCTACCTCACCCGCCCCTCGCTCTTTAACTACATCGTCACCCGCGAGGAGCTCGAGAGCGGGGCGCGGGAGCTCTTCGCCGCCATCCGCGCCAAGAAGGTGCGCGTCGTCATCGGCCAGCGATACCCGCTCGCCGAGGCCGCCGAAGCGCACCGCGACCTCGAGGGCCGCCGCACCACCGGTGCGAGCGTCCTTCTGCCCTAGGCGGGCTCGGCTGCCGCCGGGGTGCGCAGCTGCCGGGCGCTGCGGCTGATGCCGAGCGCGCCGCTGCGGACCACCTCCAGAAGCTCCCCGCGCGCAGCAAGATCGGCGACGAAGCCGCTCACTTCGCCCTCACTTGCCGTCAGTTCGACGATGAAGCCTTCCATGGACGGGTCCAGGACCCGCCCTCCGGAGCGCACCACCTGGCCGCGCACGGCGTCGGTGTGTCCCGGGGCAACTTTCAGCTTCAGGAGCACCAGCTCGCGCTCGAGGTGCTCACCGCGGGTCATGTCGAGCACGTTCACCACGTCCACGAGCTTGTTCAGCTGGTTGACGATCTGCTGGATGACCCCGTCGGAGCCGGTGGTGACCAGGGTGAGGCGCGAGACGGTCGGGTCGTCGGTCGCGGCGACCGAGAGCGACTCGATGTTGTAGCCGCGGGTGGAGAACAGGCCCGCGACCCGGGTCAGGGCACCGGCCTCGTTCTGCAGCAGGATGGCGATGATGTGGCGCATGGCGGGGGAGCTCAGGGAGGTCTTGAGGAAACGCCTGCAGAATAAAGGATGGGGGCGAGTTTGCACCATGAGGCCAAGCTGCTAGCCTTCCTGATCCCTTGGCGATTCTGCAGTTGAGGAGGAGGCTTCCCGGCCTCGAGGTCCGCGTCGCGCGTCCATGAACGATACCGTCATCCAGCCCCGGCTCCACGTCCACCCGCTCGCCGGCCAGCGCATGTCCGGTGCCCGCATGATCATGCAGGTGCTCGCCGATGAGGGGGTGCGGGCGATCTTCGGCTACTCGGGTGGCGCGATCCTGCCGACCTACGACGCCGTCTTCCTCTACAACAAGGCGGCCCAGGAGGCCGGCGGGGCGCAGATCCCGCTCATCGTGCCGGCCAACGAGCAGGGTGCCGGCTTCATGGCGGCAGGCTACGCACGCGCCAGCGGACAGGTCGGGGTATGCCTGGTGACCTCAGGTCCGGGTGCCACCAACACGGTCACGCCGGTGCGCGACTGCATGGCCGACTCGATACCGATCGTCGTCATCTGCGGCCAGGTGAGCCGCGCGGCCATCGGCACCGATGCGTTCCAGGAGGCACCCGTACCCTCGCTCATGGGCTCGGTCGCCAAGCACATCTTCCTGGTCACCGATCCGCAAAAGCTCGAGGCCACGGTGCGCACGGCCTTCGAGATCGCCCGCACCGGGCGCCCGGGGCCGGTGGTCATCGACATCCCCAAGGACGTGCAGAACTGGGAGGGGGACTTCGCCGGCGAGGGCCTGCTGCCGATCCCGGGCTACCGCCGCCGCATGCGCGAGCTCACCCAGTCCGAGCTCGAGCCCGCCCAGGCGGCGCGCCTGTTCGCCATGCTCGCCGAGGCGCGCCGGCCGCTGATCTACGCCGGCGGCGGGGTCATCAACGCCAACGCCGCGCCGGCACTCACCGAGTTCGCCGACGCCTTCGGCCTGCCGGTGGTCACGACGCTCATGGGGATCGGCGCCTACGACACCACCCGCCCGCAGGCGCTGCGCATGCTGGGCATGCACGGGGCGGCCTTCGCCAATTACGCCGTCGATGACTGCGACTTCCTCATCGCCGTCGGCGCGCGCTTCGATGACCGCGTCGCCGGCGTGCCGGACGAGTTCGCCAAGAACGCGCGCCGCATCGCCCACCTCGACGTCGACCGCGCCGAGGTCAACAAGGTCAAGCGCGCGCACTGGGCGCACGTGGGCCTGCTCGAGCCGGCGCTGCGCGCGCTCACCGCCTGCGGGCGCGCCCAGGGGTTCAAGGGGGATTTCAACCTGTGGGCGCGCGAGCTCGCCGAGCTCAAGCGCGCCTATGCCATGGACTACGACCGCGGCAGTGCGCTGATCCAGCCCTATTACGTGATCGAGGAGATCAACCGCCACGCCGCCGGCGAGGCGATCATCACCACCGGGGTCGGGCAGCACCAGATGTGGGCCGCGCAGTACTGTGATTTCGTGGCGCCGCGGCTGTGGCTCACCTCCGGCAGCATGGGCACCATGGGCTTTGGCCTGCCGGCGGCCATCGGCGCGCAGATCGCCTGCCCGCAGCGCCTGGTGATCGACATCGACGGCGACTCCTCGATCCGCATGAATATCGGCGAGCTGGAGACCGCCACCACCTACGATCTGCCGGTGAAGGTGGTCGTGCTCAACAACTTCGGCGACGGCATGGTCAAGCAGTGGCAGAAGCTCTTCTTCAAGGGGCGGCTGTCGGCGAGCGACAAGTCGCTGCACAAGAAGGACTTCGTCAAGGCCGCGCAGGCCGACGGCTTCCGCTACGCGGTGCGCCTGGACAAGAAGGCCGACGTGCCGCGGGTGATCGCCGAGTTCCTCGCCTTCAAGGGCCCGGCGTTCCTCGAAGTCATGATCGATCCGGACGCGGGCGTGTACCCGATGGTCGGTCCCGGCCAGAGCTACGAGGCGATGATCACCGGCGAGCACATCAACAGCCGCCACGCCGTCGACATCAAGACCCCCGGTCCGTCGGAGATGTTCTGAATGCGCCCACTGCACCTCGCCGCGCTCCTCGCGGCGCTGCCCCTGTACGCCGCCGCCGCGCCCGCCGCGCCGCGCAGCGACACCATCCTCATCCTCGGCAACGCCGCCGGCGCGCAGAGCGTGCGCGAGGCGGACGGGATGACGCGCGCCGAGTTCTCCTTCAACGACCGCGGCCGCGGCGACCACATCATCGCCACCTGGAAGCTGGATGCGGACGGGCTGCCGCTCGCCTACCAGGGCGCGGGCAACGACTACATGAAGGCCAAGGTCACCGAGCATTTCGTGCTCAAGGACGGCCGCGCCTCCTGGGACAACCGCAGCGAGCACGGCGCCGGCGTTGCAGCGCCGCACGCCTTCTACGTGCCGGCGAATGCGCCGCCGGAGTTCACCGGGGTTTTGGCGCGCGCGCTCCTCAAGGCGCCGGGCGGGCGCCTGCAGCTGCTGCCGGCCGGGGAGGCGAGCATCCGCGAGGTGCCCGAGGCGGCGACCGCCGGACTGAAGCTCTACGAGATCACCGGCCTTGATCTGTCGCCCGATGCGGTGTGGCTCGATGCGCAGGGAAACACCGCCGCGATCATCAGCGGCTGGGCGGCGATCCTGGCGCCGCGCGCCCACGAGCTGCTCACCCAGCTCACCGAGGCGCAGAGCGCGGCGAGCACCGCCTGGGCGGCGCGGCTGGCGCGCGAGTCGGCGCGGGTGCCCGAGCATGCGCTGCTGATCCGCGACGCGCGCCTGTTCGATCCGCGCGACCTGAGCGTGCGCGGGCACATGAGCGTCCTGGTGCGCGGCGCGCACATCGTGCGCGTCGAGGCGGACGCAGCGCTCACCGCGCCGGCGGACGCGGAGCTGATCGAGGCGCGCGGCCGCTTCCTCATGCCCGGCCTGTGGGACAACCATCAGCACTTCGATGACACCGCCGGCGCGCTCGATCTGGCCACCGGCATCACCAGTGCGCGCGACATGGCCAACGATACCGACCATTTCCTGGCGCGCGTGGCGCGCTTCGATGCGGGCACCGAGCTCGGCCCGCGGGTGTGGAAGGCGGGCATCATCGACGGCGCCGGGCCCTTCGCCGGCCCCACCAAGATGCGCATCGCCAACGCCGCCGAGGCGCTGCAGGATGTCGACTGGTACGCCGACCACGGCTACGGCCAGATCAAGATCTACTCCTCGGTGCCGCCCGAGCTGGTGCCGGTGATCGCCGATGAGGCGCACGCGCGCGGCCTGCGCGTCAGCGGCCACGTGCCCGCCTACATGACCGCGCGGCAGTTCGTCGACGGCGGCGCGGACGAGATCCAGCACATCAACTTCATCGTGCTCAATTTCCTCTTCGATGAGGTCAAGGACACGCGCAACATGAACCGCTTCACCGCGGTGGCCGCACATGCGCACGAGCTCGGCGCCGACAAGCCGGCGGTACGCGAGTTCATCACCTATCTCGCCCAGCGCCACATCGTGCTCGATCCGACGGTCAACGTGTTCGAGGCGATGTTCTGCGGTGACCCGGCGGCGATCACCCCCGGGCTCGAGGCGATCGCGCCGCGGCTGCCGGCACAGGTGCGCCGCGCGCAGCTCTCGCAGGCGCTGACCGTGCCCGAGGGGCAGGCGGCGGCCTACCGCGAGGCGCTGCCGGCACTGCTCGCGCTCTTGAAGGCGCTCTACGACGCGGGCGTGACGATCATCCCCGGCACCGACTCCTTCCCCGGGTACGAGCTGCACCATGAGCTCGCGCTCTACGTGCGCGCCGGCATCGCGCCCGCGCAGGTGCTGCGCCTGGCGACGCTCACCTCGGCGCAGGTGGTCGGCAAGGACGGCGAGCGCGGCCTCATCGCCCCGGGGCGCCTCGCTGATCTCATCCTGGTCGACGGCGATCCGAGCGTGCACATCGAGGACATCGACCGCGTTGATCTGGTCATGAAGGACGGCCGGCTCTACGACCCGGCCCGCATCGAGCAGGCGCTCGGCATCGCCCCGCGCGCCGCCGCCCACGAGGCCCTATGAAATACCTGCACACGATGGTCCGCGTCACCGACATCGACGCCTCGCTGCGCTTCTACTGCGACGCGCTCGGGCTTACCGAGCTGTCGCGCAAGGACTACCCGGCCGGCCGCTACACGCTGGTGTTCCTGGCCGCCCCGGGCGATGAGAGCGCGCAGGTGGAGCTCACCCACAACTGGGACCCCGAGGCGTACGGCGTCGGGCGCAACTTCGGCCACCTCGCCTACGCGGTGCCGGACATCTACGCCACCTGCCGGCGCCTCAAGGAGCACGGCGTGACCATCCTGCGACCGCCGCGCGACGGGCGCATGGCGTTCGTGCGCTCCCCGGACAACATCTCCATCGAGCTGCTGCAGGATGGCGCGGCGCTGGCGCCGGCCGAGCCGTGGGTGTCGATGCCCAACAGCGGTGTCTGGTAGCGCCTGCAAAAAGTCCGCACCGCCATGAAATCGCTCCCCAGCCTGCTGATCGCGGCGGTGTTCGCGCTGTTGACGTTCGCCGTGTGGGCCTATCTCAACCGCCCCGCGCAGGAGCCGCCGTGGCCGAAGGTGATCAAGGGCTTCGCGTTCTCGCCGTTCCGCATCAACGAGGATCCGACCCACAACATCCTGCCCACGGTGGAGGAGATCGACGCCGACCTGAAGCTCGTGCAGGGCAAGGCGGCGAGCGTGCGCACCTACTCGGTGCAGGGGACGCTGGCGCAGATCCCCGAGCTCGCCGAGGCGCGCAACATGAACGTCGCCATCGGCGCCTGGATCGACGATCACCGCGAGAAGAACGAGCAGCAGCTGCAGACCGCGATCCGCCTGGCCGACAGCCACGTGAACGTGGTGCGCGTATTCATCGGCAACGAGGTGCTGCTGCGCGGCGACCTGCCGATCGAGGAGCTCGAGAAGCTGCTCGACCGGGCGCGCGACGCCATCGAGCAGCCGGTCGGCACCGCCGAGACCTGGCACACCTGGCTCACGCACCCGACTCTCGCGCAGCACGTCGACTTCATCGGCGTGCACCTGCTGCCGTACTGGGAGGGCGTGCCGGTCGATCAGGCGGTCGACTACTCGCTCGCGCAGTTCAAGCGCCTGCAGAAGGCCTTCCCGCACAAGCCCATCGTGATCGCCGAGATCGGCTGGCCGAGCCGCGGCCGCACGCACGAGTCGGCGGTGGCCTCCGATGCCAACGAGGCACTGTTCCTGCGGCGCTTCCTCGCCAGGGCGCAGAAGGAGCAGCTCACCTACTACGTCATGGAGGCCTTCGATCAGCCCTGGAAGGCCTACATGGAGGGCGCGGTGGGCTCCTACTGGGGCGTGTGGGACGTCAACCGCCACCCCAAGTTCGAGTTCTCGGCGCCGATCGTGCGGGTGCCCGAATGGCACGTGCTCGCGGCGATCTCGGTGGCGGTGTCGCTGCTGCTGCTCGGGGTGCTCTACCTCAACAGCGATGCGCTGCGTAACCGCGGCCGCAGCTTCCTCGCGCTGGTGGTGTACGCCGCCGGCACGCTCGCGGTGTGGGTGATCTACGACTTCACGCAGCAGTACATGACCGTGCCGGGAGTGATCTCCGGGGTGCTGCTGCTTCTGGGCATGCTCGGGGTGATGCTGGTGCTGCTCGCCGAGGCACACGAGTGGGCCGAGGCGCACTGGGTGCGAATACCGCCGCCGCCTCGGCGCGCCGCTCTACAGCCCGAGCGCCGTGCCCCCGCGGGTCTCGATCCACGTGCCGGCCTACAACGAGCCGCCCGACATGCTGATCGAGACGCTCGATGCGCTCGCGCGCCTCGACTACCCGGACTTCGAAGTGCTGGTGATCGACAACAACACGCGCGGACGAGGCGGTATGGCGCCCGGTGGAGGCGCACTGCGCCCGGCTCGGGGCGCGCTTCCGCTTCTTCCACGTCGCGCCGCTGGCGGGCTTCAAGGCCGGCGCGCTCAACTTCGCGCTGCGCCACACCGATCCTGCGGCGCAGATCATCGCCGTCATCGACAGCGACTACGTGGTCGAGCCGAACTGGCTGCGCGACCTCACGCCGGCCTTCCACGACCAGCGCATCGCCATCGTGCAGGCGCCGCAGGACTATCGCGACGCCGGCCAGAGCGCCTTCAAGGCCATGTGCTACGCGGAGTACCGCGGCTTCTTCCACATCGGCATGATCACGCGCAACGAGCGCAACGCCATCATCCAGCACGGCACCATGACCATGGTGCGCAGCGCGCAGCTGCGGGACTGCCAGTGGGCGGAGTGGTGCATCACCGAGGACGCCGAGCTCGGGCTGCGCATCTTCGAGCGCGGCTTCGACGCCAGCTACGTGCCGCAGTCCTACGGGCGCGGCCTCATGCCCGACACCTTCATCGACTTCAAGAAGCAGCGCTTCCGCTGGGCCTACGGCGCCATGCAGATCCTCAAGGCGCACGCCCGGCCGCTGTTCCTCGAGGGCGGGCCGCTCTCGCCCGGGCAGCGCTATCACTTCATCGCCGGCTGGCTGCCGTGGGTCGCCGACGGCTGCAACATGCTGTTCAACCTCGCCGCGCTGGGCTGGTCGGCGGCCATGGTGTGGGCGCCGCAGTCGATCGATCCGCCGCTGGTGATGTACTCGGTGCTGCCGCTGTCGCTGTTCACCTTCAAGCTCGCCAAGCTGGTGCACCTGTACCACGTGCGCGTCGGCGCCAACGTGCGCCAGACGGTGGCCGCGGCGATGGCGGGGCTGGCGCTCACGCACACCATCGGCACGGCCGCGATAAAGGGCCTGCTCACCAAGAGCGAGCCGTTCTTCCGCACGCCCAAGGGCGGTACGACCGCGGGGCTGTGGCACGCACTCGCCGCAGCCCGCGAGGAGACGCTGCTGATGGTGGGCCTGCTGCTCTCGGCCTGGGCGGTGGCGCGCGGCAGCACGCCGCAGAACGCCGGCCCCGACCGCCTGGCGTGGGAGATCGTGCTCGTCATCCAGTCCGTGCCCTACGCCTCCTCGCTCATCGTGTCGCTGATGAGCGCCTTCCCGCTGCCGGCGCGCCTGCTCGGCATCCGCTACCGCCACAAGAGCTCCCCCGGCCGGCCGCGCACGGTGGGCGCCGGCAAGCCGCCGGAAGCCAACCCGGCAGGCTGAGCGGCCGTGCTCACCGGGCGGCTGCGCGCGATCGCCGCCATGATCGTGGCGGTGGCGGCATTCTCCGGGATGGACGCGCTGCTCAAGATCCTCTCGGCCGGCTACCCGCCCATGCAGGTCGCCGCGCTGCGCGGGGCGGCCTCGCTCCCGTTCCTGATCCTGCCGGTGGCGCTCGCCGGGCGCTGGCGCGCGCTCGTGCCGCACCGCTGGCCGATGCACCTGCTGCGCGGCGCGCTGCAGGTGCTGGTGCTGGGCTGTTTCATCTACGCCGTGCGCACCCTGAGCCTCGCCAACACCTACGCGGTGTTTCTGTCCGCGCCCCTCATCATGACGGCGCTGTCGGTGCCGATCCTCAAGGAGCACGCCGACGCCAAGAGCTGGGCGGCGATCGTCGTGGGCCTGGTGGGCGTGCTCATCATGCTCAAGCCCACGGCCAGCGGCTGGGGCACGCTCGGCTCGCTCGCAGCCTTCGTCGCCGCCTGCGCCTACGCGGTGAGCGGGGTCGCCGTACGGGTGCTCACCCGCACCGACACCACCGCGAGCGTGGTGGTATGGACCATCGGGCTCATGACGCTGATGTCGCTCCTGCTCGCGCTGCCGCAGTGGGTGCCGCTGGCGAGCGCGCACTACCGCTACCTCGGGCTCCTCGGGGTGCTGGCGGCGATCGGCTCGTACGGGCTCACCACCGCGTTCCGCTCCGCCCCGGCTGCGGTGGTGGCGCCACTGGAATTCACCGCCCTGCTGTGGGGCATCCTCATCGACCGCCTGGTCTGGCACGTGCTGCCCGGGGCGCGGGTGCTGTGCGGCGGGGCGGTGGTGATCGCGAGCGGGCTGTACCTGATCTGGCGCGAGGCGCAGGCCTCCCGGCGCGCTGCGGTCATGGCAGTAGCCGACGCGGCAGGGCAGAATGTCGCGCCGATCGTCGAGCGCTGATTGATGTCGCGTGCCAACAAGAGGAAGACCCCATGAGCAACGCCGAGGTCCGTGGACGATTTGTCTGGCATGAGCTGCTGACCACCGATACCGCAGCCGCCGCCACCTTTTACGCCAAGGTGCTGCCGTGGCGTACGCAGCCTTCCAACATGCCGGGCTACACCATATTCATGGCCGGCGGCATGCAGGTCGCGGGCCTCATGGCGCTGCCGGCGGACGCCGCGGGCGCGGCGCACTGGCTGATGTACGTCGGCACCCCGGACGTGGATGCGACCGTGGCGCAGGCGCAGGGGCTGGGCGCGAAGGTATGGAAGGCGGCGAGCGACATTCCCAACGTCGGCCGCTTCGCGGTGCTCTCCGATCCCCAGGGTGCGACGTTCGCGGTATTCACCCCCGGCAGCGGGCCGCCGCCGGGAACCCCGCCGCAGGGCGGCTTCTCCTGGCATGAGCTGCAGACGACCGACGTGGACGCGGCGCTGAAGTTCTACGGCGAGCTCTTCGGCTGGTCCAAGGGCGTCGGCCACGACATGGGGGCGATGGGCGTCTATCAGCTGTTCGAGCACGGCGGCGCGGCGGTGGGCGGCATGTGCAACACGCAGGGACCGCAGACCGCTCCCTCGTGGCTGAGCTACGTGCACGTGGCCGACTCGGGCCGTGCGGTGAGCGCCGCGAAGGCGGCCGGCGGGCGACTGCTGCATGGACCGGTCGAAGTGCCCGGCGGCAGCTGGATCGCGCTGTTCCTCGATCCGCAGGGCGGCGCGTTCGCCGTGCAGGAGGCCCCGCGGGCCATGCCGGCGCCGCCGAAGGCGGCCGCGACTTCCAAGGCCGTAACGGCCAAGGCTGCGCCCGCGAAGGCTCCCGCCGCGGCGCCAAAGAGCGCATCCGCCGCAAAGCCGGCGGCGAAGAAGAAAGCCCCCGCGAAGAAGGCCCCGAAGAAGGCCGCGAAGAAGAAAGCCGCGGCGAGGCCGGTGCGACGGGCGGCAAAGAAGGCCAAGAAGGCGGCGCGCAAGGTGGCCCGCCGGGTCACCAGGAGCGCGAAAAAGAAGGTGGTGCGGCGCGCCCCGAAGAAGCGCGCCCGCCGCGGCAAGTAGCCGGCACAGGTCCCCCTCCCGGCGCACCTCGCGCAGGAGCACCTGCGCGAGGTGCGCCGGGATTCCGTTCGTAAAGAATCTCCACCAGCCGCCGCGTAATATCCTTGCGACTGATCTTCTGCCCCTTCTCCAGCAGCAGCAGCATCCCGTAGTAAGCCTCCGGCGACCCCAGCCCATAGATGCAGCTCACCGAGCTGACAATAATCGCGTCCCGCCGCTCAAACAGCTCCGCGTCGCCGAAAGCCGCAGCTTGTCCAGCTCCTCGTTGATCGTGGCTTCCTTCTCGATATAGAGGTCCCCGGCAGGAATGTAAGCCTCCGGCTGGTAATAGTCGTAGTAGCTCACAAAATACTCGACCGCATTCGAAGGGAAGAACTGCTTGAACTCGTGATAAAGCTGCGCCGCCAGCGTCTTATTGTGCGCCAGAATCAGCGCCGGCCGGTTCGACTGCTCGATGACCTTAGCCATCGTGAAGGTCTTGCCCGACCCAGTCACCCCCAGCAGCACCTGGTGCTGCTCCCCGCCGCCAAGCCCCTCATCAATTGCGTCAATAGCCCGCGGCTGGTCCCCCCGCGGCTTGTAGCCGTCACAAGCTGAAAGTCCATGGCGGAATTATAGCTGGGAAGCGAAGAAGTGGCGAAGGCGTGATATGCTACTAGTGATTACGCGGAGTCGAGGAGCTAGAATGCAATGTCCAAGTTGCGGTGCTCTCCTGTCCGAAAGAGGCTATTTCTGCAAAACCTGTGGTAGCCAAGCTAAGTGCCTGGCATGCAAGGCGCTCCTGGAGAAGGACGGCGGTGCTTGCGTTGAGTGTGGTGCACGAGTGGGAGGGCGTCCAGAGCAAGTCGCCACCGTTGCAGCCGCAGTCTTAGCGCCCATCGGCACTGGCGGCCAATCGAAACACAATTAGCTATCGAGAGGACCGTAATTCGCGTGCCTGCGAGGCATCTCTCACGGATGAGGCGATGCAGAGCCTCGGCGATGTGTTCGGAGAGCTGTTCGCGCGGCGCGACGGAACCAGGACAACAGCCTTGTTGCGCCGTCACCCATCCGAGGATGGCACCGTTGTTGATGGGCAAAAGGCACTCCCTGCGGCCAAGCAACCAGCCCTGGAGGCCCCGCCACATCCAAATCCTTCGACCTCGAATGGATTGACGGCGGACCCGGCAAGCCCTGACAGCCAGAGAATCCGCAACATTCTGGAACCGAAAGGCGAGACCCTCGAGGTCACCGACAACCGCGTGAAGGCCAAGAATGCCTCCGACTTCACGCGGCGCATGACGTATCTTCTATTTGTACGCGCAAGAGTGCTATGGGCGATCATCAGCTCTTGATTCCGATTTACGCGCTTTTCTGAAGGCGGCGAAGGCAACCGACGGCAGTGGGAATGCAAATCGATGGTTGGCTAAGCACGTCGGCTATTCGAAGGAGGGGGATGATCGCGTCAAGTTGAATGCAAAGGGCCGCGAGGAGGCAAAGAAGGAGTTGTCCGATGCTCTGGACGAAAACGTGCCCGATACCTGGAATCCCGACCGTCATCAACCGAAGAAGCGGGGCAAGAAAAAGAAGGCATGAAGCCACTAACCTCCGCGCAGTTGATCACGGAACTGTCGAAGATCGTTGATCCGGCCCTTGCTGATGCTGTCGTCACGAGCTATGTCGAGATGCAGCAGCGCTTCCTTGCGGGTGATTGGCAGCCTACTGAATTGGATGGCGAACGTGTCTGCGAGGCCGTTGCCACGGGCCGTATATCAAATGGACTCGGGAATTTTGACCCACAGTCAGTTACCGAAGGAGTGCTGTGCGAAAAAATCGAGGATGATCCGCCCCAGCCTCAGCGCCAGCATAATCTGCAGCAGCCCGACCGATTGCACATCTGCAAAGCCATCAGTTTGGTCTATAAATTCCGATCTTCGCGCGGCTCCGTTCACATTTCTCCGCACTACAAGGCCGACTTCATGGACTCCATGTTGATCGTGCACGCGGGCAAATGGCTGTTTGCCGGAGTTCCTCCGCCTTGCCTGGAAGAAAGACAAGGAGACTAGTCGCAGCGACGATCGCACAGATTGTTCAGCTTGAATACTCCCTCATTCACGAATTGGATGGAGTTCCGCTGGTGCTCGATGAGTCAGTGAGCGCTCCCGTTGAAATCCTGCTGCTTCTCAACAACGCAGATGGGAATAGGTTGCAGAAGGACGTGCTCCGTGCACTGGCGAAGAACAACACGCAGAAAGCCGTAGAGCGTTGCAATTTCACGCCTGACGACAACCAACGAGATCCGCGTCACAACCACGCCCGGGAGAATTGGCACTAACGCCCAAAGGCCAGAAGAGGGTGATCGAGAAGATCATTCCATCACTCAAGGTCTGAGTATTAGGGGTCGAATCGAAGAGCGGTGACATCA